>JBJMKA010000020.1:0-12173 GCA_045805985.1 Gaiellaceae bacterium | reverse complement strand
TCGGCAACTCTGCCCAGGGGATCCCCCAGCGCAACACCGTCAAGATCCCCTCCAAACACGCCCGCTCCGAAAAACGCTTCCGGCCCGGATAGCGAAACCGCCGCTGCGGCACCGGAACCAACGGCTCGATCTCCCGCCACAGCGACTCCGGCACCTCCACCCAAAAACCGGCCATGCTCACCTCCCGGTTGGCTGACACCAACCAGTTCGAGAACAAAGCACGGGTCCCTTCATTCCGAGACAACTTCCAGGTTCGGTTCTGGGGTTGAACCTGATTCGGCGGTGCCCGGCGCGTCGCGTCGCCGGTGGCGCGCAGGCCGAACCAGGTTCATGCGTTTCGAACCGGCGTTATGCGACGAGCCCCGCCTGCCAGCTCGCCCACAGGTCTGCGTAGCGGTCGCCGTTTGCGACCAGCTCGTCGTGCGAGGCGATCTCGATCAGCTTGCCGTGCTCCATTACGGCGACGCGGTCGGCGCGCCGTGCTGTTGAAAGCCGATGCGCGATGGTCACGACCGTGCGGCCATGCGAGATCGCGGCCAGCGCCTGCTCGACCGCTGCCTCGGTTTGCGGGTCGAGTGACGAGGTCGCTTCGTCGAGCACGATCACCGCGGGATCGACGAGCGCGACGCGGGCGATCGACACGAGCTGCCGCTCTCCCGACGACAACCGAACGCCGCGCGAGCGCACATCGGTGGCGAGCCCGTCGGGCAGCGACTCGAAGCGTTCGAGTGCGCCGATCGCCCGCAGCGCCGCGCGCGCGTCCTCCTCGCTTGCCTCCGGGCGGGCGAGCCTGATGTTGTCGGCGATCGTCCCGGAGAACAGGTGCCCCTCCTGCGGGACGAACACGATCCGCCGGCGCAAGTCGTCGAGTTGCGCATGGCGGAGGTCGACCCCTCCGAACGTGACGGTCCCCTCGTCCGGGTCGTAGGCGCGCACGAGCAGCTTCCCGAGCGTCGACTTTCCCGCTCCGGTCGCCCCGACGAGCGCCAGATGCTCCCCCGGGACGAGCGAGAGCGTGACGTCGACCACCGCCGCCGGGCCCTCGCCGTAGCTGTAGGTGAGAGCCGACGCCGCCAGACCGCCTTGGGCCGGCAGCGGCGTGCCGCCCCCGACGACCGTGACCGGCGTGTCGAGCAGCGTGACGATCTTCGAGAGCGCCGCGCGGCCCGACTGGAACTCGCTGAACCAGTCGCCGAGCCGCGCCACCGGGTCGAAGAGCGAGATCAGGTAGAGCGCGAACGCGACGATCGTCCCGACGGAGACGCGGCCGTGGCGTTGCAGGTAGCCGCCGACGACGAGCACGGCGGCGAGTGCGAGCGACTGGGCGAACGCGATCATCGGGAAGAAGCCGATGTTCACGAGCGAGATCCGCTGCCATGCGGATACCTGCGCCCGCGAGCGCATCCGGTACGACGCGTAACGGTCCCCCTCGCGGCTGAACGACTGCACGACGCGGACGCCGGTGAGCCCTTCCTGCAACGACGACATCGTGTCGGCCACAGTGTCGCGCAGCGCGAGGAACGCCGGACGTGACCGCTTCCCGTAGCGCAGCGACGAGACGACGAGGATCGGCAGCGAGACGAGCATCACGAGCGAGAGCAGCGGCGAGAGCGAGACGAGGATCACGAGCGTCACGATGAAGAGGAGCACGGAGCCGACGACCTCGACGAGCACCATCCGCGTGAACGTGGTGAGGGTCTGAACGTCGTTCGTCAGCCGCGACACGAGCACGCCCGCGCGCGTCTGCTCGAAGAACGGCATCGAGAGCTCCTGCAGCTTCTCGTAGGCGGCCACGCGGAGGTCGCCGAGGAAGCGCTCGCCGGCGCGCGCGCTGCACAGGACGACTACGCGCTCGAAGACCGGGCGCAGGAACACGAGGCCGACGTACACGAGCGCGATGACGTCGATCACGTGCAGGTCTCGCTCGCGGATGCCGCGGTCGATCGCGATCTTCGTCAGAAGCGGCGCCGCCAGCGAAACCACGGTCGCGCCGGCCATCGCCAAGCCCGCGGCGACGATCAGCCTTCGCTGCGGACTGAGGATGGGCCAGATCCGCGCCCTGATCACGCGACGTCCTCCTGGTCGAGCGCGAGCAGCTCCCGGTACGCCGCGGAGCGGGCGAGCAGCTCGGCATGCGTCCCTTCGTCGACGACGCGGCCTTCGTCGACGACCGCCACGCGGTCGGCGAGCGCGATTGTGGCGGGCCGGTGGGCGATCACGAGGGTTGTACGCCCTTGCATCACCTCGGACAGAGCCGCCCGGATCTCGTGCTCCTTCGTGGCGTCGACCGCGGACGTCGCGTCGTCGAGGATCAGCACCTTCGGGTCGGCCAGGATCGCGCGCGCGATCGAGATTCGCTGGCGCTGCCCGCCCGAGAGCGAGTAGCCGCGCTCGCCGAGCATCGTCTCGTATCCCTCCGGCAGCCGCTCCACGAACTCGTCGGCGCCCGCGAGCCGCGCGGCGTGCTCGACCGCGCCCTCGTCTGCATCAGGCGCGCCGAAGCCCAGGTTGCCGCGCACCGTGTCGCCGAAGAGGAACGTCTCCTCGAAGACGATGCCGACGCCCTGCCGCAGCGCGGCGAGCTCGAGCTCCCGCACGTCGACGCCGCCGATCGAGACGCGGCCCGACTCCGGGTCGTAGAACCGCGCCAGCAGCGCAGCGGCCGTGGACTTTCCCGAGCCGGTTGCGCCGACGAGCGCGAGCGACGTCCCCGCCGGTATCTCCAAGCTGAACCCGGTGAGGACCGGTCCGCCGTCCTCGTAGGAGAAGCTCACGTCCTGGAAGGAGACGCCGGCGCGCCCGGGGAAGGGCCTCGGGCGCCGCGACTCGAGGACCAACGGCTGCGCACGCAGCACCTCGGTGACGCGCCGCGCCGCGGCGGCGGCGCGCTGGAACGTCCCGACTCGCTGCCCGATCGTCCTGAGCGGGTTGACGAGCAGCGCCAGGTAGAAGTTGAAGACCGCGAACGTCCCGATCGTGATCGCGCCGCTCAGCACGCGGTGGCTGCCGTACCAGAGGACGACGAGCACGCCGATCAAGGGCAATGCCTCGAGCGCCGGCAGGAAGACCGCGTCCACCCGCGCCACGTCGAGCGCCGTGCGCACCACGTCATCCGACTGGCGCCGGAACCGTCGCGCGAGCGCCCCGCCCGCGTTCAGCCCCTTCACGACGCGGATGCCGGCGATCGTCTCCTCGACCAGCGTCGTCGCGTCGGCGAGAGCCTCCTGGTTGATCTTCGTCCGCTCGGCGTAGCGCTTCGAATAGCGACCGAAGCCGAGGCTGACGAGCGGCAGTGGCGCGAGGACAGCCAGCGCCAGGCGCCAGTCGATCACGACGAGGATCGCGGACGCGCCGAACAGCGTCACCACGTACCCGAGCGTGTGCCCGATCGAGTCGAAGGCGCGGGCGACGAGCTCGGCGTCGTTCGAGGCCCGGGAGATCAACTCGCCCGCGCCGACGCGGTCGTGGTAGCGCGCGTCGAGCTCGAGCGCACGGCGGAAGATCGCGTCGCGCACCTGCGCGTCGGCCTGTGCCCGGTTGCGGATCGCAAAGAAGTGGCGCGAGCCGCCGGCGACCGCCTCGACCGCCCCGAGCCCGATCAGGCCGGCACACGCCCACCAGAGGGCACGCGTGTGGTGGTGGACGATCCCGCTGTCGATCGCGCTCTTGATCAGAAGCGGCGCGGCGATCGCTGCGCCCTGCCAGGTGATCCCGGCAGTGATCGCGCCTACGGTCGTCCACCGCTGCCGGCGCGCGATCCAGAGCAGATAGCGCCAGCCACCGTCCATCCAAGCCATTATTCGAACGTGTCAAACCGGCCCCCGATCGACCGGCGCTTCCCGGCGCCCTCCGTGATGGGCGTGATCAACGTCACGCCGGACTCGTTCTCGGATGCCGGCGTGCACCTGCGTGTCGAGGCGGCGGTCACCTCGGCGTGGGGGATGCTGGACTGCGGCGCGGCGATTGTCGATGTCGGCGGCGAGTCGACTCGGCCGGGCTCGGAGGGTGTCACGGCCGAGGAGGAGCTGGCCCGGATCGAGCAGGTGCTCGCCGACCTGAACGGTGCGCCGCTGTCGGTCGACACCTCAAAGGCCCTTGTCGCCCGGCGCGCGCTCGAGCTCGGCGTGGAGCTCGTCAACGACGTGACCGCGCTGCGCGGCGACCCCGAGCTGGCCGGCGTCGTCGCGGACGCCGGCTCCTACCTCTGCCTGATGCACATGCAGGGCGAGCCGCGCACGATGCAGGACAGCCCGAGCTACGACGACGTCGTCTCCGACGTCAAGCGCTTCCTCGAGCAGCGGCTCGCATTCGCGGTCGCGTCCGGCATCCGCGAGGAGCTCGTGTGCCTCGACCCCGGGATCGGCTTCGGCAAGACCGTGGAGCAGAACTTCGAGCTCGTGCGGCGCCTCGACGAGCTCGCCGCGATCGGACGGCCGATCGTGATCGGCTTCTCGCGCAAGAGCTCGCTCGCGAAGATCCTCGGGGACCCGGACGCGAAGGTCGGGACGACGGCCGCGTCGGTCGGCGCCGCGGTCGCCGCGTTCGACCGCGGCGCGACGATCGTGCGCGCGCACGACGTGCGCGAGCACGTCGAGGCACTTGCGGCCGCGAAGGCGGTGCGCGGTTGATCGTCGAGTTGCACGGCTTGGAGGTGTTCGGCTTCCACGGCGCATACGAGGAGGAGCAGCGCGAGGGCCAGCTCTTCCTGTGGGACGTCCAGCTCGACGTTGGCGAGCGCGGCGCGGACGACGACCTCGAGCACGCGCTCGACTACACCTTGGTCGCGGCGAAGATCCGCGAGCTGAGCGATGCGCGCCGCTTCAACCTGCTCGAGGCACTTGCGACGGCGGTTGCGGACTCCCTCTATGAGCAATTCGAGCCCAAGCGCCTGAAGCTGCGTGTGCGCAAGCAGCCCGCAGGTCTCGGAGTGGAGCACTCGGCGGTTATCGTCCAACGACCATGACGCTCGCGTACGTCGGCCTCGGCTCGAACCTCGGCGACCGCGAGCGCCTGATCCGCGAAGCCGCGGAGCTGATCGGAGCCGCGCGCCTCTCCACGGTGATCGAGACGGAGCCGTGGGGCTACGGGAACCAGCCGCTGTTTCTGAACGGGGTCGCGGAGCTCGAGACGCGGCTGACGGCGCGCCAGCTGCTCGATCACCTGCTCGACGTCGAGCGCCGCCTCGGCCGCGAGCGGATCGGCCCGCAATGGGGGCCGCGGACGATCGACCTCGACCTGCTGCTCTACGGCGACGAGGCGATCGACGAGCCGGGCCTGGTCGTCCCCCATCCGCGCCTCACCCGGCGCGATTTCGTGCTCAGACCACTGGCCGAGCTCGTTCCGGCACAGAAAATCCCCGGAAACGGCACGGTCCAGGAAGCCCTCGCGGGGCTATCATCAGAGGCGTGAGCAACCTCGACGAGCTCGACGAGTTCGAGGCCGAGGCCGAGCTACGCCTGAAGAAGGAATACGGCGCGGTCTTCACCCTCTTCCGATACTGCGTCCTCACCCAGGATGCGACGTACCTCTGCAACAAGCTGGACATGAAGTACGTCCCTCAGCCGAACTACCCGTTCTTCCACCTGCAGATGGAGGACGTCTGGGTGTGGGACAAGAACCGCCCGACGCGGATGATCCCGCGGGCCGAGGTCTACACCTCGAGCGACGTGACGGTCGAGGAGCTGCGCGGCGAGGGCGACGAGCCGGCCCTGACGCCCGAGGCGCTCGCCAAGCGCATCGGCGAGGGGCGCAGCGAGATCGAAGACCTCTAGGGCGCTTCCCACTCCAGTCGCATTGAGCCTGAGCGGAACGTCCGCGTGGGAAGCGCAAAGCGCTAGGTTCTGCCGATGCTCCTGGCAATAGACGTCGGCAACACGCAGACCGTGTTCGGCCTCTTCGAAGGGGTAAACCTTGGCGAGCAGTTCCGGGTCGGGACGGACCGCTCACACACCGGCGACGAGCTCGCCGTGCTGTTGCGCGCCTTCGTCGACCTCGCGTCGCTGGACGGGATCGTGCTGTGCTCCTCCGTGCCCCCGCTCGTTCGGGAGTACGAGGCGTTCGCCGAGCGATGGGCGGGAGCGGACCTGCTCGTCCTCGGGCCGGGCGTCTCGACGGGCGTCCCGATCCGTTACGACGATCCGCGTGAAGTCGGGCCGGACCGGATCGCGAACGCGGTCTCCGCCCGCGAGCGGCACGGCGCGCCCGCGGTCGTCGTCGACTTCGGCACGTCGACGAACTTCGACGTCGTCAACGCCGCGGGCGAGTTCGCCGGCGGCGTGCTCGCGCCAGGCGTGGAGATCTCCATGGATGCGCTCTTCGCGCGTGCGGCTCGGTTGCCGCGGGTGCCGTTCGTCGCTCCCGAGCGCGTGATCAGCCAGACGACCGTCGCGGCGCTCCAGTCGGGGCTCGTCTACGGGTTCGCCGGCCAGGTCGATGCGATCGTCGGCCGGATCAAGGACGAGCTGGACGTGGAGGGCGTGCCGGTGGTCGCGACCGGCGGGCTCTCCGATCTGATCGCGCCGCACTCGCGGAGCATCACTGCGGTCGACCAGGAGCTGACGCTGCACGGCCTGCGGATCGTCTGGGAGCGAAACCGGTCGTAGCTTCGAAACTCTCGAACCTGGTTCGGCCTGCAGGCCACCGGCGAGGCGATGCGCCGGGCGACGCCGAATCAGGTTTGGATTAGGTTCTGAACCTGGTTCGGTTTTTGAACCAGGTTCAGGAGTTCGATCCGCGGCTCAGCCGCCGCCGTAGATCGAGATCGGCAGCGAGTCGAGGAGTACCTCGTCGGCAGGGTCCGGCACCTCGCGCAGGAGCCGCTCGAGCACGAAGCGCGCGCCGGGCGCGGCTGCGAGCAGACGCGCCTCCACCTCGGAGATCGTCGGCAGCATCACGAGCTCCTGCTTGAACGGCCGCGGGAAGCGCCCGCGGCCGAGATACCACCCGTAGAACTTCTTCAGGAAGCCGTTGGCGCGCTGCTCGCCGAGCTCGCGCACCGTCTCGCGCATGAAGAGGATCAGCTCCGCAACGACCTCCTCACGCGACGGTTCGTCGCTGCCGCCCATGATCTCGCGCAGCACCCACGGGTTGCCCTGCGCGGCACGACCGACCATCACCGCGGCGGCACCCGTCGTCGCGAGCACGGACTGCGCCTTTGCACGCGACGTCACGTCGCCGGAAGCGATCACGGGGACGTCGACGAGCGACACGAGCTCGGCCGTCAGCGAGTGATCGGCGGCGCCGGTGTACATCTGCTTCGCCGAGCGTGGGTGCAGCGTCAGCGACGATGCGCCGGCCGCGACGAGCTTCGGCCCGACGTCGAGGCAGGTGCGCGACCCGTTCTCGACACCGCGGCGCATCTTGACGCTGACCGGGAGCGCGACTGCGGTCGCGACGGCCTCCACGAGGCGGCAAGCACGGACGGGATCGTCGAGCAAGGAGGCGCCCGCGCCGGTCTTCGTGACCTTCTTCACCGGGCAGCCGAAGTTCATGTCCACGACGTCGGCGCCGGCCGCCTCGACCATCCGCGCGGCCTCGGCCATCGGGAGCGGGTCGGAGCCGAAGATCTGGATCGCCAGCGGGTGCTCGTCCGAACCGACCCGCAGGTAACCGAGCGTCCGCTCGTTGCGGTGCTGGATCCCGGCCACGGAGACCATCTCCGAGCAGACGAGGCCCGCTCCGTATCTGCGGCCCTGGCGCCGAAAGGCCTGCACGCTGACCCCGGCCATCGGCGCCAGGACGAGGCGCGTCGGGATCTCGACACCGCCCAGGAACCAGGTGTCTTGCAGATCGATGCTCACAGCCCGCAAATGGTAGCCGTGAAGGGTTGCGGCTCCCTTGACACCCCCGCTACCATTCCCGCCCATTTAGGCGGGTCTAGGAGGCCTTGGTTGAAGGAAGTCATTCTCACAGCGGACGGCTACAAGAAGCTCCAGCAGGAGATCGATGTCCTGCGCAACGACAAGCGCCGCGAAGTCGCGGAGCGGATCCGGGTCGCCCGCGAGTTCGGCGATATCGCGGAGAACGCCGAGTACGACGACGCGAAGAACGAGCAGGCGATGCTCGAGCACAAGATCGCGCAGCTCGAGGAGCGGCTCCTCTCCGCGCGCGTGATCACGAAGAAGGAGATCTCGAAGGACGCCGTCTCGGTGGGCTCGCATGTGCGCCTGCGCGACATGCAGGCGAACAAGACCTTCGAGTACCACATCGTCGGTTCCGCTGAGGCGAACCCGGCAGAGAACAAGCTCTCGAACGAGTCGCCGGTCGGCAAGGCGATCATCGGCCACAAGAAGGGCGACGTGGTCGAGGTCTCCGCTCCTCGTGGATCGTTGAAGTTCAAGATCCTCGAGATCAAAGCCGCTTAGCGGAACCTCTCAAAAACGTGGTCAATAGGCTTGCGCACCATGGACGTGGTGCGCCTGGAGGACGCGCGGCTCGGTGAGGCGAGCGACGTGCTCGCGCGTGCGTTCCACGACGACCCGGCCTGGGTCTGGCTGATCCCGGATGCGGAGAGGCGCCGCCGGCTGCTGCCGTGGCTCTTCCGCGTGGGCTTCGACGTCACGGCCGCCGAAGTCTGGACGACGTCGGGGGTCGTGTACGGCGCCGCCCGCTGGCTGCCGCCCGGACGGCCGCCGATGCGCGTCGGGCCGACGCTGAAGGCACTGGTCACGACGCCGTTCCGGCTCGGTTCAGCAATCGGGCCGTTCCTCGCCTACGGCCGCGCCGTCGAAACGCTGCGCTCCGAAGCGATGCCCGAGCCGCACTGGTACCTCGCCGGGATCGGCGTCGAGCCCTCCGCGCAGAGGCGAGGTATCGGCGCTGCGCTGCTCGAGCCGGGCCTCTCGGCCGCGGCACGCGCCGCGCTGCCCGCGGTGCTGCTGACGAACAACGACGCGAACCTTTCGTTCTACGAGCGACATGGATTCGAGCTCGTGCGCACGGGCGAGACGCCGCAGGGCGGTCCGCAAGCCTGGGCTATGGTCAAGACGCCGTGAGCAACTCCCCAAAGAGGTTCCCCGACCGGGACGAGATCGCGAGCGTGCACGACGAGGCGGAGGCGCTCGAGACGGGCGAGGAGGGCGCGGAGACGCGGCGGCTTGCGGGACGCGTGATGGCGCGGCGCGACATGGGGAAGCTCGTCTTCCTCGACCTAGTCGACCGTAGCGGGCGCATCCAGCTGCTCGCGCCGGAGGCGCGGACCGGTGTGATCGACGTGCACCTCGGCGACGTCGTCGGCGCAATCGGCAAACCGACGAAGAGCCGCCGCGGCGAGCCGTCGCTGATCCTCGACGAGCTCGTCCTCCTTTCGCGAAACCGCTCGCCCCTCCCCGACACCCATCACGGGCTGACCGACATCGAGCAGCGCTACCGGCGTCGCTACCTCGACCTGCTGATGAACGAGGACGTGCGCGCCGACTTCGTACTGCGCGCGCGGATCGTGACCGCCATCCGCCGCTACCTCGACACCGAGGGCTTCATCGAGGTCGAGACGCCCATCCTGCAGCCGCGGTACGGCGGCGCGTTCGCCGAGCCGTTCGTGACCCATCACAACGTGCTCGACCAGGATCTCTACCTGCGCATCGCGACCGAGCTCTACCTCAAGCGCCTGATCGTCGGCGGGCTCGAGCGGGTCTACGAGATCGGCAAGGACTTCCGCAACGAAGGTGTCAACTTCAAGCGCAATCCCGAGTTCACGATGCTCGAGTGGTACGAGGCGTACGCGGACTACCAGGACACGATGGGCCGGATCGAGAACATGCTGGAGTTCGTCGCCCGCGAGACGCTCGGCACGACGAAGACGACCTTCAAGGGGAATGAGATCGACCTCAAGGCGCCGTGGAAGCGCGTCAAGCTCGTCGACGAGCTGAAGGAGTTCGATCTCTGGACGAAGGACTACGACGACCTCAAGCAGCGCCTCGATTCGCGCGGGGTCGACGTCTCGAACGACAAGACGTGGTCGCAGCTCGTCGACAAGGCTGTGACGGCGTATGTCGAACCGCGCCTGATCGAGCCGACGATCCTTTACGACTACCCGATCGAGCTCTCGCCGTTCGCGCGGGTCACCGACGACGATCCGGAGATCGTGGAACGCTTCGAGTTCTACGTCGGCGGCATGGAGCTGGGCAACGCATTCACGGAGCTGAACGACGCCGAGGAGCAGGCGCAACGCTTTGCGATGCAGGCGAAGGAGGGCGCGGGCGGTAATGTCGAGGCCGAGCAGGGCGACCCCGACTACGTCGAGGCGCTCGCCTACGGCATGCCCCCGACCGGCGGTCTCGGGCTCGGCATCGACCGCCTGGCGATGGTCCTCGCCGGGAAGGACTCGATCAGAGACGTGATCTTGTTCCCGGCCCAGCGCGAACGCTCCAGCTGATCGATCCGCCTTGGCAACAAACCGCACGAATGCGGCGGTCGGGGGCGCGAGCTGGGCGGACCACGGCGACCGCGGTCGTGTCCGCGGCGGCGTCCGAGGGATGCGGCACACCCGCCGCGGGGAGTACCATGCTGCCTCTTAGGGAAGGCAACCGTTTGCGCCGCCGGTCAGGCGGAAGAGAGGTCTCGAATTGTTCGAAAGGTTCACAGAAAGGGCTCGCCAGGTCGTCGTGCTCGCTCAGGACGAGGCGCGCGCGCTCAAGCACAACTACATCGGGACCGAGCACATCCTGCTCGGCCTGCTGCGCGAAGAGGAAGGTCTCGCCGCGCGCGTGCTCGAGTCTCTCGACATCACCGTCGAAGAGGTGCGCGCGCAGGTCGCCCGCATCGTCGGTCAGGGCGACGAGGTCACGACCGGCCAGATTCCGTTCACCCCTCGCGCGAAGAAGGTGCTGGAGCTCGCGCTCCGCGAGGCGTTGTCGCTGGGCCACAACTACATCGGCACCGAGCACATCCTGCTCGGGCTCGTTCGCGAGAACGAGGGTGTCGCGGCCCGCATCCTGCTCGACTTCGACGCCGACGCAGAGAAGATCCGCAACGAGATCATCCGCATGCTCTCCGGCCCCGGCCGGCGGCAGGGCGGCGCCTCGGGCGGCACGAGCGAGAAGGGCAAGAGCTCGAAGCTGCTCGACCAGTTCGGTCGCAACTTCACGAAGCTCGCGACCGAGGGCAAGCTCGACCCCGTTGTCGGGCGTCAGACCGAGATCGAGCGGATCATGCAGATCCTCTCGCGCCGCACAAAAAATAACCCGGTATTGATCGGCGAACCAGGTGTCGGCAAGACCGCCGTGGTCGAGGGCCTCGCACAGCGCATCTCGGCCGGCAACGTGCCCGACCTGTTGAAGGGCAAGCAGATCTACAGCCTCGACCTTGCAGCGCTCGTTGCGGGCTCGAAGTACCGCGGCGAGTTCGAGGAGCGCCTGAAGAAGGTGATGAAGGAGATCACCCAGCGCGGCGACATCATCCTGTTCATCGACGAGCTGCACAATCTCGTCGGCGCGGGTGCTGCCGAGGGCGCGATCGACGCTGCGTCGATCCTCAAGCCGGCGCTCGCACGCGGTGAGCTGCAGACGATCGGCGCGACGACGCTCGACGAGTACCGCAAGTACCTCGAGCGGGACTCGGCGCTCGAGCGGCGCTTCCAGCAGATCCGCGTCGAGGAGCCGACCACGGACGACACCGTGCAGATCCTGCGCGGCCTGCGCGACCGCTATGAGGCGCATCACCGGTGCAAGATCACCGACGAGGCGCTCGAGGCTGCCGCGACGCTCGCGAGCCGGTACATCCAGGACCGCCAGCTGCCCGACAAGGCGATCGACCTGATCGACGAGGCCGCGTCGCGGATGCGCATCAAGACGATGACCGCACCGCCGCGCTACCGCGAGCTCGAGGAGGAGATCGAGAAGGTCCGCAAGGACAAGGAAGCATCGATCGAGAACCAGGAATTCGAGAAGGCCGCGTCGCTCCGTGACAAGGAGCGCAAGCTCACGCAGAAGAAGCGGGAGCTCGAGGAGCAGTGGCGCGAGCAGGACCAGACCGAGCAGCCCGAGATCGGCGAGGAGGAGATCGCCGACATCGTCTCGATGTGGACGGGCATCCCGGTGTTCAAGCTCACCGAGGCCGAGTCGCAGCGTCTCGTCCGCATGGAGGACGAGCTGCACAAGCGTGTCATCGGGCAGGACGCCGCGATCGTCGCCGTCTCGAAGTCGATTCGCCGCGCACGTGCGGGGATCAAGGACCCG
>JBJMKA010000019.1:0-146863 GCA_045805985.1 Gaiellaceae bacterium | reverse complement strand
GGCGGCCTCGTCTACACCGGCTCCTTCCACCAGCTCGGCATCCAGGCGCTCGGCCTGGCCGCGGTCGGCGCCTTCACCTTCGGCACCTCATACGGCGCACTCTTCGTCATGCACAAGCTCTGGGGCATCCGCGTCGAAGAACACGTCGAGACCGCAGGCCTCGACGTCTCCGAACACGGCATGTGGGGCTACCCCGAGTTCTACATCCCCGTCCCCGGCGGCTACGGCACCGACACCCACAGCCACCTCGGCACGGCGCATGCCCACGAGCCGATCGCCGTCCACACAACCGCCGAGGTCTAGAGATGGTTGATCGGCAATTCGCGCACCTGCGGATGGTGGCCTGGACGCGGCGCATCTCGCCCAGGTCGGGCTTGTACGTAGGAACCCCTATGGCCTGCGCCCGACCTGGACGACCTACTTGATCCAGACCATCCCCGCAGGCACTCGAATCACCGACCCACCATCTGAGATGTGGGGGAGGGGGCGGACTTATTGGGGGGCCGCTCCCTCCCGCCACTACCCGCCGGCGACGGCGGGGAGGAGCAAGATCGTCGATGACGCGGCGACGCCCGCATCCAAACCTCCGAGGAGTCGGACGTCGTCGCCATCGACGAACACGTTCAGGAAGCTGGGCACTCCGTCGCCCTCGAGGACACGGCTCTTCAGCGAGGGGTACTGCGTGACCAGCAGGTCGAGCGCCTCGCGCACGGTCGCCGCTTCGACGTCGACCGTCCGGTTGCCGCCGGCCTCGGGCCGAAGCACGGGCGGGATACGAATCTGCGGCATGAGGCTTCAAAAGATAAAGCATCGGAAGGGAGGCCGTGGTGTCAGGTAATCCCCTCTTCGAGGATCGCCTGCGCGTCCTGATCGCAGAAGACGAGACGATCATTCGGCTCGATCTCCGGCAGATGCTGGAGGAGAACGGAATGGATGTGGTCGGTGAGGCGCGCGATGGTCTCGAGGCGGTCGAGCTCGCCCGGACGACGAATCCGGACGTCGGGCTCTTCGACATCAAGATGCCGAACCTGGACGGAATCGAAGCGGCGCGGCGCGTCTACGCCGAACGGCCGATGCCGATCGTGATGCTGACCGCGTACGCGGATGCCGAGCTCGTGACACGCGCGATCGGCGCCGGCGTGTTCTCGTACCTGACGAAGCCGTTCGAACCGCGGGACGTGTTGCCGGCGGTCCGGGCCGCGGTCGCCCGCCACGAAGAGCTGCTCGCGGCCCGCCGCGTGATCGGTGGGATTCACGAGCCGGTCGACGTCGAGGTGACGTCGAGTAGCGGCAACGTCTGGCCGCTGCGCCTGCGCCGGCGCCCGGACGGCTCGCTCGACGTAACACTTCACAATGTAAAGTAACGACCTTTCCTTCTTGAAGGGTCATCGCTTTACTTTTTGAAGGTATGCAGGTAATCTCAGAGCCGTGAGCGTCCTTGCTCCGATTCAGATGTGTCGCCCGCTCCGGCTGATCGCCGGCTAGCGGGCTGCGTCCACCTTCCTTTTCACGCAGCGACCCGCAATGGCCCAAGCCAAAGAAGCCCCTACCCTCGAACTCGTCCTCAAGCGCAATTCGGTCGAGAGGCTGAAGCGCGACAAGAGCCCGCTCGGCATGCTCGACGAGCTGCCGGCGCTGATCGCCCAGGGATACGAACAGGTCGACGAAGAGGACATCGTCCGGCTCAAGTGGTGGGGCCTCTACCACGACAAGCCGAAGATCGGGACGTTCATGCTGCGCGTGAAGATCCCGGGCGGGATCACGTCGCCTGACCATCTCCGCGCGATCGGCGAGATCTCGAACGTGCACGGGCAGGGGTCGGGCGAGCTCAGCACGCGCCAGAACGTGCAGCTGCATTACATAACGCTCGCCTCCCTGCCGGACGTGTTCGACCGCATGCATGCCGTTGGTCTGACGTCCGCGGGCGCCTGCGGCGACACCGTGCGCAACATCACCGGTTGCCCGCTCGGCGGCCTTGCGCACGACGAGCTCTTCGACCCGACGCCGGTGCTCGACGAAGCAGCTGAGTTCTTCTACGGGAACCCCGACTACTCCGACCTGCCGCGCAAGCTGAAGATCGCGATCACCGCGTGCCCCGACGCATGCTCGGCGCCGGAGATCAACTGCATCGCGTTGATCGGCGCGATCAAGGATGGACGTGAAGGGTTCGGTGTGCTCGTCGGGGGCGGCCTCTCGTCGGTGCCGCGGATCGCGAAGGACCTCGGCATCTGGGTCGCCAAGGAAGACGCCGTCACACTGCTCACGGCGATCCTCGACGAGTGGCGCGAAGACCTGCGCTATCGCGTCTCGCGCGTCAAGTCGCGCCTCAAGTTCATGATCGACGACATCGGTCCGGAGGGCATGCGCGCGTTGATCGAGAAGCGCCTCGGCCGCACGTTCGAAGACTTCACGCTGCCGCACCTGCCGCCGGCCAGCAACCACCTCGGTGTGCACGACCAGTCCGACGGGCGTCACTACGTCGGGGTGCCGGTGCACCTCGGCCTCGTCAGCGGCGATCAGATGATCGCGCTCGCCGACCTCGCCGAGACCCTCGGTGGCGACGTGCGCCTCACCCGCCAGCAGAACTTCGTGCTCACGAACGTCGCACCCGACCGCCTCGACGAGGTGACCGCAAAGCTCGACGAGATCGGCCTGCCCCTCAGCGCGGGCACCTTGCGTGGCGATGCGGTCGCCTGCACGGGCGAGCCGCACTGCAACTTCTCCGTCACCGAGACCAAGTCGCGCATGGATGGGCTCGTGCAGCTGCTCGAAGAGCGCTTCGGCAAGGACGCCGACGGCCTGCGCATGAACCTCGACGGTTGCCCGCACGCGTGTGCGCACCACTGGGTCGGCGAGATCGGGTTCCAGGGCACGACCGTCCGCGACGAGAACGGCAAGCGCCGGCAGGCCTACGATGTCTACCTCCGCGGCAGCCTCGACCGCCCGGCGGCGATCGCGCGGGCCGTGTTCAAGCGCGTGCCGACGGACGAGCTCGACGACGCGGTCGTCGGCCTCGTCGGCGGCTGGGTCGTGCAGCGCGCCGACGGCGAGTCATTCCGTTCATTTTGCGACCGCACGACCGATGACGATCTTGGGCGCCTCGCAGGGCGCGAGCCCGCCCCGGCCAGGCCGAAGAAGGAGGAAGTGGCATGAGCGTGGATGTTCTCGATGACTTGGAGGCGGGGGAGCTCGCTGTCGAGTTCGAGGGTGAGGAGCCGGAGGTCGTCATCGAGTGGGCGATCGAGCGTTTCTCGCCGTCGCTCTCGATCTCGACCGCGTTCCAGACGGACGGCGCGGTGCTGCTGCACATGGCGTACCAGATCGATCCGAACATCCGGATGTTCAGCGTCGACACCGGCCGTCTCCCAAGCGAGACGTTCGAGCTGATCGAGCAGATGTACGAGCGCTACCCGAAGCTGCAGCTCGACCTGCTCTCGCCGAACAACGCGCCCGTCAACGCGATGGTCAAGAAGCACGGCCCGAACCTCTTCTACAAGAGCGTCGACAACCGCCTGCTCTGCTGCCAGGTGCGCAAGGTCATCCCGCTGCAACAGCACCTCGCCGGGCTCGACGCGTGGATCACCGGCCTGCGCCGCGACCAGTGGGCCACGCGCAGCGACATTCGCAAGGTCGAGATCGACCACGACCACGGCGCGATCGTCAAGTTCAACCCGCTCGCCGAGTGGTCCGAGGAAGACGTGTGGGACTATGTCAAGGAGCACGACCTGCCCTACAACTCGCTCTACGACAAGGGCTACACCTCGATCGGCTGCGCGCCGTGCACACGCCCGACGCAGCAGGGCGAGGACCTCCGCGCCGGACGCTGGTGGTGGGAGTCGAACGCACCGAAGGAGTGCGGCATCCACTGCGCGATCGAGACGGGCGGGCTCGAGCACGAGCTCCGCGCGCTGATCGGAGACGACAGTGAGTAGCAGCCTTGCTCTCAAGGGCGAGGCACGCGAGGTCGCGCTCGCCGAGGCGCAGACCGTCTTGTCGATGGCGCAGAACGACGAGATGCGCGCACGGCTCGCGGAGCTCGTCTCGGACGTCGACGAAGGTGAGGTCGGCGAAGGATCCACCGAACTGCTCGAGTCGGTGCTCGAGCTGGGACTGCAGACGGGGCGCGTTCGCGCGTACTACGGGCCCGGCGGCGAGCAGGCTGCGCTCTCGACCCTGCGCCGGTTGCCGCGCGGCCGCGATCGCTCCGAAAGCGCGCGCGAGGTGTCGGCCGCGCTGCAGGCGCTGAACGGCCAGCAGATCGACGCGGTGAAGATCGCGGCGGTCGCGCCCGGCGCGTTCACGATCACGATCGAAGCGGGCGGGGTCGAGGCCTCGGTGCGGCTCGACACGAACGGGGCCCGGCTGACGAGTCTCGCGACATGAGCGACCCTCGCTATTACATGGCGTGCCTGGACCTGCGTGGCCGCGACTGCCTCGTCGTCGGCGGTGGGCGTGTTGCGACGGAGAAGGTGCACGGGCTGCTCGACTGCGAGGCGAAGGTGACCGTGATCGCGCCGCAGGTGGACGACGACCTTCGCCGTCTGCCGGTGCGCGTCGAGCGGCGTGAGTTCCGGCGCTCCGACGTGGTCGGCCGCTTCCTGGTGATTGCCGCGACGAACATCCGCTCCGTCAACTCCGACGTCTCGAGCGTGGCGGCCGAGCGCTCGACGCTCTGCAACGTCGCCGACGATCCCGAGCTCTGCAGCTTCATCCTCCCGGCGATCGTGCGGCGCGACCCGATCGTCGTCGGCGTCTCGACCGGCGGCGCCTCACCGGCGCTCGCGCAGCGCATCCGCAGCGACGTCGCCGAGCTGATCGGCCCGCAGCACGCGGAGTTGGCGCGCAAGCTCGAGGCGCTGCGCCCGTGGGCGAAGAGTGAGCTGCCGACCTACGAGGCGCGGCGCGACTACTTCCAGAAACTCGTCGAGGAGGCGTTGGCATGAGTGTGGCAATCGTCGGCGCAGGGCCCGGCGATCCCGGTCTCGTCACGGTCCGCGCGCTCGAGCTCGTGCGCAACTGCGAGGTTCTTGTCTACGACCGGCTCGTCGCCTCGGGCCTCGTGTCGAAGGCGATCGGCGCGGTGCGCATCTCGCGCGACGGCTTGACGCAGGAGGAGGTCAACGAGGTGCTCGTGCACCACGGCCGGCGTGGCCGCAGGGTCGTGCGCCTGAAGGGCGGCGACCCGTTCATCTTCGGCCGCGGCTTCGAAGAGGTCGAGGCGCTCGCCGCAGCCGGGATCGAGTACGAGGTCGTGCCCGGCGTCTCAACGTTCACCGCGGTGCCTGCGCTCGCTGGAATCCCGCTCACCACTCGCGGGGTCGCCGCACAGCTGACGATCCTCACCGGAACGTCCGGCGACGGCAGTGACCTCGACTACGACCACCTCGCAGCGACACCAGGAACGCTCGTGATCTTCATGGGCCTGAAGCGCCTGCAGCACCTCGCCGACAACCTCATCTTCTCGGGCCGCGACGTCGACGAGCCTGCCGCGGTCATCTCGAAGCTCTCGCTGCCCGGCTCGGAGACGCGCGTCGGCACGCTCGGCACGATCGCCGCGGTCGCCCGCGGGCTCGAGTCACCGTCGCTGGTCGTCGTCGGTGACGTGGTCGCGAGCTCGGCGCACCTGCGCGCCGCCGTCGAGCAAGCCGTCCGCGCCGCCTAATCGCAGGGGCCTGGCCCGGGCTCTGACGGTGGCTGGTAATGACGGCAGAGGTATCATTCGTCGTGGACAGTCCGTCGAGTTGTTGAGCTACGCAAAGGCCCGCCGCAAGGCGGGCCTTCGGTGTTCTGGACCCCGGGGGCCGGACTCGAACCGGCACCTCTCGGATGGACAGTCCGTCGCTCTGCCAGTTGAGGTACCCCGAGGTCGTAAGGAAGGTCTATGCAGACCGTCCGTGCGCTGCAAGTCGCAATTCGGGACACGGCCCGTGCAGCGGTGAGGCCAACGCTTGGACCAGTGTTCGCCAATGGCCCCCGAACTGACCGCCGCCTATCGACTAGCCGTCCTCGTCGAGTGCGTAGCCGTTGGTCGCCGCGAGCCGCCGTGCTTCGGCCCGGCTGATCCACTCGCCTTGATTGACCGCCTTGGATGTGAGCGCCTGGTGACCTCCGAACCGGTTCAGCGCACCGGATAGCGAAAGGGCGAGGTTCTTGTCTCCGAGGCGGATCTCGGTTCTGAACTCGGGGTCATCACACGACATTTGGATGGGTAGGCAGAGGCCGACGGGCTGCTCCTCGATCAGCTCCGCGACTCGAAACCAGCGATGGCCTCTCCATGCGGCCGAGCGTAACCGAACCGTCAGGAGGCGCGACGCCTGCCTGCACGAGTGTTCGCGACTATCGCCAGAGCAGGCAACCACTACGCTTCTAGCTGGTTTGCCGCTCGCCCGCTTCACACCTGATCGCGATCACGAGTTCGAAGCCCATGAGATCTACTTTGACGAGGGCAGCCTGGGTCTGGTTCTGAGGGAGGTCGATGGTTGGCTGATCTCCCCCGAGGAACCCACGCAGGGCACACGGCTTGAGATCCGGTGTGACTTCTGCGGCCGGTGGAGCACCGAGGCAAGACCGAGTGAACCGGGACCACGCCCACGTTGGAAATGCGACCCGGTCACGGGGTGTCTCTGAAAGAGCCGACGGTCAGACAGCCTGGGTCTGCCGCAGGCGCAAATCCACGCGCCCAACCCTCTAAGCCTCGCCTGGGCGAGCGTTCGCAAATGACCCCTGCCTGCGTGGCGTCGGGAGTCACGCGGATCGAGAGGGT
This sequence comes from Gaiellaceae bacterium, assembly GCA_045805985.1. GTDB lineage: Bacteria > Actinomycetota > Thermoleophilia > Gaiellales > Gaiellaceae > PALSA-600. The sequence continues at coordinate 140,100 of JBJMKA010000019.1, read as the reverse complement.
GGCACGCGGGAGAGCGGTTAAGTACCGTCAAACGTCATGACGAGCAACGATTATGCGCACGCTAAGACCAACGGCATCGGACGCTGGGTTGGCTTGGCCGTGGTTGTGCTCGGGATTGGAGTCGCTGCGGTAGGGCCGGCTGTCTTGCCACAGCTTCTCGTCTGGCTGCTAGCAGCAATGCTCGCCTGGGTAGGCGTAACGATGTGGATGCGAAGTGATGCACCCGGCAAGCGCGCAGTGTGGTTGCGGTCGAGCGACGGGCCGCGGCGGGTTGAGGGGTTGAAGCCGGGAGAGCGTTACGAAACCGCCGTCAAGCTGACGCAGGTTCCGAACGTGCCACTAGCGGAGATGATCTGCTCGCGTCTCCGGGCGAACGGGATCGAGGCGTTCTACAAGGGGATCTCCCCTTACGCCGCCGCCGGCGGACTGGCGCCGACAGATCCCGCCTTCCCAGCTGAGATATGGGTTGGTGCCGGCCACGTCGAGCAGGCCCGACAACTCCTGCCGTGAGCACAACCAGGCCTCCGAATCCATGGCCACGGAGCCCAGCACATACGGCGAGACAGTCGCTTGCGCCAGTGTTGGCGAGCGACCCCTGAGGGCGACCTACAATCCAAACGTGAGGAACCGCGTCGGCAGATTGCAGCTTTGGCCGATCGCTGGGATACCGCGGTGCCCGATATGCGGAAAGTCGCTCCGGCGGCGGGATGGTTCGGTTCACGACGCATGTTGGGCTGGCCCCCCCGACCTGGTCGATGGGCCTCACGGCATCCAACCTGCCGATCCTGGACGCCTTCGAGCGTTTTTCGGACACGTTGGGAGTGAATCTGGACGAGTGATTCTCGCCTGGGCACATTGAGTGCGGGAATGCCTACCTGAGCGTGGTTGAGGGTTCGCGAGTCAGGCGGCGACCTCCTCGTTCGGGCGAGAGTTCTGGAATGGCGCTTGAACGCGTGAGAGGAAGACGTGCGCGCAAGGCACGAGCCACCGCGTTAGCGCCAGAGCAGCTCGTCTCCTTCCGACGACCTGAGCGGTTACGGGGTGACGACGTTGTGCAGGTCGTAGAACCCCTGCCGAGCCGGCGGCGGGGCTCCACTATCCAGGGCCGGTTGGATGAACGGCATGAGGGTTCCGTCGATAAAACGCTGAGCGTGTGCCTGGCTCTCCCAGATGTCGAAAACCCGGAACACCCCGGCGTCATCGTCGAAGCCGGCGCTGTGGCTGACGAGTCCGTCGGGAACACCGGACGCCAAGACATGGTCGTTGACGGCGTCGTAGTTCGCGGTGCTTCGATCGTCACCAATAATCGGGAACTCTTGAACGAATGCGACGGCCATCTTGTGCCCTCCTTGGTCGGTTGGTCGGATCGTATGACAAACCCGGTTCGTACAGACGAGTCCGCGAGGACCGGGGGAAACTACGGTCGGTTGGGCGACGGTCCTTACGCCCGGTTCGCTGTCGGCGGCAATCCTTGCGAGTTGTCTAGCGCGCGAGTGCGCGTAGCGCGCCGACCAGGCCTTCGAGCCGGCGGCCGAGCGGCGTCAACCGGTACTCGTTGCGCGGCGGCCGGCCTTCGACGGTCGTCCGCTCCAGGATCCCCGCGTCCTCGAGCTCCCGCAGTCGTGCGGCGAGCGTCGACGGTGAGATCGCGCCCAGTGACTGCACGAACTCGTTGAAGCGGACGGCTCCCTCGTGCGAGGCCCAGATGATCGAGACGGTCCAGCGACGCTCGAGGATGTCCGCCGCGCGGCGGACATCCTCGGGCATCGGCGAGCAGCTACGGCAGCGCATGCGCTGCGGTTGTGGGCTCGAGTGCGAGCGCCAGCACTTCGTCGAGCGTCATCACCGGATGGAACGACATCTCCGCCTTGACATCCGCCGGGACGTCGTCGAGGTCGGCGCGGTTCCGCTCCGGGATGATCACGTCGGTCAGCCCGGCGGCGTGTGCCGCGAGCACCTTCTGCTTGAGACCGCCGATCGGCAGCACGCGCCCTTGCAGCGTCACCTCGCCGGTCATGCCGACAGTGTGCTTCACCGGGCGGCCGGAGAGCAGCGATGCGATTGCGGTGGACATCGTGATCCCGGCGCTCGGGCCGTCCTTCGGGATCGCTCCCGCCGGCACGTGCACATGGAATGAACGATCGTCGAACGAGTCCTCGTCGATCCCGAGCTGGTCGGCATGCGAGCGGATGTAGGAGAGAGCGATGCGCGCCGACTCCTTCATCACGTCACCCAGCTGGCCGGTGAGCACGAGCTCGTGCTTGCCCTTCATCGATGTCGCCTCGACGAACAGCACATCGCCGCCCGTGCCGGTGACTGCGAGACCGGTGGCGACGCCCGGCACCGCCGTGCGCTCCGCCGACTCCTGGAAGAACCGCTGCCGACCGAGCGCGTCGCGGACGAGCTCGACGTCGATCGTCACGGGTGCGTCGAGCTTGCCGGAGACGATGCTCGTCGCCGTCTTGCGCAGCAGCTTGCCGAGCTCACGCTCGAGTTGCCGCACGCCCGCTTCGCGCGTGTACTCGGAGACGATCGTCTGGAGCACGCCGTCGGTCACCACGACCTCGTTCTCGTTGAGGCCGTTGCGCTCGCGCTGCCGCGGCCACAGATAGTCGCGACCGATCGCGACCTTCTCGTCGACGGTGTAGCCGTCGAAACGAATGACCTCCATGCGGTCGAGCAGTGGGCCGGGGATCGTGTCGGCGACGTTCGCGGTGGCGATGAACACGACCTGCGAGAGGTCGAGCTCGACGTCGAGGTAGTGGTCGCGGAACGAGTGGTTCTGCGCCGGGTCGAGCACCTCGAGCAACGCCGCCGACGGGTCGCCGCGCCAATCGGCGCCGACCTTGTCGACCTCGTCGAGCAGGATCACCGGGTTCATCGTCCCCGCATCCCTGAGAGCACGGACCAACCTTCCCGGCAGAGCGCCGATGTAAGTGCGGCGATGGCCGCGTATCTCCGCTTCGTCTCTGATCCCGCCGAGCGACATGCGCACGAACTCGCGGTTCAGTGCCCGCGCGATCGACTCGCCGATCGAGGTCTTGCCGGTCCCGGGAGGGCCGATCAAGGTGAGGATCGCGCCGGAGCGCTTGTCCTCCTCGATCCCGCGCTCCTGGCGGAGCTTGCGCACCGCCAGGTACTCGACGATCCGGTCCTTGACGTCCTCGAGGCCCGCGTGGTCCGCGTCGAGCACCTCGCGTGCGTGGGCCGGGTCGAGGCGCTCCTCCGAGGTCGCGCCCCACGGCACCGACAGGAGCCAGTCCAGGTAGGTGCGGATCATCTGCGACTCGCCGTTCTGGTCGCCCATCCGCTCGAGCCGCGCCACTTCGCGCTCGGCCTGCTCGCGAACGTCATCGGGCATGCCGGATTCGGCGATCTTCGTGCGATAGTCCTCCGCTGCAGAGCCGTCGTCCTCTCCGAGCTCCTTGCGGATCGAGTCCATCTGGCGGCGCAGGATGTACTCCCGCTGCTGCTTCTGGGCTCCCGACTCCACGTCCTCGCGGATGCGGCGGCGGATCTGCAGCTCCGCAAGCCGCTCGCGCTGGAGGCGCAGTGAGAGCTTGAGGCGCTCGACGATGTCGATCGTCTCGAGCAGCTCGATCTTCTCGGTGAAGTTGATGTCCGGCGCATATGCGGAGGTGTCCGCAAGCGCTCCGGCTTCGGTGATCGACCGCACGAAGTCGTGGACGCGGGAGTCCGCATCGCGGAGATCGAGGATCTCCTCGACCACGGCGCGGTACTCGCGCTCGAGCTCGGCGGTCTGGACACGCGGGGGCTGCTCGTCGGGCCGCTCCTCGACCTCGACGCGCAGGCGGCCGTCGGGACCGGTGTGGGCCGCGCCCGCAATGCCGCGATGCAGGCCGGAAACGGTCACGGCGCTGCCGCCACCCGGCAGGCGCATCGTTCCGGAGACCTCGGCCACGGTGCCGACTCGCGCGAACTCGCCCTCGTGCACAGGCACGAGAAAGACGCGCTCGTCGTCGCCGACGTCCACGGTTAGTGTCACCGACATGTTGGGGAAGACGACGTTGTCTTCCAGTGGGATGAGCAAGAGATTCGACACGCAGGTCTCCTTCGGGTCTTGAGCAACTCAGATTCAAACAACTCAGATTCAAACGCTGTAGTAGCTACAACTTTCGAAGTGACCAGCGTATTCCCCGGAGGGGGTGTGCCGCAGACCCAGGCGCAGAGCGATTTTTTAGGCGGGCGGGCAGTGCAAAAAGTGTCTGACACCTCGTCGCAGCTCACACCGCGTACGCCTCTCGAACAGGTGTCAGACACCAGCCCGCTGGGCGGCCAGCCGGGCGAGCTCGATCGCGCCGAGGACACCCGCGCGATCGCCGAGGGCCGGCCCGACGATGTAGTCGTCGAGGCCGTCCGAGAGCTCCCGCGCCACGATGTAGCCGGCCAGCAGCTCGCGCACGCGGGCGCGCACCAGGGGCAGGAGCGACGGCTGCTTCATCACGCCGCCGCCGAGGATCACGCGTTGCGGCGAGACGACGCAGATCACGTTGACGACACCGAGCGCGAGGTACTCCGCCTCCAGCTCCCAGACCTCACTCCGGTCGCGTAGGTCCTCGCTCGGCTTGCCCCAGCGCTGCGCGATCGCGCTGCCGGACGCGAGACCTTCGAAGCAGTCGCCGTGGAAGGGGCAGGCGCCCCCGAACGGATCGCGGGCGCGGTCGTGGGGAATCAGCTGGTGGCCGACCTCCGGATGGACGAGCCCGTGCACGAGTCGCCCGCCCGCCATCACGCCGCCGCCGATTCCAGTACCGACGGTGAAGTAACAGAACGTGTCGAGACCGATCGCCGCGCCCCAGCGCCCTTCGCCGAGTGCGGCGGCGTTGACGTCCGTGTCGAACGCAACGGGAACGCCGAGCGCGCCGTGCAGCTCCGAGACGACGTCGGTGTCTGCCCAGCCGGGCTTGGGCGTCGTGGTGATGCGGCCGTCCCGCAGGTCGACCGGCCCGAACGAGCCCACGCCGATTGCCGAGACGCCGCCGTTCTGCATGAAGAATTCGGCCGTGAGGGCGAGTGTCTCCGCCGGAGTCGTCGTCGGGAAGCTTGCGAGCGCGTGCAGGTCCTCGGGTCCGGTGCCGATCCCGCAGACCCACTTCGTACCGCCGGCCTCGACACCGCCGTAGGTCATGCGGCGTCGTCGACGGGAACTTGCGCACCGCAGGACTCGCGCACGATGAAGTCGGCGGGTAGCACGACGATGCGGCGCCGCTCCGAGACCTGCCCGGCAAGCCGGTCCAGCAGCAACTGTGTCGCGATCGTCCCGAACGTCTCCGCCGGCTGCGACATCACGGTGAGGAACGGGAGGAAGCGCGATGCGTGCTCGATGTCGTCGAAGCAGACGAGCGCGAGGTCGCGCGGGATCTCGAGTCCGCGCTCGCGCGCCGCTTCCGCGACACCGACGACAGCGATGTTGTTGACCGAGAAGATCGCCGTGGGCGGATCGAGCAGGTCGAGCAGCTTCAACGTCGCGTCGTGCGCCGCTTCGACGTCGATCGCGCTCGCTTCGACGATCAGCTCGGGGCGAAACTGAATGTGCGCGGCCGCGAGCGCCTCCTTGTAGCCCTGGAGCCGGTCGCGAGCGGTGGAGACCTCGTTCGCCTCGGTGATCATCCCGATGTGGCGATGGCCGAGCGCGATCAGATGCTCGATCAACCGGCGCGCGCCGCTGATGCTGTCTCCCTGGACGAGGTCGCCGTCGTGGCCGGCGATCGAGCGGTCGATGAGCACGAACGGGACCTCGTTCTTCTTGAGCACACGCAGGCTTGGTCGTGATCGGTCTCCGACCGGGGCGATCAAGAGGCCATCGACCTGGAACGCGAGCATGTCCTCGAGATAACCGCGCTCGCGGTCGAGGTTGCCCTGCGTGTTGCAGAGGATCACGTGGTAGCCGGCGCGCCAGGCGACCTCTTCGACGCCTCGGACGACGAGCGTGAAGAAGGGGTTGCCGACGTCGGGGACGATCAGCCCGATCGCTCCGGTCTTCCTGCGGATCAGACCGCTCGCGAGCCGGTTCGGCACGTAACCGAGCTCGGCGATTGCCGCTTCGACGCGCGTCCGGGCCTCCTCGCTGACGCGGGGGCTTTCGTTGATCACGCGGGAGACGGTCATGGCCGAGACGCCGGCCCGTTCCGCCACCTGGCGCATTGTTACGCGCATCCCGTTTGCTGCCCTTTCGGCTGGAAGTCGTGGTACGGATACCACCGCTGTCGGACTATACGTTCAGAATTTGGCGTCAGCAAGACGCTTGACAACTGATACGGCACTCTGTTAGAGCTACCGATACTGCGTTACCGTTACCACGAAAGCACACGCCTGGGGGCGGTGCCACTCGAGGTACGGCCCCACCCAGAAGGGAGAGAAATGCGCTTTTCTCGTTGGCTTGTGAGTCTCATGGGGGTGCTGACGGTCAGTCTCGCGCTCCTCGTCGGGTTGAGCAGTGCCCGCTCCGACGGCCCGGCTCGTAGCACCGCGACCATCAAGGTCGGCCTGATCACGAAGACCGATACGAACCCCTTCTTCGTGAAGATGAAGCAAGGTGCCCAGAAGCAGGCGAAGGCGCTCGGCGTCACCCTGCTGACCGCTGCCGGCAAGATCGACGGCGACGCCGCGACACAGATCACGGCGATCGAGAACATGGTCAGCGCCGGCGTCAAGGGCATCCTGATCACGCCGAGCAACGACTCCGTCGTCCCCGCGATCAGGAAGGCGCGCGCCAAGGGCGTCCTCGTGATCGCGCTCGACACACCGCCGAACCCGGCGTCCGCCGTCGACGCGCTCTTCGCGACGAACAACTTCACGGCAGGCGTCCTGATCGGGAAGTACGCGAAGGTGCTCTTCAAGGGGAAGACGCCGAAGATCGCGATGCTCGACCTCTTCCCGGGCCCGTCCGTCGGGTACCTGCGTCACAACGGGTTCCTGAGCGGCTTCGGCGTGCCGGGGATCACCCAGAAGGACTCGACGAAGTACAAGATGTCGCCGCAGATCGTCTGCAGCGCAGACACCTCCGGTGACCAGGCGAAGGGTCAGACCGCGATGGAGACGTGTCTCCAGAAGAGCCCTGACATCAACCTCGTCTACACGATCAACGAACCGGCCGCCGCCGGCGCCTACACGGCGCTGAAGAACGCGGGCAAGGCCGGCAAGGTGACCATCGTCTCGGTCGACGGTGGCTGCGCGGGCGTCCGCAACGTCAAGGCAGGCGTGATCGCCGCGACGTCGCAGCAGTACCCGCTGAAGATGGCGTCACGCGGCGTGCAGGCCGTCGTGAACTACGCCAAGACCGGCAAGAAGGTGTCCGGCTACACGGACACCGGCGTCAACCTGATCACCGCCAAGCCTGTGGCAGGCGTGCCCTCGAAGGGTCTCGCCTTCGGTCTCGCCAACTGCTGGGGGTAGGAGGCGAGTGTGCCGGGAGCCGGGGCGGCTTGACCGCCCCGGCTCCCACCGTTCACGATCAGGATGACCACCTTGGAATCAGGAGCAACCACCGACAGGAGCAACGGCGCGCTCGAGCGCGTGACGCAGTTCGGTCGCGCAGCGGTTGGCAACCCGATTGCAGGCCCCCTCGGCGCACTCGCGCTGGCGATGATCTTCTTCTCGTTCCAGTCGGACCAGTTCCTGCAGGGGCCGAACCTCTCGCTGATCCTGCAGCAGGTCGTCGAGGTCGGCGTGCTCGCGATCGGTCAGACGCTGATCATCCTGACCGCGGGCATCGACCTCTCGTGCGGCGCCGTGATGGCGTTCGGGATGATCGTGATGACGAAGCTCGCCGTGCACAGCGGCGTGCCCGCGATTCCCGCGATCCTTCTCGGTGTCCTCGCGTGCGCGGCGTTCGGTCTGGTGAACGGGCTCTTCGTGACGAAGGTCCGGCTGCCCGCGTTCATCGTCACGCTCGGCACGTTCAACATCGCGATGGCGCTCGTCCACATCTACTCGAACGAGGAGACGATCGCAAATCCGCCGTCGGCGATGACGTACTTCGGCCGGACGTTCTCGATCGGCGGCACTGACATCACCTATGCGGTCGTGCTCATGCTCGCGCTGTACGCGTTGTTCTGGTTCGTGCTCACCCAGACGAAGTGGGGCAATCACGTCTACGCCGTCGGCAACAACCCGGAGGCGACGCGGCTGTCCGGTATCCGCACCGACCGCTTGCTCATCTCCGTCTACGTCGTGGCGGGCGCGATCTACGGCCTCGCTGCGCTGCTCCTGATCGCGCGCACGGAGGTCGGCGACCCGAACGCGGGACAGACCGACAACCTCGACAGCATCACCGCCGTCGTCCTCGGCGGCACGAGCCTCTTCGGCGGCCGCGGCAACGTGATCGGTACCCTGTTTGGCGCACTGATCGTCGGCGTCTTCCGCAACGGGCTCGTGCTGATGGGCGTCTCGTCCGTCTACCAGATCCTGATCACCGGCATCCTCGTCATCCTCGCCGTCTCGGTCGACCAGCTCACGCACCGCAAGGAACGCGGATGAGCGCGGAGCCGAAGAGCGCAGTCGCGCCTCTCTTCGAAGCGCGCGGGATCGTCAAGCGCTTCGGGCATGTGACCGCGCTCTCGGGCGCCGACTTCGAGCTCTACCCGGGCGAGGTGCTCGCGGTGATCGGCGACAACGGCGCCGGCAAGTCGACCTTGATCAAGGTGCTGTCGGGCGCGCTGCAACCGGAAGAGGGAGAGATCCGCCTCGACGGCGAAGAGGTGACGTTCAAGACGCCGCTCGACGCGCGTCGTGCAGGGATCGAGACCGTCTACCAGGATCTCGCCGTCGCGCCCGCGCTCGACATCGCGTCGAATCTCTTCCTCGGCCGCGAGCTCCGCCGTCACGGCCCGCTTGGCCAGGTGCTACGCATGCTCGACAAGCGCGAGATGCGGAAGGAAGCCAGGCGCGCGCTCTCCGAGCTGAACATCGGCGTGCAGTCGGTGCGCGCCGCGGTGCAGGATCTCTCGGGCGGCCAGCGCCAGGGAGTGGCGGTTGCCCGCGCCGCAGCGTGGGGGCGGCGCGTCGTGATCATGGACGAGCCCACCGCCGCGCTCGGCGTCAAGGAGACCGCTCAGGTCGTCGAGCTGATCAAGCGTGTGCGCGAGCGCGGATTGCCGGTGATCCTGATCAGCCACGACATGCCGCACGTGTTCGAACTTGCCGATCGCATTCAGATCATGCGCCTCGGCAAGCGCGCCGCGGTCGTCACACCGCAGTCGCACACGATGCCGGAAGCGGTCGCGATCATGACCGGCGCTGCAGCGGCATAGCGGGAGCCCTCTCCTGCGAGCGGGCTCCCGCGTTTTGTCAGGTGACCTTGAGGACGCCCTTCATGATCGCGGCGTGCGGGTCACAGACGAACCGTTAGCCAAGTGAGTAGGCGACGAGGGAGAAGAGGGGCTTCTTGATCGTCCCGAGTCCCGGCGTGCCGGCACCGACGATCAGCATCTTCTGGGTCACGGCCGGGAACGCATTGATTCCCGCCGGTGCCTGCGCCGTCCAGAGCAGCTTCCCATCCGCGGTCGAGTACGCGTAGATCTTCCCCGTGAAGTCCGAGGTGAAGACCACGTCGTTTGCGACCGTTGCAGCGCCGAAGTTGGCGTGCGGAAGCTTCTTCGACCACTTGACCTTTCCGGTCGCCGCGTCAAACGCGGTCAGGCCGCCGGTCGCCGTGCCGAAGTTGGCCGCCGGGACCGACTCCGAGGTCGCGGAGCCGACTGCGCACATGTTCAGCCACGGCACGAAGAGTGTGCCGCCGGCTTGTGCCATCGGCGTCTCGACGCCGCCGAAGTCACCGGGGCAGATCGTGACCTGCTTCTTGGGCAGCAGGCCCGTGTCGTTCAGATGCTTCCCGACAGATGCGCGCCAGACGGCGGTGCCCGTTGCCGCCTTCCAGGCGTAGACCTTGCCCATCTTCCCGGCGCCGATCGCGATCTCCGACCCACCCGTCGGCGTGTACAGCACCGGCGGGATCATCAGGTCGTAGTCGCGGACGTCATGCGAGATCACTTGGCGGTACCACTTGAGCTTCCCGGTCGCGCCGTCGAGGGCGACGAGCGAGTCCGTATACAGGTTCGGCCCCGGCCGCTGCGAGGCGTTCGGATTGCTCTTGGAGTTCGGCCAGAGGCCCGGGTTCGCAACGCCCAGGTAGATGTTGCCGTCGGCCCCGACGGCCGGCGGGTACCAGAGGCCGCCGCCGCTGATCTTCCCGCGCTTGGTCGGCGGGTAGGTGTCGAACGACCACAGGGTCTTGCCCGTCGTTGCATCGAGCGCGTAGACGATGCCGACTGCACCGGCCTCGTAGAAGTGCTTGACGCCGCTGCCCGGGACGGTCGAGATCAGCACCTTGTTGTCGTAGAGCTGGGGCGCCATGTCGATGCCGACCTTCACCGACGTGGCAAGCGTGTGCCGCCAGACGACCTTGCCGTTCGCCGGGTCCAGTGCGAAGGCGAACTTTTCGGTCGCGCCGTACAGCCGGCCGTAGCCGTATGACACACCGTTCGGCCCGATCGACGTGCTGTTGAACGTGTGCTTCCACTTGAGCGTTCCCGTCTGCTCGTCGACGGCGTAGACGTTCGAGCTCAAGTCCTGGAAGTAGACGACGCCGTTCAGCACGATCGGTGTCGTCGCAAAGTTGCCGAAGACTCCGCTTCCGGGGATCTTGAACGACCACTTGCGCTTGAGCGTGGCGACATTAGTCGCGTTGATGTCGGTATGCGTCGTGGCGCGTGAGTTGGCGAGGTCGTAGTTGTGCGCGGGCCAGGTATCGGCCTGCGGGGCCACCTCCGGCGGAGGGCTGCCGGCCGACGACGCTCCGGTGGCGGCGACGGCGATGACGCCGGCGACCCCCGCGGCCACGAATCCGAGCGTGGCCACGCGGTACCAGCGGCGAACCAGGGACATCTCAGGTCTCCTTTGTGAGCAACTAACTAGTTAGTTGTTAAGCTAGCTGGACCGACTCAGCTAGCGTCGGCGCACCATGCGACGGGATCCCGCGGCCACGAAACGCCGCATCTTCGATGCGGCAACCGCCGAGTTCGCCTCACGCGGCGTGGCCGGCGCGCGGATCGACCGCATCGCAGAGGCGGCTTGTGCGAACAAGCAGCTGATCTATGCGTACTTCGGAAGCAAGCAGGAGCTGTTCGACGCGGTCGTCAGCGAGCACGTCACGCGCTTTCTCGACGAGGTCCCGCTCGACGCGACGCGCTTGCCCGAGTTCGGCGTTGCGGCTTACGACTTCTTTGCCGCCCATCCGGAGATCGTCCGCCTCGGCTCGTGGCATGCCCTCGAGGTCGAGGAGAGCGAGCATCGCATCGAGGTGATCGAACGTGCGATCCGCGAGCACACGCGCGCGGTCGCGCGCGCGCAGGCCGAAGGGCTGATCGACGACACGATTGGCGCGGCCGAGCTGCTTGCAATGGTGATCTCGATTGCCCAGACATGGGCGATCGCAACGCCGGAACGGCGCAACCCGGGTGGCGAGAGCCCGCGGCTGCGGGCGCGCCGCCGCGCGGCAGTGTTCGAGGCGTGCCGGCGGCTTGTCGCGGCGGTGAGTTAGCCGCCGGGTTCGTTCCTGCAATGTTCGTCCACGGCAGGACTTGCAGAGTCGTGTCGTATAGTTGCAAGATGGCGCGCAATCTTGCAGACGTAGCCAAGCAGGCCGGCGTCAGCGAGGCGACGGTCAGCCGGGTCCTCAACGGCAAGCCCGGGATCTCCGACGCGACCCGCGCGGCCGTGCTCACCGCCCTCGACGTGATCGGCTACGAGCGGCCGACGCACCTGCGCGTCCGGCGGGCCCGGATGGTCGGCCTCGTCGTGCCGGAGCTGCAGAACCCGATCTTCCCGGCGCTGGCGGAGGTGGTTGGTGGAGCGCTCGCCCAACGCGGCTTCAACGCCGTCCTCTGCACCCGCACCGGAAGCATGTCCGAGGCCGAGTACGTCGAGATGCTCCTCGAGCGCCAGGTGTCGGGCATGGTCTTCGCCGGCGGGCAGTACGCGGAGGCGGATGCCCCGCACGAGCACTACACGCGCCTCCTGAAGCTGCGCCTGCCGGTCGTCCTCGTCAACGCTGCCGCCGACCACCTCGACTTCCCGCGCGTCTCGACCGACGACGCGGCGGCGATGGAGCAGGCCTACGGTCACCTCGCCTCGCTCGGACACGAGCAAATCGGACTGATCCTTGGCCCGCCCGACCACGTCCCGTCGCGCCGGAAGCTGGAGGCGTTCGAGGACGTGGCGATGAAGACGGCAGGCAATGCACCGGGCTCCGAGCTCGTCGAGCGGACGATGTTCTCCCTCGAGGGCGGGCATGCCGCCGCAACCCGGTTGATCAACGCGGGGGCGACCGGGATCGTCTGTGCGAGCGACCCGCTGGCTCTGGGCGCGATCCGCGCGGCGCGCCGCGCCGGGCTCTCGGTGCCCGCCGACATCTCGGTCGTCGGCTATGACGACTCCGCCTTCATGAGCTGCACGGATCCTCCGCTGACGACCGTCCGCCAGCCGATCGAAGCGATCGGCCGCGCGGCGGTCGCGATGCTTGTGAGCCAGATCGAGGGCGCCGAGGTCTCGGCCGAGGAGCTCTTCTTCGAGCCGGAGATCGTTGCCCGCGGCTCTACCGCGGCGGCCCCGGTCAAGCTCGCAGTCGGCGTCTAGGCCGGAGCCGCAATGGAGTGATCGGCCGGCTCCGGCGTGGTTCCGATTTGGCTGATCTGACTCTGAAAGTCGAAAAGCTGCAGGATTTCGTCTAACTCTTGCATTCGTTTGTCAAATGTGCGATCGTCACGCACCGTGACGCACGTTGAGACCACGACGGCGGTCGAACCGCAGCCTGAATCGGTTGTCGACGACCGCTGGTGGCGCGACGCCGTCGTCTACCAGGTGTACGTGCGGAGCTTCGCGGACGCGAACGGCGACGGGATCGGCGACCTGGCCGGCGTGCGCAGCCGGCTGCCATACCTCGACGAGCTCGGCGTCGACGCGCTGTGGTTCAACCCGTGGTACCCCTCGCCCCTGGCCGACACCGGCTACGACATCTCCGATTACCGGTCGATCGATCCCGCCTTCGGGACGCTCGAGGAGGCGGAGCAGCTGATCGCCGAGGCACGCGCGCTCGGGATCCGTTCGATCGTCGACATCGTCCCGAACCACGTCTCCGACCAGCATCCGTGGTTCCAGGAAGCGCTCGACTCGCCGCCCGATTCTCCCGCACGCGACCGCTTCTGGTTCCGGCCCGGCACCGGCCCCGGCGGCGAGCTGCCGCCGAACGGTTGGCAGTCGATCTTCGGCGGGTCGGCGTGGACGCGGACGCAAGACGCATCAGGCGCGCCCGGGGACTGGTACCTCCACCTCTTCGCACCTGAGCAGCCCGACCTCAACTGGACGCACCCCGATGTCTGGACCGAGCACGAGGACGTCATTCGGTTCTGGTTCGATCGTGGCGTCGCCGGCGTGCGGATCGACTCCGCCGCGCTGCTCGTGAAAGACCCGGCGCTCAGCGAAGAGACCGCGGAGCCCGGTCCCGGCGAGCACCCGTTCATGGACCGGGACCCGCTGCACGAGATCTACCGCCGGTGGCGCGCGATCGCCGACGGCTACGCCGAGCCGCGCGTTCTCGTCGGCGAGGTCTGGCTGCCCGACGCGGAGCGGCTTGCCCGCTACCTTCGCCCCGACGAGCTGCACACCGCGTTCAACTTCGACTTTCTCGCGTGCCCGTGGGAGCCGGGGCCGATGCGCACGTCGATCGACTCGTCGCTCGCCGCACACGCTCCCGTCGGCGCACCGGCGACCTGGGTGCTCTCGAACCACGACGTCACGCGGCCGGTCACGCGGTACGGCCGCGATGACACGTCCTTCGCGTTCGAATCGAAGCGCGAGGGCACGCCCACCGACCTGCAGCGCGGTACGCGGCGGGCTCGTGCCGCGGCACTGCTCGCAATGGCGCTGCCCGGCTCGATGTACGTCTACCAGGGCGAAGAGCTCGGCCTCCCCGAGGTCGAGGACATTCCGTCCGACAGACGCCAGGACCCGATGTGGCACCGCTCCGGCGGAGTCGATCCTGGCCGCGACGGCTGCCGCGTCCCGCTTCCGTGGGCGGGTCAGCGGCCGCCGTTCGCATTCAGCGCCGAGGGCGCAGGGCGCCCCTGGCTCGACCCACCCGACGACTGGGCCCCGCTCACCGTGGAGGCGCAGTCCGCAGCGACGACGTCGATGCTCAACCTCTACCGCTCGGGCCTGCACCTTCGTCGTGACATCTCGGCGCTCGGTGATGGCGACCTGCGGTGGCTCCCGTCTTCCGACTCTGTCCTCGCCTTTGCACGCGGCGAGGACTTCATCTGCCTCGTCAACTTCGGCCCGGATCCGGTCGACCTGCCGGACGGCGCCAGCGTTCTGCTCGCCAGCAGTGAGCTCGAAGGAGGTGCGCTTCCGCACGACAGCACGGTCTGGCTGAAGTCAAAGAGCAACGGCCAGACGAACCCATATCCGTCCGGGGTCAGGTCGCCCCGCGCGGACACATCGGATAGGTCAAACCAGCCGGCATTGGGCACAGTCCCGGTGCTCAGGAAGGGGTAAGGACGATGAAGTCCACTCGCATGACTGCACTCCTCGCCGTCATCGTGACGAGCCTGCTCGCTGTGTTTGCAAGCTCGGTCTCGAGTGCGGCGACCACCAAGACGACGACGATCAGCGTCGCGTCGCTGATCCCGGGCAGCACGCCCGAGGCGATTCAGCAGTTCAACAATCAGGTCAAGGCGTTCGAGAAGGCCAACCCCTCGATCAAGGTCAAGCCGGTCGAGTATCAGTGGACCGGCCCGACGTTCGCGGCCAAGCTGGCCGCGGGGACGTTGCCGACCGTGTTCGAGGTGCCCTTCACGGACGCCCGGACGCTCGGGGAAAACGGTCAGCTCGCCGACCTCACCGCTGAGATCAAGCAGCTGCCGTACTTCTCGAAGTACAACAAAGCAGTCCTCGCCGAAGCCACCACCTCGAAGGGCAAGATCGTCGCTCTCCCGAAGGGTGCATACGCGATGGCGCTGCACTACAACCGCAAGCTCTTCACCGCCGCGGGACTCGATCCGAACAAGCCGCCAACGACCTGGGCGCAGGTTCAGGCCTACGCAAGGCAGATCACGCAGAAGACCGGCAAGGCCGGCTATGCGCAGATGGCGAAGGCAGACAACAGCGCAGGCTGGATCTTCACGACGCTCGTGTACTCGCTCGGCGGCCGGATGGAAACGGGCCGGGGCACGACTGCCAAGGCGACGCTCAACAACGCCAAGGCCGTCACCGCGCTGAACATGCTGAAGAAGATGCGGTGGACGGACAACTCGATGGGCTCCAACTTCGACATGGGGTGGAGTGACATCAACCAGGCGTTCGCCGCAGGCAACGTCGGCATGTACCTCAACGGCTCGGACGTCTACACGAACCTCGTGTCGGCGAGCAACATCGATCCGAGCATCTACGGGCTTGCCACGATCCCGCTCGCGAAGAACAAGACCTCAGGCGTTCTTGGCGGCGGCACGCTCGTCGCCGTCCGGCCGGACGCGAACGCGGCCGCACGCGCGGCGGCGATCAAGTGGATCGACTTCTTCTACGAGCGCCCGCTCGTCGACAAGGCACAGGCGATCCGCAATGCCAAGACGCTCGTGGCGTCGAAGCAGCCGGTTGGCGTCCCCGCACTGCCCCTCTTCAACAAGGCGCAGTACGACCTCGCCAACACCTGGATCAAGCCGTACATCAACGTGCCGCTGACCCAGATGAAGCCGTTCAACACGAACATCTTCAACCAGCAGGTGATTCCTGAGCCCGCCGCGTCCACGCAGAGCGTGTACCACACGCTCGACGCAGCGGTCCAGGCGGTCATGACCGACAAGAACGCGAACGTCCAGCAGTTGCTCGACCAGGCGAACAGTGCTGCTCAGGCCGCAATCAGCCAGGGCAAGTAGCTGAACCTCGTACGGGCGGCCGGGGCCGGGGACCCTCTCCGGCCGCCCGTACGAACCACCGGCCCCACGGAGGCTTGTTGGAATGTCGACCGCCGATCCAATTGACGCGCACTGGCCCGACAGCGAGCCTGCTGGCGTGAGCGAACGCAGCTATCGGCGGGCCCGCCGCACACCCGTCACATGGGTGCGGGGCGGAGGCCTCGCGACCTTGCTGTTCCTCCTTCCGATGCTGTTCGTGTTCGGCGCGTTTTCGTGGTACCCGATCGTGCGCACGGTGATCATGTCGGTGCAGCACACGAACCTCGTGTCGCCGGCGACCTTCGTCGGGCTCGACAACTTCCGGTCTGTGCTCCACGACCCGTTGCTGCCGATCGCGGTCAAGAACACCGCCTACTTCGCCCTCCTCGCGTTGATCTTCGGCTATCCGGTGCCGCTGGTTGCCGCGGTGCTGATGAGCGAGGTGCGCCGCTTCCGCGGCGTGTACAGCGCGCTGGCCTACCTCCCGGTCGTCATTCCGCCGGTCGTCGCCGTCCTGCTCTGGAAGACGTTCTACGACGCGAGCCCGACCGGTGTCTTCAACACGATCCTCGGCTGGGCTCACCTCGGCCCGTATCCCTGGTTGCAGTCACAGCAAACCGCGATGCCGTCGCTCGTGCTCGAGTCCACGTGGGCGAACGCCGGCGGCACGGTGATCATCTACCTCGCGGCTCTGACGGGTGTGAACCGCGAGCTCTACGAAGCGGCTTCTGTCGATGGCGCTTCGCTATGGCGCAAGGTCTGGCACATCACGATCCCGCAGCTGCGCGGCGTGCTGCTGCTTACGATGATCCTGCAGATCATCGGGACTGCTCAGGTCTTTCTCGAGCCATACCTCTTCACCTCAGGCGGGCCTGCGAACTCGACGCTCACCGTGCTGCTGATGATCTACAACTACGCATTCGGCAACTCACTCGGCGGGGACTACGGAAATGCGACGGCGCTCAGCTTGATGCTCGCGGTGTTCCTCGCGTTGTTCTCGCTCGTGTACCTGCGGCTCACCCGCTCGTGGAGCTCCAAATGATCATGCCGTTCGGCCGTCGCCGCGCGGCGCGCAATGTCGACTCGACCAGTCATGCGCTGATCGGTCCCGACGAATGGCGCCGTCCAGGGGTCAAATGGGGCATGGGCGGCGCGCAGGTGCTGCTGCTCATCGGGCTGATCGTCGTCGGGCTCGGGCCACTCCTTTGGCTCGCCAAGTCCGCCATCACGCCGACGAACGACACGATTACCTATCCGATGCAGTTCTTCCCGCACGGCGCCGCGTGGCACAACCTGCGCGAGGCATGGACGAACGTGCAGGTCGGTAAGTACTTCTGGAACACGGTCGTGCTCGCGATCGGCTCGTGGTTCGTCCAGGTCTTCGTCGCCACGACCGCGGGCTTTGCGCTCTCGGTGCTGCGGCCGAAGTACGCGCGCGTGATCACCGCTCTCCTCCTCACGACGTTGTTCGTCCCCGCGGTCGTGCTGCTCGTGCCGCTCTACGTCGAGATCGTGCACCCGCCACTGATCCATCACTCCTTCATCGACAGCTACTGGGCGGTCTGGCTGCCTGCCGGCGCGAGCGCGTTCAACGTCGTGCTCGTGACGCGGTTCTTCGACAACCTGCCGCGCGAGATCTTCGAGGCGGCGCGCATCGACGGCGCCGGTCCATTTCGGCTGTTCGCCTACGTCGTTCTGCCGATGTCGCGCCCGATCCTCGGCGTGGTTTCGGTGTTCGCAGTGCTCGCGTCGTGGAAGGACTTCCTCTGGCCGCTGCTCGTACTGACAAACCCCGACGAGCAGCCGCTCTCGGTGCGCCTGCCGACGATTCAGTCGCAGACCTCGCTCGGCGTCTTCCTCGCCGCGCTGTTCATCGCATCGCTCGTCCCCATCATCGGCTTCCTGATCTTCCAGCGCTCGTTCCTTCGCGGCACGGGTCTGGGCGGCGCGATCAAGGGCTGAAAAGGAGTCTGGCTTGGCTGCAATTGAGTTTCACGGAGTCGCGAAGGTCTACCCCGACGGGACGCGCGCGGTCGAGTCGCTCGACCTCGCGATCAAGGAGGACGAGTTCATGGTCTTCGTCGGCCCCTCGGGCTGCGGCAAGACGACGGCGCTGCGCATGGTCGCGGGCCTCGAGGAGATCAGCGAAGGGACGATCATGATCGGCGACCGCGTCGTGAACGACGTCCAGTCGAAGGATCGCGATGTCGCGATGGTCTTTCAGAACTACGCGCTCTACCCGCACATGACCGTTGCCCAGAACCTGGCGTTCGGGCTCAAGCTGCGCAAAATCGATAAGTCCGAGGTGCGGCGCAGGGTGAGCGTCGCGGCGGCGACGCTCGGTCTCGAGGACTACCTCGAGCGCAAGCCGAATGCGCTGTCCGGCGGGCAGCGACAGCGGGTCGCGATGGGGCGTGCAATCGTCCGCGAGCCGCACGCCTTCCTGATGGACGAGCCACTCTCGAACCTCGACGCGCAGCTCCGCGTGCAGATGCGCGCCGAGATCCAAAAGCTCCAGCGCACGCTCGGCGTGACCACGATCTACGTCACGCACGATCAGACGGAAGCGATGACGATGGGCGACCGCATCGCCGTCATGCGCGGCGGGACGCTGCAGCAGGTCGACGCACCCGAGCAGGTCTACCGCTGGCCGGTGAACCGCTTCGTCGCCGGCTTCATCGGCTCCCCCGCTATGAACATGGTCAATGCGCGGCTCACTCGGGGAAACGGCGATCTAACCGTGAGCTTCGGCGAGCACAGCCTCGTGATCGGCGACGAGGTGCTCGCGGCCCGGCCGGCGTTGCGCGGGCACGAGGGCGGCGAGGTCGTCCTGGGCATCCGGCCGGAAGACCTCGAGGATGCAGCGTTCACGGCGGACGCGCGCGGACGCACCCTGACGACGGTCTGCACGCTGAGGGAGGCGCTTGGCTCGGAGGTGCTCGTCCATTTCGCCGTCGACGACTCGACCTTCATCGCGCGCGTCCATCCGCTGACAGCTGCCCGCATGGGTGAGCCGCTGCAGCTCGTCGTCGACACTGCGCGCCTGCACTTCTTCGAGCCCGGGAGCGGTCTGGCCATTTACGGCGAAGGTGGCCGGCCGGCGGTCTCCGCGGCGGCGCCGGTGGCCGTGGGCAGCTAAGAGCTGCCAAGGAACCGGAGCGGTTGCTTCCGTCTTTAGAGCACTCCTAGAGAGATTTCATCGTCCCCTTAGGCGGGGCGGCTTAGCTCCTGTGCATGAGCACCCTTTCAGACCTCGCCGGCCGGCTACCGCGGCGCGCCGCCCCTGCCATTCGTACCACGAACGTCATTCTCCTCGCGCTGGTCGCGGGACTCGGCGTTGCCGCGTATCTCGCGCTTCGCACAACCGCGACCGCCGCCCCCGCGACACCGCGCACGTCGCCTGTCGCTCGCGGTGTCGTCCTGTCCTCCGTCTCGGCGTCCGGGACGGTGCAGGCAGCGACCAATCTTTCCGTCGGGTTCCAGACCTCCGGTCGCGTGACCGAGGTCGCCGTCAAGCCCGGCCAGCAGGTGACCAAGGGTCAGGTGCTGGGCCGGCTCGATCCGACCGACGCCGGCGCAGCTGTGAAGCAGGCCGAGGCGAACCTCGCGTCTGCGAACGCGAACCTCGCGCAAGCCAAGGCAGGTGAGACGGCGCAGCAGAAGACCGCTGACGCGATCTCGCTCGCGCAAAGCAAGGCTCAGGTGACGCAGGCCGAGACCGCGTTGACGAGCGCAAAGGCGCAGCTGAAGACGGATGACGCCGCGACGAGCCAAACCGTGACGTCGGCGAAGAGCACCGCGACGTTGACGCAGGCTCAGAAGCAGCTGAAGGCGGACCAGGGGAACCTGGCCGCGGCGGTCGTGAAGCTGAAGGCCGACAAGGCCAAGCTGACGATCAACGGCACGACCTACGCCAGCGCGGACGACGCCGTGAACGCGATGACGAACGTCGTCAACGAGGACAAGGCGCGGCAGCAGGCGGATACGCAGAGCAACTACGACCTGCAGACGCAGCAGACGGTCGACCAGCAGCAGCTCGCCTCCGACCAGAGCACGCAGAAGAACGCCACCACACCTACGGATCAGGCGTACTGGCAGAGCAAGGTCAACGACGACCAGGCGAAGGTGAACGCGGATGCGCTGAAGGTGCAGCAGATGGCGAAGCAGCTCAACGCCGACCAGTACCAGCTGACGCAGGACCAGGGCACGCTCCAGACGCTTCAGAGCACGATCACGCAGGACCTGAGCTCGATCCAGAGCTACGAGGCGAAGATCGTCGCCGACAACAACGCGATCGCCTCGGCCAAGTCCCAGCGGACGTCGCAGATCCAGAGCGCCCAGAACGCCCGCACGAGCATGCTCGCCAAGGACCAGCAGGCGATCGTCCAGGCGCAGCAGCAGGTGTCGGCGGCGAAGCTCTCGGTGACGTCCACCGCCGCGAACAACACGGCCAAGTCGACGACCCCGCCCGCGACACTTGCGCAGGACAACGCGCAGGTCCTCCAGGCCCAGGTCGCGCTGGCAAGCGCCCAGCGAACACTCGACCAGACCGTGCTCCGCGCGCCCGTCACCGGCACCGTCGCCACGGTGGGCGGCGTGCTCGGTCAGAGCGTCAGTGGCGGCGGGACGAGCGCCAACTCCTCCTCCTCGAGCACGTCGAGCTCGTCGAGCACAGGCTCGGCGGCCGGCGCCACCACCTCGAGCAGCTCTTCGAGCTCATCGTCTGCATTCGTCACCCTCGTCAACACGAAGGGCCTGGAGGTCACCGCATCCTTCAGCGAGAGCGATGCGGCGAAGATCCAGCTCGGCCAAGCAGGGACGATCACCGTCTCCGCGCTCCCGAACAAGGAGCTCGCGGCGCACGTCGTCGCGATCGACACCACCGGAACCTCCTCGTCGGGTGTCGTGCAGTACACGGTGACGCTGGCGCTCGACCGCACCGTCGCCGGCCTCAAGCCCGGCATGTCGGCCAACGCGACCGTGACGACGGGTGAGCGCGACAACGTGCTCAACGTCCCGAACGCCGCAGTGACGGGCAGCGGCTCGACCGCGACAGTCAAGGTGCTCAAGGGCAGCGGCGTGCAGAGCACGGTCAACGTCGTCGCCGGCCTCAAGGGCGATTCGAACACGGAGATCGTGAGCGGTCTCACCGCCGGGCAGCGGGTCGTCACCTCGAGTGGTGTCGCGCCGACGGCCGGAGTCGGTGCGGCGGCGGGCACGGCCCGGCCCGCCGGGGGATTCCCGGGCGGCGGCGGTTTCACCGGCGGTGCCGGCGGCGGCGCTTTTCGCGGTGGCTGAGATGGTCGTGCAAGCGGAAGCGCAACGCACGGAGCCGCCTCAGGTGCCCGGTCAGCTGCCCCTCATGGTCCTGTCCGGCGTCTCGAAGATCTACGGCGAGGGCGACATCGCCGTCCACGCGCTGCGCGCCGTCGATTTCACGCTCGAGCGCGGCGACTACCTCGCGATCATCGGGAGCTCGGGTAGCGGCAAGTCGACGCTCATGAACATCGTCGGCTGCCTCGATCAGCCGACCCACGGCTCGTACCTGCTCGACGGCATCGACGTCGGAGCCCTCGACGACTTCGAGCTCTCCTACATCCGAAACCGCCAGATCGGGCTCGTGTTCCAGAGCTTCAACCTGATTCCGCGCACGACCGTGCTCCGCAACGTCGAGCTGCCGCTCATCTATGCCCGCGTGCACAAGGCCGAGCGGCGGCGCCGCGCGCTGGCCGCGATCGAAGCGGTCGGCCTGGGCGACCGGCGGACACATATCCCGTCAGAGCTGTCGGGCGGCCAGCAGCAGCGCGCGGCGATCGCCCGCGCGATCGCGACCGAGCCGGCGATCATCCTCGCCGACGAGCCCACGGGAAACCTCGACACGGCGTCGACCTTCGACGTGCTCGACATCTTCCACCGCTTGAACTCGGCGGGCCGGACGATCGTGATGATCACGCACGAGCACGAAGTTGCAGCGCACGCGAAGCGCGTGATCCAGGTTGCCGACGGCCGGATCGTGGCCGACATGCGCCAGGCGCCCGTCGACGGGCCGCCGCCGCGGCCGGATTCGGCGTCGCCGGACCACTTGCAGGTGGCACACGCATGAGCCGTAGGCTCGACGGAGGCGTCCAAGGATGAGCCGTAGGCTCGACGGAGGCGTCCAAGGATGAGCAGCTTCGAGGCGGCCCGCATGGCGATGCACGGCCTGCTCGCGAATCGCCTGCGCTCGCTGCTGACCATGCTCGGGATCTCGATCGGCGTTGCCTCGGTGATCATCCTGGTCGCCGTCGGCCGCGGGTCGGCGACGGCTGTGCAGTCGCAGATCGAGGGGCTCGGCACCAACCTCCTGACCATTCAGTCCGGCGGTTTCGGCTTCGGCAGGAGGGCGTCGAGCGCGAGCACGTTCACGTTCCTCACGACGAAGGATGTCCAGGCGCTGGAGGACAAGACCGTCGCGCCGGACATCAAGTCGGTGACGCCGGTCGTGAGCGCAAGCAACGTCACGGCCACGCGCGACGTCGCAACCGTGACGCCGAGCACTGTGTACGGAACGACTCCGTCGTACGCCGAGGCGAGGAAGGCCGACGTCACCGAAGGCACCTTCTTCACCTCCGCCGACCAGCAAGCGCACGCGCGCGTCGTCGTGATCGGGACAACCGTGTCGACCGACCTGTTCGGCACCCAGGACCCGATCGGGCAGACGATCCAGCTGAATGGCACCAGCTACACCGTCGAGGGCCTGCTCAAGTCGAAGGGCACGAACGGCTTCCAGGATCAGGACAGCGTCGTCCTCCTGCCGCTCACGACCGCGCAGGACACGCTCGTCGGGCACAGCGGCCAGCTGAACCAGATCCTCGTCGAGGCGACGACGTCGAGCAGCGTGACGGCCGCCGAATCGGAGGCCACGGCGATCTTGACGCCGAATCACTCGAACACGGATGGGACTGCCGCCTTCAGCGTGCAGAATCAAGCCTCGCTGCTGCAGACGTCGAGCTCCAGCACGCACACATTCACCGTTCTGCTGGCAGCGGTCGCAGGGATCTCGCTGCTCGTCGGCGGCATTGGTGTCATGAACATCATGCTCGTCACCGTCACCGAGCGGACGCGCGAGATCGGGATCCGCAAGGCGATTGGCGCGCGGAAGGGTGACGTCCTCGGCCAGTTCATGACGGAGGCCGGTCTGCTTTCCGTGCTCGGTGGGATGACCGGCGCCGTCGCAGGGCTGGTCGGTGGCCAGTTCAAGGTCGTCGGCGTCCAGCCCGTCATCCAGACGTACTCGGTCGTGCTGGCGCTCGGAGTCGGCGTCGCCGTCGGCCTCTTCTTCGGCATCTATCCCGCAAACCGTGCCGCATCGCTGCGGCCCATCGACGCCCTTCGTTACGAGTAGGAGCAAACGACATGACAACGACAGCAGTTCATCCAGACGCACCGACCGCGGTGAACGAGGGGCTCGCAGCTGAGCTCCTCGCCCGGCGGCGAAAGAAGCTGCCCGCGCTGACCGCCGCCCTCGCGCTGGCGGTTGCCATCGCCCTCGGGCTGATCGGCGGCGTCGAAGCGCAGAAGCACTGGGGCGCTTCCTCTTCGGCGACCGCGGCACGCCCCGCCGGCTTCGCGGGCTTCGCCGGACGTGGCGGTGGCGCCGGCGCGGGCGGCTTTGCCGGGCTCGGCGGCGCAGGCGCGAGCGGCACGAATGGGACCGTGACGCTGATCAAGGGCTCGACCCTGTACGTGACCGACGCCAGCGGCAACACGGTGCTCGTGAAGACGACCGCCGGTTCGACCGTGAAGCAGACCGTGTCGGGGACGATCAAGTCGGCGCACCCCGGCGACTCGGTCGCCGTCACGGGCACCCAGAACAAGGACGGTAGCTACAGCGCCAGCACGATCACGATCGGCGGCGGAAATGGGTAGATCACCGCTTCGCATCGCAGGTGCCGCAGCGATCGCCGCGCTCGCGGTCGTCGCCGCAGGCTGCGGCGGAAGCTCATCGCCGTCGGCGTCCTCGGGGACGACGACGACCACCACCACCGGCTCGGGCGCGAGCACCGCGGACCGCACGGCGTTCAATACGTGCCTGGCCCAGCACGGCGTGAAGCTCCCGAACCGGCCGGCCGGCGGCGGGAACGGCCAGCCACCTGCGGGCGGGCCCGGCGGCGGTGGCGGTGGCGGTCTGGCGAACCTGACGGCCGCGCAGCGGCAGGCGTTTACCGCGTGCCGCAGCAAGCTCCCGGGCGGGGGCTTCCCCGGCCGCGGCGCCGGGGGTGGCGGTGGCGCCAACGCGTCGAATCCGGCGTTCGCGAAGTACACGGCGTGCCTGAAGCAGCACGGCGTCACGCTCGGTGGAACCAACAACCAGACGACGTTCGCCAAGGCGAGCGCCGCCTGCGCCAAGTACCGGCCGACTCCGGGAGCCACGACGACGACGCCGTAGTGCCTGCGACGATACCCCGATGCCGAACCGAGTCCTCGTCGTCGACGACGACGCCGCACTGCGCTCGGCCATGTCGCGCACGCTCGAGCTCGAGGGCTATGACGTCGACATGGCCGAGGACGGCATGCGCGCGCTCGCGTTCTTCGACCCGGGTGTCGTACAACCGGACATCGTCATCCTCGACTTGTTGATGCCGAACCTGGACGGGATGACGGCCTGCCGCCTGATCCGCCGCACGAGCGAGGTGCCGATCCTGATGCTGACGGCGCGGCATGCCCTGGCCGACCGCGTCGACGGCCTGGAGGCCGGCGCGGACGACTTCCTCGGCAAGCCGTTCGCCGTCGGCGAGTTGCTGGCCCGCGTGCGCGCGCTGCTCCGCCGCTCGACGCCGGAGGGCAACCTGCGCTTTCTCGACGTCGAGCTTGATCGCCCGCAACGGATCGTCCGTCGCGGGGAGCGTTCGATCGAGTTGACGCGACTCGAGTTCTCGCTCCTCGAGTTCTTTCTCGTCCACCCGCGCAAGGTGTTGACACGGACGGTCATTCTCCAAGAGGTGTGGGACAGCGGCCTGGAATCCACGTCGAACTCACTCGACGTGTTCGTCGGCTCGCTCAGGCGCAAGCTCGAAGCCGGCGGTGAGCAACGCCTGATCCAAACGGTGCGTGGCATCGGATACGTGCTCCGTGAGGAGCAGTAGCTGAGCCTTCGCGCACGCCTGACGCTCGGCACGGCGGCTCTGCTTGCATTCGCGATCGCGGTTGCGCTCTTCGTCGCGTACCGCGTTGTCAGCTCGCAGCTGCACGGCCAGGTGGACAAGTCGCTGCAGGAACGAGCTTCGGCGATCGCGACCATCGCATCCCGCCGCTCGGCGCGCACGAACCCATCCGGTCGTCCGCCGCGCATCGTTCCCGCGAAACTCGGCGAGGCCACGGGTTACATCCAGTTCGTGAGCGCGAACGGAAAGGTGACGTTGCTTCCTGGTGAACATGTTCGTCTGCCGACGCTCTCGGCGGGTGCGGTCGCTGCCGGACGGCACCGCGCGTTCTTCTCCGTCGCCCGTGTTCAAGGGACGCAGCTTCGTATCTACACGCGCAGGGCGGGAGCTCGGGCGGTGCAGGTCGCGCTGTCGTTGAACAGCACCAACCACGTGCTCTCGTTGATTCGGGTGCTGTTCCTCGTCATCTCGAGCGTTGCGGTAGCGGGCACCGCGGTGATCGCATTGTTCGTCGCCCGAACCGTCCTTCGTCCTGTGCGGCGCTTGACGGCCGATGCGGAGCGGATCGCTGCGACGCGAGACTTTCACCTGGTCACTGACGATCGCCGCACGGACGAGCTCGGCCGGCTCGCACGCGCGTTCAACACAATGCTGGCCGCACTTGCCGACTCGATCGCCGCGCAGCGGCAGCTCGTGGCCGATGCCTCTCACGAACTGCGTACGCCGCTGACAACCGCTCGAACGAGTCTTGAGTCCATGCAGCTGCATCCGGAGATGCGGGCGAGCGAGCAACGCAACAGCATCGACGCAGCCGTAGTTGAGCTTGCCGAGATGACGCACTTGATCGACGAGCTCGTGGAGCTCGCGCGCGGCGATTCGCAGACCTCGCCCCACGAAGCCGTGCGTCTCGACCTCGTCGCGCGACAGGCGGTTCTTGTCGCCGGCCGGCGGACCGATCGGGAGTTTCATTTCGAACACGAGCCCACGGTTGTCAGCGGCACGCCGGCAGAGCTCACGCGAGCGATCTCGAACCTCCTCGACAACGCCGTGAAGTGGAGCGCGCCGGACGATCCGATCGAGGTGGCCGTCGCGGCCGGCGTCTGCAGCGTTCGCGATTACGGCGCCGGGATCGCAGCCGAGGACCTGCCGCATGTCTTCGACCGGTTCTACCGCGCCGCGGATGCGCGAACGCTCCCAGGGTCGGGCTTGGGGCTCGCGATTGTGCGCCAAGTTGCCGAGGCGCACGGGGGAACGGCGACTGCGGAGGCCGCGCCGGGCGGCGGGACGATCATCGCGATCCGGCTGCCGGTTGCCCGCGCCGGCGAATGAGATCAGAGCTCACGCAAACGCGCATACGATTTTCGTTCGCCCGCAGCATCCGCGTGACGCAGTCGGGTTCTTGACTTCATGTGTCTTTGGTTGTAGGTATGGCCGTGTACTAGATGTCCACAGGACATCCCGAGTTTTCCACAAGGACAGGCATGCGGGACAGAGCGTCCGAGACAGTAAATCGGGCCTCTCCCGGCACACGCGCTAACGAGATGCCGGGAAAGAGCCCGATTGACTTCCATCCTCTGAAGTCCCGACGCGGCATGGCGTGGTTCTACGGAGGGAGGTTGTCTGACGCAAAGAGTAGCGACCACTAGGGTCGACACAAGCCCATTTAGGCGCGATTTTCTTGCGCACATCTTTGCGGTGGCAGGCGGTACGCGCCTGCCGGAGGAGGGAAATCCATCAATGACTTTCAAGCGGCACTCTGCGGCGGTCTTCGCGATCTCCGTCCTGGTCATGGCTTTGGCAGCTACGGCGGCCTTCGGGGCAAGCTCGCATTTCGTCAAGGGCGGGTCGCCCGTCTGTACGGACATCGGCAAGCAGCTTCAGTGCACGGCCGAACTCGCCGGCCTCGGCGGCGGTGATGTGGTGGCAAATGTGTCAGCGAACGGCTCGGCCACGAACATCACGTGCGTCAGTCCGGGTGGGAATGCCGCGCCGGGTCAAAACCCGGTGCTTCCCGTGTCAGCATCCGGCAGCCAGACGATCACAAACCCGAAAAACGGCCGTGCGTCGATCAGCGTCGCGACGGACCAGCCGACGATCACCGCGCAGCAGGCGGGGTGCCCCAACAACAACTGGCAGGTGACCTACAGCGACGTGTCGTTCACGACCTACACGCTGACGATCAGCCAGTCGGGCTCCGTTCTCTACACCTGCACCGGCTCGTTCGGCTCAGGTAGTCAGAACGGCCAGACAAGCACGCCCAGCTGTTAGCAGAGCAAACCGAGGGGGTGCGCCAAGCGGCGCACCCCCGGCAATCACCACCATTGCTAGGAACAGAAGACCCGCGTGCGCGGGCCTTCTGTGAGTGGTGGGAAACGGGTATTGCGCGAACCGCTTGCCCTTCGACGTAGCGGCGGAACCGCTTTCGATCTAACTGCACCCAGAGGCGAGCGTGAGCGCTCTGCACACCTCCCTCATTCGCTCGACGGACAGACGCGTGATCCGGGTGCGGAACAGCTCCTTGGGGACGAGCGTGAGGTTGTCGAGCGAGAGTGCGCACTTCTCGGGCATGCCGTCGTCTGTGTCGAGTACGACCTCGGTCGGGATCTGTCGGATCGTCCGGGTCGCGGGCACTGCGAGTAATGCGTTGAGCGCGGGAATGGCCGCTTGGCGTGTCAGGACGAGGAACGGACGCCGCCCAGCGTCCGGATGCTCGACCCACCAGATCTCGCTTCGGGCTACCAGGGCTCGGCCTTGATCGCCGCGAGTGCTCCCTCGAATGCCCACGGGTCCCGCTTGGGTGCCGGGGTGCGCGCGTAGCCCTCGACGATCGCAGCGTCGATGGCAGCAGCATCACCGGTGCCGAGAAGCAAGTCGATCGCCTCTCTGACGAGATCGGAGCGCGAGCGACCAGAGGCGGCTGCGCGCTCGTCGAGCGCAGCGAGGCGCACATCGTCGAGCTGGATGAGCGTCTGCCGCCGGGCCATCGCCATATTATGCCATATTGCCATTGGGTAGAAACCGCGGGCCGGAGGGCGACGCCGGTTCGCCCCATGCCTCGAACGCCCCTCAAAACAGAAGAATCCCCGCGCAAGCGGGGATTCTTAGGTGGGCCGAACCGAGTATTACGCGAACCGCGAAGTCGTCCTCGTCGCCTCGCCGCTCGGCCTAGGCTGACGTACGTCAGGTCGTAGGGACCGTGCCAGGTGCGCCTGACAACGCGACATCCTGAGGGACGCTGTCCCAGTACGCGTCGCCGAGGCCGGTGACGGCGGCGGCAAACGTATGCGACATAACCGACTCCGGGGCGCGCCAGTCCCGTCGGAATGACTTGACTTCCCACCCGTTCGCCAGGGCCTGCTCCGCCGAGCGGTGGACCGCGCGCACGACTATGTTTGCCGCCTGCTGCTTTGCAACACCGCCGCGCATGTAGTAGGCGGCAGCATCTCTGACTGCGCGCCAGATGAAGTTGTAGACCTGCCCGATCGCGAAGTCCTGCAGGGCGTTGTTGATGACGGCGATGGTCTTCTCGCCGATGCGCTTCTGCAAGCCATGGTCGGCCAGACCGAGCTCGAGAAAGCGCAGGCACTCGTGTAATGCGAGCTTGAGCCAGAGCGCCTGAGCACCCGCTTGCCAGTGCTCCGGCCAGTCCCGCTCGCGGAAACGGCGCTCCACTTCGCTAGCGACCACGGCAATCGGAACGACAGAGCTTCCGTCGCTGATATGCCAGCTCACCTTCATGCGAAAGAAGCGTGCGGGGTCGAGTCCCTCCCACTCAAACGCGTTGGCCAGCGAGGTTTCGCTAATCGCGAGGATGCCCGAGTCAAACAGCACCTTGATCGTTTCGTTGTCAAGGTCTGGCGTCGGCGACAGCGGCGACGGCCATGATTCTGCGGGCGTGATTTCAAGCAGGTCTTCGCTCGCCCCCGCACGGATCACGCTTAGCAGCGCAACGGCCTGCTCGAAGTCGATGGCGTCAAGCTCGAGGGTGCCGTCGCTGCCGAGCGCGAACCAACGGGCGAGCGCAGCCCGCTGATCCCGGTCGCGTTCCTCGGTCTCGCGCGTGCGGAGGCGTGCGTTTTCCTCGGCACAACTCCCGCAGACGTACGCGCGATTCCAGTTCCGGTGCCAGCTGCGCCTGTCTTTAAAGTCAGCCCGACTGGCGAACTCCATACCCTCGCCACAGCCGGCGCATGTTGTCTCCGCGGAGCGCGCGGTGGAATGCTCACGGACCACGCGAGCAACCTCGTGCGGCCTCAGGCCGTGTCGTTCGGCGAGGCCGGCGACTTTGGTCGGAAACTGCTCGTTGCCGTCGATCGCCCAGTACTCACGGCAGAGCGCCTCGATTCCAGGATCGTCGGTCGTGATCTTTACGTGGAATGGCGGCACGGGTCGAGCTTAGCGCCGTCTGCCGACGCCACCCAGGGGAAATCCTGGGGATCGAACTGGGGAAAACGGCACGGCCAGCGCGACTCGCGGTAACAGCCTGCGATCGTGCGCAGGCTCCGAAGCCTATGCCCGAGGCTGCGACACTTCGGCTATGGACCTCAATCAGGCGATTGGCGATTTCGACGCGGCCGAGACGACGTTGCGACGGCTCGAGTCCGTGCGGGAGCGCCTGAGTGCGCTTGTGCCGCAAGGAATCGTGTTCTTCGGTGACAGCCCCCAAGGAATCGAATACGAGGATCTGTGCCGCGCCTTTCGCGACCTCGCCGACGGGCTCCCCGCGATCGACGGATTCCAAATTGAGGCCGTCCCAATGCCACTCGACGACATCGCCCAGAACCGGATCGACGCGCAAGAGGTGGGTTTTATAGAGGCGGTTACGAACGTCGAAGACGGCATCGCTCAGCCAGGCGAGGCCATGCGGGAGTACAGATTCCGGTTCAACCGCGCGCGGCGCAAGGTTGCGCGCGGTAGGACACTTGAGCTCATCGCCGAGATCGAAGAGCATCTTCAGGCGTTGACGAAGAGGGTCGACGCTGACCGCGAGCCGGTCGAGGATTCTGATTGGAACGAGCTACGCGACGCTCTCAGCGAAATCGAGCGACTCGCCGGAAGCTCGACACCGCGTAAGGGTCGCTGGGGCGAGATGCGCCGCCATCTCGCCTGGGGACAAGGGGTTGACCTCCATGACATCGCCGTCCATGACTGGCCGAGCGTGCTCGTGGACATCAACGCCGGCCTATACACGGAAACAGAACCGATGCCGGTGAGCGGCGTGGATCTCGGAAAGCTTGCCGACAGCCATCTCGAAGGCCGCGTCAGCACGAAGCTCAACTGGAGTGCGATCGACGACGAAGGCTTCGAGCGGCTGATCTTCAACCTGATCGGCAACACGGCCGGCTACGAGAACGCACGATGGCCGACCAAGACGCACGCTCCCGATGGTGGGCGCGACCTGTCGGTCGAACGGGTTCACATCGATCCCCTTGGCGGGACGAAGCGTCAACACGTCATCATCTCGTGCAAGCATTGGCTTACGAAGTCCGTCGGCCCCGATGTCGTCTACGCGGCGCGCGCGCGGGTGCGGCTCTCTCAACCTCCGCCGGTCGATGTCCTGGTTATTGCGACCAGTGGCCGGTTTACCAATGACGCCGTGCGCATAATCGACCAGCACAACAACGACCGCGAGCGTCCCGAGATCGAGCCGTGGGCCGAAAGCCATCTTGAAGGCTTGCTCGCCCAACGCCCGGACTTCGCGCCGCCTGGGCTCCGCGCGGAAGATAGGAAGCTGTAGGACAACGCGGTCAGTGCACAGCCGCTGGCGTTGACGATCAGCCGCGCGAACTCTCGACCTTTAAATCCTTAAGTCAGATGGCGGATCTGTAGGGCCGGTTCGATCAGCTTCATTCGTTCAGCGACAAGCCGACGATGGCAGCGCTCCGGTGTCGGTTCCGAACAAAGAAGAGCGAAGACGGCGCCGTCGCTGCGGGCGATCAGCTCGCCCATCGCCGTTTCCGCGGCGGCGGTGTTCAACACGAGATCATCGAAGTCGCGCTCGTACGCGGCCCAGTCTTTGTCCGCCCGATACCGCTCGAGGAGCGCATCGGGAGGAGCCAGCTCAGGCCGGTACTCGTACCCGATCCCGGCTGAATGCAGGATGAAGGGCAGGTCACGCTTTCGGGCATACCCGGAGAGGGGGGAGTCCGGTCGTCGGCGTGTGTCGATGACTATCGAGACCGACGCGCCCTTAAGGAGCTCGATGAATCGCTCGGCGCCCTTCTTGCCGAAGCCAATCGTGGCGATCATCGGCATCAGACGAAGAGGGTGGGCTGCGAAGCGAGATTGCCATCCGGCAGGATGTGTTGGACAGCCGCGCCGCGTTCCTCAAGCTCGGGTTCTAGCATCCGGGTGCGGTGGCATCCCTCCGGGCGCGCCTCGCTGCAAAGCAGCGCGATCCGACGCCGGGTCGCAGCCTCGACCACCTTGTCGAGGGCCGCGACCGTTGCAGGCTCCCGTGCCATCAGCTCATAGTCCGGTGCCCCGGCTGGAGTCCGAAGTCGCTCGGGGGGGCGACCCCCCAACGTCTGTCCCATCCAGATATAGGTGATCCCGGCCGCCTCAAGCTCGGAGCTGAGGTTCTCCCTGTTGAACTGTGGCGCGCGGCCGGAAAACGGTTGTGAGCGAACGTCGATGACGGCCTCGACTTCATGGCGGGAGAGGTTGGCAACGAGCGCATCAATGGGGAGCAAGCCGTGACCGACGGTGTAGAGGATAGGCACGCAAAAGAGCCTAACCAGGCCGGCGGTCGGATCAGACCGGTAGACCAATTACACCCGCGATGAGCTTCCAGTGCTCTTCGTTCATGGGTTCTCCGAGGCTGATGACGAGGAAGACCTCTTGAGCCGCTGAGTGCGCGTAGTCGCCGATCTCATAGTTGACGAACTGCCCGAGGAAAGCCGGATCGGTTAGGGGCAGGTCATGCCACTGCCCGGCATGCACGAACTGGCCGCGAATCTGCGTGCCGCCTGTGAACCCCCGCCTCTTCTCCCAGTTCAGATCGTGTGGTTGAACGACAGCCAGCGAGCTGCTGACACTGCCGCTCGCCACTTCGGCGACCGAGACGGAGCGCTCGTTGGTGCCGAAGACCGGCGCGTCCGTTGAAAGGCCCATCAGCAGCTCGCGGGCCTCGTGATCGCTGACGTGTCCGACCCTCCTCCACTGACCCGGCGCGAGGCTCCAGTTTTCTGGCTGACCCGGTTGAGGTATTGGCTCCCCAAGCTGCATTTCGATTTGGTCGAGCAGCTCAGGGCGGCTGCCGTCGTCGAGTGTCTGCTCGGCGAGAGTGATCGCGCCGTGGCTGCCCGATCCGATCGGCCTGATCCACGTTTGCGAGTCCTGCTCCACCCCGGCGACGCAGCGTGCACCGAGCTTCTTTGAATTCGCCAGGCAGACGACTGTCTTCTGCGGCACGAGCCGACGCTAGCAGCCGAACGTGCGACGAACGCTGCTGGCTCGTACGGCTCGATGTTTCTGCTCCGCGGGACGCCCTCTATCCTGGGTTGCCTCCGACGGGGATTGCATTTGCTGACGATCACAACAACTCACTCGCCTGCAACGGACCTTGGGTACTTGTTGCACAAGAATCCGGACTCGTTCCAGACGGCGAAACTGCCGTTCGGGCAGGCGCACGTCTTCTTTCCGGAGGCGACCGACGACCGCTGTACAGCGGCGGTGCTCTTGGACGTCGATCCTGTGGCGCTGGTGCGCCGGCGTGATGGCGGCTCGCTTCGCCAGTACGTCAACGACCGTCCTTATGCCGCGTCGTCGTTGCTGAGCGTCGCGCTCGCTCGCCTATTCGCCACTGCGATGGGCGGTCGCAGCAAGGAGCGTCCTGAGCTGGCGGTAGCCGAGATCCCGCTGGAAGTGCGGATCCCGGTAATCGCTGCGCGCGGCGAGGATGGCCTGCTTGAGCGGTTGTTCGGACCGCTGGGCTACGAGGTCGAGGCAACACGCCTTCCGCTCGACGAGACGTTTCCCAGCTGGGGTGAGAGCGACTACTTCAGTGTCTCGCTGCGGCGGCAGTGTCGGTTGAGTGAGCTGCTTTCGCATCTTTATGTCCTGATTCCCGTGCTCGACGACGAGAAGCACTACTTCGTCGGCGACGATGAGGTTGACAAATTGCTGCGGCGGGGCGAGGAGTGGCTGCCGGCACATCCGGATCGCGAGTTGATCGTCAACAGGTATCTGAAGCGGCAGCGCTCACTGACGGAAGATGCCCTCGCCCGACTCGCGGAAGAGGATCAGTTCGACCCGGACGCAGATGAGGCTCGGCACTCGCAGGAGGAGGAGAGGGTCGAGGAGCGGATCGGGCTGAACCGGCAGCGCCTTGCGACTGTCCTCTCGACGTTGAAAGTGCTGGGGGCGCGCCGGGTCCTCGACCTCGGCTGTGGTGAAGGTCGGCTCGTGCGCCTGCTCATCGACGACCGCAGCTTCGAGGAGATCGTCGGGGTCGACGTCTCGCAACGGGTTCTCCAGATCGCGTCTCGCCGGCTGCAGCTAGACCGCCTACCCCTTAACCAGCAGGGCCGCATCCGTCTGTTCCAGAGCTCTTTGATCTATCGGGACCGCCGTCTTGCAGGCTATGACGCGGCAGCGTTGATCGAGGTCATCGAGCATCTTGATCCCTTCCGTCTCGAAGCGTTCGAGCGTGTTGTGTTCGAGCAGGCGAAGCCGGGCGCGGTTGTCGTCACGACGCCGAACGCGGAATACAACGTACTCTTCGAGACTCTGCCGGCGGGCGAATTCCGCCATGCCGATCACCGGTTCGAGTGGCGCCGCGACCAGTTCAGCGGATGGGCTGAGGCGGTCGCTGCCCGTCACGGTTACTCGGTTCGCTTCGATGGCATCGGGCCGGCCGATCCGACCCTTGGCACACCGACGCAGATGGCGGTATTCGCGCGGTGAAGATCACGGTCCCGGAGCTCTCGCTCGTGCTGCTGATCGGTCCATCTGGATCCGGCAAGTCGACGTTCGCGGCGAACCATTTCCTTCCGACCGAGGTGTTGTCCTCCGACTTTTGCCGCGGTCTCGTGTCGGACGATGAGAACGATCAGGCGGCCACCAACGACGCCTTCGAGGTACTGCACTTCATCGCGGCGAAGCGGCTGGCGGCCGGACGGCTGACGGTGGTTGACGCCACAAATGTGCAACCGGAGGCGCGGAAGCCCCTGGTGGCGCTCGCACGCGAGTACGACGTTCTCCCGACAGCGATCGTCTTCAACCTTCCCGAGCGGCTCTGCCAGGATCGCAACCGCGGCCGGCCGGATCGCGACTTCGGAGCGCACGTGATCCGCCGCCAGAGCGAGCAACTTCGCCGGTCGCTGAAGTACCTGAGCAAGGAGGGCTTCCGGCACATTGCCGTACTCCGTTCTCCGGGGGATGTCGAAGCCGCAGCGGTGGAGCGGCAGCCGACCTGGACGAATCGCCGAACCGAGCACGGTCCGTTCGACATCATCGGCGACGTCCACGGCTGCTTCGCGGAACTCATCGGACTGTTGCGCGAGCTTGGCTGGGACGTCTCGGAAGACGGATTGACGGCGCAGCACCCTGAGGGCCGCCGAGCCGTATTTCTCGGTGACCTCGTTGACCGCGGGCCCGACGTCCCCGCCGTGCTGCGGCTCGTGCTGTCGATGGTCGAGGCCGGTGTTGCGCTGTGCGTTCCCGGCAACCATGACATCAAGCTCGTCCGCGCCCTCCGCGGCCGCGACGTCAAGTTGGCCCATGGACTCGCCGAGTCGCTTTCACAGCTCGAAGGCGAGCCTCCCGAGTTCAAAGAGAGGGCCGCGGAGTTCCTCGACAAGCTCATCAGCCACTTCGTCCTCGACGACGGCAACCTGGTCGTCGCGCACGCTGGGATGCGCGAGCGCTTCCAGGGCCGCGCCTCACGGCGCGTACGCGACTTCGCCCTCTTCGGCGAAACGACGGGTGAGACCGACGAGTTCGGACTACGCGTCAGGTACGACTGGGCGCAGGAGTACCGCGGCCACGCGATCGTCGTCTACGGACACACGCCGGTGCCAGAGGCCGTGTGGGTCAACGGCACAATCAACATCGACACAGGCTGCGTCTTCGGCGGTCACCTGACGGCCCTCCGCTACCCCGAGCGCGAACTCGTCGCCGTTCCCGCCCGCGAAACCTACTACGAGCCTTTGAAACCGCTCGCCGCCGCTGAGCCAGAGCAAGCGCCAGACCGCGACGGCGGGATCCTCGACATCGAGGATGTTCTCGGTAAGCGGATCGTCGAAACGCGCCTGCACGGAAAGGTGACGATCCGTGAGGAGAACGCGACAGCCGCCCTCGAAGTGATGAGCCGCTGGGCCCTTGATCCGCGCTGGCTCATCTATCTGCCACCCACGATGTCGCCATCGGAGACGAGTCAGGTCGACGGGCTCCTTGAACATCCAGCCGAGGCGCTTGCCTACTACCGCAAACAGGGGATCGAGCAGGTTGTCTGCGAGGAGAAGCACATGGGCTCGCGGGCGATCTTCATCATCTGCCGAGACGAAGCTGCGGCACGGGTTCACTTCGACGCCTCGGACGGTGAGATCGGGGTCTGCTACACGCGTACTGGACGCCGCTTCTTCGAAAAGGGGGCGCTCGAAGCCGAGGTGCTTGTTCGCCTCCACGCGGCGATCGGCTCGGCTGGATGGTGGGAGGCGTTCGAAACAGACTGGGTGTGTCTCGATGCCGAAGTCATGCCATGGTCAGCCAAAGCGCAAGAACTGCTCAAGGAGCAATACGCCGCGGTCGGCGCGGCGGCGACCGCCGCAGTCCCGGCTGCGATCGGAGCGCTAGAGCGTGCCGAACAGCGCGGCGTCAGCTCGGACGGCGTGTTCGACCGCTTCCGCGCGCGGGAAGAAAGGGCTGCAGCTTTTGTCGAGGCGTACCGGCGCTACTCGTGGATGGTCGAGTCCGTCGACGACATTCGCGTCGCGCCCTTCCATCTCCTCGCAAGCAGCAGCAAGACGTATGTCGACCAAGATCACGTCTGGCATATGCAGACCCTGCGGCAGCTTGCCGAGGCTGACCCGAAGCTTTTTATCGCGACCGCGTTCACGGAGGTGCAACTCGCCGACCCGGCGAGCGAGGAGCAGGCGACGGCATGGTGGGAGGAAATGACGGCTCGCGGCGGCGAAGGCATGGTGGTGAAGCCGAAGGAGTTCATCGCGCGCGGGAAGCGAGGGCTGGTTCAGCCCGCCGTTAAGTGCCGTGGTAGCGAGTACCTCCGGATCATTTATGGGCCGGATTACACCGCTCCCGAGAACCTCGAGCGCCTTCGTGAACGGGGGCTGGGGACGAAGCGCTCGATGGCGCTCCGCGAGTTCGCCCTTGGAATCGAGTCGCTCGAACGGTTCACGCGCGGTGACCCGCTCTACCGCGTTCACGAGTGCGCCTTCGGCGTCCTAGCGCTGGAGAGCGAGCCGGTCGATCCTCGTCTTTGACGACAACGCGAGGGCGGTCAGTCGTCGACAACCGTAGGTATTCCCGAGTTGGCTGACACTTTGCCGACACGCCACCGACACCCGGTCGACCGTCCGTCAACCATGCGACGACTACAAAGGCCTCGTGCGCTGGAACGGTGAAACGCATCCCGGCCTCCATGATCCGCTCCTCGACGACGAGACCTTCGAGGAGGCGCAGGAGATCCTCCGCCGCCGCGGTGAGGATGCATCGCTGCGGCGCTGCAACCGGACCGACTTCCTGCTCTCCGGGCTGCTCCGCTCGTCGAGCAAAAGCTCGAGCGCTACTTCCAAGCCTTCGAAAACGGCCAACTCGCAGCCGACCTCTTCCAAGACCGGGTCCGCGGGCGCCGCGACCGCTTCGAAACGCTCCGCGACCGAGAAACCGACCTCGCAGCCCAGCTCGACACACAAGCCCACACACCACCCGACGGGACCGCCCTCGCCCACCTCGCCGACCAACTCGAACAGACGATCGCCACCGAGAGCCCCGAGCAAGCCAAAGAGTTACTCCGCACGCTCATCAAGGACATCCAAGTACACGACCGCCGCCGGACCATCCCTACCTACAGGATTCCGGCGGCGGTTCGCGCAACACCTTCACAGGTGGAGCCAGGCGGGCTCGAACCGCCGACCTCCTGGGTGCGATCCAGGCGCTCTCCCAGCTGAGCTATGGCCCCTGGGCGGCTCTCAGTGTAGCGCCGGGCGGTTTTACCTGAGCCTCACGTAGCGCTCACTGGTCGATCTCCGTTGCCGGGAAGGAACAGGGAAATCTCTGAAAGGGGACATTTCGTGAAGATCAAGACAATCTTGCCTCTGCTCGCCGCCGGGGCGGTGACCGTTCTCGTGGTCGCCGCCCTCTCGGACGCGGCCAGCAGCGCAGTTCCAGTCAACACTGGCGCGCCGCAGATCTCCGGCACGGCGCAAGAGGGAGAGACACTCACCGCGAGCTCGGGCTCTTGGACGAGTTCGAGCACCCTCTCCTACGCCTATCAGTGGCGGCGTTGCGATGCTCAGGGCAACGGCTGCTCGAACATCGGCGGCGCCGACACATCGTCGTATCTCGTCAAGCACGCCGACATCGGCGACACGCTGCGCGTCCGCGTGACGGCCAAGAACGCAGACGGCTCCGCACAGGCGACGTCGAACCCCACGGCAGTCGTCAAGGCGAAGGCGGCAACCCCGCCGGTGAGCGTGAACGGCTGTCCGGCAGCCGGCTCCGGCACGATCGACGTGGCGTCGGTCACGCCGCCCGCACGGCTGCTGGTCGATGGCCAGGCTGTCTCTCCGTCGGTGATCACGCGTTCCACGAATGACGTGACGGTTCGCTTCCACGTCTCCGCCTGTAACGGCCGCTCCGTGTCGGGTGCGCTCGTCTATACGACGGCGGTTCCGTTCCAGCAATTCTCGATCCCCGCTGAGACGCCGACCGGCGCCGACGGCTGGGCGACGATGACGATGCACCAGGAAAGCGGGTTCCCGGCCTCGCCGCGGCAGCAGCTGCTCGCCGTGTTCGTCCGTGCCCGCAAGTCGGGGGAGAACCTGCTCAGTGGCATCTCCAGCCGCCGGCTCGTGTCCTTCCCCGTCAACCTGCACGGGTAGCAACAGTCCGACCGACCGCACGCACCGCCCTACGATACGGCGGTGCGTGCGGTCGTACTCGATGCCGACGGGCTTCCCGAGCTCGCGGACCTGCCGCAGCCTTCGGGCTCCGGCTTGCTCGTGCGCGTCCTGGCCTGCGGACTCTGCGGCTCCGACGTCGAGAAGCTGGGGCGTGGCGCGTGCGGGACTGTGCTCGGCCACGAAGTCGCGGGGGTGCTCGAGAACGGCGCGCGCGTCACCGTGATGCACCGCGTCCCGTGCGGGACGTGCGAGCGCTGCCTCGCCGGCCATCAGTCGACGTGCGGCGAGTTCCGCGAGCTGCGGATCGCGCCCGGCGGCTTCGCGCAACAGTTGCGGGCGACGCACTGCGTCCCGTTGCCGGACACCCTCG
Organism: Gaiellaceae bacterium; assembly: GCA_045805985.1. Lineage (GTDB taxonomy): Bacteria > Actinomycetota > Thermoleophilia > Gaiellales > Gaiellaceae > PALSA-600. The sequence goes on along the minus strand of JBJMKA010000019.1, from coordinate 101,537 downwards.
GTGAGCTCGACGGCGTCTGGGTCGAGCCGCTCGCGTGCGTGCTGCGCGCCGCGGAGTCGGTCCCTCGCGGGCGCGTGCTCGTGGTCGGAGTGGGGGCGATGGGGCAGCTCTGGATCCAGGTGCTCCGCCGACGCGGCGACGAGGTGATCGCTGCCGACCCTCGGCGCGAGCGCCTCGCGACTGCGCACATGCTCGGGGCGGAGACGGCGGACATCGACACGGTCGGCGCTGCGGTGCTCACCGCGCCCGCGGGCATCAACGACGCGCTGCACCGCCTCGAGCCGGGCGGCACGCTGCTCGTGTTCGCCGCGGGGGAGGATGACGTGCCGACGGCGCTCGACGCCGTCTACCGCAAGGAGCTGCACCTGGTCGGCTCGCGCTCGGCAACACCTGCGTACTTCCGCGGCGCAGTCGATCTCCTTCCGACGTTCGTGCTGCCCGAGGTGACGACGCTGCCGCTCGACCGGTTCCTCGAAGGAGTCGAGCTCTATCGGCGTGGCGAAGCGTTGAAGGTCGTCTTCACGCCGTGAAGGCGGCATTGCTCTACGCGCCGGGTGACCTGCGCGTCGTGGACGTGCCACGTCCCGAGCCGGGCCCCGGCGAGGTGCTCGTGCAGATCGAGCTTGCGTTGACGGACGGCACCGACCTGAAGACGTTCGGTCGCGGACATCCACTGCTCGCGCGCGAGTCGCCGGCGCCGTTCGGGCATGAGTTTTGCGGGCTCGTCGACGGGCGGCGCGTCGTCGCTGCCAACTCGGCGCCGTGCGGCGCCTGCGACGGGTGCACGCGGGGCGATCAGTGCCTCGAGCTCGTGTTCCTCGCCGGCGCGTACGCCGACTGGATCGTCGTGCCCGAGCGCATCGCGGCCGTGAACCTGCACGAGGTTCCCCCGGGCGTGGCGCCCGAGGTCGCGGCGATGGTCGAGCCGCTTGCCTGCTGCCTGCGCGGCGTCGAGCGTGCCGGGATCCACGCGGGCGACACCGTCGCGATTCTCGGCGCCGGCCCCATCGGGCTGATGCTCGCAGCGTGCGTGGCCGACGCGGGTGGCTGGCCGGTCGTCGTCGGCGGCCGACCGGAGCGTCGCGAGCTCGTCGAGCTGTTCGGCGCCGAGAGTGGGGCGGGCACCGGTGCAGACGTGGTAATCGAAGCAGCCGGCAGTGACGCTGCCTGGCGGGATGCCGTGGAGCTCGTACGACCGGGCGGCACGGTCGTGATGTTCAGCGGGCTCCAACGCGACGCGCGCCCGCCGGTGGACGCATACCGCCTCCACTACGACGAGTTGACGGTGCGCGGCTCGTTCCATCACACGCCCGCGACGGTCCGCGCGGCGCTCGGCTTCCTCGGGAGTGGCGCGTATCCGTGGGAGCGCCTGGTCACGCACCGCGTCCTGCTCGAGGAGCTGCCGGCCCTGTTCGCCGATCCGCCACGCGACCTCCTCAAGGGCGCGGTCGTGCCCTAGCCTCCTATACCGCGAAGAGCGTGAGCTCGGGCTCGCGCTCACCGCGCAGCACCGCAAGGTCGACCTGCACGCACGCGATCCCGCGCTGGTCCGCGAGTGCGACCGCCTGCGGCTTGATCGACTGCGCGACGAGAAAGCCGCGGCACTCCGCGCGCGAGGGGTCGATGCGGATGCAGTCGAGATAGCGGGTGAGCTGCTCGACGGCGTCGATCGTCCCGACGCGCTTGATCTCGACGGCGACCCAGCCGTCGTCCTCGTCGCGGCACATCAGGTCGACCGGCCCGACGTCGGTCGGCCACTCGCGCTTCACGAGCCTGAGGCCGTCGACGATGTGCGTCGGATCGTCTGCGAGCAGGAGCTGCAGGTCGCGCTCGACGCCGTCCTTCTCGAGGCCGGCCGCCTCACCCATGTCGTGCGTCACGTCGGAGAGCACCTCGATCAGCTTGATCTCGAGCCGGTCCTCGGTCTTGCCGGCCCGCTTGCGCACGACGACCAGCTCGCCGCTGTCCTCGATCACGGTCGGCGGCGTCATCCAGTTCAACGGTTTGAATCCACCCGCATCTGCGTGTACGAGAACGGAGCCATCGTCCTTCAGCATGAGCAGGCGGGTCGATTCCGGCAGGAAGGCGTTCAGGCGGCCGGAGTAGGTGACCTCGCAGCGGGCAACGATCAGGCGCACCGCGCCAACCTACCGCCCCTTCCGGACAGGTCCAACCCGTGAAGCCGGCACGACCGTGGTCAGACAGTGTCCCTAGCCGTGACCGGTTCGGACAGGGCCGGTGTCAGACACCAGAAAGTGGGCTTCGCGTGGGAGACATGTCCACGAAGGGCCTGCAGTGGCCGGATTCGTCAGGCCCGGCGGATCAGGGTCATGCCGTCGCGGACGCTCAGGAGCACCTGGACGGAGCGTGGGTCGGCGGCGACGTGCTCGTTGAACGCCGCGATCGGTGGGGTCTCGTCGACCACCCGGCCGCTCGCGAGCGTGTTGTCGGCGACGATCAAACCCCGTTCTGCGAGCCGGGGGAGGACCGCCTCGTAGTAGTCGACGTAGCCCTCCTTGTCCGCGTCGATGAATACGAAGTCGAATGTGCCCTCGAGCTGCTCGAGCGTCTCCAGCGCCGGGCCGATGTGCAGCTCGATCTTCGAACCGTGCGGCGAGCGGTCGAAGTAGCGCTGTGCGAACGCGGCGCGCTCCGGGTCGATCTCGCACGCGTCGATGCGTCCGCCGTCCGGCAGCGCGGCGGCCATCGCGAGGGCGGAGTGGCCGCTGAACGTCCCGATCTCGACGACGCGCTTCGGCTGAGAGATCCAGACGAGCGTCTCGAGGAACCGGCCGGCAACCGGGCCGGTGAGCATCTGCGTCATCCCGAGCTCGCGCGCCGTCTCCTCCGAGAGCTCGGCGAGCAGCGGGTCGTGCGGCGTCGTGAACCGCTCGACGTACCGCTCGATGCGCGGGTCGATGATCTCCATCAGTTCCGTTCCACTCTAGATCCGCCGACGATCGCGTCGGTGCCGTCCGCGTACCGCACCCATGCCTTGCCCTTGCCGTCGTAGTCGGGTGACCACACGATCAGCGTCGCGTCGCGTCCCCCGACGCGCACGTGTTCAGTGCCTTCGGGCTCGACGCCGCGCCAGACCCGGACGAACGGGTTCTCTTCCCATTCCCGCCCGATCGTCGTCTCGTCGGTGTGGCCGGGCAGCACACGCCGCTCGTGCGGCATCGCCATGTAGACGTCCATCACCGAGCGCCGGATGCGCTCGTAGTCGCCGCCGCCGACCGCGTCTTTGAAGAGCGTGTCGCCGGAGAAGACGAGCTCGCCGCCTGCGACGAAGCAGATCATGTCCTCGGAGTGGCCCGGAGTCGGGATTGCCTCGATCTCGAGGTCGCCGACCTGCAGCGCACTGCGGACGACCGGCAGCCCGAGCTCGTCCTCGTGCTCGACGTGGTCGGGATGCGCATGGGTGCGCAGGATGTGCGACGGCTCGACCCGCCATTCCTTCGCAGCCTGAAAGAGCGGCTCGAGCGGGGCCCCCGAGTCCACGAATACCGCCGCGCCGCCCTCCCCGTCTGCCACGAGGTAGGCGTTCGAGAGCCAGCGGGCATTCATGCTCCTTGCGACCAGCACGTCGTTAGGCTAACTGCACACCTGAAGAACCGTGTGCACCCGAAGCGAGGAGAGAGACAGAGATGCCCGGCCTGATGGCTCGCCTGAGCCTGATCTTCAAAGCAAAGTTCTCGAAGGCGCTCGACCGCGCCGAAAACCCCAACGAGACGCTCGACTACTCCTACGAGGAGCAGCTGCACCAGCTGCAGAACGTCAAGCGCGGCATCGCCGACGTGACCACGGCCAAGAAGCGGCTCGAGCTGCAGTACACGAGCATGCAGCAGCAGGTCGACAAGCTGGACGGCCAGGCGCGCGACGCGCTGAAGGCGAGCCGCGAGGATCTCGCCCGCGAGGCATTGACGAGGAAGGCCGCCGTCCAAGCGCAACTCGACGGGATCATGCAGCAGGGGCAGCAGCTCGAGGCTCAGCAGCAGAAGCTGATCGAGGGCGAGCGCACGCTGCAGGCGAAGGTCGAGGCCTTCCGCACGCAGAAGGAAGTGATCAAGGCGCAGTACTCCGCCGCCGAGGCACAGGTTCGGATCGGCGAAGCGGCCACCGGCATCGGCGAGCAGATGGCGGACGTCGGGCTCGCCGTGCAGCGCGCCAAGGACAAGACCGAGCAGATGCAGGCACGCGCGAACGCGATCGACGAGCTGACCACGTCGGGTGCGCTCACCGACCTGACGTCATCGGGTGACGACATCGACCGGCAGCTCGCCCAGATCTCGCAGGGTGGCCAAGTCGACGACGAGCTCGCGAAGCTGAAGGCCGAGCTCGGCACCGGCGACGCTCCGAAGGCGATCGAAGGGGAGGAAGCCAAGTGATCGTGCGCCTTCTTGGCGAGGGCCAGTTCCGGGTCGACGACGGGCTGATCGGCCGGCTGAACGAGCTGGACGCCGAGGTCGAGAAGGCGGTGGCGAACGGCGACGAGCGTGCGCTCTGGACGGGACTGCAGGCGCTCGCCGATGCGGTGCGCGAGCACGGGGTGAAGCTCGCCGACGACGATCTCTCGCCGTCGGACGCGGTGATTCCACCCGAGGACCTGTCGCTGGAGGAGGCGCAGGAGCTCCTGCAGGACGAGGGGTTCATACCGGACATTCCCGTCGCGTCGTGACGCGAGAAGTCGTTCTCGCTGCGCGGCCGCAGGGCGTGCCGCAGGAGACGGACTTCGAGCTGCGCGACAGCGAAGACGCCGAGCCGGGTGACGGCGAGGTGCTCGTGCGCAACGTGTTCGTCTCGGTCGATCCGTACATGCGCGGACGGATGTCCGGGATCCGGACGTACGTCGGACCGTACGAGATCGGTGACCCGATCGACGGCGGCGCCGTCGGGCGCGTCGTCGTGTCGAAGTGCGAAGGGCTGTCGGAGGGCGACTGGGTTGCATCGATGCTCGGCTGGCGCGAGGCGGGGGTGGTGGACGGCAAGACCCTGCGCAAGCTCGATCCGGCGCTCGCGCCGCCGTCGACGGCGCTCGGCGTTCTGGGAATGACGGGCTTCACCGCGTGGATCGGACTCGTCGAGATCGCCGGCGTGGAAGAAGGCGAGACGATCTACGTGTCGGGCGCCGCCGGAGCAGTCGGCAGCGCGGCCGTGCAGATCGCGATGCTCAAAGGGCTGCGCGTAATCGGGAGCGCCGGCTCGGAGGAGAAGGTCGAATGGCTTCGCTCGCTCGGTGTCGACGCGTTCAACTACCGGGAGACGCCCGCGAAGGAGGCCCTCGCGGACGGGATCGATGTGTACTTCGACAATGTCGGCGGTGCGCAGCTCGAGGCGGCGTTGCACGCGCTCCGCCCGTTCGGTCGTGTCGCTGCGTGTGGCGCGATCTCGCGTTACAACGACCAGCAGCCCGAGCCCGGCCCGCGCAACCTCGGCTTCGTAGTCTCGAAGCGCTTGCGCCTGCAGGGCTTCATCATCAGAGATCACACGGCGCGCTTCGGCGACTTCATGCGCGAAGTGGCGCCGTGGGTTGCCGAGGGGAAGATCGAGTGCCGCGAGACGGTGGTCGATGGGATCGAGAACGTGCCGGCTGCGTTCGCCGGCCTCTTTAGCGGCGACAACGTCGGGAAGATGCTGGTGCGCGTCGGCCCGGATTGAGGCTGGCCAGGCTAGCGGTGAACGAAGTCAATGCGCGTCGACCCGAGCAAGGTCTGGCCGTCGATCTCAAACAGGCAGGAACGCGGCGTGGAAGCCGGCGGCACGAACACCGTGCCGTTCCAGTAAGGAAGACCACCGATCGTCGCCCGCTGCACGACTTTCCCGTCGAGCTTGAGCGTGAGGATGCTCGTGGCTTTGGGCAGGAGCGTCAGCTCGAGCCGCCCGCCCGCGCAGTCGTAGGCTCGCAGGTGGGCCGGTTCGGTCATGTCGCCGTTCGCCTGAATGCCATGCACCACCGTCGATAGCCGCGGTGCACCATCGAGGCGCCAGAGGGTAAGGCCGCCTACGTCGGTCTCCGTTTGCGCGAGGTGAGCGATCGGTGTGCCGTCGAATCTGTGGGGGTCGCTCGCGACCACGTAACGCTGGTTGATCGGCAGCCGGCCGTCGGGTGGCACGTGAATGATTGTCTGGTCCAGCGGCCCGGGAACACGGAATGGAGCAAGCGCGACAATGTCTTTCACGCTCCGGTTCCAAAAGCGAACCTGCCAGACGCCGTTCCAATACGACTCTCCGTCGTAGAGATACGCCGTCGGTCCCGCTGAGGCGCGGTCGACCCAGTTCGGTGGGATCCCAACGAGATTCGTTTGGTCGAACTGCACGCGATCCCTGATGTCGCTCGAGGCGATCACGCTCGAGACGGCCAGTCCGGCGAGCATGAGGACCGGCAGGAGCAAGACGGCGCGACGCGGGACGCAGACGAGGAGAACGAGCGCCGTAACGCCCGCAATGGCCACGATCGCCGACGCGTGCGCGGCCCCGAAGTGATAGAGGATCGCCATCCCAAACGTGTCGGGAAGCGCATGGATGTTGACGAGGCGGTTCCAGGGAGTAAGCGCCACCAGTGCGACCAGCGCCAGCGCAACCGGGATCACGATCGCACGTCGACGCGGCGCCCCTCGGTCGAGCCACACGGCAAAGACGGTGAACAGGATCGGAGGCAGCACTGCGAGGTCGCGTCCGATGATGTGCGGTGCGAAGCGCGCGGCGAACACACCGACCTGAAGCACGACGAAGACGACGGCGCAAGCCGAGACGACGACGAGGGCCCTCGTTCCCGGGTCGGTGAGGCGACCGCGTGCCAGTTCGACGCCGAGAATCATCAGCGCTGCGACGGGAAGGAACGCCGTGGAGATGACGAGGTACGCAAGGTGGTCGACGACGAGCCCCGCCGCGGTCCCGATCGGATAGGAGCTTCGGAGCGTGACGGCGTAAGCACCGAAGAGGCTTGGCGCTGCCGCGACGACGATCGCCCCGGCGCCGGCAACCAGCCAAATGGGCCAGAAGGTGCGCAGCGTGCGCCGATCACGCCGGAGGACCGCGTCCACGAGAATCGCCGCCACCAGCACGGGGATCAAGACCACCGACTGAACGCGCGTCAGAATGGCAGCGGCGGCCGCTGCCAGAGCGATCCCTTGGTCGGTCAGCGCACCCGTTTCGACCGCACGCGCCGCCGCCAGCAATGCCAGTGCGCCGAGCGGATAGATCAAGACCTCCGTCATCAGGAATCCCGAGTAGAGGAGAAGCGGCGAGACGACCGCCAGGGCCCCGGCGATGAGTGCGTAGGCCGGCCGCATCTGGCGTCGGCCGTAGAAGAAGATCGGTACTGCAACAAGCGACATCGTCAGCGCCTGCAGGAGCTTCAGGGAGCCGTATCCCGTCGCGAGTTGTCCGACCGAAAGCGGGAGACCGGCCAGCGCGGGATAGAGCAATCCGTAGCCTGCGCCCTCGCCGCGCAGGACCGGAAGCTGCCCGTCGCGCCAGAGCGCGAGCGCGCGTTCGCCGTAAATAGCCTCGTCCGGCATGATCCAGAGCCCGGTGATCCGCCGCCCGGCAAGCCAGTGCAGCAACGTCGATGCGCCGACGAGCGCCGGTAATGCGAGCGCTAGACCGGCGCGTCGAAGAGTGCCAGCCATCGAGTCAGATCGGGTTCGATCGGCAGCTCACGCTCAAGCTTCGCCTTCAGCTCGAGCTCCTTCGCGTTGTCGCGCTTCGACTCGCCCGCCGGGATGAACGGCCACCAGGCGCCGCGCTTGAAGCCGTAGATGAAGTAGACGGGATGCTCGTATCCGTCGAAGCGGAAGATCGCCGCGAGGAGTTGCGAGCCGAACCCCTTCGCAGTCAGCTCCGAGGAGAGCGCGTGCGCAGTCGCGACGAGATCCTCGAGCTCGGGATCCTTCACGATGATCCAGTCGTAGCCGTAGTCATCACTCTTGCGCTCGACCTCTGAGCCACATTGTTGCGCGACGGCCTCGACGAGCTGGTCGACGTCATCGAAGGCGCTGCGAAACTCGCCTGACGATTGCGGCTTGAACGCGATCGCGGCAGCGCCTGCCGGTTTCAGCCCAAGCTCCGTGTCGAGCGTCACCGCCGCCGTGGAGAGCGCGAACAGCCGGTCGGTCTTCGGCTCGGAGAGCTTCTTCTTGCCGAAAAGAACGTCGCGCAGGCCCATTAGAGGCCTGAGACTACGCGACCGGCCGGCCCATCTCGCGCGCGATCTCGGAGAGCGCCGCGATGCGCTTCTCAAGCGGCGGATGGTCCATGAAGAGCTCACCCACCGCCGACTTGATCTTCGGCGAGACGATGAAGAAGGCGCTCATGCCCTCGACCGCACGGAGGTCGCGGTTCGGGATCAGCGTCATCTGCGACGAGATCTTCTGCAGCGCGCTCATCAGATACTCGGGTGCGCCGGTGATCAGCGCGGAGCCGCGGTCGGCGGCATACTCGCGGTAGCGCGAGATCGTCCTGATCAGGACGTAGCTGAGGGCGTAGACGACAATCGCGACGACCGTGACGATCAGCCAGACGGGTGGGCCGTTGTTGTTGTCGCGGTTGCCGCCGCCGAACATTCCGGCGTAGAGCCCAAACCTGGTCAGCAGCGCGGCGAGCATGGCGAAAAAGCTGGCCACGGTCATGATCAGCACGTCGCGGTTCGCGATGTGCGAGAGCTCGTGGGCGAGCACGCCCTCGATCTCCTTCGGCTCGAGGCGGTCCCAGAGGCCCGTCGTCACGCAGACGGCGGCATGCTTCGGCGAGCGGCCGGTCGCGAATGCGTTCGGCACGGGCGTGTCCATGATCGCGACCTTTGGCTTCGGCAGGTCGGCCATGGCGCACAGCCGCTCGACCATGTCGTGCAGCGCGGGCGCTTCCTCGCGCGAGACGACCTTCGCGCCCGCCGCGGCGAGCGCCAGCTTGTCGGAGGTGTAGTACTGGAAGATCGCGAGACCACCCACGATCAGGATCATCGGGGCGAGACCGACGCTGAGGACGTTGAGGAGAACGACCGCAAAGATCACGTAGAGCAGGCCGAGGAGGCCGCTCGTAAGGATCATGCGAACCGTGAGGCCGAAGTCCCGTCCATATGACCTGCGCTTCATGCACTGGATTGTAGGTGGGTTGGACCTCTCGCCGCCGAGGTTAACGCGCCGTCAACAGGGGTGCGATTCAGCGGTAGGGCATTGCGCCTCCCTGTATAGACTCCGCGCTCGTGCGCCGCCTTCTCCCGCTCGCAATCTTCCTCGTCTTCGCCGCCGGCTGTTCCACCAACAAGCCCGGCGAGAAGACCGTCTCCCCGTTGCCGGTGACGGTCGTCGGCACGGTGCCCAAAGCCCAGCAGGCGACTGTGCCCGCGCAGTACAAGAACGGCGATGCGACCGTCGGCAAGGCGGTCTTCGAGACCGCCGGCTGCAAGGGCTGCCACACGCTGAAGGACGCGGGCGCGAGCGGCACGGTCGGCCCGAACCTCGACCAGGCCAAGCCCGCCCTCTCGCTCGTCGTCGAGCGCGTGACGAAGGGCGCCGGCGCGATGCCCTCGTTCAAGGGCCAGCTCACGGACAAGCAGATCGCCGACGTCGCCGCCTACGTGGTGAAGGCCACCGGCGGCAATCCGAACGGCTGATCGACCTCCCTGGCTGACCGCCTGATTCTCCCTCCTGACTTCCCGCGGGAGATCGACGTCATCGCGACGGACTTCGACCGCACCCTCGTCTGGGAGGACGGAACGCTGCGGCCGCGCACCTTGCAGGCGCTGCGCGACGCGCGCGACGCCGGGCTGCACGTGATCGTCGTCACCGGCCGGATGGTGCAGTCGGTGCGCCGCTTCCTCGAACCGGCGGAGCTCCACGAGCCGGTGATCTGCTACCAGGGCGCGGTCGTCGCCGACGCCGACGGCACGTGGCTGCGGCACGAGCCGATCCCGCTCGAGCTCGCGAAGGAGGCGCTCGCCGCACTACGAGCCGAGGGGTACGACCCGAACGTCTATATCGATGACGAGCTGTACGTCTCAGACCTGACGCAAGCGGCTCGCGACTACGCGGATTTCCAGCACCTGAAGATCCACGAGGTGGGGGACACGCTCGACTGGCTGAGCGCGCCGCCGACGAAGCTCGTCTGTGTCGGCGACCCCGACGCGCTCGACGGCGTCGAGGTGCGGATGAAAGCGGCGTTCGCCAACCGCCTCTACATCTCGAAGTCACTCCCGTACTTCCTCGAGTTCGCGCAGGCCGGCGTGACGAAGGGCAGCGGGCTCGATTTCCTCTCCGAGCACATGGGTTTCACGAAGGAGCGGACGGTCGCGTTCGGGGACGGTGAGAACGATGTCGAGCTCGTCGACTGGCCCGCCTACGGCGTCGCCGTCGAGAACGCCCACGAGCGCGTCAAGGCCGTCGCGAGCTGGATCTGTCCGCCCGCTTCGGAAGAAGGCGTGGCGCAGGTGATCGAGGCTTTTCTAGAGTGCAAGCGATGATTGACCTCAAGGCAGCCCGCAACGACCCGGACGGCTACCGCGCCGCGCTCGCACGCAAGGGAGCGGCGGGGATCTTCGACGAGCTGCTCTCAGCCGACGAAGGCTGGCGCTCGCTGCAGCAGAAGGTCGATGAGCTGCGGGCGCGCACGAAGCTGAAGGGCAAGCCCACGCCTGAACAGCTCGAAGAGCTGAAGGCGATCAAGGAGCAGCTGCAGCCGCTCGAAGCCGAGCTGACGACTGCGTGGGACCAGGTTCAGGAGCTGCTCGACCGCGTCCCGAACCCGCCGGCCGAGGACACACCGGACGGTGACCGGGAAGAGGACGCCGTCGAGGTGAAGAAGGTCGGCGAGCAGCCGGCATTTTCGTTCGAGCCGAAGGACCACCTCGAGCTCTCGGCGCCCCACGGATGGATCGACGTCGAGCGCGGAGCGAAGGTCTCGGGCTCGCGCTTCGTCTACCGCGTCGGCGACGTCGCGCTGCTCGAGACGGCGCTCTACCGCTGGGCGCTCGCGCGCATCGTCGCCAAGGGGCACGTGCCGGTGCTGCCGCCGGTGCTCGTGCGCGAGGAGGCGATGTACGGCACGGGCTTCTTTCCCTCGGAGAAGGGCGACTTCTACTCGGTCCCCGACGACGACCTCTATCTCGTCGGCACGTCCGAGGTTCCGCTTGCGGCGTTCCACATGAGCGAGGAGCTCGACGAGGTGCCGTTGCGCTACGTCGCGCTCTCGACGTGCTTCCGCCGCGAGGCCGGCGCAGCCGGGCGCGACACGCGTGGCATGTTCCGCGTGCACCAGTTCGACAAGGTGGAGATGTTCGTCTTCTGCGACCCGAGCACCTCGCGCGAAGAGCACGAGCGCCTGCTCGAGATCGAGGAGGAGCTCGTGCAGGAGCTCGAGCTGCCGTACCGCGTGCTGAACATCGCGGCGGGCGACCTTGGCTCATCGGCGGCGAAGAAGTACGACATCGAAGCGTGGTTCCCGGGCCAGTCGCGCTACCGCGAGATCACGTCGACCTCGAACACGACGGACTTCCAGGCACGCCGCCTCGACATCCGCTTCCGCCGTGACGGGAAGCTCGAGCACGTGCACACGCTGAACGGCACCGCGGTCACCGCGCGCGCGATGATCGCGATCCTCGAGAACTTCCAGCACGAGGACGGCTCGGTCTCCGTGCCGGAGCCGCTCCATGAGTTCGGCGCGCCCTCGAAGCTCGGCGCCGAACGCGTTACCGCGAAGTAGCGTTAGCGCCGAGTAGCTTTTACAGCGTGGCGGGGTGCCGGAGCGGCCGAACGGGGCGGTCTTGAAAACCGCTGACGGGGCAACTCGTCCGTGGGTTCGAATCCCACCCCCGCCGTAGACCCGCAGGAGCCAACCAAAAGAGTGGCCGGGCGATGACCCGGCCACTCTTCTTCACATGTGCGATCTCGAGCGTTAGCTAGACGAACCTTTGGCTGGGTCGTTGAAACGCGGGTCTCTACGTCTAGAGCCGCCGGGCGCCGATATAGCCGGCGCCGAACTCCGACAGCGGCGAGATCTTCACGACATCGCCGGTCTGCGGCGCATGCACCATCTGACCGCCGCCGATGTAGATGCCGACGTGGCTCAGCCCGTCGAAGAAGACGAGGTCCCCGGGCTGCAGCTGGTCGCGCGAGACCGGCGTGCCGAACCCGTACTGCCCGGCGGCGTAGTGGGGGAGCGAGATGCCGAGCTGCGCGTAGACGTACATCACAAGCCCGGAGCAGTCGAAGCCGCTCGGCGTCGCGCCGCCCCAGACGTAGGGAACGCCGAGGTACTTCATCGCGACCGTCGCCGCCTCCGGATGGCCCCCTGCGAGGTCCGCGGGCGTGGGGGTGGGCGCCGCGGGCGTTGACGTTGTCGTCGTCGTGGTTGTTGTTGTTGTTGCGCCGCCGGCGGCGGGCGCGATCGCCGGCGGCTGAGCAACGTGGCGGGCCGCTGCCGCTCGCGCGGCGGCCTGTTGCCGCAGCAGTTCCTGCTGCTGTGCAAGCCGCGCGCGGGCCTGCGCGGCGAGGACTGCCTGGCGCCGTGCCTCCTGCGCTTTCAGCGTGGCGACCTGGGACTGGATCGAGGAGAGGAGCTGGCGTCGCTGCGCGAGCATCGATCCGATCTGCCGTCGTTGCGAGTCCAGCTGGCTCACGGCGACAGCGCGCCGCTGCTCCGTCACGCGCGTACGACGTTCCGTCGCGGCGTACCGGTGGCGCGCGGCTGTCGCCTCGACGGCGAGGCGGTGGTCGGCGGCCGAGATCGCCTGCACCGCGTCGAGTCGGCCAATCAGGTCGGAGACGGTCGAGCTGCCGAGGATGATCGAGATCGTCGTCGGCTCGTCCGAGCTCTCATAGAGCGCGATCAGCCGCGCCCGGACGCGTGCGAGTGCCATCCGCTCCTGTTGCTTCGCGACGCGCAGCGATGCGCGGTCCGTTGCGAGCTGGCGCCGCGTCTTGTCCAGCTCGTACTGTGCGCCGTGCCACGACTCGACGGTGCGTCCGAACTGCAGGTCGAGTGCGTTGACCTGCTGCAGCACGCGTTGCGCCTGAGCCGCCTTAGCCTTCAGCCGCTCCTTTGGCGAGGCGGCAAACGGCTCACCGGCGAGCACGGTGGCAACGAGCAGCACCGCGCCGCACGCGACTATGGCCTTTGGAGCACGCATCGAAGACATCGGCCTTCGTGCCGTCCGCGGGTAGTCCTTCGGCGCTTTACACGAGCGTGCCGGATGCGGCTACGCGTCGGCGATGCGTGAAGCTTTGAGCGCGTGCGTGATCTCCTTCTCTGAATACCCAGCGCGCATCATCGACTCGATCATCGTCAGGTAGTGCCGCCGCTCGTGCTCGTTGCGCTCGACACGATCGGCGAGTGCTCCCGAAACGGTCGCGACGAGCTCGACGCGGCTGAACGGCTTCAGCACGTGACCGACTGCGCCGGCGTCGACGGCACGCTGAACGAAGTCGCCTCTGCTGTGTCCGGTCAACGCGATCACCGGCACGTCGCGCTCACCGAGTATGCGTCGGGTTGCTTCGACGCCGTCAAGGCGCGGCAGGCTCAGATCGATCAGCACGAGATCGGGCTTGTGCCGGCGTGCGAGATCGACGGCTTCCACACCGTCGCGGGCGTCCGGAACGACCTCGAACCCTGCGTCCTCGAGCATGAGGCGCAAGTCGGCGCGGACGATCGGGTTGTCGTCGACGGTGAGGATGCGGGCTGTCGTGAGGGCTGGCAAATGGAACCTCCTTGCTCGAGAACAAAAAAAGACCCCAGGCATTTGCCCGGGGTCGACAGAGACCGTCGGTCGCGCAACTTCATGCGACCGAACATCGAAGGTACCAGCCACTGCGCTGGCGACGACGACCGCAAGCTGAATCGGCCGGCGGCGCGGAGATCAAGGATCCGTTAGCACTCCGTAAGCCGTCCGCCAATTCACGCGGTCGTGACGGGTGGAGAACCAATTCAGCGGGGACCGATCAAGGGTGAATCCAATGAAGGAGAACCCCATGCGCAAGCACAAGATCGGCCTGCGTCGGCTCATTCCGCTCGCGGCCATGATCGTCGCCTGCGGGGTGGCAGGCACGGTGGCACTCGCGCGCTCCTACGCGGCGCCCCAGAACACGGCTCTCCCGCAGATCAGCGGGACCGCGAAAGAAGGCGTGACGCTGACCGCCTCGAACGGCACGTGGAGCAACACCCCCACCTCGTACGACTACCAGTGGCGCCGTTGCGCGTCCGACGGCACGGCCTGCGGCGACATCGCCGGTGCGACGAAGCAGACCTACACGGTCGTTGCCGCAGACATCGGCCACACGCTTCGTGTCGTCGTGACCGCCTCGAACGCCGACGGCAAGGCATCGGCGACCTCTGCCGCGACCGACGTCGTCGATTCGAAGTCCGGTCCGGTGAACTCCGTGAAGCCGGCAGTCAGTGGCACCGCCACCGTCGGCCAGGAGCTCAGGGTCTCGAGGGGCACCTGGTCCCCAACGCCCACCTCGTACGGATACCAGTGGCAGCGCTGCAGCTCCACGGGCACCGACTGCCTCAACGTCGCCGATGCGACCTCGTCGGTCTACGGCGTTCGCTCGGCGGATGTCGACCACCGGATGCGTGCGCTGGTCACTGCCCGCACGTCGGCCGGTCGATCGACCGTGGCCTCGACACCATCGAGCGTCGTGCTCGACAACACGACCACCACCACGACGACGACGACCGTTCAGGGGAACAAGGCCCCGACGATCAGGTTCATCTCGCTCAAGCGGATCGGCACGCGCGTCTTCGCGCGCTTCCGCGTCTGCGATGACGGTCTCGGCCGCCTCACCGTGATCGAGCGGGACAACAAGGCGAAAGCTCTCGCGTACCAGCGTCGGTTCCGTATCACGCGGACCGCGTCGTGCGGTACGTACACGCGGAGCTGGATCCCGGCACCGCGGTTCCGCACCAAGGGCCGCTACGTCGTGACGCTGCGCGCCGTTGACACGTCGAACGCGCTCAGCCGGATCGTCAGCCGCTCGCTCGTCAAGCGCTAACACCGTATGCCGGCGCGATCGTCAGGCCTTCACGGCCTTGACGATCGCGCCGTGCATGCCGTCTGCAACTTCGTGCGTGAACCGCACTCGCACGTCTTCGAACCCCGCCGCGCGTAGGCCGTCGGCGTACTCGGAGGTGGAGAGCGCTCCGGCGATGCAGCCGACATAGCTCCCGCGCTCCGCGCGTTCCACGGGCTCGAGCCGGTCTTCGGCAACGACGTCACTGATGCCGATCCGGCCGCCGGGCTTCAGCACGCGGCCGATCTCGCGCAGCACCGCCGGCTTGTCGGTCGAGAGGTTGATCACGCAGTTCGAGATCACCACGTCGACGCTCGCGTCGGGAAGCGGGATCTCCTCGATCAGGCCTTGCAGGAACGTGACGTTCTCGATGCCCGCGTCCGCCGCATTGCGCCGTGCGAGCTCGAGCATCTCATCGGTCATGTCGAGCCCGTACGCATGGCCGGCAGGTCCGACACGCCTGGCGGAGAGGATCACGTCGATGCCACCGCCGGAGCCGAGGTCGAGCACGGTCTCGCCGTCACGCAGGTCGGCGACCGCCGTCGGGTTTCCGCAGCCGAGCGACGCGAGCACCGCCGCGTCCGGCAACTCGGCGCGCTGCGAGATGTCGTAGAGAGAGGACCCGAACTCTCCGTCCGAGCAGCAACCGCCGTCGCCGCAGCCGCATCCTGCGCCCGTTGCGGCCTCGGCGTACTTCTGCCTGACCTCCTCGCGCACGTTGTTGTCGGTCGTTGCCATCAGCAGCACGCCTCCTTCAGGTCGGCGACCGCGGCGAGCTTCCCCACCGCGGTGCGCTTCAACGAGTAGTAGGCCCACTTGCCCCGCTGCTCGCGCTCGAGCAGGCCTGCGTCGTAGAGCTTCTTCAGGTGGTGGGAAACGGTCGGCTGGGCGAGTCCCAGCGCGTCGGTCAGCTCGCAGCCGCAGACCTCCCCGCGGGCAGTCGCGAGCAGGTTGACGATGCGGACGCGCGCTGGATCGCCGAGCGCGCGGAAGAGGGCTGCCGTCGCCTCCGCCTCCTCAGCCGAGAGGGTGGTGGCTGCGAGCGGCGCGCAACACGCAATCGGCTCGGCTACGGACATCTGATCCTCGCTCCCTTCATATCGACGGATGTCAATATATCGACAAGTATCGATACGTGTCAAGTCCTCGTGCAAGGTTCTGGCCAGCGGGGCGTCTCAGGCGTGTAACCAACCTTTGAAGGAGCTCCATGAAACGTCTCGCCCTCTTCCTCGTCGTCTCCGCAGCATTGCTTGCGCCGTCGGCGGCGCTTGCGAGCGGTGTCGTGCTGAAGGTTCAGCACGCCACGCACCTCGTTGCCGTGACGAACGGCAAGACGAAGGTTTCGCTCGTGCACACCGCCGCCAAGCTCCGAGTCGGTCAGCGTGTCGCGTTGAGCGCACGCACGTTGCGCAACGGCACGCTCGCCGCTTCCTCGGTTCGCATTCTCGGGCGCGCACACACCGTGCACTTCCGTGGCCTGCTTCTCAAGAAGAGCGGCACGCGACTTGTGCTCTCGGCCGGCGGTGCGATCGTTGCCGTGCACCGCGGCGCTCGCACGACGTCCTCGGCGAACGACACGGGCCCGACCCCCGGCGACACCGTTGACGTCACGGCCACTGTGGGTACCGATGACGAACTCGATGCGACGACCGTATCGACGACGACCGTCGACACGCCCGGAGGCAAGATCGAAGGCAAGCTGACGATCGGTACCGGCACGATCACCGTCAAGTCCGAGGACCTGAACCTCGTGATCAAGGTTCCGGCGGGCTTTGTTCTCACGTCGTTCGCCACCGGTGACGAAGTACTGGTCACGTTTTCGCAGCAGGGGGACGGGTCGCTGCTGCTGAGTGCGATTTCCGCAGACGGGAATGCCCAGGACGCGGACGACGACGACAATGACGACAATGACGACGGCGACAACAACGACGACTACCACGCCGCCGCCGGCGCGAGCGCCGGAGTCCACATCTAGCTCAGTCCACGATCTTCAACCAACATAGAAGGCAATGAGCCCGCTTCTCTTCAAGCGACTCTCGGACGAGAACCTCGGCAGCCGCCTCGCCTCTGGCGAGGCGGCTGCGTTCGATGAGCTCTACCGCCGTTACGCGCACCGCCTAGCGGCATACGGCTCGCACCTGCTCGGCGACGCCGCCGCCGGCGACGACGTCGCGCAGGCGGCGATGCTGAAGGCGTACGCCGCGCTGCGCGACCGGCGCGTGCCGGACAAGCTGAAGCCATGGCTCTACCGGATCGCGCACAACGTCGCGATCGACCTCGTCGCCCGTCGGCGGGAGCTGTCGATGGAGACGCTGCCGGAGCAGCCCTCCGGCGAGCGCGAGCCCTTCGCCGGCGCACTGGTCGAAGCACTCGCGACGCTGCCGGACCGGCAGCGTCGGGTGTATGTCCTGCGTGAGGTGCATGGGCTGCGGATCGACGAGACGGCCGCCGAGCTCGGGCTCACGACCATGCAGGTCGAGCAGTCGCTCTTCGCCGCGCGCAACCGGCTCGCCGAGCAACTCGTCTTCGGCGACCGGCTGAACTGCGTCACCGTTCAGCGACTCGCTGCGGGTCCGCTCGACGCGTCAGAGCGGCGCGCGTTGAAGACACACCTGCGCGCGTGCGCCGAATGTCGCCAGACGATCGGTTTTCGCGGTCGCGCGCTCTCGCTCTTCCCGAGCGGCACGGGTTTCGAGTGGCTACGTGGCTTGGGAGCCGGCCTGATCGGTGGTGGAGCTCCCGCGGCCGCCAAGGTGGGGGCAGTCTTCGCCACTGCGACGATCGTCGGCGGCGGGACGGGCGCGGCCGAGCACGTTCACCAGCACCGGGGGAACCACGCCATCCTGAACCTTGCGCGCCCGGTCCCGGTGACGCAGGGAACACATCGGACGGTGCTCGCCGACGAGGAAGTCCACCATTTCGCCGTCGAGGACTCGGTCGTCGCCGAGCACGAGCAGAGCTCCGGCGATCGGGAGAGCTCTCATGACTCGGTGGCGAAGGAGCACGACACTCAGCGGATCGCCGAGCGCGACCAGCTTGAGAAGCAGCAGACTGCTGAGCTGGTCCTCGCGCCGGTGCCTTCCGGGCGGAGCTCGGAGGATCAGCGCACGGAGACACAGCCTGCCGAATCCCAAGATCCACCCGAGGACAACGCGACGACGAGCACGGACGTCACGGCGGAGTCGTCGGCGAGCGATCTGCTCGCCATCACCGCCGGAGACTAGCGGTCAGCCGACAAGCTCCTCGACGCGGTTCTTTCGCACCGCGAGCATCTCGGCGAGGATCTCGAGCGCGACCTCGGACGGGGTCTCGCCGCCCAGGTCGAGGCCGACCGGGCCGCGCACCTGCTCCAGCAGGGCGCCGAGATGCTCGCGGCGCTTCTCCTGCGCACGCCGTGACCCGAGTGCGCCGATGTAGAACGCGCCGCCCTCGACAGCATGCCTCAGCGCGGGAATGTCGAGGCGTTCCTCGTGCACCAGCGAGACGACCGCGGTGTCGGCGTCGATCTCGACCGACTCCGGCCGCGCGACGAGCAGCTCGTCCGCGCTGGGCACGCGCTCTCGCGTTGCGAGCCCGGCGCGCGGGTCGACGACCACCGTGTGCCAGCCGAGTGGCTTGGCGAGCGCACAGAGCGCTTCGGCGATGTCGCCCGCGCCGACTGCGACGAGCCTCGGCGGCGGCGTGACCGCCTCCGCAAAGACGTCGCCACGGAGCTCCGTGTGTGTCGGCGTATCGTCGTACCAGCGCTCGCCTGCCTTGTCGCCGGTCACGACCACGTAGCTCATGCCGCGCGCGATCGGTGGCACGCCCACGAACGCCTCGACGAAGACGTCGATCTCGCCGCCGCACGGCAGTCCGACGCTCCACGCCTGGTCGTCGGCGATGCCGTACGAGACGACCTCGGGAACGCCTCCGGCGAGGACGGCCTTCGCGCGCTCGGCGACGTCCGCTTCCACGCAGCCCCCCGAGACGGAGCCGAACAACCGTCCCGATGCCGTAACTGCAAGCTTCGAGCCCAAGGGGCGCGGGGCGCTGCGGCGCGTCGCGACGACCGTGGCAAGCGCAACCTGCTCGCCCTCGGCGCGCCACTCCTCTGCCTTGGCCAGGACCTCGTCCATCTACCCTCATGCTAGATGGACGCATTGGACGATCTGCTTGCGCGCGTGGACGCCGGCGAGCTCGGCGATCCGCTGCCCGTGCTCGCGTACGTCGCGGGCCAGGCTGTCCAGATCGACGACGAGGATCTGAACGGCGGTCGCCGCCGGGCGCTCTTGCTTGTCGCCGCCGGCGGCGACCCCCAACGCGACCTCGACGTCGACGACCGCGCGGTGAAGGCGCTCGCCGCCGACCTGTACACCGAGGAGCGTCGCGAGCAGCTCGGTCGCAGCATCGACGCGCTCGTCCTGCGTGTCCGCGAGCGACCGGTCGCCCGCGAGGCGGCGCTCTTCCTCGCCGGCGACGTCGACCTCGCCTGGCGGCTCTTCTCGCTCGGGCTGCTCGCGGAGGAGCTCGGAGGGTGACGCCGGCGGTCGAAGCTGCGAAGCGCGCCGGGATCGCATTCGAGCTCCACGAATACGAGGGAGTCGAGGTCGGTGACGGCGACTACGCGAGTGCAGTCGCGGAGGCGCTCGGACGCCCGCCGGCCCAGCTCTACAAGACGCTTGTCGCGAAGGTCGACGGCGAGCTTGCGGTGTTCGTTGTTCCGGCCGACCGGCAGCTCGACCTGCGTGCGGTCGGCAAGCGCGCGGAGCTCGCCGGGAAAGCGGAGGCCGAGCGCGCGACGGGTTACGTCGTCGGGGGCATCAGCCCGCTCGGCCAGCGCAAGCGGTTGCCGGTCACGATCGACGCTTCGGTCTACGAGTGGGAGACGATCCTCGTCAGCGCAGGCCGCCGCGGCCTACAGATCGAGCTGACGCCGTCAGACGTGATCGCGCTCACGGGCGCGCGCGTCGCCGAGCTGACCAAGAACTAGGTTCCCCACCAGAAGCTCGCGGCGACGACAACGTAGAAGCCGACGAGCACGGTGCCTTCCTGCCACGTTGACTCGCCGTCGTCGACGATCAGCGCCACGAGGATCCCCGCGATCACGAGCACGAGCGCAAGCAGCATCGGGAAGACGAGCGTCAGGTGCGGCGTGAAGAACAGTGACGCGAACACCAACACCGGCGTCAGCGCGAGTGCGATCTGGAGCGCCGAGTTGAGGATCACCGAGATTGCGAAGTCGGCCTGGTTGCGCATCGCGAGCTGCACGCCGACGACGTTCTCGACGGCGTTGCCGGCGATCGCGACGATCACGAGCCCGGCGAACTCCTGGCTCATGTGCAACGTGTGGATCGCAGGCGTGAGCGCCGTGACGAACCAGTCGGACGTCAGGGCCGCGAGCACACCGGCGACGCCGAGCACAACGGCGGTCGTCAGCGGCGTCCAGCGCGCGGGCACGTGCTCCTCCACGCCGGCCGACTTGAGGAACGTCGGCACCGTGACCACGAAGACGATCAGCAGGACGCCGGCGCAGATCAGTGAGAGCGCCTCCGAGTGGGCCGCCGCCGGCGTGTGGAATCCGTCGGCAAGCGAGGGCAGGGCCATCGTGGCCGCGGAGAGCACCAGCAGCGTCGAAATCATCCGCGCGCGGTTCGAGTTGAACCGCTGCACGCCGTTCCGCAGACCACCGGCGAGGAATGCGATCCCGAGCACGAGGATGCTGTTGGCGAGGATCGAGCCGACCAGCGCCGCCTGGACGACGGTCACGAGCCCCTTGTTCAGCGCGAAGAGCGCGATGAACAGCTCCGGCAGGTTGCCGAGCGCGGACTGGACGACGCCGGCCGCGCCGGACCCGAGCCGGCTGCCGAGCTGCTCGGTGGCGTGTCCCACGGTCCGTGCCAGCGCTGCCAAAGCGACGGCGGTGACGATGAACGTCGTGACGTCGCCGAGCGCGAAATGGCAGACGGCGGCGGCCGTGACGAGCGCCAGGGTCACACCGAGCTCCACGCGTTCGCGGCGGGTCACACGCACGAAGCTAACAATCCCTAACCCAAACGGGGGTAATGAGCTGTCGTGCCGCTGCCGACACTCCCTTCGTCCAGTGGTTCTCCGAAGGGGTTTCGTGTTGCGCATTCTCGTTCTGCTCACCGTCCTGCTCGTCGCCGCCGTGGCGGCGTCCACCGCGTCGGCCTCCGAGCTCATCGATCGCGACGCCAGCGGCGTCAGGCTCGCCGTGAACGCGAAGGGCGAGGCCCTCCTCACCTATCGCGCCGCAGGCAAGCTCAAGCACGTTCTCGCAGCCGGCGCAGTGAACGCAATCGCGCCGACGACCGCTCGCAAGCAGCTCGAGTTCAAGCTCGACTACGCCGGTGGCTGGGGCAAGTACCACCGCGACTACTGGAAGACTTTCGGCGCCGCGTGCGGCGCTTATGACGGGCCCAAGCTCCACTGGTCCGTCACGGCCTGCAAGGCGCCCGACGGCTCGTACTGGGCGGTCCAGGCCTGGCAGCGCATGCTGCCGAACTACGGCCTCGCGCCGACCACGACGTCCGGCGTCTGGGAGCTTCGGCTCTCGCACTGGACGGGCGAGATCGCGCAGCTGACGATCAACACCGACTGGGCGTGGCGCCAGTGGGATCACTTGTACGGGACGTTCACATACGGCGGCAACCCCGTCTTCGGCTTCAAGTCGGAGTCCTCCGGCAACCCGCTCGACACCTTCGGCCGCAACCTCTACGTCGACACGTTCAACTCGGCCTACGGCGCCGGCTGGAAACGCGAGAACAGCTTCCTGACGCACACGGGGACCGGCGCGTTCTGCTACTCGGTCAACCCGCACGGCTCTCGTCCGTCCGGCAAGGGGACGCGCTACCGCGCGACGATCATCGGTCCCGGCGTGACGCCGGACATCTACTGGGAAGGCGCGTCTCCCGGCACGTACGACCGCGCTGCCGACCTGATCGCGAACGACGCGATCTTGCAGCTCGGCGACAAGCAGTGCAAAGCGAATTGATGCTGTACCGCTAGGCTCGGCCCCGTGGCGGATCTCGGGGCCGAGCAGCGGGCGCTCTTCCGGCGGTGGCCCGCAGGCGTGTCCGTGGTCGTCGCCGAGGTCGATGGGCGCCGCGCGGCGCTGACCGTCTCCTCGCTCGTCTCGCTGTCGCTCGAGCCGCCGCTTGTCGGGATCTCGATCGCCCACCAGGCATCGCTGCACGAGCTGTTGCGGAACGCCGATGAGTGGACTGCGTCGATCCTCGGCGGCGACCAAGAGCACCTCGCGCAGCACTTCGCGCGCAGCGTGCCTCCGATCGCGCTCTGGAACGGCATCGACGTCCGGGAGGACGATCCGCGCCTGCTCACCGGCGCTGCGGGATGGTTCGTCGCCCGCACCGTGTCCGAGCATCGCACCGGCGACCACACCTTCTTTGTCGGCGAGGTTCTGTCGGTCGAAGAGGGCAACGCCCCCGACTCGCTCACCTACGTCCACCGCTCGTACAAGACCGTTTGATCGCCGCAGTCGTCTTCGACATGGACGGCGTGATCGTCGACTCGGAACAGGTGTGGGATGACGTGCGTGAGCGGTATACCCGCGAGGTCGGCGGCACGTATACCGAGTCGGCGACGCGCGACATGATGGGCATGAGCTCGCTCGAGTGGTCGCGTTACATGGCGGAGTCGCTCGGCGTTCCGGGCACTCCGGAGGAGATCAACGCGGCGATCGTCGAGCGGATGCTGCAGCGCTATGGCGAAGCGCCGCCATTGATCCCGGGCGCGGTCGAGGCGGTGCGCCGTTGTGCCGAGCGGTGGCCGCTGGCGGTCGCGTCGTCGTCGAACCCCGAGCTGATCGAGGTCGTGCTTGACACGGCGGGTCTCCACGACGTGATCCCGGTCGTCGTGTCGTCGCAGGAGGTGGCGCGCGGGAAACCGGCGCCGGACGTCTATCTCGAAGCGGCGCGCCGGCTCGGCGTCGATCCGCGCAGGTGCGCCGCCGTCGAGGATTCGCACAATGGCATCCGCTCGGCGAACGCGGCCGGCATGCGCGTGATTGCGATCCCGAACCCGCACTTCCCGCCGGACGAAGAGGCGCTGGCACAGGCCGATGTCGTGCTGCGCTCGATCGACGAGTTGACGCCCGAGGTGATCGAGCGGGCTTAGATGCGGCGCGGCGCGTGCGAGGACGAGTAGACGTCCTTGCGCGCGATCTTCCCGTTCACGATCGGGAGGACGTCGACGCCGTCCCACTCGAGCATCTCACCGTCCTTGCTCGCGCTCGCCGTCCATTCGCTGACGGCGAAGTCATGGCCGACGCGCATCGATCGGCCGGTGAAGCGGAGCGACGGCCAGCTCGCGAAGATGCGGCCGATGTGGGCCCGCACCGCGTCGGCGCCCTCGACGCGCTCACCGGCCGTCCAGTTGTGGAAGACGATGTCGTCTGCGTGCATCGACGCGACCGCGTCGAGGTCTTGGCGGTTCCACGCGTCGTTGTAGGCGTCGATCAGGGCGTGGATGTCCGTCACGCCGCGCGACCGAGCAGCACGCAGCCGTTGTGGCCGCCGAGCCCCATGGCGTTCGAGAGCGCGACGTCGACCTCGACCGCGCGCGCCTCGTTCGGCACGTAGTCGAGATCGCAGTCCGGATCCGGCTCGCGGTAGTTGATCGTCGGCGGCAGCTTCCCGTCGTGCAATGCGAGCACGCACATGATCGCCTCGATCGCGCCGGCCGCACCGAAGGTGTGGCCCGTCATCGACTTCGTCGACGATACGGCGAGGGCGTACGCGTGATCGCCGAAGACGTCTTTGATCGCCTTCGTCTCCGCAGCATCGCCGAGCGGGGTTGAGGTGCCGTGCGCGTTGATGTAGCCGACGCGCGTCCGCTCGACGCCTGCGCTGTCGAGAGCGCTCGCCATCATCGCCGCGACGCCCGTCGCGTCCGGTTCGGGCTGCGCCATGTGGTGCGCGTCGTTCGACGCGCCGTAGCCGAGCACCTCGGCGTAGATCCGCGCGCCGCGCCGCTCGGCCGCCTCCCAGTCCTCGAGCAGGAGCGCGCCGGAGCCTTCCGACATCACGAAGCCGGCGCGCGTCGCGTCGAAGGGCCGCGAGGCGTGCGGCGGGTGCCCGTCCTCGACGGCCAACCCGCGCATGGCGGTGAAGCCGGCGAGGATCAACGGGACGATGCACGACTCGGTGCCGCCCGCGAGCACCGCGTCGGCGGCGCCGCGCTTGATCATCTCCGCGGCCTCGCCGACTGCGTGCGAGCCTGTTGCACACGCGGAGACCACGGCGTAGTTCGGTCCCTTGAGGCCGAGCGAGATCGCGAGCTGGCCCGAGATCGAGTCGACGAGGACGTTCGGAAGGAAGTTCGGCGACACGCGATCCGGCCCGCGCTCCCGCAGGATGTCGGCCTGCTCCAGCACGCCTGGAACGCCGCCGATCGCGGAGCCGAAGACGACGCCCACGCGTGTCGGGTCGAAACCGTTCAGCCCGGCGTCCGCGAGCGCCTCGCGTCCCGCAGCGACGCCGAGCAGCACGTTGCGCTCGAGCTTCCGGGCCTCTTTCGGCGAGACGACCTGTGCCGGATCGAATCCTTTGACCTCTCCCGCCACCCGGACCGGTAGCCCGTCCGTGTCGAACGTCGAGATCCAGCCGATGCCGCTCTCGCCCGCGAGGGCCGCGCGCCAGGTCGAGGGGGCGTCCAACCCGAGGGGCGTGACGGCCCCGATTCCGGTCACGGCAACGCGCTTCACGCGTCAACACTACCGCGGCGTTTTGACTCGACGGGCGCTGGGCATTACCTGGACAAAGCTCAGGGAGGTTGACGTTGGAAACGAAGTCGGACAAGCCGGGCCTCGTGTACTTCCATTCGAGCCGGTCGGGCAAGTGCCGCCGGATCGAGGGCTACATCGCGCAGGTGCTCCAGCACCGTCGCAATCACGACACGTTCAAGTACTACGCCGTCGCGCAGGAAGAACGGCCTGATCTCCTCGAGAAGTTCGGCATCGAGCTCACACCGACGATCGTCGTGCTCGAGCGCCGGGCGATCGCCGCGCGTCTCGAGAGCCCGCGCGGCTCGAAGGACATCGAGCGTTTCCTCCAGCCTTGGCTGAAGTAAGCCGCTGACTACGGGACAGGCACCCCGGCCTCGCGCAGCGAGAGCTCGGTGAACTTCTCCCAGTTCGCGGCGATCGTCTCGGCCATCGCGCGCTCCTGCTCGATGATCAGATCGCAGTCGGAGGCGGTCTCCTCGTCGTTTGCGCGCTGTGCGACGCGCTTCAGCAGCTCATAGCTCGCGATCTCCATGTGCTCGGTCGCGTAGCCGTCGCGTGCATTGCGGCCGGCCTTCTCGCCGCGGACCATGTCGAGCGGCAGCTTCGCGAGCGCGCCGAGGATCCCGGCCGCCTGCTTGACCGTGGACGGTTGCGCTCCGTGCGCCTCGAGGCGTGAGCGCATCCGCTGCGCGTGACCCTCGGTCTCGATCTTGTGGTGCTCCAGCTCCTGCAGGATCTCCGGGTCGTCGGTCGTGGAGATCATCGTGTCGAGCATGCGGAGCACGTTCTGCTCCATCGCGTGCGCTTCGTCGATGTGCTTGATCAGCTGCTCGATGATCGTGGTCAAGGCTCCTCCTCCTTTGATTGGCATCAGCTCGAACCGACCGAACGTGCGCCGGCGGAAGGTCGCGCGGCCGCTGAAGCCGTCGTCGTGCGGTACGACGATGTCGGCGAAGCCGGCGAACGGCGCGCGGTAGTGCAGCTCGTGCCCCACGACGTCGAACGGCACGCCGACCACGCCTCCGGGAAGGAGCGTCTTGCCGTGCGTGCCATGGATCTCCTTGCGCACGCCGACGAGCGGCGGCAGGAAGCCGCCGGTGCGCCTGACGTCCCAGACCCCGTCGAGCTCGGACACGATCTCTAGGCTTCCGCTCGATGCCTGTCGCAAACATTCCCTTCCCGCCGATGGAGGCGGAGCTCGTGCGCGAGCTCCCCGAGAGCGACGGGTGGCAGTACGAGCCGAAGTGGGACGGCTTCCGCGGAGTCCTGGAGAACGCGGGTGAGGAGCTCGCGCTCTGGTCGCGGAACGAACGCCCGCTGCTGCGCTACTTCCCGGAGCTGCGGCCGCTCGGCGATCTGCTGCCGCCGAGCTCGGCGCTCGACGGCGAGATCGTGATCGCCCGCGACGGCGCACTCGACTTCGACGCGATGCAGATGCGGCTCCATCCGGCCGAGTCGCGCATTCGGCGTCTTTCGGCGGAGATCCCGGCCGAGTTCGTCGTCTTCGACATGCTCGTGTGGGACGGCGAGCCGGTCTGGAACCTGCCGCTCGAGGAGCGCAGGGCGCGGGTCGAGGCTCTCGCGGGGTTCCGTCTCTCACCGGCCACGCGCGACGTCGCCGAGGCGCGCGGCTGGCTCGAGCGGTTCGAGGCGCTCGGGCTCGACGGCGTGATCGCGAAGAAGCTCGGCGTGCCGTACCTGCCCGGCTCGCGTGAGGGCATGGTCAAGATCAAGGAGCACAAGTCCGCGGACGCCGTCGTGGTCGGGGTGCGCTGGAAGAAGGGCGACCGGAGCGCGATCGCGACGTTGCTGCTCGGTCTCTACCGCGAGGACGGGGGGCTCGACTACGTCGGCTCGTGCGCGGTCGGCGCGAAGATGCGCGCGGAAGTCGACCAGCGGGTCCTGCCACTGCTCGACGAATCGAACGAACGCCGCTTCTCGGAGCCGAACCGGTGGGGGACGGGCGACCTCGAGGAGACCGCGGTGCGGCCGGAGCTCGTCGTCGAGGTGCGCTACGACAAGGTGCAGGGCAATCGTTTCCGGCACGGGACGAAGTTCATCCGCTGGCGCGAGGACAAGCGGCCGAGCGACTGCACGTGGCGCGAGCTGCGTCCGCCGCGCGACCCGAACGCGCCTACGGTCGACGAGCTGTTTGCCTAACGGAGCTCGTCGGCAGAGAAGAGCTCCTCGACGGTCACGTCGAGTGCCCGCGCCATAGCCAGCGCGAGTGTCACCGAGGGAATCGACTGGTTGCGCTCGATTGAGGAGATCGTCTCGCGCGACGTGCCCACGATCGCCGCGAGGTCGCGTTGCGTCAACCCCGCCCAGACCCGCGCGTTGCGCAGCGCCGACCATTGCGGATTGAGCAACTCGCGCGACCAACCAAGGTGCACCCAGCAAGGCTCGACCCTCGAGCGGCGTCCCACAAGTGTCCCTTTCGGACGCGTCGGTTGCGCGAAGCGGACTTCTCGTCGGCTGCCGCCGGACAAGACGCAATGGCCCATGGCCAAGCCGCGAAGCCCCCTTACCGGTGTCTGACACCGGACTTGGCTCGCATGGCGCAGACGCAATGGCCATGGCCAAGCCGCGAAGCCCCCTTACCAGTGTCTGACACCGGACTTGGCTCGCATGGCGCGGTCGCTTAGGGCGCGTCGAGGCCCAGCTTGGCGAAGCGGGGGCGCAGTGAGGGTGGGCTCTTCCACATCCCGCGCATCGGGTCGCTGACCGCCTCGAGGCGCGCCGGCATCGTCTCGAGGGTGAACGCCTCCGGCTCGACGGTCGCGACCTCGTCCCACGAGAGCGGCGCCGAGACGCGCGCGTCCGGGGTGGGGCGGACCGAGTACGCGGATGCGATCGTGCGGTCGCGTGCGTTCTGGCCGTAGTCGACGAACACGCCGACACGGTCGGCGACACGCCAGGTCGTCGTGGCGATCGCCTGATCGCCGACGCGGCGCTCCACCTCGACCGCGAGCGCCTTGGCGAAATTCCGCACCACGGGAAACTCCAGCTCCGGCTTGATCGGCGCGAGAATGTGTAACCCCGTCGCGCCCGACGTCTTGGGATACGAGCGCAGTCCAAGCTCGTCCATCACCTCGTGCACGACCAGCGCGATCTCACGCACAAACGGCCACTGCCCGTCGATTGTCGGATCGAGGTCGATCAGGAGGTAGTCCGGCTTCTCGATCTCCGGCACCCGCGAGGCCCAGGTGTGCAGCTCGATGCAGCCGAGGTTCGCGATCCAGGCGAGCGCCGGCGCATTGTCGACGATCGCGAAGACCGTCGAGTGCCCGCTCGGAAACTGCACGAACACCTCGTCGACGTACTCGGGGTGGTTCGCCGGCACCCGCTTCTGGTGGAAGAAGTCGCCCTCCACGCCGTTCGGGAACCGCTTCATGTGGAACGGGCGGCGCTGCAGATGCGGCAGCACCTGCTCCGCGACGCCCAGGTAGTACGAGACCAGATCGCCCTTCGTAAGTCCCCGCTCGGGAAAGAAGATCTTGTCCGGGTTCGTGACCGGGACGTCGTAGCGGCCGACGCGCACGGCACGAGTATCCTGAATGCATGCTCGAAGGGCACCCCATTGCGAACGACGTCACGCTGGAGCCGCTGGACGATTACATCGTTGTCGAGCCGCTCGACGAGACCGAGCTGCCGAGCGGCCTGATCGTTCCCTCGAACGAGGCGACGCACGTGCGGAGCGGCATCGTCGCCGCCGTCGGCCCCGACGTATCTGCGATCGAGCCGGGCGACAAGGTGCTGTTCCCGCGCGAGGCCGGGTTCGAAGTTCGGCTCGCGCGCTCGTCGCACCGGGTCCGCGTGCTGAAGCGCGAGCACGTCATCGCCCGCATCCACGACTAGCCCACCACGTCGGTACCCTGTCGCCCGATCGGAGGGGTGGCAGAGCGGTCGAATGCGGCGGTCTCGAAAACCGTTATCCGTCGTTAGGCGGATCGAGGGTTCAAATCCCTCCCCCTCCGCTCAGTTCACCCGGAGGGGTGTCCGAGCGGTCTAAGGAGCGCGACTGGAAATCGCGTATGTGCCGAAAGGTGCATCGAGGGTTCAAATCCCTCTCCCTCCGCTTCACCGAAAGCCCGCGCTGCGCGGGCTTTCGCCTGCCAACGAACTCGGTACGATGCGCGATCCCGGAGAAGTGGCCGAGTGGCTGAAGGCGGCGCCCTGCTAAGGCGTTAGGTGGGGAAATCCCTGCCTCGAGGGTTCGAATCCCTCCTTCTCCGTTTCGCCAGCGTGGAGATCACCCTTCCGGGCGATTTCCGGCGCGAGCCGCTTTCTGCCAGGATGCAGGTACCGGCTCCCCCCTGAACCGGCGATTGACGATCTACCTGCGGCGATGCCCGCTCTCCCTGGAGCGGGTTTCGTCATTTCTGGAGACGCTACGCCGCGATCACGTGTGCGTGGAGGCGACGACGAACGCCGCGACGTCCTGGATCTGCTTGGCGCTCAGCGTGTTCTTGAAGGCCGGCATCGGGCCGCCGCCGACTTCCACCTGGTGCACGACCCGGTCGTACGCGGGCTTCAGTTGATCGAGGTTCGGGCCTACCGTGCCCGTCGCGCCCGCCGCCTTCAGCGTATGGCACGCGCCGCAGCCCGCGCTCGCGAAGACCGCCTTGCCGGCGACCGGATCGCCCTTGGCCGGGGCGGGCGTCGATGACTGTGTCGAGGTTGCCGCGGGCGCGGTCGTGGCCGACTCGGCCGGCGCCGCTTCCTTCTTCTCGACGCCGAAGACGATCACGGCCGAGATCATCGCGAGGAAGAAGAGGATGCCGGCCGCCACGTACCAGCCCACGTGGCGTCCCGGGAAGTTCGGGTAGCGCGCAGGGAGCACGAACGACGAGACGAGCGCGAAGAGGATGAACGCGCCGCCGACGACCGCAAGGCCGATCTGGTTCCCGGTCGACAGCGCGGCAACCACGAGAGAGACCGTCGAGAGCATGCGCTACGAGATCGCTGCGTCCCCGGCGCCTGGCTCTTCGACGCCGGTCTCCGCCGGTCCGACGGGCTCGGGCCGCGCCGGACGCAGGTAGAGCAGTTCGTAGAGCGACGCGGCGATCACCGCACCCGCGAACGGGCCGACGTACCAGACCCACCAGTGGTGCGTCCAGACGTTGCCGACGAGCTGCGGGCCGAAGGCGCGCGCTGGGTTCATCATCGCGCCGGTCAGCACGCCGCCCATCAGGATGTCGAGCGTGATCGTGAAGCCGATCGCGAGCCCGGCGATCTGCTTGAAGGCGCCGCGCGGGTCGACGGCTGTCGCGAACACGACGAAGAGCAGGAAGAAGGTCAGCACGGCCTCGACCACGGCTGCGGCCCCGGAGTTGATCCCGCCGCCGAGCGACGGGGCGCCGAGGTGCGCCTGGGTCTCGATCGCATTCGGCAGCACCCACTTGAGCAGCAGCGCCGCGAGCGCGGCCGCACCGAACTGGACGATCCAGTACCAGACGGCGAGCACGGGAGCGATCCGTTTCGTGACGAGGAGGCCGAGTGTGACGGCCGGGTTGAAGTGACCGCCGGAGATGAAGCCGAGCGCTGAGACGAACACGGCGATCACGAGGCCGTGCGCGAGCGCGATGTCGGTCAGCGTGCGAGCGAACGCGACCGAGCCGGCCCCGACGAAGATGAGCGCGAAGGTGCCGACGAACTCGGCGGCACCGCGGCGGAGGTAGTCACGTTCGAGCACGCGCGGAAGATTAGATCAGATCATCCAGGCGCCGTTGTTGTGATCGATTCCCTGGCCGGTGACACCGGTCGCATCGGGGGAGAGCAGCCAGGCGACGGTGCCCGCGATCTCCTCGGGCTCGCTCATCCGGCGCAGGGGCACCTCGCGCATCGCCAGCTCGAACGCGTCCTCGCGGGTGCCGGGCAGCGCGTCGAGCCCGTCCCAGGCCAGATCGGTGTTCACCCAGCCGGGGCAGATGCCGTTGACCTGGATCCGGCGCGGCGCCAGTTCGGCGGCGAACGCGCGCACCATCCCGAGTAGCCCGGCCTTCGACGCGCAATAGGCGGTGTAGCCGGGAACGCCGATGCGGGCGAGGATCGACGAGGTGACGACGATCCGCCCGCCGTCGGCGAGGTGGGGCTCCGCCGCGCGGCAGCACCAGTAGGTGCCGTAGAGGTTCGTCTGCACGATGTCGTCCCAGCGGTCGCCCTCACCGGCCTCGTTCGGGCCACCGATGCCGGCGTTGGCGACGAGCGCGTCCACCGGCTCGTCGAATGCGGCTTGCACGGCGCCCGAGTTGCGGATGTCGACCGACTTCGTCGCCGCGCCCAGCACGACATCGCGCAGCCGCGACTCGTCGCGCGCAAGCAGCGTCAGCCGCGCGCCCTCGTCGGCGAGCCGCTGCGCGATCGCGCGGCCGATGCCGGTGCCCGCGCCGGTGACGACGACGTGCTTGCCCTCGAGCCGGTTCACGCGAGCGAGTCTAGGGAATCTGATTTCAAAGCCGTAGATCCCCTTTTTGGGGATGGCCGCTGCGGCCGACCCGCGCGACCATGGTTGGGTGGGGGTGCCTTTCTACCAGGGGAAGTTCGACGTGCCGCAAGCCGAGCGACTGCTCTGGCGCGCCGGCTTCGGACCGCGCCCGGGAGAGGCCGAGGCGCTCGCGACGCTCGGGCTCCAAGACGCCGTCCAGTCGCTCCTCTCGCCGGGCCGCGAGAAGTTCGTCGGCCCGGCGCCGCACGACTCGAAGGGGCGCCCGCTCGCGCCGACGGATGCGTGGGGCCACGACCACTGCTGGTGGCTCGACCGCATGGTGCGCACATCGCGCCCGCTCGTCGAACGCATGACGCTCGTCTGGCACGACTGGTTTGCCACGTCGAACGGCGGCGTCGGCAACCAGAAGCTGATGCTCAAGCAGAACCAGCTCCTTCGCAGTCACGCCCTCGGCTCGTTTGAGGAGCTGTTGATCGACGTGACGCATGACCCGGCGATGCTGCTCTGGCTGAACGGCACGGACAACTCGAAGGACGCGCCAAACGAGAACTACGCGCGCGAGATGATGGAGCTCTTCACCCTTGGTGCCGATCGCGGCGCCTACACCGAGCGCGACGTGCGCGAGCAGGCGCGGTCGCTGACCGGATTCCAGAACGACTGGAAGCAAGGCCTGGGCGCCTACAACTTCCATTTCGATCCGCGCGACCACGACACGGGGAGGAAGGTTGTCTTCCGCAAGCCGGGCCGCTACGACTGGAGAGCGGCGTGCCGCCTCTGCGTGTCACACCCGCTGCACGCGTCGTTCTTCGTGCGCAAGCTCTGGAGCTACTTCGTGCCGGTGGCGGCCGATCGCGCGACGCAGGATTCGCTCGAGTCGCTGTACCGGAGCGGCCGGCAGGTGCGTCCCGTCTTGCAGGCGATCCTGCAGCATCCCGCCCTCTACGACGGGCCGCGCATGGTGAAGCCACCCGTCGTACACGTCGCCGGGTTGCTCCGCCGGATCGGCGCGGGCATCACGAGCACCGACTGGTCGTGGATCGGCGCCCTCTCAGGCCAGCAGCTGTTCTATCCGCCGAACGTTGCGGGTTGGGACGACGCGCGCTGGCTCGACACCGCCACGTACCGCGGACGTTGGATCGCGGTGCAGCGGATCCTCCAGGACCGCAAGCTCGATCCCGCAAAGAGCAAGACGACTCCGGATGCACAGACGGTGCTCACGAAGGCGCTCGCGTTCTGGAACAACCCCGCGCTGACAGACGCGACGCGCGAGGCGCTCATGGAGTTCGCGCAGGCCGCGCTCGCCGACGCCGGCAAGCAGCGCTGGAAGCAGCAGCAGTACCCCGTGCTGCTCGAGAACGCGCTGCGCCAGTTGATCGCCGTCTCGCCGGACTTGCAGACGTCATGAGCCGGATCTCCTGTGACGAGTGCTCGCGTGCCGATGCACTCCGTGCCGTTGCCGGCCGCGGGCTGCCGACGATCGAGGCCGGCATGCCGCTGCCGGCCGGCACGGGGCTCTCGCGCCGCAGCTTCGTCGCACGCTCGCTCGGGCTTGCGCTCTCGGTGTACGGAGCGGGTCGCCTGCAGCTCTTCGATGAGGGCATCGCCGCCGCCGCGTCGACGGCGGATTCGCCGATCCTCGTCACGGTGTTCCTGCAGGGCGGGGCAGACGCGCTGTCGATGCTCTATCCGGAGGCCGACCCCCTTTACCGCAAGCTGCGCCCGCAGCTCGCGGTCACCGGCGGTTCGAAGTTCGCCGAGGACGACCGATTGCGCTGGCATCCCGCGCTCTCGCCGCTTGCGCAGCTACACGGCGAAGGGAAGGTGAGCGTGCTGCCGGCGGTCGGCTACGACCATCCCGACCAGTCGCACTTCACGTCACGCCACTTCTGGGAGGTGGGCGCGACCGAGACGTCGTTGCTCACCGGGTGGATGGGGCGTTATCTCGATGCAGCGGGCACGCCCGACAACCCGCTGCAAGGCCTGTCGCTGACGGGCCAGCTGCAGCCGACACTCGCGACGGCCAGGGTGCCGGTGGCGGCGATCGACGGCCCCGACCAGTACGACTTCTGGGTGCCGGGCGTGTGGGGTGACGTCGAAACGCGAATGCTCGACGCGATCGGCACGCTCGGCGGCGTCGCGTCCTCGGATCCCGCGTTCCGGTCGGTGACGAACGTGACGACGCAGGCCAACCGCTTGCGGCGCCAGCTCGACCCGTTCAACGGCAAGGGTGCAATCACTCCGGCGGTCGCGTACCCGAAGTCCGACGACACTTTCCCGAAGCAGCTTCAGGGTCTCGCCGCAATGGTCGCCGCGGGGCTGCCGTTGCGTTGCGTTGCGCTCGAGGCGACCGGTGAATACGACACGCACGCGTCGCAGGTGTCCGCGTTGACACCCGCGCTGACGACCACCGCCGCGTCGCTCTATGCGTTCCAGCGCGATCTCGAGATGCGCGGCGTGGCGGATCGCGTACTGACCCTCGTCTGGTCGGAGTTCGGCCGTCGTGCGAAGGAAAACGGATCGGGCGGAACCGACCACGGCGCCGCAGGCACGGCCTTCCTGATCGGCTCGCGCGCCGCCGGCCGTCAGATCGGGGAGTTCCCGGGGCTCGCAACAGGTCTCGACCGTGACGGCAACCTCAATGCGACGTCCGACTTCCGCGCCGTGTACGCATCGCTGCTCGAGCAGTGGCTCGGCTTCGACGCCGCGAAGATCATCCCCGGTGCCGCGAAGCTCGCCCGTCCGAGGCTCGTCAAGTGAAGCTTCTCGCACTGCTGGGCGGGGTCCTCGCGCTGAACGGCGCTGCGCCCGCGCGGCTCCAGGTGGTGGCGAAGGAGTTCTCGTTCACCCTTTCGCGCCTCAACCTGAAAGCAGGCCCGGCGGTGATCGAGCTCGCGAACTTCGGCCAGGACCCGCACAACCTGCGGCTACAGCGCGCCGGCTCGCGCCAGATCGCGGGGATCGGCGCCGTCGGGCCCGGGGAGCGCGGTGAGCTGTCGCTGAGACTTCTCCGTGGGCGATACTCATTCTGGTGCTCCGTCGCGAATCACCGCAAGCTCGGGATGCGCGTCACTCTGGTGGTGCGCTGAGCATCGACGACGTCGGCGATCCCGCCGGGACGCCCGTCCTCTATTTGCACGGCGGCGGCGACTCGCGGCTCTCGCGGCATCCAGACGATTCGATCGCGGCGGCCCTCGGCGTGCGGCTGCTCGCGGTCGACCGCTGCGGGCCGGCCGTGCCGGGCCGCACGCTGCGGTCGTGGGCGGAAGAGGTGGTCGCAGCATTGCCTGCCGAGCGCTTCGCGGTGATCGGCTGGTCTGCCGGCGGTCCGCACGCGCTGGCGGTCGCCGCGGTCGCGCCCGAGCGCGTGACGCGCGTCGCGCTCGTCGGGTCGATGCCGACGCCGGAGGGCGTGCGCGAGCTGCCACGCGACGTGCAGAGCGTCATGCGTCTCGCCCGCTTCAGCCCGCGGATCGCCGCGCGCGGTCTCGAAGCATGGGGGAGGCGGCCGGTGCCGCCGACCGGCGGCGTCGCCACCGACGAGGCGTACGCACGCGGCCGCATCGAGTCGTTCCGCGACGGCGGACTGTGGCTCGCTCGCGAGCTCGCCTATCTCGGTCGCCCCTGGGGCTTCGATCTGGCCGACGTGCGCGCGCCGGTCACGCTCTGGTGGGGCGAGCGTGACACCGTTTGCCCGCCGTCGATCGGCCGCGACTACGAACGGCGCCTCCCGAACGCGTCGCTACACCTCGTCGACGGTACGCACCAGCTTCTCTTCAGCCGCTGGCCCGAGATCTTGCAGGACGTCAGCGCGGCGGCCTGAGCGCTGCGAACTCGTCGGTCACCTCGAGCCGGTTCGACGCGAAACGGAAAAGGGCCGCGGGGCGGCCGCCGGCGCGTCCCGGTGCCCGTCGGCCGTCGATGCGCTCCAGCACGCCGCGCCGCACGAGCACACGCTGCAGGTTCGTCGCTGACACGTCGTGGCCGAGCGCAGCGACGTACACCTCGCGCAGCTCGGAGATCGTGAACGTCGCCGGCGCGAGCGCGAAGCCGACGTTCGTGTACGAGAGCTTCGCGCGCAGGCGCGCCTGCGCAGTGTCGACGAACGGCAGCACCACGTCCGTCACCGCGCGCCACTCGCCGTCGAGCGCGGCCTCCGACGAGACGAGACCCAGGTAGGCCGTGGCGATGCTGCCGTTCTCCAACACGCGTGTCTGGAGCTGCTCGAGGTGAGCGAGCGCCGGAACGTCCACGGCCCGTCCGAGCGCCGTCTCCAGTGACTCACCGCGAGCGAGCGGCGCCGCGGGAAGGGCGTCGCCGGAGAGCAACACCTCCAGGTGACCGTCGCGCGCGCACAGCACGACACCGAGTGCGAGATGAGAAGTAGAATCGGCCACGGTTTTCGTCCCACAGTCTAAAACCCCCGGAGGGCCCGTGAAGAGACTGATCCCGTTCGTCCTGCTGACCGCCTCGCTGGCCGTGCTCGCGGCGGGCTGCGGCTCGAAGAAGAACGCCACCGCCACGACCACGTCGCCCACCACGACGGTGACGAGCAGCAGCTTCAAGGTCGGTCTCAGCACCGACACCGGCGGCCTGAACGACCGCAGCTTCAACCACCTCGCCTACGTCGGCCTGCAGCGCGCGGCGAGCGACCTCGGCGTGCAGACGCGCGTCGTCACCTCCAAGTCGCCGTCCGACTACATCCCGAACCTGACCGCGCTCGCAAAGCAGGGCTACAACCTCGTGATCGGCGTCGGGTTCACCGAGATCGACGCGCTCAAGACCGTTGCGACGGCGTTCCCGAAGACGCACTTCGCGATCGTCGACGTTTCGAATGCGGACGAGGGGAACCTCAAGAACGTCGAAGGACTGCTCTTCAAGGAGCAGGAGGCGGGCTACCTCGCGGGTTACGCGGCCGGCCTCGCCGCGAAGGCGCGCGGCGGCACCACGGTCTCGTCCGTCGGCGGCCAGAAGCAGCCGCCGGTCGACCGCTACATCGCCGGCTACCAAGCCGGCGCGAAGGCCGCGTTCCCCTCGGTCAAGCTGATCAACGGGTACTCGCAGGACTTCTCCAACCAGGCGAAGTGCAAGGAGGTCGCCCTCAACCAGATCGCGGCGGGCTCCGTCGTCGTGTTCCAGGTCGCGGGCGGCTGCGGCCTCGGTGCGCTCGACGCCGCGAAGGGCGCGAACGTCTGGGGCGTCGGGGTCGACGCCGACCAGGGCTACCTCGGCTCATACATCCTGACCTCGGCGCTGAAGCGCGTCGACACCGCCGTGTTCAACTCGATCAAGAACGCGAAGGACGGCACGTTCAAGGGCGGCCAGGACGCCGTCTACGGCCTCAAGGATCAGGGCGTGGGCATCGGGAAGTTCTCGCCGAGCACGCCGAAGGGCATCCCCGCGAAGGTCGATGCGATCAAGGCGCAGATCGTCAGCGGGAAGATCACGAACATCCCGACGACGGTCAAGTAGCGACAGCGTTAGCCGCCGGCGACGGCGGCGACGACGGTGATCTCGGCGTCCCGCGCGAGCGGGGCGTCGAGGTCGTCCCTCGCGTCGCGGCCGTCGACATACACGTTCACGAGCCGCCGCAACCCGGCGCCGTCGAAGATCAGGTCGGCGATCGGCAGGCCGCGCAGCGCTTCGGCGAGCGTCTCCGCCTCGGTCTCGAACAGCTTCTGGCCGCCGGCCTCGCGCGCGAGGATCGAGGGCAGGCGGACGACGGGCATCTCTAGACCTCGACGGACAGGACCGGCGGCAGCTCGCGCGCGAGCTCGCGCCACGATTCGCCCTCGAGCGCCCACACCGAGCCGCTCTGCGTCCCGAACACCGGGCCCGCGTCGTCGAACGACGAGGCCTCGCGCAGCACGACCGTCCACGCCGGCGCCGGCAGCCCGTCGGAGAAGAGGTGCCACGATTCGCCCGCGTCGGTCGTGCGGTAGACGCCGAGCCGCCCGTTGGAGGTGACGCGGTTCTCGGCGCCTTCCTCGGGTATCACGTACGCGATGTCAGGGTCACTCGGGTCGAGCATGATCGGGAAGCCGAACTCGCTCGGGAGCCCGTTGCCGTCGAGCCGCTCCCAGCTTTCGCCCGAGTCGTCGGAGCGGTAGACGCCGCAGTGGTTCTGCTGCCAGACGCGCTCCGGTCGTGCGGGATGGACGAGCAGCTTGTGCACGCACTGGCCGACCTCCGGGAAGGGGTCGGGCAGGAAGCCGGCCGAGACGTCGCGGTTCATCGGCACCCACGTCTCGCCGCCGTCGTCCGTGCGGAACGCGCCCGCCGCCGAGATCGCCGCGAACATCCGCTGGGGCGAGCCAGGGTCGACCTGGATCGAATGCGTGCACATGCCGCCCGCGCCGGGATTCCACTTCTCGCGGGTCGGGTGCGATACGAGGCCGTCGATGGGTCGGAACGTCTTCCCCGAGTCGTCGGAGCGCAGCAACAGCCCCGGCGCGGCGCCGAGGAAGATCGTCGACGGCTCCGAGGCGTGCCCCGGCTCGACGTGCCACACCTCGCCGAGCTCCTGGTTGCCCGCATCGATCGATTCGGAGCGAGTCCAGGTCTTGCCGTCGTCGGTCGAGCGATGGACGACACCGCCGTAGACCCAGCTGTTGGAGGCGACGTAGAGCGCGTTGTCGCGCGGATCCCGGACCGCATGGAAGACCGTCCAGCCGGTCAGGCCCGGGCCCGACAGCTCGCCGTCGCGGATGAAGAACAATCCCTTGCGCGTTCCAATCAGGACTTCACGACTCATAAGAGAGGACGCTAGCGATGGCACGGCTCACTGACAAACAGGTTCAGCTCATGCGGGACAAGAACTTCGCAGCAGTAGCGACGCTAAAGGAGGACGGGACGCCGCAGACGAGCATCGTCTGGGTCGACACCGACGGCGAGAATGTGATCTTCAACACAACCAACTGGCGCGCCAAGGGCAAGCACCTCCGCCGCGACCCGAGGATCAGCGTCACCGTCTTCGACAAGGAGAATCCGTACCGCTACTTCGAGGTTGAGGGCCGCGCCGAGCTCGACGAGGACGGCGCGAACGAGCACATGCACACGCTCTCCCAGAAGTACCGCGGCGAGGACTTCCACGCGCCGCACGATCGTGTGATCGTCAAGGTCAAGCCGGAGCGCATCTTCAGCTACCAGGTCAACGATGACGATTAGCTGACGAGGCGTATGCTCGCGCGATGGCGACGACCGACCTTCGCTCCTCGGCGCGCGACCATCTCTGGCTGCACTTCACGCGCATGCACGGCTACGAGCCGCCGGTGATCGTGCGCGGCGAGCACTGCTACCTGTGGGACGACACCGGCAAGAAGTACCTGGACGCGCTCGCCGGACTGTTCTCGGTGAACATCGGCTACTCCTACGGCGAGGAGATCGGCCAGGCCGCGCTCGAGCAGATGCGCGAGCTGCCGTTCTACACCAACTGGTCCTATGCGCACCCGCGTGCGATCGAGCTCGCGACGAAGCTCGCCGAGCTCGCGCCGGAGCACGTCAATCGCGCGTTCTTCGTCTCGGGCGGTTCCGAGGCGGTCGAGTCCGCGTGGAAGCTTGCCCGCCAGTACCACTCGGCCCGCGGCGAGCGCCGCTGGAAGGCGATCTCGCACCAAACGGCGTACCACGGGACGACGATGGGCGCGCTTTCGATCAATGGCATTCCCGCGCTGCGCACCCCGTTCGAGCCACTCGTGCCGGGCGTCGAGCACGTGCGCAACACGAACCGCTACCACCGCCCGCCCGACGAGACGCAGGAGCAGTTCACGCAGTTCCTCCTCGACGACCTCGAGGAAACGATCGAGCAGGCGGGCCCGGAGACGGTCGCGATGGTGATCTTCGAGCCGGTCCAGAACGCGGGCGGCTCGTTCACCCCGCCGGCCGGCTACTTCCAGGGTGTGCGTGAGATTTGCGACCGCTACGGGATCCTGCTCTGCGCCGACGAGGTGATCACCGGCTTCGGTCGCACCGGCGCCTGGTTCGCGAGCCTCAAGTACGACATCAAGCCGGACCTGATCACGTGCGCCAAGGGGCTCTCCTCGAGCTACGCGGCGATCGGCGCCGTGCTCGTCGCGGACAAGGTCTACGAGGCGTTCACTACAGGGACCTCGATGTTTGCGCACGGGATCACCTTCGGCGGCCATCCCGTCGGCTGTGCAATCGCGCTGAAGAACCTCGAGATCATGGAGCGCGAGCAGATCGTCCAGCACGTTGCGGCGACGGAGGACAGCTTCCAGGCTCAGCTCGAGACGCTGCTCGAACTCGACATCGTCGGGGACGTGCGCGGCACCGGCTACCTCTGGGCGCTCGAGCTCGTGAAGAACAAGGAGACGCGCGAGACGTTCAGCGACGAGGAGTCGGAGACGCTGTTGCGTGGCTTCCTCTCGCCGCGCCTCTTCGAGCAGGGGCTCATCTGCCGGGCTGACGACCGTGGCGATCCCGTGGTCCAGATCTCGCCGCCGCTCGTTGCAGACCAGCAGGAATTCAGTCAAATCGTGGGAATCCTCGGTGAGGTCCTCACCGAGGCCTGGAAGCGCGTCACCTAACTCAACGCTGGGAGGGACCTGATGGCCGCAGTTTCCGAGCAAACGACTGCTTTCGCTCTCGCGGAAAAGAGCAAGCTGATCAAGTCGTTGCGTCGCTTCGACATGGTGTTCTTCACGGTCTGCGCGTTCGTCGGCCTCGACACCCTCGGTACGGTCGCGAACAACGGCCCGGAAGGGTTCTTCTGGCTGATCGTGCTGGCCCTCGTCTTCGTCGCTCCCTACATGTTGCTGATGTCCGAGGTCGGCAGTGCCTTCAGGATGGAAGGCGGCCCGTACGAGTGGGTGAAGCTCGCTTTTGGCCGCTTGCACGGCGGCATCGCCGCCATCCTCTACTGGATCACGAATCCACTTTGGGTCGGTGGGTCGCTTGCGTTTACCGCGACGGCTGCGTGGAGCGCGAACCTCTTCAAGATCGGTGACGCGTCGCCGGGCGACTTCGTCTTCAAGCTGGTGTTTATCT
The DNA here is from genome assembly GCA_045805985.1 of Gaiellaceae bacterium. Taxonomy (GTDB): domain Bacteria; phylum Actinomycetota; class Thermoleophilia; order Gaiellales; family Gaiellaceae; genus PALSA-600. Next base: position 61,339 of record JBJMKA010000019.1, on the reverse strand, counting down.
GGCTCTCGATCATCGTCGCGATCGTCTCGCTGCGCTATGGAAAGTGGATTCCGAATGTCGGTGGATTCATGCGGATCTTCGTGCTCGGTTTCTTCACGCTGACGCTCATCGTGTACGCGATCCGTCACGGTGTTCACGGCTTCCCGGTCTCAGATCTCTCGCCGACGCGCTCGATCTTCCTGGCACTTGTGCCTGTGCTGCTCTTCAACTACGTCGGGTTCGAGCTCCAGAACGGCGCTGCCGAGGAGATGGAGAACCCTGAAAAGGACGTTCCGATCGCAGTGCTTTGGAGCGGCATCATCGGCGTCTCGCTCTACGCCATCCCGATTCTGGGCATCCTGCTCGTGCTGCCTGCGAAGGCGATCTCCAACATCTCAGGGTTCATTGACGCCATTACGACGACCTTCCATGGTGCGTACGGCGGCGCGGCCCACGTTCTGCTGATCGTGATGACGCTCTGCTTCGTCAGCACGCTGCTCACCTCCGGAGCGGTCTGGATGATCGGCTCCGACCGGATTCAAGCGGCCGCCGCCTACGACGGGGCCTTCTTCCCGTGGTTCGGCGTCTTCAACAGGCGGTTCGGCACTCCCGTCCGCGTCAACCTCTTGTCCGGCGTCGCGTCGTCGATCTTCTGTATCGCCGCGATCGAGCTCTTGAAGAACCAATCGACGTCGGCAGCATTCACGGTCGTGCTCTACATGGCGATCTCGACCACATTGCTCTCCTACCTCTGGATCTTCCCGGCGGCGCTGAAGCTGCGGTATACGCATCCGCACGTGCGGCGTCCGTATATCGTCCCGTTCGGCAACGCGGGAATCTGGGTTTCGACGATTCTCACCACGGGCTGGATCGCCCTCGGTACCTGGGTGGCGATCTTCCCGGGTGTGCTCGAGAAGGTCTTCAACGTCCCGTACGACTTCCAAGATGCATGGGGCCTCTCGCGTGCGAAGTTCGAGCTGTACACGCTGGGCACGCTCGCCGTGATCGTCGCAAGGAGGTGAGCGGCCAGGGGCGGGTGCCGGTGGCCGAGCTCGACGGCGAGATCGTCGTCGGCTCGCTCGCGATCATCCATCGGATCGCGCCGGGGCTCTGGCCCTCGGAGCCGCGGCCGCGCGCACAGGTCGACGTGTTCCTCGACTGGTTCGAGCGCGTCTGGATGCACCCGCTCGGGATCCTCTTCACGCCGGACGCGGACGAGGACCGCCGCGCGCGCGCCTGCGGGCGTCTCGGCCGCTCGGTCGACACGTTCGAGGGGTTGCTCGACGGCTCTGACTACCTCTTTGACTCTCTGACCGTCGCGGATGTCGCCGCGTATCCGTTCCTCAAGTACGCAAGCGACGACGAGCTCCCGGACGACGACTACGAGATCCACCACGTAATGCGCCGCTACCAGTCGCTCGAGGGTCGGCCTCGCGTCGCCGCGTGGCTCGATCGCGTCTCGGCACTCCCGCAGGCCTAACTACGCTGATGGGCATGCGGAGATCGCTCGGGATCACACTGGTTGCCGTAGCGGCCGCCCTTTGGGGCCTGGACGCTTGGATTCGCTCGCCGCTCGCGCATTCGACGGCACCGGCGACGATCGTGTTCGGGGAGCACGTGGTGCTCGTTGCTCTGACGTTGCCGTTCCTCGTGGGCGCGATCGCAGCGCTCCTGCGGCTCGGGTGGAGGCATGTGATCGCCGCGTTCGTGATCGGCGCAGGCTCGTCTGCCGTCGCGACGATCCTCTTCACCGAGGCGTTCAAGGTCGGGTCGGACTACGTGACGCCGGTCGTCCTACAGAAGGTTCAACCACTGGTCGCAGTCGTCGCGGCGGGCGTCATCCTCGGCGAGCGGCCGCGGGCGCGGTTCGCGTTCTACCTCGCACCCGCGCTCGTCGGCGCGTGGCTCATCGGCGTCCCGCACCCGCTTCACCCCTCCGTGCACGGCTTGAGGCCGTCTCTCTACGCGCTCGGCGCCGCCACGTTGTGGGCGCTCGGTACCGTGCTCGGCCGCTACCTCGCGCGGGACATGCGATTCGAGCACGTCGCCACGCTGCGCTTCGCGTTCGGCCTGCCCGCGGCCGCGATCGCGCTGCTCGTGCTCGGCGCGCCGGCGTTCGCCTCGAGGCATGACTCGTGGTACATCGCGCTGCTGGCCGTCGTCACGGGCTTCCTCGCCCTCGGTCTCTACTACTACGGCCTGCGCAGCACGCCGGCGGTCGCGGCAACGATTGCCGAGCTCGCGTTTCCGATCAGCGCGATTCTCGTCGGCTACTTCAAGTTCGGCCAGACGCTCACGGGCTGGCAGTGGGTCGGTGTCGCAACGACGAGCCTCGTCGTGGCGCTGCTGCCCGCGCGTCCGCGCGACCCGGTCGAGATCGTCCCGAGCCCCGCGCCCGCGCCAGCGTAATGCGGGTCACGATCTGCGACGTCGGCCCGCGCGACGGACTGCAGAACGAGCCCGACACGCTCGAGCCCGCGGTGCGCGCCGAGTTGGTCTCGCGCCTCGCCGCCGCCGGGGTGCCACGCATCGAGGCGGTCTCGTTCGTCCGTGACGACCGCGTGCTGCAGATGGCCGGGGCCGAGGAGGTCGTTGCGGCCGCGCAGCGGGGCAAGGCCGAGCTGTCGGGCCTCGTGCTGAACGAGCGCGGCTACGAGCGGTTTGCACAGACCGATCTCGACCGCGTCAACTGCACGCTCGCTGCGACCGAGGAGTTCAACCGCCGCAATGGGAACGCGTCGCTCGAGGAGGCGGTGGAGCGCGTACGCGCGATCGTCGCCTCGGCGCAGGTGCCGGCGACGGTCACCGTCTCGTGCGCGTGGGGCTGTCCGTTCGAGGGCGAGGTCGATCCCGGCGCGGTGGCCGGCCTGTGCGAGCGCCTCGATGCCGCCGACGAGCTCGTCCTCGCCGACACGATCGGCGTCGCGACCCCGCGCCGCGTGCGGCATCTCGTCGAACGCGTCTCGATCCTGGGCAAGCCCGTCGGGGCGCACCTCCACAACACGCGCAACACGGGATATGCGTCCGCGTGGGGAGCGCTCGAAGGAGGCGCGACGGTGCTCGACGCGTCGATCGGCGGCCTGGGCGGCTGCCCGTTCTCCCCGCAGGCGACCGGCAACGTCGCGACGGAGGATCTCGTCTGGCAGCTCGAGCGCGAAGGCGTGCGCACCGGGATCGACGTCGCTGCGCTCGTGGCGATCTCGCGCTGGCTCGAGCAGCTTCTCGGGCGTCGGCTCGAGGGCTCGCTGTACCGCGCCGCCCAATGGCCGTGAGCATCCGGTTCGAAACTCCCGAACCTGGTTGAAGAGCGAACGAGGTTCGGACTCAGAGTTTCAGACGTTCCAATGCTCGTCCGTGCCGGGGAACGAGTCATATGCCGACGACGCCTTCGCGATCAGGAACGAGCGCGTGAACTCGCACACGATCTCGTGCCTCTGGTTGATCCCGCGTGTGCGCACGCCGACGATGCCGTGCGTGGGGCGCGACTCCGACTCGCGTACCGACGTGACCTCCGTCTCCGACCAGATCGTGTCGCCGACGAAGACCGGATGGGGGAGACGGATCTCCGTCCAGCCGAGGTTGACCGCGCGGGCCTACGCTACCCCGATGAACCGCCTCGCCCAAGAGACTTCGCCGTACCTGCAGCAGCACGCGCACAACCCCGTCGACTGGAACCCCTGGGACGACGAAGCGCTCGCGCGGGCGCGCGTCGAGGACAAGCCGATCCTGCTCTCGATCGGGTATGCCGCCTGCCACTGGTGCCACGTGATGGAGCGCGAGTCGTTCGAGGACCCCCTGACGGCGCGCGTGATGAACGACAACTTCGTCAGCATCAAGGTCGACCGCGAGGAGCGCCCTGACCTCGACTCGATCTACATGGACGCGGTGGTGGCACTGACCGGCCAGGGCGGCTGGCCGATGACGGTCTTCCTGAAGCCGACGGGAGAGCCGTTCTTCGGCGGCACGTACTTCCCGCCGGAGCCTCGGCATGGGCTGCCGTCGTTCAAGCAGGTGCTGCTCGCGCTCTCTGAAGCCTGGAAGGAGCAGCGGGACGAGATCGACCGTTCCGGCGCGAAGCTCGTCGAGCACATCCGCTCAGGAGCGCTGCTGCACCAGTCGGCCGACCCGCTCACCGCGGAGCTGCTCGACGAGGCGCAAGAGAAGCTGCACGAGGGCTTCGATCCGGAGTGGGGCGGTTGGGGCCGCGCGCCCAAGTTCCCGCCCGCGCCGGTGCTCGAGTTTCTGCTGCGCCGCGGCGAGGAGGTGATGACGCGCCGCACTCTCGACGGCATGGCGCTTGGCGGGATGTACGACGTTGTCGGCGGCGGCTTCCACCGCTACTCCGTCGACGAGCGGTGGCTCGTGCCGCACTTCGAGAAGATGCTCTACGACAACGCGCTGCTCGCCTCGGTCTACCTGCACGCAGCCGAGAAGTTTGGCGACTACCGGTACCGTTTCGTCGCCGACCAGACGATCGGCTACGTCCTGCGCGAGCTCGCGCTCGACGGCGGCGGGTTTGCGTCGGCGCAAGACGCCGATACCGACGGTGTCGAAGGGCTGACGTTCACGTGGGCGCCGGGTGAAGGCGCGCCGGAGGAGCTCTTCCAGCCCTTCGAGCACGGCCGCTTCGTGCTCCGCGGCGAGCTCGACGCGCAAACACGCGCGCGTCTGCTCGCACAGCGCGCGCAACGCCCGCAACCTCTGCGCGACGACAAGGCGATCGCTTCGTGGAATGGTCTGCTGCTCGCCGCGCTAGCGCAGGCAGGGCGTGTCGAGCCGGCGACCCGCCTCGCCGAATTTCTGCTCGGTCCGCTCTCGACGCCCGAGGGGCGGCTGTACCGCACATGGCGCGACGGTGTCGCCAAAGGAACCGGCTACCTCGAGGACTACGCAGACGTCGCCTACGGGCTGATGGAGCTGCACGTCGCGAGCGGCGAGCCGCGCTGGCTGCGCGAGGCGCACCGCCTGGCGACGCTCGCGGTCGATCTCTTCGCGGACGACGATGGTGGCGGCTTCTTCCAGACGCCTCGCGACGCTGAACGGCTCGTCGCGCGCAAGAAGGAGCTCGATGACCATCCGACCCCCAGCGGCAACGCGATGATCGCGTATGTGCTGCTGCGGCTCGCGCGCATCTGGGGCGACGACGAGCTCGAGCGCCGAGGCGTCTCCGTCCTTCGGATCGTGCGCGATGCGCTGGCACGGGCGCCGTCCGCGTTCGGCTGGCTGCTCGTCGCGCTCCACCAGCACCTCGCGCCCCACCGGGAGATTGCGATCGCCGGCACGCCCGAGGCGCCGGTCGCGCGCGCAGCGGTGCGAAACGCGGCCGAGACCGACGTGATCGCGTTCGGCCCGGCCGACGACGTGCCGCTGCTGGTGGGGCGCACGGAAGTCGACGCCAAGACAGCGGTCTACGTCTGCGAACGCTTCGCGTGCGCGCTGCCGGTCACGGACCCGGCATTCCTCGCGTAAGTGGTGGAGCAGGCGGCCCGTGGCCGCCCGCTCTCACCGAACCGGCTCTGGTTCCTTCTCGGCGACTTCGCGGCGCTCCGCCGTCAGCGGCTCGTCCGCCGCGGCACGGTCGTGCGTCGGCGGTACGACGGCTGCGGCGCGCGGTGCCGGCTCGAGCGACAGTCCGAGCGTGTAGCCGATGCCGAACGCGAGCACGCCGAGCCAGACGCCGACATGCTCGACAACGTTCCGGATTCCCAGGTCACCGGACCACGCGAGCACGTGCGTCCGCAGCCAGTCGCCGTGCGGCTGCATCCCCACGAGCACCCAGCCTGCGGCGATCAGCACCGGCAGGAACGCCAGCGCGAGCATCACCGGCGGATTGCCGCGCCGGCCCCTCAGCTGCGAGAGCGCGAAGACGAGCCCCGCTCCTGCGACGACTCCGTATGCGGCCCAATAGCCGCCCGTGCTGTGACGCCCGATGTGCGCGGCGGCCCAGAGGAGGACTCCCGCGACCGCTGCCCCTGCGAGCGTGGCACCGGCTCTGCTGACTCCATTCATGATCCTTCTCCTCGCTTTCTGCCCTATCTATGGAGAACGGACGAAGCAGCCCGAAGGGTGCGCGGCAAGCATTAGAGTTCTCGCGATGGCGCTGCTCGCGATTCGCAACGTCAGCCGCCGCTTCGGTGGCATCGTCGCGATCGACGACGTCTCGCTCGACGTCGAAGCGGGACAGATCGTCGGCCTGATCGGCCCGAATGGCGCGGGCAAGACCACACTGTTCAACGTGATCACGCGGCTCTATCGCCCCGATTCCGGAGAGCTGGAGCTCGCGGGCAAGAGCTTGCTGCGCACCCCGCCGCACCGGATCGTGCGGCGCGGCATCGCGCGCACGTTTCAGAACGTCGAGCTGTTCCGCACGATGACCGTGCTCGACAACGTTCTTGTCGGGGCCCACACGCGCACCAAGCCGTTCCGCGGCAGCGCCGTGTACGGGCGCGCGCTCGAGATTCTCGGGTACGTCGGTATCGCGGACGTCGCACATCGTCCCGTCTCGGGCCTTCCGTTCGGCACCCTGAAGCGCGTCGAGCTGGCGCGCGCGCTCGTGGCCGAGCCGAAGCTGCTGCTGCTCGACGAGCCCGCCGGCGGCCTGAACCACGAGGAGGTCTCCGACCTCGGCACGTTCATTCGCAAGCTGCGCGAGGACTTCGACCTCACGGTGCTGCTCGTCGAGCACCACATGGGGCTCGTCATGGGCATCGCCGAGCGCATTCACGTCCTCGACTTCGGCCGCAAGATCGCCGAGGGCACACCGGACGAGGTGCAGCGGAACCCGGCAGTGATCGAGGCGTATCTCGGCGCCCAATCCGCCGTGTGACCGGAGCGGTTTGTCGCTCCTCGAGTTGCGCAACATCGAAGCGGAATACGGCGAGATCCGCGCGCTTCACGGCGTCACGCTGACTGTCGCCGAGGGCGACTTCGTCGCGGTCCTCGGCGCGAACGGCGCGGGCAAGACGACAATGCTGCGGGCAATCTCCGGTGCGGTGAAAACGAGCGGCGACGTGCTGCTCGACGGTCACAAGATTGGATACCGCACGCCGGAAGGGATGGCGCGTCGCGGCGTCGCGCACGTGCCCGAAGGGCGCGGCACATTCGCGACCCTGTCGGTGCTCGACAACCTGCGGCTCGGCGCGTGGGTGCAGGCAGGCGCATCTCCGCGCGACCTCGCGCACGTCTTCGAGTTCTTCCCGCGGCTTTACGAGCGCCGCAGTCAGCACGCCGGACTGCTCTCCGCCGGCGAGCAGCAGATGCTCGCGCTCGGTCGAGCGATGATGGCGAAGCCGCGGATCCTCCTCCTCGACGAGCCGTCGCTCGGGCTCGCACCGCTCACCGCCCGCGAGATCTTCCGCGTCCTCGGCCAGATGAACGAGAACGGCACGACGATTGTCGTGGCGGAGCAGAACGCACTGCTCGCGCTCGCTCACGCTCAGCACGCGTACGTGCTCGAGACCGGCCACGTCGTGCTCGGCGGCGAAGCGGCCGACCTGCGGAGAAACGATTCCGTGCGCCGCAGCTACCTCGGCTACTAGCGAGACCGCGCACACAACGTGACGAACTTCATCCAACACATCGTCAGCGGTCTTGCGTCAGGGGCCGTATACGGCGTGCTCGCGCTCGCGATCGTGCTGATCCATCGCTCGACCGGGGTGATCAACTTCGCCCAGGGTGAGCTGGCGACGCTCTCGGCGTTTGTCTGCTGGACGCTCGTGAGCCATGGCTGGGCCTTCTGGCCCGCGTTCGGCGCGACGCTGCTGCTCTCGTTCGCCGGCGGTGTCACGCTGCAGGCCGTCGTGATCCGGCCGATCCAGAGCGGGCCGTTGTTCCGGGTCGTCATCGTGACGATCGGATTGCTGATCGCGTTCAACGGGCTTGACACGTGGATCTGGGGTGACGCGGCGAAGCAGTTCCACGGCCCGTTCTCGACGGCGCCGATCAGCGTGGGCGGCGTCGCGTTCTCGAAGCAGGACCTCGGGGTGATCGCCGTGGCGTTGATCGCGGTCGCCCTGATCGGCGCGTTGCTCACGAGGACGCGGCTCGGGCTCGGGCTGCGGGCTGCCGGCGTCAACCCGGTCGAGTCGCGCCTCGTGGGGATCCGCGTTCCGGCGATGCTCGCGCTCGGGTGGGGACTCGCAGCGATGCTCGGCGCCGTTGCCAGCGTGATGGCCGCGCCGTCGCTCTCGCTCGAGCCGAACATGATGCAGACCGTTCTGCTCTACGCCCTCACCGCCGCCGTGCTCGGCGGGATGGACTCCCCGCTCGGCGCCGTGCTCGGGGGGCTCCTGCTCGGCGTGCTGCTCGACCTCGTCGGGACCTACGTGCATTGGATCGGCGGCGAGCTCCAGCTCGCAATCGCGCTTGCGGTGCTTCTCGGCGTGCTGCTCGTGCGCCCATCGGGTCTCTTCGGCCGCGCGGCCGCGAGGCGACCGTGAGGATCAAGCCGGCAGCGCTCCTGTTCAGCCTGGCGGTGCTCGTCGTGCTGCCCTTCATGCTGAACGACGTCGGCACCGGGCAGCTCGCCACCGTCGGCGCGTACTTTATCGCGATCCTCGGCCTCGACATCCTCATCGGCCACAGCGGACAGATCTCCCTCGGTCACGGCGCGTTCATGGCGGTGGGTGCGTACACGACGGCGATCTTGATGGCGAACCACGGCGTGCGCGACCTCTGGACGATCCCGATCGCGGCAGGTGTCGCCGGCGCGACCGGGTTCCTCGCCGGCGGTGCGGCGCTGCGGCTCTCGGGTCGCTATCTCGCGCTCGTGACCTTCGGCATCGCAATCGCCCTGCCGACGATTCTCGAGAAGTTCGACCACTTCACGGGCGGGTCGGCGGGGATCAGCCTGGTCGGGAAGACGACGCAGACCGGTCACGGCGGCGGCCTGTGGGCACTGACGAACAACGAGTGGCTGTACGCACTGACGTGGACCGTTGCCGCCACCGTGTTCCTGATCGCCTGGTGGCTCCTGGAGTCGCGCTTCGGGCGCTCGCTGCGCGCGATCCGCGACAGCGAGCTCGCGGCCGTCGCAGCCGGCGTCAACCGGGCCAAGTACAAGCTGCTTGCGCTCGGCATCTCCGCGGCGTTTGCCGGCATCGCCGGCGCGCTACTGGCGATCAACGTCGCCTCGGTCACACCCGACACGTTCCCGATCCAGCTGTCGCTCTACCTGGTCGTTGCCGCAGTCATCGGCTTCTTCGGCTCGATCTGGGGCGCCGTCCTCGGCGCGCTGCTGATCGAGTTCCTGCCGGACATCGTGGGCTTGATCCCACACGTCGACTCGAGGCAGGCCGGACCGACGATCTTCTTCTTCGGGCTCGTCCTGGTTGTGCTCATGCTCGTGCTGCCGATCGTGCTCCGGGCCACATCCCGCCTTGCGAATCGCTAGCGCACGCCGGGGCCTTAGCACCCAACTGCGCACGCGAGGTTGACCATCACCTCGACTGCTTCCTCGTTCGTAAGAGCCTCACGGCGGACGAGCGAGCGCCAGGTCTCGAAGTCGATCGCGTGACCGATCACGGCGTGGAGGACGCCCGATTGGCGGTCCTTCGCCTTCCAGCCGTCGCCGAGCACCTCTCGGATTTCCTGCCAGTACCGCACGAATGGCTGGGCCACGTCACGAAGCGCGGGCGATTCCGGAAGATCGCGGAGAAGGTTGCCGGTCATTCCCTCGGTCTCGCGGAAGAACGCGTAAAGGTCGTTCAGCGCGGTGCGTAACCGCTCCTCCGGGATGGGGACGAGCGCCCACTTTCCAGGGTCGGGGAGGGGATGACGCGCTCTCCAATGGGCGGAGCAGGCCCGAAATAGCGCGTGCTCATCCGGAAAGTGGCGATAGACCGTCAGCCGCTGCACGCCCGCGCGATCGGCGATGGCGCTGATCGTCGTCCGCGCCGGTCCGATCTGCTCGTGGAGCTCGACCGTTGCCTCGACGATCCGCGTGCGGGTCTGCGCAACGCTCTCGGCCCGGTCCTTCAGTTCATATTTCCTCACCATCCTCCGCGCCTCCATTGACGTCAGCGTCGAGCGTGATAGGTTCGACTTTACAGTGAACACTGATGTTCACCTAAAAGGAGGAGCAATGCCCGACCAGCTCACCAGGATCGCGATCGCGACGGACGAAGGAGACCGCGTCGACCTCGGCGGACTCGGCATCGTGTGGAAGATCGAAGGGGCGGAAGCAGAGGGGCGCTTCTCCGTCGTTCACCATCCGCTCGCACCGCGTGCCCTCGCTGCGCCGCTCCACCGGCACACACGGGAGGACGAGTACTCATACGTGCTGACGGGAAGGCTCGGTGCGCTGCTCGGCGACGACGTGGTGACGGCAGAGCCCGGAACCTGGGTGTTCAAGCCCCGCAATCAGTGGCATACGTTCTGGAACGCCGGCGAAACGCCGTGCGAGATCATCGAGATCATCTCGCCTGCGGGTTTCGAGAACTTCTTCCGTGAGCTGGCCGAGGTCTACGCCGGCGACGGCGGACCGGACCTCGACCGCTTCGCCGACCTCTGCTCCCGCTACGGGCTCGAGATGAACCCCGACTCGGTTCCCGGGCTCTGCGAGCGCTTCGGGCTCGAGCACCCGCTCGCCTAAGCACGGGGAAGGAGCGGCGCGCCTCGGGCCGAACAGGTCCGACTCATGCGCCGCTGCCTTGCGCTCATCTGGCTCACCGGGGCGTTGGCGGCCGCCCCGGCGGTTCACGCTGCCGGAAACCCGCAGATCGCCGGCCTCCAAGTCGCCCTGCGCGCGCACGGTCTCTACCTTGCCCAGATCGACGGCATCGCCGGCCCTCGCACGGCCGCAGCGGTGCACGCCTTTCAGCGCAAGCACGGCCTTCCGTACGGCGTTGCGAACGCGCGCCTGCGCGCCGCGCTCGGACCCCTCGGGCGCCCGCTCTTCGGCACGCGCACGCTGAAGCGCGGCGATTTCGGCTGGGACGTGTCGGTGCTCCAGTACCTGCTCACCCGTCGGGGCGTCTACTCGGGCGCACTCGACGGGTACATGGGGAAGGAAACGACAATCGCGCTGAAGCGCTACCAGCGCGCGATGCACCTGAGCGCGGATGCGGTAGTGGGTCCGCGGACGCTGTCCGCGATCGTGCGCCGGGACGCGGTGCCGGTGCGTACGAAGACCGTGCCGGTGAGCTCGACGGTGCACGTGGTGCGGGTCGGCGACACGCTGACCGCACTCGCCGCGCGGTTTCACACGACGATTGCCGCGCTCGCTGCGACGAACCACGTCGATCCCGCGAAGCCGATCGTGATCGGGCAGCGCCTGCGGCTGCCAGCCGCGGCGCCGGCGCTGACCTCGCAGCGGCTCGACGTACGCGGAATGCTCGATCAGTGGTCGGGGCGCCTCGGTGTCGATTCGCATCTCGTGCGCGCGCTCGCATGGATGGAGTCGGGCTTCCAGACGGAGATCGTCTCGTCGGCGGGAGCCCGCGGGGTGCTGCAGACGCTGCCCTCGACACGCAGCTACGTCGAGACGGTGCTCGCGGGGCGGAAGATTCCGAGCAGTGTGGACGGCGACATCGAGGTCGGCATCCTCTACCTCAAGCACTTGCTCAAGACGTTCGGCGGTGACGAGCGCCTGGCCCTCGCGGGGTGGTATCAGGGCGAGCTTGCCGTTCAGAAGCACGGTCTCTACAAGGTCACGAAGCCGTTCGTAGCGAACGTGCTCGCGCTGCGAAACCGGATGTAACCTCGAGCCGTGCGGGTCGCGCTGTGTCTGGTGGTCACGGCCCTCGTGACGGTTCCTCTCGCGCCGGCCTACCGCGGCGGGCCCGAGCCGTACGGCCGTGCGCAAGTCGTCCTGCAGTGGGAGCAGAATCGCGCCCTCGCGGCGGCGGCGCGTCGCGGCGATCCGATCTACTGCGGCGGCGGCAACGCGAACGTCGTTGCGTTGACCTTCGACGACGGCCCGGGCCCGTACACCGGGCGGCTGCTCCGGATGCTGCGGCGCGCGGACGCCCACGCCACGTTCTTCGTGATCGGCAACAGGTTGCGCTACTGGCCGGAAGCACCGCGCGAGGAGTCGCAGCTCGGCGCGGTCGGTAACCACACCTGGTCGCACCCGCGCCTCACCGACCTACCCACGTGGCTCGTCTGGGCCGAGCTGCTGCGCACGCAATATGAGGCGTCACGCGAGCTTGGGTGGAAGCCGCGGCTGTTCCGGCCGCCGTACGAGTTGCACGACACGCGAACGGATGCCGTGGTGCGCTCGCTCGGCCTGGTGCAGGTGCTGTGGTCGGCGACCTCCGGCGACGACCTGAAGCACCCGACGGCGAAGTCGGTGTCGCGCAACGTGATCCACGAGCTGCGGCCGGGCGCGATCGTGCTCATGCACGACATCCATCCGTGGACCGTCGCCGCGATGCCGGCGATCCTCAAGGCGATCCGCGCGCGGGGGCTGCGCGCGGTGTCGATCCCGGAGCTGCTCGTGCTCGATCCGCCTGGGGAGCACCAGCACTGCACGTTCGCGCCCGGCGGCGACTAAACATCTAGCGATTCGAGCTGCTCGAAGACGTGCTCGAAGACCTCGCGCGGTTGTGCGCCGGGGACGAGCAGCTTCCCGTCGATCACCCAGGCGGGTACGCCTGTCACGCCGACCGAGACTGCTTCATTCGTCGAGGCGTGGACGCGATCGCGGTACTCCTCACTCGTCAGCACGCGTTCGACGTCGTCCGTCGGCAGGTCGTGCAGGAGCCGGCCCAGCTCGTCCCGGTCGCCGAGATCGACTGCGTCGCGCCAGTAGGCATCCATCAACCGGTCGTGGATCTCGTCGTGGCGGCCGAGGTCGCGCGCGAGCTCAGTGAGCCGCAGCGCGTCGAACGAGTTCGGGATCAGGTCGGGGTTCGGGTTGTACTCGAGCCCTTCCTCCGTGAACCGGTCGCGCAGCCGTTGGTGGAAGGAGTCGCCGTACCGCGCGATCAGCTCAGCGCGGGGAAGACCGCCCGGCGGATACTCCGGATGCAGCTCGAACGGGAGCCACGTCACCTCGGCGTCGTACCGGCGCCGGAGCCACTCGGCCAGGGGCTGGCCGAGGCGGCAGAACGGTCAGATGTAGTCCGACCAGACGAGGATCTCGTGCGAAGCCATTACAACCAAGGTAGAGAATGGCCCCAGGTTGACGAAACGCCTCTTCGTCGTGCTGCTTGTACTCGCCCTCTGCGCCGGAGCGGCTGCCGCCGCGCGCCTACCGGGCGTCAGGACACCGTCGAAGAACATCATGTGCTTCTACGTCCCGCAGCGGCCGACGACGCACGGCAACCTGCTCTGCAACATCCAGCACGCTGCCTACACACGCGCGCTACAGGCCCGCTGCATCGCACCGCCGACCGGTCTCGACTGGCATGGCTTCACCCTCTCCGACACGAAGCGGGGCCAAGTGCTTTGTGCCGGCGGGATCATGTACGACGGCCGGGACACGCCGACGTTCGTGACGCTCGCTTACGGCAAGACGTGGCGGCACGCCGGCTTCACCTGCACGTCGCGCGTCATCGGCTTGACGTGCAAGAACGCCGCCGGGCACGGCCTCTTCCTCTCGCGCGAGTCCTGGCGCGCCTGGTAGTAGAGGTTAGTACCGGTCGATCTCGACGAGCCGTTCGTCGCTGATCCCGAAGTGGTGCGCGACCTCGTGCAGCACGACACGCTTGATCTGACGGGTGAGCAGTTCGGCGTCGTGTCCGTACAGACGCTCGAGCGGGCCGCGGTAGATCGTGATCTTGTCGGGCAGGGCGCCGCTGTAGCTACTGGTTCTTCGCGTCAGCGGCACGCCCTGGTAGAGGCCGAGCAGCCGCTGGCCCGGCGGTGGTTCCTCTTCGACCAGGATCTCCAGGTTCGAGATCCGGTCGTGCAGATCGGGTGGCAGCGAGTCGAGCGTCTCCTGGATCACGCGCTGAAAATCGGGAATGAGCTCGTCGCCGTGCACGGGCTCAGGCCTCGAGCGCGAACAGGTCCTCGACGGTCTCGCGCCGGCGGATCAGGCGTGCCTTGCCGTTCGCCACGAGCACGGCCGGCGGACGCAGCACGGCGTTGTAGTTCGAGCTCATCGACAGCGTGTAGGCGCCGGTCACCGGTACCGCGAGCAGGTCGCCGCGTTGCGGCTCCGGCAACTCGACCCGCTCGATCAGCACATCACTCGACTCGCAGTGCTTGCCGACGACGCTGTAGGTCCCGGTGGGATGCTCGTCCGCACGGTTCGCGAGCAGCGCCGTGTAGCGGGCGTTGTACATCGCCGGCCGCGGATTGTCCGACATGCCGCCGTCGATCGTCACGAAGGTCGTTGCCGCGCTCGTGTGCTTGACGCCGCCTACCGAGTACAGCGTCACACCTGCGCGCGAGACGAGCGAGCGCCCCGGCTCGAGCACGAGCTCGGCCCGAGGGAGGCCGTGCAACTCCCAGGAACGCTGATGCTCGGCGAGGAGCCCGCCGACGAACTCCCCGACCGTGAACGACGGCTCCTCCAGCACGTGCCGGGCTCCGAGGCCGCCACCCAGGTCGACGATGCGCGGCGTCCAGCCGAGCTCGGCGCGCAGCCTCGCCGCGAAGTCGGCGACCCAGGTCACGGTCATCAGCGACGCTCCGAAGTGCAAGAGCTGCGAGCCGACGTGCACATGCAGGCCCGCGCACTCGGGAAGGCGGCGGATCGCCTCGAGCGCATCGTCCGGGGCGAGCCCGAACTTCGAGCCGAGATGCCCGGTCATGATTCCCTCATGCGTGTCGGCCTCGATGCCGGGCGTGACGCGGATCAAGCAGCGGTTTGCACCGATCGTGCGCGCGCGCTCCAGTTCGTCGAGCGAGTCGAGCACGATCAGCGCGCCGGCTTCGGCGGAGCGCCGCAGGAGCTCGTCCTCCTTGTTGTTGCCGTGGATCACGAGGCGCTCGCCGGTGATGCCTGCGCGCAGCGCGAACTCGAGCTCGCCGACGGTCGAGACGTCCGCCCCAAGGCCCTCCTCCGCCAGGAGCTGAAGCACCGCAAGCGATGGGAACGCCTTCGTGCCGTAGGCGATCAGCGCGCCGGGAGCCGCGGCGAGATACGCCCGGGCCTGCGCGCGCAGTGTCGCGTCGTCGTAGGTGACGACCGGGGTTCCGAACTCACGCGCGAGCTCGGACGAGCGGACGCCGCCGAGGACGAGCTCGCCGTCCTCGACGCGGGCGGTATCGGGAAGAAGATCGGCCAGCACGTCAGGCATTGTGCTCATGCCGATGCTGGTTGCGCTCGCCAAACTCGCCCACCGCCATCCACGTGCGATCGTGGGTGGCGCGGTGCTGGTCGTAGTGGCGGCTGCCGTGTTCGGTGCGTCGACTCCGTCCCGGCTTCAATCGAGCGACAACGACTTCCAGGACCGGAGCTCCGAGAGCTTTCGCACGCTTCAGCTGCTCTCACGCGCGAGCGGCGTGCTTCCCGGGCCGTCGCTGATCGTCGTCGCGAGGCCGCGCGAGGCTGCTGTCGCCGCCGCGCGGCTGCGAGCAGAGCCGTATGTCGCCGTCGTCCGGCCGCGGGCCGCTGTCTCCCGCGACGGGCGGCTCGTGCTTGTCACGGCCTGGTTCAAGTCGTATGGAACGACCGACGCTCCGGGCGTCTCTTCGCTCGCGCGGTCGCTTCCCGGGCTCGTCGGCGGTGCCTCGCTCGCGAACGAGCAGGTGAGCGCCCAGTCGGAGCGCGATCTCCTGCACGCCGAGCTGATTGCGTTCCCGCTGCTCCTGTTGCTCGCTCTCTGGGTCTTCCGCGGTCTCGTTGCAGCGCTGTTGCCGGTTGCCGCGGGCCTGCTCGTGCTCTTCGCGACGCTGGCGTTGCTGCGCCTCGTCAACGACCTGACGGCGATCTCGGTGTTCGCCCTCAATCTCGTTACCGGCGCGGCGATCGGGCTCGCGATCGACTACAGCCTGCTGCTCGTCTCGCGCTACCGGGAGGAGCTCGTGCGGCACGGGCCGGGGCGGGAGGCGCTGCAGGCAACGCTCGCGACGGCGGGCCGGACGGTCGCCTTCAGCGCCATCACGGTCGCGGCGGCGTTCGCGTCGCTGCTCGTGTTCCCGCTCGCCTTCCTACGCTCAATGGCGATCGGGGGAACGGTCGTGGCGCCACTCGCGGGGATCGTCGCGCTCACGTTGCTGCCCGCTTTGTTCGCGCTGCTGGGAGAACGTGTGAACGCGCTCGGGCCGCGCCGCTGGCAGCGCGCCGCGGAGCGTGCAGCGCGGCCGGACGAGAGCGGCGCCTGGTACCACTTCGCGCACTGGGTGATGCGCCGGGCGGGGTGGGTTGCAATCGGCTCGGCAACGCTGCTCGTCGCGCTCGGCCTCCCGTTCCTCGGTGTGCGTTTCGTCGGCGTCGACGCCACCGTCCTCCCGTCGAGCTCGAGCGCGCGCCAGGTTGAGGACGTGCTCCGCTCGAAGTTCGCACCGGGCCTCGACTCGCCGTTGCATCTCGCCGTGCGATCGCTGGACGTCGTGCCGAGCATCCGGCGCCTGCAGGGCGTGCTGGCGGTCGCGCCGCCCGAGCGGGTCGGCGCACACCTGTGGTCCGTCGACGTGATCCCGCGTGCACCGGCAATGAGCGCGCAGACGAAGCAGCTGGTACGCGAGGTGCGGCGATTACCCGGCGTGATGGTCAGCGGCAAGACAGCCTGGTACCTCGATACCGCCGCGAGCCTGAAACGGCACCTGCCGTATGCGCTCGCGCTGCTGGCGATCACGACGTTCGTGCTGCTGTTCGTCGTCACCCGGTCGGTGGTGCTGCCGCTGAAGGCCCTGCTCATGAACCTGCTCGGCCTGTCCGCGGCCTTCGGCGTGCTCGTCCTCATCTTCCAGGACGGCCGCCTCGAGGGGCTGCTCGGGTATCGAAGCCAAGGCGCGCTCGAGCTCACCCAACCGGTGCTCCTGTTCGCGATCGCCTTCGGGCTCGCGACCGACTACGGGGTCTTCCTGCTCTCACGGATCAAGGAGGCGCACGACGCCGGGCTGCCGAACCGGGAGGCGGTCGCGCTCGGACTCGAGCGGACCGGGCGGGTCGTGACGGCGGCGGCGCTGCTCTTCTGCGTCGCGGTCGGCGCCTTCGCCACGTCGTCGATCCTGATCGTGAAGGAGCTGGGCCTCGGGATCGCGCTGGCGGTGGCGATCGACGCGTCGATCGTGCGCGCGCTGCTCGTGCCCAGCCTGATGGCGCTGCTCGGCGACTGGAACTGGTGGGCGCCGGCGCCCTGGCGCCGATTTCGGCGCTAAGATAACGCCGTGGAGCAGCTGCTTCCATAGCGCAGGGAGCCACCGCGGCTGGCGCCGCGTCCGTCTCCCACGGCCTCTCGTTCGAGAGGCTTTTTCGTCTCTGGGCCCCTACGAAGGACGCGAGCATCGTGCAGGACAACGACACTGCGCAGGACTACAACCCGAAGACAATCGAGCAGAAGTGGCAGTCGGTCTGGGAGACCGAGCACGTCTTCCACGTCGACAACCCGCCGCCGGGCGCGCCGCCCGACGACGCGCACTTCTACATGCTCGAGATGCTGCCATACCCGTCGGGCAGCCTGCACATGGGGCACGTCCTCAACTACACGCTCGGGGACGTCGTCACTCACTTCAAGCGGCGCCACGGTTACAAGGTGCTGCGCCCGATGGGCTTCGACTCGTTCGGGCTGCCGGCCGAGAACGCCGCGATCAAGGACGGCGGCCATCCGCTCGAGATCACGGAGCGCAACATGGAGGCGATCCGCGAGCAGATGCGCCGCATGGGGTGGGCGATCGACTGGCAGCGCGAGGTCTCCGCACACGAGCCGACCTACTACCGCTGGACGCAATGGCTGTTCTTGAAGTTCTTCGAGCACGGACTGGCCTACCGCAAGGAGGCGCCGGTCAACTGGTGCCCCTTCGACCAGACCGTGCTCGCGAACGAGCACGTCGTCGATGGTCGCTGCTGGCGTTGCGGGAACATCGTCGAGACGCGGAACATGGCGCAATGGTTCTTCAAGATCACCGCGTATGCCGACGCGCTGCTCGACGACCTGGCGACGATCGACTGGCCCGAGCGCACGAAGCGGATTCAGACGCAGTGGATCGGCCGCTCCGAAGGCGCGGAGATCCTCTTCCGCGTCGACGATCTCGACCTCGACATCCCGGTCTTCACGACGCGCCCGGACACGCTGTTCGGCGCGACGTTCTTCGTGGTTGCGCCGGAGTGGCCGTTGCTCGAGCGGCTTGTGGAGGGCACGGATCAGGCTGACGAGGTGCTCCCGTACGCGAAGATCGCCGGGGCGCGGCCGACCGAGGACCGGGAGCAGCGCGAGAAGACCGGCGTCTTCACTGGCCGCTACGCGACGAATCCGGTCAACGGCGAGCCGGTTCCGATCTGGGTCGCCGATTACGTGCTGATGGAGTACGGCACCGGCGCGATCATGGCCGTCCCGGCGCACGACGAGCGCGACCGCGAGTTCGCCGAGAAGTACGGGCTGCCGATCATTCCAGTGATCGACGAGCACGGGAAGTTGATCAACTCGGCGCAGTTCGACGGGCTCCCGTCTGAGGAGGCGAAGCGCGCGATCGTCGACCGGTTGAGCGAGCAGGGGAAGGGCAAGCCGGCGATCAACTACCGCCTGCGGGACTGGAGCTTCTCGCGCCAGCGCTACTGGGGCTGCCCGATCCCGATCATCTACTGCGACGACCACGGGCCGGTGCCAGTGCCCGAGGCGGAGCTGCCGGTGCTGCTCCCGGAGGTCGTCGACTACCGCCCGAAAGGCGAGCCGCCGCTCGCATCAAACCCTGACTTCATCAACGTGCCGTGCCCGATCTGCGGCAAGCCGGGCCGCCGTGAGGCCGACACGATGGACACGTTCGTCGATTCGTCGTGGTACTTCCTGCGCTACACGGATCCGAAGAACGATCAGGCGCCGTTTGACCGTCGGATCGCCGACTACTGGATGCCGATCGACCAGTACATCGGCGGCATCGACCACGCGAAGGGCCACCTCCTCTACTCGCGCTTCTTCATCAAGGCGATGAACGACCTCGACATGGTCGGCTTCCGCGAGCCGTTCCAGCGTCTGTTCCACCAGGGCTGGGTGAGGCTCGGCGGCAAGCGCATGTCGAAGTCGCAGGGAGGTGTGTCGCCGAACGAGCTGATCGACATGTTCGGCGCCGATGCGATCCGCATCTACATCCTCTTCCAGGGGCCCGCCGACCAGGACATCGACTGGACGCCGGACGGGATCGACGCGACCGTGCGCTTCATCCGCCGCCTGTGGCGCGTCGTGCACGAGGCGGCCGCCCGGCCCGCGTCGCCCGCGGGTGTGGACACGCCGCTCGCGCGCAAGGCGCACGAGACGATCGCGCGTGTCACCGACGACGTTGATCGCCGCTTCGTCTTCAACACGCCGATCGCCGCGGTGATGGAGCTCGTCAACGAGCTGTCGAAGGCCCCGGACGATCCGGCTGCGCGCTTCGCGGCCGAGACCGCGGTCTCGGTGCTGCAGCCCTGGACGCCACACGTCGCCGAGGAGCTGTGGGGCGTGCTCGGCCACGACTCGCGCCTGTGGGAGTCGCGGTGGCCGGTCGCCGACGAGGCGCTGCTGCAGCGCGACACGATCGAGCTCGTCCTGCAGGTGAACGGCAAGGTGCGCGACCGGGTGCAGGTGCCGGCGGGTCTGTCCGAGGACGAGCTGATCGCGCGAGCTCGCGCCTCCGCGAAGGTGCAGGCGCACCTGAACGGCGAGGAGCGGCGCGTGATCGTGGTGCCGGACAAGCTCGTCAACATCGTCGTCTGACCAACGTGCTCCACATCTGCAGCGGCGACAGCGTCGCCGTCCCGCTCCGGCAGTCTTCGCTCGGTGGCGATGCGCTCGCGTGGCGCGACGTATACCACGAAGGGCCTGTGCGGTCGGGCGAGCGCGGGCGTGTGATCGATGCGCGCGCGGCGTTCTTGTCTTCGTGCGGTTGGGGCGATGAAGATGCGATCCGGGCCGAGCTGCTCGCGCGGGACGCACAGTTCGTCGACGCGCTGCGCGAGGGGCGCGAGGTCGTCCTTTGGTTCGAGCACGACCTCTACGACCAGCTGCAGCTGATCGACGTGCTTGCGCTCGCGGGCGAGACGGGGTTCGATCCGGAACAGCTCGAGCTGATCGAGATCGGGGCGTTCCCCGGACCGCCGGACTTCCGCGGGCTGGGCGAGTTGAACGCCGCGGAGCTCGAGTCGTTGTGGCCACGGCGGCGCACGGTCACCGACGAGGACACCGCCGGGGCGCAGCTCGCGTGGGAGGTCGTTCGCCGTGCGGATCCACGCGGGATCGCGCAGGTGTCGCTCGATCCTCCGACCGGACGGCCGTTCCTCGGGCCGGCGTTCGGGCGCCTGCTCGAAGAGCTCCCGGACGTGAAGGACGGCCTCTCGCGGACGGAGCGGCAGCTGCTCGAGCTGCTTGGCGACGGCGCGCTGCTGACCGGCGCGCTGTTCGTGGCGTCGCAGGAGCTCGAGGAGGCGCCGTTCCACGGCGACGCATGGATCTTGCAAACGCTCGCCGAGCTCGAAGGCTCGACGCCTCTGGTCTCGCTGACCGAGGGCTCGGCCGAGATCACCGATGCCGGCAGGCGGGTGCTCGCGGGGGACGCCGATCGCGTCGAGCTGCTCGGGATCGACCGCTGGATCGGCGGGACGCATCTCGTGCCGGGCGCGGTGTGGCGCTGGGACGCCGTTGCGTCCGAGCTGATCGCACCGACGTAGCCGGCGCCGAAGAAGTTCCCCTTTCGTCACACACGCGTGTCCCACGCGTGATTCTTTCTGCGGCAGCCTGGACGCATGGTGAGGTTCCCGCTTGGCGTGCCCGGCCGCCGCGCCCTCGCGGCGGCGATCCTGGCCCTCGTGCTCGTCGTGGTCGTGTGGCGGCACGCGGCGGCTGGCGCTCCCGCGCCGTTGCGCATCGCGCCCATCGCGCCGGCCCGCGCCTCTCCCACCGTCGCGGCCCGGCTGCTCGTCGTCGACGTCGTCGGAGCGGTACGCCGGCCCGGGCTCGTGCGGCTGCGCGAGGGCTCACGGGTCGCCGACGCGATTGCCCACGCCGGCGGGCTCGAACGCGGCGCCGAGCGGGCGGGCGTCAATTTCGCAGCTCCGGTGTCCGACGGGCAGCAGGTGCTCGTGCCGCTGCACGGTACGGCTGTCGCCGCCGGAACCGGCGCGGGCGCAGGGTCGGCGTCTGCGGGACCGGTGTCGCTGAGCTCCGCGACCACGGAGCAGCTGGACGCGCTCCCCGGAGTCGGGCCGGTGACGGCAGAGAAGATCGTCGCGTACCGCCAGCAGCACGGCGCCTTCCGCTCCGTCGACGAGCTCGATGCGATTTCGGGGATCGGTCCCGCGCGCATCGCGGATCTGCGCGGGCTCGTGGTGCCGTGAGTCGAATCCTGCCCGCGCACATCTTGATGGCGGCCGCCGCCTTCGGGCTTGCGATGTCGCTCGCGCTGCGCGTTCGCGGCCCAGCCGGGCCTGTGCTCCTAGTCGTCGTCGCGGGAGCGTTGCTGCTGCCGCCCGCCGCGCGGCTCGCCGGCGCTGCGGCGTTGCTCGCGCTCCTGGGCTGGTGGTGGGGAGGAGTGCGGCTCGACGCACTCGACCGCAGCCCGCTGCGTCCCGAGCTTGGCCGTGCCGGGCGCGCGCTCGTGGAGGTGACCGGCGAGCCGCGTGTCGGCCGGTTCGACCAGCGACAACCCGGCCGCGTGCTCGTCTTCGCGGCGCGGAAGATCGACGAGCGCGTGCAGCTCGAGCTGCCGTTGGGGCGCGCGCCTCCGCAGGGCGCCCTCATCGACGTACTGGCGTTCGTGCGGTTACCGCGCGGACCGGCCAATGGCTTCGACGAGCGCGCCTGGTTGCGTCGGCAAGGCATCCATGTCGTCTTTCGCGTCGACGACTGGAGCGACACCGGCCGGCGCCGGGGCGGGCTCGCGGGTGCCGGCGACCGGCTGCGCTCGTGGCTGCGCGACGCCTCTGCGCCCGGCTTGGCGGGAGAACGGCGCGCGGTCCTGGAAGGCGTGGTGCTCGGCGACGACAATGGCCTATCGCCGGAGCTCAAGCAGGCGTTCCGGCGAAGCGGGCTTTATCACCTGCTCGCAGTCAGCGGCGCGAACGTCGTGCTGCTCGCTGGCGGGATGCTCGTCGCCGGGTGGGCGGTCGGACTCCCGCGGGCGTGGGCGCACATCTCTGCGCTCTCGGCGATCGGCGCGTACGTGCTGGCCGTCGGTCCGCAATCGTCCGTGATCCGGGCGGCGGTCTCGGGCGCCGCGACGTCGATCGCGTGGCTGATGGCGCGCGAGCGAGACCCGTGGCACGTGTTGCTGCTGGCGGCGGTCGTCCTGCTCGCCTGGAATCCGTATGCGCTGGCAGACGCAGGCTTCCAGCTCTCGTTCGCCGCCGTGATTGCGATCTTCCTGGCCGCGGGCCCGTTGTTGCGCGAGCTCGAGGGTTACCCGGTGCACGCGAAGCTCGCCGCGGCGGTCGCCGTCGCGACCGGGTGCAGCGTCGCGACGGCTCCGATCCTCTGGCTCCAGTTCGGCGCAGTCCCGCTGCTCGGGATCGTCGCGAACGCGCTGGTCGAGCTCGCGGTCGCCCCATTGCTCGGCCTCGCCTTCGCCACCGCCGTGATCGAGCCGGTGGCGCCGCCGCTCGCGGCCATGCTGGCGTGGCTGAACGGCTGGATCGCGGCCTATGTCGTCTTCTGCGCCCGCGCCGTTGCCGCGGTGCCGTTCGCGCAGGTGCACGGGCGGGGAGCGGCCCTGGCAGCCGCCGGCTCCCTCGTGGCCGCGGCCTATGCTTGGCAGAGATGGCGGACGACCTCAAACCGGCCTACCTGATCGCCGGCGGCGACCGGCCGAAGGTGGACCGCGCGGTGATGCGCCTGCGCAGCCGCTTCGACGTGGACGCCGTCGAGCTGCTCGACGCCTCCGAGACGACAGGCGACGACGCAGTCGCGTCATGCAACGTGATGGGGCTTTTCGGCGCCGGCACCCGGCTCGTCGTCGTCGAGGGCGTCGAGGCCTGGAAGGCGCCGGATGCGAAAGCCGTCGCCACGTACCTGAAGGCGCCCGCGCCGGGCACGACGCTCGCCCTCGTCGCCGGCGAGCTGAAGAAGGACGCGCCGATCGCGAAGGCGGTCGCCGCCGCGGGCGAGCTCCTGATCTGGGACGTGACGTTGAAGGCGATCCCGCGCTGGATCGCCGACCAGTTCAAGCTCAACAAGACGAAGGCCGAGCCGGAGGCGTGCCGCCGCCTGGCCGAGCTCGTGGGCGACGACCTCTACGAGCTCGCCGGTGAGGTCGACAAGCTCTCGACCTGGGCGGGCGACGCGGAGGTGACGGAAGCCGACGTCGAAGGGCTTGTCGCCCCGCGCGCCGAGTCGCCGCCGTGGAACCTCACCGACGCGTGGGGAGCGCGCGACGTCGGCGTCGTCCTGCGCGAGGCGGAGAAGATGCTTGACCGCACCGGCGACCCGGTTTCCCGCACGATCCCGCGGCTCGTCGGTCAGCTGACGAAGCACGTGCAGCGCGCGCGGGCGGCGCACCGCCTTGAAGAGCAAGGACTGTCGCCCCAGGACGCGGCGACGCAGCTCGGCATGAAGCCGTACCCGGCGCAGAAGCTCTACGCGCAGGTGCGCAACTTCAGCGGCGTGGAGCTCGACGACGCCTTGATCAGGTTGGCCGAGCTCGACCACGCGCTGAAGGGCGGCTCGCGGCTTGCGAACGAGCTCGAGCTCGAGCGCGCGCTGGTGGACATCACCCAGCCGCGCAGCATCGTCAAAGACGCCGCGTAAGCGGCGTCGGTCGATCGGAAGGGCGAGGAGGCTTTAGGCGCGCGGGCCGGTCGCGAGGCGGGCTGCCTGCGACTTCTTCCGGGCGCCGGCGTTCTTGTGGAGTGCACCGCGCGCGACCGCGCGGTCGATCAGCTTGACGAGAGCCTTGTGCTCCGTCTCGACGGCTGACTTGTCGCCCGCCTCGGCCGTGGCGGCCAGGCGCTTCGCGAGCGTCTTGATCGTCGAGCGGTAGCGCAGGTTCTCGAGGCGCTCCTCGGCCGCGGTGCGAACGCGCTTCTTCTGTTGCTTGATGTTCGGCATCTTCAGTGAAATGCCCGCTCCAGCGGGCGCCAGAAAGGTAGCAGAGCACGGAGGCGCGACCTGGAATTGCGTGCTTGTGGGGATGGCTCAGATCAAGCAGGTCGTTCGGGTCGGGCGCAGGCCATAGCGGTGCCTACGTTCAAGCCCGAACCGGGCGAGATGTGCCGTGTCTGAGCCACCATCCGCGGGTGCGCGAATTTCGGGCCGCGCCTCCAGTTCCGCCGCCCGCCCGCGTAACGTTCTGTGCAGTGGCCGACGACGCGACCACGAGCGGCCCGGGGGAGACCGCCGATCCGGCGGCGACGCCGGTCTCCGAGCGCCCCGCCCGGCGGCTCGCCCTCTCGACCGCCATCTTCTCGTTCGCGACGGCGATCTCACGGGTCCTCGGCCTCTTCCGCGAGGTCGTGGCGAAGAACTACTTCGGCGTCAACGGCCCTGTCAACGCCTTCAACATCGCCTTCCTCGTTCCGAACACGATCCGGGCGCTGGTCGCCGATGCCGCGCTGTCGTCCGCGTTCGTCCCCGTCTTCAGCGACCTGATCGAGAAGGGAGAGCGCAAGCGCGCGTGGCGCGTCGCCTCGTCGCTCTTCTGGCTGACGTTGCTCGGGCTCGGCGCGATCACAGCGCTGTTCGTGCTTCTAGCTCCGTGGATCATGCCGCCGCTCTACCCGGACTACCACCCGCTGCTCGTCGGGCTCTCGCAGGTGCTCTTCCCGATCGTCGCGCTGCTCGGCGTGTCCGGGATCGTTGTCGGGATCCTCAACACCTACGACGAGTTCTCGATCCCCGCGCTTACCCCGGTGGCGTGGAACCTCGTGATCATCGCGGGTCTCGTCTTCGGGATCCCGCATGTCCACGGCACCGACCACAAGCTCTACGTCTACGCCATTTCGATCCTCGCCGGAACGATCGTGCAGGTGCTGCTGCCGATCCCGTGGCTGCGGGGGCGGGATGGCCGGCTGCAGGCGGTGATCGACTGGCGCGACCCCGCCGTCAAGCAGGTCTTCAAGCTGATGTTGCCCGTCACGCTCGGGCTCGGGCTGATCAACATCAACGCGCTGATCGACGGTGTGATCGGCGGCTGGCTCGTGAGCAAGAACGCGCCGGCGACGATCGACGCGGCGTTCCGCATCTACATGCTCCCGCAGGGCGTCTTCTCCGTCGCGGTTGCGACGGTGCTCTTCCCATCGCTCGCGCGCTTCGCATCGCGTCGCGACATGACCGGGTTCCGCGACATGACCGCGCTTGGCCTGCGCCAGATCGCGTTTCTGCTCGTGCCGGCGAGCATTGTCACCGCGGTGCTCGCCGAGCCGATGACGCGGCTGATCTACCAGCGGGGGCAGTTCACCCCCAATCAGACACCGATCGTGGCCGCTTGCCTCGCAGCGCTGACACTCGGGCTCACCTTCAACGGGACGATGCTGATGCTCAACCGCGCGTTCTTCAGCCTCCAGGAGAACTGGATCCCGACCTGGGTCGCGCTCGGCAACCTCTTCTTCAACATCGTGCTCGACGTGGCGTTCTCGCCGCTCGGGATCTGGGGGATCCCGCTCGCGACCTCGATCGTCAACATTGCGGGGACCGCAGCGCTGCTCATCCTGTTGCGGCGCCGGCTCGGCCGGATCCAGTTCGCCGAAGTCTGGACGTCGTTCGTGCTGGTGCTCGTCGCGGCGGCGGTCGCCGGCGCCGTCGCATTCGCCGTCTGGAAAGGGCTGGACGCAGCCGTGGGCCGCTCGCTCGGAGGGCAGTTGGCATCGGTCGTACCGGCGCTCGCGGCAGCCGTCGCGGCCTACCTGCTGGTCGCTCGCGCGCTCCGGTTGCGCGAGATGCAGGCGCTACTCTCCTTGCGGGGCCGCTTGCGCCGCGGCTGACCGCCATGGACCAAGAACACATCCGCAATTTTTCGATCATCGCGCACATCGACCATGGCAAGTCGACGCTCGCCGATCGCATCCTCCAGCTGACGGAGACCGTCTCCGTGCGCGAGATGCGCGACCAGCTGCTCGATTCGATGGACCTCGAGCGCGAGCGGGGAATCACGATCAAGGCGCAGGCCGTGCGCGTGCACTGGAAGGGCCACGAGCTCAACCTGATCGACACGCCCGGGCACGTCGACTTCACCTACGAGGTGTCCCGCTCGCTGCAGGCGTGCGAAGGGGCACTGCTCGTCGTCGACGCCGCGCAGGGGATCGAAGCGCAGACGCTTGCGAACGCCTACCTCGCGATCGAGAACAACCTGGAGATCGTCCCGGTCGTGAACAAAATCGACTTGCCGCAGGCCGATCCCGACCGTGCCTCCGCCGAGATCGCCGACCTGATCGGCGACGACCCCGACCGCGTTCTTCGCATCTCCGCCAAGACGGGGCAGGGCGTAGCGGAGGTGCTCGACGCGATCGTGCAGCGCATCCCGCCGCCGCAGGGCGACCCGGACGCACCGGCGCGTGCGCTGATCTTCGACTCGTCATACGACCAGTACCGCGGCGTGGTCGCGTTCGTGCGCGTCGTCGATGGCGTCTTCCGGCCGCGCGAGTGGCTGCGCGCGATGGCGCTCGGCACCCGCTTCGAGGCCCAGGAGATCGGCTTCATGTCGCCGGGCAACCGCCCGGTCAAGGAGCTGACCGCCGGCGAGGTCGGCTACGTGATCACCGGGCTGAAAGACGTCTCGGAGCTGCGGGTCGGCGACACGCTTACGACCGACAAGAATGGGGCGGCCGAGCCGCTGCCCGGCTACAAGGACGTCAAGCCGATGGTCTTCGCCGGGCTCTTCCCGACCGAGTCCGACCAGTATCCCGAGCTGCGCGACGCGCTCGAGCGGCTGAAGCTCAACGACGCCGCGCTCTTCTACGAGCCGGAGACGTCGCAGGCGCTCGGTTTTGGCTTTCGCTGCGGCTTCCTCGGCCTGCTGCACATGGAGATCGTGCGCGAGCGGCTCGAGCGCGAGTTCGACCTCGACCTGCTCGTCACCGCGCCGAACGTCGCCTATCGCGTGAAGCCGATGAACGGCGAATGGGTCGAGGTGCACACGCCGGCCGATCTGCCCGACGCGTTCGACGAGGTGGAAGAGCCCTACATCAAGGCCTCGATCATCGTCCCGAAGGAGTACGTCGGGACCGTGATGGAGCTGAACAACGACCGTCGCGGCAAGTTCGACCACATGGAGTACCTCTCGCCCGAGCGCGTGCACCTGACCTACGAGCTGCCGCTCGCGGAGATCGTCCTCGACTACTACGACGCGCTGAAGTCGCGCACCAAGGGTTATGCCAGCTTCGACTACGACATCGTCGGCTTCCGGCCGGGCAACCTCGCTCGGGTCGACATCCTCGTCGGTGGCGAGCCTGTTGACGCGCTCTCGCTGATCGTGCATCGCGACTTCGCGTTCGACCGCGGCAAGGCGCTCGTCGAGAAGCTGCGCGAGGAGATCCCGCGGCAGATGTTCGACGTCGCGATCCAGGCCGCGATCGGCGCGCGCATCATCGCCCGCGAGACCGTGAAGGCGCGGCGCAAGGACGTGCTCGCGAAGTGCTACGGCGGCGACGTGTCGCGCAAGCGCAAGCTGCTCGAGAAGCAGAAGAAGGGCAAGAAGCGGATGAAGAACGTCGGCGGCGTCGAGGTGCCGCAGGAGGCGTTCCTCGCCGTGCTCAACCTGAACGAGCCGGCGAAGCGGTAGTTAGAGACTGATGCCACTCGAGATGCGTGCCGTCTGTGAGCGTTGCGGGAGCGCGCTTGCTCCCGACGGCTACGCGCGCATTTGCTCGTTCGAATGCACCTTCTGCGTCGCGTGCGCGGACTCGATGGACCAGGTCTGCCCGAACTGCGGCGGCGAGCTCGTCGCGCGTCCTCGCCGAACGTCGTGACCGGCGCGCGTCACCTCTACGTCCACCTCCCGTTTTGCTCATCGCGCTGCGGCTACTGCGACTTCGTCACCGTCGTCGGGCGCGGGGGAGAGCACGGGGACTACGTCGACGCGCTGCTCCGGGAGCTCGAGCTCGAGCGCGCGCACCTCGCCCCGGAGCTCGAGACGATCTATCTCGGCGGCGGCACCCCGACGCTGACCGATGCGGCCTCGCTTGCCCGTCTCCTGGACGCGCTCCCGGCCGCGGGCGAGGTGACGGTTGAGGCAAACCCGGAGACGGTGACGCCCGAGCTCGCCGCGCTGCTCGCCTCGCGCGTCGACCGCGTCTCGGTCGGCGCACAGACGTTTTCGCCACGTCTGCTCCAAACACTTGGCCGCGTTGCCCGACCTGACGACGTCCGACGCGCTCTCTACCGTTTGCGTGATGCCGGGATTGGCAACATATCCCTCGATCTCATCTACGGCATCCCGGGCCAGGAGCCCGCCGACCTCGCACGCGACCTCGCCGAGGCCCTGGCGCTCGAACCGGAGCACGTCTCCGCGTACGAGCTCGAAGCAAAGCCGGGAACCCGCTTCACGCACGCCCACGGGGCCGAGCTGGAGCGCCAGGCCGAATCGATGGAGACCTACTTCGAGCGCGTCGTCGAGACGCTGACCGCCGCCGGGTACCGCTGGTACGAGACGGCGAACTTCTGCCGAGCGCAGTCGAAAGACACGGCGGCGCGGGACCTGCGGGCAAAGCACAACCTCGGCATCTGGCTCGGACGGGACTACCTCGGGCTCGGCGTGGGCGCGGTAAGCACAATCGAGAGCCGCCGCTGGCGCAACGCCCCATCGCTCGCCCGTTACGTCGCCGCCCTCGAGCGCTCGCTTGAGGACGATGCGGTGCGGCCGCCGCGCGAGCATGAGGAGCTGCCGGCGCAGGTGCGCGACACCGAGCGCGTGATGCTCGGGCTGCGTCTCGACGAGCCGCTGCCGCTCGCCGGGCTGGAGACGAGCCTCGACGAGGGCGAGCTCGAGCGCCTGATGCGCGGTGGGCTGGTCGCCCACCGTGACGGATTCCTGACGCTCACCAAGCGGGGCCGTTTCCTGGGCGGCGGCGTGACCGCTCGGCTTCTCGTCTAGCTCGGCCGCGGCCACGAGCGGTCTGGCCGCCGCTGCCGCCTACCATGGGGGCGTGAGAATCGTGCTTTCCGACCGGCAACGCAATCTGCTCTGCCATGTGGTGGAGGAGTACGTCGCGACCGGGCAGCCGGTGGGTTCGAAGACGCTCGTGGACAAGGCGGGCATCGGGTTCTCGCCGTCGACCGTCCGGTACGAGCTCGCGGAGCTCGAGCGGTACGGGCTGCTTACGCACCCGCACACATCTGCGGGGCGGTTGCCGACCGAGGCCGGATACCGGCTGTACGTCGACGAGCTGCTCGCGCGTCCGGAGGCGAAGCCGACCGATCTGGGGATCGAGCTGCCGGTCGTCCGTGCGGAGGTCGAGGAGGCGCTGCAGGCAATGACGGAGATGCTGTCGCAGGTCTCGCGGCTGCTCGCGCTGGTTTCGGGTCCGCCGCTGCGGGCGGCCACGCTGCGCCATGTCGAGGTGCTGCTCCTGCAGCGCGACATCGTGATGGTCGTCGTCATCACCTCGACGGGCGGCGTCACCGACCTTCGGTACTCGTTCTCGGAGAGTGTCGATCCCGGCCTCGTCACTTGGGCGGCCGAGTACCTCAACGAGCGTCTCACCGGCGCGCGGCTCGGCTCGCGCGCGGTCAAGCTCGCGTTTGACGAGCCGGGCCTCACCCCGCGTGAGCGCGGATTCCTGCTCGTGATCCGCGGCGCGTTCGAGCAGGCGGCAGACGACGACCGGCAGCTTTTCGTCGGCGGCGCGGCGGGCCTGCTCGACGAGATGCGCGTCGAGGAGATCGGCGCGTACCGCAGCCTGATGGAGGCGCTCGAGAAGCGCGCTGCACTGCTCGACGTGCTCGCGCAGCGGACCGACCCGCGCCGCCCGTTCGCGCGCGTCGGCGAAGAGCTCGAGCAGCCGGGTCTGCGGGACCTGTCGCTCGTCGGCGCGACGTACGGGCTCACGCACCAGGCGCTCGGCACGGTCAGCCTGCTTGGTCCGCTGCGCATGGACTACGAGAAGGCACTGCACTCCGTCCGCTCTGCGGCGCACGAGCTCTCCCGCTTCGTCGAAGACGTCTACAGCGAGGACTGATGGCCGCCACCGACCGTGACTACTACGAGGTTCTCAGCGTTGCGCGCGACGCGGACGAGACGGCGATCAAGAAGTCGTTCCGGCGCCTCGCGCGCGAGCTGCATCCCGATGTCTCCGACCATCCCGAGGCCGAGCTGCGGTTCCGCGAGATCACCGAGGCCTACGAGGTGCTCTCGAGCACCGAGCGCCGCGCGCTCTACGATCGCTACGGCCACGCGGGCCTGCGCTCCGGCGGCTTCGCGCCGACGCAGTTCGACATGGGCAACCTCGGCGACATCTTCGCCGCGTTCTTCGGCGAGGGCATCTTCGGCAGCGCCGCGGGCGGCAACGCGCAGCAGCGCGGCGCCGATCTCGGCGCGGAGATCGAAATCGAGCTGGTCGAGGCCGCGCGCGGCGCGACCGTGGCGGTGCCGTTCAAGGTGGCGGTGACGTGCAAGACCTGCGGCGGCGACGGCGTCGAGCCCGGCACCGAGCCGGTCACGTGTTCGCGCTGCGAGGGAACGGGCCGGCTGCACCACGTGTCGCGCAGCGTCTTCGGCGACTTCGTCCGCGCGCAGGCCTGCCCCGAGTGCCGCGGCCGCGGAGTGATCGTCGAGCATCCCTGCCCCGATTGCGACGGCGCAGGCCGGACGGTCGAGACGCGGGAGCTTAGCGTCGACGTTCCCGCCGGGATCCATGACGGCCAGCGCATTAGAGTCTCCGGGGAGGGGCACGCCGGAGCGTTCGGCGGTCGCTCCGGCGATGTGTACGTCCTCGTGCACGTGAAGCCCGACCCACGCTTCGTGCGCGAGGGCAACGACATCTATTCGCAGGTCGACCTGACGATCGTCCAGGCTGCGCTGGGCGCGACGATGACGGTCGAGACGATCGACGGCGCCGTCGAGCTCGAGCTTCCCGCCGGCGTGCAACCAGGCGAGGTGCGCGTGCTCAAGTCACAGGGCATGCCGGTGCTGCAGGGCTTCGGCCGCGGCGACCACCGGGTGCTCGTCAACGTCTCCGTCCCGCGTCACGTGACCGAGGAGCAGCGCCGCTTGCTCGAGGACTTCGAGGCGGCGAGCGACGAGAACACCTATCGCGCGAACGACGAGAGCTTCTTCGAGAAGCTGAAGAGCGCGTTCCGCTGAGCACTACCCCACCGAGCAGTTTGCGCCGAGTCTCGATCGAGGTCGGTTCCGAACGCCTCGAGGAGGCGAGGGCGACGATGATCGAGCTATTCCCCCACGGCTTCGAGGAGGTCGACAAGCCACAGGGCGCCGAGCTCGCCGCGTACACCGACGCCGCCGGGGAGGAGCGCTTCTGGGCGTTCTTCGGCAGCGGCCGCAGCTCCGATGTCGAGGAAGGCTGGGAGGACCGCTGGCGCGCGTTTCATCGTCCGATTCGTGTCGGTCGTCTCTGGGTTGGCCCGCCGTGGGAGACGCTGCCCACAGATGCGCTGGTTGTCGTCGTGGACCCGGGCCGCGCTTTCGGCACGGGCTCTCACCAGACAACGCAGCTCTGCCTGCAGACGCTGCAGGAGCTCGAACCGGGACCGCTGCTCGATGTCGGCTGCGGCTCGGGCGTGCTTGCGATCGCGGCGGCTCTGCTCGGCTTCTCGCCGGTGCTCGGCGTCGACATCGAGGAGCCGTCGATCGAAGCCACACTCGAGAACGCCCGCGCGAACAGCGTCACCGTCGACGCCCGGCTTGTCGCCGGCGACGAGCAACTCGCAAGCTCGCCACTCGTCGTTGCGAACATCTCGCTCGAGTCAGTCGAGGCGCTTCCCGCGCGCACCGACGCGCAGACGCTCATCACCTCCGGCTACTTCGCCTCGGAGCAGCCGCAGCTCGCAGGCTTCGAGCACGTCAAGCGCACCACCCTCGACGGCTGGGCATCGGACGTCTACCGCAGAACCTAGAACAGCAGCGGGCGGCCATGCTGGATCTGTCACGGTGTCGGCTGCGGTACGTCGATCCGATGAACGCGCGGCCCCTGTGCTCGAGGGGCCGCGCATTCGGTCCGGCTAGATCAGCTCGTCGTCGCGGTACCCGAGGCCACCGGGCCCGTAGTAACTGCCCAGATCGTTCCGGTAACGCTCGCGGTATGTGTCGTCGCGCTGGTTCTTGTCTTCGTCGTACTCCGGCGCGTTCTTGATCTGATCCTTCGTCCGATTGACGAAGACCGTCTCGGTGTCGAGATCGACCCTGCCGATCACTCCGGCCGGAAGCATTACTTTCTTGCCGAAGATCCAAGGGCCGGTATCGACAACGATGAAGCTGCCGTCGACGTCGTTGGTCGCGTCGTCGACCTTGCCGATCGAACCGTCCAGCGCCTCTACCTTCAGACCACTGAGGTTCTGCTGGTTCAGGGTCGTGTCGCGATATGCCCACATCTGGATGCTTGTCATGGACAAGACCTCCTCGGACTCGCCAGAGGCGAATCGGTCGCTTGTAGGCGCCTGCCGAATGCGGCAATTCGCCCTGCCATGAGCCTTCGCTCGCGCGAAGAGCCTTTCAGAGGGCATGCCCGCCCGTGCCTCTTTCAACCCTCCCCTGCGGTCCTCCGAGGAGCCCTTTTGGCTCCGGCGCGGTCATTGATCGTTGTGCCTCGGCATGCCCCTTGTCGCGACGGTTCGGCGAGGCGTTTAGAGTCGGTTCAACTCTCGACAAGGAGGCCGTAATGGCACTCGCACGGGTCGTTTCCTTCGACGGCGTCAGCAGCGACCGGATCGCGGAGATGCAACGCGAGATGGAGGGCAACGAACAGCCGGACAACGTGCCGGCGACGGAGATGGTCGTTCTCCACGATCCCGAAGCCGAGAAATCGCTCGTGATCCTCTTCTTCGACAACGACGAGGACTACCGGCTCGGCGACGAGACGTTGAGCGCAATGCCGGCCGGCGACACTCCCGGCCAGCGCACCTCGGTGACGAAATACCAGGTGGCGTTCCGGATGAACGACTAGGCCACGCCGCGCGCGGCCCACGCCCAGGTGCTGAGCGTGAAGGGCGCCGCGGGCAGGAGTTCCTGGCAGCGGGCGCGTAGCCGCTCTCGCGATTCCCCGTCGCGGGTCTGCGCGTAGGTCCCGGCCGGACCGACGCCGAGGGCGAACAGCTCCCACCAGTCATCGAAGCTGGCGAACCGGGCCGTTGCCTCGAAGCTCGTCTCCTCGACGGACGCAAGGCCCGCCTCCGCGAGGAGCTCACCCAGATGGCCTTCGCGCGCCCCCGGGAGATCCGATTCGTCGCGCGCGTCCGGATCGAGCTCGCGGGCGGCTTGCCAGAACACCGCCAGGGGCGTGCGTTCCCCGAGGTGATCCCAGACGCAGGCGGCGACTGCTCCGCCCGATGACGTGACACGCCTCATCTCACGCAGGCCCGCGACCGGGTCGGTCATGAAGTGCACGACGAGCTGCGCGAGCGCCACATCGAAGGCGTCGTCCTCGAACGGCAGATCCTCCGCGCTCGCGCGTTGCACATCGACTCCCGGATAGCGCGCTCCGGCAGCTGCAACGAACGCTTCGGACGGGTCGACGGCGGAGACGGCGCGCTCGCCGACTCGGCCGACGAGCTCGGCTGTGAGAGCGCCGGGTCCGCAGCCCACATCCAGGACGCGTTGGCCGGCTCGAACGCCGGCGAGGTCCGCGAGTTGAGGTGAGAGCTGCTGCGAGTAGCGGCCCATGAAACGGTCATAGGCCTCGGCCGCTACCTCGAACGTCATCGCGCGATTCTAGGCGGTCCTGGTATCGGCTCCGGTCGTCCCGCCGGTGAGCGCGAAGGAGAACGGAGGTTCCCAGGCGTTCGCCGATGGGACCTCCCCGCACGCGCAAACGTAGATCGGAGGAGTGAAGCTTCTCGTCGCAGTCATGCTCGCGATGGTCTGCCTCGTCGTTCCGGCGGCGCTCGCAGTCCACGGTCGTCTGCTCGTTGCCTGGAGATTGGCCTCATACGAGGGATGCGGCCTGGCTCGCCCGCGCTCTCACGCGGGCCGGGCTTGGCTCATTCGGGTGCACGGGCAGCGCGTTCGTCGTGGATCTCGGCGCCGCTGCCACGTCACCCTCATCAGGGCAGATCTACGTTTGGGCCGACCATGGCCCCGCGGCCGAACCAAGCGCCCTCGATCGTCCGAGCGCTGCTCGCATCGGAGGTGTCGTCGTGCGCTATGGCCGCGTGCGTGGCCTCTGGCGCGCGAAGGGTCGCAGCGTCTGGGTGCAGACAGCGTCAAGTCGACCTCTGCTCCCGGTTCGCCGTTGGGCTCGAATCGTGCGCGCGACGCTCGGTACGCCCGGCTAACGCTCGGCGCAATTCGTCTGAAACCTGGTTCGGCCCGCCGAGTACCGAACCTGATTCGCGCAACCAGCGACGTACCTCACAGCCCGCACGCGGCGCGCGCGAACCAGGTTCGCGAGTTTCTCGGAAGCGCGACCCGCGCCGCGACCGCTTAGGATCCGCGCATGGCGACGTTCCGCGTCGATTTCCTCGGCTGCAAGGTCTCGCACGCCGACGTGCACGAGGTGCGCGAGGCGCTCCTGCGCGACGGCCATAGCGAGCGTCCCGACGGCGATGTCGCGGTGATCAGCACCTGCTGCGTCACGAACGAAGCCGTGGCGAAGAGCCGCAAGGCGGCGGCGCGCGCGGCACGCACGCACCGGCGCGTCTACGTTACCGGGTGCGGCGCCAACCTCCAGAGCGACGCCTTCGCAAGCCTGCCACCCAACGTCACCGTGGTCGCGAAGCGGAGCGAGGAGACCGCCGCCTTCGTCGCCGGTGACGTCGGTGCGATCGGGTGCATCCAGGCGGACGCGCGGATCGACCGCGTGCGCGCGTTCGTGAAGATCCAGGACGGCTGCTCCTTCTCGTGCAACTTCTGCGTGATCCCACTCGTGCGCGGCGCCTCGCGCAGCCGCAGCGCCCACGCCGTGCTCGCCGAGATCCGCCGCCGCGTCGACCAGGGCCACCGCGAGGTCGTGTTCACCGGCATCAACCTCGGCTGCTTCCGCGACCGCGGCGCGGGCTACGACCTGCCGCAGCTCGTGCGGGAGGCGGGGCAGACGCCGGGCCTCGAGCGCCTGCGGCTCAGCTCGATCGAGATCAACCACGTCAACGACGCGCTGATCGCCGCGCTGCGCGAGACCCCCACCGTGAGCAAGCATCTGCACGTGCCGCTGCAGTCCGGTGACGACGGCGTCCTGCACTCGATGCGTCGCCGCTACACGACCGACGCCTACCTTCGCCGTCTCGCGCCGATCGCGGACGAGTTCAACATCACGAGCGACGTGATCGTCGGCTTCCCCGCGGAAGACGACGCGGCGTTCGAGACGACGCTGCGCACCGTCGAGCGCGCCGGGATCACCAAGGTGCACGTCTTTCCGTACTCGCCGCGGCCGGGCACTGTCACCGCGGCCGAGGATCCGATCCCCCCGCACGTGAAGAAAGAGCGCGGAGCGCGCCTTCGCGCGCTCTCGCACGAGCTTTGCCTGCGCCGGTGGAGCCGCAAGGTCGACGACGTCGTGCTCGTCGATCGCCCCGGCCGCGGCTACGGCGACGACTACTCGCCGTGGCTCGTCGACGCGCCCATCGGCGCGCTCGTCCGGGTGCGCGCCGCCGCCGTGACGGAGGAGGGCATCCTTGCCGAAGCAGCGTAAGGACTGCCTCTTCTGCAGCATCGCCCGCGAGGGCGCCTACGTGCACAAGGCGAAAGGCTTCGTCGCGATCAACGACATCAACCCTAAGGCGCCGGTGCACATCCTGGTCATCCCCGAGGGGCACGTCGACACCTTCCGCGATGTCCGGGAGTTCGATGCGCGAGAATCCAAGCGGATGCTCGAATTCGTGGCAGAGACAGCGGAGAAGGTCGGCCTGACCGACTATCGCGTGCTGGTCAACGTCGGGCGGAGCGCCGGCCAGACCGTCTTCCATCTGCACTGGCACATCCTCGGCGGCGGGGACGACGCGTCCGAGGTTCCATCGGCCGTCGCGACCGCGGAGGCGGAACTGTGAGCATCGACAGAGGCTCGGCGGAGTCGACATGAGTTTGGTCACGCGCCTCGAGCAGGAAGTCCGGGACGCGATGCTCGCGCGCGACAATGAACGCCGTGACGCGCTGCGGCTGATCCTCTCGAGCCTGAAGTCGGCCGAGAAGGAGCTGCTGCGCCCGCTCTCCGAGGACGAGGAGCTGCAGGTCCTGCAGCGCGAGCGGAAGAAGCGCAATGAGGCCGCCGAGGCGTTTCACAACGCGGGCCGCGCGGAGCAGGCGGCGAAGGAGGAGGGCGAGCTCGAGATCCTCGAGGAGTTCATGCCCGAGCCGCTCGCCGAGGAAGAGCTGGAGCGCATCGTCGACGACGCGATCGCCGAGAACAAGGCAACCAGCATGCGCGACATGGGCCGCGTGATGGCCGACGTGATGCCGCAGATCGCAGGACGCGCGGACGGGTCGGCCGTGAGCCAGCTGGTACGCGAGAAGCTGGCCTGATTGGACAACATCCTCGAGCTCGAAGGTGCCGACCACGGTCTCGCACGGGTCGAGGATGTCGCGCGCGTGCAAGAAGCAGTCGCGGCCTTCGCCGCGCGCCTCTAAGCGTCGACGGTCGACGGCGGCCCGCTCGCGACGAAGTCTTTCCCGCGCACGAGGAGGACGGCGAGCACCGCGCCGATTGCGGCGACGACCGCGCCCACCTCGAGGATCGAGTTGAGCCCGGAGATGAAGGCCGCCCTCGCTGCGTCGGTCAGCTGACCGGATGCGCCGGGTCCGGGCCCGCCGACTTTGTTCTGGAAGATCGCGCCGAGGGCGGCGATGCCGGTCGCAATCCCGAGCTGGCGGAACGTGTTGTTCAGCCCGGAGGCCATGCCCGCGCGCTCCTGACGCACCGTCGAGACCGCCGTCGTCGCGAGCGGTGCGTTCACGAACCCGATCCCGACACCGCCGACGAGGAAGCCGGCGAGCAGCGTCGTCCAGCCCGAGCGAATCGTGATGCCGCTCATCAGCCAGAGCGAGAGTGCGCACAGGGCGAGCCCGCCGCCTAGAAGCAGCCGGATCGGCACGCGCCCGGAAAGCCGGCCGGCGAGCGGCGCCGCGAAGAACGAGACGAGGCTCAGCGGCAGGAACCGGACGCCGGTCTGGAGCGGTGACAGCCGGAGCACGTCCTGCAGGTAGAGCGTGAGGTAGAGGAACATTGCGAACAGGGTCGAGGAGATCGCGAACGCCGTGATCTGCGCGCCGACGAACGCCGGGCGGCGGAAGAGGGCGAGGTCGATCATCGACGTCTCCTGCACGGCCTCAGCGATCACGAACGCGGTCAGCAGCGCGGCGGCGGCGACGAACAGCCCGATGATCAGCGCGCTCGACCAGCCGCGGCTGTTCCCCTCGATCAGCGCGAGGATCAAGCAGAAGAGGCCGCTCGTCAGCGTGACCAGACCCACGGGGTCGAGTCGGCTGTGCTCCGGGTCACTCGATTCGCGCAGCTTCGTGACCGCGAGGGCGACCGCGCCGACCCCGATTGGGATGTTGACCAGGAAGATCCAGCGCCACGACAGCCACGAGGTCAGCATGCCGCCGACGAGCGGGCCGATCGCGACGGCGAGCCCGATAGTCGCGCCCCAGATGCCGAACGCGGTGCCGCGCTCCTTGCCGTGGAACTCCTGCGAGATCAGGGCGAGCGCCGTGGCGAACATCGCTGCGCCGCCGATCCCCTGGAGGCCGCGCGCGATGATCAGGAAGAGCGGGTCGTTCGCGATGCCGCAGGCAGCCGAGGCGATCGTGAACAGCACGATCCCGATCACGAAGATCCGCCTGCGGCCGAAGAGGTCGGCCAGCGCCCCGGCGGTCAGGACGCAGGTGGCGAGGGCGAGGGCGTAGGCGTCGACAACCCATTGCAGGTCGGAGAACGAGGCGTTGAGCGCCTTTTCGATCGCCGGCAGGGCCACGTTCACGATCGTGATGTCGAGCAGCAGCATGAACGTCGCGACGCAGACAGTCAGCAATGTCCACCACTTCCGGCTCACCGAGGCAACCTACACTGCACGCGTGCAGGAAACGCTGGATGTATCGAATGCGGTCGCGGCCGAGCTGGCCGGGATCTCCGACGGAGTGCTCGACGCGCTCAAGGAGCGGCTCGGGGCGAGCGTCCGCCTGCGCGGCAACCAGCTGACGCTGGAGGGCGAAGACAGCGAGGTAGCCGAGGCGCGTGCCGTGATCGACGAGATCGTGGAGCTCGTCGAGGCCGGCACCCAGATCGGCTCCCACACGGTTGACGCCGTGCTCGGCACGCTCGCCGCAGGGAAGGACGTGCGCGAGGTGTTCGACGCTGTCGTCTGGCGCCACCGCGGCAAGAAGATCGCCCCGAAGACCCTGACGCAGAAGGAGTACGTCGACGCGATCCGCCGCGCCACGGTGACCTTCGGCATCGGGCCCGCCGGCACCGGCAAGACCTATCTCGCGATGGCGCTCGCCGTCGCCGCGCTGCACGAGCGCGAGGTCGCGCGGATCATCCTCACGCGCCCCGCGGTCGAGGCCGGCGAGCGGCTCGGCTTCCTCCCCGGCGATTTGATGGCGAAGGTCGATCCATACCTGCGGCCGCTGTTCGACGCGCTCTACGACATGCTCGACCCCGACAAGGCGAACAACCTGATCGAGCGCGGGACGATCGAGGTCGCACCGCTGGCCTTTATGCGGGGCCGGACCCTTAATGACAGCTTCATCATCCTGGACGAGGCGCAGAACACCTCACCCGAGCAGATGCAGATGTTCCTGACGCGGCTCGGCTTCGGCTCCAAGGTGGTCGTGACCGGCGACGTCACGCAGATCGACCTGCCGAAGGAGAACCGCTCGGGCCTCGTGCACGTGCGCGACGTGCTCCAGGACATCGAGGGGATCCAGTTCATCGAGTTCAACCACAAGGACGTCGTGCGTCACAAGCTCGTGCAGCGAATCGTCGAGGCCTACAAGGATCACACGGACGAGCGGAACCGGTGATCTCCGTCGACGTGGAGAACCGAAGCGGTACCGAGGTCGACGAGCCCGGAGCCGTCGAACTGGCAGGGCGCGTCCTTCGTGCGGAGGGGATCGAAGAGGGAGAGCTCGGGATCGCGTTCGTCGGCAAGGACGAGATGCGCGGCCTGAAGCGCGAGCATCTTGGGATCGACGAGCCGACCGACGTGCTCTCCTTCCCGATCGACGGCCGCGAGGACGTCCCCGAAGGCGTGCCGCGCGCGCTCGGCGATGTCGTGCTCTGTCCGCAGGTGGTCGGCGAGGAATGGCGCTGGCCGCTGACGCACGGGCTGCTGCACCTGCTCGGCTACGACCACGGGGACGAGATGGAGGCGCGCGAGCAGGAGCTGCTCGGCGTAGGCTCGACGGAGCCGAAGAGATAGCGATGAACGTGCGGCGGTCGCCTACAGTCTTCGACTCGTTCAACAACGCCGCCGAAGGGATCATTCACGTCGTCCGCACGCAGCGGAACATGCGGATCCACTTCGCGGTCGCCTTCGTCGTGATCGTCGCGGCGCTGATCATCAATGTCACGAAGCTCGAGCTGATCGCGCTCTGCATCTCGATCACGTTCGTGCTGATCGCGGAGATGCTGAATACCGGCGTCGAGGCGGCGATCGACATCGCGACGACCTCGTTCGACCCGATGGCGAAGATTGCAAAGGACATCGCGGCGGGCGCGGTGCTGATCGCGTCCGCCAACGCCTTGATCGTCGGCTACTTCGTCTTCGCGGGGAAGGTCGCCGATCGCTCCTCTCACCTGCTCGATCGGTTGCGCGATGCGCCTGCAGAGATCACGATCGTCGCGCTGGTGCTGACGGTGATCATCGTCGTCGCGACGAAGGCGTATACGGGCCGTGGCACACCGCTGCGCGGCGGGTTGCCGTCGGGTCACGCGGCACTCGCCTTCGCCGGCTGGATGGCGATCACGTACGTCACCGGCGACGAGCATCGCTTCGTCGTCTCGTCGGTCGCGCTCGCGCTGGCGTTCCTCGTCGCGCAGACACGGATCGAGTCCGGCGTGCACTCGACGCTCGAAGTCACCTACGGTGCACTCGTGGGAGCACTCGCAACACTCGTCGTCTTTCAGGTGTTCTCGTGAGCGAGCTTCTAGACAAGGCCGAGGAAGTCGCCAAGCAGGCGTATGCGCCGTACTCGAACTACCGCGTCGGCGCGGTTGCGCGCATGACCGACGGCACCGAGTTCGCCGGCGCAAACGTTGAGAACGCCGCGTACCCACTGACGCAATGCGCGGAGAAGACGGCGATCGGGGCCGCATCGACCGCGGGCTATCGCCCGGGGGACATCGCGGTGGTCGCGATCAGCGCGTCGCCG
This sequence comes from Gaiellaceae bacterium, assembly GCA_045805985.1. GTDB lineage: Bacteria > Actinomycetota > Thermoleophilia > Gaiellales > Gaiellaceae > PALSA-600. The sequence continues at coordinate 20,938 of JBJMKA010000019.1, read as the reverse complement.
TGTGGCGGCTGCCGCCAGTGGCTCTACGAGTGGCGTGTCCCGCTGGTCGAATACCGCAGGCCGGACGGCACGATCGCATCGGCGAGCCCCGCCGAGCTGCTGCCGGACAGCTGGGACCTGCCCGGATGAAGTCGGGGTTCGTCGCGGTCGCCGGCCGCCCCAACGTCGGCAAATCGACACTCGTCAACGCCCTGACCGGCACGAAGGTCGCGATCGTCTCCGACAAGCCGCACACGACGCGGCATCGCATCCGTGGCGTGCACACGACCGATGACGCGCAGCTCATCCTGGTCGACCTGCCAGGCTGGCAGAAGCCGGTCGACATGATGACCGAGCGCATGCAGGACACCGTCAACGACACGATGAAGGACGCGGATGTCGACGCGGTGCTGCTCGTGGTCAACGCGCGCGAGCGGATCGGCGCGGGCGACCGCCACGTCGCGCGCAGCGTCTTCGCGCTCGGTGTGCCGGTCGTGATCGTCGTCAACAAGATCGACCGCCTGAAGCCCGGACACGTCGTCACGCAGATGAAGGCGGCCGCCGCGCTCGGCCCGTTTCACGCGCTGCATCCCGTGAGCGCGCTGTCGAACGATGGCATCGACGAGCTGCGCAACGACCTGATCTCGCTGCTCCCGGAAGGGCCGATGTACTACCCCGTCGGCACCGACACCGACATGCCGCTCGAGGCGCGGATCGCCGAGCTCGTGCGCGAGCAGGCGCTCCACCGCGTCAAGGAAGAGCTGCCGCACGCGATCACCGCGGAGGTGGTGGAGATGGACGAGAAGCTCGTTCACGTGCGCCTCTACACGGAGACGGAGAGCCAGAAGCAGATCCTGATCGGCAAGGGCGGCAGCGTCGTCCGCGACATCGGCCGTGCCGCACGCCCGTTCGTCGAGAAGCTCGTCGGCCACCGGGTCTACCTCCAGATCCAGGTGAAGGCGTCCCCGAAGTGGCGCCGCAACCAGACGATGCTGGAGCGGCTCGGGCTGTAAACGCGCGAACCTGGTTCGGCCTGCACGCCGCCGCAACACAACACGCCGAGCACCGCCGAATCAGGTTCGGACCGCAGAGACCGAACCTGGTTCGCGCAACCAGGGACGCACCTCACTGCGGGACGCTATGCGCGCGAACCAGGTTCGAGAGTTTCGACCTCGTTCACCGTGGCTGCCGCGGCGAAAAGTAGCGCTTCAACCACGTCGCCAGGCCGTCGAGGCCCGGGAAGAGCACCCGCTCGGTGATGTTCGCCTGGTCGAGCTTGTCGCGCACCTCCCACTTGAGCTCCGCCGGCAGCACGACGCGCCGCGCAAGGTCAGGGCGCTCGTCGAGCCACTCGTCCATCCGCTCGTGCGGTGACGGCATGACCGAGAAGAGCGCGTACTGGTTGACGATCCGCTCGTCGAGAGCTGGCGGCTCGAAGAAGACGACGAAGTTCTCACCGAGCTTGTCGAAGTCGGGAAGTGTGGGAGCAACCTCGGTCAGGAGCCCGGCCGACATCGCGTTCATCCCTTCGTCGTCGAGTGCGGAGCGCAGCTTCTTCGGCAACAGCTTGTTCGTCTCGACGAAGTTGACCATCCAGATCAGCCCGTCCTGGTCGAACTCGATTGCGCGGGCGGTTGCGAAGTGCAGCGCGACGTACGGCGAGTACGTCCAGTCGAGCATCCGCGTCGCGAGGCCGTGGTGCTTCGCGAGGGCCAGCCAGTACCACAGCTCGTCCGCGTGGACGACATCACGGTGCGCGTACTTGCGGAAGTTGCGCAGCAGGTGACGCTCGATCTTGCCGTACTCGCCGCCGAGGCGCTGCAGGCTCGTCACGAGGCTCGTGTCGCCTGACGCCTCCCCTCGGAAGACGAAGTCCGAACGATGCCGGTGCAGCGTCTCGTGCCAGGACTCGGCGAAGAGGAGATCTTGCAGGTGTGCCCACGATTCGGCGCGAATCTCGTCCACGGGGCGACCTTATCCGCCGGTCTACACTGCAAACCGTGGCGAAGGCACCCGCACTCCCGCGCGGTTTCGAGTTGCCGCTCAAGCAGCGGCTTCCGCGCATCGGCGCGATCGACCAAGTGGCCGTCGAGCAGCGCGCGGCGGAGCTCGCCAAGCGGAGCATCAAGAAGGACTCGAAGATCTGGGCGCTCGAGCTCGCGCTTCGCTGCTGCGATCTGACGACGCTCGAGGGTCAGGACACGCCGGGGAAGGTCGCCGCGCTCTGCTCGAAGGCGATCCGCCCCGATCCGAGCGACCCGAACGTCCCGTCGGTCGCCGCGGTCTGCGTCTATCCGAACCTCGTCCCGACCGCGAAGGAGCGGCTCGCAGGCTCCGGGGTGAAGGTCGCGAGCGTCGCCACCTATTTTCCGAGCGGCCAGGCGCCGCTCGACGTGAAGCTGCGCGACGTCGAGGACGCTGTCGCAATGGGGGCCGACGAGATCGACATGGTGATCGACCGCGGCGCGTTCCTCTCCGGCCGCTATGCCACCGTCTTCGACGAGATCGTCAAGATCAAGGAAGCGTGCGGCGACGCACACCTGAAGGTGATCCTCGAGGTGTCGGAGCTCGGCACCTACGACAACGTCCGCCGCGCCTCACTGCTTGCGATGGCCGCCGGCGGCGACTTCATCAAGACCTCTACCGGCAAGCTCCCCGGCGCGGCGACGCTGCCCGTGCAGCTCGTGATGCTCGAGGCGATTCGCGACGTCTACGAGGAGACCGGGCGCAAAGTCGGGATGAAGCCGGCCGGCGGCATCCGCACCTCGAAGAACGCGATTCAGTATCTCGTTCAGGTGCACGAGACGCTCGGCCCTGACTGGCTCACGCCCGACCTCTACCGCATCGGCGCGTCGAGCCTCGTCAACGACATCCTCATGCAGCTCCGCACGCAGAAGACCGGCCGCTACCAGTCGAAGGACTACTTCACCGTTGACTGACGTAGAGAAGCGCCAAGACCGTTCGCCCGTCCCGAAGGACTGGACGTACGCGCCCGCGCCCGAGAGCACGGACATCGTCAAGCTCCAGGACCGGTACGAGCTCTTCATCGGCGGCAAGTGGGTCGCGGCGAGGGAGCACTTCACGACGCTGTCGCCGCGCGACGAGTCGCCGCTCGCGGAGGTTGCGCAGGCGAGCGAGGCCGACGTGCACAAAGCGGTCGCCGCGGCGCGCGAAGCATTCCCAGTGTGGTCGAAGCTGCCCGGCTCGGAGCGCTCGAAGTACCTCTTCCGGATCGCGCGCATCCTCGCCGAGCGCTCGCGCGAGTTCGCCGTGCTCGAGAGCCTGAACGGCGGCAAGCCGATCAAGGAGTCGCGCGACGTCGACCTGCCGCTCGCCTCGGCGCACTTCTTCTACTACGCGGGCTGGGCCGACAAGCTCGAGTACGCATTCCCGAACCGCAAGCCGAAGCCGGTCGGCGTCGCCGGGCAGATCATCCCGTGGAACTTCCCCCTGCTGATGCTCTCGTGGAAGATCGCGCCCGCGCTCGCCGCCGGCAACACCGTCGTGCTGAAGCCCGCCGAGACGACGCCGCTCACCGCGCTGCTCTTCGCCGACGTGCTCCGGCAGGCGGAGCTGCCGCCGGGCGTCGTCAACATCGTCACCGGCGACGGCCGCACAGGCGCAGCGCTCGTCGACAGCGACGTCGACAAGATCGCGTTTACCGGCTCGACCGAAGTGGGCAAGGCGATCCAGCGCCGCGTCGCCGGCACGGGCAAGAAGCTCACCCTCGAGCTCGGCGGCAAGGCCGCGAACATCCTCTTCGACGACGCGGCGCTCGACCAGGCCGTCGAGGGGATCATCAACGGCATCTACTTCAACCAGGGCCACGTGTGCTGCGCCGGCTCGCGCCTGCTCGTACAGGAGTCGATCTACGAGCCGGCGATCGAGAAGCTGAAGAAGCGCATGGCGACGTTGCGTGTCGGCGATCCGCTCGACAAGAACACCGACGTCGGCGCGATCAACTCTCGCGAGCAGCTCGATCGCATCACGGCGCTCGTCGAGGCGGGGAAGGACGAGGGAGCGGAGATCTACCAGCCGCCCTGCAAGCTGCCCGAGAAGGGCTACTGGTTCGCTCCGACGGTCTTCACGAACGTCGCGCAGAGCTACCGCATCGCGCAGGAGGAGATCTTCGGCCCCGTGTTGAGCGTGCTCACCTTCCGCACGCCCGAGGAGGCGGTCGAGAAGGCGAACAACACGCCCTACGGCCTATCCGCCGGCGTCTGGACGGAGAAGGGCTCGCGCATCCTCTGGATGGCGCAGCAGCTACGCGCCGGTGTCGTCTGGGCGAACACGTTCAACCGCTTCGACCCGACGAGCCCGTTCGGCGGCTACAAGGAATCCGGCTTCGGCCGCGAGGGCGGCCTGCACGGGCTCGAGCCGTACATGGACTTCGACGCTGCGGAGACGTTGGGCGGGTGACGCACTCGTCAACGCCAGCCGCCACCGGGCACGCGAGGCTCTTTGGCCGAACTAGACGTGCGGTCGGTTCCGTGGTGCTATTCGGCGTCAGCGTCATCCTGGTCGCGGTTGGCCTCAGCCAGATCTCGTACTTCCACTACGAGTCGGCGCTTGCGTATTTCGCGTTTGCGGCACTTGTTTTTGGCGCGACGATTCGAGTTCTCCCGGCCGCACGAACGACGGTTGATCAAGAGGAGCGGGCAGTTCGAAGGGCGGCTGCCCGGACGTCGATGATCGTCGGCGCCATGTTGTTCGCTGGCGGGGCATTCGTCGCGTTCGTCTTGGGATCCACTGGGCTGTTGTTTCTTGTGCCAACTCTTGCGGTCATCGTTGCAGTCGTCTTGGTCATCGCCCTTCTCCTTTTCTCCAATGGAATGAGGGTGAGATGAGTCGCCTCCCCGTCAACAAGACGTACAAGCTGTTCATCGGCGGTGGGTTCCCGCGCAGCGAGAGCGGCCGCACGTACGAGGCGCAGGGCGCGAACGTCGCGCGCGCCTCGCGCAAGGACGTGCGCGACGCGGTGCAAGCGGCACGCGGTGCGCAGGCGAAGTGGGGGAGCGCGACCGCGTACAACCGCGGCCAGGTGCTCTACCGCATCGCCGAGATGATGGAGGCGCGCCTGCCGGAGTTCGCCGCGCTCTGCACCGGCAAGGCGGAGGTCGAGAAGGCGATCGACCGTTGGGTCTGGTACGCGGGCTTCGCCGACAAGCTCGCGCAGGTGATCGGCTCGTCGAACCCGGTCGCCGGCCCGTACTTCAACTTCACCGTCCCGGAGCCCACCGGCGTCGTCGGCATCGTCGCGCCGCAGGAGCCGCCGCTCCTCGGGCTCGTCTCGCGCCTCGCGCCCGCGCTCACCGGCGGCAACGCGGTCGTCGCGCTTGCCTCAGAGGCCGAGCCGCTCGCTGCGATCGAGCTCGCCGAGGTGATCGCGACGAGCGACGTGCCCGGCGGCGTCGTCAACCTGCTCACGGGCCGGCAGGCAGAGCTCGCACCGTGGCTCGCCTCGCACATGGACGTGAACGCGATCGACATCACGGGCGCCGATGGCTCGCGCGGCGACCTCGAGGTCGCCGCGGCAGATAACGTCAAGCGCGTCGTGATCGCCGAGCCCGACGCGCAATCGCTCTACGAGATCTCGGCGTTCCTCGAGCTGAAGACCGTCTGGCACCCGATCGGCCAATGAGCGCTTTTAACCATCTCAACGAGATCGTCCCGCTCCGGATCTGGACCGGAGTCGTCGGCCGTGCGGTCAGCGGCAACGAGGCGAGCCTCGTCGCCGTTTCGCTCGATCCGGGCACCAAGGTGCCCGAGCACAGCCACGCGAACGAGCAGACGGGGATGCTGGTCAGCGGCTCGCTGAGCTTCCGGATCGGCGACGAGGCGCAGGAGCTCGTGCCCGGCGCGACCTGGGTGATCGCGGCGGATGTCCCGCACTCCGTGGACGCCGGGCCGGAGGGCGCGTTTCTGATCGAGCTCTTCGCGCCGCCGCGCGCGGACTGGGCCGACCTCGAGCGGCTCGAGCCGAGCCCACCAGCCGGGCTCTAACGCGGTTACGCTGCGTCAGACGTGCCAGGGTCACGCCGCCTCAGCCAGCGCATCTCCGAAGGAGATGGCATCGCGATCATCGTCTGCGTCAACGACGCCGACGGTGCGCGAGACGCCGAGCAGCAAGGCGCGAAGGCGATCGCGGTCTACGACGCGATCGACGGGATTCGCGATGCGACGACGCTCCCGCTGCTCTGGATCGGCGTGGGCATGCCGATCGAGGCGGACGCGGTACGGATCCGCCCCGAGGAAGAAACGGTCGACCACCTCGAGAACGTGGTCGACGTGCGCGACGACGAAGAGCTCGAGCTCGCACTCGAGCGGTTCGATCCGGAGATCTTCCTGCTCTCCTCCCGCGAGATCGACGAGGACGCCGACCCGCTCGACGCGGTGCTCGAGCTGCTACCGGACGTGCCGGCGGGCAAGCTCGCGATCGCCCAGGTCGACGTCGGCAACCGCGACGAGGTGCTGGCGCTCGAGCGCGCCGGCATCGACGCGGTGCTGGTCCCGGCCCGCCACGTCGGCGACCTGGTCGGCCACCAGCCACTCGACGTTTGATCCCGGAACCTGGTTCGCGGTTTGAACCAGGTTCCTGAGTTTCCGGGCTACGATGGCGCCGTGAGAGCGCTCCTCACGTTTTCCCTGCTCGTGGGCATGTGTGCGTTGCTCGCGTCCGGTTGTGGCGAGGCCAAGAAGGCCGCTGCCGCCGCGCCGACGGCGACGCCGAAGCCGCGCTGTGCTTACCCGGCCGGCTGGCAGAAGCTGGCGAACAAGATCAAGGCGCCCGTCTACTGCCCCGGCTGGCTGCCCGACCCGCTGACGAGCCAGATCGACGGCAAGTGGAGCAACGGCAACTCGGTCTCGCACGACCGCAGCTACCTCGAGAGCTTCGTCTGGCAGGAGACTGCCGCCGGTGCCGCCGGTGGCGAGCTGCACGTCGTGCTGCGCGGCTACCCCGGCGTGATGAAGATCCCAACCTGTCGGACCGGCGGCGTCGACAGCAAGAACGTGCCGTGCTTCGACGGCCTGCGCGGGACGGTCACCGCAGGCGGGATCACGGCGCAGCTCTTCTCCGGTCCGAACCAGGACATGGACGCGTGGCACGCGGTCCTCCTGTGGCGCAAGAGCGGCACGCTCTACACGCTGTCCGAGCACGTCGCACCGCCGCTGACCTACAACAAGGTCGTCCGCTACTTGAAGCGCGAGCTCGCGTCGCTCGTCGTGATCAAGCCCACCTAAATGAAGCTCACGCGGAGGCAAGTGATCGTCGGCGCGGCGGCCGGCGCCGTCGGTGCGACCGGGATCTACGAGCTCGTCGACCAGTTCACGGGCGGCTCGCCGAAGCGCGCCGCGTCCGGAGAGATCTTCCCGGAGCAGCACCTGCTCGACGGCGTGCGCATCGTCGACTCGGGGGGCGTCGAGGTGCTCGTGCCGCCGCTCCATCACGAGATCCTCACCGCGCGGGTCACCGCCGGGCGCGCCGACCTGCGCTCGGCGCAGGCTGAGCTCGAGCACCTCCTCGCACAGCTCGACGCGGACTACGCGCCGTCGCCCACGGGGCTTGGTGTGACCGTGGCATGGGCGCTGCCGTACTTCAACCGCCTGACGCCGGACGCGCTGCAGCGCTACCTGCCGCACGACCGCCGCGCGGGCAAGCCCGTCGTCTTCGACGCGGAACGGTTCCAGAGCGATCCGTTCGACACACGGCTCGAGGCAAACGACGTCGCGATCCTCCTGCGTTCCGATACGCGCGTGAACATCGACGACGCGACCAAGCGGATCCGCGACTCGAAGCTCTTCGAGCTGACGTCAATCCGCCGCGGCTTCGCGGGCGGCGGCTTCGAAGGCGGCCAGTCGCTGCCAAAGAAGCTGGCCGTCGCCGCGCAGATCCCCGGCGCCGACCTGATCCCCGACACCTCCGAGCTCTTCCTCGGCTTCACCTCGACGCAGCGCGCGGGGATGGGGCCCGGGACGATCGCGAACTTCGAGACGCTTGGCTACGTCGACTTCCGCGGTAGCGACTACTTCCGCCAGGGGACGCACATGCACCTCTCGCACATCCACGAGGACGTCGAGGCGTGGTATCTCAACTTCGACTTCGACGAGCGCGTAGCGACGGCGTTCAAGCCCGGACTGCAGGTGAAGCAGGACGCGCAGACGGTGCGCCAAGGGCCGAAGGACGTCTCGACCGAGGCGGACGTGCACCGCGACTTCAAGAAGTCGGGGCAGATCGGCCACAGCGCGTCGATCCAGACGACGTCACGGCTGCCGAACGACGTCGTCGCGGAGGATGGAACGGTGTTCCCGAAGGGGACGGCGATCCCGGTGCGCGCCGACTTCAACACGCTCGACAACCCGTTCGCGTGGTCGGAGAAGCCGGACGAGATCGGTGTGCTGCCCGCGGCCGGCGTGCATTTCGTCGTCTTCAACCCGACGGGCGACGACTTCCGCCGCAACCGCCGCGCGATGGACGGTCAGCTACCGGACAAGAAGATCGCGCTGGAGGCCCGCAGCCGCCCGCAGGGTTTCAACGAGGTGCTCTCGACCACCCACCGCCAGAACTTCCTCGTGCCGCCGCGCCGGCACCGCAGCTTCCCGCTCGCCGAGCTCTGAGCTGCGTCATTCTTCGAACCATGCGCGCGAAGACCGCTACCCCGTTGGCCGTCGCGATTGCGTTCGGGTTGGCTTACGTACTGTGGGCGGGCTGGTACGTCGACCATCACCCGGTTTCGTCACTGGCGCACGTGAGCTCGTTCTTTCAGGGACGTCCGGGCGGGAGCGCCGCGATCGCGCGCCTCGAGCCGAGGGCTGCCGACGTCGGCTACGACGGACAGTTCTATATGTACATCGCGGTCGACCCGACCGGGGCACGGCCGTACCTCGACAACCCGGCGTATCGCTACAGCCGCCCGGTGTATCCGCTGGCCGCTCGCGCGCTGGCCGGCGGCGAAGAACGTCTTGTGCCGTGGACGCTGCTGCTCCTCGGGGTCGCCGGCGTGTTCGCGGCGACCTTCGCAGTCGCGACTGTGCTCACGCGCTGGGGCGTCTCGCCGTGGTACGGCGCTTTCGTCGGTGCGTACCCCGGCCTCTTCCTCGGGGTGTCGTACGACCTGGCCGAACCGCTCGCGTACGGCGTGCTCGCGCTCGGGCTGCTCGTTTGGTACACGAGACGTCCCCGTGTCCTCGGTGCCGCGTTGTTGTTCGGTCTGGCCGGAGTGACGCGTGAAACGACGCTGCTGTTTCCGGCGACGCTCGCGCTCTGGCTCGCGATCCGCGAACGGCGGTTCCGCCAGGCGGGGACGCTGCTCGGCATCGCGCTCGCGCCGTACGTCGCGGTGAAGGTCGCGCTCGCCGTGTGGCTCGGCTCGTGGGGCGAAGCACAGGCGGCGAAGCTCGAGGCACTCCCGTTGCTCGGGCTGGTGCGCCAGTGGCCGTGGAGCGACTACCAGGTGCAGCAGATCCTCGCGGTGGTCGTGCCCGCGTTGCTTGCTCCGATCGTCGTCTGGCTGGCAACGAGAGCAGTTACCCCAGAGCTCTGCCTGCTGATCGTGAACGTCGTCGTTCTGGTTCTGCTGCTGCCCAAGCCGTCGTACGTCAACTACCTGGCATCGGGACGGATTGCCACCGGAGTGATCATTGCGTTCCTGCTCTGCCTACCGGCGCTGCTGCAGAAGGGGCGAGTCGCGCAGGCCTGGCTTCCGATCGCGCTGTGGCTGCTCCCGTGGTACACGGTGCTCCCGGAAGCCGTGCGCCGCTGAACCATCGCGTTGGGCGGCCGGCAACTCGCGAACCTGGTTCGCGCGGGTCGCGTCCGGCTGTGAGGTCTATCGGTGGTTGCGCGAATCAGGTTCGGTTCTCGGGGGCTGAACCTGATTCGGCGGCGCCCGGAGCATCGCGTCGCCGGTGGCGTGCAGGCCGAACCAGGTTCGAGAGTTTCTCCCTTAGCCGAAGAACGCTTTAGCGACGTCGTACCACTCGGGCGTCACCATCTTCAGCTCGGCGGTGGCCTCCTTGAGCGAGCAGGCGATCACGTCGTCGCCGCGGAGCGCGGCCATCTGGCCGAACTCGCCGGCCTCGACGAGATCGGCCGCTTTGAGCCCGAAGCGGGTCGCGAGGATGCGGTCGCGCGGAGTGGGGGAGCCGCCGCGCTGGATGTGGCCCAGCACGGTGACGCGCGTCTCGAAGCCGGTGCGGTTCTCGATCTCCTCGCCGAGGCGTTCGCCGACGCCGCGCTTCGCGAGCAGCTTGTGGCCGAACTGGTCGACCTCGCCCTTGTCGTCGGCGCCGGGCAGCTCGCAGCCTTCGCTGATCACGACGATCGAGAAGTTCTTGCCGCGTGCGTGGCGGCGCCGAATCTCTTCGCAGACGTCCTCGAAGACGACGGGACGCTCGGGGATCAGGATCACGTCGGCGCCGCCGGCGATGCCGGAGTGCACCGCGATCCAACCGGCGTGGCGGCCCATCACCTCGACGACCATGACGCGGTTGTGCGCCTCGGCCGTCGTGTGCAGGCGGTCGATGGCCTCGGTGCAGATCGACACGGCGGTGTCGAAGCCGAACGTGTAGTCGGTGCCGGAGAGGTCGTTGTCGATCGTCTTCGGGACGCCGACGACGGGTAGCTGGAACTCGTCGTGCAGCTTCGAGGCGACGCCGAGGGTGTCTTCGCCGCCGATCGCGACGAGTGCGTCGAGATCGTTGAACGCGGCGCGCACCTTGTCGACACCCCCGTCGACCTTGTACGGGTTGGTGCGCGACGTGCCGATGATCGTGCCCCCGCGGGGAAGGATTCCGGAGATCTGCTGCGGCCCGAGCGGCTCGAAGATGTGCTCGACCATCCCGCGCCAGCCCTCGCGCACGCCGATCACTTCGTGCCCGTTCGCCCAAGCGCGCCGCGCGACAGCGCGGATCACCGCGTTCAGTCCGGGGCAGTCGCCGCCGCCGGTGAGGACTCCGATCCGCATCGATTCGAGTCTACGCAGAGACCGCGAAGCCGCTTGGGAGAGAGCTGATGCAGATCGAGCTTTTCACCGGCCGCGATACTACAAAAAAGATAGTGAGGACGTCGACGTTCGGCTTTCACCCGGCGCGTGCGCTAAGGTCTGCGGGCCGGACACATATCTCCGGCCGGTGCAGGAGCAGCGAAGTCCGGTTCAAATCCGGCGCTGACCCGCAACTGTGAGGCCCCTTCGGGGGACGAGCCAGGTCGCCTGACCTGCACCGACGAACAAAGCCCTCGGAAGTGGGGCGGTTCGTGCGGCAGGCGCCGCCGGGCCACCTCCTTCGCAACTCGCGGAGGTTTTTACATGGGATCAAAGTGGCCCCTCGTGGGTCTCGCAGCTGCCGTTGCGACGCTCGTCGCTGCAGCGGTCGTCGGTGCGGCCCCCACCCGCCCGTTCCCGGTCACGCTCAAGGCCGCCAATGGCTACGTGACGGTCGACAAGCGGCCGGTGCGTGTCCTGTCGCTGTCGCCGACGGCCACCGAGACGCTGTTCGCGATCGGCGCCGGCGCACAGGTCGTCGCGGTCGACAACCAGTCGAACTATCCAGTCGGCGCGCCGATGACCAAGCTCTCGGGCTATCGCCCAAACGCGGAAGCGGTCGCGGCGTACCAGCCCGATCTCGTCGTCACCTCGTCGGCCGCGAACAACTTGATCCCGGCGCTCGACAAGCTGCACATTCCCGTGCTGCTCGAGCCGTCGGCGAAGTCGATCGGCGATGCGTACGTGCAGATGCGTCAGCTCGGATTCGCAACCGGCCACGACGCAGAGGCGCGGAAGCTTGTCTCGCAGATGAAGGCCAAGATCGACGCAGCTGTCACGGCGACGCCGAAGCCAAAATCCGTCTCGGTCTACCACGAGCTCAGTCCGGACTTCTACTCTGCGACCTCCAAGACGTTCATCGGCCGCGTGTACGCGCTCTTCGGGATCGGCAACATTGCCGACGCCGCCGACAAGACCGGCTCGGGGTATCCGCAGCTGTCGGCCGAGTACGTGATCGCGTCGAACCCGTCGCTGATCGTCCTGGCCGACACGAAATGCTGTGGGCAGACGGCGGCGAGCGTGAAAGGACGCGCCGGCTGGTCTTCGATTCGCGCCGTTCAGCGGGGCAACGTCGTCGCTGCGAGTGACGACGTGACCTCCCGCTGGGGGCCGCGGATCGTCGACTTCGTCCGCGTCGTCGCGGCGGCGATCCGCCGCGCGGGCCGGTGACCAAACGCCGCTCGCTCGCGGCCCTGTGCGGCGGCGGGGCCTTGCTCGCCGCCGCCTGCGTTGCCGGCGTGCTCATCGGCCCCTACCCGGTCTCGGCGGGCGCGGTCGGTGAGAGCTTCGCTTCCCACCTTCCATTCCTCGGTGTGCACTCGCCTCTCGACGCGACGCAGAACGCGATCGTCTACGACCTGCGCCTCCCGAGAATCGTGCTCGGCCTAATCGTCGGCGGGACGCTCTCACTCGCGGGCGCCGCCTATCAGGGCGTCTTTCGCAATCCACTTGCCGACCCGTATCTGCTGGGCGTGTCCGCCGGCGCGGGGCTCGGCGCGACGCTCGCCATCGGCTACGGCTCGGCGACTGCCGCCTCGAGCCTGCTGCTCCCGGGCGCCGCGTTCGTGGGCGCGACCGTTAGCGTCGCGATCACCTACGCGATCGGTCGCGCGGGAGGAACCGGCGCCGCCAGCCTGATCCTCGCCGGCGTCACCGTCGCGGCCTTCCTGACCGCGCTCGAAACGTTCTTCCAGCAGCAGCGCACCGAGTCGATCAGAGACGTCTACACCTGGCTGCTCGGCCAGCTGGAGACCGCCGGCTGGCGCGAGGTGCTGATCGTGTTGCCGTATGCGCTTGTTGCGTGGGTGGTGATCTTGACGCACCGGCGCCTGATCGACGTGCTGCGCGTCGGCGACGAGGAGACCGCAGCACTCGGTGTCAACGTCGACCGCCTGCGGCTGATCGTCGTGGTGGCCGCCACTGTAGGCACCGCCGCCGCCGTCGCGGTCAGTGGCCTGATCGGCTTCGTCGGAATCATCGTCCCGCATGCGATCAGGCTCGTGTTCGGGCCGAGCTACCGGCTGTTGCTGCCGCTGTCGCTGCTCGTCGGTGGCGGCTTCCTGGTGTTCGCCGACCTGCTCGCGCGGACGATCCTTGCGCCCTCCGAGCTCCCGATCGGCGTCGTCACCGCCTTCTTCGGCGCGCCGTTCTTCGCACTCGTCATGCGCACGTCGCGGTCGTTTCGATGACCGCCCTGGCCGCGCAGGGGCTGAGCGTTGCGTATGGCGGACAGCGGGCGCTTGCCGACGTGACGTTCAGCGTCGAGACCGGAACCTGGGCGGCGCTGATCGGGCCGAATGGCGCCGGCAAGAGCTCGCTGCTTCGCGCGGTCGCCGGGCTGACGGCGCACAGCGGTCGCGTGGAGTTGATCGGCGTCGACGCGGACGCCGTCACGCGGCGGGACCGCGCGAAGCTGCTCGCCTTCGTCGCGCAGACGCCGCTCTTCCCGCCTGCGATGACGGTGGCCGAGTACGTACTGCTTGGCAGAACGCCGCACATCCGCTACTTCGGCTCGGAGTCACGCAACGACCGGACCATCGCGTCGGATTCACTTCGTGCCCTCGATCTGGAGGCGCTCGCCGACCGTGCGATCACCTCGCTCAGCGGCGGTGAACGCCAGCGCGCAGTGATTGCGCGCGCGCTCACGCAGCAGCCGCAGATCCTGCTGCTGGACGAGCCGACTACCGGGCTCGACCTGGGCCGCCAGCAGGAGGTGCTCGAGATCGTCGATGACCTTCGCCGCTCGCGCGGGATCACGGTCGTCGCCGCCATGCACGACCTCTCGCTGGCGTCGCAGTTTGCCGGCCGGATGCTCTTCGTGGCGGGCGCACGCCTCGTCGCCGCGGGGCCGCCGCGCGACGTCCTGCAGGAGCGTCTGCTCCGCCTTCACTTCGGAGAGTCGATCCGTGTCGTGGAAGACGCCGGCGTGCTGCTCGTCGTGCCGGTGCGGAAGGTCTCATGACGGCATTGATGATTCAGGGAACGACAAGCTGGGCCGGAAAGAGCCTGCTGACCACCGCCGTCGCGCGCATGTGTGCGCGGGCCGGCCTCTCGGTCGCGCCGTTCAAGGCGCAGAACATGTCGAACAACGCGCGCGTCGTGGATGGCGGCGAGATCGGGACGGCGCAGTACCTCCAAGCACTTGCTGCGGGTGTGAAGCCAGATGTACGGATGAACCCCGTCCTCGTGAAGCCGGAAGGGGACATGCGAAGCCAGGTGGTGATCGACGGCAAGCCGGATCTCGAGCTCACGCTCGTCGAGTGGCGCGACCGGCCCGCGGCGCTGTGGCCGGTGATCGAGCGCGCCTACCGGTCGCTCGCCACCGAGTTCGATCTGATCGTGATCGAAGGCGCGGGCAGCCCGGCCGAGATCAACCTTCGCTCGACCGACCTCGCGAACATGCGCGTCGCAGAGTTCGCCGACGCCGACGTCTTCCTTGTCTCGGACATCAGCCGCGGCGGCGCCTTCGCGCATCTGTACGGCACCTGGGCGCTGCTGCAGCAACATGAACGGCGACGCCTTCAGGGCTTCGTGCTCAACAAGTTCCGCGGCGACCCCGCGCTGCTCGCGCCCGGCCCCGAACGGCTGGAGGCGCTGACCGGCGTACCGACGGCGGCGACCATCCCGTGGCTCGACCATCGCCTCCCGGACGAGGACGGCGTCGCCGACCCGACCGGGCGCGGCGGGCGGTTGCGTGTCGCGATCGTCCGCTACCCGACGGCCTCCAACCTCGACGAGTTCAAGCCGCTCGAAGACGTCGCCGACCTCGCCTGGGCGGGAACGACAGGCGAGCTCGACGGCGCCGACTTGGTCGTCCTACCCGGCTCGAAGAACGTCGGCCGTGACCTGGCCTGGCTTCGCGAGACCGGCATCGCCACGGCGGTTGAACGCCGCGCCGACGATGGTGGCGCCGTGCTCGGGATCTGCGGTGGCCTGCAGATGCTCGGGCGCGCCCTCGTCGGCCACCCCGGCGTCGACGACGACGCCGTCGGAATCGGGCTGCTCGACATCACCACGAGGTTCGGTCCCGAGAAGCTGACGCGGCAGATCGACGTCGAGCTTCGATCAGTGTCGCCGGCGTGGGCGGCGCTCGAAGGTCTTCGCGTCCGCGGCTACGAGATCCGGCACGGCGACGTCGGCGAAGGCGTGTTTTTCTGCGCTGACGCTGTGCTCGGCTTCAGCTTCCACGGTGCGTTCGAGAACGAGAACGTCCTGGGCGCCCTGTTCGGTCGCACCGCGCCGAGCCTCGAGGCGGCGTTGGATGAGCTGGCCGATCGCGTCTCGGAGCATCTGCCGCTCGAGCGGCTGCTTCCGCGGGTGCGCGTATGAGCGTCCAGCCGCCGGGACAGACGCCGCGCGTGCCGCCGCGCGCGGGACGCGCGCCGAAGTCTCTCGTGCTGGTGAACACCGGCGAGGGCAAGGGCAAGTCGACCGCCGCGTTCGGCGTTGTGATGCGCGGCGTCGCCCGCGGCTGGCGCGTGTGCGTCGTGCAGTTCATCAAGTCCGGGAAGTGGAAGGTGGGCGAGGAGCAGGTCGGCCGGCAGCTGGGCGTCGACTGGCTGAAGGGCGGCGACGGGTTCACCTGGCTTTCGCCCGATCTCGGCGAGTCGCAGGGCCGTGCGGTGGCGGCCTGGCAGCTGGCTGAGGCGACGCTCGCGGCCGGCGAGCACGAGCTCGTCGTGCTCGACGAGCTCACCTATCCGATCAACTGGGAATGGATCGAAGTCGACGCCGTCGTCGCCGCGATCCGCGCCCGGCCTCCGCACGTGAACGTCGTCATCACCGGCCGGAACGCGGCGCCGGCCTTGATCGAGATCGCCGACACCGTGACGGAGATGGTGAACGTCAAGCACGCGTACGCGCGTGGGATCAAGGCACGGCGGGGGATCGACTTTTGAACGCGCGTGCTGCGCTGCTCGTCGGAGGCTTCGCAGTCGATCAGCTGCTTGGCGACCCGCAGCGGTTCCACCCGGTCGCGGGCTTCGGCAAGATCGCGGGGTCGTTGGAGCAACGGATCTGGGCCGACGACAGACGAGCGGGAGGCGTGTACGCGCTCACGCTCGTGGGAGGCACCGCCGTTGCGACCGGCGCCGGTTGCGTCGCATTGAGCGGCCGGCCTTGGGCGCGCGCGTCGTTCGAGCTGGCGGTGCTGTGGAGTGCGCTCGCCGGCAGGTCGCTGCAACGCGTCGCGCACGCGATGAGCGACGAGCTCGCAGCGGACGACATCGTTGCCGCGCGCCGGCTTGCACCTTCGCTCGTCGGACGGGATCCGTCGGCACTCGAGGAAGATGAGCTCGCGCGCGCCACGATCGAATCCGTCGCGGAGAACACCGGCGACGGCGTGATCGCCCCGCTCTTCTGGTTTGCCGTCGGAGGCGCGCCCGCGGTCGCCGCTTACCGGGCCGCGAACACGCTCGACTCGATCGCCGGCCACCGTTCGGAGCGCTACCTCCGCTTCGGCTGGGCCCCCGCCCGGCTCGACGACCTCCTGAACTACGTGCCCGCGCGTCTCGGCGCTGCCGCGGTCGTCGTGGCCGCGTCTTGGCACGCCGGGGCTGCGCTGCGGGTCGCCCGTGCCCATGGGCGCCGCCATCCGAGCCCGAACGCGGGCCTGTACGAGGCGGCGTTCGCCGGGGCGCTCGGCCTGAGGCTCGGGGGTGTCAACCGTTACGGGGACGTTCTCGAGCGACGGCCGGAGCTGGGCGACGGTGCGCAGCCACGGGTCTCCGACATCCGGCGCGCCACTCGCCTCTCGGGTGCGACGTCGCTGCTCTTCGTCGTGGCGCTCGCACTCTCGCTGGAGCGGCGCACGTGACCGACACGACGGCGCTCCGCTTCCACGGCGACCAGGTCGCCCGCCCTGGCATGCGCGACTTTGCCGTCAACGTTTGGCCGGCGGCGCGATCGAAGAAGCTCCGCCGCGCCCTGCTGGAGGCGCTCGAGAGCGATCGGTATCCCGACGACCGGGCGGCTCGCGCCGCGGTGGCGCGGCGCGTCGAACGCCCGGTGGAGGAGGTGTTGCTCGCGAACGGTGCCGCGGAGGCGTTCTGGCTGCTCGCGCAGACGCTGCAGCCGCACCGGCCGGTGTGCATCCACCCCTCCTTCACCGAGGCGGAGGCGGCGCTCGCCGCCGGTGGCGCCGACGTCACGCGCGTCTTCCGCGACAGTGAGGACTTCGAGCTCGACCTGGATGCTGTGCCGGCGGACGCGGACTTTGTCGTCGTGTGCAACCCGAACAACCCGACCGGCAATCTCGAACGCGCCGCCGTGCTCGAACGGCTGGCACGGCCGGGGCGTGTCGTGGTCGTCGACGAGGCGTTCATGGATTTCGCGCGCACGAGCCGCGAGAGCCTCGTCGGTCGGCGCGATCTGACCGGCGTTGTCGTCGTGCGCTCGTTCACGAAGATGTGGGGAATCCCCGGCATCCGCGCCGGCTTCCTCGTCGGCAAGCCCGACCTCGTCGCGCGGCTGGCGGCGAACCGGCAGTCGTGGAGCGTGAACGCCGTGGCCTGCGCGGCGATCGAGGTCTGTGCGAACGATCGGACAACGCGGAAGCAGGTCGCACGCGAGGTCGCGTCCGCCCGGCGATCGCTCGAGCTGAAGCTCGCACGGCTGCCCGGCGTTCGCGTCTGGCCGTCGGAGGCCAACTTCCTCCTGCTCGAGGTTCCCGACGGCATTCGGGTCGCGACGTCGCTGTACGCGCGCGGGTTCGCCGTCAGGCCGGCGAGCAGCTTTCCAGGGCTGACGGAGAACCATCTGCGGATTGCGGTGCGCGTCGCCGAGGAGAACGACGAGCTGATCGCGGCGCTCACCGAGGTGCTCGCTGAGGACGGGTCGTGAGCCTCGTGACGATTCTCGGCGGCGCGCGCAGCGGCAAGAGCACCGCCGCGGAGGCGTGGGCTCGCCGCTGGCCGGGCGCGGTCGTCTACATCGCGACCGCAGAGGGCGGCGACGACGAGATGCGCGAGCGGATCGAGCGGCATCGCGCCCGCCGTCCGCCGGAGTGGCTCACCCTCGAGGAACCGATCGCGCTGGCGACGGCGCTCGATCGCGCCGTCGACGCACTCGCGCTGATCGACTGCCTCTCGCTCTGGGTGTCGAATCTCGCGGGCGAAGGCCAAGAGGACGACGCGGTCATCGCCGCAGCACGCAGCGCGGCTCGCGTGGCGGCGGAACGGCAGACCCCGACGATCGCCGTCAGCAACGAGGTCGGTCTCGGCGTTGTGCCGGCATCGCCGCTCGGCCGCCGCTACCGCGATCTGCTCGGGCTCGTGAACCAGGAATGGGTTGCGGCATCCGGTGCGTCCTATTTCGTCGTTGCCGGACGACTGCTCCCGCTGCACGAGTTCCCCGAGGGGCTGCATGACGTTTGAGCTCCCTGCGCTCGATGGCGCTGCAGCGAAGCGCGCTGCTGCAGCGTTCGACCGGAAGACGAAACCCCTCGGCAGCCTGGGCCGGCTCGAAGAAACCGTCTGCCGGATCGCCGCGGTGCGCGGCTCGCTTCCATCCGCGCGCCTTCGTGCAGCCGCCGTCGTCGTCGCAGCCGACCATGGTGTTGCAGCAGAGGGAGTCAGCGCGTACCCGCAGGAGGTGACGCGGCAGATGGTCGCCAACTTCGTCGCAGGCGGCGCCGCGGCGGCCGTCCTCGCGCGGCGCGCGGGAATCCCGTTGATCGTCGTCGACGCAGGGCTCGTGGCGCCGTTCCACGACGAAGCCGTCTTGTCATTCGGTGTGGCGGCGTCCGCCAACTTCGTCACCGAACCTGCGCTGACGTCCGGACAGGCGGAGCTGCTCGTCCGGGAGGGACGGGCGCTCGCCACGCGACTGGCCGGCGACGGCGTCGAGCTGCTCGCACTCGGCGAGATGGGGATCGGCAACACCACCGTGGCTTCCGTGCTGAGCGCCGCGCTGCTCGACGAGCCGCCTGCCACGGTGTGCGGGCGGGGGACGGGGATCGACGACAACACGCTGCGACGGAAGGTCGACACGGTCGAGCGCGCGCTCGCGCGGCACGGTGTGAGCCGCGAGCCGCTTTCGCTGCTCGCCTCGCTCGGTGGAGGCGAGATCGCGTTTCTGACCGGATTGATGATCGGCGCCGCCGAGAACCGGCTCGTCTGCGTGATCGACGGCGTGGTTGTCGGCGCGGCTGCGCTCGTTGCCTCGGCGCTCGCGCCGGGGCTGCCGGACTGGCTGCTCGCGGGCCATCGCTCGCCTGAGCCGGCGCACGACTTGATCCTGCAGCGCCTCGGTCTTCTGCCACTGCTCGACCTGGGAATGCGGCTGGGTGAGGCGAGCGGCGCACTCGTCGCGCTCTCGGTCATCGACGCAGCGACGGCACTGCTCGCGGAGATGGCGACTTTCGAGTCGGCGGGAGTCAGCGATCGTGGTTGAGCGCGTCGGCAGCGTGATCGCAGACGGGCGTGCCGCGACTGCGTTCCTCACGCGGCTGCCGGTCTACCGCGCTGCGCCTGGCGGTTCGCTCGACGGCATCGTGCTGTGGTTCCCAGCGGTCGGTTGGGGGATCGGAGCCGCGACGGGAGGTGTCGCGATCGGCGTCGGCAGCCGAGCTGGCTGGATGGTTGGCGCCGCGACTGCGGTCGCGTTCGCTGTCGCGTTGACGGGTGCGCTTCACGTCGATGGTCTGGCCGACACCACCGACGCGCTGGGCGCGACGACCCGGGAAGACGCATTGAGGATCATGCGCGACAGCCGCATCGGCGCCTACGGCGCCGTCGCAATCGCTGCATCGTTGCTCCTACGAGTGTCGACGATAGGTCGGCTCGCGCAGGCCTCGCAATGGCTCGAGATCGCAGCAGCCGCCGCGCTGGGACGTGCGGCGCCCGTCGCTGCGTCGGGCTGGCTCGGGTACGCGCGGTCCGGCAGCGGCGTCGGGCAGTTGCTCACCGGGACGCGCCCGCGTGCGCGAGCAGGACTGGTCGGCTTGATCGCCGTCGGGCTCGCGTCCCTCTCGTCGGGTTTGGGGGGTGCGGAAGCGGCGCTGGTGGCAGCCGGCGTTTGCGCCGCTTGCGTTTGGCAGCTTCGACGGTGGCTCGGGGGCTTGACCGGCGATGCCGCGGGCGCGACCGTCGAGCTCACGGAGATCGCCGTGCTCGTCTTCTTCTGCGTTCGTTGAGCCGGCTCTTCCTCGTCCGTCACGCGGCTGTTGCCACGCAAGGGCGGTACTGGGGTGCGACGGACCTGCCCCTGTCGCGGGTTGGGTTGGCTCAACTCCCCGCGCTTGCGCGAGCATTCGCGGATGTGCAACCCGGCGTCGTCTACGCGAGCGATCTCTTGCGCGCGCGGGAAACAGCGGCGGCGATCTCGGAGGACATGGAGCTCGACACACGGCTGCGCGAGATCGACTTCGGGCTTTGCGAAGGGCTGACCTTCGATGAGATCGCCTCGCGCTGGCCCGACGTGGCGCAGTCGCTCGTGTCGGACCCGACGAGCTTCGCCGCACCGGGCGGGGAATCGTTCGAGGAGCTCAGCGCGCGCGTGAACGAGTTCGTGACGGAGCGGCTTGCTGGGATCGCCGGCGACATCGCCGTAGTCGCCCATCGGGGAAGCATTGCGTTGATCGCGGCAGCCGTCCTCGAACGGCGGCCGTGCGAGACGCTCGAGTGGCAGATCGAACCTTCAGCGATCAACGTGCTCGAGCTCGACTAGTGACCTGAGTCGTTAGTTCGCAGGGACCCGGCATCTGGTCTTGAACGTCGTCCTCATCGACGAGGATGGGGGCGGTCATGGCGCAGCGTGCAGAGGTCGTGCTCAGTGAAGAGGAGCGGGCGACGCTTGAGCGGTGGGCTCGGCGTCCGAAGAGCTCGCAGGCGTTGGCGTTTCGTTGCCGGATCGTGCTGGCGGCGGCGGAGGGCAGGTCGAGCACGGAGATCGCGGCCGAGTTGGGTTGTACCGGCTCG
>JBJMKA010000018.1:0-158278 GCA_045805985.1 Gaiellaceae bacterium | reverse complement strand
CGACGTGCCCGTCTACGAGAACGGCGACGTCTGGGACCGGTACAAGGTGCACATGGACGAGATGCGGGAATCGACCCGCATCGTCGCCCAGTGCCTCGACCGGCTCGAGGCGATGGAGGGGCAGCCGTGGACTGCGGACGACCGCAAGGTCGTGCTGCCGCCGCGCGAGGAGCTGCACACCTCGATGGAGTCGTTGATCCACCATTTCAAGATCGTCACCGAGGGGTATCGCGTGCCCGAAGGCGAGGTCTACGTGGCCGTCGAGTCGGCCCGCGGCGAGCTCGGCTGCTACGTCGTCTCGGACGGCGGCCCGAGGCCGTGGCGGGTCAAGTTCCGCGCGCCGAGCTTCGTTGCGCTGGAGGCGACCGCGACCTGCATGTCGGACGCGCTCGTGGCCGACCTGATCGCGATCGTCGGCTCGCTCGACACCGTCATGGGCGAGGTTGACCGGTGACCGACGTCGTCGCGGAGATCCGCAAGCTCGGCGCGAGCTTCCCGGACTCGCGCTCGGCGACCCTGCCGGCGCTGCGGTTCGCCCAGGAGGCGAACGGCGGCTGGCTGACGACCGAGTCGTTCGAGCAGGTCGGCTCGGCGCTCGGCCTGACGCCTGCCTACTGCCAGGCGGTCGCGTCGTTCTACGACATGCTCCACCTGGCTCCGGTCGGGCGGCACTCGGTCGAGGTCTGCACCAACCTTTCGTGCGCGCTCGTCGGCGCGCAGCAGGTGGTCGATGCCTTCGAGTCCGAGCTGGGCGTCGCACCCGGCGAGACGACCGAGGACGGCGAGGTCACCCTCCGCGCGGTCGAGTGCCTCGGCGGCTGCGGCTACGCGACCGTCGTCGCCGTCGACCACCGCTACCGGCAGAACGTGAAGCCGGACGACGTCCCCGAGATCGTGCAGGAGCTCCGTGGGGCTTAGATCGATGCTGCTCGCAGGCGCGGACGAGCGCGACCTGGCGAAGCTCGCCGAGTACCGCGCGATCGGCGGCTACGAGCAGGTGCCAAAGGCGCTGGCGATGAGCTCGGACGAGCTGATCGCCGAGCTGCAGAAGGCGAATCTGCGCGGCCGCGGCGGCGCCGGCTTCCCGATGGGCCGCAAGGCCTCGCTCGTCGACCGCACGAGCCCGAAGCCGACGTACCTGGTCGTCAACGCCGACGAGTCGGAGCCCGGCGCCTTCAAGGACCGGGAGGTGATGGCCCGCGTGCCCCACCGGCTGCTCGAGGGCTGCCTGATCGCCGCGCACGCGATCGAGTCGAAGGACGTCTTCATCTACATCCGCGGCGAGTACCTGGCGCAGTACGAGATCCTGCAGGCGGCCGTCGACGAGGCGCGCGAGGCCGGCCTCTTCGGCGAGGTGAGCGTGACCGTCTACCGCGGCGCCGGGGCCTACATCTGCGGCGAGGAGACGGCGCTGCTCGACTCGCTCGAGGGCCGGCGCGGCCAGCCGCGGCCGCGGCCGCCGTTCCCGCCGGTCCAGGGGCTCTACGCTGCGCCGACCGAGATCAACAACGTCTGCACGATCGCGACTGTGCCGGCGATCCTCGAGCTCGGCGCCGATGGGTTCGACCAGGTCGGCACGCCGAGCTCGCCGGGTACCGTTCTGTTCTCGATCTCCGGCAATGTCGAGCAGCCGGGCAACTACGAGCTCGAGCTCGGCACCTCGATGCGGGAGCTGATCTACACCCACGCGGGCGGGATCGCCGGCGGGCATCAGCTGAAGGCGGTCATACCCGGCGGCTCGTCGGTGCCGGCACTGACGGCCCGGCAGATCGACGTGCCGCTCGACTACGACTCGCTCGGCGCGATCGGGACGTTCTTCGGCGCCGCCTCGCTGATCGTGGTCGACGAGCGCTGCTGCATGGTGCAGCTCGCGCTGCGGTCGACGAAGTTCTACATGCACGAGTCCTGCGGCAAGTGCACGCCGTGCCGCGAGGGGACGCGCTGGCTGGTGCAGATCCTGGAGAAGCTCGAGCGCGGCGACGGCGGGCCCGACGACCTCGACCTGCTGCGGAAGGTCTGCGACCGGATCGAGGGCAAGTCGCTCTGCGCGCTCGGCGACTTCGCGGTCTGGCCGGTCCAGAGCTACGTCGACAAGTGGCACGACGAGTTCGTCGCCCACGTCGAGCAAGGCGGCTGCCCGTTCGGCGGCGAGTCGTCGCTGGAGGGGATCTTCGCGCCCTCCGACCAGCACACCCATGCGCCCGTCGCCGAGGTGCCCGCGTGAGAAACGCCGGTGTCAGACATGGAAACAGAAGCGTCACGAACGATCCACAGTTCCTGCTCAGGGGCGTATGCGTTCTTGTCGGACGCCGTCACAGGAGCGCCGCGTGAGCTTGCCCGAGCTCGTCACCGTCAGCATCGACGGTCGCGAGGTGCAGGTGCCGAAGGGCCTCGGGCTCGTCGAGGCGGCGCTCGCGGCGGGGATCGAGATCCCTGTCTTCTGCTACGAGCCGCGCCTCGGGGCGCCAGTCGGCGCCTGCCGCATGTGCCTCGTCGAGGTCGAGGGGATCCCGAAGCTCCAGGCCGGCTGCACCCTGACCGCGGCCGACGGGATGAAGGTGCGAACCGCACAGACCTCGGCGAAAGCGGCCGACGGGCAGGACGCGACGCTCGAGTTCATCCTCGTCAACCACCCGCTCGACTGCCCCGTCTGCGACAAGGGCGGTGAGTGCCCGCTGCAAGACCTGACGTTCCGCTACGGGCCCGGCAACACGCGCATGACCTTCCCGAAGCGGACGTTCGAGAAGCCGATACCAATCTCACCGCTGATCGCGCTCGACCGAGAGCGCTGCATCCTCTGTTACCGCTGCACGCGCTTCAGCGAGTCGGTCGCCGAGGACGGACAGCTCGTCGCGATCAACCGCGGCGCGCAGTCGGTGATCGCGACGTTCGAGGACGAACCGTACAAGGGCCACTTCTCCGGCAACGTGACCGAGCTTTGCCCGGTGGGCGCGCTGACCTCGACGCAGTACCGCTTCGAGGCGCGCCCATGGGAGATCCAGAATGTGCCGACCGTCTGCGGGCTCTGCCCCGTCGGCTGCAACACGGCCGCGACGACGCGCGAGGGCGAGGTCAAGCGCATCCTCTCCCGCAACCATCCCGAGGTCGACGAGGGCTGGCTGTGCGACAAGGGACGGTTCGCCTTCGACCATCTGCAGGCGGCCGACCGGATCACGACGCCGCTGCACAAGGCGGGTCCGCGCCGGTTCGCGAGGCTGAGCTGGGACGACGCGCTCGATCTTGCGGAGAGGCTGCTGCGCGACGGCGGCGCCTCGACCGTCACCGCGCTCTCCGGCAGCGAATCCGTCGAGGAGGCGTACGCACTCGCGAAGCTGATGCGCCGGGGCCTGTCCGCGGATTCCGCCGTGCTGCCCGAGGAGGTGCCCGACGTGCTCGACAGCTACCGCGCGCCCCTCTCGGCGCTGCGCGATGCGAAGACGATCGCGGTCTACTGCGACGAACCGGTCGTCGAGCGCGCGCCGGTCGTCGAGCTCTGGCTGAAGTCGGCACGCCGCAAGGGCGCGACGATCACCTATGGCGCGCCAGACAGCCCCGTCGACGCGCTGGTCACCGATCAGCCCGGGCTCACGTTCGGTGCGCGTGACGTGTACTACCTGCCGCGCACGCCGAACGGCCGTGGGGTGACCGATGCCTGGAGCGCCGCCGGCGACGGCGAGCCCGTGAGCGTGAAGCCGCGCGTCGTCGTCATCTCGGGTGACGAAGCCGCGACGGATCCGGCCGTACGCGCAATGGCCGCGGACGCGGAGACGGTGATCGGCATCGGCATGTTCGAGGAGAGCTTCCGAGGGATCGCCGACCTCGTCCTTCCGGGCACGAGCTACCTCGAGCGTGACGGGACGACGATCAACCTCGAGGGCCGGCTGCAGCGCCAGCGCCGCGCCGTCCTCGCACCGGTGCCGGACGTGCTGGCGTGGCTCGCGAAGCTCGCCGAGCGCTTCGACATCGAGCTCTCGCCCTACGCGTCGAATGTCTTCGACGAGATCTCGGAGCAGTGCTTCGGCGGCATCTCCTACGCGGACATCAGGGAGCGCGCGACACTTCCGGCCCCTGCCGACCGGCTCGAGCGCGCCCCAGACCCAGTTAGTGATGACTCATCACAAACTCGGAGCGGACTGCGCCTCGTCGCCTACCGCCCGCTCTTCTCCGGCCCCGCTGTCGAGCGCACGCCGGAGCTGCAGTTTCAGCGCCCCGGCGGGGACGTGCAGATCTCACGCGAGGATGCGAAGGCGCGCGGCATCCGGCACGGCCAGAACGTCACCGTGTCGTCCAACGGGACGTCCGTGGAGCTGCGCGCGCAGATCGCGCGCGACCTCGCGGCCGGCACCGTGCGTGTCACCGCGGGCGACGCAAGCGACCTGCACGCGATCGTCGAGGTGAGACCGTAGTGCGCGAGGCCTGGTGGATCACGATCCCGAAGGCCTTCCTCGTGATCAACGTCGTGATGGTGTTCTTCGCCTTCACGACCTGGCTCGAGCGGAAGCTGCTCGGCCGCATGCAGCTGCGGTTCGGCCCGAACCGCGCCGGCCCCAAGGGCCTGCTGGTGCCGATCGCCGACCTGCTGAAGCTGATCCGCAAGGAGGCGTTCGCGCCGAGCGGCGCCAAGCAACCGCTCTACATCATCGCCCCAGTCGTCTCGATGGCAACGGCGCTCTTGGCTTTCAGCGTGCTGCCGTTCGGCAACGGCTGGACGCTCTGGGGCCACCACATCACCGGCAGCGTCGTCAACGTGCCGATCTCGCTGATCCTGATCTTCGCGCTGGGCTCGCTCGGGATCTACGGGTTCATCGTCGGCGGCTGGGCCTCGGACTCCAAGTACTCGCTGCTCGGCTCGATGCGAACCTGCGCGCAGCTCGTTTCGTACGAGGTGTCGCTCGCACTCAGCGTGCTCGGCGTCGTGCTGATGGGACAGTCGCTGAACCTGCAGGAGATCGTGGACAAGCAGCAGCACACCGTGTGGTTCTTCATCCCGCAGTTCGTCGGGCTGCTCGTCTTCATGTTCGGCGCGATCGCCGAGACGTCGCGCCCGCCGTTCGACCTCCCAGAGGCCGACACGGAGCTCGTCGCCGGGTACCACACCGAGTACTCCGGCATGCGCTGGGGCCTCTTCCAAGCGGCCGAGTACGTGAACATGATCACGCTTTCGGGCCTGATGGTGACGCTCTTCTTCGGCGGCTACCACTTCCCGTGGGTGCATTCGCTCGACCAGTTCGGCCCGATCTGGTTCGTGCTGAAGCTCTTCACGTTCGTGTCGCTCTTCATCTGGCTGCGCGCAACGCAACCGCGCCTCCGCTACGACCAGCTGATGCGGTTCGGTTGGAAGGTGCTGCTGCCGGTCGCGACCGTCAACGCGCTCGTCACCGCTTTTCTGGTGGTGCTCGTCAAATGAGCAGGATCATTGAATGAGCTTTGTCGTCCCCGACACCCTGAAGGGCTTCGGCGTCACGCTGAAGCAAGTCTTCAAGAAGCCGATCACGCAGCAGTACCCGGAGTACAAGCGGCCGGTCTACCCGCGCTACCGCGGACGCCATCAGCTGAAGCGGCACGAGAACGGCCTCGAGAAGTGCGTCGGCTGCTCGCTCTGCGCCGCTGCCTGCCCGGCCGACTGCATCCGGGTCGTGCCCGCGGAGAACACCGCCGGGAACCGTGTCTCGGCGGGGGAACGCTACGCGCGCATCTACGAGATCAATATGTCGCGCTGCATCTTCTGCGGCTATTGCGAGCTTGCGTGTCCCTTCGACGCGATCGTGCTTGGCAACGACTTCGAGATCTCCGAGTACAACCGCGACGACCTGATCTACACGAAGGACATCCTCCTCGCGGAGCCGATCAAGAAGGTGCCGGTCGCCGACCCCGACCTCTACGACACACCGATCCCCTACTACAAGGACCACAGCTAGATGGCGAACTTCCTCGTCTGGGTGGTCTGGCTCGGTGCCGCATTCGGGTGCCTCGCCAGCGCGCTCGCGGTCGTCAGCTTCCGCAACCCGTTCTACTCGGCACTCGCACTGATCGGGAACCTCGCGTCGCTCGCCGTGCTCTTCCTGCTCCTCTCGGGCGAGTTCGTCGCCGCCGGCCAGGTGCTCGTCTACGGCGGCGCGGTGATGGTGATGTTCCTGTTCGTGATCGCCTACCTCGGCGACAAGAGCGAGGAGTCGCCCTGGTCGGGCGGCCCGTCGTGGCAGATCGTCGGCGCCGTGCTCGCAGGCGGTGCGATCCTGGCCGAGGTGATCGTCGTCGTCGGCCTCAAGGCGGGAGACTTCCTCTCGACGCCGCGGCCGGTCACGCGCGACTTCGGCTCACCCGCCGCGCTCGGCCGCCTGTTTCTCACCGATCACCTGCTCGCCTTCGAAGTGACCTCGATCGTGCTGCTCGTCGCCGCGGTCGGCGGCGTCGTGCTCGGCTCTCATGCGCGTCAGGCGGAAGAGCCGTCATTGGGGGACCGTGCGGGGGCCTGACATCCAGTGGTACGTCGTGCTGAGCGCGATCCTCTTTTCGGTCGGCGCGCTCGGCGTGATGCTGCGGCGCAGCCCGCTGATCATCCTCCTGAGCGTCGAGATCATGCTCAACTCGGCGAACCTGCTCCTGATCGCATTCTCGCGCCTGCACGGCCGTGAGGACGGCCAGATCTTCGCCATCTCCGTGATGGCCGTCGCCGCCTCCGAGGTCGTCGTCGGGCTCGGGATGATCGTCGCGATGGGCCGGCGCAACGTCGACTTGGACGTCGACAAGCTCAGGACCTTGCGTGGCTGAAACTCGGTGCGGATAGATGAACGCCGCCGCCTGGACCTGCCTGCTGCTGCCGCTTGGCTCAACCGTGCTGATCACGCTCGGTGGCACGCGCATCTCGCGCCGTCTTGCGGGTTACGTCTCGACGCTCACGACGATGGGCGCGTTCGTCGCCGCGCTCGTCGCGTTCGTGCAGCTGCTCGGCAAGAGCCCGGAGCACCGCGGCTCCTTGAGCACCTCTTGGACGTGGCTCTCGGCAGGGCAGTACCACTTCGGCTTCACGCTTCTGACCGACCAGCTGAGCGTGATGATGATGCTGATCGTCGCGGGCGTCGGCTCGCTGATCGTCGCCTACTCCGTCGGCTACATGGACGGCGACGACGAGGAGCGCCGCTACTTCGCCTACATCTCGCTGTTCGTCTTCTCGATGCTGCTGCTCGTCCAGGGCGGCAATCTGCTCTTGCTGCTCGCCGGCTGGGGCATGGTCGGCCTTTCGAGCTACCTGCTGATCGGCTACCACCAGGATCGTCCGTCCGCGATCGCGGCCGCGAAGAAGGCATTCGTGATGAACGCGTTCGGCGACGCGACGATGGCGCTCGCGCTCTTCCTGCTGATCCAGCACACCGGCAAGCTCGGCTACGCGGACGTGTTCGCCGCGAGCCCGCACGGCGGCACGGTCGCGAACCTGATCGCGCTCGGCCTGCTCGGCGGTGCCGTCGCCAAGTCCGCGCAGCTACCGCTGCACACGTGGCTCCCGGACGCGATGGAGGGCCCGACGCCGGTCAGCGCGCTGATCCACGCGGCGACGATGGTGACGGCCGGCGTCTACCTGATCGCGCGCACCCATCCGCTGTTCGAGAACGCGTACGTGATCCAGGACCTCGCCGCTGGGCTGGGCGCGGCGACTCTGCTGATGGCAGGGCTGATCGCGCTCGTGCAGACGGACATCAAGCGCGTGATCGCGTACTCGACGATGTCGCAGATCGGCTACATGTTCGTCGGCGTCGGGCTCGGTGCGTACCCGAACGGAATGTTCCACCTGATGACGCACGCATTCTTCAAGGCGCTGCTCTTCATGGCCGCCGGGCTCGCGATCCACGCGGTGGCGGGCGAGCAGGACATCCGCAAGCTCGCCGGGGTCGGAAAGCTGATGCCGTTCACGAAGGTCGTCTTCCTGATCGGGTCGCTCGCGCTCGTCGGCATCCTCCCCTTCGCCGGGTTCTTCTCGAAGGACTCGATCCTCGCCTCGGCGCTCGCGCGCGGCTGGTTCGGCGTCACGATGTTCGTGATCGGGATCATCGGCACGTTCCTGACCGGCGTCTACGCGTTCCGCCTCTTCTTCATCGTGTTCACCGGCGAGCCCTCGGCGTTCGCGCGGGAGCACTTCCATGCCCATCACGGCCAGGAAGGCCCGCTCTCGATGCGCTGGACGGTCGGCGTGCTCGCGGCGCTTTCCGCGGTCGGCGGGTTCCTGCAGTTCGCTCCGATCTGGCATCCGCTCACGACCTGGCTCGAGCCCGTCGCCCGGCCGATCGCGGAGCCTGCGAACTGGCAGGAGTACCTCGCCTCCGGGATCGCACTCGTCGCCGGCGCTTCCGGGATCCTCGTCGCCTGGACGATCTACGCCGCGAAGCGCGTCAAGGCGCCGCGCCCCGTGCAGCTGTTCGAGAAGAAGTTCTATTGGGACGAGCTCTACGACCTCGTCTGGTACCGCAGCGCCGACCTGCTGACGCGGGGCCTGTACGCGTTCGTCGAGCGACCGTTGATCGCCGGGTCGCTGAGCGCGGTGAGCGGCGCGGTCGGGCTTGGTTCGCGTGAGCTCTCGGTTGCGCAGAACGGGCTCGTGCGCACCTACGCGCTCGCACTCGCGAGCGGGCTCGCGATCCTCACCGTCGTCTTCCTGGCGGCCCGCTGATGAGTTGGCTCACCACGATCCTGATCTTCCTCCCGGTGGCGGGCGCGCTCGTCGTCGCCGGGGTGCCGCTGCCGCGCTACTGGGTCGGCTCACTCGCATCGCTGATCTCGCTCGTCGAGGTCGGCGTCTGGATCACGGCGGCGACGAAGTTCGACTTCGGCACTGCATCACTTCAGTTCGATCAGAGGCAATCTTGGGTGAGCGATCTGAACATCAGCTACCACGTCGGCCAGTACGCGTTCTCGCTCTGGCTGGTCGGCGTGACGACGGTCGTGATGGCGGCGTGCGTGATCTACGGCTGGTGGGTCGGCCGCGAGCGGGCACGCGCGTACTTCGCGCTGATGCTGCTGCTGACGGGCGCGGTTGTCGGTGTCTTCACGGCGCAGGACCTGCTGCTCTTCTACGCGTTCTTCGAGGCGATGCTGATCCCGCTCTACATCCTGATCGGCGTCTGGGGCGGCGCGGCGCGGCTGCGCGCGACGCTGACGTTCGTGATCTACACCGTCGTCGGCTCGCTGCTGATGCTCACGTCGATCGTCGCTTACGGCCTCCAGCAGGGCACCTTCGACCTGACGAAGATCGGGCCGAGCTCGTCGACCTGGCTCTTCCTCGGCTTCGTGGCCGCGTTCGCGATCAAGTCGCCGCTCTTCCCGTTCCATGGCTGGCTGCCGGGCACCTACCGCGAGTCGCCGCCGGAGGTGTCGGCGGTGCTCTCCGGCATCGTCTCGAAGGCGGGGCTCTACGGCCTGCTGCGGATCGCGATCCCGAAGTTCCCGACGGTCGTCGACGACTGGCGCATCGTGCTGCTCGTGCTCGCCGCGATCTCGCTCGTCTACGGCTCGCTGCTTGCCTGGCGCGCCCCGGATTTCCGCGGCGTCGTCATGTACTCGTCGCTCGCACAGTCCGGCCTGATCGTGCTCGGGCTGCTCGCGAACAACGACCTCGGCCTCGACGGCGCCGTGCTGCAAATGGTCAACCACGCGCTGATGTCGTCGGCGCTCTTCCTGCTCGCCGGGATGGTCGAGCGGCGCACGTCGACCGGGCAGTTCGCCCTCCTCGGCGGGATGGCGCGCGGCCGGCCCGCCTTGGCGACGGTGATGATGACGGTCGGCATCATCTCGCTCGCCGTGCCGCTCTCGACGTCGTTCGCCGGTGAGTTCCTCATCCTCGCTGGTGCCTTCCAGCAGCACTGGGCCTGGGCCGTGATCGGCGCCTCGGGAATCGTGCTCGCCGCGATGTACATGCTGCGCGCGATCTCCGCGGTGCTGCATCAGGACGTCGGGCCCGCCGTGCCGGATGCGGCGCTCGACCTGCGCCCGGGCGAGCTCGCCGTCGTCGTACCGCTCGTGCTCTGCCTGCTCGGGCTGAGCGCGTATCCGAATCTCATCTCCGGGCATGCGTTCGGCGGCAATCGCGCCATCACGCAGGTCATCGCACCCGGCGGCGGCTATCTCACGCCGACGATCGATCGAGCCGCCGGAGGGTGGGTGAGGTACACGCCATGATCAACAAGCCGCACGTCGACTGGTTCGCGCTCTCCCCGTCGCTCTCGCTGACGGCGGTCGCGGGCGTCCTGCTGCTCGTGGCGGTGCTGGTGCCGCAGCGCGCGCGTAAGCCCGTCGCGGCATTCCTCGCCTTCGCGGGCTTCGTCGGCTCATTCGTGCTCGCCGTGTTGCTCTATGACCGCAGCGCGCAGGCCGCCACTGCCGTCCACGACGCGATCTTCCGCGACCGCTGGGCCGCCCTCGCGCAGGTGCTGCTCGCCGGCTCGGGCGCGGTCGCCGTGCTCATCTCCTACCGCGAGAAGATGCGCGAGGAGCACATCGCCGAGTACTACGCGCTGCTGACCGCGGCGGGCGCCGGGATGGCGTTCTTCGTGCAGGCATCGAACCTGATGACGCTATTCCTCGGGCTCGAGTGGTTCTCGATCGCCCTCTACGTGCTGACTGCGATCGACATCGACCTGATCGGCTCGCTCGAGGCGGGCCTCAAGTACCTGATCGTCGGCGCGGTCGGCTCGGCGACGCTGCTCTTCGGCTCGGCGCTCGTCTACGGGACGACCGGGCAGCTGAGCTTCGACAGGATCGGCGCCGCGGGCCACGCGCACGACGCGATGCTGGTCGCAGGCCTCGCGATGGTGATCGCGGGCCTTGCGTTCAAAGCGTCCGTGGCGCCGTTCCACATGTGGACGCCCGACGCCTACCAGGGCGCACCGACGCCGGTGACCGCGTTCATGTCCTCGGCGACGAAGATCGCCGCCCTGGTCGTCACCTACCGCGTGCTGACGACCGCGTTCCCGCACGATCAGCGGCTTTGGACGGGGGCTATTGCAGCGCTCGCGATCATCTCGCTCGCCTGGGGCAACATCGGCGCGCTCGTGCAGCTCAACGTGAAGCGGATCCTCGCGTACTCCTCGGTCTCGCACGCCGGGTTCATGCTGATCGGCATCGCCGCCGCGAGCGCTCTCGGCGCGCGCGCACTTCTCTATTACCTGGTGCCCTACGCGGCGATGTCGCTCGGCGCGTTCGCCGTCGTCGCGGCACGTGAGCGCGAGCTCGGCACGCCCGTGACGCTGCACAATCTCGCGGGCTTCGGCTGGGAACGGCCGTTCCTCGGCGTCTCGATGTGGGTCTTCGTGCTCGGGATGCTCGGCTTCCCGCTCACCGGCGGCTTCTTCGGCAAGTTCTACGTCTTCGCCGCCGCGTACCGGCACGGCTGGTGGTGGCTGATTCTCGCGGGCGTGATCGCGACGATGATCTCCGCCTACTACTACCTCGGCATCGTGCGGGCAATGTACTTCCGCGAGTCGGCCGAACTACAGCTGGCCCCGGCGGGTGGCGCACCGAACCCTGAGCTCCTACTGAGCGCAGGCGTGCTGATCTGCCTGGTCGTGACGGTGGGCTCGTTCTTCGCGGTGCAGCCGCTGATCGACGTCGCCCGCCACGCGGCCGGCGCTCTGCCGCTTTAGGGCTTCGCAGTGTGCAGCGCGACGCGGCGCAGCTGCGGCGCGATCGCGACGCACGCCTTGATCGCAAGCACTCCGAGGCAGCCGATCAGCGCCGAGGCGCCGAGCGGCGGCAGGGCGTGCGTCTCCGTCGCCGGCGAGCGCGCGGCACATGAGAGCACGAGCAGACCGGTCGCGAGCGTCCACAGCAGTGCCTGCACGCCCGCGACCGCGTCCTCGCGCTGCTCCAGGTACTCGCCGAACCCGACGAGCGCGGAGACGGCAGCGAACGGGACCGCACCGAGCAGCGCGTTGAAGGCGAAACCGTGTGCGCCACGTGCGTCAGCGAGCGCCGCGACGACGACGAGCAAGGCCGGTAGTGCGCGACGTCCCACGGCCACCTAGCTTCGACCTGGGCCCGGACGGTCCTTCTATGCTCATTGCGCTCTCGAGGAGAAAGGATCGGCATGGCGACTCTCACCTGGCTCGGCCACGCGGCCTTCCGGATCGACACGGACGCCGGTAAGCGGATCTACGTCGATCCGTTCCTGCAGAACAACCCGAAGACACCCGCCGGCGAGAAGCAGCCGGAGCGGGTCGACATCATCGCCGTCACCCACGGCCACTCCGATCACGCCGGCGAGGTGCCCGCGCTGTCCAAGCAATTTCCCGACGCGCAGATCGTCGCCCAGGTCGAGCTGAAGGGCTGGCTGGGCGCGGAGGGCGCGAACGTCGGCGAGCTGCCGGGAATCAACAAGGGCGGCACGCAGGAGATCGACGGGATCAAGTTCACGCTCGTCAACGCGTCCCACTCCTCGAGCTCCGATCAGGGCGCCTACCTCGGCGAGTCCTGCGGCATCGTCATCCGCCTCCCCGAGGGCCGTACCGTCTACTTCGCCGGCGACACCTGCGTCTTCGGCGACATGCAGCTGATCGCGCGCCTCTACAAGCCCGACGTGGCCGTGCTGCCGATCGGCGACTGGTTCACGATGGGCCCGGACGAAGCAGCGCTCGCGCTCGAGCTGCTCGGCAACCCACGCTGCGTGCCCAGCCACTGGGGCACCTTCGGGCTGCTCACCGGCACTCCGACCGCGCTCGCGGCGCTGACGAGCGCAGAGGTCGAGCAGCTCGAGCCGGGAGATACGGTCGAGCTGTGAGAGAGAGGCGTACGTGAGAGAGCGGTGGTTCGGAGCAACGGGCCGCCGCGTCCCCGAGATCGCCCTCGAGGGCGAGATCGACGTGGCGGAGGCGCTCGTGCTCGACACGCTCGACGACCAGGCGCTCCGCGAGGCGCACGCGCGGGGACGGCCTGTCGTCGTGCGCGCCGCCACCGCGGCCGAGGTGAAGGCCGCGCTCGCCCGCCCTGAAGTCGCGCTGGCGCTCGTCACCGACCGCGCGCTGCTCGACCTCGACCTGACAGAGCTCACCTATGGCTGAGATAGTCGCCACCTACTCGATCGCGGCGTGCGACCTCGAAGCCGGGCAGTGGGGCGTCGCGACCCAGTCGAAGTTCCTCGCGGTCGGCTCCGTCGTCCCGTGGGCCGTGCCGGGCGTGGGCGCCGTCGCGACGCAGGCCTACGCCAACCCCCGCTACGGGCCCGAAGGACTCCGACTGCTCGCACAGGGCCTCTCGGCCGCAGAGGTGATCGCCCGCCTCACCGACGCGGACGACGGCCGCGCCGACCGCCAGGTCGGCATCGTCGACGTCCAAGGCGGCGGCGCCACCTACACGGGCTCCGACTGTATGGCGTGGGCGGGCGGCCTCGCGGGGCCGGGCTTCGCGGCGCAGGGAAACATCCTCGTCGGCGAGGAGACGGTCGCCGCGCTCGCGACGACGTTCACCGCGACCGACGGGCAGCCGCTCGCCGAGCGCCTGATCGAGTGCCTCGCGGCCGCGCAGGCCGCCGGCGGCGACCGGCGCGGACAGCAGTCGGCGGCGCTGCTCGTCGTGGAGAAGGACGGCGGCTACGCGGGCCTCAGCGACTCGCTCGTCGACCTGCGCGTCGACGACCACGAGCAGCCCGTCGCAGAGCTGGCACGCCTGTACGCGATGCATTCCCTGCTCTTCGGCAAGACGCCCCACGAGCGGTGGATCGACGTCGACGAGGGGCTGCGCACCGAGCTGGTAGACCGGCTCGGCCGGCTCGGCTACGACGGCGAGCTCGAACGCGCGCTCGGCGACTGGTCGGGCACCGAGAATCTCGAGGAGCGTGTCGACGGAGTCGAGAAGATCGACCCGGTCGTGCTCGCGGAGCTGCGCAAGCGATGACCGATCAAGGCTATGAGGTCCTCTCGCTCGACGACCTCGACCGTGTCCCGTATCGGGGAAGCGGCGAGGTGCTGCGCCCGCTGCGGCAGCGGCTCGGCTTCCGGCCGTTCGGCGTGAACGTCTGGAGCGCCGATGCGCCCGGCGACAAGCTCATCCCACCGCACGACGAGGACAGCGGCCATGAGGAGCTGTACGTGGTGGTGCGCGGCGCCGCGCGCTTCACGGTCGGCAACGAGACCTTCGACGCACCGGCCGGGACGCTGATCCATGTCGAGTCCGGCACGTTCCGCGCGGCAACCTCCGCTGAGGGCGCGACGATCATCCTCGTCGCGGGCGCCAAGGAAGGCGAAGCGTTCGTGCCCGGCGGCTGGGAGGACGTCCACATCGCCTTCGCCCTTCTGGATGCGGGCGACGCAGCGGCAGGCCGCGCGGTCCTGGAAGCAAGGCCCGTACCCGAGGAATACCTATGGGGGAGGCACTACAACCTCGCGTGCTACGACGCAATGGCGGGCGAGACCGACGCAGCCCTCGAGCAGTTGCGCATCGCCGTCGAGCTTGATCGCGACGAAGTGATGAAGTGGCTCCCGCACGATACCGACCTCGACCCTGTGCGTGACGACCCGCGCTTCGCCGAGATCGCCGGATGAGGGTCACGCATATCGACCAGCTCGATGCGATCGAGCTGCCGGACGGATTCGTCTGGCGCCCGATCCGCCGTCACTTCGACATCCGTGCGTTCGGCGTCAACGCGTACTCCGCACTCGAGGTCGGCGGCCAGATCGTCGAGGAGCACACGGAGAACCAGCTCGGGCACGAGGAGATCTATCTCGTGCTGCGCGGCCGCGCGCTCTTCACGGTCGACGGGAACGAGCACGAGCTCGGCGCCGGGCAGCTCATCTTTCTCCGCGACCCGCAACTGCGGCGCGGAGCCGTGGCGCTCGAGGAGGACACGGTCGTGCTCGCCCTCGGCGGCAAGCCCGGTGAGGCGCACGTCGTGTCGGCGTGGGAGGCGATGTTCGCGGCCGTTCCCTACTCGCGCCAGGAGAACTGGGACGAGGCGATCCGCATCCACGTCGAGGCGCTCGTCGAGCAGCCCGACCATCCCGCCCTGCTCTACAACCTCGCATGCATGGAGGCGCGGGGCGGTCGCTACCTCGACGCGCTGCTCAACCTCCAGCGCTCCGTCGAGCTCGACCCGAAGTGGGCCGACTACGCGCGCAAGGACTCGGACTTCGCCGCGATCATCAGCGAGCCCGGCTTCCCGGCCTAAGTAGTGGTTGAGACTCGGGATCAAGAGCAACCCGATAGCCGTAGGGAAGCAGCGCGACATGAGAATTCACTGAAATCGATCGCCCGGGAGGCGTACCCCGTTCGCGAGCGCCCGGAACGCCGGCACGGGGTCGGTTTCCGGCCGGGCAACCAGGAGCACGGCGCCGAAGCCGCCCGGCGGGTTGAGCGCATCGACGAGCAGCTGCAGGCCGACCGCGAGGGCAAACGCCTTGTGCGCCTGCGGGCCGCCGAACGGCACGAGCTCCTCCGGATGTGCGCGGCCTGCGAGCACGTCGCCGTGCGTGACGGCGCCCATCGAGACGTCGCTGACGACCGGGGCACCGTCGCTCGAGGGGATGGCGATCGCGAGCGGGTTCGTGCCCGCAAGAGGCTCGCCGCCGTCCGGATGCGCGAGCCGGCGCGGCGAAGTCGCGGTCAGCACGCCGACGAGTCCGCCGTCGGCCAGCCGCCGCACCCAGTAGCCGAGCGAGCCGGTCGGAAACGTGCGCGAGCAGACGACGAGCCGCGCGCGCTCCGGAGGGTCCGCGAGCTGCGCGCGAAGGACTGCTTCCAGGGTGAGGTAGCCGAGCGCTCCGTCGCCGTCCCAGCGCTCATAGCCCGGCGTGGACTCGACGCGGCGCGGGCGGGCGCTGGTGTTCAGCTCGTCCCACGTCTCGAGCCACTCGATCCGCGAGAGGCCGTGACCGAGCTGGCCGCGCGCCTCCGCGTCGAGGAAGTGCGTCGCGAGCGTCTCGACGTCGTCGGCTCCGAAGCCGAGCTGTGCGAGCCGCGGACGGGCCTCATCAGCCCGCAAAGTCGACCACCGGCCAGCCGCGCTCGGCGGCGATGCGACGAAGCTTGCGGTCCGGGTTCGCAGCGACGGGTTGCCCAACCGTCTCGAGAAACGGGACGTCGGTATAGGAGTCGGAGTACGCCGTGGACCCGACGAGGTCGAGACCCTCGGCGGCCGCCAGCTCACGCACTGCCGCAGCCTTGCCCGCTCCGTGCGCGGCGCGCAAGGACCGGCCCGTGTAGATGCCGTCCACGATCTCGCAGGTCGAGCCGATCGCACCGTCGAAGCCGAGATCGTCGGCGATGTGCTGCACGATCTCCTGCAGGGTGGCGGAGACGATGTAGACGCGCTCGCCGCGCGCCCGGTGCTGCTCGACCAGGCGCAACGGCTCCTCGTAGACGAGTGGCCGCAGCACCGTCTCCATCGCGTCGCCGACGAGGTGTTGCATCTCCTCGACCGAGAAGCCGTTGAGGATCTTCATCCCCTCCTCCGCCGCGCTGCGGACGCGCTCGGCGCTCGCACCGCGCAGGACGAAGAGAACTTGCCAGAACGCCGACTTGACGAGGTCGAGCCGCGAGATCAGACCGCGCCGCCGGAACGTGCCGGCGAGTGCGAGCACGGAGGAGCGCTTGATCAGCGTCCGGTCGAGGTCGAAGAACGCGGCTGCAGGCAACGCTAGAGCCTTGATGCGGAACGCACGCGCACTCGCGGATGGTGGCTCATACGCGGCGCATCTCGCCCGGGTCGGGCTTGAACGTAGGCACCGCTATGCCCCTGCGCCCGACCCGTGCGACCTGCTTGGTCTGAGCCATCCCCGCAAGCACGCAGTTCCACATCAAGGCTCTAGACTACGAGACGAGCGGCAGCGTGCGCGTGAACCCACCGGCGCGACTCGCGTCGATCACGCGCGCGAGCTCGATGATCGCCTGAGCGGTCTCGGAGTCGGGGTCGCTCGTGACGAGCGGCGCGCCGGCGTCACCGGACTCGCGCAACTGTGCGTCGAGCGGGACCGTCCCGAGCAGCGGCACGCCGAGCTCCGAGGCGAGCTTCTCGCCGCCGCCGCTCCCGAAGACCTCGGAGGTCATGTTCTCGATCACACCGACAACGCGCATCCCCGTCTTCTGCGCCATCGTCGCCGCGCGTGAGGCGACTTCCTGCGCGAGCGGTTGCGGCGTCGTCACGACGATGGCCTCCGCACGCGGGAGCAGCTGTCCGAGCGAGATCGAGACATCGCCCGTGCCCGGCGGCATGTCCACGACCAGCACGTCGAGCTCGCCCCAGTGCACGTCCTGCAGGAACTGCTCGAGCGCGCGGTGCAGCATCGGGCCGCGCCACATCACGGGTTGGTTGTCGTCGAGGAAGAAGCCGATCGACATCAGCCGCATGTCGTGCGCAACCGGAGGGACGATCATCTTGTCGACCACCACGGGCTTCTGCTCGATGCCGAGCAGATGTGGGACCGAGTGGCCGTAGATGTCCGCGTCGAGCACGCCGACCTCGTGCCCTTGCGCGGCGAGGGCCGCGGCGAGGTTCACGGTCAGCGTCGACTTGCCGACACCGCCCTTGCCCGAGGCGACGGCGAGCACGCGCGTCTTCGGGGACAGCTGGATGCCCCGCGTCTCGGCCCCGCCGCGCAGCTGGGTCGTCAGAGCGGCCCGCTCGTCCGGCGACATAACGTCGAAATGGAGCGTTACGGAGGCGACGTCCGGCAGCGTTCCGACCTGCTCCCCGACCTGATCCTCGAAGCTCGAGCGCAGCGGGCAGCCGACGACCGTCAGCGCGATCGTCACGGTGACGTCGGCGCCGTCGATCTCGATCGCCCGCACCATGTTCAGCTCCGTGACCGGGCGGCGCAGCTCAGGGTCGATCACACGGCCGAGCGCCTCCAGGATCTCGTCACGTGTGGGCATGTGTCGAGGGTAGCCGCTCGGCGGTCACCCCTGGGCACCGGCCGCGTTGGCGAACGCCAGAAGTCCTGCGTCCGCGTCCACGGGTTGCCCGAGCCGCTCCTTCAGGTAGAGGGCGTTCTCGATTGCGTAGCCCTCCCAGTCATTGTTGAAGTACGCGAAGACCTCGACCTCGCTCGACCAGCGCTCGAGTCGCGCCGCCCACTCGTCAAGCTCCTCGTGCGAGTAATTGCCGTTCGAGCCGCGCGTGCCGCCGTGGAAGCGGACGAAGGCGAAGTCTGCTGTGAGCTCGTGCGCCTGGAAGTCGTTCACCTGCGGGCGGTCGCCAATCACAAGCGCGATGTTGTGCTCGCGCAGCAGCGTGTAGGTCTCCTCGGTGAACCACGATGGATGCCGGAACTCGAACGCGTGACGCCGGCCGTCATGGAGGTGCTCGAGTGCCTGAGCGAGTCGTTCCACATCGACCTTGAACGTGGGCGGCAGCTGCCAGAGGAGCGGGCCCAGCTTCGGCGAGTCGAGCAACGGCTGGATGCGCTCGTAGAGCAGCGGCAGATGCTGCGGCACGTCGAGCAGCCGCTTGACGTGCGTCACGTAGCGGCTGACCTTCACCGCGAAGGTGAACCCCGGCGGTGTCTCCTCGACCCAGCGCGCGACGATCGGCGCCTTCGGCAGGCGGTAAAACGTCATGTTGATCTCCACCGTGTCGAAGTACCTGGCGTAGTAGCGCAGCCAGTTCCTCGGTGCGCAACGCCGTGGGTAGAAGACGCCGTTCCGCCAGTGCGCGTAGTTCCAGCCGGAGCAGCCGATCCTCAGGCGGTGAGAGCTGTCGCGAGCCGAGCGCACAGCTCGTCGTTCCCCGCCGCGACGACGCGTGAACGTCCTTCGAGATCGAGCGGCGCGTCCGCGAACGGCGGCGCGTCGGGCAGCTCGATCGCGAGGCCCTGCTCGAGCACGAGCAGCTGCGCGGCCGCGATGTCGACCGAGCGCGCGGCCTTCAGCGAGACGACACCGTCGACACGCCCCGCGGCGAGATGGCAGAGCGTGATCGCCAGCGAGCCCATGATCCGGAGCCGGTGCGCGACGCCGTCGAAGCGTGCAGCATTCTCCGAGACATAGGCGGTCGTGGTCGCTTCGAACGACAGGATCTCGAGCTCGTCCTTGGGACGCTCGGTGATCCGCCGGCCGTTCAGGAACGCGCCGCCGCCGCGCGTGGCGGTCCATTCCTCGTGCGCGCCGAAGTCGTAGACGTACCCGAAGACGACGTCGCCCATCGTGTCGCCCTCCGCGACGGCGATCGAGATCGAGAAGAACGGAATGCCGCGCTTCGCGTTCAGCGAACCGTCGATCGGATCGACCACGACGGTCCAGCGGCCGTCGCCGTACAGGCCGATCTCTTCGCTGACGATGCGCACGTCCTCGCCCCGGAAGCGCTCGAGGATCACCGCTTCGGCGGCGGCGTCGATCGCGGTCGTCTCGTCGCCGCCTTCGCCGTCGCCCTGCACCGGTTCGCGCTCGGCCCGGAACGGCAGCTCGTCGAGCACGCGCGCGACATCGTCGCGCGCGGTGCGGCACAGCAGCAGCCAGTCAGGGCTCAAACCGGGTGGAGGAGCAGGCCGGAGGTCAGCTTCGGGAAGAAGAACGTCGATTTCTGCGGCATCACCTCGCCCGCGGTCGCGAACGCCGCGACCTGCTCGGTCGTCACCGGCTGGAGCAGGAATGCCGCCGCCGCGTCGCCGCGGTCGACGGCAGCGATCGCTTCGCCTGCATAGGCGGTGTAGCTGACGCCGTCGGGCGCAAAGGACTCGACGACGCGCGGCCCGAAGTCGTCGTCCGAGCGGACACGGAGGTAGCGCCCGTCCCGGTAGAGCGTGACCCCTTCGCCCGGCCCGTCCACCTCGTCGCCAGGCACCTCGCCGACCGACTGCACGATGCGGTGCGTTGCAAAGATCTCGAGGCCCGGCGCGCGCGAGGAA
The DNA here is from genome assembly GCA_045805985.1 of Gaiellaceae bacterium. Lineage (GTDB taxonomy): Bacteria > Actinomycetota > Thermoleophilia > Gaiellales > Gaiellaceae > PALSA-600. The sequence goes on along the minus strand of JBJMKA010000018.1, from coordinate 138,461 downwards.
ACGAGAATCGCAAACGTGTGCGTGGCCGCCGCATTCTCCTCGCGGTAGGCAACGGCGGTCTCGTAGCGGTGGTGGCCGTCGGCGATCAAGAGCGGCGTGTCGATGGTCACCTCGCCTGCGGCGATCGGCCACATGCGCGTGCGCACGCCGCCTTCTTCGACGTCGACGACGGGCTCGCCGCCCGGCTGCGCGAAGACCGGCTCGGCGTCGTAGAGGAGGAAGATCGGCTCGAGCTGCGTCTGCGTCGCGCGCAGCAGGCGGAGCCGTCCTTCCTTCGGACCGGCGTGCGTCCGCTCGTGCGGCAGCACCTGCCGCTCCTCGTACGGCGTCACCGGCACGGACGCCGCAACGCCCTCACGCGTGCGCGCTACCCCGTCCGGGCCGACGTAGTCCTGGGCGACCCACCAGTAGAGCTCGTCGCCGAGCGCGAGCACGCCGTGCTCACGCCAGGCGGCGAGGTCGCGCGCCGCTTGCTCCTCGGAGTCGGGCAGAGTCAGATGCACGATGTTGTACGGGCTGCGCGCGAGATAGTTGCGGCGCTGCTCGTCCGAGATCACGTCGTAGGGCGCCGCGACGAGCTCGTCGAGCGGGCCGGCGACTCCAGGGTCGTAGCGGAGCGCTCGGAAGGGCCTGATGGTGGGCACTCCTGCAGACTAGTGAGGGTGATACGCACGGTGCCGCAGGCAGCGAAGTGGGTCGACAAGGTGGGCCTCGCGCTGCTCTTCCCGAAGACCGACGTCGTCCTCCCTTCGCTCTGGGAGCAGGTGAACGGCAACGCCGGCCGGAACTGGGCGGTGCGCGACGAGGAGGGCGGCTTCGTCGAGTGGACGAGGGAGATGGGCTTCCTCTGGGGCGCAAAGGACGAGCTGCGGGCGCGGGGTCTCGTCTGCGTCAGCAAGCACGTGGCGCGCGTGGCGACCTGTGTCGCGCCTCGCGTCGTTCCGATTCTGGTTGCGGCCGGCGAGGCCTACGAGCCCGAGAGGAACGAGCTCACGGTGATCGAAGCGGTGCGCGATCTCGGCCCGCTCACAGGCCCCGGTCTCCGGGAGGCCACCGGCCTCGAGAAGAAGACGGTCGACAAGACCGTCGCCGTGCTCCACCGCCGCCTCGTGCTCACGAACTCGCACCTCGTGGAGCAGGACGGGCCCTGGGGCGCGATCGCTCACGACTTGCTCGCCCGCAAGTGGCAGGTGCCGAAGCGGCTCCTGCCGCGCGAGGAAGCCCGGCGCGAGCTGGCACGGCTCTTCCTGGCGGCCGCGGGTGAGGTCACAGCCGCCGATCTCGGCCCGCTCGGCTGGCGGCGGAGAGAGGCTGCCGCGGTGCTGGACGAGATCGCCGAGGGGCGGAGCGAGGAGGGCTTCCGCATCTGGGGCCGGCGGTAGGCTGGCTCGTGTGACGATCGCCGAGCTCTCCGAGGATCGCGTCGTCGAGGGCGTCTACGCCGTCAAGACGAAACGGAAGCTCCGGACGAAGAACGGCGCCTCCTACCTCGCGCTCGAGCTCGTCGATCCGACCGGCCGCATCGAGGCGCGGGTGTGGAAGGACGTCGAGCTGCTCGACGGCCGCTTCGGCGAAGGCGACGCGGTGCGCGTCCTCGGGCGCGTGGAGAGATTCCAGAACCGGCTGCAGCTCGACGTGCGCTCGCTCGAGGCGACCGACGTCGATCCCTCATCGCTCACACCGACGCTCCGGCGCGACGCCGATGAGATAGCCGGCTTCCTCGATTTCCTCGTCGCGGAGATCTCGCATCCGGGATTGACGGCGACGGTGCAGGCCGTGCTCGCCGACCGTGACCTCGCCGCGTATCCGGCGACGAGCGACGATCACCATTCCTACGCAGGCGGACTGCTCGAGCACACGGTCGGCGTCGCGACGCTCTGCCGCGAGACGTCGCAACTCCACCCGCGCTTGCGGCCGGACCTGCTGTTGGCCGCCGCTCTCGTGCACGACGTTGGCCGCACGATCGAGCTCGGCCGTGGTCCCGCATTCTCGGTCACGGACGAGGGCCGCCTGCTCGGGCACGTGCACCTGGGCCTGCGCCTGGTCGAGCAGCGCGCGCAAGCGCTCACCGCCGGACAGCTCGCGGAGCTCTTGCACTGCGTCGCCGTGCACCACGATGCGCGCGGCGCCCGCACCGCCGAGGCAGCAGTGCTCTACCACGCGAATCAGCTCGACGCGATCGCCGCCACCCGTCGCGTCGATTGACTCCTCTGTTCCTGGCGCTCGGGGCGTCCCTCGCCTGGGGCGTCTCCGACTTCGTAGGCCCGCTGGTCGCCCGAACGATCGGAACATTGCGCGTCCTCTTCTGGGCGCAGATCGGCGGGCTGCTGGCGATCGGGCTCGCGGTCGCAATCCGCGGGCAGGGCCCGGCCGGTTGGGGAGTGCTGTTCGCGATCGCAGCGTCGATCGGCGGGATGCTCGGATTGTTCGCGTACTACCGCGGCATCCAGCACGGGGCGATCAGCGTCGTCGCGCCGATCGCAGGCGTCTCCGCGATCGTCCCGGTGATCTTCGGGATCGCCACCGGAGACAGCCCATCCGCCTTGCAGCTCACGGGTGTTGCCTGCGCGCTGCTCGGCGTCGCGCTCGCGTCGATCGAGCGCTACGAGGGATCCCGGCGGGTCGCGGCGGGAGCGGGTCTGGCGCTGCTCGCCGCCGCCGGCTTCGGCTTCTACTTCCCCTGGATGCACGCAGCGGGAAAGGTCGACTTCTGGTGGGCCTCGCTCGTCTTCCGCTCCGTCGCGCTGCTCCTCGTCGTGGCCGTGGTCGCGCAACAGCGCGCGCCGCTGAGGCTCAGAAAGCGCGATCTCGCAATCGTCTTTGCCGTCGGAGTCGGCGACACGGTCGGCAACGCCCTCTTTGCAGCCTCCTCTGGCCATGGCCTGATCAGCCTGACCTCCGTGCTCGCTTCGCTTTATCCGGTCGTCACCGTGCTCCTCGCAGCGTCGGTGCTGCGCGAGAAGGTCGCCCCGCTGCAGAAGGCCGGCATCGCGCTGACGCTAGCAGGCGTCGTGCTGATCTCGTTCTGAAGCCGGATGTCCGCGGCCGCTCTTACACGGCGGGGTGGTGAGGGTTAGGGCCTCGCACCGAGAACGTCGGCGAGCGGGCGTCGTCGCGCTGTGCCTGATCGCGCTCATCACCCCGGCCGCGGGAGGCGCGCAGCGTCACGCTTCCGCCCCTCGGACTGTGCTCACAGTTTCGGGCCGGTCCGGGCACGATTCTCAGCTCGACCGTCTCTTGGGTGGAGCGCCCGGCGCGCTCAGGAAGGGCCGAGCGACGCTGCGTGTTTGGCCGGAGCAGTTTCCTTCAACTCGACGAACAGGACGTGTGTGGGTGTGTCGCCTGTGTTATGCCCGCTGTGGGTCTGAGCATCGAGCCAACGAACCTCACCTAGCTCCAGCGTCACGTCGCGGCTCTCCCCGGCAGCGTCGATCAGGCGCCGGTCGAAGCTGCTTAGGGTGTACATGATGCTGTCGGGATGCTCATGCGGGCTTGTCTGCGCGCCCGGTTCGTCGCGGTATTCGAGTACTCGCACGCGTTCATTCTCGAATACGACCTTGTACTTGTCAGGATCGCTGACAGTCGGATCGATCATCCCTCGTTCTCCTTCGCATCTGGTCGCGGGAGGTGGTGAGGTGGAGGATCCTAATTCTGACGCCGAGCTTCTCGCGTGCTCACAGTTCACGTGCAGCCTGGGCCGGGTAAGCGAAGAGGCCGCTCGCGCGGCCCCTTCGGCTCTGGATGGTCGAATCAGCCGAGCGATTACTCGATCGGGATCTCGAAGCGAGCGATTATGCCGGGGTCGCCGCCTCTCGCGAGTAGCTCCGGATCGGGATCGCGAGTCGCCACCCATGCATATCCGTCTTCGGGGTAGGCGACGACGTCCGGGAAGCCCCCGGCACTGATCGCAAGGATCTGAGCGGGTTCGTCGGTGGGGTTGCTGAACGTGTGTAGTCCGGCACGTCCCTCGGGGCAGAAGACAAAGTCGCCCGGAGCTAACTCCTCTGCGCCATTTTGGTTCCGGAAGACGGGACGACCACTCAGGACGAAGAACATCTCTTCGGCTCCGAAGTGCATATGCATCCGCATCTCAGGCGCGTCGGGGGCCAGCTCGTACAGCGTTGCTCCCATTCTGGCGCCGTCCGGCCGCCAGAAGAGTCGCTGCCGGGTCCCGTCTTCTTCGTTCTCTCCGTCCCATGCGTCGGAGAAGAGGTTCTGACGATTCATTCGTGGTACCTCCGAGTCATAGCGGTGGGCGCGCAGCCGCCCGAGCCCAGCCGTACGGGCCTCGGCAACACTGCGCCGGAAACGCGCGGCTGCTCGCCGCGCCAAACCGCTACCTAGCCGCCGGATCCACGGCAGCATCATGCCTGCTCGAGAGTGCCGACGACGGCACAGCGTTCGCGAAGGATTACCCGATCAGGCCGCGGACGTGCGTGCCGCTGTCCGCGATCAGGGCCTTAGCCTGGGCCGGAGTTCACGACTCCACCCGAGCGGCCCGTGCGACACGACTGGAGCGGAGGTACAATCACGCCAACAGTGGACAGCTGATTTGAGCTCTGGGCTACCCGAAGGCCCGCCTCTCGGCGGGCCTTCGTTGTCCATGGACCCCGAGGGCCGGAATCGAACCGGCATCTCTGCAGTGGACAGCTGCGCGCTCTACCAAGTTGAGCTACCTCGGGGTCGTGCTCGAGGTGTAGCGAGGCGCCGACGCCAACGCAAGATGGCCAGATCGGACGCGTTGCTCGGCAATGTGCCCTGACCAGGGATGACAGCGAATGGTGGCGCTGCAAACCCTTGCGGGGTGATCGAGGTTCGGGAGGTCTCGACGGTGCGCGTGCTCTCCGTTCCTTTTGCATGGCGGTTCGAACGGACTTGAGCGGGCCTCGCGACCGTATGAGGCGTGTGCATCGCTTGCTCAAGCTGGCACCGCTGATCGTCGGGGCGCTATCCGTCGTGCCTGTTGCGCGGGGAGACATCTTCTTCGTCATCGACCAGAAATCGGTTCGAGTCGCTGGCTTGCTCACGGGCTCGGGGAACGGATCCGGGATGCCGATCTTCCTTGTTCCCGTGGCGATCGCGCCGCGGCCCTTCGCCTGCGGCCCGAAGGCGGTCTGCTCACCGCAGATTCGCAGTCGACCAGGCCCGCGGAACTACGCACGGCTCGGGTCGTTTCGCACGAAGCCCGGCCCGCAGGCGGACCAGTGTTTCCGCTTCCGCGTACCTCACGTCAAGCGAGGTGCCTACAAGGTCGTCGTCTGGTGCCGCGCCTGCGGGGGCAGCCTGATCCTCGCCGGAGGGACGATCGAAGGCCAGACGGTTCTCGTCCGCTGAGCGACCGAGCGCAAAAGCGAGCCGGTCGATTCGACGTCGGAGGTGGTCGCCGCTCCGGCAGCTCCGGCGGGGCGCGGGAGATACGTCTACAGACAAGCTCCGGGTCCGGATCGCGAGCTCGCAGCCGTCGCTTAGGCCACCGTCCTTAGGCCCGAGAGCCCCTAGACGTTGAAGCGGATGTTCAGCACGTCGCCGTCCTTGACGACGTAGGTCTTCCCTTCGAGGCCCTGCTTGCCCTGCTTCGCGACCTCGGCCGCCGAACCGAGGTCGACGAGGTCTTTCCAGTTCAGCACCTCGCAGCGGATGAACCCGCGCGCGATGTCCGTGTGGATCGCGGCTGCTGCATCCAGCGCCGTCTGGCCGTTGCGCAGCGTCCACGCGCGCGTGTCCTGCTCGCCCGCGGTGAAGAACGTGATCAGGTCGAGCGCTCGCGCGAGCCGGCCCGCGATGTCGTCGAGCGCCGACTCGCCGCCGTCGCGATAGGCGGCGGCGTCCTCGTCGGGCAGCTCGGCGAGCTCCGCCTCGAGTTGCAGGTCGATGCCACCGGGCCCGTTCACGATCGCGATCAGCGGCTTCGTCATCAGCGGCTCGAGCTCGCCCGGCAGCTCGCCCGGGTACGTCGAGAGCTCGCCGCCGGCATCGACGTGCGCGAGGACATTCTGCAGCTCCTCGAGCTCGGCCCGCAGTTTCGCGTCGCCCGACTTCGCCTGCTTCTCGACCCGCTCGAGGCGGCGCTCCACGTGGTCGCGGTCCGCGACGAGCAGCTCGAGCTTGAACGTCTCGAGATCGTCGTCGGGTGTTGCGTCGGGCCCGAAGCCGCGCAGCACGACGAGGAGCGCATCGACCTGGCGCAGGTTCCCGAGCTGCGCCGCCCCGGCGCCCGGGATGTCCTGGACGCGAATCGTCGCCGGGGTGATCTTGCGTGCCTTCACGACCTCGGCGAGCGCACCCAGGCGCTCGTCGGCGATCGGCGCCATGCCGACGTTCGTCTTCCCGTACTCGCCTCCGCCGGTCTTCGTCAGCGCGGTGAAGAGCGACGTCTTCCCGCTGCCCGACGGGCCGACGATGCCCACCTCGAGTGCCACGGCCGTGGAGGGTAGCTAGCCGGACGCCTCGCGCTTTTCGAGCTGTTTCTGCAGCGAGACGAGCGCGCGGTGCTGGAGCGACTTGATCGCACCTTCGGTCTTCCCGAGGATCGTGGCGGCCTCGGCGTTCGCGAAGTTGAAGACGAACTTCAGCGTCAGCACCTGCTGCTGCTCCGGCGAGAGGTCCTCGATCAGCTCGAGCATCGACTTCCGGCCGATCGACTCGAGCGCGCCCGCCTCGGCCGAGGTGGATTCGTCAGGTTCGGGCTCCGGCACCTCCTCCTCCGGCTGCCAGCGCTTGTTTGCGCGGAAGTGGTCCATCGCGAGGTTGTGGGCGATCCGGAAGAGCCACGCCGAGAACGGCGCCGACTGCCAGCGAAACTTCCCGATCGCCTCCAGCATCTTCAGAAACGTCTGCGTTGTCAGGTCTTCGGCGTCGTGGCGGTTGCCGACGCTGACGTGGAGGTAGCTGTAGATCCGGTCGAAGTGGATCAGGTAGAGCTCCTCCAGCGCACTGCGATCGCCCTGCTGGGCGCGATCGACGAGCGCACGCACGCGCTTGGTCTCGCTCTCCTTCTTCGTGACTGCGGCTTCGCTCATCCCGACCGCTACATCGTGCCCTGGCACGCGGCGCGACTAACCAGGGTCCTACGCAGCGGCGCCGAAACCGACCCGGCTCTCGCCTGGGGCGAAGCGCTTGACGTAGACGATCTTCGGGATGGCGACGGTGTAGCGGCCGTCCTCTGCCTCGAAGCTCAGGCTGTCGTGGGCGCCGGCCAGTGCGCGGTCCAGATCGTCGGCCGTGGGAACGGGGACGTACACCGTGAGCACCTGGGTGCCCTCGAAGGCGATCTCGATGCGGATGCGTTCAGGTTCTGTCATTACTGACGAACTCTGCCAGAACGCCGCCGGTCGCCTCCGGGTGGATGAACGCGACCTGCAAACCGAAGAACCCGCGGCGCGGGGCCTCGTCGATCAGGACGACGTCATGGGTCTTCAGCCGCTCGAGCTCGGCAGCCAGGTCATCGACCTCGAACGCGACGTGATGCATCCCTGGGCCTCGCTTCGCGACGAACTTCCCGACGGGCGTATCAGGCCCGAGCGCCTGCAACAGCTCGATCCGGGACTCGCCCACCCGCAGCGAGGCGGCGTCCACGCCCTGGTCCTCGACGCGCTCCCGGTGCTCGAGCGTCCCTCCGAACAGATCGGCGTAGACGAGGACCGCGGCGTCGAGGTCCTCGACAGCGATCCCCAGGTGATGAACGTCACGGATCATCTGAAATTCAGCGCCACTCGTGCTCCAGCATCGCGTACACGACCTCGCTCTGCCATTCGCCCTTGACCCATTCGTGCGCGACCGAAGATGAACCCGACCTCGCCGGTCTTGTGTTGTTCGCTCACCCACTGCATCGACATGCCCCCGACGTACTCCCCGCCCTCGCGCGCGATAACCGCAGCGCTGAGCCAGTCTCCCTCGGCAGAGTCCTCGTACGGGCGCAGCATGAGGCGCTCAGTCTCGAGTGGCCAGTCCGGCGTCATCGAGAGAGAAGCTACCCGGTGGGGTCTACGCCGAGCGCGCGCACCGTGCCGACCGAGTCGGACGAGCGCGACTCAGCCTCGATGCCCACGAACAGTGCGGCGAGCTCGTCACGATCGAGCGTCTCCTTCTCGAGCAGCGCCAGGGCGATGCGGTCGAGCGAACCGCGGTGCTTGGAAAGCAGCCGGAGCGCGTCGGCGTAGGCGGCGTCGGTCAGAAGCGCCTGCTCGGTATCGCGGAGACGCTTCGTCTCCTCCGAGAGGGCGTAGTTGTCGGCGCGCATCGTGCGCGACGTGACGGACTCGCCCATGCCCCATTCGAAGACCATGGCGCGCGCGACCTGCGTCACCTTCTCGAGATCGTTGGCGGCGCCGTTCGTCACGCGGCCGAAGACGATCTGTTCCGCCGCGCGGCCGGACAAGGCCATCACCATCCAGTCGAGCAGCTCTTCCCTCGTCTCGAGGTAGCGCTCCTCTTCCGGCAAGTGGAGGACGTAGCCGAGCGCGGTGCCGCGCGCGATGATCGTCGCCTTCTCGGGCTGGTTGCCGACGAGGTGCGACATCAGCGCGTGACCGCCCTCGTGATAAGCCAGGATGCGCTTCTCCTTGTCGGTGACCACGCGCCGCTGCTGCAGGCCGGCGACGACCCGCTCGAGCGCGTAGTCGAAGTCCGCCTGCGTGAGCGTCGCGCGATCGTTGCGGCCGGCGGCGATCGCGGCCTCGTTGCAGATGTTCTGGAGATCCGCGCCGGTCAGGCCCGCAGTCTGGCGCGAGACGGCATCGAGGTCGACGTCGTCGTCCAGCGGCTTGCCGCGCGTGTGCACGTCGAGGATCGCCCGGCGGCCCTTGAGGTCGGGCGGGTTAATCAGGACCTGCCGGTCGAAGCGGCCGGGACGCAGCAGTGCCGGGTCGAGATCCTGCAACCTGTTCGACGCGCCCATCACGACCACCTGGTCGCGGGGACCGAAGCCGTCCAGCTCGACGAGCAGCTGGTTGAGCGTCTGATCCTGCTCGCGGTTGAAGCTCGAGCCACTGCGCGCCATGCCGACGGCGTCGAGCTCGTCGATGAACACGATGGACGGCGCGTTCTTGCGCGCTTCCTCGAAGAGCTTCCGGATGCGCGCGGCGCCGAGGCCGGCAAACATCTCGACGAACGCCGATGCGCTCTGCGCGTAGAAGCGCGCGCCGGACTCGTTCGCGACCGCTTTCGCTGCCAGCGTCTTGCCGGTCCCGGGAGGACCGTGAAAGAGGATTCCCTTCGGCACCCGTGCGCCGAGCGCTTCGAAGCGATCCGGGTCGCGCAGGAAGTCGACGATCTCCTGCAGCTCCTCCTTCGCCTCGTCCAGCCCGGCGACATCGGCCCACGTGACCGCCGACGCGGAGCCCGGTGTGATCTCCATCGGCTTGACGCGCGGCATCAGCTTGACCGTCCTCCAGAGCAGGAACACGACCACGCACATCAGCAGGAAGAACATGACCGGCAGCCAGGTGAGCGCGAAGCTCGAAATCGCATTGTTGAAGTCGAAGCCCAGCATCCAAGGCTCCATCGGCAGAATCCGGTCGCCCCTAAAGCTCACCGAGCACTTCGTCGGTCGTGGCAAACCGTACTCCGCCCTCGCGCCACACGGCAAGGCACGCAGCAGTGCGGGCCTCGTCCAGGCCGCGGGACGCATCCTCCACGAAGGTCACTGCCCGTCCGCGGGCGAGCAGTCCGCGAATCGCCGCGTCGTTGCACACATCGGTGGCGACACCGAAGAGCACGATCTCTTGCGGGTCGAGCAGCTCGAGCAGGCGCTCGGCATGCGGGTTCGTGAACACGTCGAAGCTCTTCTTCAGCAGGAGGTACTCCCTGCCCTTGAGCCATTTGTCCGGCACGCTGGTCAGCGCGAGCGGCACCGGATCGACCTGCTCGGTCTCCAGGACCTTCTCCGCGCCACGCGTACCGCGCAGGCAGTGCGGCGGATAGGTCGAGGAGTAGTCGGGCTCGTCGGAGATCTCGGTGTCAGTCAGCTCGTGGTCGTCGGCCGAGGCGACGTGCGGGATGCCAGCTGCGCGCGCAGCGGCGACGAGCCGTCCCATCGCAGGCACGGCGTCGGTCGCTCCCGGGACGGCGAGCTTGCCGTCCGCGTGTACGAAGTCGACCTGGGTGTCGACGTCCCAAAGGATGCGGTTCACGTCACGAGCTCGAGGCGCGGGCTCGGCCGGTAGCGACGGCCGACCTTCGCCGACGGCTGGGCGTCGGTCATCACGATGTCGGCGGTGAAGTCGTTGGAACCGCGGATCAACGACGAGCCGACGCCGTACGCGTCGACCGGGACGTCATCCTCCTCGAACTCGAGGATCTTCTCGACGGTGAAGCCGCCGGAGACGACGATACGTACCGCGTCGAAGCCCTCGCTGTCGAGCGCTTCGCGCACCTTCCAGACGAGCCGCGGGTTGACACCCGTCGGCTTGAAGTCGCCCATCTCCTCCCAGAGCGACCGGTCGACGAGATTCTCCGAGGTGTCGAGCCGCACGCCCCACAGGCGCGGGCCAAGCGCTCGCGCGACGTCGAGTGCGGTGCGGACGGAGTCGTTCTCGAAATCGACGAGCACTGTGACGTTCATGTCGTCCGGCGCCCACTTGGCGAAGTGCTCGGCGGCAGCGACCGTGTCGCCGCCGTAGGCCGCGATCAATGCATGCGGCACCGTGCCGAGCCCGCTGCCGCCCCACCACGATGCCTGCTCCTCGGTCGTCACCCCGATCGGCGCACCGACGATCTGGCCGGCGACGTACGCGGAGTACCCGTCTCCCGTCTGCACGCGGTGATGGTCGTGCCGCGCCGCCATGAAGATCACCGGCTTGCCGCTGGCCGCGCGCAGCACGCTGACCGTGTTCGTGGTGATCAGGGTGCGCCGAGCGAGCGTTCCGAGGTACGCCGTCTCCAGATGCGCGAACGCCGTGTAGTCGCCCTCGATCGTCATCACCGCCTCGTACGGCTCGATCGAGTCGCCGTCGTACAGCGCGTGCACGGTCAGGTCCGAGAACGTATCCGCGCAGAGCTTGAGGATCGCAATCGCCTCGTCCATCCCGCCGAGGTAGGCGTTGTTCTTCTGGAAGACCTGCATGACGACGTTCGGGTGGCGGCCGTCCTCGATCAGCGTCGCGCGCGCGTGGTTGAAGTAGGCATCCGTGTACCAGCCGGCCTGCATCTTCTCGACCGGCAGGTCGAAGATCGAAGGGTCAAGCCGCTTGCGCGTCGACGTCACCGCTCGAGCTCTGCATGCTCGAGCTGCAGACAGGCATGAAGCGCGGCGCCGGCGACTTCGAGCTGGTCGGCCGACGGCTCGCGCGTGCCGAGCCGGTGCTGGAGCTCGTGCCCCGGCTTGGCGAGTGCGCGCGCGAGCGGGTGCTCCGCGTTGCGCGTCATCCAGTTGAAGATCTCGACCGAGGCGGCGAGCGAACCGACCGTGGCGGCGAGCTTGGCTGCCGGACGCAGACGCGTTGGCGCCTGGTCCGCCACGAGGTTGCCGGCGGCGGTCGTCAGCAGCATCGGTCCGATCAGGTGCGAACCGCAGCGCTCGTGCTCCTTGGGCCGCGCCTCGCCGTGCTCGTAGGTTCCGATCGAGACGTGCTCCGCACCGTGATAGGCGGCTAGGTCGCCGCCGCGCAACGCGAACGCGGCGGGCGCAACGGAGAGCAGACCGCTCGCGAGCTCGCGGGTCAGCGGACGCAGGCGCGAGTTGCGCAGGCCACGCAGGACGATTGCGCTTCCGAGCATCGACGCGAGCACGTGCGGCCGCTGCATCGGCAGCTCCGCCTCGGGCAGCGCTCGCTTGACCTGCGGCAGCAGCGCGAACACCTCGGCGATCCGTGCGGGGCCGCGCAGTATGGGGTTCCGGACGTCGGCTGCGCGGAAGCGCTTCCGCCGGGCGACGACCTTCAGCTCGCCGTCGTCCGTGCGTACGGCGCACGCCCATGCTCGCGGGCCGTGCACCAGCACGCCGTTTGCAAGCGCCATTCCACCGAGCCGGACCCTCTCGGTCACCGCCGGGAGCGTACCCGGAGCGCTTCCTGCAGCCGCGGGGCGACCGGGCCGGGCCTGCAGTCGCCGACCGGCGAGTCGTCCAGCGAGACGACAGGCATCACCTCGCGTACCGAGGAGGTGGTGAACACCTCCTCTGCGTCTTCGACCTCGGCGAGGGAGAAACGACCTTCGCGCACTTCGAGCCCCGCCTCCTGCGCCAGCTCCCGTACGACGGCGCGGGTGACGCCGGGCAGGACACCTGGCCCGCTCGCGGGCGTCGAGAGGACATTGCCGCGCCGCCACCAGATGTTCGACATGGGTGCCTCGAGCACGATTCCGTCGGCGACGAAGAGCGCGTCGTCGCGCCCGTTGCGCTCCGCCTCGCGCAGCGCGGCAAGCGCGAGCGCGTAGCTCGTCGCCTTCGCTCCCGCGACGAGCGCCGCCGGGAGGCCCGTCTCGATCACGTGGACGCGCAGGCCGCGCGCCCGGAGCTCCTCGAGCCCGGCGGGAATGGGCGCGGCCGTGGCGACGAGACTGGTGTCGGTGCGATAGAGGCGCAGGACGAAATCGGCGGCGACGTCATCGGCCACGATCGTGGTGAGCGATTCGGCCGCACCCTCGTCGAGCGGCGGCAGGCCGAGCGTCGGAAGCGAGGCGCGCAGGCGGTCGAGGTGGCGGCCCAGCTCGAAGGGCCTGCCGCCGTAGACCGGCAGCGTCTCGAAGGCCGCGCTGCCCCGCAGCAACGCTTCGTCGTCGGCTCGGAAGACCGGCTCCGCCGGATCGACGAGCCCGCGACCTTCGACCGCGACCGCGAGCAGCTTCACGCTCTGACCAATCCACCGACGGCGGCGAGCAGAGGGCGCGCCTTCACCCACGACTCCTCGATCTCCGCTTCGGGATCGGAGTCCCAGACGATCCCGCCGCCCACCCAGAGGTGCGCACGTCCCTCGGCAATCGCAAACGTGCGGATCGTGAGCGCGAGCTCGAAGTCGCCGTCGGCCTGGATCGTCCCGAGCGCGCCCATGGAGGCACCGCGGCCGACCGGCTCCAGCCTCGCGATGTGGTCGAGTGCCGAGATCTTGGGGGCACCGGTGATCGACCCGCCGGGAAACGTCGCGCGCAAGATGTCGGCGAGCGTCGCGTCGGCGCGCACACGGCCTTCCACCGTCGAGACGAGATGTGTCACGCCCGCGAGCTCCTGTTGGGCCATCAGCTCCGGCCAGCGGATCGACCCGACCTCACAGACGCGCGAGAGATCGTTGCGCTCGAGGTCGACGATCATCACGTGCTCGGCCGCTTCCTTGGCATCGTCGACGTCCTCGCCGATCGGCCGCGTGCCCTTGATCGGCATCGTCACGAGGTGGTCGCCGCGCCGCGCGAGGAAGAGCTCCGGCGACGCGGAGACGATCGCCCACCGGTCTCCGACGAGCGGCCGGGGGTGCAGCGGCCGCAACGGCGCGAGCGCCTCGGCCAGCGCAAGGGGACTACCTTCGAACGGCGCGACGAGATGCTGCACGAGGTTCACCTGGTAGACGTCGCCGCGAGCGATCGCCGCGCGCACCTCGTCGACGGCGGCCGCGTAGTCCTCGGGCACCCACGTCGCCTCCCATTCGCCGAGGCGAAAGCCCGAACCCGTTTGTGATGACTCATCACAAGGCCGGACCCGCGCGGCCAGGAGCGGCAACGGACACGGCTCCGGAGGCGAGGGCCACGGCGCGCGGCGCAGTGGCTCGCCGAGGCCGTAGCCGAGGTAGACATCCGCAACGAGGCCCTCCCGCAGCTCGTCGGCGAGGTATGCGTCGAGCGTCTCGAACGCGCCGTCCGCGTCGTACAGCTCGAGCACGGTCAGCCGCAGACGGTCTGCGCGGCGTGCCGCAGCCAGCGCACGCCGAGCTCGAGGTCGGAGATCGGCACGCGCTCGTTCGCCGAATGGATCAGGCGCGCCGCCGTCTCGGAGTCCATCTCCCGCGAGGGGAAGAAGCCGTAGGCGACGGTGCCGAACGCCTCGCGCATCCAGTGCGAGTCGGTGAAGCCGGCGACGCAGATCGGCGCGGGCGCCGCGCCCGGCTCCTCGGACTCGACGAACGACCGCACGGCGTCCCACAGCGGCCCACCGATCTCGGAGCGCGTACCGCCGAAGCGCTCGGTGTTCACGAGGTCATAGTCGCCCTCGCCGAGCCACGCACGAATCGTCGCCTCCGCCTCTTCCGGCGTCTGGCCCGGCAGGAGCCGCGCGTCGACGGTGATCTCGCAGCTCCCGGGAATGACGTTGCGCTTGTCCGACGCGTGCGCTTGCGTCGGGGCGACAGTCATCCCAAGCAGTGGCTCGACCAGCTCGCCGGCAAGCGGCGCAACCTCTCGCGCCCGCGCCAGCGCTCCGGTCGCAGGCGGAACGTCGCCCAGCAACGCGGCCAGGAACGCCTCCACCTCGGGGATCAGGCGCGGCTCGGTCTGGAAGCCGCCGAGCCGCTCGACGAGCGCCGCCGCCTTGACGAGCGCGTTGTCGGCGATGCTCGGCATTGCCGCATGGCCGCTCCGCCCGCGCACGCGCAACTCGAACGGTGAGCTCATCTTCTCCGCCGTGGCGCAGAGGTAGAGCACCTTGCCGGCGAGCTCGACACGGTCGCCAGCTCCCTCGTTGACGGAGAAGTCGGCCCGCACGGCATCGGGATGCTCCTCGACGAGCCACTGCAGGCCGAATCCGGCGCCGACCTCCTCGTCGGCCGCGGCGATGAAGATCAGGTCGCCGTCGCCGCGCCAACCCTCGCGCGCAAGCGTCGCGAGCGCGACGGCGGACGCCGCGACCTCGCCCTTCATGTCGAGTGCGCCGCGACCCCAGATCTCGTCGCCGACGAGCTGCCCGCCAAACGGGTCGCGCTCCCAGCCGCTCGCATCGGCGAGCACGACGTCCGTGTGTGACAGAAGCGCGAGCGACGGGCCGCTACCGCGACCGGGAATGCGCGCGACGAGGTTGGCCCGCTCGGGCACGCGCGCATAGAGGTGGCACTCGACGCCCGCCGCCTCCAGGTAGTCGCGCAGCAGCTCGGCGGCAAGCGACTCGTTGCCCGGCGGGTTCGTCGTGTCGAGACGGACCAGCCGCGTGAGCAGCGCCGCGACTTCCGGCTCCGTCGAGCCTACGCGGGCAACCTCGGTCACTTCCGGCGGCCGAGAACGAGCAGGTAGCGCCGCGGCGCACGGATGCCGCCGTCCTTCGTGCTGTAGCTCTCGTAGAGCTCGACGAACGCGCGATGGAACGCCTCGCGCTTCGCGTCATCGAGCTGCTTCACGAGTGCGATCACCGGCGGCGCCGACTCGGAGAAGAGCTTCCAGATCTCTTCGCCGGACTCGGCCTCGAGCCAGAGCGTGCCGTCCTCGTACTCGAGGTCGAAGTCGTCGCCGAGCATGTCCTCGACGTGGTCCTCGCGGCCCCACTCGTAGACCTCGCGTCCTTCGATCGGTTCCTCGGTGAATCGTCGGTAGAGCTCGCCGAGCTTCGGGTTCGGCTTCCACGCGCTGAAGCCAAGGCGCGCGCCTGGGCACGAGACGCGCGCGAGCTCGGAGGCGACGTTCGCGTGGTCCGGCGCGAAGACAACGCCGAAGTTCGAGACGACCACGTCGAAACACGCGTCTTCGTATGGGAGGTACTCGACGTCGCCGTGGTCGAAGCTGATTTGGACGCCCTCCTGCTCGGCGCGCTCTCGGGCCTTCGCGAGCATCGGCTCGGCGATGTCGAGGCCGGTGACGATGCCGCCGGAGCGGGCCGCTCGGAGCGCGACGTCGCCGGTGCCGGTGGCGAGATCGAGCACGCGCTCGCCCGGGGCGATCTCCAGCAGGCCGACGAGCTGGTCCTGGACCGGCGCGAGGCGCGCGGCAAAGCGCTCGTACGTCCCGGCACCCCAGACCTCGCTCGCCTCGCTCATCGAGCCGAGAGCATACTTTCGGCGTGGGTGACCTCTTTTCCGAGGCCGCGGGCCGCCGCCTCGGCGCCTCCGCCCCTCTCGCGCAGCGGCTGCGGCCGACGACGCTCGACGACTTCGTCGGCCAGGAGCACGTGATCGGGCCGGGCCGGGCGCTGCGGCTCGCGATCGAGCAGGATCGCGCGCCCTCGATGATCCTCTACGGCCCGCCCGGATCGGGGAAAACGACGCTTGCGCGCATCGTCGCGCAGACCACGGGCGCGGAGTTCGAAGAGCTCTCTGCGGTGCAGGCGACGGTGGCAAACGTGCGCGACGTGCTGAAGCAGGCGCGCGAGCGGCTCGGTACGAGCAGCCGCCGCACGATCCTCTTCCTCGACGAGATCCACCGCTTCAACAAGGCACAACAGGATGCGCTGCTGCCCGGCGTCGAGGAAGGCCTGGTCACGCTGATCGGCGCGACGACGGAGAACCCGTACTTCGAGGTCAACTCGGCGCTTCTCTCACGCGCGCAGGTCTACGAGCTCGAGCCGCACTCGATCGAGACGCTGATCGATGTCGTGCGCCGGGGAGCGGCCGCGCTCGAGGCCGAGGTCTCGGAGGAGCTCGAAGAGCTGATAGCCGGACGCGCCGGCGGCGACGCCCGCAACGCGCTGAACATCCTCGAGCTGTCGGTCGAGACGGCGCGCGCCGAAGGCATGACGCTCGAGGAGCGGCACGTCGACGACGCCGCGCGCAAGCGGCCGCTCGCCTACGACAAAGGTGGCGACCGGCATTACGACTTCATCTCGGCGTGGATCAAGTCGACTCGCGCGGGCGACGTGCAGGCGTCCGTCTACTACCTCGCGGCCATGCTCGAGGGTGGCGAGGACGCGCGGTTCATCGTGCGGCGCATGATCGTGCTCGCATCCGAGGACATCGGCAACGCCGATCCACAGGCGCTGCTCGTTGCCGTGGCCGCTGCGCAGGCCGTCGAACACGTCGGCCTCCCCGAAGCGCGCCTCAACCTCGCGCAGGCGGCGATCTATCTCGCCCGCGCACCGAAGTCGAACGCGTCGTACATCGCGATCGGCAAGGCGACGCAAGACGTCCGCGAGCACGGACACCTGATGCCGCCCGCGGCGCTGCGCTCGGCCGCGTACGCCGGAGCGAAGAAGCTCGGGCGCGGCGAGGGCTATGTCTACCCGCACACGAACGAGGCGGGATTCGAGGTCGACTGCCTGCCGGAGAAGCTGGCCGGGACGGTCTACTACGAGCCGTCGGGCAGCGGCGAGGAGCTCGAGGTCGAGCGCTCCGCCGGCGCGAAGCCCGTCGATCCGCCCGCGTAGCCTCAGAGAATCCGGGCGCCGAGCGCGCTCGCGACCAGCTCGACCGCGAGCGTCCCGGTTTCGTTCTCCCGGTCGAGGATCGGGTTGACCTCGACGATCTCGAGGGAGTCGAGCCGGCTCGACTCCGCGAGCAGCTCCATCGCGAGGTGCGCTTCCCGGTAGGAGAGACCGCCGCGCACGGGTGTGCCGACCCCAGGCGCGAACATCGGGTCGACGGCATCCAAATCGAGGCTCAGGTGGAGGAACGGTGCTTCGGCGAGAAACTGGAGCGACTCCGTCAAGACGCGCTCCATCCCGAGCCGGTCGACCTCGTTCATCGTGAAGACACGCACGTCGAGCTCGGCGATCAGGGCGCGCTCACCCGGATCGAGCGAGCGGATGCCGATGAGCGCGGCGCGCGTGACCGATGGCGTCGGATAGACATCGCTCGCGAAGGCCTCGCCCGCAACGCCGAGCGCGGCGGCCAGCGGCATGCCGTGGACGTTGCCGCTCGGTGACGTGCTCGGCCGGTTGAGATCGCCATGCGCGTCGATCCACAACGCGGCTCCGGCACCGCGCGCCTTCGCCATGCCGCCCAGCGTCCCCATAGCGATCGAGTGATCGCCGCCGAGGACGAGCGGGATGAAGCCCTGGCCGGCCGCCTCGGCGACGAGCGCGCCGACCTTTTCGCAGGCCTGCTTGATCGGAGCGAGATAGCGGCAGCTCGGATTGCCCTCTTCGGTCGCCTCGGGAACCGGCGAGCGAACGTCACCCCAGTCGGCAACCTCGCGCCCGAGCGCCCGTACGCGTGCCTCCAGGCCCGCGTAGCGGATCGCGGAGGGGCCCATGTCGACACCGCGTCGCCCGGCGCCGAGGTCGAGGCCGGCGCCGATGATCGCGACCGGCCGGGGGGTTTCCAGTGCGGACATCGGGAAAACCCTATGCAACTGCGGATGACGGACGGAAAGATCAAGGTTCTGCTCGCGGACGACGACGTGCTCTTTCTCGAGTCGCTGCGCGCACTGATCAACGGCCAGCCCGAGCTGGCGGTCGTTGCTGCTGCCCGGAACGGCCTGGAGGCGATCGAGCTCACGGACGAGCTGGATCCGGACGCCGTCGTCGTCGACCTCCACATGCCGCTCGTCGATGGCGTGACGGCGGTGGCGCGCCTGCGTCGCGACCATCCGAGCCTCTGCCTGATCGTGGTCACGGGCGACCCGGACGCGACGCTTCATCGGGCGGCGGTCGGGGCGGGCGCAGACGGCGTCCTCGAGAAGCACGAGCTGGCGCGGGGGCTCGTCGAGCGGCTGGGGGTCGTGGGCTCCTAGACGGCCCAGGAGGCGCGGAACTTGAGCTGCGCTTCGGTGGGATCGTCCAGCTCGATGCCGAGCGTGGCGAGCTTCGTCCGCGCGATCAGATCGTCGAGCTCGTCGGGGAACCGGTTCAAACCGGGCGGGACGACGCCCGAGGCGAGCAGGTGCGCGGACAGCGCCTGGACGGAGAACGAGAGGTCCATGATCTCGATCGGGTTCCCGTCGAGCCCGGCGATGTTGACGAGCGCTCCGTCGACAAGCACGTGCACGCGCCGGTCGCCGAGCACGTAGGTCTTCACCTTCGGACGAGCCTCGATCACGCTGTCGGCCTCCGCCTCGAGTGCGGGCACGTCGATCTCCCGGTCGTGGTGGCCGGCGTTCGCGAGCAACGCCCCGTCCTTGAGGTACGCGAAGGCCTCTATACCGATCGCTTCGATCAAGCCGGTTGCGGTGAGCACAACGTCCGCATCCGGGAGCGCGTTCGTGAGCGACGCGACGCGGTAGCCGTCCATGTGCGCCGTCAGCGCTCGCACCGGATCGAGCTCGACGACCGTGACCCGCCCACCGAGCCCGTCCGCCGCGCGGGCGAGTCCCTTGCCGACCCAGCCGTAGCCCACGATGCAGAACTCGCGGCCGGCAGCGAGGACGTTCGTGAGCGCGAGCAGCGCCGTCAACGCGGTCTGGCCCGTGCCGTACGGGTTGTCGAACATGTGCTTGCACTTCGCGTCGTTCGCGGCGATCGCGGGAAACGGGAGGCGCCCCTCGGCCGCGAGGGCGCGCAGCCGCGCGACGCCGGTGGTGGTTTCCTCGCTGACGCCCTGCAGCCGTGCGTAGACATCGGGTCGGTGCTCCGCGGTGCGTCGCGTCAACTCGAGACCGTCGTCGATCACGAGCTCGGGCCCGGTCTCGGCGATCGCGAGCAGGTCGGCGGTGAACTCCGCTTGCGAGACGCCGTGGCGCGCGTGCACCTCGACGCCGCGCTCGACGAGCGCCGCGCAGACGGCGTCCTGGGTCGAAAGCGGGTTGCTGCCCGCCGCGACGACGTGTGCGCCCGCCTCCTGCAGCGCGAGCACGAGACAAGCGGTCTTCGCTTCGAGGTGGACGACGACGGCCACCTTGCGACCTTTGAGCGCGCCGTCCGAGAGCCGCTCCTCGAGCAGGCGGTGCAGGACGGGCATGTGCTGGCGCGCCCACTCGATGCGCCGATGCCCTTCGGGCGCGAGGCCCGGATCGGCGATGCGAGACATCAATGGCGAGGGCCGGACTTGAACCGGCGACACCACGGTTTTCAGCCGTGTGCTCTACCAACTGAGCTACCTCGCCGCAGCTCGAGCATGCAGCGCGCCGAAGTGTAGCCGTGCGAAAAAGAGACGTCCGGACCGGTGATACCGCGTCGCGAACGTCCCTGTGGCCTGAAGCTTACGACCGCCGGGCGAGCAGTGCAACGCCGGTTCCCGCCTCGAAGTTCGCAACGTGCAGGAACCCTCGCCGCTGCAACTCGTCCCGCACGCGCTCGAGCGGCACCCAGATCGGGGTCTGCGGGCCCATGCTGTAGGCGATCGCGACGTAGCCGCCGGGCGCCGTGACCCGGCCGAGCTCGTCGAAGAACGGGATCATGTTGTTCAGCGTGACGAGATCGAAGGCCGCGTCCTCGTAGGGGAGCGCGGACGCGTCGCCGACGTCGTAGCGCTGCGGCCCGAGACGCCGGGCCTCCGCGATCATCCCGGGCGATACGTCGACGCCCGTCACCTCGGCGGCCGGCCACCGCTCACTGAGCAGGCGCGCGACCGCGCCGGTGCCGGTACCGACGTCGAGGGCGCGGGTGGGCGCGCCCAGGGCGTCCAGTGCGGCGATCATCGCGACGAGCCGCTCGCGGCTGACACGCGTCGCGTCCCACTCGGGTGCGAGCAGGTCGAAGCTCCGTGTCAGGCGCCTGCGAAAGAGCCGCCAGAGGAACGGGGCGCGCACAACGACGTCGGTCACGAGCCGCGCGAAGCGCTGTCCGGCGGTCACGCGAGCGCGATCCGCAGCTCATCGCCGACGCCGACGCCGGTCAACCGGGCTGCGTTGCCGTTGCTGATCGCCAGCGTCACGAGGCCGTAGGAGTCCTCGTAGAGGATCAGCTCCCCGGGTGTCGCGTCGGCAAAAGTGTCCGCGAGGGTCGCGTAGTACCGCTCGAACGTCAGCCGGACCTCCACGCGGTCGCCGCGCACGACGCCGAGGCTCGCAACGTGTTCGTCGCGCATGTTCGTCGCGACATTGCCGAAGCGATCGACACCGACCACGGTGGCGGAGATTTGAGACTTGCCGACGCTCGGGGACGGGACGTCGACCCGGACGAGCTCGGATGGGCCGATCGCCGGACCGAGCTGGTCAATCGAGACTCCGGCGGCAAGGTGCGCCGCGGCCGGAGCGAAGACATCACGCGCGTGAAACGTTCGCGAGACGTCCGACAGCCGGTAGCGCTCATCGGTGAGCTCGTGCGCGGATTCGATCCCGAGCTCGTCCGCGGCGAGCAACAGGAGGCCGTTGTCGGGGCCCACGAGGAATCGACCGTCGGAGGTGCGCACGGCGATTGCACGGCGGCGACCGCCGACACCGGGGTCGACGACGGCGAGGTGGACGCCCACGGGCATGTACTTCATCGTGCTCCGCAGGACGAGCGCCCCCTGGACGATCGCCTGCGGGGAAATGCCGTGCGTGATGTCGATCACGCGCGCATCGGGCGCGATGCGCGCCATCACGCCGTGGCACGTGCCGACGAAGTCGTCCTGCAGGCCGAAGTCCGTCAGGAAGGTGATGTGCGTTGTCATCGTTGGTCGACTCCGTCGAGCCTACGCCTCATGACCGGGACTTCATCAGATCGCGCACGGCCGCGATAAGCCCATCCAGATCGTGCGTCGAAGCCTCCGCGACCACCTCGAGCCCGACGGAGCGCGCGACACGAGACGTCTCCGGCCCGATGCTGACGGCAGGTGCCGAGCCGCCGACGCCCGCGTAGGCACGCGCGGCGGAGCCGGAGGCCAGGACGACCGCGTCGCCTTCGGGTGGCTCCGGTGTGAGGAGCCGCGTGCGGTAGAGCGGGACGAAGTCGGCCTGCAGCTCCTCGATCGGGCGCCGGCGCGCGCCTTCCGCCGCCGCGAAGAGCACGCGGCCGGCCGGGCGCGGGAACTCGCGGAGCAGACCCTCCTGCGACGATTCGCGCGGGACGAACGCCGCCTCGATCCCGTGCTCCCGCAATGCTTCCGCCGTACCCGGACCGACGGCGGCGATGCGAGGCAGGTTGACGCCGCGCCGTGCCACCTCGTCGGCGCCGTTCGGGCTCGTGACGATCAACCAGTCGTAGCCTGCGCCGTCGATCCGCTCGTCCGAGGTTCGCTCGAGCTCGATCAGCGGGCACTCCACCACCTCGGCGCCGAGCGCTTCCAGCGCCGCGACGAGTGGCCGCGCCTGCGAGCGCGGCCGGGTGACGATCACCTTCATCGGGCCGCAGCGACGCCCGAGAGCTCTGCCGCGAGTGCAATCGGATCGTCGCCGGACCGACGCTCGACCCACGCGCCGTCCTCGTCGGCGATCAACGCATGCAGCGTCACTCCGTCGTGATGCGCCGCGACCGGTGCGAGGCACCCCGCGCCGATCAGTGCCACGCACGCGCGTTCCGGCTCCACGCGGCGTCGCGTCTCGACGTGATCCGCGTGCGCGACGAGCTCCTCCTCGCCCGCGCGCACCTGCAGCGCGAGCGCGCCCTGCGCGGCCTCGGGCAGCATGAGCTCCGGGTCGAGCCGCAGGCCGATCTCGTCCGCAAGCCCGAGCCGGTCGAGCCCGCACGAGGCGAGAACGATCGCGTCGAGCCCGCGCTCGCGCATCTTGCGCAGCCGCGTCTCGACGTTGCCGCGCATCGGCTCGACGGAGGTCGTCGGCTCCGCCGCAAGCAGCTGCGCGCGCCGGCGCACAGATGCGGTGCCGATGCGCATGCCCGGCCGCAGCTCGGCGGCGCCGATCAGGGCGTCGCGTGGATCGTCGCGCTCGAGGTACGCGCCGATCGCAAGCCCGGCCGTGTCATCGGAGGTCATGTCCTTCGCCGAGTGCACGGCGACGTCGATGCGACCGGCAAGCAACGCCTCCTCGATCTCCTTCACGAAGACGCCCCGCTCGCCGATCTGCCCGAAGGGACTCGTGCGGTCGCGGTCGCCGGCCGTGGTGATCGGGACGAACGCGATCTCGATCCCCGGGCGGCGCAGCAGCGTGGCGGCCTGCTCGGCCTGCGTGAGCGCGAGCCTAGATCCGCGAGACCCGATGCGTACGAGCACAGCTCGACCTCCCAACAC
This sequence comes from Gaiellaceae bacterium, assembly GCA_045805985.1. Classification (GTDB taxonomy): domain Bacteria; phylum Actinomycetota; class Thermoleophilia; order Gaiellales; family Gaiellaceae; genus PALSA-600. The sequence continues at coordinate 115,638 of JBJMKA010000018.1, read as the reverse complement.
GCTTGCTCCGTCCGCACGCCGGATGGCCGAGCCTGATCCGCATGAACGCCGAGGGCGCCACTACGGGCAACGGCCGCTCTCGGCGCTGGTCCTGGCCGGCTCCGTCGAGCCGACGCCGGTGGTCCTGGTCGGGCGTCACCGCTTCTTCTCCTCTTCGAGCCCGAAGAGGTGACGGACGGCGTCCGCATAGGCCGCGCCGTCGGCGCTGACCGCCGCTTCCTTCATGCGGATCGTCGGCAGGTGCAGCAGCTTGTTCAGGATCTGCGACGTCACGGACTCGAGCGTTCGACGCTCGTCGTCGCTCATTCGCCCGTCGACCTTCGCGAGCTCCGCGGAACGGATCTCCTCCGCGCGCGCCCGAAGCGAGGCGATCGCCGGCACGACGTCCAGCGAGGCGCGCCACGACCGGAAGCGCTCCGCCTCCTCGGCGACGAGCTGCTCGGCCCGCGCCGCCTCCGAGCGGCGGCCCGACAAGGTTTCGGCGACGACGGCTTCGAGGTCGTCGATGTCGTAGAGGAAGCAGCCGTCGAGCTTGCCGATCGCCGCGTCGAGGTCCCGCGGCACCGCGATGTCGATGAAGAAGAGCGGCGTGCGGCGCTTGGCCGGGACGTCGCCCGCCTGCAGCACCGTCTCTGGCGCACTCGTCGACGACACGACGACATCCACGTCTCCGAGCCGAGATGGGATCTCCGGCAGCGCGAGCGCCTCGCCGCCGAAACGACGTGCGAGCTCGCGTGCCGTGTCGACAGTGCGGTTCGCGACGTACGCGATCAGTGCGCCGCGTGAAGCGAGATTCGCCGCCGCAAGCTCACCGATCCGGCCGGCGCCGATCAACAGCACGCGTCGGCCCGTGAGATCGCCGAACACCTGCGCAGCGAGCGCGCCGGCGGCGGACGAGACAGACGCCGGACTCTCTCCGATCGCGGTCTCGCTACGCACGCGCTTGCCGACACCAAGCGCCTGCCGGAAGACACGATCGAGCAGCGCGCCGGGATGTGCCGCTTCGTACGCGTCGCGCACCTGGCCAAGGATCTCGCCCTCGCCCGGGACGAGCGAGTCGAGCCCGGCCGCGACGCGGAAGAGATGCAGCGCGGCGGCGTCCTCGTGCAACCGGTAGAGCACGCCGTCGAGCGGCTCGCCTGCGAGCTCCTGCAGCGCCGTCACGGCCTCGCGCTCGTCGACGCCCTCGAAGTACAGCTCGGTGCGGTTGCAGGTCGAGAGACAGATCGCATCGCCGAGCAAGCCCGCAAGCGCCGAGGCGGCGGGAAGATCGAGGGTCACACGCTCGCGCAGCTCCACCGGAGCGACGTGGTGCGAGAGCCCGATCAGCGTCAGGGTCATGTGAAGTGACTCCCCGCCAGCGCGAGCCGCGCAACGATCACCAGCACGAAGCCACCGAGCGCGAAGTACGCCGCGCGCCGACCGGTCGGCCGCAGCGCCAGGAACGCGCCGTAGACGAGCCACGTCAGCAGCGTCACCGCCTCGAGCGCGTCGAACCTGCCGCCGTCGCGCTGCTGGCGGACGAGGCCGATCACGAGTGCCAGCGTGAGGAGCGGCAGCGAGACGAGGATCGTCCGCCACGTCAGGCGCTCGAGCGATGCGAGCGGTGGCAGGCGCAAGCGCAGGATGTCGGCCGAGCGCCGCTTCAGCCGCCGCTCCACCCAGAGGTACAGCCCGGCGAGCCCCGCTGCGAGCGTGAAGCCGGCGAACGCTGCAAGCGCGAGCCCGACATGCAGGATCAGGAAGAGGTTTCCGTAGTCGGAGTGCGAACCCGCGCCGGTCCCGCCGCCGACGCGCGCGACAACGAAGAGCGCGACTGCGAGCGGCATCACGCTCAGGCCGAGCAGGCGGAAGCGCGGGCGGCAACCCCAGATCAGGTACGCCCCAACCACGAACCACACGAAGAGGTTGAGCGAGCCCGCCCAGGTCGACCACGGGAAGCCGTCGGAGCGGGCGGCCTGCGCAATGAGCAGCGCCGTCTGCGCGAGCCAGCCGAGCCGCACGCCCCAGGTCGCCGCGCGCGAGGTGCGCACCGTCGCGTAGGCGACCGCAGCCTCGCCGTAGCCGAGCAGCGCCGGCCAGAAGAGCGCCTCAACCACCCGCTTGCTTCTCCTTCGCGAGCGCGACGAGCTCCTCGACCTCGCGTTGCAGGCGCTGCAGCTTCGACCCGATGATCACGACATAGACGAGCACGCCGACAAACACGACGAGGTACGCGGCGGCGGTGTACTTCTCGGACTGCGTCACGTCGCTAAAAGCTCCTTTAACTCGCGGAGCGAGCGGTCGAGTCGCTTGCCCGCCAGCTCGATCGCGTACAGCGTCGCGAACAACGTCAGCATCGCGGCCAGACACACGCAGAACGTGAAGAACTGCGAGCCGGCCATCTGAGGGCCTGTCAACTTGAAGACGACGGGATGAAACAACTGCTTCGAGAGCCTGATCGCGAGGAACGAAACCGGGATCAGCACGACGCCGAAGAGGGCGTAGACCGCACTCATGTTGGCGCGCGCAGGGCCCGGATCGACGGAGAAGCGGAGCATGAAGTACGCGCAGTAGAAGAGAAAGAGCACGAGAAAGAGCACGAGCTCGTCCTCGCCCCACGACCACCAAACGCCCCACGAGATGCGCGCCCAGATCGATCCGGTGAGCAGCGTCAGCGCCCCGAAGATCACTCCCTGGTGAATCGCGACGTAGCTCTCCAGCTCAGCGCGCTCGTCGCGCGTGCGGAGGTACCTGAGCGCCTTCCAGGCGCCCCAGCCGAAGCCGGCGTAGGCCGTGAGCGCGAGCGGGACGTGGAAGTAGAAGATGCGCTGCGAGAGGCCTTGGTCGGCGTCCTCCGGGGCGTAGAAGAAGACGAGCGTGACCGCGAGCCCGAAGAGGCCGGTGCAGGCGGCCGCGAGGACGGGCAGCTTCAGGTTGATCTTCAAAGCACGGTCAATCGTAGTCTCAGACTTCCGCCTCAGACTTCGGAGACGACGTACTCGAAGGCGGCCCAGCTGAGCAGGGCGAAGATCGCGTCGTAGAGCACGAGGAACCAGAGGTAGCCGCCGACGCCGCCGACGACGATCGGGATCGCCATCGGGAGGAAGAGCAGCGGGAGGAGCAGCTCCCGCGCGCGGCCCGCGACCGCCATCGCGCCGAAGAGGGTGCCGACCGTGCAGATGCCGATGTTCGCGAGCGCCACGGCGGCCACCGTCCGCCCGTTCAGCCCGTGGAAGAAGAGCGCGAACGCCGGCAGCGCGACGACCTCGGCCGCCACGAGGAATGCGAGCACCGCGATCGCCTTGCCGAGCCAGATCGCACTGCGGTCGGCCGGCGTCAGGATCAGGGCGTCGAACATGCCCTGCTCCCGTTCGGCGACGAACGCACGGGTGAGTCCGAGGAGCGCGGTGAAGATCAGCGCCGACCAGAGCAAGCCGCGAGCGGCGAGGTCGCTCGTGCCACTCGGGAGCGCGAAGTGGAAGATCGTCAGCGCCGCGATCACAAAGAGCAGCATCGAGGGCAGCGTCTCCTTCGCCCGCAGCTCGAGCAGCAGGTCCTTGCGCGCGAGCGCCGCGACGTCGGATGCGTAGGTCACGCGAACGCCAGCCGCTCGGTCGCATAGCGATCGACGCGCTGCGGCTCGTGCGTCGCGATCACCCAGGTGCGCGGCTCCTCGAAACGGTGTTCTTGAAAGACGGTGTCGAGCAAGGCCGCTCCTTCCGCGTCGAGCGCGTTGTACGGCTCGTCGAGCAGGAGATGCGTCGGCTCCTGCAGCAGCACGCGGCAAAGGCCGAGCCGCTGTTGCATCCCGCGCGAGAACGTGGAGACGCGCTCGCGGCGCACCTCCCACAGCCCGAACCGCTCGAGCAGCATCCCGATCCGCTCGCCGCGCTCGGGCAGCCGATAGAGCTGCCCGAAGAGCGTGAGGTTCTCGAGCGGCGTCAGCTCGCGGTAGACGAGCGGCTCGTGGCCGAGGTAGCCGATCGTGTGGCGCGGCGGCAGCTGCAGCTCCCCCGCCGTCGGCGCGGCGAGCCCGGCCAGGACGCGGAGCAGCGTCGTCTTGCCGGAACCGTTCGGCCCCGTGACGAGCAGGAAGCCGCCGTCGGGAACGTCGACGTCGAGGCCGGCGAAGACGCGCCGGTCGCCGTAGCGCTTGGCGAGGGCGCGCGCCTGGATCACGACGGGACCACGACGTCGGCTCGCGAGCGCGGGTTTATCTGCGCGAGATAGAGCCTCTGGCCCGGGTGGTAGCGACGCTCGTAGCGGCCGCGCACGTCGTCCATGTAGTGAGCATCGCGGATCTCCGCGCGGCGCAACGACTCCTCGAACGACACGTCCACCCAGATGCGCAGGTCCCAGAGGTCGTCGAGCTCCGGCCGCTGCAGGAAGACCCCGTCTGCGACCACGGTCCCGGTCGCGGCGAGCACCGCCGCTCGAAAGGCAGCAAAGTCGAACGAGTCCTCGTAATAGCCCTCCGGCGAGTCGACGCCGCGCGCGTACCGCTCGTCTTCCGGGCGGAGGAAGTCGTCGATGCACATGCGCTGTGCTCTCAGCAGTACGCCCAGCTGATCCGCGAGCGTCGTCTTGCCGGCGGCGTCGATCCCGTCGACCGCGATGCGCGTCACAGCACGTCGGCCAGCACAAACGCGAAGAACGCAACGGAGATGACGCCGTTCATCGTGAAGAACGCCGCGTCGAGCCGGCGCAGGTCGCCGGGTCGAACGAGCAAGTGCTCGTAGAGCAGGAGTGCGCCGACGATCAGCACTCCGACCCAATAGAGCAGCCCGACGTCGAGCCCGATCCCGGCGGCCGCGAGCAGGATGATCGTCGCCAGGTGCAATACACGAGCGCCGGTGAACGCGCCTCGCTCGCCGAACCGCGTCACCCACGAGTGCAGCCCCTGCTCGCGGTCAACGTCGACGTCGAACAGCGCGTAGAAGAGGTCGAACCCCGAGACCCAGGCCGCGACTGCAGCGCCGAGCGCCCAGGCCTGCCACGGGAGCTCACCCTTGATCGCGGCCCAGGCGCCGACGGGTGCGAGCCCATCGACTGCGCCGAGCCAGAGGTGGCACAGCCATGTGAATCGCTTGAGGTACGGATAGACGACGAATGCGACGACCGGAATCGGCGACAGCCAGCGCACGAGCGGATCGAGCTGCCAGACCGCGACCGCGTAGACCGCGAGCGAGAGCAGGCAGAACACGACGACCGCGGCTCTGGTCAGCGCCCCGGAGGGCAGCTCCCGCGTCGCCGTGCGTGGATTTGCGGCGTCGATGCGCGCGTCGATCAGCCGGTTGAGCGCCATCGCGAGGGACCGCGCGCCGATCATCGCGACCGTGATCCAGAGCAGGTCGTGCGCCGAGGGCACACCGCCGACGGCGAGAAATGCGCCGACATACGCGAACGGGAGCGCGAAGATCGTGTGCTCGAACTTGACGAGCCGGTAGTAGAGGCGGGCGATGCGCATCACGAGGAAGTCTGCTGGTGTCGCGTCGGCTCGTCCGCGAGAAGCGACAGCGCGTGGCTCAACGCAGGCCGGAGCACGGCGTAGCCGTCTCGGCAGCCGCCGGCCGAACCGGGCAGGTTGACGACGAGCGTGTGCCCGAGGACGCCGGCGGCGCCGCGCGAGAGCAGGCCGTGGGGCGTCTTGGCGATCGAGTCGGCGCGCAGCGCCTCGGCAATCCCGGGCGCCTCTCGTTGCAGCACCGAGCGCGTCGCCTCGGGCGTCACGTCGCGCGGCGCGAGGCCGGTGCCGCCGGTCGTGAGGACGACCGCCGCGCGACCGGCGAGGTCCTCGATCCCGGCCGCGATCTCGTCTGCCTCGTCGGGAACAACGCGCCGCTCGACGTCGTATCCGTCGTGGCGCAAGAGCTCCTCGAGCAGGTCGCCGCTCCCGTCGTCGGCCTCGCCGCGCGAGACGCGGTCGGAGACTGTCAGCACAGCCGCCTTCACCGAATCCTCCCCGCCTCGCTCGAGCCTCCGTCTTTGACCTTCTCGAGCAGCTCGACGGAGAACGTCATTCCCTTGTCGATCGCCTTCGCCATGTCGTAGACGGTGAGCGCTGCCACCGACGCCGCGGTGAGCGCCTCCATCTCGACGCCCGTCTGCGCAGCGGTCTCCGCCGACGCGAGAATCTCGACGCCGTCGTCGAGCACGCGTGTGTCCACCTCGATGTGGGTGAGCTGGAGCGGGTGGCACAGCGGGATTAGCTCCGAGGTCCGCTTCGCCGCCATGATCCCGGCAAGCTGTGCCGTGGCGAGCGCATCGCCTTTCGGGAGATCGCGCAGCCGTGCCGCTGTTTCGGGTGCCATGCGGACGATCGCGCGTGCGACCGCGCGCCGCTGCTGCACGGGCTTGGCGCCGACGTCGACCATCCGCACCGCGCCCGATTCGTCGACATGCGAGAGGTCACTCATCGACCGGAAGGTTACGCCGAGACGCGATCGAGGTCGGCAAGCAGAGCCTCGACCCACTTCGCCACGTCGTTCTGCCGCACGTGAGCCTCGATCGCCTCGGCCCTCCGGCGGCGCTCCCCCGGCTGCATCGAGAGCGCCTCGTGCAGCGCCTCGGCCTGTCCCCAGACGTCGAACGGGTTCACCGTCACCGCCCAGTCGCCGAGCTCCTCGTGGGCCCCGGCGTTCTCGGAGAGCACGAGCACTCCGTCACGTGCGTTGACGAGCGGGCCCTCTTTCGCGACGAGGTTCATCCCGTCGTAGACCGCGTTGACGAGCAGGACGTCGTACTGCTTGTAGGCAGCTACCGACTGTGGGAAGTCGTCCGCCACCTGCACGGCGAGAGCGTCCGGATACCGCGCGCTCACGGCCGCGGCTTCCGCCTCGATCGCGGCGCGATACTCGACGTACTCGGGAATCGTCTCGCGTGAAGGGTCGAGCCGTGCGAGCAGCTTCACGCGTCCGCGCCACTCCGGGTGCTCGTCGAGCAGGATGCCGAACGCGCGAAAGCCGCGTGCGATGTTCTTCGACGGGTCGGTGCGGTCGACCCGGACGATCAGCTTTTCGGGACGCTCGAGCGCAGCCTCGGCTGCGAGCACCGCGTCGCTTTCGCGCAGCGCGTCGAACTCCTCGACGTCGATCGAGATCGCGTGATGGGTGACGAGCGTGTCACCGATGTCGCAGGAGAGATCCTCGCAGCTGCGCCTGAAGTTTCGTGCCCACCGTTCCGTGTGGAAGGCGACGACGTCGTTCGCGAGCAGGCCCTCGTGCACGGCACGGCGCATCGCCGCCGGCAACGTGGTCCAGTCGACCGGCCACGGGATGTGCACGAAATGGGCGAGCTTCGCATCGGGCCGCGCCTCGCGGACCATGCGCGGCGCGAGATAGAGGTGATAGTCGTGAAAGAAGACGGTGGCATCGGGGTTGTTGTCCAATTGAGCAACAACCGCGTCCGCGAACGCGCGATTGACCGCCTCGTACCCGTCGTGCCACGCCTCGTGCAGCTCGCGGCCGACGACGGGGCTGAACGCCGGGCCCCAGAGCGAGTGCTGGATGAACCACAGCATCGGATTCGCGACGACGTTGTAGTAGAGGTCGTACGCGTGCGGGTCGTGTGCGACGAATAGCGGCTCGCCGCCTCCCTCCGCCGCTACGACACGGTCCTCGTCCGTGGTCGCACTGGCGATCCATGTCACGTCGTGGTGCTCGCGCAGCCCGCGCAGCGCGGTGACGAGCCCACCGCCTCCGCGGCGCTCGACGCGCGCACCGCTCGCATCGCGGTGGTAGGTCACCGGGCCGCGATTCGAGACGACGATCAGTGAGCGACGTTCAGACAACGGTGATCGTGCTGCCGCCAGTGTCGTTGCCGGCGAGGCGGTTGAAGAGCACGAGCCAGTCCCGCAGCAGGCGCGGCGTCAGAAAGTGCCTGCGCACGTGCTCCTTGCCTCTGAGAGCGCGCGCCCGCGCCTCTGCCGGATCGCGCAGGACCTCGATGCAGGCTTGCGCGCACTCTTCCACGGAGCTCACGAGCCAGCCGGTCTCGCCGTCGTCGATCTGCGCGACGATGCCGCCGACGCGGCCCGCGACGATCGGCTTGCTCTTCCACAGCGCTTCAGTCACTGTCAGGCCGAACCCTTCCTTGATCGACTTCTGGATCAGTACCGACGAGTGCACCTGGAACGCATTCACCTCGACCGCGCCAACGCTGTTCATGTTGCTCAAGATGTAGATGTCCGGATCGTCCCCGGCGTACTCAAGCGTGCGGTTGTAGTAGTCCCACCCTTCCGGGTCGTCATGCGCCATCGATCCGACGAGCGCGAGCTGCACCTCGGGGAACCGCTGCTTGACGAGCCGGTACGCGTCGATCACGCCGACCGGGTCCTTCCAGGGGTCGAAGCGCGAGACCTGCGTGAGCAGCGGCCGCTCGACGTCGATGCCGAACTGATCGAGGATGTAGGCGGCGTCCTCCGGCGAGAGGGCCATGTTCTTCGGCATCAACGGATCGATCGCCGGCGGCCAGATCACGATCTCCGGCAGATCTGCGGCCTGCGGGACGTACTCGCGCATGTGAAAGATCGCGTCGTCGTAGCGGCGGAGTGACGGCAGGAGAAACTCCATCACATCCGGGTTGGGTGTCGAGAAGTCGATGTGGCCGCGCCAGATCCATTTCGACCTGCGGTCGGGGAACACGTCGATCATCGCGATCGGCTGCGGGTCGTGAATGATCACGTAGTCGTAATCGTCCGCAGCAAGCTCCGCCGCGTTCTCCTCGTTGTAGCGACGGAAGATCTCCTGCTCCTCCGGCGTCAGCGATCGCGGGTCGCCCTGGAGCGCGTTGTGGATCGCCTTCGTGACATTGAAGAACTCATCGGCGCCACGGATGATCCGCCACTCGACCTCCAGGCCCGCGTCGACCATCAGCGGGACGAGCGTGTAGTTGATCTCCGCGACGCCGCCTCCGAAGGCGGTCGCCGAGACGTGCACGACGCGCTTCCCTCGCAGTGGCTCGGCGAGCCGACGGATCTCGTCCATCAGCCCGCGCGACGCAAGGGTCGCGTAGTCGCCGAGCGATTTGTGCCCGACGTTGACGAGGGGAAGCACGCTAAGACAGGTGCTTCACGAAGCGCAGGAAAGATCCTCCCTGCGCGCGCTCGCGGATCTCGAACTCGTCGGCCAGAGCTTCGATGATCGCGATCCCGAGGCCGCCCTCCGACAGCTCCTCGTCGTCCAGCGCGTTACTCGGACCTGCAGGTGGCTCGAAGCCCTCGCCCTCGTCGACGACCTCGACGACGAGCTTGTCGTCATGGAGCTCGTAGAAGATCTCGACCGTCCCCTCGCCGCCTGCATAGGCATGGCGCACGGAGTTCGTGCAGGCCTCCGTCAGCGCGAGCTTCAGGTCGCCGAGCACCTCCTGGCGCAGCGGCTCGGGGCGCAAGCGGGCGATGCCCGTCAGGGCGAGCCGGCCCAGCGTGATGTATTCCGGCTTGGCCGGAATCGTCAAACGGATCGCATGGACGTGCCCGTTCCCGGCCACCGCAAGGCTCATCAGGCTTTCTCTTCCCAGCGGATTAGAAAGGTAAACACCGTCTATTCTACCGAATCCTGCTGCAGGACGCCGTGATCTCCCTACGGGATGCCCCGTTACGCCGTTTCGCTAACGCGGCGGCGGGCGCTGATCGAGTGTCACGTCCACGTTCCGGCGCTGGCGGCCGCGGACGACGGTGAAGCGCGCCGTTTCGCCCGGAACGAGCTTGGTCGTGACAATCCGCACGACATCCTGGGCCCCCGTGACGGGGATGCCGTCGATCGCGACGATCGCGTCACCCCCCACCTTGACGACGAGGCCTTCGTAGACAACTTCGCGCGTCCCCGCCTCGAGGCCGGCGCGGTCGGCGGCCGTACCGGCGTTCACGACGTCCACGAGGGCGCCCCGCGTCGCGGCGTAGCCGAACTTCTTCGCCACCGCTGGGGTCAGGTCCTCGGTCTTGATCCCGACGTAGGCGTAGCGGACACCGCCCGTCTTCAGGAGCTGATCCATCGAGCGGCGGGCGGAGTCGATCGGGACGGCGAAGCCCACGCCCTCGAACCCGGAGCCCGTGCCGCTCGAACGAATCTGCGCGTTGATCCCGATCACCCGGCCACGCGCGTCGAAGAGCGGCCCTCCGGAGTTGCCATGATTGATCGGGGCATCGGTCTGGATCGCGTCGACGAGGTCGTAGCTCGTCGTCAGGGACGGGATCGAGCGCCGAACCGCCGAGACGACCCCGACCGAGAGCGAGTCGGTGTTGCCGAAGGGACTCCCGATCGCGGCGACCGGCTGGCCGACCACGACGCGACTCGAGTTCCCGAGGGGGACCGGGCGGAGCGCGTGCCTGGCCGGGTCGACGCGGAGCAAGCCGACGTCGTCGAAGAGATCGACCCCGACGACCGTGGCGGTCACACGGTCCCCGTCCGAGAACTCGACGTAGACGGTGCGGGCCGGCTGGGTCTCGCCCTGCCCCTGGCCCGCCGTGGTGACCACGTGGGCGTTCGTGAGGATCAGGCCGCCCGCCGAGACGACGAACCCCGAGCCCTGGCCGCCACGCGCATCCGGGAGGTTGGCGGCGTCGAAGTAGGAGATGACGGTCACCACGCCCGCGGCGCGGGTGCGAAAGATCTGGGCCGGCTGGAAGCCGTTCCCGAGCAGGGGCTTGGCGGCCACGACCGGGGCGTTGGCGTCCCCCGTCGAGACTGCCGGGGCACGCACGACGACGGTCTTGGTCGAGCCTGCGTTCAGCCACCCGGCGACCGAAGCGACGACGAGCACGACCACGCCGCCGAGGACAGCGGCGATCAGGGCGAGGGCAGCAGCCGAGCTCGAGCGCACCGGCGCGCACTGTAGCCGTGCCGCAGGCGCCGTTCGCGCATCTGGCTCAGGGGCTGGCCTTGAGCGTTTTCACGTGCGCAAACCTACTCAATCCTCCCGCGACAGAGCTTGTCTCCGTTTCCACGTGCTTCGTCTGTGTACGGAGGGTTGTCTCGTTCAGACGGCGTCTGGTCGGACGTCGCGCTCCGGCGCCTCCGCGCGCAGCACGAGCGTGAAGCGCGTCCAGCCAGCCTGGGAGTCCAGCTCGATCCGGCCGCTCATCACCTCCGCGAGCTCGCGCGCGATCGCCAGGCCCAGGCCGCTGCCGGAGGCCCGCGTCCCGTCCAGGCGGTAGAAGCGCTCGAAAACCTGCTTCCGTGCCTCAGGCGGAATCTCGGGGCCGTCGTTGGCAACCGTCAGCGTCGCCCGGCCGCCGTCCAGCGCGGTGGAGACGCGAACCGTCGTGCCCGGTGGTGTGTGCACCAGGGCGTTCTCGACCAGGATCCGGCCGATTTGGAGCACTCGCTCGGCATCGCCCTCGGCGGCGACGGGGTCGGTCGCCACCTCGATCACGTGGTCGTCCGCGCGCCCGCGGAACTCGCCGGCCACCTCGTCCGCGAGCTCCGAGAGCTCGATGAGCTCGGTCGCCACGGTCAGACGTCCTGCGTCCAAGCGCGACAGGTCGAGCAGGTCGGTCGCGAGCTTCGTCAGCCGGACGACCTGATCACGCATCTGACCGAGGAACTCCTCACGGGTCGGTTCGTCCAGCTCGGGATCGTCCATCAGCTCGAGAAAGCCGCCCAGCGAGAAGAGTGGCGTCCGCAGCTCGTGAGAGGCGTTGGCGATGAACTCACCGCGGGCCCGGTCGAGTTGAGAGAGACGCAGGCGCATGCGCTCGAACGCCCGCGCGAGCTGGGCCAGCTCGTCGGAGCGGTGGTCGACGACCGGTGTGTCGAAGTTTCCCGCCGCGATCCGCTCCGCAGCCTCCTCCAGCCGCCGGATCCGGCGCGAAAAGAGGCTCGCGCCGGCGTATCCGAGCAGCACCGCGAAAGCAGTGGCGATCGCGCCGGCGACGAACACGCGCTTGCGGACGACCGAGACGACCTGCAGCTGGTCGTGCAGCGGAGCAGCCAGCAGCACGACGGACGCCCCAATCGGGTACGCCACCTCCGCGTACTCCTGATCGTTCCGCCGGACGATGCCCCGGGCGAGCGCCTGGCGCCGGACGGCATCGACGGCGACCCGATCGTTCACGACGTCGGACGCATCGCCCTCGAGGTTCGAGTCGGCATAGGGGATCAGAAGCGACGGCTTTGCGTTCGCGAGACTGAACACGACCACCCGGGCGTTGATCCGGGTCGCCAGTGCCGAAGCGAACTGCTGCTTCATCCAGGGCTCCTTGGGATATGCGGGCACCGCACGGGCCAGCAAGGCCTTTTGCAACGTGTTCAGCTCGTTGTTCTCGAGCGACGTCTTGTACGACGGGACGACGATCAGATACACGATCGCCAGCACACCCACGACGACCAGAAGAAGCGCGAGCGCGAGCCTACCCCCGACGCTCGTGAACGGTCTCACCGGTCGCGGAAGCGGTAGCCGACGCCGCGCACGGTCAGGATGTACTCCGGCGTCCGCGGCTCCGCTTCGAGCTTCTCCCGAAGGTGCCGGACGTGGACATCGATCGTGCGCGGATCGCGGTAATCGGCGCTTTTCCAGAGCGCCTCGAGCAGCATCCGGCGGCTGAAGACCCGGCCGGGCTGGGCGGCCAGCGTGCGCAGGAGCTCGAACTCGACATAGGTCAGCTGGACGGACACGCCGCGCACCTCGACGGTCCTGCGCGGAATGTCGATCACGAGGTCGTCGATCTCGAGCCGCTCCTCAAGCTCGCCGCCGGGCGTGTGCGGCGCCTTGGCACGGCGCAGGAGCGCGCGCACGCGCGATCGGAACTCCCGGATCGAGAACGGCTTCGTGATGTAGTCGTCCGCACCCAGCTCGAGGCCGATCACCTTGTCGAGCTCGTCGTCGCGCGCCGTCAACATGATGATCGGGACCGTGCTGGTCGCACGCAGGCGTTTGCAGACTTCGAGCCCGTCGAGCCGCGGGAGCATGATGTCGAGCACGACGAGGTCGATCGTGTTCGCGGCGAACTCGCGCAACGCTTCCTCGCCGTCGGAGGCCTGGACGACCGTAAAGCCATCCCGCTCGAGAGGAAACGCGAGCACCTTCCGAACGGCGTCGTCGTCGTCGACGAGCAGGATCGTTGGAGATGGCTCGGTCATGAGCTTGACCGCATGCGCTTAGACAGCACTCAGCGGCAGGTGCTGCCAGGATAGCCCTGCAATGGCGGCGACCCGTACTCCCGCAGGCCGTCGTCGCGCACGCCGCGGCTCGCTCGAGCGTCCCGTCAACGCGCGGCTCTACCGCAGTGCGTTCCTCTTCCTCTCGGTGCCGCTGCTCATCCTCGCGTTCAGCGTCGTGGGGCCGGCCGCACTGCCGGCGCCGCTGCTGCCGCCGAACTTCGACGGCGCAGCGACGCGACAGCTCGCAACCGACTTCGCGACCTCGGTTCCGGATCGCGCGCCGAACGGGACCGAGACTCTGCGTGCCGCAGAGTGGTTCCGCGACGAGATGGCGCCGTACGCCCTGCCGCTCTCCTCGGACACCTGGGAGGCGAGCGTGCCGGCGATCGGCAAGGTCACGCTGCGGAACCTCTGGGCCATCGCAGCCGGCCAATCGACGGACGCCATCGTCGTGATGGCGCACCGCGACGACACGGGCGCAGGACCGGGCGCGAACGACAACGCCACCGGCACGGCCGCACTCGTCGAGCTCGCGCGGAACTACGCGCAGTCGTCCGGCCGGCTCGTGCGCTCCGCGCACACGATCGTGTTCCTCTCGACCGACGGCGGCGCGTTCGGCGGCCTCGGTGCTGTGCGCTTCGTCGAGCACACGTCGTTCCATGTCGTGGCGACGATCAACCTCGATGCGATCGGAGGGAAGGGCGCGCCGCGTGTTGTCATCACAGGCGACAGGCCGCGCTCGCCCGCGGCGACGCTGGTGGAAACGGCGGCAAAACGGCTGCTCGAGCAAACCGGCGTGACCGCACAACGCGCGACCGTGATCGATCAGCTGATCGATCTGGGGTTCCCGTTCACGCTGTACGAGCAGGGACCGTTCGTCGCACACGGCATCCCCGCGATCACGCTCACGACGGCGGGCGAACGACCTCCCGACGCGTTCACCGACCGGGCTGGACGTTTGAGCGACGCGCGGCTGGCTGCGATGGGACGCGCCGCCCAGCAGGTGATCGGGTCGCTCGACCAGGGCCTCGAGCTTGCGCAGGGAACGACGAGCTTCGTGTGGGCCGGGGACCGGATCGTGCGCGGCTGGGCGATCGAGCTCGTCCTCTTCACACTGCTGATTCCCTTCTTCGTCGGCGCCGTCGATCTCTTCGCCCACTGCAGGCGGCGAGGCATCTCGCTGCTGCCGGCTGTGCGCAGCTTGCGCACGCGACTCGGGTTCTGGCTCTTCGTCGGCCTCGCGTTCTATGTCTTCGACCTGCTGGGCGTGTGGCCGGACGGCGCGCCCCGGCCGCCGAACCCGGCGACGCGGGTTGCAGGCGATTGGCCGGTGCTCGCGCTGATCGCGCTCGGGATCGTCGTGCTTGCCGGCTGGATCGTCGCGCGGCACCGACTCGTGCCGCGCCGCCCAGTCGGAGCCGACGAGCAGCTCGCCGGTGAGACCGCCGCACTGCTCGCGCTCGCGGTCGTGGCGTTGCTCGTCTTGGCAACAAACCCGTTCGCATTGATCTTCATCCTGCCGGCCCTGCACGCCTGGCTCTGGTTACCGCAAGTGCGGAGCGGGAAGCCACCCGCGCGCGCGTTCGTGCTGCTCCTAGGACTGACCGGGCCGCTGCTGATCCTGCTCTCGCTCGGTGTGCGCTACGGGCTCGGATTCGACGCACCGTGGTACCTGCTCGAGCTCGTCGCCATCGGTTATGTGCAGCTCGCGCCGGTCGCGATCGGGCTTGCGGGCGCAGCCTGTGCCGCGCAGCTCGCTGCGGTCGCCGCGGGGCGCTACGCGCCGTATCCGGAGCCGGGCGAGCGACCGGCCCGCGGGCCGTTGCGCGAGCTCGTCCGCACTCTCGTCCTCGCCAATCGCGCCCGCAAGCACGTAACCGAGGAGCGGCGCCGTGCGTTCGGAGGCTAAGTGAGCAAGGCAGCGCGGATCTTCGGCTCGCTCCTGATCGTCGCGGGAGTGCTCACGCTGGCTTGGGCGGTGCTCGTCTGGCGCTGGCAGGACCCGTTCACGGCGCTCTACACGCACTTCCAGCAAGCACGGCTCTCGAGCACATACGAGAAGCGGGCCGCCGCGTTCCGGCCGCGGGTCATACCCGGCGGCGACCTCGCGAGCGTGCAGCGAGAGGTTGCGAGCGAAGCGCGGGCATACCGTCGCGCGCTCCGGACCGGCGATCCGGTCGGCCGGCTGCGCATCGGCCGCATCGGGTTGAACATGGTCGTGGTGCAGGGCACCGATCACGAGTCGCTGAAGAAGGGGCCCGGACACTATTCCGGGAGCGCGCTACCGGGCGAGGGCCACCTCATCTACATCGCCGGTCATCGCACCACTTACCTCGCGCCGTTCGCTGCGATCAACAACATCCGCGTGGGCGACTACATCACCTTCGAGCTACCGTACGGAACGTTCACCTACCGCACGACGCGCCACTCCGTCGTCACCGCCGATGACGTCGCCGCGCTCGAGGACGAGGGGATGGAGCTCCTGCGCCTCCAAGCCTGCCACCCACGCTTCTTTGCGACGCACCGCTATCTCGTCGACGCGAAGCTCGTCTCTGTCCAGCCGCGTGGGGGCGCCGCATACACCCCGGTCAAATCTGCAAATAGCTGACCTGCGTTCCTGCGCGCATCGTGCCCGCTCCGCGCGGCACCAGCACGAGGGCGGACGCGGCGGCGCTGCGCACGATCATGTGCGACTCCTGACCTGTCAGCGGCTCGAGCACCACGCCGCCCTCTTCGATCCTCGCACGCGCACGAAGCAGCTCGTCGCGGTGCTCGTTCCGGTGCACGGCCGCGCCGAGGCGACCCGGGAGATACGCAGGCCCAGGCTCGCGCGCACCCTGCAGCGCGCGCAGCGCAGGGCGGACGAACAGCTCGAACCCCACGAGCGAGGAGACGGGGTTTCCCGGCAGCCCGAACACGAGCGCAGCGTTGCGCACCGCGAACGCGATCGGCTTCCCGGGCTTCACCGCCACCCGCCAGAAGACCTCCTCCGCGCCGAGCTCCGCCAGTGCCCCGCGCACGAGGTCGTGCGGCCCCACGGACACGCCGCCCGAGGTGATCAGCACGTCGCTCCCGAGCCCGCGCTCGAGCGCGGCCCGAGTGGCACCCTCGTCGTCCCCGACCGAATGGAGCACGGTCACCTCGGCGCCGGCCGATTCGAGCTGGGCCGCGAGCATCACCGTATTCGACTCGTAGATCTCGCCCGGCGCGAGCTGCTCACCGGGCACACGCAACTCGCTTCCCGTCGCGAGCACCGAGACACGTGGGCGTCGTGTGCATCGCACCATCACGATCCCGGCGGCCGCGAGCGCGCCGAGTTGCGCAGACCGAAGCAGGTCGCCGCGTTCCACGATCACCTCGCCGGTGCGCACATCTCCGCCACGCGGACGGACGTTCTCGCCTGGGCTGACACCTTCGACTTCCACGTCGCCGGAGGTGCGCTCAACGGGCACGACGGCGTCCGCGCCGTCCGGCACGACCGCGCCCGTCGAGATGACGATCGCCTCGCCGGCGCCCAGCGCGCGCACCGCGGGCTTTCCCGCAGCAGAGTGTCCGACCACGGTGAGGCGTCCGGGGGTGTCCACTGCGCGCACCGCGTACCCGTCCATCGCAGAGCTGTCGAAGGGCGGCAGGTCGGTCACAGCGAGGGACTGCTCCGCGACCACGCGACCCGCGGCGCGAGCGACGGGGACGTCCTCGGCAGCGAGCGGACGTGCCCGCGCGAGCACGAGCGCGAGCGCTTCGTCGATGGCGGGCAGGGAGCTCACGCTGGATCACGATAATCCCGCTGACATGGCCGAGGAAGTAATCGCCGGGCGCTACCGCCTGCTCGAACCGCTGGGACGCGGGGCGATGAGCTCCGTCTGGCTCGCGCAGGACGACGAGCTCGCCCGGCGCGTCGCCGTCAAGATGCTCGGCCCGAGTGCCGACCGAGCCCGCTTCGAGCGCGAGGCGCGCACGGCCGCGGCTCTCTCGCATCCGAACATCTGCGCCCTCTACGACTATGGCGAGGCCGACGGCCGGCCGTACATGGTGCTCGAGTACCTGCCGAACGGATCGCTCGAGGACCGGCTGAAGAACGGCCCCCTCCCGGACGACGAGACGTTGCGGCTGGCGACGGAGCTGGCCGCCGGGCTCGCGCACGCGCACGAACGCGGCCTCGTCCACCGTGACCTGAAGCCGGCGAACGTCCTGTTCGACGGCGAGGACCGCGCGAAGATCGCCGACTTCGGCATCGCTCGCATGGACGCCGGCACGCTGACGGAGGCGGGAACGGTGCTGGGCACGGCGTCGTACATCTCGCCCGAGCAGGCCTCCGGCAGACCCGCAGGACCCAGCAGCGACGTCTATTCCTTCGGCGTGATCCTCTTCCTGATGCTGACCGGGCGGCTCCCGTTCGTCTCGACGAACGCGATGGAGCTCGTGCGCATGCACCGCGACGACCCGCCGCCCGCGGTCGGCGACTTCCGCTCGAACGCACCTGCGCGACTCGAGAGCCTCGCTGCCGCCGCGCTCGCGAAGGACCCGGCCGACAGGCCTCCCGACGGCGCTGCATTGCTGCGCGAGTTGCGCAACGGCGCCGGTGAAACCGCAGGCGACGAGGCGGCGACCATGATCGGTCCCGGAGCGGTTTCCGCCGCCTCCGACGCAACGCAGGTCCTGCCTCCGGCGCGACCGCCCCACCGCCGGCGGCGCGCGCTCTGGCTGGTGCCGCTCGCACTGGCGCTCCTCGCCGGCGGGATCGCACTCGCCCTGATCACAACCGGCGGAGGCGGAGCGACGCCGACGACCAACCCGTTGCCTGGGCTCAGCCTGCCGAGCGTCCCCACCGCCGGCTCGACAAAGCCCACGACAAGCGAACCGGCGACGACCGCGACGACTGCGCCGACCACCAGCGCCCCGACGACAACGCACAGGGCGACGACGGTTCCGGTAACGCCCCCGACTGCGCCCACGGTGCTGCCGACGACGACGGTCGCGCCGCCACCGACGACCACCGAGGCGCCGCCGGCGACCACGACGGCGCCGCCACCGACAACGACGGACACAACGCCCACCACGACTGCATCGGCCACGACCGGGCCGTGAGAGCCGGCTACGGCTGCTGGCCGGGGTTCGGCGGCGGGGTCTCGGTCGTCGTCGCCGGAGGCGGTTCGGAGGTGGTGATCGCCGGCGGCGCGGGCGGCTGCGCCACCGTCGTCGGCGTCGGCTTCGGCGCCGACTTCGGCGGCGCGGATCTCGTCGAGGCCGGAGGCGCCGGCGCCTGCTGCGTCGTCGAAGCCGACGTGGTCGTGGACGAGCTACTCGGCACGTAGTAGTAGCCGAGGCTCCCGTAGTTGCCGCGCGTGATCGAGTGGTAGGTCGGATACTTGTCCGGCAGCTCAAAGCCGAGGACCTTGCGGTGCCAGAGCGCGGCCGCCATGTACTCGTGCCAGATCGGCACGGGGAAGGTGGCGCCCGCAACCGTCTGGCCGTGCACGCTCAGCATCGGGATCTCGCCCTTCGGGTAGCCCATCCAGACAACGGTGCTGAGCTGGCGCGTGTAGCCGTCGAACCACGCGTCGGCGTGGTTGTCGGTCGTCCCGGTCTTGCCGGCGTTGACGTGGATGCCGTCGCCGGAACCGGCGCCCGTCCCGTAGAGCGCGTTCTGGCGTAGGACGTCCGTCACCTTCCAGGCGACCGCCTGCGAGAGAGCGCGCTTCGTCTGCGGCTTGCCCCAACCGGAATCCTTGTCCTCGTGGCCGCCGGGGAGGATGACCTTCGTGATCGCCATCGGCTTCGCGTAGATCCCCATCGCGGGGAAGGTCGCGTAGGCGGCCGCCATGTCGAGCGGCGACACGGACAGCGTCCCGAGGCCAATCGAGGCGACGGGCGTGTCCGGCGAAAGGTGCACGCCGAGCCGGTGGGCCATCTGCCAGACGTAGCGCGGCCCGACGTCGAGCGTCAGCTGCGCGTACACCGTGTTGTCGGACGCGAGCGTGCCGCTCGTGACCGACATCGAACCGCGGTAGGAGTTGTCGTAGGTGTGCACCGGCCAGGGTGTCTGACACCACGGACCGATCGAGCACGTGAACGGCGCCGAGGTGTAGTAGGTCGAGTCGGGATCGATGCCCCGTTCAATCGCCGACGCGAGCACGAACGTCTTGAACGTCGACCCCGGCTGGCGCGCGGACTGCGCGGCGAGGTTGAACTGATTGCCGCCGTTGCGCACGACGGCGGTCATGGCGCGGATCGCACCGGTGCCCGGCTCCACGGAGACGATCGCGGCCGCCGGATCCGTCTTGTACGGAAGGATGTCGCGGATCGCCTTGTTGGCGAGCCGTTGCAGCCGCGGGTCGATCGTCGTGTAGACCTTGAGCCCACCCTGGCGCACGGTGTTCGACCCGTAGGCGTGGTCGAGCTCGTCGATCACGTACGAGAAGAAGTAGGGCTGCTTGATGCGCGTGTAGATGCGGCCCGCGTGCAAGTCGAGCGTGTTCGATCGGATCGCCGCGTCGTACTGCGCGAGCGTGATCGATCGGTTCTGAAGCATCGCGCGCAACACCTCGTCGCGGCGCGTAAGCGCAGCCTGCGGATTGTGGTACGGGTCGTAGTCGGATGGAGCCTGCGGAAGCCCGGCGAGCAGCGCCGCCTGCAGCAGCGTGAGCTGGCTCGCGTGCTTCGAGAAGTACGTCTGCGCCGCGGCCTCGACACCGTAGGCGTGGTTGCCGTAGTAGACGCTGTTCAGATACTCGTTGAGGATCCAGGGCTTCGACTTCTTCTGCGCGAGCTTGATCGCAAGGCACGCCTCCTTGATCTTGCGCGTGAACGTCTTCTCCTGGCCCGTGTAGAGGTTTCGTACGAGCTGCTGCGTGATCGTCGAGCCGCCCTGGACGACCTTCCCGGCGCTCAGGTCCTCCCACGCGGCACGTGCGATGCCGACGTAGTCGACGCCGCCGTGCTGCCAGAAGCGGCGATCCTCGATCGCGACCGTGGCGCGCGGCAGCCACTTCGACATCTGTGCGCTTGCGACCGGCTCTCGATTCCGCTCGGCGGGAATCGAGCCGAGCAGCGAGCCGTCGTACGCATAGACGAACGAGTTCGCGCCGATCTCGACGGGCCGCAGCGTGTTCAGGTCGCAGCTCGCCGAGAGAGCGGTACCGGCGCCGAAGCCGGCGGTGACGAAGATGATCGCGACGACGATCGCGAAGGTCGCGGCCACCGCTCCCGCACGCCGGCGGCGCTTGATCCGAGCCGACCGCTTCCGCTTCCGGCCGCGATGGGCGAGGATGAAGTCGAGGTCGTCGGCGCGGCGGCGAGGGCTCACTGGCCGATCGCTCCCGCGGCCTGCAAACGCTCGGCGACGCTCAATCGCAGATCGCTCTCGGCCCGCTGGGCGTCGCCTCGACCAGGAATCCGTTTGCGCACGACAATTGTCGCTTTCTCCCCGAGGTCGGTCACATACACCTCTTCGCCGTCAGCTTGCAACGAGCGCACCACGGCGCGCAAGTCAGCGGAGGCAGGGACCTGCACCTGCACCTCGGCGATGATCTCGGCGCTGCGAATCGTCGAGTTGCGAATGCTGTCGGAGGCGAGCTTCTCGTTGGGGACGACCAGCCGGTCGTTGTCGCGGGTGCGGATCCAGGTGTAGGTGAGACCGATCTCCTCCACGATTCCCTCGGTGTCCTCGACCGTGACCCGGTCGCCGAGCCGGAGCGGTTGCGTGATCGCGATCAGGATCCCCGCGACGACGTTCCCGATCGTGCGCTGGCTCGCGAAGCCGATCACGAGCCCGATCACCGCGGACGAAGCGAGGATCCCTCCGGCAAGCGCCCGCACCGGCGGAATCACGAGCAGCGCCGACATGACGCCGACGAAGACAATCGAGGTGACAATCGTCTGGCGAAGCACCCGGTAGCGCGTTGCCGAACCCGGCGCGAGATCACGTCGCGCGATGCGCCAGTCGACGATCTTCGCGACCAGGACGGTGACGGCGATCACGATGCCGGCGATCACGACTCGCAGCCAGGACTCGGACACGGTTGTCTATTCGCCCCAGTCGATCGGTTTCCGCCCGGCATAGCCCTCTTCGAGGCCGTGCCATGACGTGACCGACTCTTCCCCGACGTGCCAGCAGAGCAGCACCTCCTCGCCCTCGCGCTCCGACGGGAAGTCGAGGAGGCCCAGGTCGAGATCCTTGAGCACGACGCCCAGCTCCTCGAGCCGGTCGACGCAGGCGAGTGCCGCGTCGGCCAGCCCGGCGAGCTCCGTCTGGGCCGAGTTGAGGTCGGTCGCCGCGTAGCCGCCGCCGTTGCCGCCGATCGCGGTGACGAGCTCGCCCTGCGAGTGCTCGAGCTCGCGCATCCGCGCCCGCACAGCCACGAGGCGCTCCGCGACGGGGCGCACCTCCTCGAGGGCGTTGTTAGCCTCGTCAGGAGTGAACGAACGCTCGGCCATCGAGCCGCATCGTAGGGACGAACGACGGCGGCTTGCGCTCTGGTTCGCCCTCGTCGCCTTCTTCATCGTCCTCCAGTATGCGACCCGGTCGGCGGGCACGCCGTCGACCGACCCGCTCTACAAGTGGTCGTTCGCAGTCGGCTCGCTGATCCAGGAGGCGATCTTCCTGCTGATCGTGCTGGCGATCGCCGGATTCAGCATCGAACGGCTCGCCCTCCGGCTGCCGGGGCTGAGCTGGCGTTTGGTCGGGCTCCTCATCGGCAGCTTCTTCGCGATCCAGATCTTCGAGCTCCTCTACATCGCGCTCGTGCACCCCGGAAACGAGCAGCGGCTCACCCCCGACAAATGGCAGCCGAGCCACGCGGCGGCGTACATCGCGAACGGCGTCGTCGTCTGCACGCTCGTGCCGTTCGTCGAGGAGCTGACCTTCCGCGGCCTCGGCTTCTACCTGCTGCGTCCATACGGCAAGTGGGTGGCGATCCTCGGGACGGGCGTGCTCTTCGGCCTCTCGCACGGGCTTCTGCTCTCGCTGCCGATCATCGTCCTCTTCGGGTGCGTGCTCGGTTGGATCCGCGAGCGGACGGACAGCGCCGTCCCGGGGATGTTCCTGCACGGCACGTTCAACCTCGTCGCGCTCGTGGCCGCTGTCGCCGTGCACCGCTAGATTCCGGCTAGGTGCGTCGCGTCGCCCTCGCCGCGATCGTGTTTCTCGTCTTCGCTCCGGTGGCGCGGGCGGGCTGCGGGCTGACTCGACGCCGGTGATCGGATCCGCGCCGCTCTCCGTGACCTTCACGGCCACGTGCGAGTCAGCCGCCTACACCTGGGACTTCGGCGACGGCGGGCAGGACGCCGGTCGCACGGTGACGCACGCCTTCCTCGCGGGCTACTGGCGCCCGACGCTCACCTCCGACGCAGGGACGGAGCCCGCACAGCCCGTGACCTCGATCTCGCTCGCCCTCAGCGGCCCCGCCGGGGCGCGGTACGCGCAGCGCGTCACCCTGCGCGCGAAGGTGACGCCTCGGCTGCCCGTCACGTTGAACGGGCGCCGGTTTGTCGCAGGCAAGCTGAGCGTGCGGGTGCTCGGCGCGGCGCCTTGGACGGCGCAGGCGGGAAACGTCTCCGCGGTCATTCGGATTCGCGTGACGCCGAAGCTCGTCGTGAAGGTCGTGGGCTCACCGCTCGTCGGCGCGAGGCTCCGTGTGCTCGCGACCCTGCATCCCGCCGTCGCCGGCACGGTGATTACGCCGAAGTCGATCGACACGAGCGTCCCTCGCCTCGCACGCGTCGAAGTGCGCACACAGCCGGCGCCGGGCTGGACTGCGGTGCGCGAGACGGTGACGGCACAGATCGTCTCGCCCACCCTCCGCTACGGCGACAGGGGCGCAAGCGTCCGAGAGCTCGAGGGCCAGCTCGCGCGACAGCACTATGCGATTCGCAGGGACGGCTGGTTCGGGAGCGAGGACCTCGAGGCGGTCTACGCGTTTCAGAAGGTGCACGGGCTCGCACGAACCGGTGTCGTCGATGCCGCACTCTGGCTGCGTATCCTCAGGTCCGGGACCCCGGCCGCGCGCTACCCGGGCGACCACGCCGAGATCGACAAGGCACGGCAGGTGCTCTTCATCGTCCGCGGCGGAAAGGTGGTGCTGGTCGTCGCCACGTCGACCGGGGCAACCGGGAACACGCCGCTCGGCATCTGGCACGTGTACCGCAAGGTCGGCGGGTTCGACTGGGTCCTCTACTACCCGAGCTACTTCCTGCGCGGGTTTGCGGTCCACGGCTACCCCGACGTTCCGCCGTACCCTGCGTCCCACGGTTGCGCGCGCGTTCCAATGTGGATCGCGACAACGGTGTATTCGATGATCCCGGAGGGCTCCACGATCTACGTCTACGCGTGAGCGGCGACGAGCGACTCGAAGCGCTTGGCTAGCTCTCTTCGTCGTCGTCGGTCTCGGCTTCGACGTCCTCGACGTCGCCTTCGACCTCGGCCTCGATGAAGTCCTCCGCGGAGACCTTGTCGAGGAACCGCTTGAACTCGTCGACGATCTCTTCCTCGTTTACCTCGTCGCCTTCCATCTCGATCGCAGACTCCTCGATCACCTCGTCGGCGGCGAAGATCGGCGCCTGCGCGCGCACGGCAATCGCGATCGCGTCGGAGGAGCGCGAGTCGATCTCGACCTCGGTCCCGTTCTGCGCGATCGTGATCGACGCGTGGAAGGTATTCTCACGCAGTTCGGTCACGGTGACACGAACCACGTCCACGTCGAGCTCGCCGAGCATGTTGACGAGCAGGTCGTGCGTCAGCGGCCGCGGCGCGGTCGCGCCCTGCAGCTTCATCAGGATCGCGGCCGCTTCGGGGTGGCCGATCCAGATCGGCAGGTAGCGGTTCCCCTCGGCCGTTTTCAGGAGCACGATCGGCTGCTTGCCGACGAGGTCGAACGAGACTCCGTAGATCGACATCTCGACCATCGGGTCCTAGATTACCCCCGGCCTTGGAGGCAAACGCGCGGGCGCTATCATGCGGCCCGCGCGGGCGATTAGCTCAGTTGGTTAGAGCGCCGCTCTGATAAGGCGGAGGTCCCTGGTTCGAATCCAGGATCGCCCATCTCGCAAGTCCCGCTACCGGCAGATCAGCCCGCGGAGCTCGCAAAGCTGCGACACAGCGCGACCGTGCGTGACGCGTCGATGCGGCCGAACGAGGCACCGGCGATCGGGGCGGCTCCGGCGACGAGAGCACGCCGGACGAGGGCGGGCGTGAGGTTTGGCGCGACCGTGAGGCACAAGCCGGCGACGCCCGACACGAGCGCAGCTGCAGAGGAGGTTCCCTGGAAGCGGAAAAAGCCGCCACCGGGCACCGCGGACACGTTGATTCCCGGAGCAGCGACCGTCACCCAGCGCCCCCGGTTCGACCACGGGTAGAGGCGGTCGGAGGGGTCGGTCGCTGCAACCCCGATCGCAAGAGGATCGGCCGCAGGATGGGCCCGATCGCTCGAGCCGTCGTTGCCGGCAGCAGCGACGACGACGGCACGATGGCGCGAGGCGTAGCGAATCGCAGCCGGCAGGGCCGGGTCCTCGGTCGGTCCCTCGAGGCTGAGGTTGACGACACGGGCACCGTGGTCGACGGCCCAACGGATCCCGCGTGCGATGTCTTTGTCCGAGCCCTGCCCGTTCGCGTCGAGCACTTTGACCGGCATGACGCTGCACTGCCAGCAATAGGACGTGATCCCAAGACCGTTGTCCGGCGTTCCGGCGGCGATCGAGGCAACTGCAGTGCCGTGCCAGCCTGCGTCGGACGTCGGCGCGGTTCCGGTGGCGACGTCATAGCCGGTCACGAGCTTCCCGGCGAGATCGGGGTGGGAAACGTCGACACCGGTGTCGACGACCGCGATCGTGATCGTTTCCGGCGCCGAAGTGGTCCTCGGTCCGGCATGCGCGGTGGCACCGGTCGCAGCGGCAACGAGGACAGCGAGCGCGGCGAGCAGCAGACGAAGGCGAACGGGCATCCACCGTCTGCATCGACGGGCCGGCCCCGGGTGGCCTCACTCGTCCGAGGGATCTCGAGCCCTGACAGACGGAAGGGGCGGCCGTAGCCACCCCTTCCGCTGCCGCGTTGCTTGTCGTAGTGCGCGCTACGGCGCCGTGTAGACGGTGACCGTGGTGCCACCGCCGTTCGCGCAGGCGCCCCAACCGATCGAATGACCCGCGCCGTTGCTGATGCACATCTGGCCGGTGCTCGTCGAGACGGGCGGCCCCTGGTCGCCCTTCGGGCCCTGCGGACCCTGCGGACCCTGCGGGCCCTGCGCACCGTTCTGGCCCGCCGCCCCGTTCTGGCCGTTCGCACCCGCGTCCCCCTTCGGGCCCTGCAACCCGGGCGCGCCGTCCTGGCCCTTATCGCCCTTCGGACCCTGCGACCCCTGCGCACCGTTCTGGCCGCTCGCGCCATTGTCGCCCTTCGGGCCCTGCAGTCCGGGCGCGCCGTCCTGGCCGTTCGCGCCGTTATCGCCCTTCGGGCCCTGCAACCCGGGCGCGCCGTCCTGGCCGTTCGCGCCATTATCGCCCTTCAGACCCTGTGCGCCGTCACTGCCGTTGGCCCCATTCGCGCCGTTCGCGCCATGCTCACCCTGCGGGCCGTTGCAGACGATGACGTCGCCGGCCGTCGTCGAGATCGTCCAACCGCCGAGCACACAGGGCGAGGAGGAGTCGTCGGCCTTGCCAGCGATTGCCGTCACGCCGAGGACACCGGAGATGCCCTGGTCACCCTGAATGCCCTGGAGGCCCTGCTCACCCGTGGCGCCCTGCGTCCCGTTCCCGCCGTTCGCGCCATCCGTGCCGTTCGTACCGTTCGTACCACTCGTGCCCGCTGCACCTTTGGGGCCCTGCGGGCCCTGAAGGCCGGCCGCGCTCTTCTGCGCTGCTCCGTTGTTGATCACGATCAGCCGCTCGCCCGTGTGGCAGCCCTTGCTCTTCGCCGCGAGCTGGCGCAGCGTGCCGGTCTTCACGGTCAGGCACAGCCGAACCGCCGCGTTCTTCTTCTTCGACGCAACGCCGACGTTCATGCCGGTCGCCGCAGCGACACCCACGCTCGTGACGAGAGCCGCGAGGCACACCGCAACGAGCTTGCCAATTCTTCCAGTCATCTGAGTGATCTCCCTTAGCCCATGGCGTGCCTCGTGCCCGCCTGGCTCAGACTCTGTTCGGCATGCACCGCGGCAGCGCGCTCCGAAGCGCTGGGATTCGTGAGCAATTCGTCTTAACTCGAACGAGGTACCCCGTTTACGCAGTTGCTCGCTACGGCGACGCGTCGTCGGGGCGGCGGACTTCGGTCGCCACGACGGCGAGCCGCTCCTGCGCCCTCGTAGCCCGCATCCGCTCGACCACCTTGTTCGCCTCTGCGATGCACGCGGCGATCCGGTCGTCTGCAGCCTGCAACTCGGCCCTCAATCGGGCCGTCTCGGGGTCGTCACCGGCATACGCGGCGCCTCCGAGCGCGTACTGCAGCTGTGTCCGCTCCTTCGCGCGCCGGTTTGCCTCGAGCCGGAGACGCGCGAGCTCGCGACCTGCACCCGTCCACGTGCGGACCGACGAGCCGGTGAACCCGGCGAGGGCCCTCGTGTGGTCGACGGCCGCCGCCGCGATCCGGTCGAACGCGGTGTCCCTCCGCCGGCGCGCCTGCTCGGCATAGATCGCTGCGAGCAGTGCAGCAGCCACGAGCAGCAGCGCGCCGCCGAGAGCGTGGCCGGATGCAAGCAGCACGACGCCCGCACCGAACGCGAATGCGGCGATGACCGCAGCGAGCCCATGGGGCGTCACGCCGAAGTAGCGCGGCGTTGTCTCGTTCCAGGTCGCAGGCGTCTCCGTGGTCGGAGGGACATCGAAGGCTGCGGTCTCGTTCTCGTTCGGGTCCATACAGACGGTGCGGTGAGGCTAGTGCAACGCGCGCGTGCGGTGGACGTAGTCCTCTACGGCGTGGAGAAAGCTTCCGTCCGAGGCGAGCTCCGCGAGCGTTTCCTTCGTGTGGTCGTCGAGATCACGATCGTCCTCGAGCTCCCGCAAGAACGGCTGCAGCCTGCCGTTTTGGCTCAGATATGCCATCCGGAGGAACAGCTTGCGCGTGTCCTCGTCCTGCGAGATCGCCTCGAGGGATTCGATGTCCTGAAGCCAGAGCCCGTCCACGAGGGTTTAACGAGCGGGGGTGCGTGCCGGGTACGGGTCGGGCATTCAGGGGGTGCCGAGCCGCTCGAGAGCCTCGGCCAGCTCCTCGAGCTGGACCTCGCCGTCGACCGGGACCTGGAGGCCGGCCGCGCCGACCTTCGCCTCAAACCCGGTCAGGAGGCGGAAGGCATCCTTGATCCGCGCCGCAACGGCCGGGTCGACCGCCGACACGCGGCGCTCCTTCGTCTTGGCGCCCGCCCAGCGGGCTGCTCGCTCGGCGGCCCGGACCGAAAGGCCCTCGCGCACGATCCGCTTGGCAAGCCGGCGCCGCTCGTCCTGGTCCGGCACGGACAGCACGGCACGGGCGTGGCCCTCCGTCAGCTCATGGCGTCCGATCATCGCGAGCACGTCCTCCGGCAACTCGAGGAGACGGATGCGGTTGGATACCGCCGGCTTCGACCGGCCCACGCGGTCCGCGACCTCGCCGAGCGAGAGCCCGAACTCGTCGATCAGCACCGCGTAGGCGCGCGCCTCTTCGATCGGGGAGAGATCTTCGCGGGCGACGTTCTCGACCAGCCCGAGCAGGAGCGAGTCGCGATCGTCGGCGTCGCGCACGACCGCCGGAACGCTCGCCAGGCCGGCCTCGCGCGCTGCGCGCCAGCGGCGTTCGCCGGCGATCAGCTCGTACCCGCCCTCGAGCCGCGGCCGGAGGACGACAGGCTGGATCAGCCCCTGCGCCTTGATCGACTCGGCGAGGCCGCTGACCGCCTCGCCGTCGAAACGCTTGCGCGGCTGCTTCGCGTTCGCGTGGATGTCGTCGACCGCCACGTGCGCGAGCTCGGGCGTCGCCCCGCCGATCAGGACCTCGAAGCCCCTGCCCAAACCTCTTCTAGGGACGCTCGACAAGCTCCATCGCCACCTTCCAGTAAGCCTCGGCACCACGAGAGCGCCGGTCGTAGTGCGTCAACGGCAGGCCGTGGCTCGGCGCCTCCGCAACACGAACGCTGCGCGGCACGACCGCATCGAAGACGAGCGCCCCGAAATGCTTGCGCACCTCTGCCTCGACGTCGGCGGAAAGACGCGTACGGCTGTCGACCATCGTCAAGAGGACACCGGCGATCGACAGCTTCGGGTTCAACCGCGCCTTGATCAAGTTGATCGACTGAACGAGCTGTGCAAGACCTTCGAGTGCGTAGTACTCCGTCTGCACCGGCACGATCACGCGGTCTGCAGCGGCGAGCGCATTCACGGTCAGCGGACCAAGCGACGGCGGACAGTCGAGCAGCACGAAGTCGAAGCCCTCCGCCTGCTGCAACGCGTCGGCCAGGTAGCGGTCACCGTCCTCGCGCTGCGAGAGCTCGACAGCCGCACCGGCGAGCTCGGGCCGTGACGGGACGAGATAAAGGTTCTCCCACTTCGTCGCCTTCGCGAGCGAAGCAAGCGGTGCGCCGTCGAGCAGGTCGTACGTCGACGTGCCGTTCGCGCGCATCCCGAGACCGGACGTCGCATTCGCCTGCGGGTCGAGATCGACGACGAGCGCGCGCTCGCCCGCCTCCGCGAGGCACGCGGCGAGATTGATCGCGGTGGTCGTCTTGCCGACTCCGCCCTTCTGGTTCGCGAACGCGTAGACCTTGGCCGGCACACGCCCAATCTAGCGGTGCGATCGGACACCGAAAGCCGCATGAAATGCGGGATTGTGCGCTCTTTGCGCGCTCATACGTCACGGCCGAGTCGCGCGACGGCATTGATGTACACAGCGAGTGCTTCACGCGGCCCGATCGCGATCACGTCCGCGGTCACCGGCGCTTCTTCGTCGGGCAGCAAGCGATAGACGATCCGGTGGCGGGCATCATCGAAAAAGATCTTCCGGCAGTCCGAGAGATCCCCTACCCCATGCAGGCCAAGGGGGCGCCCAACCTTCGGATCACGCTCAAGCCGAATGAGGAACTTCAGTACCTCGAACTTGAGCGCTGCGGAACTGAGGTTTCGCAGATCCTCGTTCGCCTCATCGCGCACAAGAACTTCGACTGTCACGACTCGATCGTCTCTCGCTATGCCGCCCGCGGACCGTCCGCGGACACCTCGCCGAACTCAACCTCGATCAGCCGGTAGTGGCCATAGGAAACCAACTCCACCTTTCCAGCTCCCCGAAGTCGTTTGACGCTCGCCTCGACCGCCTTAGGGGTTGGCGCCCACCCGCGCCGCAATAGCTCACGTTTGAGATCGATCACCTTCCAGAGTCGAACCGGCTGTTCGTACATCACGTGCAGTACCGCATCGGGTCCCCGCGGCCCATGCGGATCTGGCGGTCCGACCTCGAAGCTCGTCCGGTGTGACTCAAACGTCTGGCGCTCTGTTTCAACGCTCCTGCCTGTTAGAGCCCGAACACCGGCGATGATCTGACGCAACGCGCGAGCCCTTTTTTCAAGTTGGTCCGCCTGTAACTCCAGAGCTGGCAGGCGTGTCGCCAAATCTGCCGCAACGGACTCCGACGCCAAGTCCGCCAGATGAAGCAATTGCAGCGGCGAATCACTTGGCTGTGAGATATCAGGGTGTGTGTTCATACGAGGGATTGTCTGCGCACCATCGGACGGAGACCCGCCGATTGGCGGTCCGCCGGTGGCGGTCCGCCTCCCGGACCGCCGGGTTATTCCTGGAAATCACCCTTTTTGTCGATACACCTTCATGGCCGCAACATGTACAAGAATGTGTACGATCTCAGGGCCAAGAGAACTCTTGCCAACTGGGTTCTCCAACTAATGCCTGTCCGCAGCCGGCCACACGACGTCCTCCCGACCAGCGAAGCGCGTCGAACGCTTTCGCAGACTGCGCGTGCGTTCGTGGAGGGCGGAGCCGACGCGGAACCTGTCTTCTTCGGTGCTCACAGACGGCCCGCCGGCGTAATGCTCTCCTATGAGCGCTACCTCGAAATCCTCGACCGGCTCGATGATCTTGCCATCGCAGCACAAGTGCGCCAGCGCGATCAGGACGACTCAGGACGGCGGATCGCTCTCGACGCGGTTCTCGACGAACACGGGTTCACTCGTTCGGATCTTGAGGCGGAAATCGAGCGCGAAGACGGTGCCGGTTCCGCGAGCTAGCCGAGCGTTTACCGGAGCGGACGCTTCTTGGCCACACCCGTGCGGCGTGGGAAGTTCTCCGGCGTGGGGGCGACCTTGCGGATGAGCAGAAAGCCTTCGGGCGTGTCGACGAGCTCGCCGGCGATGCGCTCTGCCACCCGCGCCACGTGATCCGCATCCGCCGAAGGCCCTACCCACAACACGACCGCGCCGCCTTCGCGCACGAGCGGCAGGCACCACTCGGCAGCGGTCGGTGGGTGCGCGAGCGCCTTCGCAACCGCAACGCCCGCCCAATCGCTCTCCTGCTCCTCCGCTCGACCCCAGAGGACGCGCGCGTTGGGCGGTGCCCACCGCTCGAGGAATTCGCACTTCCGGCGCTCAGCCTCGAGCAGCACCACCTCGCGGTCCGGCAGTGCATACGCCAGCGGGATCCCAGGCGCGCCGCCGCCGGAACCGACGTCGACGATCGGGCCCGCGAAGCGCGCGACGAGCTCCGTGCCGCGCAGCGAATCGTCGAGCAGCACACGGCGCGCCTCGCCCTCGTCGCGGATCGCCGTCAGTCCGGGCGTCGCGACAACAGCCTTGAGCCACTCCTCAAGCGGGCGAAACGACGACGTAGCGATTGGGCTCGGTCCCCTCGCTCGAGGTCTCCACGCCTAGAACATCCTTCAGTCGTTCGTGCACGACCTTCCGCTCGACGGCCGTCATCGGCTCGAGCAGGACACGCTCGCCGGAGGTCGCCTGCTCCGCCGCGCGCAGTGCAATTCCCTCGAGCGTCGCGCGTCGGCGCTCCCGGTAGCCCGCGGCGTCGATCGTCACCGGCTTGCCCGCGCCAGAGCGGAACGACGCCGCATTCGCGACGTACTGCAATGCGTCGATCGTCTGCCCGTGCTTCCCGATCAGCAGGCCGAGGTCGCCGCCCGTGCACGTGACGAGCATGTGGTCGGGAGTCTCGTGGGCGTCGACGCGCGCGGTGATTCCCATCGCACCGACGACGGTCTCGACGAGCGCGCGCATGCGCGTCTCGAGCTCGCTCTCGTCGTCACGCGCCGTTGCCGGAACGTCCGCGATCTTCTCAACCGGCACGGTCGCGATCACGCGGGCCGGAACGTAACCGACGCCGAGCAACCCTCGCTCTCCCTCCGAGACGACCTGGAACCGGACATTCGCCTTGTCGAGCCCGGGCGCCGCACGCTCGAGATCGCGCAGCGCCTTCCACTTCGCCTCGCCGACAGTCTCCCCCGTTGCTTCTACGGAAACAGTTTCGGCGGAGGCTTCGTCACTCAACGGCGAGCGCCACCTTGCTTCTTCTTCTTCTTGACGCGCCGCGTCTGCGGTGGCGCAGGCGCTTCCTTCGTTGTCTCCGCGGCGGCGCCGTTCTGGGCCTTCGGCGGCGTTCGCGACGACCGCTTCGGGCCGGCCGGTTCGGCGGCGGCAGCGGCGTTTGGCTTCGGCACGAGCCTGCGCGTGATCAGACCCTGCCCAACCGTCCAAAGGTTGGTGGTCATCCAGTAGAGGATCAGACCCATCGGGAACTGCGCGACGAACGTGATGAACACGATCGGCAGGAACATCATGATCCGCCGCTGCGTCTTGTCCATCGTCGCGCCCATGAAGTACGTCGACGCGATCTGCGAGCCGCCGTAGATCGCGAGCAGCAGGAACCCGGACCAGTGCGACGTTGCCTTCGCAGAGATGTTCGGGACGATGTGCAGCCACGAACCGGTGATGTGGTGCGTGCCGTTCTTGAGCGTGAAGTACAGCGCGATGAAGACCGGGAACTGCGCCAGGAGCGGCAGGCACGACGCCGCCGGGTTGATGTGGTTCTCCTTGTAGAACTTCATCAGCTCTTCGTTGAGCTTCGCGCGGTCGCCCTTGTACTTCTTCTGGATCTCCTTCATCTCCGGCGCGTGCGCCTGGAGTGACTGCATCGAGTGGATCTGCCGCACCGTCAGCGGCACGAGCACGATGCGCACGAGAATCGTCAGCGCAACGATCGACCACGCCCACGGAAGACCGACGCTCGAGTGGAAGAAGTCGAGGATCGACTTCATGATGTTCTCGAGCGGACTGAGGATGCCGAAGACGATGAGCATCAGCATTTGGGCTCCGTCGAGCCTACGCTCGTGCTCATGGGTAATCGACTCCTCCGTGCGACCACGGATTGCACCGGAGCAGCCGCCAGCCGGCGAGCGGCAGGCCACGCAGGACGCCGTGCTTGCGAATCGCGAGCGCCGCGTACTCGGAGCAGCTCGGGTGGTACTTGCAGGTGTTCGCCGGGAGCAGAGGCGAGATCAGGCGCTGGTAGAGACGAATCGGCGCGATCGCAACGGTCCTCAAAGGTGCCGTGCTCATGCGGCGGTCTTCTCGAGCACTTCGTCGACACGCGCTTCGAGCCATTCGTGCCCGTTCGCCTCGGCGGCCTCCGGCAGCCCCGGGCGGACGACGAGCACGTAGTCATTCGTCGGCGGCTGACCTTCGAGCTTCACGCGCACGATCTCGCGGAGCTGCCGCTTGATGCGGTTGCGAACAACGGCGTTGCCGACCGCCTTGGGAACGGCAAACCCGAGGCGCGGGGCACCGACGGTCTCCGCCCGCTGGAACCAGTAGAGGGTCAGGAACCGGGTCGAGACGGAGCGCCCGTGGCGGTAAACGGCATCGAAGTCGCGGGAGCGGGAGAGACGGTTCCGGCGCTGCACGCGCTCACGCCGAGAGGCGCTTGCGGCCCTTGGACCTACGGCGCTTGAGGATCTGCTGGCCGGCACGCGTCGCCATGCGAGCACGAAACCCGTGCTTGCGCTTCCGCTTGCGTACGTTCGGCTGGTAGGTCCGTTTCATAAGGAGGAGCCGACGTCGAAGCCAGCCGCGGGCGAGTATAGCCGGACCGATTTGGCGATCGGTTGTCCACAGGCGGTGTGGAAGACAAAAGCCGTGGAAAGCAGGATCGCGGGGTTGCCCGGCGGCAGACTTTCCACAGCTGTGGAGAGCTGTGGGAAGCGGGACAAAATCCCTGCAAATGGGGCAATCGTCCGGTCTGGACGAGGCGAGAAATCCTCATTGAAGTCCGCGTGGGCACGCTGCTATGCTCGCCAACTCCCAGGGGTCGACAGAAGGAGCAGAACAGAGCGTGGAGCGCCAAACCGAGCTGACGGCGGAAAGCCTTTGGGACGATGTTTCCGCCCGGCTCCGCGAGGCGCTGAACGACACCACCTATTCGACCTGGTTCGGCGAGGTGGGTGGCGCTGCTCTCGACGAAGACACCTTTGCGGTGGGCGTTCCGAACGACTTCACGCGGGAATGGATCGAGGGCCATTTCCTCGACCTGATCCGCGCCGCGGTCAAGGACACAAGCGGCAAGGAGCTTCGCGTCCAGCTGCGTGTCGAGGAGTCGACCGCGCCTCTGCCGCAGCCATCCAGCGCCGTCCCGAGCGCGGTCAGCCCGCTGCCGGCGGAAGTGATTGCGCCGCGTAGCGACGTTGCCGGGATCAACCCGAAGTACACCTTCGACTCATTCGTGATCGGGTCGTCCAATCGCTTCGCGCACGCGGCCGCCCTTGCAGTCGCAGAGGCGCCGGCGCAGGCGTACAACCCGCTCTTCATCTACGGCCACACAGGGCTGGGGAAGACACATCTCCTGCACGCGGTTGCGAACTTCGTCACCGATCACGGCGGCGGGCTCACCTGCCGCTATGTGACCTCCGAGACATTCATGAACGACTTCATCAACAGCCTCCGCGACAAGCGCATCGAGGGCTTCAAGCAGCGCTATCGCACCTACGACGTGCTCCTGATCGACGACGTCCAGTTCTTCGAGCACAAGGAGCGCATCCAGGAGGAGTTCTTCCACACGTTCAACTCGCTGTACGAAGCCGGGCGGCAGATCGTCATGTCGAGCGACCGGCCGCCGCGTGACATCTCGACGCTCGAGGAGCGGCTGCGTTCCCGGTTCGAGTGGGGACTGATCACAGACATCCAGCCGCCCGACCTGGAGACGCGGATCGCGATCCTCCGCAAGAAGGTCAAGAACGACCAGATCGAGATCCGCGACCCGGAGCTGCTCACGTTCATCGCCTCGCGTGTGTCGACGAACATCCGCGAGCTCGAGGGAGCGCTCACACGCGTCGTTGCCTTCTCGTCGCTGACCGGCCGGCCGCTTTCGGTCGACCTCGCCCAGGACGTGCTCAAGGACGTCTTTCCGCAAGGCGAGAGCGCCCAGATCTCGATCGAGAAGATCCAGGACCTCGTCTGCGAGCGCTTCGGCGTGACGATGGCCGAGCTCACGGGTGACCGGCGCTCCCAGAACATCGTCTATCCGCGCCAGGTCGCGATGTACCTCTCGCGCGAGCTCACCGACTCCTCACTCCCGAAGATCGGCAAGGAATTCGGGGGCCGCGACCACACGACTGTGATTCACGCGACCTCGAAGATCGCACGGTTGATCCGCGAGGACAGATCTGTGTACAACCTCGTCCAGGAACTCACAGCTCGAGTCCGGCAAGCCCGTTGAGCTCAGGCCCTGTGCAAGACGCCCACTTGTCCCCCGTCCGGCCTCACAGCGAAAATGGGCAGCAGGAAGGGATCCGAGCAGTTCTCCCCGGACCCACAGGGCTTATCACTACAACGAGGTTTATTTAAATGATTGACTCAGAAACCGTAGTGGGCACCGGCCTGCGGATAACCGTCACCAAGGACGAACTGGCTGCGAAGCTGGGTGTCGTCGCGCGTGGCGTCTCGACGCGCACCACGGTGCTTGTTCTGGGCGGGATCCAGCTCCGTGCAGAGGCGGGGCAGCTTCACCTCGCCGCAACCGACATGGAGGTCTCGCTGCGGGCGACTGTCGAGGCGCAGGTGGCCGACGAAGGCACGGTCGTCGTTCCCGGGAAGCTGCTGCTCGACATTGCGCGTTCGCTCCCCGACAGCGACGTGACAATCGAGCACAAACCGGAGGAAGCGGTGGTCGTCGTGACTGCCGGCACCGCGAACTACCGCCTGCACACGTACTCGTCCGAAGACTTTCCGCGGCTGCCGGAGATCGAGGACTCAAGCCTGCATGCGATCGATCGGGAAGCGCTCGTCGAGACGGTCGCGCGCGTCGGTCGTAGCGCATCGCGTGATGAGAGCCGCCCTGTGCTCACCGGGATCCTCGTTCGTTTCGAGCCGGGCAAGATCGTGATGGCCGCCACCGACTCGTACCGGCTCGCGGTGAAGGAAACGCCGGTCGGAGGGACGCTGCCGGAGCTCGAAGCGATCATCCCGGCACGAGCGCTCCAGGAGCTTGCACGCATCGCCGGAACGACCGACGAGATCCAACTCGGCTTACAGGAGAACCACGTCGTGTTCGGCGCGGAGGGGACCTGGTTGACGACGCGACGCATCGACGGCCAGTTTCCGAACTACCGCCAGCTGCTGCCGGAGCAGTTCGAGTACGAGCTCGCGCTACCACGGGAGGAGCTGCTCGAGGTCGTGCGCCGCGTCTCGCTGATGGCGCAGCGCAACTCGCCGCTTCGCCTGCGCTTTGCCGACGGCGATCTCACCGTCTCCGCGGTGACGCAGGACGTCGGGGAGGCCCGTGAGTCGTTGCCGGCGCCGTACACGGGCGACGCGATGGAGATCGGCTTCAACGCGGAGTTCCTACGCGACGGCCTCGACTCGGTCGACTCCGAGACGATCAAGTTCAAGCTGATCAGCCCGTTGCGCCCGGCGGTGCTCGAGGGCGAAGCCGACGACTACGTGTACCTGATCATGCCGATCAGGCTTGCGGGTTAAGGCCGCGCTGCCTGATCGTCAGCAACGTCACGCTTCGTAGCTACCGCTCGTACGCGGCACTCGATCTTGCACTGATGCCCGGCGTGGTGCTCGTCGTCGGTCGCAACGGTGTCGGCAAGACGAACCTGCTCGAGTCGTTGCACGTCGCGACGCAAGGCTTCTCGCCGCGAACGCGCCAAGATACGCAGCTGATCAGCTTCGGCGAGGACGCCGGCCGGATCGTCGCCGTCGGGCGACGCGGCGAGTCGCCGCTGGAGATCTCCCTCACACTGCGGCAGAACCAGGCCAAGGAAGCTCGGTTGAACGGCGCGAAGCTCCCTTCGGCGGAATCGCTGCGCCGGGAGGTGTCGACGCTCGTCTTCACGCCGGACCGCCTCGCGGTCGTCAAGGGAGGCCCCGCGGCGCGCCGTGCGTACTTCGACCGCGTGCTGGCGCGACTGTTCCCCGCGCGCGCCGGGGTGGCACAGGACTACCTCGCAACGCTTGCGCAACGCAACGCCGCACTTCGGCGAGTGCAACTCGGCCTGTCGGACCGCGACGCGCTCGAGCCGTGGACGGAACAGATCGCCGAGCTCGGGGCCGCGCTCGTCGAGCAGCGCCGCGTAGCGCTCGCGCAACTTGCGCCGGGGTTCACCGCGCGCGCGGACGAGCTCGGGCTGCCGGACGCGCGACTCGGGTACGACGCGGCGCCGCCGACGGTCGAGCTGCTGAATGCGCGGCTGGCCCGCGATCTCGAGCGCGGGACGACCGGTGTCGGGCCGCACCTGGACGACGTGCTCGTCGCGAGCGGCGCTCGCGACCTCCGGCAGTATGGGTCGCAGGGTGAGCAGCGCCTTGCCGTCCTCTCACTGCTGCTGGCAGAGGCCGAGCTGTTACCGACGCCCCCGCTGCTTCTGCTCGACGACGTGCTCTCGGAGCTCGACCTCGGCCGGCGCGAGGTGCTCGCACGGCGTCTTGCGGGCATGGGACAGACCATGATCACCGCGACGCACCGCTCCGCGCTGCCGCTCGAGCCCGACCAGGTTGTCGAGGTCGTACACGGATCGGCGAAAGATGGAACCGCTCGGTCCTGACATCAAGTCCGAGCTCGCGCGCTACGGCCCGCAGGCCGGCATGGCGGAGCTCGTCGAGCGCTGGCCGGACGCCGTCGGCGAGGCGATCGCGCGCAACGCGTGGCCGGCGCGGATCGCCCGCGACGGGACGGTGCACATCAACACCGCCGACTCCGTATGGGCCTTCGAGCTCGGCCAGAAGGCCTCCGAGATCGCCGGCAAGCTCGGCGTGGAGAAGCTCCGCTTTGCCGCCGGGCCCCTGCCGGAGGCCGATGAGCAGGCGGCCGTTTCGAGTTCGGTGGAGACGACGCCGGAGGACGAGGAGCGGGCCCGGGCGATCGCCTCCTCGATCACCGACGAGAACCTGCGTGAAAGTGTGCAAAAAGCGGTCTCTTTGAGCCTCGCACGGGGGCGTGAAGACACCCCAATCTGATACACTCCGAGGGCCTGGCAAAACCGTGGTTTTGCAGGCATTT
The DNA here is from genome assembly GCA_045805985.1 of Gaiellaceae bacterium. GTDB lineage: Bacteria > Actinomycetota > Thermoleophilia > Gaiellales > Gaiellaceae > PALSA-600. The sequence continues at coordinate 78,100 of JBJMKA010000018.1, read as the reverse complement.
CTTGATTATGGCAAAGACTCAGGCGAAGGCCGGCTACTCGGCCAAGGACATCACCGTGCTCGAAGGTCTCGAGCCGGTCCGTCTGCGCCCCGGGATGTACATCGGCTCGACCGGTGCACGGGGGCTCCACCACCTCGTCTACGAGGTCGTCGACAACGCCGTCGACGAGGCGCTCGCGGGTTACAACGACTCCGTCGAGGTGACGATTCACCCCGACAACTCGGTGACCGTCGTCGACCGCGGACGCGGCATTCCGGTCGACGAGGTCGAGGGCACCGGGACCTCTGCGCTCGAGATCGTGCTGACGAAGCTGCACGCCGGCGGCAAGTTCGGCGGCGAGGGCTACAAGGTCTCCGGCGGGCTGCACGGCGTCGGCGTCTCCGTCGTGAACGCACTCTCCGACTGGTTGATTGCGACCGTCGAGGTCGGCGGCAAGGTCTACCGCCAGGAGTTTGCGCGCGGCGCCCCGCAGGGCCCGATGCAGGAGATCGGCACGAGCGTGGAGACGGGGACGACGATTTCGTTCCTGCCCGACGCCTCGATCTTCGACGAGACGGACTTCCACGCGCCCACGCTCGTCTCGCGCCTGCGCGAGATGGCGTTCCTCACGAAGGCGCTGCGCATCAGGTTCGTTGATGAGCGCGTCGACGGCGAGGTCGTCGAGTTTCACTACGAGGGCGGGATCAAGGACTTCGTCTCCTACATCAACGAGTCGAAGGACATCGCCCACAAGCACGTCGTCTACTTCGAGAGCTCGACCGACCAGGGCGAGGTCGAGGTCGCGATGCAGTGGAACAACAGCTACCAGGAATCGGTCTTCTCCTTCGCCAACAACATCAACACGCACGAGGGCGGATCGCACCTCTCTGGCTTCAAGGCCGCGCTGACGCGCACGCTGAACGACTACGCGCGCTCGAAGGGCTTGCTGAAGGAGAAGGAGGAGAACCTGGACGGTGAGGACGTGCGCGAAGGTCTCGCGGCGGTCATCTCCGTCAAGCTCGCCGACCCGCAGTTCGAAGGTCAGACGAAGACGAAGCTCGGGAACCCATGGGTCCGCGGGCTCGTCGAACAGGCCGTCAATCAAAAGCTCGCGGAGTTCTTCGAGGAGAATCCCACCGACGCGCGCGCCGTGATCAACAAGGCGATCTCCGCCGCGCGTGCGCGGCAGGCCGCGCGCAAGGCGCGCGAGATGACACGGCGCAAGTCCGCGCTCGAGTCGATGTCGCTGCCGGGCAAGCTCGCCGACTGCTCGATCAACGATCCGTCCGCCGCAGAGCTGTTCATCGTCGAGGGCGACAGCGCCGGCGGCTCCGCGAAGATGGGCCGCGACCGCACCTACCAGGCGATCCTTCCGCTGCGCGGCAAGATCATCAACACCGAGAAGAACCGCATCAACAAGGTTCTCTCGAACAACGAGATCCAGGCGATGATCACGGCGATCGGCACGGGCTTCGGCGACGAGTTCGATCTCGAGAAGCTTCGCTATCACCGCGTGATCGTGATGACCGACGCCGACGTCGATGGCTCGCACATCCGCACACTGATCCTCACGTTCCTCTACCGGCAGATGCCGGAGCTGATCGAGCAGGGCCACGTGTACATCGCAGTGCCGCCGCTCTACAAGGTGAAGATCGGCAGCCGGGAGTACTACTTCGAGAAGGATGCGCAGCTCGAGGAGCTCCTCGCGCGCGACCGCATCCCGAACGTCGAGATCACCTCGCGCGACGGTGAGACGCTAAAGCTCACGGAGGCGAAGTGGGGCCGTGTCTCTTCGGCGCTGCAGCAGTACGAGGGCTACTACGCACGCCTGCGCTCCGACTTCAGTGCGGCCGCCGCCGAGCTGATGGTCGTGCACCGCCTCGTCGAGCACGAGATCGAAACGCCCAGCGACATTCAGAGCGCAATCGACGCGATCGCCGACAACGGCTACGCGCTCTCGATCGTCGACAAGGACGAGGACGTGTTGCGGGTGCGCGTGATCGAGACCGAGACCTCCGCGGCGCACAATGTCGCGGTCCCGGTCGAGCTGCTCGGCTCGCCGATCTACGCGAAGCTGCGCCAGGCATACAACCGGCTCGTCGAGATCGTCGGGCAGCCGCCGTTCACGGTGCGTGTCGGCAAGGAGAACGAAGTCGCGGAGTCGTTCGATGCACTGCGAGAGCGCGTGCTCGATGCGGCGAAGCAGGGCATCGCACTCTCGCGCTTCAAGGGTCTCGGCGAGATGAACGCCGAGCAGCTCTGGGAGACGACGATGGACCCGGCCAAGCGGCTCCTGATGCGCGTGGACGTCGAAGACGCGTCGGCGGCCGACCTGATGTTCTCGAAGCTGATGGGCGACGCGGTCGAGCCGCGGCGCGAGTTCATCGAGCAGAACGCCAAGGACGTCAAGTTCCTCGACGTCTAAGGGAGTGCGGTAGATGAGCGAACTCGAAACAGGTGCACTGGGGCCCGGCCGCATCGAGTCGCGCGAGCTCGAGCAGGAGATGCGCTCGAGCTTCCTCGACTACGCGATGTCGGTCATCGTCTCGCGGGCGCTTCCGGATGTGCGCGACGGGCTGAAGCCCGTGCATCGTCGCGTCCTCTACTCGATGTGGACGAACGGCAATCGTCCGGGCCGCCCGTACGTGAAGAGCGCGAACATCGTCGGCTATGTGATGGGCAACCATCACCCGCACGGCGACCAGTCGATCTACGACACGCTCGTGCGGCTTGCGCAGCCGTTCTCGATGCGCTACCCGCTTGTCGACGGCCAGGGCAACTTCGGCTCGATCGACGATGATCCCGCCGCCGCGATGCGCTACACCGAGGCGCGGCTCGCGAAGCTGGCCGAGGAGATGCTGCGCGAGCTCGACTCGGACACGGTCGACTTCGGCCCGAACTACGACGAGTCGAAGCGCGAGCCGCTCGTCCTGCCGGCGCGCTTCCCGAACCTGCTCGTCAACGGCAGCGCCGGCATTGCCGTCGGGATGGCGACGAACATCCCGCCGCACAACCTCGGCGAGGTGGTGAACGCGATCGTGCAGCTGATCGACAAGCCCGACGCGAACGTCGAGGACCTGATGCAGCACGTCAAGGGCCCCGACTTCCCGACGGGCGCGTACATCGTCGGCCGCTCCGGCATCCGTGACGCGTATCGCACCGGCCGCGGTCGCGTCGTCATGCGCGCGCGCGCTCACATCGAAGAGCTGCGCGGGGGCAAGAGCGCGATCATCATCACCGAGCTTCCGTACGGCGTGAAGAAGGGCGGGGACAACGGCGTGATCAAGAAGATCGCCGACCTCGTCAACGAGAAGGTGCTCACCGAGATCTCCGATCTCGCGGATCATTCCGACCGCTCCGGGATGCGCATCCAGGTCGAGCTGAAGCGCGACGCCATCCCGCAGGTCGCCCTGAACAAGCTCTTCAAGCACACGCCGCTGCAGTCGACGTTTGGGTACAACGCCGTCGCGCTCGTCAACGGCATCCCACGCACGCTGTCGCTGCTCGAGCTCGTTACGCACTTCCTCGACTTCCAGCGCGAGATCATCACGCGCCGCTCGAAGGACGAGCTACGGAAGCTCGAACGCCGGACGCACATTCTCGAGGGCTACCTCAAGGCGCTCGACAACCTCGACGCGGTGATCCGGCTGATCCGCGCGGCTCCCGACACCGAAGCCGCGAGGGACGGGCTGATGTCCGAGTTCGACCTCTCGGAGCTGCAGGCAGTGGCCATCCTCGACCTGCGCCTCCGTGCGCTGACCGCGCTCGAACGCAAGGGAGTCGAGGACGAGTATCGCGACAAGAAGGAGCGCATAACCGAGCTGCGTGCCCTGCTCTCCGACGAGACGAAGATCGACGAGCTGATCAAGGACGAGCTGCTCGAGCTCAACGCGATCTACGGCCGCAGCGACGACCGCCGCTCGGAGATCGTCGCGGCCGAGGAGGAGCTCGAGCTCGAGGACCTGATCGCGGAGGAGGACATGGTGATCGCGATCACGCAGTCGGGCTACATCAAGCGGCTACCGGTCACGGCTTATCGCGAGCAGCGCCGCGGCGGGATCGGCGTGATGGGGATGGACTTGAAGGACGAGGACTACATCGAGCACCTGTTCGTCGCCTCGACCCACGACTACATCCTGTTCTTCACGAGCGTCGGCAAGGTGTACCGGCTGAAGGTGCACGAGCTGCCGCTCGGTTCGCGCCAGTCGAAGGGTCGCGCGATCGTCAATCTGCTGCCGTTCCGCCAGGGCGAAACGGTGCGCGCGGTGATCCAGACGCGCGCCTTCGAGGAGGCGAAGTACCTCCTCTTCGCGACCAAGAACGGCATCGTCAAGAAGACGGAGCTCAAGGCGTACAACACGAACCTGAAGGCGGACGGGATCATCGCGATCAAGATGCGCGAGGGCGACGAGCTCGTCGGCGTGCGTCACAGCACGGGTGATGACGACGTGCTGATGGTGTCGCGTCTCGGGCAGGCGATCCGCTTCTCCGAGCAGGACGTGCGGGCGATGGGCCGGGACGCCTCGGGTGTGCAGGGCATGCGCCTGCGTGGCGATGACGAAGTCATCTCCGTCGCGATCGCTTCGGACGATGCCGACCTGCTCGTGATCACCGAGAACGGCTACGGCAAGCGCACGCGTGTCTCCGAATATCCGAAGAAGGGTCGCGGCGGCATGGGCGTGAAGACCGTGCAGCTGACCGCGGCGCGCGGCCATCTCGCCGGCGCGCGCGTTGTGCGCGACGGCTACCAGGTGATGCTGATCTCGACGGGTGGCACCGTGATCAAGATGCCGGTCGAAGACGTGAAGCGCCTCGGTCGCTCCACCCAGGGCGTGATCGTGATGCGGCTGCGCGAGGGGGAGCAGGTCTCCTCACTGGCGCCGGTAGTGGAGTCAGGCGACGAGCCCGCCGACGATCCGGGCAACGGGCCGGCCGGTCCGGCGACGGACGAAGCGGCGATTTCCGACTACACCGCATCTGACGCCTGAACCTTCGCGAAGGTTCTGAAAGCTCTCCCTTCCGTGTGCTTTCGGGCACAACGTCTTCCCTTTTTCAACTAAGGGTGGTAGAACTTCAATTGAGGGGTCGGGAAGACAGTCGAACAAAGGAAGCCCTCGATGGTCTACAGCAAGCAGGTCGATCTGCTCGAACCGATCGACATGGCGGAGCATCTCGACAAGATCGAGCTCTACCTCGGGCAGGTCTGCGCGATCGCGGGCATCTCGAAGATGCAGCTCGACTATTGGACGAACAAGGCTCAGATCCCGACCAAGGGGAAGAAGCAGCGGATCTACGACATGGACGCCGTCGAGACCGTGATGCTGATCAAGCAGGCAAAGGACAAGGGCTTGAACCTCGGTGCCGCGATCGACGCTGCGCGTCGCTTCCGCGACCAGAAGTCCCTCGCTCTCTAGCGCACGCGGTTTAGGACACCGACGCGCGGAGCTCCGCTGCAGCGACCTCAGGGGCCACTGGATCGACATAGACGCCGGCCCCCAGCTCGAGCCCGGCCAGTCGCGTGGTGCGCGGGAAGACCTCGAGGTGCCAGTGTGGCCCGTCGTGCAACCACGCGTTGAGCGGTACGAGCGGCTCGGCCCGGACACGCTGGAGCCGGCGCACCAGCTCCGCGAGCAGCCGCAGCGCCGGGGCGAGGAAATCGCTTCGCAGCCCCTCGGGCTCGGCCCGTGAGGGTGCGATCAACAGCTCGTACGGGACACGGCTCACCACGGGGCAGCCTGCGGTGACGCCGTCGCGGTCGAGTACCCCGAGCACCTCGGGCACGCCGCGCTCCGCGGTCACGTTCGGTGCGGGCGCGGGCAGCCATGCCAGTTGGGAGTGCGAATGCGGGAGCGACGCGCCCGCCTCGTGACCTTCGTTGAGAATCGGGAAGCAGACGCCGCCCGCGTCATGGGCGCGGCGCTGCCACGCCTCCGAGACGAGGTCGATGGTCGCGTCGTCCAGCGCGCCGAACGAATGCACGTGCGCGGGGCCGTGGATCACGACCTCTTGGCGCTCGAGAGCGGGGTAGAGGTTCGGCACGACGCGCACGGCCCAGCCCGTCGGCCCCTCGCCGAGCCGCAGGGTCTCGGGCGGTGTGCGATCCTCGTGACCCGCGCAAAACGGGCAGGCAGCCTCGTCGTCGCCGACCGCGTCGGCGGCGCCCGGCCGCTGTGCCCGCGCCGGCGCGATCGCGGCCCAGCGCCCGGTCATCGGGTCGTGCCGGAGATCAGCCATGCGGTCTAGACCCCTAGGTGGTGTCCGAGTCGCCGCCGTAGGCCGCGAATGCCTTCAACATCTCGATCGGCACGGGGAACGCAATCGTCGTCGACTGCGACGAGCCGAGCTCGAGCAGGGTCTGCAGGTAGCGCAGCTGCAGCGCGATCGGGTGCGCTTCGATCACGACCGCCGCGTCCTTGAGCCGCTCGGATGCCTGGTACTCGCCCTCGGCGTTGATCACCTTCGCGCGCCGCTCGCGTTCGGCCTCTGCCTGCCGCGCCATCGCGCGCTGCATGCTCTGCGGGATCTCCACGTCCTTCACCTCGACGATCGAGACCTTGATGCCCCAGGGTGCGGTCTGCTCGTCGATGATGCCCTGCAAGATCGCGTTGATCTTCTCGCGCTCCGACAGCAGCTCGTCGAGCTGGTGCTGACCGAGGACGGAGCGCAGCGTCGTCTGCGCGATCTGCGAGGTCGCGACCATGAAGTTCTCGATCTGAACGATCGCGTCCTCGGGCTTGACGATCCGGAAGTACGCCACCGCGTTCACGCGCACCGGCACGTTGTCCTTCGTGATCACTTCCTGCGGCGGGATGTTCAGCGTGATCGTGCGCAGATCGACCCTGACCATGCGGTCGACGATGGGGATCAGGATGAAGAGCCCCGGCCCCTTCGGTGCGGGAAGCAACCGGCCGAGGCGAAAGATGATGCCGCGCTCGTACTCGCGCGCCACCTTGATCGCGCTGATCGCGAACAGCACGAGCAAGAAAAGGACGACGGCAAGCGCGACGAGAGCAGCGTTCACGAGTCGATCCTACGCACGTCGAGGGTCAGCCCGTCGAGTCCGGCCACGCGGACTCGGTCTCCCGGTCGCAGCGGATCGCCCGACCGGGCACGCCAGAGCTCGCCCCGGACGAAGACCTGGCCGTTGCTGCGTGCCACGCCTTCCATCCCGACGATCTGCTGCGGACTGACCCGCACGGGCGCACGGCGCACGGCAACGGCCTTCGAGATCGCGAATGCCCAGAAGCCGCCGAGCAGCGCGGTCACGGTCACGATCAGCCAGACGTTGGTGTGGTACGGGGCCGGCGCCTTGTGGAAGAGCGTGATCAGCCCGACTGCGATTGCGACGAGCCCGGACAGCGTCAGCGCGCCGTGTGTCGGCACGTGGGCGTCGATCACGAGCAGCGCGGCGCCGAGCAGCACGAGCATCAGCCCCGCCCACGAAAGTGGCAGCACCGAGAAGCCGAAGAGTGCGCAGACCATGCAGATCGCTCCGAACGCCCCCGGGATGACGACGCCCGGGTGGAAGAGCTCGAAGCCGAGACCGGCCAGCCCAGCGAGAAACAGGAGGCCGACGATGTTCGGGTCGATGAGCGTCGAGAGGAGGCGCGTGAAGAAACCGGGATGCACGTGAACAATCGTCGCGTCCGCGGTGTGCAGCCTGAAATGGCGCGGCACGGTGACGCGGCCGTCGATCGTGTTCAGCAGCGCGGGAAGCGACGGCGCGACCAGGTCGATCACGTTCATCTGCAGCGCCTCTTGCGCGTCGAGATTCGAGGCCTCGCGAACCGCGGCGTCGGCCCACTTTGCGTTGCGGCCGTGCGACTTCGCAAGCCCGCGGAGTGACGCTGCCGCGTCGTTCACGACCTTGCGCCGCAGGTCGGAGCCGATGTTTGCGCCGCTGCCCGTGATCGGCGTCGACGAGCCGATGTTCGTCACCGGCGCCATCGCGAGCACGTCGGCGGCCTCGGAGATCCACACGCCGGCCGACGCGGCACGCGCGCCGTTCGGCGAGACGTAGACGATCACCGGGATCCGGAGCGAGAGCTCGCGCTGCACGATCTTCCGCATCGAGTCCTCGAGGCCGCCTGGTGTGTCGAGCACGATCACCGCCGCCGCGTAGCCGTGCGATTGCGCGTCCGACAGCTCGTGGTTCAGCCAGTCCTGCGTGACAGGGTTGACCTCGGTGTCGAAGTGGATCGCCAGCACCTTCGAAGCCGCGGCTGCTCCGGCAGGGAAGACCATTGCCAGCAGGAACAGCGCGATCAGCAGGCGTTTCACGCTGTAAGGATTGTATGCGCAAGAGGGCTGGTGCCCTCGACCCCGAAGCCTGCCTACGGCACCGTTCTCCGCGGAGCCGTCGAATGCAGAAGGTCGTCGTCACCCTCGCCGCGCTTGCGGCGCTTGCCGTTCCCTCGCTCGCCCGTGCGGGTGACGTCGCGATGCGCGTCCAGGACGTGCCGCTCGGCGCGCGTGCGCTCGCGGCGGTCCCGGCACCCATGCACTTCAACATGCTCGCGCTCCACTGGCTCGGGGGTGGGACCGTGGGCTACCGCGTGCACCGCCTGCACGGCAGCTGGACCGCTTGGGTCACGGCCGACGCCGACGTCGCGCCGGACGGAGGCACGGGGCCGTGGCACAAGGGCAACCTGGACTGGACCGGCGGCGGCGACCGGGTGCAGTTCCGGCGCCACGGCCCGGTGCTCCGGTTGCGCGCGTACGAGCTCTGGTCGCGCGTGACGACGAAGCCGGTCCGGCATCTGAGCGCGACCGGAGCTCCCGCGATCGTGTCGCGCTCCGGGTGGGGCGCCGACGAGGAGATCGTGCGCGCCAAGCCGCATTTCGCGCCCGCGGACCGGCTCGCGATCGTGCATCACACCGCCGGCACGAACTCCTATACGGCGGCGCAGGCGGCGGCGATCGTCCGCGGGATCGAGGTCTACCACGTGAAGGGGAACGGCTGGAACGACATCGGCTACAACTTTTTGGTCGACCGCTTTGGAACCGTCTACGAGGGCCGCGGCGGCGGCACCGAGAAGAACGTGATCGGCGCGCACTCCGAAGGTTTCAACACCGGCACGATCGGCGTGGCGCTGATCGGCAACTTCGCGCACGCGACGCCGCCCAAGGCACAGCAGGATGCGCTCGTCACCCTGCTCGCGTGGCGGCTCGATGTCGCACACGTCGATCCGTTCTCGACCGTGCTCTACACGTCGGGCGGCAACCTCAAGTTCAAGTCCGGCAAGAACGTGACCCTGCGGGCGATCTCCGGTCACCGCGACACCGGCCCGAGCGAGTGCCCGGGAGCCGGCACGTACAGGCTGTTGCCCGGGATCGGGAAGCGCGTGTCGCTGACGGGGCTCCCGAAGCTCTACACCCCGACCGTCACCGGAACGCTCGGCGGCCCGGTCCGCATCCAGGCGCGGCTCTCGGCGTCGCTGCCCTGGACGGTGACGGTCGTCGACCAGCTCGGGCGGACCGTCGCGAGCGGGACCGGGAAGGGCACGACGGTCGACTGGACGTGGAGCTCGCTTGTCGCAGGCAAGGGCCTCTTCACGTGGACGATCGCCGCGCCTGGAGCGCGGCCGGCCACGGGCACGATCGGGATCGGGCGCCCTGCGCCGCCCCCGCCGCTGTCGCTGACGAACCTTGCGGCCACGCCGAGCGTGATCACGCCGAATGCCGACGGGAGCGCCGACGCGATGACCGTCAGGTTCACGCTCGGGAGCTCCTCGCTTGTCACCGCGCAGGTGCTCGACGGAGCCGGTGTGGCGCTCCTCACGCTGGTGAATGAGCAGCTGGACCGCGGCAACAACGCATTCGAGTGGGGAGCGCACGTGTTGCCGGACGGGCGCTACCGGCTGGCGGTGACCGCGAAGAGTGGGACGAAGAGCGTCACCAAGGTCGCCGACGTGATCGTCGATCGCACGCTTTCCGCCCTGCAGGCGATGCCGATCGTCATCTCCCCGAACGGCGACGGGATCAACGACGGCACGACCCTCTCGTTCGTGCTCGCCCAGGCCGTCCCCGTGCGCCTCGACATCATGCAAGGAGGCGTCCTCGTCGGCGCGCCGTTCCAGAGCCAGCTCGGCATCGGCCCGCAGACGATCGGCTGGGACGGCACCGGCTTCGGGACGCCGCTCTTCGACGGCGCCTATCAGGCGAGGCTCACTGTCAGCGACCAGCTCGGCGACGTGCAGCTTGCGCTGCCGATCACGATCGACACCACGCCGCCGAAGCTCAGGTTGATCGACAGGGCGACGCTCAAGCTCAGCTTGGACGAGCCGGCGACGGTGACGTTGCTCGTCAACCAGACGACGAGGATCGTGCTCGCCGAGCCCAAGGGGACGTTCCGCGTCCCCTTCGCGGGCACGGTCTACGAGGTGTCGGGAGCCGCCCAGGACCTCGCGGGAAACACCTCGGCCGCCGTCACCGGTTGAGCCAGACGTCGTAGCCGCGCTCGAGCCGTTCCAGCACGTCGACGAGCAGCTCGAGGCGGTCGCGGTCGACCCAGCCGGCGCCGGGCCAGTCGGTCCCGCCGACGTTGATCCCGATCCCGAGCGTCACCCGCCCACTCGCCTCGGCGAGGATCCCAGCCACCTTGCGGCCGTCGAGGAGCACGTCGTTCGGGTGCTTGATCGTCGCCTCCGGCCCGATCGCGTCCGCTACCGCCCGGGCGGCGACGAGCGTCAGCTCCGGCCAATCGGCCACCGGCGGGGGAGGTTCCAGGAGCACCGAGAACATCAGCCCGGAGTCGGCCCAGGTGCGCCCGAGGCGCCCTCGGCCCTCGCTCTGGTGGTGGGTGAGCGCCACCGCGCCGTGGGCGGCGTCGTCCGGGAGCATGCGCTGGGTCGTCCGCGCCGTGCTCGCGAAGTAGTACTCCCGCCCGAATCCGCCTCGCAGAGCGGGCAGCACGACCTCTGCGGTCAACTCCACGGTCCGAGAGGCTTGATGTGACATCAAGCCTCTACAGTAGGCGGGCCGTGCAACCTCCTGCCCGCCGCTCCCGTCGAATCGTCCGTGACCTGCGGCCGGACGGTCCGCTCGTCTATCAACGCCTTTCGGACCCCATCCTTGTTCGACGCGCAAAAGACGGAGACGAGCTGGCGCTCGCCGCGCTCTGTGAGCGTCATGCACCGAGAGTGGAGCGGATCGCGCTGCACGTCCTCCGCGATCCGGAAGAGGCGCGGGATGCGGCGCAGGAGTCGCTCGTGAAGCTCGTGCAGCGCGTGGGCCAGTTCCGCGGACAGTCGGCGTTCTCGACCTGGCTGCACCGGCTCGTCGTGAACACCTGCAAGGACGTCGCGCAGGCCCGCTGGGCTGCCCAGCGCCGGACCGAGCCGCTTCAGGAGGACACGCGCGTCGCCTCGGACGGCGACCCGGCCCGCGCGCTCGCCGCCTCGGAGGCGCGCCTCGAGCTCGGTCGCTGCCTCGCCGAGCTGCCGGCGGCACAGGCGACCGTCGTCGCGCTGAAGGACGGGTACGACGTCCCGTTCGAGGAGATCTCGATCTCGACCGGCCTGCCCGTCGGCACGGCCAAGTGCTACGCGCACCGCGGGCGCAAGGGACTCAAGGCCAGACTCTCCGCATGATGGCCGGCGTAGGCTCGACGGAGCCGGAAAATACAGTGCTGATGGACAAGGCCGCGATCGAGCGGGTTTTGCCGCACCGCGACCCGATGCTGCTGATCGACGAGGTGCTCGAGCTCGTGCCGGGCGAGCGCGTGCTCGCGCGCAAGACGGTCACCGACGAGGATTGCGCCGGCCACTTCCCCGGCAACCCGATCATGCCCGGCGTGAAGATGGTCGAAGCGCTCGCGCAATGCGGTGCCGTGGCCGTGCTCTCGTTGGAGGAGAACCGTGGCAAGCTCGCGCTCTTCGCCGGGATCGATGACGTGCGCTTCAAGCGCATTGTGCGTCCGGGCGAGGTGCTGACGCTCGAGTGCAACGTGGAGACCGTTCGTGGTCCCGTGGGCCGCGGCAAGGTCAAGGCGACCGTCGACGGCGAGCTCGCGGTGCGCGGGACGCTCACGTTCGCGGTCGGAGACGAACAGTGATCGGACGCACGGAAGGGAAGCGGGTCTCGATCACCGGGCTCGGCGTGCACGTGCCGGAGCGGGTGGTGACGAACGACGACCTTTCCAAGCTCGTGGACACGAACGACCAGTGGATCGTCGAGCGCACCGGGATCAAGGAGCGCCGCATCGCCGCCGACGACGAGGCGCTGACCGACATCTGCCTGCCCGCGGCCCGCCGCGCGCTCGAGCTCGCGAAGGCCGATCCCGCATCGATCGATCTGCTGATCGTTGCAACCGTCACGCCGGATATGGCGTTCCCGTCGAGCGCGGCGATCCTGGCCGACCAGCTCGGGATGCCGGACGCGGCCGCCTACGACCTGGCGGCCGGGTGCACCGGCTTCGTCTATGCGATCGCGCAAGCGCAGGCGATGCTCGCATCGGGCCTGTCGAAGCACGCACTCGTGATCGGCGCCGACGTCCTGTCGAAGATCCTCGATTGGACCGATCGCTCGACGCTCGTGCTCTTCGGCGACGGAGCGGGCGCGGTCGTGCTGGAGGAGGTCGACCAGGGCGGTTTCATCGGCTTCGAGCTCGGCGCGGACGGCGGCGGGGGGGCGAGCCTCTGGCTTCCGGGCAGTGGCTCACGCAAGTTCGAGGACCCCGAGAGGTTCGTGAAGATGAACGGCCGCGAGGTCTTCAAGTTCGCAACCCGCGTCATGGTGAGCTCCGCCGTGGCGATCCTCGACGAATGCGGCAAGACGATCGATGATGTCGACGTGTACGTCCCACACCAGGCGAACGTCCGGATCATCGATCACGCTGTGAAAAAGCTCGGTGTAGCGCCGGAGAAGACCGTGATCAACGTCCAGAAGTACGGCAACACCTCGTCGGGCTCGATCCCGCTGGCGCTGGCCGACGCCGCGGACGACGGGCGGCTGGAACCGGGCAAGCTTGTGCTGCTCACCGGGATGGGGGCAGGATTGACGTGGGGATCGGCGCTGATCGAATGGACCCATCAAACGACAGGAGCAGCGGCATGAGCAAGATCGCATTCATGTTCCCCGGCCAGGGCTCGTTCGAGGCCGGCATGGGCCGCGACATCGCGCTTGCGGTGCCGGAGGCAATGGCGGTCTACGACGAAGGCACCGTGGCCTCCGGGATGGACCTCAAGGAGTTGTGCTTCGAGCGCCCGGTCGAGGATCTCATCGACACGGAGGTGCAGCAGCCGGCGCTGGTGACGACGAGTCTTGCGATGGATGCGGCGCTGCGGGCGCGTGGGATCAGACCCGACGTCGTCGTGGGTCACTCGGTGGGTGAGTTCTCGGCGCTCGGCTCGGCCGCGTCGCTTTCGGTCCGGGACGCGATCGCGCTGGTTCGCGAGCGCGGCGTCGCGATGGCGGAGGCCGCGCGCACCCACCCCGGCTCGATGGCCGCGATCCTCGGGCTCGCCGACGAGGCGGTCGAAGCGCTGTGCAAGAGGATCTCGAACGTGTGGCCGGCGAACTACAACTGCCCGGGCCAGCTCGTGATCTCGGGTGAGACGCCGTCGGTCGACGAAGCCTGTGTCGAGGCGGAGACCCAGGGTGCGCGGCGCGCGATCAAGCTCCGGGTTTCCGGCGCGTTCCACACGCCGCTCGTCGCGCGCGCGGCGGAAGCGCTCCGGCCCGCGGTCGAGCGCGTCCACCTGGCCGAGGGCCGAGCGGCATTCATGTCGACGGTGACCGCACGTGTCGAAGATGCGCAGCGTTACCGCGAGCTGCTGATCGAGCAGCTGACGGCTCCGGTCAAGTTCACGCAGGCTGCACGTGAGCTCGTGAACCAGGGCGTCACGACTTTTGTGGAGGTAGGGCCCGGCAACGTGCTCGGCGGTTTACTGAAGAGGATCGACAGATCGGTCCGGATCTTCTCGGTCAACGACCTGGAGTCGCTCGACGAGGCGACGGAGGCTCTTGGCTAGCGGTACGTTCGCCTCGCTCGAAGGCAAGCGCGCGCTGGTCACCGGCGCCTCGAAGGGCATCGGCCGCGCGATCGCGCAGGAGCTCGCGCGTGCCGGCGCGACCGTCGTCGTCGGCTACCGGTCGGGGAAGGACGAGGCCGAGCAGCTCGCCTCGGAGCTCGGTGGGGTTGCCGTTCAGGCGGACGTCTCTTCGCCTGACGACGCAAGGCGCCTCGTCGAGGAGGCGGGCGACATCGACGTGCTCGTCAACAATGCGGGCCTGACGCGCGACGGTCTGCTCGCGCGCATGTCGGACGACGACTGGCGCACGGTGATCGACACCAACCTCAGCTCGGTCTTCTACACCTGCCGTGCGGTGACGCGGCCGATGATGAAGAAGCGTGGAGGCGCGATCGTCAACATCAGCTCTGTCGTCGGCGTGCACGGCAACTGGGGCCAGACGAACTACGCCGCCTCGAAGGCGGGCATCATCGGCTTCACGAAGTCGCTCGCCCGCGAGCTCGGCTCGCGGAACATTCGCGCCAATGTCGTCGCGCCCGGCTACGTGCAGACGCAGCTGACTGACGTGCTGCCCGAGGAGGCGACCGCGGCGATGATCCAGAACACACCGCTGGCGCGCGTCGCGGAACCGCAGGAGATCGCCGGCGCGGTACGTTTCCTGGCGTCCAACGATGCCTCGTTCATCACGGGCGAGGTCTTGCTCGTCGACGGCGGACTGGGGATGTAGTGGATAACGGCAATGGACACAGGCGGGTCGTGATCACCGGCATGGGGCTTGTGAGCCCGCTCGGCAACGACGTGGACTCGTCGTGGTCGCGCCTGCTCGCGGGCGAGTCCGGTGCGGCAGAGATCACCGCGTTCGACCACACCGGCTACAACGTCCACTTCGCCTGCGAGCTGAAGGACTTCGATCCGACGGTGTGGGTCGACCGGAAGGCGTCGCGCCGCATGGACCGCTTCGCACAGATGATCCTCGCTGCCGCGCGCCAGGCGGAGTCGGACTCGGGTGTCGACGTAGCGAAGGCGCCCGACCGCGCGGGCGCGTCGATTGCGACCGGAATCGGCGGCTTGCAGAGCTACCAGGAGTGCTATCACGTGCTCCTCACGAAGGGCCCCGACCGCGTCAGCCCCTTCTCGATCCCGTCGATCATCCCGAACATGGGCGCAGGCTGGGTGTCGATCGAGCTCGGCACGAAGGGCCCGCTGATGAGCGAATGCACCGCGTGCGCCGCATCGAACATGGCGATCGGCGACGCGATGGACGAGATTCGGATCGGCCGCGCGGACGTGATGTTCGCGGGCGGGACGGAGGCGCCGATCACACAGGTCGGGATCGCCGGGTTCGACGCGATGCGCGCGCTTTCTCGACGCAACGACGATCCGGCCGGCGCATCGCGTCCCTTCGACAACTCGCGCGACGGTCTCGTGATGGGCGAGGCGGCTGCCGTGCTCGTGCTCGAAGAGCTCGAGCATGCGAAGGCGCGCGGCGCGAAGATCTACGCGGAGCTCCTTGGGTACGGCATCTCCTCGGACGCGTCGCACATGACGGAGCCCGATCCAACCGGTGAGAACCCCGCCCGCGCGATCAAGATGGCGCTTGCCGACGCGCACGTCGACCCGACCGAGGTCGGCTACGTGAATGCGCATGCCACGTCGACCCCGCTCGGAGACGCCGCCGAAACGCGCGTGATCAAGCAGGCCTTCGGCGAGGACCACGCGAGGAACAAGCTCGCGGTGTCGTCGACGAAGGGCGCCACCGGTCACTGCTTCGGTGCTGCGGGCGCCGTCGAAGCGGTGTTCACCGTCAAGGCGGTCGCCGACCGCAAGGCGCCGCCGACGATCAACTACGACGAGGCGGACCCGGATTGCGATCTCGACTACGTGCCGAACGTACCGCGTGACCTCCCCGACCTGAAGATCGCGGTGTCGAACTCGTTCGGCTTCGGCGGGCACAACGCATCGATCGTCGTGCGCCGCTGGGACGAATAGTCACACTTGCGTCACGCGTGGCGTAGAACCGGGGTCAGACCCCGATTGTCCCGAACCGCCAGTTTCGCCGACGTTTTGTTCGCAACGTGCTGACGAAACGTTCGCGGCAAATCCACGACCGGGGTCAGACCCCGGTTGGACACTCGGGTCGCGGCGACTGAGGTCGCGTCTACGCAGGACCTGGTGGTTTACAGCGCGAACAACACGATCGATGAGCGGTCGTGTCACGAACGTTGTCGTCCGAGACGACTCCTACCGTGCAGCCATGCGCGTTGTCGACGTGGGCGGCCGCCTGGTCGAGTTGCACATACGCCGCTCGGCACGCGTGCGCGGCCACCGCATTGTCGTCCGGTACGGCTTTCCTCCCGAGCTCGTCGTACGTCCGCGCGCGACGGAGGCGGAGATCCAGGAAGCGATCGCCGCGAATCTGCAGTGGCTCGAGAAGCAGCTTGCGAAGGCGGCGGAGCCGAAGCTCGGACTGGAGCGCCTCAAGCTCACCGAGAAGCAGGGCCGCCGCGAGGCCCATGCGCGCATCTCGCTGATCGTGCAGTCCGAGGCCATCGCGCTCGGCGTGAAGGTCGCCCGGCTGACGTTGCGTGACCAGCGCAGCCGTTGGGGCTCGTGCTCGAGCCAGGGTTGGCTCAGCTTCAACTGGCGGCTCGTGCTCGCGCCGCACGACGTGCTCGACTACGTCGTCGTGCACGAGGTCTGCCACCTCGCCGAACATCATCACGGGCCCGCGTTCTGGCAGCTCGTCGAGAGCCGCCGGCCGAGCTACCGCGAGTCGAAGGCGTGGCTGGACGACAACGGCTGGGAGATCCTCGCGTACCGGCCGCCGCTCGAGGTCGCGGCGTAGCATGCGGTCGTGGAGCGCTGGGCGAGCTTCGACTGCTACGGGACGCTGATCGACTGGGACGGCGGTGTGCGCGCCGAGCTCGCGCGCGTCTTCGGCCAGGATCGCGCGGACGAGCTGCTCGCCCGCTATCACGAGGTCGAGCCGGTGCTGCAGCGCGACGGTACGGCGAGCTACCGCGACGTGCTGACCGAGTCGATGCGGCAGCTGGGCGCTCCGAGCGGGCAGGAGCACGGCCTCGCGGAGTCGCTGCCCGCCTGGCGGGCCTTCCCCGAAGCACGAAGCGCGCTCGAGGAGTTGCGCCGTCGCGGCTGGAAGCTCGCGATCCTCTCCAACACCGACGCCGACTTCATTGCCGCCTCGCAGGTGCACATCGGTGTGCCGTTCGACGAGGTCGTGGTCGCGCAAGAGATCGCGTCGTACAAGCCGGCGCACAAGCACTGGGAGGAGTTCTTCGCGCGCACGAACGCGCGGCGCGAGACCCACGTTCACGTCGGCGCATCGCTCTTTCACGACATCGAGCCGGCGAACGAGCTCGGCCTGCGGAGCGTCTGGATCAACCGGACCGGCGAGACGGCGACGGTCCAGCCGACGCGCGAGCTGACCGATCTCTTCGCGCTTCCGGAGACGCTCGCTGAGCTCGTCACAGCTTAGGCAGCTCCGCGAGGAGGACGCGGACGCCGTCGCGGCGCTGTTCGTCGAGGCCTGGGGCGAGTCACGTCGCATGGACGGCGACCAGATCCGCGAGTGGCTCAACAACCAGGCCCTGAAGCCGGAGAACCTGCTCGTGCTTGAGCGTGACGGCCGCGTCGTCGGCTATTTCGACGTCTGGCTCGAGGAGGAGGTCGCCGACCTGGACGTGGCGGCTCCCGGCTTCTGGGACGAGGCGTTCGACCATGCGGAGAACCGAGCGCGTGCACTCGGGGCGAAGCGCGTGCGCTCCTTCGTCGTCGAGCAGCACGAGGTCGGAGATCTGATCACCGGTCGCGGCTACCGCACGATCCGCGGTTTGTGGACGATGGAGATCGAGTTCGGTGTGGCGGCTCCCGCCGAACCGGTCGTGCCCGGGGGGATCGAGATCAGGCCGTACCGCCACCCGGAGGACGAGCGGCGCGTCTACGAGGCGATGGAGGAAGCGTTCATCGACCACTGGAACTTCCATCCGGCCACGATCGAGAACTGGCGTGAGTTCAACGTGAAGACGCGCAACTTCGAGCCTGATCTGTGGCTCGTCGCGTGGGACGGCGACGAGGTTGTGGGCGCCTCGCTCAACTATCCCGAACGCAGCGGCGATCCCGGCTACGGCTGGGTCGGGACGCTGGGCGTGCGCCGGGACTGGCGCCGCCGCGGTCTCGGCGAGGCCCTGCTGCGCCGCTCGTTCGCGGCGCTGCACGCACGCGGCCTGCGCAAGGTGCGGCTCTCCGTCGACTCCGAGAACCTGACGGGTGCGACACGCCTCTACGAGCGGTCGGGCATGCGGGTGGTGCGCCAGTCGAACACCTGGGAGCGCACCTTCGGCGACGCAGGCTCGGCGGAGTCGGAAAGCTGAGCGCGCTCAGGGCGAAGTGTCCCGATTGCCGGACCCTGACGGCGGTCGCGATCGGGCCGGAGTACCAGTGTCACTCGTGCGGGCGTGAGTTCGCGGCTGGGCTATTGCGGGTGCCGCGCGCGTGGGGCGCAGGCGGCGAACCGATGGCGGAGGCTGCCGGGATGAGCCTGCCGTGGCCAGAGGCGGCGACGGTCGCCGAGGAGACGCTCGAGGCGCAGATCGTGACAACGGGGCGCGAGCTCCCCCAGCGGCCACTCGTCCTCGGTGGGTGCTGCTGCGCGCACGTCGGCGCGGTGCGGGAGCTCGCGCGCCGCCACGGCCGAGTCGCCGTCGTCTGGATCGACGCGCACGGCGATCTCAACACCCCCGGGAGCTCGCCCTCCGGCAACGCCTGGGGGATGCCGTTGCGGATGCTGATCGAGGCCGGCGACGTCGCGGCGGACGACGTCGCGCTGCTCGGCGCGCGTAGCCTCGATCCACCCGAGGTGGCGTTCATCGAGGCGGCCGGCATCCGGCTCGAGCTCGGCCAGCTTCCCGAGCATGTGTATGTCGCGCTCGACTGCGACGTGGTCGACCCGCCGCAGCTCGATGTCTTCATGCCTCAGCCCGGCGGGATCTCCCTGGACGAGCTGGAGGCCCTGCTCGCGGGGATCCCACGCCCGGTCGGGGCGGGATTCACGGGCCTCCGAGCCTCCGGGCGGAACGAAGAGGCCCTTGCTCGCCTCGGTCACGCCCTCGGTTTGTAACCGAGCAGAGACGGCAGGCGGTCTAAGCTTTATCGATGTCTGAGGCCCGGATCGACGTCCAAGTCGAGCACAAGCACGCTCCTCCGTCGTCAGAGAAGAAGCACCCGAACACCTGCCCGAGTTGCGGGTCGCACTACCGCGACGACGAGCTCGCGGCGGCGCTCTGGGTCTGCGGGCACTGCGGCCACCATTTCCCGATGCGCGCCCGCGCGAGGATCGACTGGTACACGGATGCCGACTCGTTCGTCGAGGAGGCGGTTGACGTCCGCTCGGAGGACCCGCTCGACTTCTTCGACCTGCGGCCGTACGCGGAGCGTCTGTCGGAGGCGGAGCTGAACACCGGCTTGAACGAGGCCGTGTTGGTCGGCCAGGCCACGATCGACGGCCACCCGGTCGAGCTCTCGGTGATGGACTTCACCTTCATGGGTGGCTCGATGGGCAGCGCGGTCGGCGAGAAGTTCTCGCGCGCGTGCGACTCGGCGATCGAACGTGGCGTGCCGCTGATCTCGGTCACCTCGTCGGGCGGTGCCCGGATGCAGGAGGGCATCCTCTCGCTGATGCAGCTCCCGAAGACGGTCTGTGCGGTCGAGGACCTGCACGACGCTCGCGTCCCGATGATCACCGTGATGGCGCATCCGACCACGGCCGGGGTGCTCGCTTCATTTGCCTCGCTGGGAGACGTGACGATTGCCGAGCCGGGAGCCCTGATCGCGTTCACGGGCCCACGGGTCGTGCAGCAGACGACGCGCGAGAAATTGCCGGACGACTTCGGCCTCGCCGAGCAGAACCTTCGCTTCGGTCACATCGACGCCATCGTCCCTCGCGCCGAGCAGCGCCAGCACCTGAGCCGTCTCCTGAGGCTCTTCGCGTGACGGAGAGGGACCAGGAGCTGAACCTGCGCCAGCGGCTTTCCGGCCTCTCGCGGCTTCCGCTCTTGCGCGGAGTACGTGTGAACGGCGAGTCTGAGCGCTTGGAACGGCAGCTGGAGCGGTTGCAGGCGGATACGAGCGACGAGGCGATCTGGCACTCGGTCGAGCTCGCGCGCCATGCCGACCGCCCGTACACGATGGATTACGTCGAGCGCTTCATCGACGACTGGGTCGAGCTGCACGGCGACCGCGGCCGCGCGGACGACGGCGCGCTTGTGACCGGGCTCGGCAAGCTCGATGGCCGGACGGTCGTCCTGATCGGCCACCAGAAAGGCCGCGATGTGAAGGAGCGCCTCGACCGGCAGTTCGGAATGGCCTACCCCGAGGGCTATCACAAGGCGATGCGGGTGATGGAGATCGCGGAGCGCTTCGGCTTCCCGGTGATCTCCCTCATCGACACGCCCGGGGCCTACCCCGGCGTCGCAGCCGAGCAGCACGGTCAGGGCGGCGCGATCGCCCGCTCGCAGGCCGAGATGGCGCGGCTGACCGTGCCCACGATCGCCTGTGTGATCGGCGAGGGCGGTTCGGGCGGCGCGATCGCGATCGCCGTCTCGGACCGGGTGCTCATGCAGGAGAACGCGATCTACTCCGTGATCACCCCCGAGGGCTGCGCCGCGATCCTCTGGCGCGACGCGGGCGAGGCGAAGAAGGCCGCCGCCGCCTTCAAGCCGGACGCGTTGCACTGCCTGGAGCTCGGCGTGATCGACGGAATCGTCGCCGAGCCCGACGGAGGGGCTCAGAACGACCACGACGAGGCCGCCAGGCTGCTCCGGGCCGCCCTCGTGGAGTCGCTCGAGGAGCTCGAGGAGACCCCGGGCGAGGAGCTCCGCCGCCGGCGGCGGGCCAAGTTCCGGGGTATGGGCGTTTTCGCCTAGATCCGGCGTCTTTCCACATCATCCACAGGGTTTTCAACGGGCAGGAATGCCCTTCCGAACGCGTCGAGACCCGCCTTGCAGCGGGCCTCGAGCGCCTAACCCCCCGTCAGGTGGAGAAGCTCGGGCGTTTTCTGTCCGGGCGAAATCGCCGTCAAACCTCGTTTGTTCGCCGGGTGCCTGTGGAAAAGATCCTGGGTGCCTCGCGCGATCTGGTCGGGCGTCATCTCCTTCGGGCTGGTCTCGGTTCCCGTCCGGATGTACACGGCCACCGAGTCGAAGGAGCTGAAGTTCCACTTTCTCGACAAGCGCGACATGGCGCCGATCGGCTACGACAAGGTGAACAAGGAGACCGGCGAGAGCGTGGCCGCGGACGAAATCGTCCGTGGCTTCGAGGTCGACAAGGGACGGTTCGTCGAGTTGACGGAGGAAGACATCGACCGCCTCGACGTCGAGCTCACGCATTCGATCGACATCTGCGACTTCGTCTCGATCGACGAGATCGACCCGCTCTACTTCCGCAAGGCCTACTACCTCCTGCCGCAGGAGGGCGCGGAGAAGCCCTACCGGCTGCTCGTGAAGGCGCTCGAGGAGACCGGCCGCGTGGCGATCGCGAAGGTCGTGATCCGCAACAAGCAGCATCTCGCGGCGATTCGTCCCGTCAACGACACCCTCGTGCTCGAAACGATGTACTACGCCGACGAGGTGCGGCAGCCGGAGGAGGCGCCGAAGCCACAGGTGCGCGCGCCCGAGGTCGAGATGGCGAAGACGCTGATCGAGAACCTCGCCGCCAAATGGGAACCCGAGAAATACCACGACCGCTACCGGACCGAGCTGCTCGACCTGCTCGAGAAGAAAGCCGAGGGCGAGCCGTTGCCGGAGCCGAAGGCCGAGGAGGGCGGCGAGGTCGTCGACCTGATGGAGGCGCTCCGCCAGTCCGTTGCCGCCACCAAGAAGAAGCGGGCGCCGACGAAGCGGAAGACGACGACCGCGCGCAAGCAGACCGCTTCACGTAAAGCTTCCTAGGTGTCCTCTCTCAGCGAGTACCGCCGCAAGCGCGATCCCAAGATCACGCCGGAGCCCTTCGGCTCGACGAAACGCGGCAAGAAGCCGATCTTCGTCGTGCAACGCCACGACGCCAGCCGGCTGCACTACGACTTCCGCCTCGAGAAGAACGGGGCGCTCGCCTCGTGGGCGGTCCCGAAGGGCGTGCCGGTGGAGCCCGGCGCGAAAGCGCTCGCGGTTCACGTCGAGGATCACCCCCTGGAGTACGCGAAGTTCCACGGCGAGATCCCCAAGGGGCAGTACGGCGCAGGATCGGTTGAGATCTTCGACAACGGCACCTACGACCTGCTCGAGGAGAAGCCGAACGGGCAGCTCACGTTCGACCTGCACGGCAAGAAGCTGAAAGGGCGCTGGTCGCTCGTGCCCGCGCACATGGACGGCAAGGAGCAGAACTGGCTGCTGATCAAGCGCAGCGACGATCACGGCGACGGCACCGCCGTCGCCCATCAGACATACAAGCCGATGCTCGCGACGCCGGACACGCAGGTTCCGCACGGCGACGACTGGGTTTACGAGGTGAAGTTCGACGGTTTTCGTGCGATCGCCTACATCCGTGGCGGCGAGTGCAACCTCGTCTCGCGTAACGACAACGACCTGACCGGGCGGTTCCCGGAGGTCGCGAAGGCGATCGTGAAGGCCGTCAAGAGCCCGAACGCCGTCATCGACGGCGAGATCTGCCGCATCGACCCGAGTGGGAAGACGAGCTTCTCCGAGCTGCAGCAAGGTTCCGGACCGCTCGTCTTCTACGCATTCGACCTGCTCGAGCTGGATGGGGAGCCACACATCGACGAGCCGTTGACCGAGCGGAAGAAACAGCTTCGCCGCCTGCTCGACGGACGCGTCAAGACGGCCGCATACTCGGAGGACTTCGCTGACGGCGACGCGCTGTTCGCGGTCGCACAGGAGCAACGGCTCGAGGGAATCATCGCCAAGCGCAAGAGCAGCACCTACAAGCCGGGGAAACGCACGCACGATTGGCTGAAGATCAAGACGGAGAACAACGAGGAATTCGTCGTCGCCGGCTACACACGCGGCGCCGGGCGGCGCGCGAATACCTTCGGCTCGCTCGTGCTCGGGATCAACGAGGGCGACCAGCTGCGGTACGTCGGCAACGTCGGCACCGGGTTCAACGACGCGGAGATCCGCAAGCTCCTGAAGCTGCTCCGGCCGCTGCACCGCGACACGACGCCGTTCCCGACGGAGCCGAAGCTGCCCCGCGTGCGCAAGGGCGACGTCCAGTGGGTCGACCCGCAACTCGTCGCCCAAGTGCGCTTCGGCGAGTGGACGCACGACAATCACCTGCGCCATCCCGCCTACCTCGGCATCCGCGAGGACAAGGAAGCGGGAGAGGTGACGCGCGAGCAGCCGATGCAGGAGGTGATCCGCAAGGGCAGACGCGAGCTTCGGCTCTCGAACCTCGACAAGCCATTCTGGCCCGAGGAGGGGATCACGAAGGGCGACCTGCTGCACTACTACCAGGCGGTCGCCGAGGTGCTCGTGCCGCACCTGAAGGACCGGCCGTTCACGATGCGCCGCTATCCCGACGGGATCGCCGGCAAGGCGTTCTTCCAGAAGGACGCGCCCAAGCACATGCCGGATTGGATCCCGCGCTTCCGCGCGCTCGTCTCGACACGAGAGAAGCCGCGCGAGAAGAAGTGGGTCGAGTTCCCGCTCGTGGGCGACGAGCTGGCGCTGCTGTGGATGGTGAACATGGGCTGCATCGACATGAACACCTGGTACTCGCGGATCGACAAGCCGGACCGCCCGGACTGGGTGCTCTTCGACCTCGACCCGACGCCGGAGGTGCCGTGGTCGCAGACGATCGAAGTGGCACTGATCCTCAAGCGGCTGCTCGACGCGCTCGAGCTGGAGTCGTTTCCGAAGACGTCCGGCGGCAAGGGCTTCCACGTGCTCGTTCCGATCGACCGGCGCAGCACGTACGAGGACACGCGGCGCTTCGCCGAGCACGTTGCGGGCGCAATCGCGCGCACGCACCCGACGCTCGCGACGACCGAGTGGTCGAAGGCGAAGCGCCGCGGCGTACTGATCGACGCGAACCAGAACGGCGAAGGAAAGACGATCGCCTCCGCCTACTCGGTGCGACCGAAGCCCGGCGCCCCCGTGTCGACCCCGCTCGCGTGGGACGAGGTCAACGACAAGCTCAACCCGGCGATCTACACGATGCCGGTCGTGCTCGAACGCGTGCGCCAGCACGGCGACCTGTACGCCGGCGTGCTGACGACGCGCCAGTCGTTGGCGAAGGCACTTAAGCGATTGGCTTGACGGGCCGCGTGCGCGCCGCCTCCTTTGCCACCGACAACTCCCTGCCGTCGATCACGGCGTACCGCATCGCGATCGCGCTCAACTCGTCGGAGGCTTCCTTCGCTGCGTGGCCGAGCTTCGCGTCGAGCGTCTCCGGGTCGTCGAGGTAGAGCAACCGTGTCCAGAAGGTCCTGAGGACGATCGAGACCCACGGCATGAAGATCGCGTTCCGTTCGAGTGCAGCCGACGGACGCTGGACGAAGAACGCGACGAAGATTCCCACCGTCAGGCCCGCGAGCCCGACCGACGCCACCGCCTCGCCGATGGTCGCCGCCGTGAGCCCCTTCACAAACGCCGCGACGATCGCGCCGACGCCGAAGATCATCATCGCGACGTAGCCGATGAAGACCACGCGGTACGAACGTCGCAGGTAGTCGGTCGTACGCGCGAGCGTTTCGACGTCCTCGCGCAGGACGGCCGCAGCGAGCGTGCGTAGCTCCTGCGTCGTCTCGAGTGGATCCCCGTGCCGCGGGCGGGGCAGCGCCTTCGTCATCGCCTGCCCTCCTCCGTGATGTTCGGCGAGCCTACGTCAGCGAGCGCACGCCGTCCACCACGAGTTGCACCGCGATCGCCGAGAGCAGCAGCCCGAAGACGCGTGTCAGAAAGGAGAGCACGGCTGGGCTCGTTGCGCGCGTCACCCGCTCCGCGACGATCAGAGCGACGCCGACGCACCCCACGGCGAGGATGATCGCGATGATCACCGAGAGGTGACCGTCGAGGCCCGGATGAGCGCGCCAGAGCACGATCGAGGTCGCGATCGCCCCTGGGCCGGCGACGAGGGGTGTCGCCAGCGGTACGAGCGCGATGTCCTCCGGGACGCCGGCATCGCCGCCCGGGAAGTCGGACCCGCGCAGCATCTCCAGCGACACCAGCATCAGGAGCAAGCCGCCGGCAATCGAGAGCGAGCCGAGGGAGACGTGCAGATAGCGGAGCACGACCTCGCCGAAGACCGCGAAGCCGAGGATCAGGGCACCGGCGGCGAGCACCGCGCGGAGTGCCGCACGCTGCCGCTGGCGTGGCGTCAGGTTGCGCGTGATCGCGACGAAGATCGGTGCGTTCCCGATCGGATCCGTGATCACGAAGAGCGTCACGAACGTCTCGCCGAAGGCGCGCCAGTTCATGCTGCTCCGAACAATGGCAACAACGGCTGGAGCGCGACCAGCTCGACCGGCACGGGCGACCGGAAGGTGTCCCGGCGGAGCTCGAGGTCGGTGTGCTCGACGGGTGTTTCACGCGGGCTGACCACGTGGCTGCCGACGACCTCGTAGCCGAGCTTCCGGGAGACGCCGAGCGACTGCGGGTTCCCCTCGATCGCGCCCGAGGTGGCAAGGGTGGCGCCGAGGCCCTCGAACGCCAGGTACAGGGCCGCGGCGCGCATCTCGGTGCCAAGCCCCAGGCCCTGAAGCTCGCGACCAAGCCAGGAGCCGGTGTCCACGGTGCGCCGCTCGGCGAATCGCTTCCCGCGTACCGACTGCACACCGATCGGCCGGCCACGGTGGAATGCGATCAAGCCGAGGCTCCAGTCCTCCGGCTGCCAGTCTCGCGTCGAGGCCTCGTGGTGCTCGATCGCGTCGTCGACGAATCCAGGCCGATCGCTGTTGTCGGTCCATGGAGCCCCGAACGGCATGGTCGCGGGATCGTGGATCCCGCCTTGTGCGAGCTCGCCGAGCGCGCGCAGCTCCGCTCGCGTCCCGAGGCGCAGCTCGAGGCGTGGCGTGCGCACCCGCAGGCGCGTCAGCGGATTGGGAAAGAGCGTGACGAAGTGGCGCTCGCCGATGACGTCGAAGCCGAGCTTGGCGTAGAGCTCGCGCGGCCAGTCGTCGGCCAGCGCTTCCAGATAGACGATCTCGCTTGCCTTGCGCGCCTCCTCCGCCGCGTGCTGGACGATCGCGCGGCCGAGCCCGCGGCCGCGGTAGCGCGCGAGCGTGTTCACGTCCTCGATCTGCGCGATGGTGCCATCACTGCGCACCTCGCAGTACGCGGCAACCCCACCTTCGGCGAACGCCGCGAAGAAGCGTGTCGGCACCGCACGCATGACCAGCCGCTTGGCGTCGTCGAGGAGCGACGAGATCTCGTCGTCGCCCCACGGTTCACCGGCCGTTACCTCCCGCCGCGCGGCGGTCAGTTGCTCGAACGGCACCTCACGCACCGTGCTGGTGTCGACGCGCCGATCCGGCTCGCGCGCGTGGGCCATGATCAAGTGCGGCACGACGGTCCAACCGTGTGCGCGGAACACGGCGGCGGCCCGCCCGCCGCCCCGCTCCAGGATCACCCGCTTGTGGAAGTAGTCCTCCATCAGCTGCTCGGCTTCGGCGATGAGCCGGTCGGCGGGCGCGGGCTGCTCTGCGCGCAGGTAGTTCAGGTCGTAGACCTCGCGCACCGAGGGCGCGAACAGGCCGACCCCGTGCGTCCCAGGGACTCGCTGTTCGGCGGCGGCGTCCTGCAATGCCGCCCGGAAGGCATGGATGCGGTCGATCACGACCGCTTATCTTTGCGTGAGCTCGGCGATCCGGCGCTCGAGGAACCGTTTCTCGTGCTCGGCATGGGCGAGCAAGAGGGCGTGTTCGTAGGCGTCAACGGCCTCCGCGTCTCGGCCGAGCCGCCGCAAGAAGTCGGCGCGCGCCGAGTGGAAATAGCGGTAACCGTCGAGGTCGAGCCGGTCGGCGATCGCGAGCCCCTGCTCGGGCCCCTCCGCTTCCGCGACTGCGACGGCGCGGTTCAACTCGACCACGGGCGAGCCGGTGAGCCGTACGAGCTCGCCGTAGAGGGCGGCGATCTGCGGCCAGTCGCGCGGCTCGTCTGCATGCAGCGCCGCGATCGCCGCCTGCACCACGTAGGGGCCGTGGCCCTGCAGCGCAAGCGCACGTTCCAGGATCGTTCGCCCCTGTTCGATCTGCCCCGCGTCCCAGGCGCCGCGATCCTGGTCATCGAGCAGCACGAGCTCGCCGTCACGCAGCCGCGCATCGCGACGCGCGTCGTGGAGCAGCATCAGCGCAAGCAGGCCCTGCACCTCCGGCTCGTCCGGCATCAGCTCGGTAAGCGCGCGGCCGAGCCGGATCGCCTCCGCCGTGAGCTCGCCGCGGCCGCCGTAGCCCTCGTTGAAGATCAGATACACGACGGCAAGCACTGCGGCCAGCCGGTCGGGCAGTAGGTGATCGGCAGGGATGCGGAACGGGATGCCGGCCGCCGCGATCTTGCGCTTCGCCCGCACGAGCCGCTGCGCCATCGTCGGTTCCGGAACGAGGAACGCGCGCGCGATCTCCTCGGTCGTGAGACCGCCGAGCGTGCGCAGAGTCAGCGCGACCTGCGCGTCGGCCGCGAGCGCCGGGTGGCAGCAGGTGAAGACGAGCTCCAAGCGCTCGTCGGGGAACACGGTCTCGTCCAGATCGCTCTCTACGGCTTCGGGCACCTCGAGCAGGTGGGTCTTCGCGGCCAGCGTCCGGTCGCGCCGGATGCGGTCGATCGCGCGGTTCCGCGCGGTGACCACGAGCCAGCCCCCAGGGTTTGCGGGCACGCCGTCACGCGGCCAACGCTCGGCGGCGATGGCGAACGCCTCCTGCGCGGCCTCCTCGGCGAGGTCGAAGTCGCCGAGGAAGCCGATCAGGGTGGCGAGGACGCGGCCCCACTCGTCGCGGAAGACCTGCTCGAGCAGTGCTACATCTCCACCAGCGGACGGACCTCGACGGCGCCGCCACGGCGTGCGGCCGGGACGCGCGAGGCGAGCTCGATCGCGGTGTCGAGATCGGCGGCCTCGAAGAGGTAGAAGCCCCCGAGCATTTCCTTGGTCTCGGCGAAGGGCCCGTCGGTGGTCAGCGTGCTTCCGTTCTGCACGCGGACGGTGGTCGCTGTGTCGACGGGCGCCAGCTGCTCGCCGCCGAGGATGCCGGGAGCCTGGGCGATGGCGTAGTACTCGCCGGAGATCCCCTTCTGCTCGTCCTCCGAGAGGGTGTCCCACTCGGTGTCGTTGCCATAGATGAGGAGTGCGTACTTCACGGTCCCTCCTTGGGAGTGTTGTCGTCTCTACGACGAACGGGCCGGGATGAAATCGACAACCTCGTCATAGATGCTTCCCGGCCGCTCGAGCCAGGGGAAATGGCCGAGCCCGTCCAGCACGCGCAGCTCGGCATTCGGGAGCAGCGCTGCGGTCGCCTCCACCGCCGCCAGCGGGATGTGGTCGAAGGTGCCGTGGAGCAGGAGCGCCGGCTGCTCGAACGAGCGCACTGCGTCGGCGAGCTCGTTGCCGGGCGCGTGCTCCTGCGCCCAGGCGTAGATCGCATCGACCGTTTCCGTGTCGACGATCCAGCCCGGGTAGGGCGGCGCGAGCACGGGATCCGCGAAGTACCCAGGCCAGATGATCCGCAGCTGCTCGCCGGCGGCGGCCGACGAGAGCTGCCGCCGCTCCTCCGCCGTGAGCCGCGCGGTCAATCGCGGTCCGGCGTCCTTCCAGCCTCCGTCGCCGACCGCGCCCAGCGAGCCGATGAGGATCAGCCCGAGCAACTGTTCCGGCGCGGCGGCCGCGACCTCGAGCGCGAGCCGGCCGCCCCAGGAGTGCCCGACGAGCCAGGACGGGGCGCGCAGGTGGTCGAGCGCCTCCTCGACAAACGACGGGATGTCGAGGTGAGGTTCCTGTGCGTACCGCTCGCATTCGAACACCGGCGCGAGCTCGGCGGCGACGGGCTCGAGGTAGTCGGGGATCCCCGGGCCACCGTGGAGCAGGAGTGCGCGCGGCTTCATCTGAGCCGCGAGAGGAAGGTCAGCGCGCCGGCCTTGTCGAGCATGTCGTTGAGGTTGCCGCACTTCGGGCTCTGGACGCACGAGGGGCACCCGTCGCTGCACGGGCAGCCGCGGATCATCGCGGCGGTATCCGCGGCCCAGCCCTCGAACTGGTCGAAGCCGCGCTCGGTGATCCCGACCCCGCCCGGATGGCCGTCGTAGATGAACACCGTCGGGCGGCCGGTCTCGGAATGGATGTTCGTCGAGAGGCCCCCGATGTCCCAGCGGTCGCACATCGCCCAGAGCGGGAGGACCGCGATCATCGCGTGCTCCGCTGCGTGCAGCGTGCCGAGCAGCCTCGGCATCTCGTCGACCTCGGCGAGATGGTGCGGGCCGGGCAGGTACCAGACCGCCTCCGTCGCGAAGGTCGTCGGCGGCAGCTCGAGCGGGACGAGCTCGATCCGCTCCTGCGAAGAGATCGTCTTGCGCTCGTAGGCGACGACTTGCTCAGTCACCTCGATCTCGCCGAAGACGACCTCCATGCCGAGCCGCCACTCGACGCGGCGCGGCTCGACGATCTGCGTCATCGTCTCCTTCTTCGCCTGCGTGTACCAGTTGCCGCTGAACGGCTCGACCACGGCGTACATCGTGTTGAGGTTCAGCTCGCGCACGAGGAACGACTCGCCCATGTGGAGGTACACGGCGCCTTCGTGCACCGTCGAGTACGCGCGCGAGCGCTC
Organism: Gaiellaceae bacterium; assembly: GCA_045805985.1. Lineage (GTDB taxonomy): Bacteria > Actinomycetota > Thermoleophilia > Gaiellales > Gaiellaceae > PALSA-600. The sequence goes on along the minus strand of JBJMKA010000018.1, from coordinate 48,370 downwards.
GACGACACCGAGCACGGCACCCGTGCTCCCGTCGACGATGCTGAATGCGTCGGGCTCCGCAGAGCGCAACGAGACGTGCGCGGCCGGATGCTCCTTGCCGGCCCACACGATCCCGGCCGGCGTCTGCTTCAGCTCCGGATCGTGGCGCGCCGCGGTGAGCGCTTCCGACCCGAGGAGCGCCGCGTCATCGTCTGTCAGGGGTGCCTCGTAGGCGGCCGAGCGCACGTGCCCGGCGAGCACGCGCGGGTTCTCGTGGTCGAGGATCGCCGCCTCGACGCGCCGCCCGAGCAGCTTGTCGGGCTCGCGCATGAAGAACTGGTCGAGGCCATCCTCGCTCGCTACGAGCACGGCGAGGCCGCTGCCGCGGCGCCCGGCGCGTCCCCATTGCTGGCGCAGCGACGCAACCGTGCCGGGGAAGCCGACGGAGATCACCGCGTCGAGCAGTCCGACGTCGATCCCGAGCTCGAGCGCGTTCGTCGCCGACACGCCGAGCAGGTCGCCCTCCGACAGGCGCCGTTCGATCTCGCGGCGTTGCTGTGCGGTGTACCCGGCGCGGTACGGCGAGAGGTGCGTGTCGTCGCCGAGACGTTCCGCCGTGAAGCGATGGATCAGCTCGGCGGCCTTGCGGCTCTTCGCGAACGTGAGCGTGCGCAGCCCGCGCTCGACGAACGACGCCTGCAGCTTTGCCGCTTCCGCGAGGGCGGACCCGCGCAGGCCCAGCTCTTCGTCCAGGAGCGGCGGGTTCCAGAGCAGGATCGTTCGCTCCGCGCGCGGCGCTGCGTCGTCACCGACGACGGTCACCGGCGCGCCGAGCAGCGACGCTCCGAGCTCGCCGGGGTTCGAGATCGTCGCCGACGCGAGCAGGAACTGCGGTTCGGATCCGTACACGCGCGCGAGTCGCCGCAAGCGGCGGAGGACGTTGGCGACATGCGACCCGAAGACGCCGCGATACACATGCGCCTCGTCGACGACGATGTACCGCAGGTTGGCGAGCACGTCGCCCCAGCGGTCGTGATTCGGCAGCAGGCCGACGTGCACCATGTCCGGGTTCGTGAGGATCACGTTCGACCACTTGCGGATCTGCCAGCGCTGCTCCGTCGGCGTGTCGCCGTCGTAGATCGCGGGCTTCAGCTTCGGCACGCGGTACCCGGAGAGCGTGCGGAACTGGTCCTGGGCGAGCGCCTTGGTCGGATAGAGGTAGAGCGCGCGCGTCTTCGGCTGGCGTGCCACCGCGTCGAGCACCGGCAGGTTGAAGGCGAGCGTCTTCCCGGACGCGGTCCCAGTCGTGACCATCACGTTCTCGCCCCGCTCGGTTGCGTCCCAGGCCGCACGCTGGTGCGCGTAGAGCTGAGAAACGACGATCGCCTTGCCTACGCGGGGGTCGAGGCTCTCGGGCAGCGGCGCGAAGCGCGCGTCCCGCGCGGGCTCGGTGGTCAGGTGGGCGACCTCCTCGCCCTGCAGCAGGCCCTCCCAGCGCAGGACGTCGACGCTCATCCCTCCGATGCTAGCCTCGGCCTACCGGGGTGCCCGTCGGGCTGAGATCACACCCGTAGAACCTGATCCGGTTAGGACCGGCGAAGGGAGACAACCAGCTGTGGTTCCACGCGTATTGACGATCGCCGGCTCCGACAGCGGGGGCGGGGCGGGCATCCAAGCCGATCTGAAGGCCTTCGCCGCTGCAGGCGCCTACGGGATGTCGGCGATCGTGGCCCTGACGGCCCAGAACACCGTCGGCGTGACCGCCGTGCACGAGCCGCCGACCGCCTTCGTGACGGCGCAGCTGGAAGCGGTGTTCTCGGACCTCGGCGTCGACGCCGCGAAGACGGGGATGCTCTTCTCGCGCCGCGCGATCGAGGCCGTCGCCGATTTCCTCGAGGGGCACCGCGTGCCGCTCGTCGTCGACCCGGTGATGGTCGCGTCCTCCGGCGCGCAGTTGCTCGAGGACGATGCGGTCGAGGCGCTCGTGACGCGGCTCTTTCCACTCGCGACCGTCGTCACCCCGAACCTGGCCGAAGCCCGGAAACTTAGTGATGACTCACCACAAAGTTCGCGCGCCGAGCTCGCTGAGCGCCTGGTCGCACTCGGCGCCGCGGCGGCGATCATCACGGGCGGACACGGCGAGCCCGTCGACCACCTCTTTGATGGGTCGCGTCACGTCGAGATCCCCGTCGAGCGGCTCGATGTGCCCGCCACGCACGGCGCGGGCTGCACGCACTCCGCCACACTGGCTGCGCTGCTTGCACGGGGGCTCACGCTCGAAGACGCCGCGCGCGGCGCGGCACGCGCCGCGACGGAGGCGGTGCGGCACGGACTGGTCGAGCTCGGCGCGGGCGACGGCCCCGTCGACGTCCTCAACGTGAAAGGAAGAACGTGACAGCAGGAGACTCGCTACGGCGGCTGCGCGACACGAAGCCGCTCGTCCACCAGATCACCAACTACGTCGTCATGAACGAGACGGCCAATGCAACGCTCGCACTCGGCGCGCTTCCCGTTATGGCACACGCGCGGGAAGAGGTCGAGGAGATGGCCGCGATCGCCGGCGCGCTTGTCCTGAACATCGGGACGCTCTCCCCGCACTGGGTCGACGCGATGCTGCTCGCAGGACGCGTGGCGAACGAGCGCGGCACCCCGGTAGTGCTCGACCCGGTCGGTGCGGGTGCGACGACCTACCGCACCGAGACGGCGAAGCGGATACTCGACGAGATCGACGTCACTGTTCTTCGCGGCAACGCCGGTGAGGTCGCGACGCTCGTCGGCGTCGACGCCGAGGTGCGCGGCGTCGAGTCGATCGCCGCCGGCGGCGATCCCGCGCACGTCGCCCGTCAGGCAGGGCGGGAGCTCGGTCTTGTCGCATCGGTCACCGGTGAGGTCGACCACGTCTCCGACGGTGAGACCGTGATCGCGATCGCGAACGGTCATCCGCTGATGGCGACGATTACCGGGACGGGCTGCATGTCGAGCGCCCTCACCGGCTGCTTCCTGGCGGTCAACCGCGACGCGCCACTTGCCGCGGCGGCCGAGGCGCTCGTTGCGTTCGGCGTTGCGGGCGAGGATGCGGCCTTCGGTGCGAAGGGGCCCGGCTCGTTCCACGTCGCGCTCTACGACGAGCTGGCCGCACTCGATCCCGTCACGCTCGACGCCCGAGCCCGCCTCTCGTGAAGGTGCACGCGATCGTCGCCGACCTCGAGACGGCGCGGCAGGCGGTGGCCGCCGGCGCGACGATCGTCCAGCTCCGCCTGAAAGCGCCGACGGCCGAGGTGGTCGCCCGTGGTCGCGGCTTCCGCGAGCTCGCCGCGACGTTCGTCGTGAACGACGACGTCGAGGCGGCGCTGGCGCTCGGGGCGGACGGTGTGCACCTCGGCCAGGGCGACGCGGGCGCCGAGGCGGCGCGTGCCGCGGGCCTCCTGCTCGGCCGCTCGGCCTCGAACCTCGAAGAAGCGCTCGCAGCCGAAGCCGACTACCTCGGCGTCGGCCCCGTCTGGGAGACACCGTCGAAGCACGACGCCGATCCCGCGCTCGGCCTCGACCGGCTGCGCGAGATCTGCGCGGCGGTCGGCGTGCCGGTCGTCGCGATCGGGGGCATCGACGCCACAAACGCCGCCGCGTGCATCAGCGCCGGCGCAGCGGGCGTCGCCGTGATCCGCGCCGCCACCGATCCAGGTCTGAGGAGGGCCGTCGATGCAGCTCTCGGAGCTCGGTGAGCTGGGACTCCTCGCAGAGCTCGAGCGTCGCGGGCTCGTCACAGGCATCGAGCACGACGCCGCTGTCGTCGGCGCCAACCTCGTCGCAACGCAGGACGCGCTCGTCGAGGGCGTCCACTTCCGGCTGGACTGGATCGGCTGGCGTGCGCTCGGCTTCCGGGCCGCCGCCGTCAACCTCAGCGACCTTGCCGCCTCCGGGGCGACGCCGCGCGCGCTGCTCGTCACGCTCGCGGTGCCGGGGACGACTCTGGCAGCCGACGTGATCTCGTTCTATGAGGGCATCGCCGAGGCCGGTGTCCCCGTCGTGGGTGGCGACACGACCTCGTCCTCGTCCGTCGTGACCTCGGTGACGGCCCTCGGGCACAGCCACCGCGTCCCGGGCCGCGCCGGCGCACGACCCGGCGACCTGCTCGTCGTCACGGGCCCGCTCGGCGCCGCCGGCGCGGCATTCCGGGCGCAGAGGTACGCGCCGCCGCCGCTGCGACTCGACGAGGGACGGACGCTCGCGGCAACGGCGCACGCGCTCATGGACATCTCCGATGGGATCGCTATCGATGCGGGACACATCGCCCGGCGCTCCGGCGTCCGCTGCGTGATCGACCTCGATACGGTGCCGCTGGCTGACGGCGCCACCGTGGACGACGCCGGCTTCGGCGAGGACTTCGAGCTGCTCGCGGCCGTCGCCGAGCCGCAGGGTTTCACGGTTGTCGGTCGCGTCGAAGCGGGGAGCGGCGTCGTGACGCTGCGCGACGGCCGGCCGTACGACCTACCCGGCTGGGAGCACTTCTCGAGCTAGAGTTCGTTGGTTCGTGCCCTATCCCGCCGCCGCGTAGGTGGGCTCGACCGAGACGACCGGTGTCAGCGCGCGGTCGAGGGGCACCGCGCTGAAGCCGGACGCCGCGAGGAACACCATCCGCGATCCGGACGGCAGCGGTGAGAACGTGTAGCCGGTCCCGCCGCCGACCGGGTTGCCTGCGGCGTCGAGCAGCACGATCGAGAGCTTCGCACTCGTGAGCGTCAGCGTCGGCGCGGTGTTCAGCACCTCGCCGTCGACCTCGCTGACCCACCCGGCGTCGCTCTGGGACGGGATGATCCGGACGTTTGCGAACTCCGGCAGGTTGTGCGGCTGCTTCAACTGGTGAGCGCCCAAGCGGATCGTCAGCTCCAGCTTCGCGACCGGCACCTGCGTTCGGAGCGAAAGCGCATCCCCGAGTGCGTAGGTCTGCGCTGCGCCGATCAGCGAGACGCTGCGCGTTGTCGAGCCGATGAGCTCACCACTCGCCGCCACCATGTTCACGAGCACGTAGACGTCTACCGCGTCCTGCGTGGCGGACGTGTTGCGGAGGAACATCCCATAGCTGAGGGTGCTTCCAGTGCCGAACCTGTCCGGCCGTTGCGAGAACCCCTGCTTGTCGGCGACCACGCGAGGGACCTCGCTCGGCGTCGTTGCTTGCGCCCCGACGATGAACCTCCCCCGGCGTACAACGGTGAAGCCGCATTGCACGTACCAGTTGCCGGCGCCGAGCGCCGCGGTGCGCGGGACCAGCAGCGACCAGGCGAGCCGTCCGCCGTGGGCCTTCTTCGCGGTTCCCACTTGTGCCGTGCCGTCTGCGTACCGCACGACCGGCGTGCAGACGGTCGACGATTTCGTCGTGACCTTGATCGCGAGCGCGTGCCCGCGCTTGACGGTCGGCGTTCCGGCCCTCGGCGCGGCTGCAGCAGTCGCCGCGCAGAGCGCGAATGTGATCGTGAGCGTGGCGAACAGACGGTGCGGCACGGGTTCCCCCAACAGTCGGTCCGTCCGCCCCCGGTCGTTGTAGTCATTGATCCTGGTTCGCGTTGGCTTGCGTTGCCTCCCCTTTTTTGGGGATTAGAAGTAGGGCGAGAACGTCTTCTCGAAGTGCTTCTTCGGCCGCGCGCCGTAGATCGTCTCGCGCAGCTCGCCGCTCTCGAAGAGCATCACGGTGGGCAGCGAGAGGACGCCGTAGGTGTCCGCAGTGCGCGGGTTCTCGTCGATGTCGAGCTTCACGAACTCCACCTTCGCGGTGGTGCCTGCGAGCTCGTCGAGAGCGGGCTCGATTGCCTTGCAGGGGCCGCACCACGGCGCCCAGAAGTCGACGACGACCGTCTTTCCTCGCTGCAGGACGTCGCGTTCGAACGTCTCGTCCGTCACAGAGCGCATCAAGCCTTCCCGCCGAGCCTCAGCAGGGGCACGCGCCAGATTGCCTCCAGGACGACCGACTTGCTCATCTTCGAGCTTCCGACCTCGCGGTCGACGAACGTGATCGGGATCTCGACCACGATGAAGCCGGCCCGCTTGACCCGGTAGGTCAGCTCGATCTGGAACGCGTAGCCGCGCGGCGCGATCGCGTCGAGGTTCAGCCGTTCGAGGACGTGGCGCCGGAAGCACTTGAAGCCGCCCGTCGGGTCCTTGACGCCCATGTGCAGGAAGAGGGCCGTGTAGACGGACCCGCCCCGGGAGATCAGGCGGCGCACGAGGCCCCAGTTGCGGGTGCTCCCACCGGGCACGTAGCGCGAGCCGAGCACGAGGTCGGCGCCGCTCTCGGCGGCTTCGATCAGACGCGGCACGTCGGCCGGGTCGTGCGAGAAGTCGCAGTCCATCTCCAGGACGAGCTCGGCGCCGTCGGCCAGGGCGCGCTGGAAGCCGGCGACGTATGCGCGGCCGAGGCCCTCCTTCGACCGGCGGTGGAGCACGTCCACGAACGGATGCTCCTCGGCCAGCGCAGCAGCGATCGTCCCGGTGCCGTCCGGGGAGTTGTCGTCGATCACGAGCACGCGGTCGCCTTCGCGCAGGACGCCGCCGAGGGCCGCGATCATGCGCGGAAGGTTCTCACTCTCGTTGTACGTGGGAAGACAGACGGTCGCGCGCATCGGCGCGCCTATGATCGCTGGCATGGCCGACCTCCCGCGGAATGAACAGCTCGCGGAGCAGTTCGAGCTGCTCGGAGACCTGATGGAGCTCGAGGGCGCCGACGGCTTTCGCATCTCCGCCTACCGCAAGGCGGCGGCACGCATTCGCGAGACGCCGACCTCCGTCGCGCAGCTCGCGCTCGACGGAAAGGCGAAGCAGCTGCAAGACATCGGGAAGACGATCGAGGCGAAGATCGTGGAGGTCGTCGACGACGGCGAGATCCACGCGCTCACCAAGCGCAAGGCGGAGGTGCCCGCCGAGGTGGCCACCTTCATGCGGCTTCCCGGGCTCGGCCCAAAGACCGCCCGACGGATCTGGCAGGAGCTCGGGATCACGACCGCCGCCGGCCTGAAGGCGGCGGCCGAGACGCAGCAGCTCCGCGGGCACGCGGGCATCGGCGCCGGGACGGAGGAGAAGATCGCCGCCGCGCTCGCGAAGCCGAAGGCGACCGAGGGGCCGCGCCGGTCCCTGCTCGGGACAACGCTCCCGAAGCTGCGCGCCGTGGTCGACGTGCTGCGTGCGCACCCCGCGTCGGTCGAGGTCTCGGTCGCCGGGTCAGCGCGCCGGATGCGCGAGACCGTGCGCGACCTCGACATCATCGCGACCGCCACCGACGCCCAAGCGCTTGTCGACTACTTCTGTTCGCTCACGTGGGTCGTCGACGTTGCGGCCAAGGGATCGACGAAGGCGACGGTCGTCTCACACGACGGGTTGCGCTTCGACCTGCGCGTCGTTCCGCCCGAGAGCTACGGCAACCTGCTGCAGCACTTCACCGGCTCGAAGCACCACAACGTCGCCTTGCGCGAGGACGCGGTGCGACGCGGCTACTCGGTGTCCGAATACTCGGTGACGGAGGCCGAATCGGGGGAGGAGCACACCTTTGCGAAGGAAGAGGAGGTCTACCGCTTCCTCGGCTACGACTGGATTCCACCGGAGCTGCGCGAGAACTGCGGCGAGTTGGCTGCGGCGCGCAAAGGCGAGTTGCCGGCGCTCGTCGAGTTGAGCGATCTGCGCGGCGACCTGCACGCACATACGACCTGGTCCGACGGCAAGGACTCGCTCGAGAACATGGTCGCCGCCGCGCAAGCGCGGGGCTATGCGTACTACGCGATCTGCGACCACTCGCAGCGGCTGCGCGGCGAGCTCCTCCGGCAGCAGGCGGAGCAGGTCGACGCACTCAACGAGTTGGTGGCGCCCTTCAGGATCCTGAAGGGGATCGAGGTCAATATCCGTCCCGACGGCACCCTCGATGTGTCGGAGGAAGAGCTGGCGACGCGCGACTGGGTGGTCGCATCGGTGCACTCGCGGTTCGACCACAACCCGACCGAGCGCGTGATCGCGGCCATGGAGAGCCCGTACGTCGACGTGATCGGGCACGTGACGAACCGCAAGATCGGCAAGCGCGCTCCATCTCCCGTCGACGTCGAGCGCGTGATCGAGAAGGCGCTCGAGACGGGGACGTTCCTGGAGATCAACTCGCAGCCGGACCGGCTCGACCTGACCGACGTGCACGCGCGGGCTGCCCGCGAGGCCGGCCTGAAGCTCGTGATCGACTCAGACGGCCACGAGGTCGGCGCCCTCGACTTTGTCGAGCTCGGTGTCGGGCAGGCGCGGCGAGCGTGGTTGACGAAGGACGACGTCGTGAACACGCGGACGTGGGAGCAGATCGAGAAGCTCAGGAAGAAGCGGCCGTGAGCTTCCGGGAGGACCTCGACCGCGCCGCCGACTGGGTCGACGCCTACCTGCACCGCGTCGGCGACCTGCCGGTCGCAGCTGACGTCGAGCCCGGGGACGTGCGCGCGCGGCTGCCCGAGTCCCCGCCCGAGCAGGGCGCGCCGTTCGAGGCGATGCTGCGCGACCTCGACGAGCTGATCGTCCCGGGCCTCACGCACTGGAACCATCCGCGCTTCTTCGCGTGGATCGCGAACTCCGCCACCGAGCCGGGGATTCTCGCCGAGCTGCTGATCGCGACGATGAACGTCAATGTCATGACGTGGATCTCGTCGCCGGCCGGCACCGAGCTGGAGGTGACCGTGATGGACTGGCTCGCGCAGCTGCTCGGTCTGCCCCGTGGCTGGCACGGCCACATCGAGGACACAGCATCGACCGGGATGGTCGCCGCGCTCGCCGCCGCGCGCACGGTCAAGCCGGGCGGTGTCGTCTACGCCTCCGAGCAGGCGAACTTCAGCATTGAGCGTGCCGCAGGGCTCGTCGGGCTCGAGTTCCGCAAGGTCGAGGTCGACGCCGCCTTCCGGATGCGCGCCGACTTCCCACTCGACGACGCGACCGCCGTCGTGGCGAGCGTCGGGACGACCGGGACCGGCTCCGTCGACCCTGTGCCCGAGCTTGCCCGCCGTTGCGAAGAGGCGGGCGTCTGGCTGCACGTCGACGCAGCGTACGCCGGTGCGGCCGCGGTCTGCCCCGAGCTGCGCTGGTGCCTCGAGGGTTGTGAGCGCGCAGACTCGATCGTCGTCAATCCGCACAAGTGGCTGTTCACGCCGGTGGACTGCTCCGCGCTGTGGACGCGGCGACCGGAGGCGTTCCACGAAGCCTTCGCGCTGGTGCCCGAGTACCTCGCAGCGACCGAGTCCGCGATCGACCTCAAGGATTACGGACCGGCGCTCGGCCGGCGCTTCCGCGCGCTGAAGTTGTGGTTCGTCCTGCGCTGGTACGGCGCCGAAGGACTGCGCGCGCTCATCCGCGAGCACGTGCGCCTCGCGCAGCTGTTCGCGTCCCTCGTCGAGGCCGAGCGCGGCTGGGAGGTCGTCGCACCGCATCCGTTCTCGATCGTGTGCTTCCGCAACGTCGACGGCGACAACGGCGAGATCGCGCGCAAGGCGACTGCGACCGGCGAGATCTTCATCGCTTCGTCGAAGTTGCGCGGGCAGCCGATCATCCGACTCGCGATCGGCAACGCGGCCACCACCGAGGCCGACGTCCGCCGCGCTTGGGAGGTCATCCGCTCGTGCGCGTGAAGGCGGTGATCTTCGATCTGTGGGAGACGCTGATCGACTGGGACCGCGAGTCGGCCGCCCGCATGCTGCGGGAGGTGGACGGGCTCGTCGGCAACGGGTTCGCGGAGCGGTGGAACAGCTCGAACCGCAGGTATGTCGCGCCGATCCGCACTGCGCTTGCCGAAGCAGAGGTGCCCGAGGAGCTGATCGAGGACATCTGCAGCCTGCGGCTGCGCTATCACCGCCGGTCGCTGGTGCCGCGGCCCGGCGCGGTCGAGACGCTGCGCCGGCTGCGCGAGGACGGCTACCTCGTCGGTCTGATCACGGTCTGCAGCGAGGACATCGAGCTGCTCTGGCCGGAGACGGAGTTCGCAGGGCTCTTCGACGCCGAGATCTTCTCGTCGCGGGTCGGTCTTTCCAAGCCCGACCCGCGCATCTACCTCGCGTGTTGCGAAGCGCTCGGCGTCGAGCCACACGAGGCCGTCTTCGTCGGTGACGGCGCGAACGACGAGCTCGAGGGTGCGCGCCGGGTCGGCATGGACGCGATCCTCATCCACCGCGAGGGCGAGGAGCCCCTGTGGGGGCTCGAGGGCTGGGACGGCCCGCGGGTGACCTCGATCCCCGGCGTGCTCGACGTCCTCGAGGGCTGATGGCGCGTGTGCGCAGGCCCAGGCGCCAGGCGCCGGCGCTCGAATTGCTCGAGGCGACGCTGCCGGAGCTGCGGCGCGGTCTGACCGAGAGCGCCGCGCGCACGATCGCCTACGAGCTGTTCGAGAAGCTTGGCTACGGCGCGGTCGCGGTCACGGACACGCACGAGGTGCTTGCCTTCGTCGGCGCCGGCGCCGATCACCACGGCGCAGGCGACACGCCGATGCGGCCGGTCTACGAGGCGATCACCCGCGGCGGTCCGCTGCTCGCGCCGCTCGGCATTCGCACCGAGTGTGTTCACCCTGCGTGCCCGCTCGGCGCCGCGGCGGTCGTGCCACTGCAGCTGACCGACGGCCCGGCTGGCGCAATCGTCGCGTACGCGACCGCCGGCTCTCCGCTCGACGAGACCGCCGTGGAGACCCTGAACGCACTTGGCACGCAGCTGTCCGCGCAGCTTCAGCTTTCCGAGCTTCACTCCGCGACCACCACCGCGTTGCAGGCGCAGATGGAGCCGCACTTCGTCTTCAACGCGCTGAACACGATCGCCTCGTTCATCCGTACGGAGCCGGAGCACGCGCGGAAGCTCGTGCTCGCGTTCGCAGACCATCTGCGCAGCCGGCTCGCACGGCCCGGCGAGTTCATCACGCTCGAGGAGGAGCTGCGACACGTGCGCAGCTATCTCGAGCTCGAGCAGGCACGTTTCGGCGCGCAGCTCGAAGTGACGATCGACGCGGATCAGGACGCGCTCGCTGTGCGGTTGCCACCCTTGCTCGTGCAGCCGCTCGTCGAGAACGCGATCAAGCACGGCAAGACGGAGCGACCGCTGCACCTTCTCGTGCGCGCCCGCGTACGCCGGGGGCGGTTGCGCGTGACCGTGCGCGACGACGGCCGCGGTATCGCCCGCGACGCGATCGACCGCGTGCTGGAGCAGGGAGTCGGCGCGGGCACCGGGCTCGGCCTCGCCAACGTGAACCTGCGGCTGACGGCGCACTACGGCGAAGGCGTGAGGTTGCGGTCGTTCCCGTTCGGCACGGTCGTGCGCCTGGAGGTGCCGGTCGGGTGAAGATCAAGGCGCTGCTCGTGGACGACGAAGCTCCGGCACGCTCGGAGCTTCGCTACCTCCTCGCGTCCCATCCCGAGATCGAGGTCGTCGGCGAGGCGGCGAGCGCTGCCGAGGCACTCGACCTGTCGCGCGAGCTCGCTCACGACGTCGTCTTTCTCGACGTCGAGATGCCGGGCCTCACCGGGCTCGAAGCGGCCCCACTTGTACGTGAGCGCGCTGACCCGCCGGCCGTCGTCTTTGTCACGGCGCACGAGCGTTACGCCGTGGACGCCTTTGCGGTCGAGGCGTTCGACTACTTGCTCAAGCCGGTAGATCCCGATCGGCTGGTGCGCGTGATCGAACGGCTCCAGGAACGCTCGCTCGAGAACGTGACGACGGTCGAGAAGGTGCCGGTCGTCTCCGGTGGCGGGACCGAGTTGCTGAACTACGACCAGGTGCACTACGCGCAGGCGGACGGCGACTACAGCCGCGTGCACACCTACGACCGCTCGTACCTCTGCACGGCATCGCTCGGTGAGCTCGAAGAGCGCCTCCCTGCCGCACGCTTCGCGCGCATCCATCGCTCCTACCTCGTAAACCTGTCGAAGGTCGCAGGCGTCCGCCGCGCCGCGCCCGACCGCTTCTGCCTGCAGCTCGCGGACGCCGGGCACACCGAGCTCGACGTCGCACGGCGCCAGTCACGCCAGCTGCGCGAGCGCCTTGGGCTTTAGAGCCGGCTCAACAGCTCGCGGAAGACCTCGGTCGAGCCGACGATCACGTCCGCGCGCTCGCCCAGCTCCGTCGGGCCCTCGGCGGACACCACCGCGACGCGCACCGCCGTCTCGAGCCCGTCGAGGGAAGCGAAGCCGTCGAGGTCGGTCGTATCGTCGCCGGCGTAGAGCGCGCGGCGCAGGCCGCTCGTCTCGAGCAGGTGGCGCACCGCGGTTCCCTTCGAGGCGTCGACGGGCGGCAGCACCTCGAGCACCATGCGGCCCCACCGTGCTCGGAAGCCCAGGTCGAGGGCCCCCGCGGCGACGTCCTCGAGCTGCTCGCGAGCCTGCTCGGCGTCCGGCGCGGTGCGATAGTGGAAGGCGACGCTCAGCGGCTTCACCTCGACGTCGACCCACGGCACCTCGATTGCGAACCCGTGGATCGGCTCGGCCCACCTCCGCGCCTCGGGATCGAGCTCGAGGCCGTGCTCACCGACGTAGGTCAGGTCGTCGACGCCGACGATCTCGCGTGCGACCTCGCTGGGTCGGCCCGTCACGCACGCCACGAGCGCGTAGCGCCCGCCCAGCCGTGCGAGCTCCTTGCGCGTCTTGTCCGGGACACGGGCATCCTCGGGATGCTCGACGATCGGCGCCAGGACGCCGTCGATGTCCAGGAAGAGCGCCGCCTTGGCCGGTTCCGCCGCAATCCGCGCGAGTGCGTCCACCCGTCGTAATCTAGAGGCACCTCGTTCTGGCGGATTCGGCAGAGATCGTGGACACTTCCCGGGATGAGTGACCTGGAAGAGCTCTGGATCCCACTGGTCGACGAGCCGATCGGCTCGATCGTCGGAGCGCTGCAGGCCACGCATCCCGAGATCGACGAGCTCGTCTCGTCGCCGCACCGGATCCTTGCCTTTCGCACGTTCGCCTACATCCGCGTCGGAATCCTGCTCGGCCAGCTGCTCGTGGACAACGACGTCCCGGAGTACGACGGGACCGAGACGTGGATCGAGGCGCTATTGCGCGATCCGCGTCACGAGCAGGCGGTGGTGAACGAGCTGCGCGCAGTTGCCGAGGAGGTCGCCGCCGATCCACGGTATGCGGACGACGAGAAGATGGGCCCCGACGACGAGGCGCGCGAGCGCTTCCGCGAGTTCGCCCGCAAGCAGCTCGGGTAGGGGATCGCCCGGGCCTGTCAGAATGGCTGACGGTGCGCCGTCGTCTCGCCCTGCTCCTCTTCGTCACGTTGCTCGTGATCGGCCCCGCCGGGGCAGAAGGCCCCGCGCGGACGCCGGGCGCGGCCGCGACGGCGTGGGGCATCAAGGTCTCCGTGCCGAACGACAGCGGGGCGGCCACGACCTCGGTCGTGTCGCCGCCGAACGGCGCGCCCGCCGTCGAGAAGTTCGCCTTTCCCGCCGACGGCTCGGTGGTCTCCGCCGACTCGTCCACCGCGAGCGCGGTCACCGAGGTGAAGGGCTTCGCCTCGGCGCGCGCCGAAGGCGTCGTCACGGCAGTCTCCTTGTTCAAGGGTGAGATCACCGCCGACGCGATCACCGCGCGCGCCTCGGCGGGGACGGGGTACTCCGGGGCGGGGGGCAACGCGAACGGCAGTGGCGTCGACAACCTGAAGGTCAACGGACAAGCGGTAGCTCTTACAGCGGGAACGACGACCAAGGTGACGCTCGGTGACTGGGGCCAGCTGACGATCGGGAGCGCGGTGGTCGATCGCAGCGCACCTGACGGCGCCAAGGGCTATCGGGGCGCCGTCACGGAGCTCGACGTGCATCTGACCGCCGACCACGGCGGACTGCCCGCGAACAGCGAGATCCAGATCGCGTACGCCGATGCAGCGGCCCAGACAGCGCCGCCGACCGCGCCCACGACGACGTCCGCGCCCACCGAGACGCTGCCCGTGACGACGACCTCGGATCCGTCGAGCGGCGATACACCGCGAGACCGGGCTCATCGCCGTGGCTCGCCTGCCAAGACCGGGCCGCTGAAGGTGCAACCGAAGCTGACCGCGGGCCGCTACGTCTTCCCGGTCTACGGGCCCTCCTCGTACATCGACACCTTCGGCGCGCCGCGCGCCGACGTCACCTACCACCACGGCGTCGACATCTTCGGTCAGCTCGGACAGCCGCTCCTCGCGGTCGCGGACGGGACGGTCTTCTCAGTGGGCTGGAACAAGGTAGGTGGCAACCGGCTGTGGCTGCTCGACGCGCAGGGCAACCAGTTCTATTACGCGCACCTCTCGGCGTTCTCGACCGCGGCGGTCAACGGGGCGCGCGTGAAGGCGGGCGAGGTGATCGGGTTCATGGGCCGGACCGGCGACGCGGAAGGCACGCCGTACCACCTGCACTTCGAGGTGCACCCGGTGTCGTTCTTGTATCTCGGCTACGACGGCGCGGTCGACCCGACGCCGTACCTCGACGCGTGGCGCCACCAGAAGGATCTGCCGTTCCCGGTCGCTGCGGGCTGGGCGCCGGCGATCCCGGGCGGCCCGGCGGCGCCGGAGCCCGGCGCAATCCTGCTCGGGATGACCGACATCTCCACCGCCGACGGGCTCGACCCGGCGTCCCTCGAGCGCGCGCTGACGCCACTGAAGCCGTCAGCGCTGATGCAGACCCTCGTGCCGACGCAGCCCGCGCCGACCAAAGACCTCGGACGCGGTTAGAGGCTTGATGTGGAATTGCGTGCCCGTGGGGATGGCTCAGACCAAGCAGGTCGCACGGGGCGGGCGCAGGGCATAGCGGTGCCTACGTTCAAGCCCGACCCGGGCGAGATGCGCCGCGTATGAGCCACCAGCCGGGGGTGCGCGTGCATTTCACATCAAGCCTCTACTAGCTCTTTCCCCCGTTGCTCGACGGGTAGTCGCCGCCGAACTCGTCCTCGCCGCCGCTGATCATCTCCTTGACCCACTTGCGTGTCTCGGGGCCGGTGACCGGGTTGAAGAGGATGCCGAGGGCGATCCCCGCGACGAGCAGCGTCGTATTGCGTCCGCTGTGCGTCTTCTTGCCCTGCAGCCGGTCGGCCGCGTTGCGGAGGTCCTCGACCGCGTCCTTCAGCTTGTCGCGGATCTCCTCGTCGGTCGCGACGCGCGTGGCCAGTGTGACCGCGTTGCGTCCGCCGATCAGCTCGCTGTAGAGGTCCTTCGCGGTCGAGAACGCACTCATCACGTCGTCGCGAAGCTTCTCGTCCGACATCGCCCGCTCAACGTAGGGTTTGACGTTCCCTGCTGCGTCGTAGACCTTGTCCTTCGTCTTGACCATGCTCGCCGAATCCTTTCGCCTCGTTACCGCGCGCCTGATACCCCGGGGTCTCCGATGCAAACAGACGCTCCTTCTGGCCACGCTGATTCTCGCAGGCTGTGGAGGGTCGAGCGCGAGCAACGCGCCAGGTGAGTGGCAGACGGTCGAAGGGGCCGGTTTCACCTTCCAGGCGCCGGCTGGGTGGAAGGTCGAGCACGCGCAGGGCCGGGTCTCCGCGACCGGTGGTTCGGAGCTCGTGCAGGTCTCGACCTTCCCGTTGCAGAAGCCGTACGACGAGAAGCTCTTCGGCCGGGTCGCGACCGAGTTGCGGTCGCGGATGCAGGATCTCGCGCGTCAGACCGGCGGGAAGCTCGGCGCGGAGCGGACGGTGACCGCCGACGGTGTTCGCTCACACGCCTACGACGTCACGGCGGGCGATCACGTCGACCAGTACACGTTCGTCCTGAGCGCGAAACGCGAGTACCTCCTGCTCTGCCGGCGGCGCTCGTCGAACGGTTCCGGCTTCTGCACCCGGCTCGTGACGAGCTTCGCTCGGCGTTAGAGGCGCTAGCGACCTGACGCCGCCTGCCGCTCGATCAGCCGAGGGCTTTGGGTCCGCGCACGGCGCCTGCCGGTGAACGCGGCCTCGAATACTTCCTGGATCCTGTCGACCGGGATGAACTCGAGCGCCTTGCGCGTCTCGGGCGGCAGGTCGTCGAGGTCCGGCTCGTTCTCGCGCGGGAAGATCACACGCTTCAGCCCGGCACGCTGGGCGGCCAGTGACTTCTCGCGGAGGCCTCCGATCGGCAAGACCTGCCCGGTGAGGGTGATCTCGCCCGTCATCCCGACATCGTCGGCGACCGGCTCGTCCCGTACGAGCGAGGCGATGGCGGTGGCCATCGTCACGCCGGCCGAGGGCCCATCCTTCGGCACGGCACCTGCCGGCACGTGGATGTGGACGTCGTGGGTCGCGAACCAGTCGTCGGCCAACCCCATCTCCTCCGTGTGGGAGCGCACCCACGACAGCGCCGCCTGCGCCGATTCCTGCATCACCTCGCCGAGCTGGCCCGTGATCGTCAGTCGCCCCTTGCCGGCATACGAGGTCGCTTCGATGAAGAGCACGTCGCCGCCGACGGCCGTGTAGGCGAGCCCGGTTGCGACGCCCGGGACCGACACGCGCTTGCGCACCTCGCCCGAGAAGCGGCGCGGCCCGAGCCATTCGCGCAGGCGCGTGTCGTCGACGCGCGGCTTCTGCGCCTTCCCCTTGGCAATCTGCGTCGCGGCCTTCCGGCACACGTCTGCGATCCGGCGTTCGAGGTTGCGCACGCCCGCCTCGCGCGTGTACTCGCGGATGATCGTGCGGAGCACCTTGTCCGGGAGCGTCAGCTGCGAGCGCGTCAGCCCGTGCAACGCGAGCTGCTTGGGGAGCAGGTACTTCTTTGCGATGCCGAGCTTCTCGTCCTCGGTGTAGCCGGAGAGCGAGATCACATCCATCCGGTCGAGCAGCGCACCGGGGATCGTGTCGAGCGTGTTGGCGGTGCAGATGAACAGCACCTTCGAGAGATCGAACGGCAGATCGAGGTAGTGGTCGCGGAACGTGCGGTTCTGCTCCGGGTCGAGCACCTCGAGCATCGCGCTCGCCGGATCGCCGCGCCAGTCGGCGCCCATCTTGTCGATCTCGTCGATCAGCACCAACGGGTTCGCCGACTCGGCGTCGCGCAACGAGCGGATGATCGACCCCGGCATCGACCCGATGTAGGTACGGCGGTGACCGCGGATCTCCGACTCGTCGCGCACGCCGCCGACCGAGAGCCGGACGAACTTCCGGCCGAGCGCGTTTGCGATCGAGTGGCCGAGCGACGTCTTGCCGACGCCGGGCGGCCCGACGAAGCAGAGAATCTGGCCCGAGATCTCGTTGCGCAGCCTGGCGACGGCGAGGTACTCGATGATCCGGTCCTTGACCTTCTCGAGGTCGAAGTGGTCGGCGTCGAGCACCTTGCGTGCGTGCTCGAGGTCGAGATTGTCCTCGGTGTAGTTGTGCCACGGCAACATGAGGATCCACTCGAGGTAGGTGCGGATCACGCCGTACTCGGCGGCGGCGGACGGCAGCTTCTCGAGCCGGCCGAGCTCGCGGTCGGCTGCCTTGCGCACGTCTTCGGGCAGCTCGAGCGCGTCGAGCTGCTCGCGCAGCTCGTTCACCTCGGCGGCCTCGGGGTCGCCCTCGCCGAGCTCCTGCTGGATCGCCTTCAGCTGCTGGCGCAGGAAGTACTCGCGCTGGCCCTTCTCCATCTCCGACTGCACCTGCGACTGGATCTTCGAGCCGAGCTCGAAGACCTCCAGCTCGCGGTTCAAGATCTGCGAGACGACCCGGAGCCGCTCCTCGACGTTGACCTCTTCGAGGATCTCCTGGCGTTCTTCGGTCTTGATCGTGCGCAGCGTCGAGGCGACGAGATGGCACAGCGCGCTCGGATCGTCGACGTTCGCGGCCGCGAGCTGCAGCTCCTCGGGGAGATACGGCGCGAGTCCGATGATGCGCGCGAACAGCCCCTGGACGTTGCGCGTGAGCGCCTCGACCTCGGGCGTCTCGATCAGCACGTCGGGGAGCGCGCTGAACTCGCCGAGGAGGTAGGGATCCGTGTCGAGGCGGCTCTCGAGCTTGATGCGCTCGATGCCCTGCACGAGGATGCGGAGCGTCCCGTCGGGCACCTTGATCATCTTGTGGACGAGCGCGACCGTGCCGACCTCGTAGATGTCGTCCCAGCTCGGTGATTCGACGGAGGTGTCCTTCGCGGTGATGAGCGCGAGCAGCCGGTCGCCGGCGACGACGTCATCGATCAGCCGCACCGACCGCTCCTGGCCGATCGCGAGCGGCGACATCGACTGCGGGAAGACGACGGTCTCCTTGAGCGGCAGGACCGGCAGCGCCGCCGGGAACTCGAGCTGATGGTCCTCCGGCTCCGGCGTCTCGAAGGTGACGTCGGTCACAGGCTCTCCACGGCGATCACGATGCGGCCGGTGTGGGGCTGCTCGACGACCGGCAGCTCGATCGTGAGGACGCCGTTCTCGAAGCTCGTGCGCGCGTGCTCGGGGTCGACGTCCTCGACGAGCCGCACCTGTCTCTGGAACTGCCCCGTCTCGATCTCCATCTGCTGGTAAACGCGGCCCTGGACCTTTGGGCGCTTCCGCTCGCCGGTGATCAGGAGCACCCGCTCGCCGGCCACGATCTGCACCGAGCGTGGATCGACGCCAGGCAACTCCACCACCACCGTCAGCAGGTGCGGGTCGTCGGTGTGGAAGCAATCGACGTTCGGGCGGTAGCCATGCCGGATGCCCGAGAAGCGCGGGACCTGCCACAGGTCTGCAAACAGCTCCTCGATCTCTTCCTGCAGCTTGTCGACGTCACGACGGGTCATTCCTGCGAACCGTACCCCGGCGGGCGTTCCCCACTCATGTGCCGTCCGCCGCGAACCTCACGATCCTCCCGTGGAGATCATTCAGCCGCGCTGGGCGACGTGGACATTCCTCTTGTACGCCGGAGGCTTCACGATCCTCGCAACGGCGTTCGGCTGGCTTTCGTACTTCAGCGCCACGTCCGGGAACGCAGGTTACGCCGCGTGGGCGCTGCTCGTCTTCGCGATGCTCGCGGCGGTGGCGGAACGGTTCAAGCGCACCGGGCACCCGATCGCGGCGGGGCTCTTCGCCTTTGCCGCCGTCGCGGCCTTCGTCGCAGTGGTCGGGGCGTTCTGGACGTGGTTCGGCTGGCTCTCGTACGGCTCGTCGAGCTTCGGCGGGTTTCACCTCTCACGGCTGCTCGCCGAGCTGCTATGGGTCGCAGCCACGCTCGTCGCGCTCGTGCGCTTCCGCTTTCCGCTGCTCGTCGCGCAGTTCGCCTTGGCGACCTGGCTGATCGTCACCGACATGATCTCCGGCGGCGGCGACTGGTCGGCGGTCGTCACACTCCTCGTCGGCTTCTGCTTCGTCGGCGCCGGGCTGCTCGTCGATCTCGGCTCGACGCGTCCCTACGGGTTCTGGCTGCACGTCGCGGCCGGGCTGCTGATCGGTGGCAGCCTCATCTACCTGATGCATCACGGCACGGTCGAGTGGACGCTGATCGCGATCGCGTCCGTCGTCTACACCGGCCTCGCACAGCTCTTCGGCCGCTCGAGCTGGGCTGTTCTCGGCGCGCTCGGCCTGCTGATCGCGGCTGGTGAGCTCACGCTTCAGTGGACGCACATCCGCGTCTCGCTCTTCGAGCCGCAGGGCGCAGGCGGCCGCGGCTGGGTCGCGCCGCTCGTGTTCGGCTGCGCCGGTGCACTCCTCGTGCTGCTCGGGCTCCTCGCCGCACGGCGGCGTGAGCCCGCCGTCGTCTGAGTCGGCCCGAGCTGGGGTCACTCCGAGCGGAGATCGGCCAGCAGTTGGCGTAGCTGCGCCGACACGACCATCTGGTCTCCGCTCCCGCGCGCGGCGGTGAGCTCCTGCTCGGCCCGGGCGAGCGGCTCGGCCCGGTCCTCACCGAGCAGTCCGCGGTCGAGCGCGTCGGCGAGGTGCCGGGTTGCGGTAGCGAGCTCGCGGTTGCGCACGTTCAGGTCGGCGACGTCTCGCCCGACGCTCCGCACGTGCCGGGCCGCGCGCGCGCCGAGGTTGATCCGCTCTTCGAGGTCGCCGAGCAGGTGGACGTCGTTGCGGCGAAACGGGCTCCACCGAAGCGCGCGGCGTGCCGGCGCCAGCTCGAAGACGTCCCGCACCGCGTCGAGCGAGTGCTCCCGGAGGTCGTCGAGCTGTGCGGAAGTCGCACCGCTGCCGGTTGCGAGGTCGTCCGCGATCACCGCGAAGTCCGTGGCGAGCTGTTGGCGCAGCCGGTGCAGGCGTCGTTCGAGCTCGCGGATCGGATCGGGTGGCCAGAGGAGCGACGACACGAGAATGGCAACAACAGCTCCGATCGCCGTTTCCCAGATGCGCTGAACGGCGAACTGCTCGGTGTTCGCGCCCGCGAAGCCGATCAGGAAGAGCGCCGAGATCGGCACCTGTAGGTTCGGCTGCTGTCCAACCCTCAGCACGATGCCAACGAGTGTCGCGGCCACCAACGCGATCGCGACGCGCCACGTCGGCGAGATCGAGACGTCGAGGAGCGCGACGCCGATCCCGACGCCCGCGAACACGCCGAGGATCCGTCCCAGAGAGACCGATACGGCCGCGAACGGATCGCCGTTCATAGCGACCAGCGGCACGAGGGCAGCGAAGAGCGGCCGGGTCGCGCCGAGCGCGCTCGCGATCCACCATGCCACGGTCCCGCCGAGCGACATCTTGAGCGCCAGCCGCACCTCGGCCACGAGATCGCGGCCGGCGAGGAGCCGGCGGAGGGGCATGTGCCGAAGCTAACGAATTCCGTACGCCGCCGACACGAAAGCCCAACGCGCCGTGAGGAAGCTGCAGGCATGAGGTATCTCGCAGCAGCAGCGGGTTTCCTGGGAGCGATCGTGCTCCTGCTTCCTGTTCATTAACTGCTTCCTGTTCATTAACGTCCCGGCGTGAAGTCGGCGCCCGTGTTGCGCGGCGGTCCAGTCGCGCGCGCGGTCTGGCTTGTCGCCGGTCTCTTTCTCTGCGCGGTAGGGATCATCTCCTTCCTCGAGGCGCGCCTCGGGCTTCCGCCGTGGGACGTCCTGCACCAGGGGATCGCACGGCACACGCCACTTTCCTTCGGCGCTGCGAACCAGGTGGTCGGCCTGATCGTGATCGCCCTGGCGTGGGCGCTCGGTGCGCGGGTGTGGATCGGGACGATTGCGAACGCCGTCCTGATCGGCTTCTTCATCATCCTGCTCCAGCCACTGCACGCGGTGCACGAGCTGAGCGAGTGGCCGCTCCTTCCGCGCCTCGCGCTGCTCGGTGCCGGCCTGGCGTGTTTCGGCGTCGGCACGGCGTTCTACATCGGTGCGAACCTCGGTGCGGGCCCGCGCGACTCGCTGATGCTGGTCGGCTCCCGCCGCAGTGGCATCCGGATCGGCGCGATGCGCGCGATCATCGAGATCGCGGTGCTCCTCCTGGGCTTCCTGCTCGGAGGAACCGTGGGCCTGGGGACGTTGGTCTTCGCGGCGCTGATCGGCCCGTCAGTCGAAGGGTCGTTCTGGCTTGTCACACGAGCTCGCCTGACGCGGACCTCGTCGCCCGCCTCGGTCACGACGCGAACGCCGCTGCCGTAGGATCGCCAGCGTGAAGGGGCTGATCGCCGCCGGTGGAAACGCGACGCGTCTCGAGGAGCTCACGCGGGTCACGAACAAGCACCTGCTGCCGGTCGGGCACTGGCCGATGGTCTACTACCCTCTGCAGCTGCTCCAGCGCGCGGGTGTGCGCGAGGTGCTTCTCGTGACGGGACAGCAGCACGCGGGGCAGTTCATCGATCTCCTCGGGAACGGCCGCGTCGAGCCGCGCTCCGGCGGCGAGTTGCTCTTCGATCTCGACCTTTCGTACAAGGTGCAGGTCGAGGCGGGTGGGATCGCGCAGGTCGTCGGGATGGGGCGCGAGTTCGCCGCAGGCGAGCAGCTCGTGGTCTGCCTCGGCGACAACATCTTCGAGCGCGCGCATTCCGAGGCGATCAAGGCGTGGGACGCGGGCGCGATGGTCTTCGTGAAGGAGGTGCCCGACCCGGAGAACTTCGGCGTCGTCGTCTATGACGGCGACCTCAATGTCACCGACATCGTCGAGAAGGCAGGTGTGGTCGACACGCGGTACGACGCACCGCCGTCGAATGACGCGGTCGTCGGTCTCTACTGCTACCCGCCGGACGTGTTCGAGATCATCGACGGGCTCGCGCCGTCCAATCGCGGCGAGCTCGAGATCACGGACGTCAACCGCGTCTACGCGCAGCGTGGCGAGCTTGCGGTGCACCGCGTCGAAGGATGGTGGCACGACGGCGGGAAGCACTGGGGCGATCTCGCCGATATCGGACGCCGCATCGAGGAGACGGGCGCGAATACGTAGTGGTCACGCGGATCCCACTCCGTCGGCACGAGGACGAGCGCGGCTGGTTCATGGAGCTGATGCGCGCGAGCGAGTTGCCGAAGCCCGTCCGCCAGGCGAACCTGGCGCACTCTCGCGCAGGCGTGATCCGCGCGTTGCATTACCACGAGCGCGGCCAGGACGACCTGTTTCTCTGCCTGCAGGGAATGGTGCGTGTCGTCGTCCTCGACCGCGAGAGCGGCGAGACGTTTACGGAGGACATCGGCGAGGACAATCCCGTGGCGCTCTACGTTCCGGGCACGAAGGCGCACGGCTACGAGGCACTCACCGACTGCCTGTTCTGCTACTTCGTGACGGAGGAGTACAACCCGGCCGAGCCCGACGAGCATGGCGTGCCGTGGAACGATCCGCGCGTCGCGCACCTCTGGAGCACGCAGACGCCGATCCTCTCGGCGCGCGACACGATTTGATGGTCATCACGGGCGCCGGGGGCCAGCTGGGCCACGCGCTCGCCGAGGCGTTCCCCGAGGCGCGTGCACTGACCCGCGCGGAGTGGGACGTGACGTTCCCGCCGCCTGAAGGGCTCGAAGCCGACCTCGTCCTGCATGCGGCGGCGTGGACGAACGTCGACGGCGCGGAGGATGATCCGCAGAGCGCCGCGGCGGTGAACGTCGGCGGCACGCTGAACGTCGCGGCGCTCGGCGTGCCCCTCGTCATGTGGTCGACCGACTACGTCTTCGACGGAGCGAAGCGCGAGCCGTACGTCGAGTCGGACTCTCCGGCGCCGCTCGGAGCGTACGGCCGGACGAAGCTCCACGGCGAGGCCGCGGCCGGCGAGCTCGCGTGGATCGTGCGCACCTCGTGGCTCTTCGGCCCGACCGGGAACAACTTCGTGCGCACGATGCTGCGCCTCGGTGCCGAGCGAGACGAAGTCGCCGTCGTCGACGATCAGCGCGGCTCCCCAACCTACGTCGGCCAGCTCGCGGAGGCGACGAAGCACGTGCTCCATCTGCCATACGGCGTCTACCACGTCGCCGCTGGAGGCGACTGCACGTGGGCCGATTTCGCCGAGGCGATCTTCGAGGAGGCCGGCCTCGACACGCGCGTTCGCCGCATCACTACCGCGAAGTTCGGCGCCCGAGCACCACGCCCGGCGTACTCGGTGCTGCGGAGCGAGAAGGGCGCGCCGGAGCTGCCGCACTGGCGCGAGGGCCTGCGCGCCTGCCTGGCCCGGTTCGACATGTCCTAGAGACGGTCGCCGGGAGATGTCCTTTACCGGCTGTTGAGAAGGGGACGTTAGGCTTCCGCCGATGCGTGTTCTCGTCACCGGTGGCGCCGGGTTCATCGGCTCGCAATTCGTGCGACGGCTCGCCGGACAGGGGGAGGACGTCGCCGTGCTCGACAAGCTGACCTATGCGGGGAATCGCGCCAATCTCGAGGGCGTCGAGCACGAGTTCTTCCAGGGCGACATCGCCGACCCGGACATCGTCGCGCGCGCGGCCGAGGGCGCCGACGCGATCGTCAACTTCGCCGCCGAGACGCACGTCGACCGCTCGATCATGGGCCCCGCCGAGTTCATCCTGACCGACGTGCTCGGGACGCAGGTGCTGCTCGACTACGCGCGCCACCACGGGATCCGCCATCTGCAGGTGTCGACCGACGAGGTCTACGGCGACATTCCGGCCGAGGCCGCCCCGTGCACCGAAGACGCGCCCCTTCGTCCATCGAGCCCGTACTCCGCCTCGAAGTCCGGCGGTGACTTGCAGGTGCTCGCGTACGTGCGCACGTACGGGACCGATGCGCTGGTCACGCGCGGCGCGAACACGTACGGCCCGCGCCAGTATCCCGAGAAGTTCCTGCCACTCTTCATCACGAACGCGTTCGACGGCGCGCAGCTGCCGGTCTACGGCGACGGGCGCCAGCGCCGCGAGTGGCTGCACGTCGAGGACCACTGCGCCGCGATCGAGATCGCGCTGCGCAAGGGCGGCCCTGGAGAGGTCTACAACGTCGGCGGGCAGGAGCGAGAGAACCTGGACGTTGTACGTCGCATCCTCGACCTGACGGCAGCGAGCCCCGACCTGGTGCGCCACGTCGAGGACCGCCCTGGCCACGACCGCCGTTATTCCGTCGACTCGACGAAGCTCCAAGGCCTAGGCTGGGCACCGCAGCACTCCTTCGACGCGGGCGGCCTCGAGGAGACGGTCGCGTGGTACCGCGACAACCGCGAGTGGTGGGAGCCGATCAAGTCCGGCGACTACAAGCGGTACTACGAGCAGCAGTACGCCGCCCGCCTCTCCTAACGGCTCACCCTTTGCACGCCTTCTTCGCGCGGTGGCGAAGGTCTTCGATCGCGGAGCGCTTGCCTTCGATCGCCTGGGCCTGGTCGAGCAGCACCAGCACGTCGGTGCAATCTCCAAGCGCGTAGCGCGTGTACGCCAGGTTGTACTTCGCGTAGGCCTCGTCGAGCGCTGCCGTGCCGTTCAGCTTCTGCACCGCCTGCTCGAGGAGTGGCAACGCGCCGGTGTAGTCGCCGGCCTGCAGCTTGCGGTAGCCCGCGAGGTTCAGCTGTGACCCGCTGGCGCCGGCCGGCGCCGGCGCCGAGCTGGTCGGCGCGGTGACCGTCTCGCGCACGGTTCGGCTTGGGCCGGTCACGGTCGTGACGACGGTGCGCGGTGCGGCCTGCTTCGAGCCGCCCGAAACGAGGACGGCCGCGAGTGCCCCGCCCGCGACCAGCGCCGCGAGGAGCACCGGGATCGACCAGCGCCGTCTGCTCGGCGGCCTCACCAGACGTGTGGGCGCGGTCGCCGACGCGACCGGCTCGATCCAGCCGGTCTCGCCCGCATCGTCGTGCAGCGCGCTGCGGAGCGCGCCGACGAAATCGGCTGCTTGCCGATATCGCGCGGCCGGGTCCTTTGCAAGCGCTCGTGCAAAGACCGGGTCGAACGACGCCGGCAGCGCCCAGTTCGCGGCGTGCACGGACGGAACGGGCGCGTTGACGTGTGCGAGTGCCTCCGCCGTCGGCGTCTCGGACCGAAACGGCCGCCGGCCGGTGAGAAGCTCCCACGCGACGATGCCGAGCGCGTAGCGATCGCTCGCCGCCGTCGCACGCTCGCCCCGCGCCTGTTCGGGTGAGAGGTACCCCGCGGTCCCGAGGATCGTCCCCGTCTGCGTGAACGAATCCATGCCGGCCGCGCTCGCGATTCCGAAGTCGGCAACCTTCACGTGGTCACGGTCGTCGAGCAGCAGGTTGCCGGGCTTCACGTCGCGATGGACGATTCCGGCTTGGTGCGCCGCATCGATCGCGGCCGCCGCCTCGTCGAGCCAGTCCAGCACCTGCGCGGTATCGCACGGCTTCTTCCCGTCGATCCGCTGCTCGAGCGATCCGCCCGGGAGGTATTCCATGACGATGATCGGGCGCCCGTCGTGCTCGCCGACGTCGAAGATCGTGACGATGTTGTGGTTGCCGGAGAGTCGAGCAGCGGCGAGAGCCTCGCGCTTGAAGCGCTCGCGCAGATCCTCGTCCAGCGCGTAGCGTTTGGCGAGCACCTTGACCGCCACCTCGCGGCCGAGAACCTCGTCTGTGGCCAGGTAGATCTCGCCCATTCCGCCGTGGGCGATCAGCCGTGGGTCCCGATAACGGGGCGGTAACGAGGTGTCGACGGGTGCAGGCATGCCAGAACGGGCAACGAAAGCGTTGCCGAGAAGCGCGCTATGGAAACGTTCAGTAAAGCCGGTCTGGAGGGTCGCGAGCCCTCGGGTACCGTGACCCGCGTGGGTCGCTACGCCCTTGGCCTCGGTGCCGTTTGCCTGCTGATCCTCGGCGGTCTCACCTCCACGCTCCTCGCCGCGACGCCCGGCCTGCCGCCGCCGACGACGTCCTCCACGGCGACCGTGACGACGAGCCCGGCCTCGTCGGTGGTCGCCGTCAGCGGCCACGGCTGGGGGCACGGCCTCGGCCTCGGCCAGTGGGGTGCTTACGGGTACGCAAAGCACGGGTGGACCTACGACCGCATCCTTGCGCACTACTACTCCGGGACGACGCTCGGCCCCGCCAAGGTCTCGACCGTGCGCGTGCTGCTCGCGTCGGGGAAGAAGACGACGATCGAGTCGACAGCAGCCTGGACGGTCGTGGACGCCGCCGGCACGAAGACCGTGCTCGATCCCGGCTCGCTCGTGCTCAAGGCGAAGCTCGCGATTGCCGGCCATCCGGAGCTGCGGCCGCCGTTCACGTTCGCCGGCAAGCAGCCGCTGATCGTCGACAAGGTCGCCTATCACGGGCGGATGGGCGTGTCCAGCGACGGAAAGCTCGCGCAGGTGATCGACACCGTCGGGCTCGAGGCGTACCTCAAGGGTGTCGTCCCGGCCGAGATGCCGTCCTCCTGGCTGCCCGAGGCGCTGAAGGCACAAGCCGTCGCGGCGCGCTCGTACGCGCTCGCCAACGTCACGACCGGCCGGCCATTCGACCTGTACGGCGACACGCGTAGCCAGGTGTTCGGCGGCACGAAGGTCGAGAACGACGCCACGAGCGCAGCAGTCGACGCGACGAAGGGCCAGGTCGTCCTCTACAACGGAAAGGTCGCGAACACGCTCTTCTTCTCGACCTCGGGCGGCCGCACTGCGTCGGCGCTCGAGTCGACCGGCCTCGCGGTCCCCTACCTCGTTTCGGTTGCCGACCCGTATGACACCGGATCGCCGTACCACGACTGGGGCCCGGTCCTGTTCGACGCGGCCGCCGTCGCGAAGCAGTTCAAGCTCGCCTCGCCGATTGCCAACCTGCAGACGACGACTGGGCCGTCGGGTCGCGTGAAGTCGTTGACCGTCGTGTCGGATGACGAGTCGCAGGTCACGATGACCGGCAACCAGGTGCGAGGTGTGCTGGCGCTCCGCTCGACGTGGTTCGCGCCCGCGTTCCTGCAGTTGCTGCCGAAGTCGAAGACGATGACCTACGGCGGAGCGGTCTCACTGACCGGTCGCGCGCACGGTGTCGATCAGGTCTCGCTCGAGGCAAAGGTGTTCGGTCTCGACTGGGCGCCGGCCGGCGACCTGCTGCTCGACGCAAACAGCGCGTTCTCGACGATCGTGCGGCCGCAGGTCGCAACGCAGTACCGGCTCGCCTGGGGCGATGTCCGCGCCGGTCTCGCGAAGGTCGCGGTCGCGGTGCGCGTCGACGCGACGATTCAGCAGGGCATCGCGACAGGAACGACGAAGCCCGTGGTCGCGGCTGCACCCGTGCAGCTGCAGTGGAGCGCCGACGGCGCGACCGGCTGGCAGACGGTTGCGACTTCCACGACGGACGGCACCGGCGCCTTCAACCTCGGCGCTCCAGCGCCGGAAACGGTCGGCGCCTACCGCGTTCGCGTCGCGCCGGGCCACGGGCTCGCGGCGGGTCTGTCGAAGACCGCCTGTTGCTGAGACTGCTGCTCGTCGCGACGCTCGCAGCCGCGATCCTCGTGGCGCCTGCGTTCGCGTTCGACAACACCGAGCCGCTCGCCGGCCAGCAGTGGTATCTCGTCCACGACAACGCATGGTCGTACTGGCCGACCTCGCCGAAGCTCTATCCCATCAAGGTCGCGGTGATCGACACCGGCATCGACGGCTCGCATCCGGATCTGATCGGGCGCGTGGTCGACGCCCGTTCGTTCGTCGGCGGGTCGCCGTACACCGACCAGCAGGGGCACGGCACGTTCATTGCCGGGTTGATTGCAGCGAACCCGTCGAACAACGAGGGAATCGCCGGCATGGCGTTCAACGCGCAGCTGATGATCGCGAAGGTGGTCGGCGCCGATGGGACGGTCTCGCTCGAGGGAGAAGTCGCGGCGATCCGCTGGGCCGTCGATCATGGCGCGCGGGTGATCAACCTCAGCCTCGGGGGCGTGCGCGACCCGCTGGACCCCAAGCTCGATACCTACTCGCCGCTCGAGCAGGCCGCAGTCGAGTACGCTTACTCGAAAGGTGTCGTCGTGGTCGCGGCGGTCGGCAACGGCCCGCAATCGCCCGCGACCCCCTGGGGGTTCGCGCACTATCCCGCCGCCCTCCCGCACGTGATCGGGGTCAGCGCCGTCCGGCAGGACGGGACGGTGCCCGACTACTCGAACCGCGACGCGATCTACAACGACCTGGCCGCGCCCGGCGCAGCGATCTTCTCGACGATCCCCCGGCAGCTCACCGACCAGACACCGGAGTGCATCGACCACCCCTACTCGGACTGCGGACCGGCGGAGTTCCGCGAGGGGATCGGCACCTCGTTCGCGGCGCCCCAGGTGAGCGCCGCGGCCGCCCTCCTGCTTGGGCAGGACCCGGCCCTGCGGCCCGAGCAGGTTTCCTGGCTGCTCGAGCGGAGCGCGCGCGATGCGAACCCGTCCACCGGTTGCGCGAAGTGCCCGGCCGGCCGTGACGTCTATACCGGTTGGGGCACGCTCGACGTGCTGAACGCGCTGACGATGCTCGGCGCGTCGCCATTGCCGCCGCCCGACCACTACGAGCCGAACGACGACGCCGGCCCCTGGTCGCATGCCGTGCCGCCACTGCCGCGCACGATCGATGCGTCGCTCGACTACTGGGACGACAACACGGACGTCTACCGCGTGTATCTGAAGAAGGGGGCGCAACTCTATGCGCGCCTCACGCCGGGCTCGCCCGCCACGGTGCGCCTCGCGCTGTGGGCGCCTGGCACCCAGCGCGTCGAGCTCACCCCGGGCCGTGCCCCCACCGGCACGCGGGTCACCCAGGGGCGACGCACGGGCGTCCAGGTGCGCCTCTCCTACCGCGCGCGCCTTACCGGCGTGTACTACCTCGAGGCGAGGCTCGTCGCGCCGGTGCGGGACCCTGTGCAGTACAAGCTCGGGCTCAGCCGCCGTTAGCGCGCAGCTCGTCTTCGTTCACGTCCCGGAGCACGCGCGCCGGGGAGCCGACAACGAGCTTCCGCGGCGGCACGTCCTTCGTCACGACCGCGCCTGCTCCGACAAACGCCTCCTCGCCGACCTCGATGCCGGGGAGGAGGACGGCGCCGCCGCCGATGCGCGCACCGCGCCGGATCGTCGGCCCCTTCATCAACGCCTTTCGTTTCTCGGTGCGGCCCATGAAGTTGTCGTTGGTCGTCACGACGCACGGTGCAATGAAGACGTCCTCCTCGAGTGTCGAGTACGCGGTGATGTACGCCTCGGCCTGGATGCGCGTGCCCACCCCGACCGTCGTGTCGTTCTCGATCAGCGAGCCGCGCCCGAGGATGCAGTCGTCCGCCATCACCACGCGCTCCCGGATGCACGCTTGGTCGCCGACGATGCAGCCCGCCCCGATCGACGAGCCGGCGAAGACGATCGCGCCCGTGGAGATCACCGTGCCGTCACCGATCGTCGTCGGCGGCAGCGGGTCGCGCTTCGCCGTCGAGGAGTGGCCGAGCGACGGCTGCTTGCCGACGACCGCGTTCTCGAGCACGCGCACTCCCTCGCCGAGCACCGTGCCCTCATAAACGACCGCCGAAGGGTGAACGTCAGGCATTGAGCGAATTCGTCAGCATCTCGAGTGCGCGCACCACACGGGCGCCGTCGCGCGCGACCTTCGACTTGTCGTGCCGTCCGTCGATCAGCTCGAGGAAGTACGTGCACTCGAGCCGCAGTGGCTCGGCGGTGGAGATCTTCGGAATCGAGATGTCGCCGGAGTACAGCTCGCCTGCGGCGCCGGCACGCTTCTCATAGACGGTCACCTTCCGCTCCGGTTCCATGTCGTCGAACACGACCATCTTCTCGCGGCCGACGACGGTCATCTTCCGCATCTTGTGCGGATCGAGCCACGAGAGGTGCATGTGCGCGATCCTGCCGCTCGGGAAGCGCAGGAAGCAAAACACGACATCCTCGACGCCGGGATGGATCGACGCGCTGCCCTGCGCGGTCGCGACCTCCGGGTCCTCGTCGAGCAGGTAGAGGATCACCGACAGGTCGTGCACGCCGAGCGACCAGAGCGCATTCTCGTTCGAGCGCACGATGCCGAGGTTGACGCGGTTGCCGTAAACGCAGAGGACGTCTCCAAGCTCACCGCGGTCGATCAGGTCCTTCACCTTGAGGACGCCGGGGTGATAGAGCAACAGGTGGCCGGGCATCAGCACGCGGTCCTTGTCGACCGCGAGCGAGACGAGCTCGTCCATCTCCACCGCGCGCATCGCAGGCGGCTTCTCGACGAACACGTGCTTGCCCGCTTCGAGCGCCTGCTTAGCGAGGGCGTAGTGCGTCGGCACCGGCGTCGCGATCACGACAGCCTCGAGCGCGTCGTCGGCGAGCAGGTCGTCGAAGCTCGACGTCGCCCGCGCGTCCGGATAGCGCGCGGCGATCGGATTCAGATGCTCATCGTCGAGGTCGCAGAGCCAGGTGAGGTCGGCGAGGTTGTCGAAGTTCCGGACGAGGTTCGGGCCCCAGTAGTTGAGGCCGACGACGCCGATAGTCACAACTTCCAGACCTTGCCGTCCACCTCGTGGCCCTTGGTGGCGTTGCGGAAGTCGACGATGACGTGACCGCGGCGCACGACGTCGCCGTAGTCGATGCCGGAGTGGTTGGTCACGATCGCGACGCAGTCGTATTTCTCGGGCTCGAGCGCAGCCGACGTCATGCCGTCGAAGTCCGGCACGTGCGGGTCGTGATAGGCGACGTCGGCGCCTGCGGTGCGCAGGAGGTGAATCAGCTTCTCGGCGGGCGTCTCGCGCATGTCGCCGATGTCGGGCTTGTACGCCACCCCGATGATCAGGATCTTCGAGCCGCTGACCGACTTGCTCGCGCCGTGGTTCAGCGCCTGCGAGATCAGCGAGCGGCAGAAGTAGGGCATGTTGTTGTTGACCTCGCCAGCCAGCTCGATGAAGCGCGTCGAGAAGTCGAACTCGCGCGCCTTCCACGTGAGGTAGAAGGGATCGATCGGGATGCAGTGCCCCCCGAGACCGGGGCCGGGCTTGAACGATGAGAATCCGAACGGCTTCGTGCCTGCGGCGTCGACAACCTCCCACACGTCGATGTCCATGCGGTCGCAGAGCTGCGCGAGCTCGTTGACGAGCGCGATGTTGACGGCGCGGTAGATGTTCTCGAGCAGCTTCGTCAGCTCGGCGGCCTCCGGCGTCGACACCTCGTGTACGGTGTCGATCGCTGCGCGGTAGACGTCCGCCGCGGCCTTCGTGCTCGTCGCGTTGATCCCGCCGACGACTTTCGGGGTGGTCTTCGTCGTCCAGTCTTCGCGGCCGGGATCGACGCGCTCGGGCGACATCGCCAGGTGGAAGTCCTGGCCCGCCTTCAGCCCCGAGCCGTCCTCGAGGATCGGCTGCAGGATCTCGCGCGTCGTGCCCGGCCACGTCGTCGACTCGAGGATCACGACCTGCCCGCGCTGGAGCACCGGCGCGAGGCTCTGGCCGGCACGCTCGATGTAGGAGAGATCCGGCTCGCGCTGGCGGGAGAGGGGCGTCGGGAGGGCGATCAGGATCGCGTGGGCCTGCTTCACCTGCGCGTAGTCGTTCGTCGCGACGACGAGGCCCCGCTCGATGAGCGCGGTGAGGCGCTCCGAGCTGACGTCCTCGATGTGGCTCTCGCCGCGATTCAGCGCGTCGACGACGGGCGTCTGGACGTCGACCAGGAGCACGCGCCTGCCGGCCTCGCCAAAGGTGGCTGCAAGCGGGACACCGACGTACCCCGCGCCGATGACGGCGACGTCATAGAGGCTCTCCTCGGGCACGCCGCTCAAGGGTACAGGGCGGCTGCCACCCGTTCCGCGGCGTGGCCGTCGCCGTAGAGCGAGGGCGCGCCGTCCGGGAACCGCGCCTGCTGCAGCGCGCCGGCGAGCTGCTCGGGCTCGACGAGCACGTTTGCCCCGGTTGCGACCGTGTCCACCCACTCGGTGCTCGGACGAACGGTGACGCATGGCACCTGCAACCAGTACGCCTCCTTCTGCAGGCCGCCGGAGTCGGTCACGAGAGCGTCGGCGCCGGCGACGAGCGCCAGCATCTCCAGGTAGCCGAGTGGTTCGGTTGCCTGGACGTTCGCCGGCAGGTCGATCCGGTGCTCGCCGAGTGCGTGACGCGTGCGCGGGTGCACGGGGAAGACGAACGGCCGACCGCTCTCTCGGAGGCCCGCGACGATCGCGCGCAGGCGCTCCGGTTCGGTGTTCGCCTGCCGGTGCACGGTGGCCACGATGTACGGCTTCTCGAACGCCACCTCGCGTCGCAGGGCGATCGGCTCGAAGAGGCGCGTGGCGTCCGCCATCACGTCGCCGACGACCTCAACCCGCCCCGCGACGCCTTCGCGCGTGAGTTGCTCCGCCGACCGCGTGTCGGGCGAGAGGAGGAGCGCCGACCGCTCGTCGACCTCGATCCGGTTTCGCTCCTCCGGCATCGAGAGATCGAAGCTGCGCAGCCCTGCTTCGACATGCGCCACCGGCGTGTCACCGGCTGCGCGGGTGCCCGCAACGGTTGTGTTGGTGTCGCCGTAGACGAGCACCCAGTCCGGCCGCTCGCGCTCGACGACGTCGCGAATCGCCGGTGTCATCGCATCGGTGTCGGCCGTCCGCAGGTCGAGCCGGTAGGCGGGCTCGGGGATCGACAGCTCGTCGAAGAACACCTGCGACATCGTCGGATCCCAGTGCTGACCGGAGTGGAGGCCGACCTCGTCGATCCCCGCCGCGCGCAGCGCCACCGAGAGCGGCGCCGACTTGATGAACTGGGGCCGGTTACCCACCACCGACAGGACGCGCATGGGGGTGGCAGACACAGCACGCTACGATACGCGGCGCCTCACGGGCCGTTAGCTCAGCTGGTAGAGCAGGGGACTCTTAATCCCAAGGTCGAAGGTTCGATCCCTTCACGGCCCATTCACGTCGCGCCGGCGCTGACCGCCGGTGCCCGCCTAACAGTTCGATCACAAGCAGGCATCAGACTGCGCTTCCGATGAGGGAGTTGAGGCTTGGCGTTCCCCTCCTCGCGGTCGCGCTCGCTCTCGGCGCCGCGGGTGACGTGCTCTTCAACGGACGTCAGCTCGGGATCAACGTTCTCCTGTTCGCCGCCTGCTTCGTCGCCGCGCTCGCGCTGCTTCTTCGCAAAGCTGACGCACCGGCGCATCAGGGTCGCCGGTGGATGGCCGCGCCGCTGCTCATCTTCGCCGCCGCCTTTGCGTGGCACGACTCCCGCCTGCTGACGGCGACGAATCTGCTCGCACTCGCCGGCACCGTTGCGCTTGGAGGATTGCGGCGGACGCAGCACCGTCCGCAGGACGCGAGCGTCTCTGAGTACGCCGTGGGCTTCGCGTCGGCTGGCGTCGGCACGTTCGCGGGCGCCGTGCACCTCCTCACGCAGGAGATCCCGTGGCGTGCGGCCTCGCGTGGAGTGCGCGGGGCTCGAGCCGCGGCTGTTGGGCGCGGCGTGGCGATCGGCCTTCCGTTCGTGTTGCTCTTCGGCGGCCTCTTCATGGCAGCCGACGCGGTCTTCAAGCAGTACGTCACGGACGCGGTTCCGTCCTTCGGGCACCCCGCGTCACACATCGTCTTCGTCACCGTGATCGCATGGATGGGCGCGGGGCTCCTGCGAGACCTGGTGGCGCGTCGCGAGGAGGAGCGCGCGTTACCCGCGGACTGGCTCCTGCAGCGCAAGGCTGCTCGGCTCGGCTCGACGGAGATCGCGATCGTCCTCGGCGCGCTCGATCTTCTCTTTCTCGCCTTCGTGCTCGTGCAGGCGCGCTACCTCTTCGGCGGG
Source organism: Gaiellaceae bacterium (assembly GCA_045805985.1). Classification (GTDB taxonomy): domain Bacteria; phylum Actinomycetota; class Thermoleophilia; order Gaiellales; family Gaiellaceae; genus PALSA-600. Next base: position 14,471 of record JBJMKA010000018.1, on the reverse strand, counting down.
ACGGCCTTGGTCGAGTCGCAGGCGGGTCTCACCTACGCGCAGTACGCGCGTCACGGCTTCTTCGAGCTCGTTGCCGTGTCGGTGCTCGTGCTGCCCGTGTTGCTGGCGGCCAACGCGCTCGCCCGCGACCGCGAGCGTCTCGTGCGTGCGCTCTCCGGCGTGCTCGTCGCGCTCGAGCTGGTCGTTGCCGTCTCGGCGCTGCAGCGCCTCCGCATCTATGAGCAGCAGTACGGACTGACCGAGCTCCGGGTCTACGCGATCGGGGTCGTCGGCTGGCTCGTCTGTGTCTTCCTCTGGGCGTCGGTGACGATCCTCCGCGGCCGGGTGCGCCGGTTCGCGGTCGGTGCTGTGGTTGCCGGCTTCGCGGCGACCGCTGCGTTGAACGTGCTGAACCCCGACGGGTTGATCGCACGAACGAACCTGACTCGGCCGCAAGCCGATCTCGTGTATCTCCAGAAGCTCAGCGACGACGCCGTGCCTACGCTCGTCGCGCAGGCGTCGTCGTCGCGCGATCCAGCGGTCCGTGCCGCCCTGAGAGCGCAATTGTCTGCGCGGCGCGTCGCGCCCTTCGATTGGCTTTCGTGGAATGCCTCGCGCGAGCGGGCCCGGCACGCACTCACGCAGCTTCCTCGCTGACGGCCGTCTTGGCCCTGGGCACGGGAACGGGCCCCGAAGGGCCCGTTCGAATAAGAGATCGCGACCGGCTGGCTTAGTAGCCGGGAGGCCCGTCTTCGACGTAGGTCGTCCGGCGACGTCCTCCGACGCCACCCCAGCTCGACCAGAACATCATCGACATGACCAGGCCGATGGCGCCGACGATCATCAGGATCACGCCGATGGTGTTGATGTCCACACCGGAAACGGTCGCGTTCACCGCCCAGGTGAGGATTGCACCGGCTGCGATCAGGATCAGGCTGACTCCAATGCCCATTCCGAACCTCCTTCTCGTGTCTCCCGACGGCTGAGTTGATTCCCTTTGGGACACGAATTGAACGTCTGACCGGGTTGTTCGGTTACGGCCCCTGGTTTCCTGTCTTTCATTAGTGTTGGCGCCGCGTGCGCAGGGGTTCGGTCTTCCAGTTGCTCGGCATCGCGGCGATCGCGGCCGTCATCACATCGCTTGTCGCGGTGTTGGTCCCGTGGTTGCCGAACCCGGCGAGCGAGGAGGCCAAGCGGATCCACTTCGTCTACTGGTTCACGACCGTGATCTGCATCGGGGTGTTCGCTTCGGTGGCCTCGGTCATGACCTACTCGGTGATCAAGTTCCGGGCCCGGCCGGACGACGACTCGGACGGTGCGCCGATCCACGGGCACACGAAGCTGGAGATCATCTGGACCGCCGTTCCGGCCGTGCTCGTGACCGCGATCTCGATCGTCAGCGCGATCGTCCTTGCTCAGAACAGCAGGGCGGGCGCTCATCCCCTGGTCGTCAAGGTCGACGCGGTGCAGTTCGCGTGGAAGTTCACATACCCGAACGGGAAGAGCTACGGCTACCTGACGCTGCCCAAGGGCCGGCACGTAAAGCTCGACATCACGGCGCACGACGTCATCCACTCCTTCTGGTCGCCCGAGCTGTCGCAGAAGCAGGACGCGGTGCCCGGCCAGCACAACTTCCTCGTCGTCACTCCGTCGCGCACGGGCACCTTCCCCGTGATCTGCACGGAGCTGTGTGGCCTCGGCCACGCCCTGATGCGCAGCCACGTGACGATCCTCCCCGCCGCGAAGTTCGACGCGTGGGTGAAGGGCGGCGGCCAGGCAGCCTCCGGCCCGCCGGGGCTCGCGGTCTTCCAGCAGTACGGCTGTGGCGGTTGCCACACGCTGAAGGGGGCCGCAGCGACCGGCACCGTCGGTCCCGACCTCGACAACCTGAAGCAGGCGGCGGCCAAGGCGAACCAGCCGCTCGCCGCGTTCATCAAGGAGTCGATCGTGAAGCCGGACGCGTACATCGCTCCGGGCTACTCGAATGCAATGCCTGCGACCTTCGGGACGCAGATCCCCGCCGACAAGCTGAACCAGCTCGTGCAGTATCTGGAGCAGAGCGCGAAGTGACCGAGTTGCATGAACACCACACCGCGCCTGCGCGGACCGGCAGCAAGCGTCTGACCGGGCCAGGCTGGCTGCGCGTCCTCTGGGTGACGCCGATCTTCTTCGGCATCGGCGTCGGGCTACCGGTGCTCATCCGGTGGCTCGCGCACTGGAACCCGGTTTGGAAGGGCTCCGTCATCCTGACCGTGGAGCTGGTGACGGTCCCGCTCGGCTTCCTCGCCGGCCTCGGCGGCTTCGACTACTGGGTGTACTACGCATCCGGACGGCCGACGGTCGAGGACGACCACTCGAGTCACGGCGCGAAGTCGTGGCGTGACTACTTCCGGGTCAACACCGACCACAAGGTGATCGGCATCCAGTACGTCGTCACGACGATCATCTTCTTCTGCATCGGCGGCCTGCTCGCCATGTTGTTCCGCGCCGAGCTCGCACAGCCGGGCGACCAGTTCTTCAACCCGCAGACATTCAACGTCCTCGTCTCGAACCACGCGGCGCTGATGATCTTCCTCTTCGTGATCCCAGCGTTTGCGGGCTTGGGCAACTACGTGATCCCGCTCATGCTCGGTGCGGCCGACATGGCGTTCCCCCGCCTGAACGCACTTTCGTTCTGGCTACTGCCGATCGCCGGGTTGATGCTCGTTGCCGGCATGGTGACGCCGGGCGGTGGGCCCTCGGCGGGCTGGACGTGTTACGCGCCGCTCTGCTCGCACCAGCCGCTCGGACAGGTGTTCTTCAACATGGGCGTCCAGTGGGCCGGCGCGAGCTCGATCATGACCGCGCTCAACTTCCTCGTCACGATCATCACAATGCGCGCGCCGGGCATGACGTTCTGGCGGATGCCGCTGCTCGTGTGGGCGAACTTCACGACGTCACTGCTCGTCGTCATCGCGACGCCGTTCATCGCGGGCTCGCAATTCTTCGTCATGTTCGACCGCGTGATGCACACGAACTTCTTCGAGCCGGGCGGCGGGGGCTATGTGCTCGGGTACCAGCACATCTTCTGGTTCTACTCGCATCCGGCTGTCTACATCATGATGCTGCCCGGATTCGGGATCATCAGCGAGGTGATCGCCGTGATGAGCCGCAAGCCGGTCTTCGGCTACCGGCTGATGGCGTTGTCCCTGATGGCGATCCTCGTGCTCGGCTTCTCGGTGTGGGCGCACCACATGTTTGTCGCCGGCATGGCCGGGTGGCTGCGCGTCCCGATGATGGTCACGTCGATGGTGATCGCGGTGCCGACGGGAATCAAGATCTTTTCGTGGTTAGCGACGATGTGGGAAGGGCGAATCCACTTCACGACCCCGATGCTGTTCGCGCTCGGGTTCCTGTCGATGTTCGTGATCGGTGGGCTGTCCGGCATCTACCTCGCGTCGGTGCCGATCGACATTCACGCGAGCGACACGTACTTCATCGTCGCGCACATCCACTATGTCCTCTTCGGCGGGTCCGTGTTCACCATCTTCGCCGGCATCTACTACTGGTTCCCAAAGATGACCGGGCGGATGTACGACGAGCGCCTCGGCAAGCTGCACTTTTGGCTGACGTTCATCGGCTTCAACCTGACGTTCTTCCCGATGCACTACATCGGACTGCAGGGAATGCCGCGCCGCGTCGCCGATTACGCCGGCAGGTTCGCCGACGTCAACCTCTTCATCTCGATCGCCTCGTTCGGCCTCGGCGCCTCCACGCTTGTCTTCCTCTACAACATGACGAAGTCGTGGGCCCACGGCGAGCGTGCCCCCGGCAACCCCTGGCGCGCGCTGACGCTCGAGTGGCAGGTCAGCTCGCCGCCGCCGGTCTTCAACTTCGACGAGATCCCGCAGGTCGTCGGGCACCCGTACGAGTACGGCGTTCCGGGCGCCAGGCACGCAATCTTCGGCTCCGAGCATCCGACACCGGTCAAGCCCGAGCCGGTCGGGACCGACTGATGGCACACATCTTGGTGATCGCGAACGAGACGGCGGCGTCGCAGACGCTGCTCGACGCCGTGCGAGGCGCGGCGGGCAGCGAGGATCGCGTGACCGTGATCGCGCCGGTCAACGAGCCGAACCAGGGGTACGTCGTCTACGAGGACACGCGCCGTGCGGCGGCGGGCCGCCGCCTCGACAAGACGATGAAGGCGCTGCGCGAGGCAGGACTGTCGGCGCAGGGCTTCGTCGTCGACACCGGCCCGGTGCAGGCCGTGAAGGACGCGCTCGCCCAGCTGGAGCCGAAGGTCGACGAGATCGTCGTCTCGACGCACTCGGCCGAGCGCTCGGGCTGGATGCGCCGTGACGTCGTTCAGGACATCCAGCACGCCGCCGGGGGCATCCCGGTCAAGCACATCGAGGCAACCGACGACGGGGAGCCGAACGTGCTCGTGATCGCGAACCAGACCGTTGTCTCCGACGAGCTCCTCGACCGCATCCGCAAGCGCGCGGCGAAGGGCCCCGCGAGCTTCCTGATCGTCGCGCCTCAGAGCGACGAGGAAGAGCACGCCGACGCCGACCGCCGGCTTCGTCTTGCCCTGACGGAGCTCCGCGGCGAGGGAATCGACGCCCACGGTCAGGTCGTGCACCCCGATCCGTACACCGCCGCGAAGCACGCGGTGCACGACGAGTCGATCAACGAGATCATCGTCTCGACCTTCCCTGGCGAGAAGAGCGGCTGGCTGCGGCGCGATCTCGTCCAGCGCCTGCGCAAGGACACCGGCTTACCCGTGGAGCACGTGATCAGCCCATCATGAGGAACAGATGACCGCCCACGCTGAAGAACACCACGGCCCCCCGCCCATTCATTACAGCTCGCGGGTCTCCCCGTCCGTGCTCGGGATGTTCCTGTTCATCGGGTCGGAGATCATGCTCTTCGGCGCCTTCTTCACGGTCTACTTCTTCGACCGCGTCGTCAACAAGCCGTTCGGCGGACACTGGCCGCCCGAGGGCTTCCATCGCCCGGTCTTCGTCGCGGGAATCAACACCCTGATCCTCGTCACGTCGAGCGGGACGATGCACTGGGCCGACACCTCGATCAAGAAGGGCAACCGTGCAGGCATGCAGGCGGGCCTCGTCCTGACGCTCTGCCTGGGCGCGACGTTCCTCGCGACGCAGGTGATCGAGTACCACCGCATCGGCTTCGCGACGAAGGACACCTCGTTCGCCGCGACGTTCTTCGGCCTCACCGGGCTGCACGGGGCGCATGTCTTCATCGGCCTGACGATCCTGCTCGTGATGACGATCCGAGCGTTCCGAGGGCACTTCTCGCCCGAGCACCACCACGGCGTCGAGATCGGCGGGATCTACTGGCACTTCGTGGACGTAATGTGGATCGTGGTCTACGTCACCGTCTACCTCCTCTAGCGCGATGAGCATCTTCTAAAGCGTGAGGAACCCTTTCCGGAGCGAAGCAGATGCGTTCCGGTTCGTCTGGCTGACGATCGGTTACTTCGTGCTCATCTTCCTCGGCTCGCTGATCGACGTACGGGTCGGTGTCACGGTCTTCGTTGTCGTCACTGCCGTCGCGGTCTGGTGGTTCTTCCGCAGTGGCGCGCAGGAGGCGCCCGTCAGGCAGGCCCCGGCCGCGAGCCCGCCGGGGGAGTACCGCATCCTCGTCGTGGCGAACGAGACCGTCGGCGGCCCGGAGCTCCTGTCCGTGATTCGCGACCGCTCCCGGGGGCACGCGGCGCGCGTGCTCGTCGTCTGTCCCGCTCTCAACTCGCCGCTCCGGCACTGGGTCTCGGACGAGGACGAAGCGCGCGCGTTGGCGCAGGCACGCCTCGATGAGAGCCTCGCGGCGATGCACGCCGCCGGCCTGGATGCGGCCGGCGAGATCGGGGACGGCGACCCGGTCCAGGCGATCGAGGACGCGGTGCGGACGTTCCAGCCTGACGAGCTCATCATCTCGACCCATCCCGCCGGGCGTTCGCATTGGCTCGAGCGCGGCGTCGTCGAGAAGGCGCGCGAGCGCTTCGACCTGCCGCTGACGCACGTCGTCGTCGACCTCGACGCTGACCGACGCTGACCGGCGCTGACGATCGACGTCGTAGATCCGCTGCCGCTCGCCGACGAGCTGCGCGAGGTGCACCGCTTGGCGCTTGGTGCGGGCGCGCTCTCTGACGAGTGGGCTGCGAACCGTCTTCCCGCGCACGTGACGCGCGACGACTTCGTGTTTCTGATCGCGCGCGAAGGCGATGAGATTGCCGGGTTCGGTTACGGCTACACGGGGAGTAGGGGCCAGTGGTGGAGCGATCACGTCGAGCAGTCGTTGACGGCCGCGCAGCGCGCGGAGTGGATCGTCCCGCCGCATTTCGAGATCGTGGAGCTTCACGTGAAGCCGTCACACCAGCGTCGCGGCATCGGCAGCGCGCTGCTCGCGCAACTCCTCACACGGCAGCCGCACGACCGGGTGCTCCTCTCGACGCAGACCGGCTCGCGCAAGGCGCGCGGCTTCTACGCGAAGAACGGCTGGAGCGAGCTCGCGAGCGTCGACTTCGGGCCGGGCTACCCGCCCTACCTCGTGCTCGGCAAGCGGCTATTTCCCGGCGTTTGACGAGACGAACTTCGCGACGGCCGTGATCTGGGCCGGCGTCAAGCGGCTCTTGAAGGCCGGCATCACGCCGCCTCCGTTCGTCACCTGCTGCTCGACCTTCGTCTCCGTCGGCTTCGCCGCGTCGAGGTTCGGGCCCACGGTGCCGGTCGCGCCCGCGGCCTTCAGCGTGTGGCAGCTGGCGCAGTTCGAGGCGAAGATCTGCTTCCCGTCCGGTGCTGCCGCCTTCCCGCCGCCGCCCGTCGACGGGGGTGGCGCATTCGTCGCCGCGGTCACGCCACAGTTCGGGTTTCCCGCGCACTTCGCGATATAGAGCGCGACGGAGTCCGCGTCGGTCCCGGTGACGAGGTTCGGCTTCATCGGCCCGAGCGGGTCGGCGTAGGCGATCTGGCCACGCACGACGTCGGCCATCGTCTGCTCGGAGAAGCCCTGCTGCTTGTCCGATGAGAACGCGTCGTCGAGGTTCGGGCCGATCGTTCCCTGGGCTTTCGCGTCGGCGAGCGTGTGGCACGAGGCGCACTTCTCGTTGAAGAGCTGCTTGCCCTTGCTCGTGTCGCCGCTCGTCACGCGCCCGACGGCGCCGCAGCCCGTCGCGAGAAACGCGACCAGGAGAACCGCGGTCAGTGCGAGTGAATTGCGCAGAGCTACGCCGAGGGTTGGGAGACGCCGTCGAGCTTCGAGATCGCTTCCTCGCGCGTTGTGTAGATCGCGAAGACGCGGTCGAGGCCCGTGATCTCGAAGATCTTGGTGATGTTGCGGTCGCTGCAGACGAGCGAGAGCTGGCCGTCGTTCGTCCGGAGGCGCTTGACGCCGCCGACGAGGACACCGAGGGTGGTCGAGTCGATGAACGTCGTGTTCGAGAAGTCGACGATCACCTGCTTGCCCCCCTGGCCGATCACCTCGAGCAGCTGCTGCTTGAACTCCGGCGCCGTGTACAGGTCGACCTCGCCGGCCAGGGAGATCACGTAGGCGTCATCGGACAGCTGCTCGGTCTTGATGTCGAAATTCATGAGTCCCCCCGTGTAGGTGGCCCGGCCGACTGCCGCGTGAGTCTAACCGCCGCCCGACGTCGAGGTGACGGCAGAGGCGTTCACGGCTTGAGTTGCTTCAGGGCCTGTTTTACCTGGGGCGCGAGCGGGTCCGTCGGCGCAAGCTTCAGAAACGCGTTGTAGGCCGCGATCGCCGTTTTGGTGTCGCCTGCCGACTGCGCAGCCTGGCCGAGCTGGATCTGGGTCGTCGCATCGCTTGGGTTCAACGCCACGAGCTTCTGGTACGCGGTCTCCGCGCTCTTCTGGGCGTTCTGGTAGTTCGTGTAGGCCGTGCTCTGCTTGGCCGAGGCGAGCGTCTGGGCGGCGGCGGAGATCGGGTCCTTGAGCGCCGTCGGGTCGGCGAACGCCTTCCCCAACGGCGTCGTCGACGCGGGTGCGAACACAGCGCTCGGCGAAGCGTACTGTGACGCTTCGCTCTGGGCGTTCGTGTAATCCGTGGCGTAGGTCGTCGCGAGGGTCCCGTACTGCGCTGCCAGCTCGGCGAGTGCGTCCTGGTCCTTCGGCCGGAGCGTCGTGTAGCGCTCGAGCGCGTTGACGGCGTCCTGTGTCCGCTGCTTCTGCTCGAGGGCTGTCGCGAGGTCGCGCCACGCCTTCGCGTCTGAGGGGGTCTTTTCAACCTTCGTCTGCAGCTTCGAGATCGAGGTGCCGCCCCTCGAGCCGAAGTTGAACATGTTCCCCAGCACGTCGCTGGCGCCGGAGGAGCCCGAGCCGACCCCGAGCAGCACGAAGCCGAGCACGAATGCCACCGCGAGACCGACGTACGCCCACTTGGCGTGGTTCCGGAGTCGCTGGAAGAACAGCTGCTCCTGCCACTCAGGCGCCTTCTGCCGTTTTGGTGCCGCTACAGCCGCGGAGCGAGCATTTGCTGCCGGGCGGCGCTTGCGGTGTTGCGTACCTCTCGCCACTGTTCGTTGTCCTCGTTTGCGTAGCGGGTGTGGCCGTCGACGATCGTCTCGAGCACTCGTTCCGGCGAGCCGCCGAAGACGACGGCCGCCGCGGGATCCTCGACCGGATGGTACGGGCTTCCCGCGAGCGACACCACCGTCAGGTCGGCGCGCTTGCCGGGCGCCAGGGTACCCACCTGATCCTCGATCCGGAGTGCCCGGGCGGCGTCGAGCGTCGCCATCCGCAGGGCATCCGAGGCCAGGAGCGCCTCAGGGCCCTTCGTCTGCGCGCGCGCCAGGTAGATCGCGGTGCGCATCTCTTCGAACATGTCGAAGGACGGCGTCGACGCGGGCGAGTCTGTCCCGAGGCCGACGCGGAGGTCCGCGGAGCGGAGCTCGGCAACCGGTGCGATGCCGCAGCCGAGCAGCGCGTTCGAGCGGGGGCAGTGCACGACCGGGACGTTTCGCTCAGCGAGCAGCGCGATCTCCTCCGGGTTCACCTCGACGCAGTGCGCGCAGAGCAGGTCGGGGCCGAGCACGGGCGCGAGTGTCCCGACGGCGCGCTTCCCGCTGGGCGGCACGAGCAGCGGGGCGATTCCCTGAAGTGGCCCGCTGCCGTGCTCGAGCCACTCGTTCTCGTTCGCGCTCTCGGCGAGGTGGGTGCCTACGGGAATGCCGAGCGAGAGGCACCAGCGGTACGTGTCGAGCGAGCAGCTGTAGGGCGCGTGCGGCGAGACCCCCAGGCGCACGAGCCCCGTCCCGTCGAGCCCATCTGCTTCAACCCATGCGCGCTTCTCCTCGAACTGCCGCTGCGCTTCGGCGGGATCGAGGGCGAACACCTCGAGGTAGACGATCGCTCTCAACCCGAGCTCGGCTGCCGCACTCGCTGCCGCGCCGGCGAAGCTGTAGTCGGCCGTCGTCGTGATCCCGGCGCGCAGGGAGTCGAGGACGCCGCTGCGCGCGATTGCGACCATGTCGCTCCGCTCGAGCTTGTTCTTCCGCTCGACGTGCGTTGCGATCCACGGGCCGAAGGCCTGGCCGTCGCCGAACCCGGCATACATCGCGTATTCGAGATGGGAGTGCGCATTGACGAAGCCCGGGACGATCACCGCATCGGCGTGGTGGCGCTTCGCGCGGCCGCGGGTCACTTCGACGATCGCACCGTCCTCGTAGCGCACGAGCCCGCCCTCGATCGGCGGCCCGTCGACAGGTAGCACCCACTCGGCTGAGACCTCCGTCACGTCCTTAGGTGACAACTGCCTCGGTGCTGCGCGCGGCACGGCGATCGAGCAGCACGGAGAGCCAGATCGACCCCTCATAGAGGACGGCGAGCGGGATCGTCTCGAAGAAGGTCGTCACCGGGTCGATGCCCGGCAGCGCGACGCCGATGACGGCGACGACGAAGTAGCCGATGCGCCGGTTCTTCCGAAGCTGGCGCGTAGTCACGACACCCATTCGTGTCAGGCCGACGACGAACAGCGGCAGCTCGAAGACGAGCGCCATCGCGAGCAGCACCATCGTCGCGAAGCTGATGTAGGGCCGCGCCTGAACCTGGACGTTGTAGATCGACGAGTCGAAGTGGGTCAGGAACCTGGCGGCGGCCGGAAGGGCGACGTAGTAGCCGAAGAAGAGCCCGGCCACCATCAGCCCCGTCGCAAGGAAGACGAACGCCTTGAGCATCCGCTCGTGGCCCTTCTCGACGGCGGGAATGAAGAACGCCCACGCCTGCCAGAGGATCACCGGCAGTGAGATCGCCAGGCCGAGGTAGAGGCTCAACCAGAGCGAGGTCATGAACGGCTCGCCGATCCCGAGCGTGAGCAGCTTCCGGTGCTCGCGCGGCAGCTGGTCGGTCAGCAGCCGTACGACGCGGGCGTGCACGACGAACGCGGCGATCCACGCGACGATGACCGTGCCGATGCACACGAACAGCCGCTGGCGCAGCTCTTCGAGATGCTCGACAAGCGTGGCCTCTTCGCCATGACCCAGGCGACGCGGCAGGCGCTTCAAGCCTCTAGTGAACGGGTTCGTTCTCGCGCGAGGGCGAGGGTGCCGTCGTGTCCTGCGTCGTCCCGACCGGGAGCTCCGCGCGATCGTCCGTCTTGCCACTCACGGAGTCCTTGAACTCGCGCATCCCGGACCCGAGCGACCGGCCGATTTCCGGCAGGCGCTTGGCTCCGAAGAGCAGGAGGGCCAAAATCAGCAGGCCGACGATCTCCATAGGACCGATGTTCGGCATGGGGCCAGCGTACCAGCGTTTCGGCCATTCTCCCGATCGCGGGTCAGAACCGCTCCCCCAGGGTTCGCCAAACAGGGTCCGGGTACCATGGAAGTCACGAGCGAGGCTTGTCTGTGCCTTGCCTTCTAGGACCGAGGAGTCACGAACTTGGCAACACTGGAGCTGAAGAATCTGCACGTCGCCCTGGAGGACGGCACCCCGATCGTCAAGGGCGTCGATCTCGAAATCTCGTCCGGCGAGGTGCATGCGGTCATGGGCCCGAACGGCTCCGGCAAGTCGACCCTCGCCTACGCGATCGCGGGCCACCCGGCCTATGAGGTCACCGAAGGGCAGATCCTCCTCGACGGCGTGGACATCACCGAGGCCGGCGCCGACGAGCGCGCGCAGGCAGGGCTCTTCCTCGCGTTCCAGTACCCCCACGCGATTCCGGGTGTCACCGTCACGAACTTCTTGCGGCAGGCGATGAACGCCGTGCGCAAGGCCCGGAACGGCGGCGTCGACAATCCGATGCCGGTGCCCGAGTTCCGCAAGCTCTTCCTCGCGAAGATGGACGACCTCAAGGTCAGCCGCGAGCTCGCGTCGCGCTATCTGAACGACGGGTTCTCGGGCGGCGAGAAGAAGCGCGTCGAGATCCTGCAGATGGCGATGCTCCAGCCGAAGATCGCGGTGCTCGACGAGACCGACTCGGGTCTCGACATCGACGCGCTGAAGATCGTTGCGGAGGGCGTGCGGCAACTCGTCGGCCCCGACATGGGCGCGCTCGTGATCACGCACTACCAGCGAATCTTGAACTACATCAAGCCGGACTTCGTCCACGTGTTCGTCGACGGCAAGATCGTCGAAGAGGGTGGCGCGGAGCTGGCAGAGAAGCTCGAAGTCTCCGGCTATGAACAGTGGGAGACCCAGGAGGTGCCCGCGTAATGTCGCAGACCGAGAGCGAGATCGTCCAGGGAATCGGTTCCGACTACGGGACGAAGTACGGGTTCTCCAACCCCGACGAGGCCAAGGACTACTTCTTCAAGAGCGGCCGCGGGCTCTCGCACGAGCTCGTCGACGCCATCTCGGCGCACAAGAACGAGCCGGAGTGGATGCGGAAGTTCCGCCACAAGTCGCTCGACTACTTCAATGCGCGCCCGATGCCCACCTGGGGCGGGATGCCGTCGCTGGCCGAGATCGACTTCGACAACATCTTCTACTACATCAAGCCGACCGAGAATCAGGTGAATGCGTGGGAGGACCTCCCCGCGGACATCAAGGACACGTGGGACAAGCTCGGCATCCCCGAGGCGGAGAAGAAGTACCTCGCCGGCGTCGGCGCGCAGTACGAGAGCGAGGTCGTCTACCACAAGCTGCAGGAGAACCTGACCTCCCAGGGTGTGCTGTTCCTCGACACGGACACCGCGCTCCGCGAGCACGAGGACATCTTCAAGCAGTACTTCGGGACGATCATCCCGCAGAACGACAACAAGTTCGCGGCGCTGAACAGCGCGGTGTGGTCCGGCGGCTCGTTCATCTACGTGCCGAAGGGTGTTCGCATCGAGCTGCCACTCCAGGCCTACTTCCGCATCAACGCGGAGAACATGGGCCAGTTCGAGCGCACGCTGATCATCGTCGACGAGGACGCGTACGTGCACTACGTCGAGGGCTGCACAGCGCCGATTTACTCGTCCGACTCGCTGCACAGCGCGGTCGTCGAGATCGTCGTCAAGAAGGGCGGCCGCTGCCGCTACACAACGATCCAGAACTGGTCGAACAACGTCTACAACCTCGTCACCAAGCGGGCGGTCGCCGAGCAGAACGCGACCATGGAGTGGGTCGATGGGAACCTCGGGTCGAAGCTGACGATGAAGTATCCGGCGATCTGGCTGACCGGCGAGGGCGCGCACGGCGAGGTTCTGTCGATTGCGTTCGCCGGCAAGGGCCAGCACCAGGACGCAGGCGGCAAGTGCGTGCACATCGGCAAGAACACGTCCAGCGTGATCACGTCGAAGTCGATCTCGAAGAACGGGGGGCGCGCGGGGTACCGCGGCCTGCTCGAGGTCGCCGCGGGCGCGAGCGGATCGAAGTCGAAGGTCGTCTGCGACGCGCTGATCCTCGACGAGGAGTCGCGCTCCGACACGTACCCGTACATCCGCATCGACGAGAACGACGTCGACATCGGACACGAGGCCACGGTCTCGAAGATCGGCGAGGAGCAGCTCTTCTACCTCATGTCGCGCGGCCTCTCCGAGTCCGAGGCGTCGGCGATGGTTGTCAGCGGCTTCGTCGAGCCGATCACGAAGGAGCTTCCACTGGAGTACGCAGTCGAGATGAACCGGCTGATTCAGCTCCAGATGGAAGGGTCCGTCGGGTAGCGATGCAGTTCGAGAAGGTGGACTTCCTGTCGGTGCACTCGACGGACATCGAGCGCTCGAAGCGCTTCTATGTCGACACGCTCGGGTTGCCGCTCGACGCCGATCGCGGCGATCGTGGCTTCGAGGTGTGGGCCGGACAGCTGTGCCTGAGCGTCTGGAACCCGACTGCGGGCGGCATGGATCTGGGGCCCAGTCCCGCACACGTCGCTCTCCACGTCACCGACGTCGCTGAAGCTCGTACGGAGCTCGAGGCAAAGGGTGTCGAGTTCGAGGGCGACATCTTCGACACGACGGTCTGCCACATGGCGTTCTTCCGCGATCCCGACGGGAACGCGTTCATGCTCCACAACCGGTACGCGCCGACGTCATGATCACGCGCGAGCAGGCGCGCGCGCGCTTCGCGGAACTGCCGCTGCCGTCCACCGCGGACGAGCACTGGCGCTTCACCGACCTGCGCGGCTTCGATCCCTCGCCCGCCGCCGGCTCGGCTGCTGCTGCGACCGGTCCGATGCTGGACCTCGATGTCGCCGCCCGCGCGATCGTCACCGAGAACGGCATCGAGATCATCGGCGCGCCCGACGGTATCCGCTTCGAGCTGCTGCCCCGCGACTACGAGGCGAAGCTCATCCCCGACGACGACAGGTTCGCCGTCGAGAACCTCTCGAAGTGGGAGCACGGTCTGCTCGTGCACGTGCCCAAGGGCGTCGAGCTCGAGAAGCCGCTCTACGTGCAGGTGACCTCGAACGGCGGCTCGCTCTTCTGGCGGATGGTCGTGATCGCCGACGAGGGTGCACGCTTCTCGCTGATCGAGGATCTCTCTTCCGTCGCTGAGGACACGGTCGCGTACACGAACGCGGTCGTCGAGCTGTTCGTCCACCCGGCCGCGAAGATCGAGTACGTCTCGCTGCAGAACCTCTCGAAGGAGACCTGGCACTTCGGCCGCTACAAGGCGTGGCTCGAGCGCGACAGCGAGCTCGATTGGGTGATCGGCGGCTTCGGCTCGAAGCGCGGCAAGGTGTGGATCGAGAACGACCTCGCCGGCGAGGGCGCCACCTCACGCGTGACGGGCGCGTACTTCGCCGACGGCGACCAGCACCTCGACTTCGACACGTTCCAGGAGCACATCGCGCCGAACACCGAGAGCGACTTCGCCTTTAAGGGCGCGCTGCGCGAGAACGCGACTGCCGTCTGGCGGGGGATGATCCGCGTCGAAGAGGGCGCGCAGAAGACGAACGCCTACCAGGAGAACCGCAACCTGCTGCTCTCCGACAACGCGCATGCGGACTCGATCCCGGGCCTCGAGATCATGGCGAACGACGTGCGCTGCACGCACGGCGCCACGCTCGGCAAGGTCAACCGCGAGGAGCTCTTCTACCTGATG
>JBJMKA010000017.1:0-47229 GCA_045805985.1 Gaiellaceae bacterium | reverse complement strand
GGGTCAAGATCCCCGACACGGTCGAGGCCGGCATCGCCAGCGCCTCGGCGATCTCCTCGCCGCTCATCCGCAACCGCCGCAAGGCCGCGACCAACGCGACCCGCTGCTCGCCCGTTCGCAGCGGCACCCGCACCGGAGCCGACGAGCGATCGAGCAAACCCTGCTCACCCTCGGCCCGGAAACGGCGCCGCCACTTCGAGACCGTGCGCACGCTCACGCCAGCGGCCTCGGCCACCGCCGCAAGCGTCCAGCCCTCCACCTCAACCCGATCGACCGCCAGACGGCGGCTATGCGGGCAGGTCCTCGCGTTAGCGTGCAACTTCAACATCCGGATCCCCTCCTTGGAGCTGGTCGCTTGGCAGCTCCAGCCTCCAAGGAGACCCGGATGGAACAACGCTCTCAGGAACTACACCTAGCGCACAGGCAGCGCGCTCAGGTGGTCCGGTACGACGTTCTGATTGAGGCGGAAGGTGTTCGTGGGATCCCAGTCGGCCTTGAGGGCAGCGAGCCGTCGATACGTCGCAGGCGCGTATGCATCTCTGATGCGATCCGGGCCTTCGTCGCCAAGCTCGTTCACGTACACGCCATGCGTTCGCGAGCCGATCGCGCTCCAGAACAGGTCGACCCATCGCATGTGGCGGGACGAGTCGGACCGGTCTGCCCAGACCGCGTCTATCGAGAGGCTGAACGCATGCTGACGGTGGCTGTAAGCGGTGGCACCGGACGGCACCCGAGCGACGGCGCCGCCGAGCGGCGAGATCATGACGATCGAGAGTGGCGACGTGATTCGCGCCGCGTTCTCGACGACGATGTCGACGATGTCATCGTCGAGGTCGATCAGATAGCCAGAGCGGCCGTAGACCGAGTTGCCGAATGAGCCCGCGGCGTCGAAGAGAGACTGCTGGACGCCATACGGCATCCGGCCGGTGCGGTCGAGGAGTGGCGGGCCTACCGCGTCGAGCGCAGCCAGATCGCGCCGCGCCTGCTCGGGGCTCCCGGCGTGACAGACGGCGATGGCGGCCACGGTCCGGCCCTGCAGGCCGCGCGGGATGAAGGGCGCCGCCGGCGCCACGAGGATGTTGAAGAGCGCTGCGAGTTCGTCCGGCGCGACCGACATCAGCTCCCGATAGGCGCGGAGGACGTCTCGCGCGCGCTCGACTGCATAGAAGAGCGCACCCCCGGTCACGAACGGGCCGACCTCGTGCAGTGCGAGCTCGAAACAGATGACGGCTCCGAAGTTGCCGCCACCGCCGCGAAGACCCCAGAAGAGGTCGGGGTTCTCATCGGCGCTGGCCGTGACCTTCCGGCCGTCGGCAAGGACGAGGTCAACCGAACGTAGGTTGTCCACGGTTAGTCCGCAACTGCGCATGAGCCAGCCGTGTCCGCCGCCGAGCGCGAGACC
This sequence comes from Gaiellaceae bacterium, assembly GCA_045805985.1. Classification (GTDB taxonomy): domain Bacteria; phylum Actinomycetota; class Thermoleophilia; order Gaiellales; family Gaiellaceae; genus PALSA-600. The sequence goes on along the minus strand of JBJMKA010000017.1, from coordinate 45,827 downwards.
GCCGACCGCGGTCGTCGAGATTCGACCACCAGTGGTGGCAAGCCCGTGAGCCTGTGTCGCACGATCGACCTCGCCCCACGTCGCACCCGGTCCGACGCGCGCCAGGGCGCGATCAGGATCGACCGCGATCTCGTTCCAGCCACCGAGGTCGATGACGAGGCCAGCCTCTGCCGTCCCGTATCCGGCCGCGTTGTGACCGCTGCTGCGGATCGCCAGGTCTAGTCCGCACTCCTGCGCGACGCCCACGGCGTGCGCGACGTCGTCGGCGTCCGCCGGCCGAAACACGGCCACCGGTGCGCGATCTACGCGCGCGTTCCAAACGCGTCGCGCGTCGTCGTAGCCCGGATCGCCACGACGCAGGACAACGCCGCGGACACCGATGCCAAGAGCATCCGCGAACGACATCGTAGGAGTCTAGGAGCCTGCGCCGGCGTCGACTTCTCGCGGATTGGCAAGCACGAGGTAGCGAGGGTCGAGCGGATCCAATACTGATGGGCTGTGGTCGCAACTGAGCTAGACATGCTGCTTGACCGCGCCGATGAGCTCGTCTCGCGCTTCGAGCAGCGACTGCCGTTCGATCTGGCGATCTTCGACGCCCACGTCCATCTGGGCCGGGACGTCGATGGCATGGTCGCCGAGTACGCCGAGCTGGTTGCGCTACTCGAGCGGTATGGAGATGCGCGCGCGTTCGCCTTCTGTCTCGACGAAGAGGATCGCGCGCCGTCCTTTCGCGCCGCGAACGACCGCACTCTCGCCTACGCAGAGCGATCGGAGGGGCGAATCGTCCCATTCGCGCGGCTCGACCTCGCCGATGGTGCGGTCGCCGAGGCTGAGCGCTGCCTCGGCCGCGGCGCCCGCGGAATCAAGCTGCATTCGCGCGCGCAGCGGTTCGATGTGGACGGCAAGATCCTCGATTCGGTGTTCGCCCTCGCAGCGGAGCGGAGCGCGCCGGTACTCGTGCACGGCGGCGCCGGAATGCCGCCCGTCGCCCGCGAGCTTGTCCGCCTGTTAGACCGCCATCCGTCGGCGCAACTGATCCTCGCGCACGCCGGAGTCGGCGACCTGGTCGCGCTCGCTCGTCATCTGGCTGGCCGCCCCGGCGCGTTCTTCGACACCGCGGTCTGGAGCCCGCTCGACCTGCTCGACCTCGTTGGGCGGGCCGCACCCGAGCAGATCCTCTATGGGTCCGACTATCCCTACGGGCAGCAGCCGAGCTCCCTGGCGATCGCGGCCTGCACACTGCGCGCCGCCGGCGCGGACGACCCGGCGATGCGCGCGGTACTCGGCGGGAACGCGGCCCGCATCGCGGACGGACTACCACCTCGCACGCCGACAGTCCCGCTCGGGCCGGCGACCATCACAACGACGGTGACCCACGCACGCGTGCACCAGTACCTTTCGATGGCGGCGCCCCTCCTCTGGCGGCAACGACGCGACAGCACGGGCGTGCTCGACCTTGCGATTGCAGCCGCAGCGGACGAGGAACACGAAGAGCTATGCGAGTTGGTCGCCGTGGCCCGCGATCTCTGGCGCACGGTCGCCGAGATCGAAGACGCGTGGCGCCGGCGCACCGCCGCGCGCGCCGTGTTCCAGCTCGTCCAGCTTGCGGACGTGCTGGCAATGACCGCGTGACGTCTAGTGGCGTCCTGCGCCACGAACCGGCATCCGTTCAGCGGTTCGCGCCGCTTGGCGATCTGAGCGATCGCCGATCCCCGAAGTGCTGCGATGGTAAGGAGGGGTCGACGGTTCGAATCCGTCAGAGGGCTTATTTTGGAACCACGGAGGCCACTGCAAACGGCGGGCGGCCTTTCTGTTGCCGTGATGGACACTGCGGACCACCTCCTTGGCGAGGAGGGGATCGAGGGTCAACGACGGCTCGACACCTCAGAGAGTGCTGGAAATCAACCGACGTTTCCTTGGCGCCCGGCCGCGTTGCGAGGCGGGGGACAGGTTGGGGGTCGAGGCCACCGCCGTCGCCGTGCGGCGTCTCGCGGCTCTACCGTCGAATAGGGGTCGAAATAGGGGTCGCCCCCCTACCACCGCAAGGCGCGCTGCTCGAGAGTCATCGCTGGCACCGGGTGACCGGAAACCAGAGCGAGGAGGAAGGTGATGACCACGACAATCGCCGACGAGGGATCTGTCCGCGTGGCGGGAACCGACATCGCGTATTACCGAGTCGGAGAGGGGCGGCCGCTCGTCGTCGTCCACGGCGGACCGGGAATGGGCCACGGCTATATGCGTCAGCTCGACCGGCTCGCGGACGGTCGGCAGCTCGTCTATTACGATCAGCGGGGCAGCGGCAACTCGCCGCCGGGGACCCGAACCGCATCACCTTCGCGGGCTCCATCGCGGATCTCGATGGGCTACGCGAGGCGCTCGGAATCGAGCAGCTCGACCTGATCGGCCATTCGCTGGGAGCGTGGATCGCGATCCTGTACGCGGTGGCTCATTCGAAGCGGGTCCATTCTCTCGTTCTGGCGAACACCGGGCCGCCTGCTTGCCCGAGCTTATGCAGGAGTTCGGGGCGAAGATGGAGGCGACATGCGGCTCGTTCTCTCCTCGCGCAGCTGCGAGGAGATCATCTACCGCGCCGAACTCGAACGGCTGTCAAGCGACGGCTTACGCGTCGTCCACACGCTCACACGCTCGCAACCTTCCGGCTGGACCGGATATGCGCGTCGCGTCGACTCGGCGATGCTCGCGGACGTCGGCCCGAGCCCGAGCGTCCGAGCGTCTACGTCTGCGGCCCGACGCCGTTCGTCGAGGCCGTGGCGAAGGCACTCGTCGAGCTCGGGCACGACCCGAGCCGCGTCAAGACGGAACAGTTCGGACCAATGGGAGGCTGAGATGGACGCACTGACGCGTACGCGAATTCCCGATCGCGCTCGGAGGTCATCCCGGGTCTCCCCCGACCGGAGGGAGCTCGGTGACCGCCGCCCCAGCGCGTCAGTAGGGAGACGGCTGATTGACGATGATGGTGAGGCTGACGATCCCGTTGTCGCGGATGCTGAAGTAGCTGGTCACAATCAGCTCGTCGGGCAGGTTGGTCTTGTCGTAGGTGCCGTCCCACTTGGCCCGAACGATGATGTCGCCATAGTTGTCGACGATCTCGCGAACATCCATCGTCACGTGGTTGCCGACGAACTCCTTGGCAAAGAACTGCCGGACGGCATCGGCGCCCCAAATCTCCCGCTGGTTGTCGTTGACGTACGCGTCATCGGCGAACGTGTTTACGATGCGATCGGTGTCGAAGGCGTTCACCGCGTTGATGTGCTCGTCGACGACCGAGGGCAGCTTGGTGACGACCTTGCTGACGAGCGGCTGGCTCGGCATGGCTCGTTCTCCTTTGTCGCTCAGTTGGGTTGGGCATTCATGTCTGGCAGCATCGCGTCCGACGGGCTGACCACGCGTCCCACGATCCGTGTGATTCGCCCGAGCCCGGCTCCACCCTGAGCGGCCCCGCGGCTCGGTTGACGCGGAGGTGCTCTCGAGTCGCCGGAGGGGATCGAGATGATCGCTCGCCCCAGATGGACGCACCCACGACTTTCCTGTGTCAGCTCGGCGCACTCGGGAGCTGACCGCCGAACGCCGGCGGTGCGCGCACGCGATCTGGGTGCGCACACCGCGCTGCCTATTTCTCGGCGACCGCGTCGGAGTTTGGTCGCCGATTGTCGCCGTTTTCGCTGCGACTACGCGGCCGCCTGCTCGATGGGCAGGCCTGCAACGGTTAGCGTCACGGCGACGTTGCCGCGCGTCGCCTTCGAGTACGGACAGGTTTCGTGTGCCCGCGCCATGAGCTCAGCGGCGTGTGCGCGGTCGATAGCGGGTGCTTCGAGGTCGAGTGTGACCGCAAGACCAAGGCCGCCCTCGCGTTCCGGGCCGATGCCGACGCTCGCGGTTACGCGCGAGCCGGTGAGGTCGAGCTTCTTTCCGGCCGCGACGCGCAGCAGGCTGGACTGGAAGCAGGCCGAATAGCCGACGGCGAACAGCTGCTCCGGGTTCGTCCCAGGCCCGCCCGTTCCACCCATCTCCTCCGGAACGTCCAAGTCGACATCCAGCCGACCGTCCGAGGTCCGTGCGTGTCCTTCGCGGCCACCCTCGGTGGTCGCCTCAGCTGTGTACAGGATCCGCTTGATCATGACTCGCTCCTTTCGTGCGATTCGCCCCCTCGCCCGGAGCACGGGCAGGGGCCTCGTCCGAGCTGCCGTCCGCAGGCCGCGCACCGTGCGGGCCGGCGCACCTCGAGCGCGCGTTTCGCACTGCCCATCCACACCATCAGCCAACACACGGCCAAGACGGCGATCCAGGAGCTCGCGGTTCCCAGCATGATTGTCACCGTCCTGCTCCCGCGTATCCGAAGGGATGGTTGAACACGTCGAGAGCGTTCGATCTCGACGCCTCGATCCGCGCGGTCCGCCCCGTCGCGCGATGAGTGACCAGAACCCAGAGGTGCCCGCTTCGTCTTCCCCACATGAGGAAGACGTCGAGATCCCGCGAGTGCCGTTCGGCGAGATCGACGACCGGACGCGTTCCATTCTCGGACCTGGTCGTCACTCGGCCTTGCTCCGGACTTCGAGCAGCTCGAGCCCGAGGGCCTCGATCTCGGCAAGCACGCCGTGAAGAGCCGCCCGGTCGGCCAACCGGCCGCTGAGGACCGTTTCGGCATTCTCCGTCCGCGCCTGCAGTCCGGGGAAGGCCTCGAGCAACGTGTCGCTCAACTCGCCGCGGACGCGGATCTCGTACCACGGTGACTGCGAAGGCTCGCTCATTGCGCGCCCATGGTCGTCGCCCCTCGGACGAGTGCGCATCGGTCGATTCGTATGAGCGACGGTCGCGTGCCGGCGCGAGCGCGACGTCTCGGTGCGATCGTCCGGATCGCGTGATGACGGATCAGCCGGTCTGGCGGGACGCTGCCGCGAACGCACCCACGCCAAAGGAGACACGATGCATCGCTTACCTCTGCACCGCGCCGGCTCGGGGCGCCGCCGCGATGAAGGGATCCTCCGCATCGCGTGAGCGATCGCCCCTCGCGGGCGGGCCGGCCGAACAGAGGCCGGCTCCCCCGCTGCACCCACGGCCAAGGAACGCTTAGACTTCCTCTCGGCCGGTCGCTCAAGGAGGAGCCGCTTGGAAGCGACGAGCACGGCATCCTACGACGGCGAGCATCGGGTCGCGGTCGGTCCCGCCGTGGTCGGGCGCGACGCGCTGTTCGAGATGCTCTCGGCCGCAGAGCGCGCGGGCGGCGTGACGCTCGTCTCCGCGCCGGCCGGGAGCGGGAAGACCATCTTGCTTCGCTCATGGCTCGATGAGGCCGGTTTGCGCGACCGGGCAGCCTGGGTATCGGTCGACCGCAACGAGCAGGACGCGCAGCGCTTCTGGCTCTCTGTCATCGACGAGCTACGCGGCTCAGTCGGCGCGGAGGCTTATGTGGAGAAGCTCGCTCCGACGCCGGCGTTCGAAGGAGCAGCGGTGGTCGAGCGTCTGCTCTCCGGGCTGCAATCGCTGGACGAGCCGGCGTTGCTGGTGATCGACGATCTACAGGAGCTCGCCTCTCCTGAGGCGCTCACGCACCTCGAGATATTGCTTGCTCGCCGACCGGCGTTGCTCCGAATCGTGTTGGCGACGCGGCGCGATCCCCAGCTTGGTTTGCATCGCCTGCGGCTCGCCGGACAGCTGACGGAGATCCGCGCCTCCGATCTGCTCTTCACGCTCGAAGAAACTTGCGAGCTGCTCGCCGATTCCGGCGTTGCGCTCTCCGAGGAAGGAATCGTGCTCCTGCACACGCGCACGGAGGGCTGGGCGGCAGGTCTGCGCCTGGCCGCGCTTTCGCTCGCCGGCCACCCGGAGCCGGAGCGGTTCGTCGAGGAGTTCTCCGGCAGCGAGCGCACCGTCGCCGACTACCTGCTCGCCGAGGTGCTCGAGCGCCAGCCGGACGACGTACGGCGATTGCTGCTGCGCACATCGATCCTCGAGCGGGTGAACGGAGCACTAGCGGACATCCTCACAGAAGCCTCCGGCTCGGAGGGAATCCTGCACGGACTCGAGCGGGCGAACGCATTCGTCGTCGCGCTCGACGCCGAGCGATCGTGGTTCCGTTACCACTCCCTCTTCGCCGACCTCTTGCGCCTGGAGCTGCGCCGAACCGAGTCGAACGTCGTCCGCGAGCTACACCAGGCGGCCGCCGACTGGTACGCGCAGCACGAATATCCGGTCGAGGCGATCCGCCACGCGCAGGCTGCCGAGGACTGGCAGAACGCAGCGCGCATGCTCGCCGACCACACCCGCGGTCTCTATCTCCGTGGCCAGGGCGCGACCGCGCACACACTGCTCGCCGCCTTCCCGGCGGGTGAGTTGGCCGATCCCGAGCTGACGCTGCTCCGCGCGAGCGAGCCGATCCGGCTCGGCATGGTGGAGGAGGCAGCGGCGTACGTCGCGTCCGCCGAGGCGAACGCGTCGGCGGTGGCGGCCGAGCGGCGGCACCGCTTCCAGGTCAACCTCGCAGCCGCGCGCTTGGCGCTTGCGCGAACGCGCGGCGACGCCGCGTCGGTGCTCGGCGACCTCGAGTCGTTGCGCGGGCTGATGGAGACGCAAGCACCGAACGACGTCGCGCTCCACAATGACGCCAAGGCAGCCATGTTGATGAACCTCGGAATTGCCGAGCTCTGGTCATCTCGAAGCGAGGAAGCCGAGGCGCATCTGGAGCAGGGGCTCGAGTTGGCGCGGCGGATCGGAGCTCCGTACGTCGAGGCGGGCTGTCTGGCCCACCTCTCGATGGCGACCGCCATTCTCCACTCGTTCGCGCTGGGGCGGGAGCGTGCCGTCGAGGCCATCGCGATCGCCGAGGCCCACGGCTGGGCGTCCGAGGCTACTTTCGGCGTCGCGCCCGCGACGCTTGCCGGTATCGAGGTCGGGCAAGGACGGTTCGAGGAGGCGGAGTACTGGCTCGAGCGCGCCGAGCAGGTCCTGCGCCCGGACGTGGAGCCTGCTGCCGAGCTGCTGCTGTACCTCGTGCGCGGGGAGCTCCTCTCCGCAAAGGGCCAGGAGAATGAGGCGATCGACGCATTCCGCGCCTTCGAGCGGCGACAGACGCTGCTCGTCGCGCCGCACGCGCTGCGCGTCGCGACGCGAGGATTCCTCGCCCAGGCGCTCGTCCGCGTCGGTGACACGGCGTCCGCGCGAGCGACGCTCGACGAGATGACGGAGGAAGATCGGGACTGGGGCGAATCCCGCGCCGCGTTCGCCTCGCTGCACCTCGCGGAGGGAGATGCCGAAGCAGCTGTCGAGGTGCTCGCTCCGATGCTCGACGGGTCCGCCCCCGCGCTGACGACGTCACCGGTCCAGGCGTTCCTGCTCGACGCGCTCGCCCGCGAAGCGCTCGGCGACCTGGACGCGGCCGAGGCGAGCATCGAGCGCGCGCTCGAGCGCGCCGAGCCCGAAGGAATCATCCTCCCGTTCGTGACGACGCCCGTGCGCGAGTTGCTCGAGCGCCACCCGCGCCACCGCACCGCCCACGCCGCGCTGCTCTCGGACATCCTCGACGTGCTCGCCGGCTCCTCCCTGCCCGCGCCCGCCGGCCAGCGCCCCGAGTTGCGCGAGGACCTGAGCGAGAGCGAGCTGCGCGTGCTCCGCTACCTCCCCTCCAACCTTTCCGCCCCCGAGATCGGCCGCGAGCTCTACCTCTCGCTCAGCACGATCAAGACACACATGCGCCACATCTACGCCAAGCTCGGCGTGCACCGCCGCACCGAAGCGGTCGACCGCGCGCGCGAGCTCGGGCTGCTGGCTCCTTCCGCGCGGCGTCGCTGAGCGTCTGACAGTCGCGCACGATCGCACCAACCGTGTGACGACAGCTCACACCGACAGGTGCCAACGTCGCATCCGATGCAGACGTTCATCGACATTCGTGGAAAGGAGTGGGCAATGAGCCCTCGCTTCATCACCAATCTGATCGTGCTCTTCGCCGGCGGCGTCGTCGTCGTCTCCAGCCGCTGGTTCGGAGCCGGGACGACCGGGTGGATCGCTTTCGGTGTCGCGGTCGGCATCCTCGGACTGACCGCGGCCGCGCAGCGCGACCGCATGCGTGGCACCGTCCAGGGCGCGCTCGACGGGGTCGTGCTTTCGCTCGCGGCCTGGTCGGCCGTCGCCTCCGTCGTCTTCCGCGGCTCGGCGCTTACGTGGCTCTCGTTCGCGGACGCGCTCGCCTTCGCGGCTCTCGCGACTGGCGGTCTGATCGCGCACGAGCTCTCGACGGAGCGGGTCGTGCACAGCCTCGCGCCGGCGCGTAGCGACTCCTCGATGAAGGCAGCAGCTTGACCGACCTGTACGCACGCACGAACAGTCACGAGTCTCCATCTCGGCTGTTCGTGCGTGCGAGACCGCGGGTCGCATCGAGCAATTCAGCGTTCGGGAGAACGAGCTAATGAACACACCCGTCCTCATCTCAACGTTTCTCGCTGCGTCCGTCGAGGTGATCGAGATGGTTGGCATCGTGGTCGCGGTCGGTGTGACCCGACAGTGGCGCGGCGCGCTGGCGGGGACACTCGGGGGACTTATCGTGTTGGCCGTCCTCGTCGCCGGGCTGGGCACGGCGTTGCAGCGCGTGCCGTTGTCGCCGATCCGCGTCGTCGTCGGCGCGCTCCTGCTCACATTTGGGTTGCAGTGGGTACGCAAGGGGGTCCGGAGCGTCTCCCGTGACGGCTGGACTGTCGGCATCGGCGAGCAACAGGTCGAGGAGGGCGTCGGCAACGGCTTCGACTGGACGGGCTTCCTCCTCGCGTTCAGGGGTGTCTCACTCGAGGGGCTCGAGGTCGCGGTAATCGTCGTCGCCTTCGGCGCTCCTGACCATGCGATCGCCTCGGCGGCGATCGGGGCCGCAGGCTCGGTGCTGCTCGTCGGCGCCCTCGGGGCTGCGAGCTACCGGGTCGTGGCGCGGATTCCGCGGCGAGCGCTGCAGCTGTTCGTCGGCGCGCTGCTCACCACGTTCGGAACGTTCTGGGCCGGCGAAGGCCTGGGCGCGGATTGGCCCGGAGGCGACCTCGCACTGCTGTGGTTAGCGGCCTTCTACGTGGCGGCCGCCCTCGCGTTGGTACGCGTCGTGTCGTACTGGCGTCGGAGCACGCTACGGCGCCTCCGCACGGCGGAGCCGCAGACGGAAGGGACGTCCCGATGATGCTCTGGAATTGGACACGCAAGGTCGTGACGTGGTGGGTGGTCACCTTCGTGACCGGTGACGACTGGACCGTGGCAGCAGCCGTCGGCACCGGGCTGCTGGCGACCTGGGGGCTGGTCCGGGCGGGCGTTCCCGCGTGGTGGCTCACGCCGCTCTTAGTGATCGGCGCGACGCTGAGCAGCCTCTATCGGGCGGTTCGACGAGAGAGCGGATAAGCGAATGGACACTGAGGCCAGGCAGGCAGCCGGCATGCATGACAACGGAATGGTGATGCAAGCCGACACAGTTCAGGGACTTGCCGTGAGCGCGAACGGCTTCACACTTGCGCTGGGACGGCGCATCGCGACGCCCGGGAGGCGGTTCCAGCTCACATTTCGGATCCTTGACGAGCGCGGCCGCACCCTCCGCGACTTCGACGTCAAGCACACCAAGCGGCTGCACCTGGTCGTCGTGCGCCGCGACATGATCGACTTCCAGCACTTGCACCCGACCCAGGCCGCCGACGGCAGCTGGGCGACCCCGCTCACGCTGCACGAGGCCGGGTCCTACCGTGTCTTCGCCGACTTCTCGACCGCCGACAAGCCCTACGTGCTCGCCGACGAACTCCTGGCCGACGGCACCGTTGTGTGGCAGGCCCTTCCCGCGCCGACATGCGCCGCCGAGGCCGACGGCTTCCGGATCGGGCTAGACGAGAGCAGCGCCCGGGCGGGCGAGGAGTCCGAGCTCGGATTCGCCGTCACACACAACCGCCGGCCCGTACAGCTGCAGGACTACCTCGGCGCCAAGGGACATCTAGTCGCGCTGCGCCGGGGCGACCTCGCCTACCTGCACGTCCACCCCGACGCCGACAGGCTGAAGTTCATGGCGAAGTTCCCGACCGCCGGCACCTACCGTCTCTTCCTGCAGTTCAAGGTCGACGACGCCGTCCACACTGCCGCCTTCACGCAGGAAGTCTCCTCGTGAACGCGCCCATGACACACGCGAAGGATGCACCGCTCGTACCGTTCGTCGATGCCCTGCCGCTCCCGTCGCGGCTAATCGCGGTGGAGCATGACGGTCAGCTGACCGTGGGCATGCGCGCCGGGGTGCACCGCTTTCACCGTGACCTCCCGGTCTCGACCATTTGGGGCTTCGAGGGGATGGTTCCCGGCCCGACGATCGAGGCCGAGCGCGGGCGACCCGTCACGGTCGAGTGGCGCAACGAGCTCGAAGGTCCCTTCCCGGTCGTCGACACCGTTGCTCCCGAGCCGGCCGACGCCGACGGCGTGCCGGTGCAGTGCCTGCCCGGTCTGAGCGGCGGCGAGCCGAGCAGCGACGCGGCCGGGCTGACGGGCAACACGGTCGTCCACCTGCACGGCGCGCTCGTGCCCGCCTCGTACGACGGCTGGACCGAGAACCTCTTCGCCCCCGGCCAGGCTGCGGTCTTCCACTATCCGATGAACCAGCGGGCTGCCCTGCTCTGGTACCACGACCACGTGATGGGGATCACCAAGCTCGACGTCTACGCCGGGCTGGCCGGCCTTTGGATCGTTCGCGACGAGCGGGAGCGCGAGCTCGGACTGCCCGAGGGACCGCCGTTCGAAGTGCCGCTCCTGATCCAGGACCGCAACTTCGACCTCGACGATCAAGGTCGGCTGACCGGTCGCCTCGTTCACAAGACTGATCCCGAGGTGATGGAAGCCTTCCCGCCCTTTACGGTCGTCAACGGCAAGGTCTGGCCGGTTTTTGACGTCCGGCCGGCGACCTATCGCTTCCGCGTGATCAACGGCTCGAACGCGCGCACCTACCGGCTCGTACTGCTGCGCCACGGCGTCCCGGAGCTCGAGCGGATCACGCAGATCGGGACAGACCACGGCCTGCTTCGTGGCCCGACCCCGGTGCCGGCGGACGGGCTCGTGCTCGCGTCGGCCGAGCGCGCAGACCTGCTCGTCGACTTCTCCGACCTCTCGGCGGGAAGCGAGCTGACGCTGCTCAACACCGCGGCCGCACCCTTCGACGGCTCCGCCTTTTCGGCGGCAGACGCAGAAAACGCCGCCGACTTCGACGGCCTGCTTCCCTATCCGCAGGTGCTGCGCTTCCGTGTCGCAGGCGATCACTCGAGCAGCATCTCGGTCCCCGGCGAGCTCGCCCGCGACTACGAGGCTCTCGCAGCGGAGCTGCTCGCCGGAGCGCCCCGGCGCGCGATCGCGCTCGTCGAGCGTGAGATGGACGGCGAGCCGAACATGCTCTCGATGCGGGAGCTCGCGGCTGCCGGCGAAGCCGACAACGGGCCGCTGGTCGAGGTCATCGACGGCGCCGGAACGACGCGCTATCGCGTCGTCGCAGCCCACTTCGAGGACACGACCACGTTCTTCCCGATGCTCGGCGACTACGAGGTCTGGCAGCTGATCAACCTCACCGGCGACACCCATCCGATCCATCTCCACCTCGACCCGTTCCAGATTCTCGCGCGGCACCCGATCCGTTACGAGATCGCCAACGGCGGAATCGACGAGCGCGACCTCGCCGCCACGGTCGCGCTCGAGCGCGACCCGAATGACGAGCTCGACCACGCGATCGACGAGAACGAACGAGGGCTCAAGGACACGATTCGCGTCAACCCAAACGAGATCGTCGAGATCGCCGTCCGCTTCAACACCTATAGCGGCCGGTACATGTACCACTGCCACATCCTCGAGCACGAAGACCGCGACATGATGCGGCCCTTCGTGACGATGGCTCCAGAGCTCATGCCGTTCATGGCCTGACTCTTCGCGCGCGCAACGAGGCGCGCGAAAATCTCGCACGGACCGTGGACGCGCGCTCATCCCGGCCGGAGCGACGCTGCGCTCAGCAAGATGAGCTGGACAGCCTGGGCCGTCGCACCCCTTCCGCTTGCAGCCGCGGCTGCGGCGCTCGCACTCTCGTGGATTCGTGCGTCTGAGACTCCGCGCAGGCGCGCGCCATGCGGACGGCTGGCGGCTGGTGCTGAGCATCCTTGCCCTCGCTCTCGCAACGCTCGCCGTCATATCACCGCTCGACCGGGCAGGCGACGAGTACTTGCTCTCCGCTCAAATGCCCGCGATCCGCACCGACGAGCTCCACCACACTGACGAGTTCGCAGCCGTCCGCTTCCACAATCTCCGCCCAGTTCGCCGGCCGCACCTTCGAGCAGTTCACGCTCGACATCGGCTTCACCGACACCATCCCCGCGCAACCCGACGCGATCAGAACCTCGGACCTGCTCGCGTTCGCCGGTATCGACCCGGTCGAGATCGTGTCCTGCGAACCCGAGGCGGCAGGACGCGGATCGGAGAGTAACAATCGGGCGAATCGGAAGGGTCGTGGGCGAGCCCGGAACGTGGTTCGCCACCGGCGATCAAGCAGGATGGTGCTGTCGCGATCAGTCCGTGGAATTAACGGTTCGATTCGTCTGTCCGAGCACGATCAGGTGGCCTTCCGGATCGCGGAGGTAGCAGCGGGTCTCCTGCCCGTGGTCGATTGGGGGTGTGAGGAACTGGGCGCCTCGCTCGCTCCAGGTCTCGTAGGTGGTTTGGATGTCGGCGACGCGGATGTTCAAGAAGCTGCTCACGCGATCAGGATTCTGTGGCGGCTCGAGGGTGACGCTCGGCTTGTCGTCTGTGGGTCCGCCGCCGACGTTGATGATGATCCAGCTGTTCGCGAGCGCGACGATCGTCGGCTGGCCGGCGAGAACGATCTCGCCGCCGAGAACGTCACTGTAGAAGCGGCCGGCGCGTTCGACGTCCTCGGCGACGATGAAGTGGGTGAGCGTGATTCCGTCGCTCAGCGTCGGAAGGCTTGCCATGGTCGTGTCCTCCTTGGTGACCGACAGTCATTCGGACTCGAGGGCGAGGGTGAGGCCTGTTGCGGGGTCTGTTGTGGGGTGGGCTGGGAGCAGCACCAGGGCGCCAATCGCGGCCACTGCGCTGACGCCTGCGGCAACGAGGCAGCCGACGCTGAAGCCGTGGAAGAACGCGTTGGAGGCTGCGGCGTGAACGGCGTCCGCGAGTGGGGCGTGGCCATTACCGCTGGTCTGGTTGGCGAGCTCGAACGCGCGGCCGACAGAGTCGTGGGCGGTGCGCGCGTCCTGCGGAGTCAGCGCTGCGGGAAGCTTGTCGCTCAGTCGGTTGTTGTAGAGCGAGACGTAGACGCTGCCGATCACAGCGATGCCGAGAGTGCTTCCGAGCAATCGGGTGGCGTCGTTGACGGCGGAGCCGATCCCGGCCTTGGCCTTCGGCACGACCCCCATGATCGCTTCGGTCGCGGGTGCGCTGACGAGGCCCACGGCGCTGCCGCCGAGCAGCATCTGGCCGACGATCTCGAGGTAGCTGGTTGCTGTGTCTGCGGTGGAGACCCAGGCGAAGAAGACCGCGAAGAAGAACAGACCCACGGTGACGACCTGCTTGGTGCTGAAGCGCACAGCGAACTGGGTCCCGAGCACCGACATGATCCCCACGGCGAACGCGACCGGCAGCAGGCGGACACCCGTGGAGAGGGGCCCGTAGCCCTTGAGGAACTGGAAGTACTGGGTGATCAGGAAGCTGAAGCCTGTTATCCCGAAGAAGGCGATGGTGACGGAACCGCTAGCGGCGGTGAAGCGAAGGTTGCGGAAGAGGCTGACGTCGAGCATCGGCTCCGCTGCGCTGCGCTCGCGGAGGATGAAGACGGCGAAGAGCGCCGCTGCGACCGCGAAGCCCGCGAGGGTCCGGCCGCTGCCCCAGCCGTGGCTGGGGGCCTCGATGAGCGTGTAGGTAAGCAGTGCGATCGCGGCGCTCGAGAGCACGAGTCCCGGAATGTCGGTCCTGTGGGCGCCCGGATCGCGTGAGGTCGGGACGCTCCACGCGACGAGCGCCGCGGTGACGGCGGCGACGGGTGCCATCGCGAAGAAGATGCTCGTCCAGCGGAACTGCTCGAGCAGCCCGCCCCCGACGATCGGGCCGAGCGCGATCGCGATGCCCGCCGTCGCGCCCCAGAGGCCGATCGCCTTGGCGCGCTCGGCCCGCTCGGTGTACACGTTCGAGATCAGCGAGAGGGTGGTGGGGAAGATCATCGCGGCGCCGAGACCCATGAAGCAGCGGGCGACGATCAGCTGGCCGGCGGTGTCGGTGAGGCCTCCGGCGATGCTGGCGGCTCCGAACACGACCAGGCCGGCGAGCAGGAATCCCTTGCGGCCGAGGCGGTCGCTGAGGCTGCCGGCGGCCAGCAGCAGCGCAGCGAACAACAGGTTGTAGGCGTCGACGACCCACTGCAGCTGCGAGTTCGACGCATGCAGCTCCCGCACCAGCGTCGGCAGGGCCACGTTGACGATCGTGATGTCGAGGTTGATCACGAACGCTGCCAGCAGCAGCGAGACGAGAATCAGCGGACGGCGTTGCACTGTTCCTGCGATCTCCATTAGTAGGGCCTCCTGGCCGTCGAATCTCTGGGTGATGGTCCCGTGAGTTGCTTCACGCAACTTTGATTCCGAGGACACTACCTGATGGAGGTTGCGTCACGCAACTGGGACGCGCTACCATTTGAGGCATGCTGAACCGTGACTACGAAGGCCAGAACTGCTCGATCGCGCGAGCGCTCGAGGTTGTCGGCGAGCGCTGGACGCTGCTGATCATCCGCGACGTCTTGCTCGGTCTGCACCGCTTCGACGAATTCCAGGAGAGCCTCGGCATCGCCCGCAACGTCCTGACCGACCGGCTCAACCGGCTGGTCGGCGAGGGCGTGCTGGAGCGGGTCCTCTACAGCGAGCGCCCGGAGCGGTACGAGTACCAACTGACGAAGAAGGGTCTCGACCTGAACATCGCGCTGACCGCGCTGCGCCAGTGGGGCGACGAATACCTGAGCGAAAAGCCGCCGCGCCTGCAACGCCGCAAGGTCGACAAGAAGCCGGTCGTCGCCGCGATCGTCCCGAAGGGCACCAAGTCGCTCCGCACCGACGAGATCGAGATCCTCCCCGGGCCGGGGGCAACGACGCGTCGCCCCCGAAAGAAGAAATAGCTTCGCAGGAATAGGCCGGCTCGGTCGGTCGTTGTGGGTTGCATGAAGCAACCTACACACGACACAGTTGCCACGCATCCGCGGCGTCTGTACCTGCTGCCGTCGGTCGTGCCTCCTCGGCGGACGTTGTCGCCTCGCATCGGCTACGCAGTGGCCGCGCTGGTCGTCGGCCTCGGCCTCTTCGCCTCGGTGACGCCCTCGCCGCTCTATCGCACCTACAGCGTCCTCTGGCACTTCTCGCCGCTGACGTTGACGCTGATCTACGCGACCTACGCCTTCGGCGTGCTGGCGTCGTTGTTGCTCGCCGGTGGCGTCTCCGACGATGTCGGCCGCCGGCCGGTCCTGCTCGCCGCCCTCGGCGCGCTGATGGCGTCGAGCGTGCTGTTCATGGTCGCCGGCTCGGCCGCCTGGCTGTTCGTCGCCCGCGGCCTGCAGGGTCTCGCGACCGGCGCGGCGCTGAGCGCGGCCAGCGCGGCGCTGCTCGACCTGCACCCGAAGCGCGACCCCGCCGGCGTCGGCCTCACCACCGCGACCGCAGCTGCGGGCGGCATCGGACTCGGCGTGCTCGTCTCGTCGGCGCTCGTCCAGCTCGGGACTCTGCCACGGGTCCTGCCCTACGTCCTGCTGCTCGTCCTCTTCGCCGTCGCCTTTGCCGGCGCCTACTGGATGCCGGAGCCGATCGAGAAACGCGGCCGCCTCCGCCTCAGGGCCGAGCGCCCACGCGTCCCGGCCGTCGTGCGCCGGCCTTTCTTGCTGGCCACGCTGGCCGTGCTCTCGTCATGGTCGATCGGCGGCCTCTTCTTCTCGCTCGGCCCGCAACTCGCAGCCCATCTCTTCAACTCGAGCAACGTGATCGTCTCCGGCAGCGGCATCGTCGCGCTCGCCGGTGCGGCCGTCGTCGCCCAGCTGCTGACCGCGCGCAGCGCGCCCTGGATCGGCGCCGGCGTCGGCTCGATCGCACTCGCAGCCGGAATGGTGCTGATCGTCTTCGCGGCCGCCCAGGACTCGAGCGCCGCCTACCTGGCCGGCTCGATCCTCGCCGGCGCCGGCTTCGGCGCCGCCTTCCTCGGCGGCCTGCGCGCGCTCGCCGCAGCAATCCCCCATGAGCAGCGCGCCGCAGTCATGTCGGGCTTCTACGTCGCCGCCTACACCTCCCTCTCGCTGCCGGCCGTCCTCGCCGGCATCGTCGTCACGCACGTCGCGCTCCCCACGACCTTCGAGATCTTCGGCAGCGTCGTCGCCGCGATCGCCCTGAGCGTCGCCTACGAAGCCTGGCGCACCCGTCCCGCGTCATGAACCGGACAGGGCACGCTGCATGACCACCGCCGCGATCAGCCCGCCGAGACCACGCTCCTTCGGCCTGCTCGGTTCCTGGCTGTCCGTGCGGCATTCGCTCCTGGTTGAGGCAGCCACTGCTCTCACCCTCTACGGGCTCTACGAGCTTACGCGCGACCTCGTCGTCTCGGACAGCGCGCAAGCCGACGCCCACGCCCACCGGCTCGTCGCGCTGGAACGCTCGCTGCATCTCTTCGTCGAGGCGAACGTGCAACGCGCCGTTCAGACTCTTCCCGGCCTCACGAGCCTGCTCGGCGTCGCCTATCTGACCCTTCACCTCACCGTCACAGCCGGGGTGCTGCTCTGGCTCCACCGGCGACGCCCGGAAGGCTTCGCGTTCGCCCGCACCGCACTGCTCCTCGCGAGCGCGCTCTCCCTCGTCGGCTTCCTTGTCTACCCGACCGCGCCGCCGCGGCTGGCCGGCATCGGCATCCTTGACACCGTCTCCGGCCGGCAGGTCGACCTCAACCGCGGCCTCGTCAGCTCGCTGTACAACCCGTACGCCGCCGTGCCGAGCATGCACGTCGGCTACGCGCTGATCGTCGCCGCCGCTCTGCTCCACCACGGTCGACACTTGCTCGTCCGCGCGCTCGGAGCGCTCTACCCGCCGTTCGTGTTGCTCGTCATCGTCGCCACCGGCAACCATTTCTTCCTCGACGCCGCCGCCGGCGCGCTCGTCGCCGGGCTCGCCGCCGCGCTCGCAGCCCTCCTGACCTGGAGACCGGTGACGGCTCGCGGATGAACGACCGCCGTCCATATTCGCTGCTCCAGATCCGCGAGCTCGGTCACGGGATTCACGACCTGCCGGGATTCGACACGAACGACTTCCGCTCGTTCGCCGTCCGGCTCGATCCCGATGAGACGCGACTGCCGATCGCGCGCTCCGCAGAGACGCTGCTCCTCGTCGTCGAGGGGAGCCTCACGGTCGTCTGGCGGGACGCTATCCGCGTGTCGACCGAGCTCGGCGACGGTGATACAGCGTTGACGAATCCCCCGGCCGTCGAGGTGCTGCTGGCGGGCGCCGAGGGCGCCACCTTCCTCGCTCTGGTCAGCCGAGGTTAGGTAGTCGAGATTAAGTTGCGTGATGCAACTCAGTTCGTGTAGGCTGAGAGTTGCGTTACACAACTCATCCAGATTCAAGGAGACCGAGTATGTCCAAGACGATCCTGATCACCGGCACCAGCAGCGGCTTCGGGCGTGACACGGCGGAGACGCTGCACCACGCCGGCCACACCGTCTACGCGTCGATGCGCGGTGTGGAAGACAAGAACCGCGAGGCCGCCTCCGCCCTGCGGAAGCTCGGCATCAAGACGGTGGAGTTGGACGTCACCGACGACGCGTCTGTCGAGGCGGGCGTCGAGAAGGTACTGGCGGAGGCCGGCAAGATCGACGTGCTGATCAACAACGCCGGCATCGGGTCGGCCGGCGTAACCGAAGCCTTCACCGCGGAGCAGGCGAAGGCGATCTTCGACACGAACGTGATCGGGCTCCTGCGCGTCACCCGCGCCGTACTCCCATCCATGCGCGAGCGGCGCGACGGCCTGATCATCAACATCAGCTCGATCCTCGGCCGCGTGACGTTCCCCTTCCTTGGCATCTACGGCGCAAGCAAGTTCGCGGTCGAAGCGCTGACGGACAGCCTTCGCTACGAACTCAGCCAGCTCGGCGTCGAGGTCGTGGCGGTGCAACCGAGCGCCTACCCGACCAACTTCTTGCCCGGCATTCAGACCCCGGCCCTCACCGAAGTAACCGAGTCCTACGGCGAGGTCGGCCGCATCCCCGACGCCTTGTCCACCTCCTTGACGTCGACGTTCGAGGGCGAGGACGCCCCCAATCCGCACGACGTCGCGGAGGCGATCGCCGACCTCGTCGGTCAAGCCAAGGGCAGCCGCGCCGCCCGCACCGTCGTCGGTGCGCCGTTCGGCTCCGACGAGGCCAATGAGGGCGTCGCGCCCGCCCAGGCCAAGGCGGTCGAGGCCCTCGGACTCAGCCACCTCGAAAGAGTCGCCTGATGAATCCAGCAACGGGCACCCCAATCGCCCACAACACGAAAGGAACTCGTCATGCCTAATCCCACAATCGTTCTCGTCCACGGCGCGTTCGGAGACGCGTCCAGCTGGCGGCCCGTGTACGACCGGCTCGTCGCCGACGGCCACACCGTTCTCGCGCCGCCGAACCCGCTCCGCGGGCTCCCCTACGATGCTTCCTTCATCGACTCGGTCATCGACCAGCTCGACGGCCCCATCGTCCTCGTCGGCCATTCCTACGGCGGCGCCGTGATCACGGTCGCCGGCGGCTCGGACAAGGTGGCCGGGCTCGTCTACGTCGCAGGCGTCGCGCCCGACGAGGGCGAGTCGGTCAACGCCCTCCAGGGACGCTTCCCGTCGCTCGCCATGGGCCCGCTCGTGCGCCCGGCGCAGTTGGCCGACGGCAGCGTAGAGGTGTCGATCGACCCCGCGCGGTTCCACGACGTCTTCTCCGCCGACGTTCCCGACGCCGACGCCGCGTTCATGGCGATCTCGCAGCGCCCGGTTTCGGCCACGGCGTTCGACGATCCCGCGACCGCCGCTGCCTGGCGGACGAAGCCGTCCTGGGCGGTGTTCGGCACCGCGGATTACCCGGTCGCACCGGAGCTCCATCGCTTCTCCTACGACCGCGCCGGCTCCACGATCACCGAGGTCGAAGGCGCCTCGCACTTCCTGATGCTCTCGCAGCCGGACATCGTCGCGGGCGTCATTCGCGAGGCCGTCATCGCAAGCGCGGTCAACGTAGCGGCGTAAGAGATCGGCGTTTCGACCCCGGTCGCCAGATGCGGGGTCGAGACGCCATTCGACGGCGTCGCGAAGAAAGGAGAGGACAGCATGGAGTTCCTGGTCGAGTTCGAGGTCGACGTTCCCGCCGGCACACCTGAGACGGAGGCGGAGCAGCACCAGCGCGCCGAGTCAGCCGCCGCGGCCAAGCTCGCGGAGGACGGGCACCTCGTCCGGCTCTGGAGACGACCGCTCCTCGGCGACGGAACGACCGCCATCGGGCTGTACCGCGCCTTCAGCCAGGCACAGCTCGAGGATCTGCTCGCCGCGCTGCCGCTCGCCGACTGGCTGCGCGTCACGGTCACGCCGCTCGAGGCGCACCCCAACGATCCCGCGACGGCCTCTCGATGAGCGCCCTGCTTCCCGATCCTTCCTTGACGCGGGTCTACCGCCTCGAAGCCACCGTCGGCGAAGCACTGGAGCTCGGCGAGATCGCGCAAGGGCGCCGGCGGATCGTGCCGCTGACCGGGGGGACCTTCACCGGGCCTGAGCTGAACGGGAAGCTGCTCCCGGGCTCGAGCGCGGACTGGCAGACCGTCCTCCCCGACGGCACCGCCCTCGGCGACATCCGTTACACGCTCCAAACCAACGACGGCGATCTGCTCTACGTCCGATCAAGCGGCGTCCGTCACGGCAGCCCCGAAGTACTCGCACGTCTCGCGCGCGGTGAGGACGTCGACGCAACCGAATACACGTTCCGCACCTCGACCCGGATCGAGACGGCCGCGCCCGCGCTCGACTGGCTGAACAAAGGCGTCTTCATCAGCGTCGGCGGCCGCCAGCCGGACGCCGTCATCTACGAGACCTACCTCGTCGGATGAAGGTGGCGATCGTCGCCGGGGACCCGCACTGCCGTCGCACGCACCATCCGCCAGATGGTCACCCAGAGCGACGGCCACTTCGTTCAACGTCACGACCAACTGGAGGAGCAATGCTCATTCTTCGTCAAAAGATGCGTGCCAAACCCGACAAGAGCGACGAGTTGATGGCCGCGCTCGCCGAGATCATCGCGCCGGCGCGAGCCACGGATGGCGTCATCAGCCTCGACATCGCCCGCGTCCTGCTCGAGCCTGATTCGTTCATCGCGACCGCGGTATATGAGGACGGTGCCGCTCTCGAACGACAGGAGTCACGTCCGGAGGTGCACAAGGTGGTGGCGATGCTGCCGGAATCGCTGGCGGCGCCGCTCGAGCGAACGATCTTTGACGCATCCCTCGACCCGGCGCTCGTCTGAACTCCACGGCCGCTGGACATTTGAGGCAACGGCACCCAGATCAGAGGAGCAGCACCATGAGCAAGAGCTTCAGATCAGCAAGGAGCCCCGATACCTCCGCCGGCGCATTCGACGGCCGCCCAGCGCGGCTTGCGCGCCGCCCGTTTCCCAACCCCGACTCCGAACGCCGAGAGTTGGCCCGTCGCTCCAGTGCCGGCGTCGACGTGACGCTCTACTGGCACCCCACTCTCGACGAACTAATCGTCCGCGTCTGCGACGAGCGCCACCGTGCACACTTCGAGATCCGCCCTCAGCGCCACCTGGCACTCGACGTCTACTACCACCCCTATGCATACGCCGACCTCGCAGGCGTGTACGAAAAGGAGAACCGACGTGCCGCCTAGAGACGACAACCTGGAGCGGTCGATGGCAGAGCAGCCGTGGATGCTCCGGCTGCAGCCGCCGGCCGAAGGCAGGCAGTGATGGCGTTCGTCTCGCGCGGATTCCGGGGCCGTCGCGCTGCGGACGTGGATCCCGCACGCGTCCCACCCGGCCAGTACGTCACCCGGGACTTCCCCGTCCTCTCCGCCGGACCGACGCCGCACACCTCGCTCGAGCTGTGGGACTTCTCGATCAGCGGCGAGCTGGACGAGCCGCGCCGCTGGAGCTGGGAGGAGTTCCGTGCCCTGCCGAGCGAGGAGATCACGCGCGACATCCATTGCGTGACCAAGTGGTCGAAGCTCGACACGGTCTGGCAAGGCGTCTCGGTCGACACGCTCCTCGCAGGGATCGAGACGTCAGCCGAGTACGTGACCCAGTACTCGGACGGCGGCTACACGACCAACCTGCCGCTCGAGGACATCACAGGCGGCAAGGCGTGGGTCGTCTTCGCCTACGGAGGTCAACCGCTCGCGCCCGAGCACGGTGGCCCAGCGCGCATGCTCGTCCCGCACCTCTACTTCTGGAAGAGCGCCAAGTGGGTACGCGGCCTCCGGCTCGAGTCGACCGACGAGCCCGGCTTCTGGGAGACAAACGGCTACCACAACTACGGAAACCCATGGCAGGAACAGCGCTACTCGGGCGACTGACCTGGCAGCTCGCCGAGCTGGTCGAGGTCGTCGTCGAGACGCCGCACGTCAAGACGCTCGTCTTCGACGTCCCCGGCTGGCCCGGCCACCGCGCCGGCCAGCACGTCGATGTTCGGTTGACGGCCGAGGACGGCTATCAGGCGGAGCGAAGCTACTCGATCGCCTCGGCGCTCGACAGCACCCGCGTCGCGCTCACGGTCCAGAGACTCGAGGACGGCGAGGTCTCCCCCTACCTGACCGACGAGCTCCGCCGAGGCGACAAGGTCGAACTGCGCGGCCCGATCGGCGGCTACTTCGTCTGGGAGCCTTCCCACGGCGGGCCGCTCATGCTCATCGCCGGCGGATCGGGCATCGTGCCGTTGATGGCGATGATCCGGACACGCGCAGCCGCCGGCAACGACACCGAAACGCGCTTGCTCTACTCCGCACGCAGCGAGGACGATCTCATCTATCGCGACGAGCTCGAAGCCCTGAGCGGCAACGGCCTCACGGTCGCGTACACGCTGACCGATTTGCAACCGCCCGGGTGGACGAGCTACGCGCGACGTGTCGACCCCGAGATGCTGGCCGAGGTCGCGCCCAGACCAGCCGAGCAGCCGCGTTTCTTCACCTGCGGGCCGACGCCGTTCGTCGAGGCCGTGGCCGAGGCGCTCGTGCGGCTCGGACACGAGCCGCGAGCGATCAAGACCGAACGCTTCGGACCCACCGGAGGCTGAGATGGACGAGCTGATGCTGGATGGCAACGCCGTCGCGGGCCTACTGCAAGAAGTGTTCGCAGTCGAGATGACGACCGCCGTTGGGACCTGTGCCAGCTGTGGCGCAGCCGGACCGATTGGCGCCGTTCACGTCTACCGGGGCGCCGGCATCGTTCTCCGCTGCCCACACTGCGACAACGTCCTCGCGAAGATCGTCAAGAGTGATTCGCGGGTCTGGATCGACTTCACGGGCATCCTCACTCTGGAAGTCAGCGTCTGAGGTTGCGTCCGTATTGATCGAGATGGGTGCGACGGCGTAGTCGAGGGCCGCTGGAGGCCCTGCGCCAACATGTACATCGGATCGAACGCGCGTCGTCACCTTTCGACCCCCTATGACGAAGGTGGTCTACCGCGAGGCGAGGCGACGATCGGTATGGAGCATTTAATGGAGCCAAGCGGGCGCAACCAGTGGCAACCGATCGCAAATCGAAGGGCCGCGAAAACGGCTCAAACAGGCCGATTCGCAACCGGTGGCAACCCACGGCAACCGTTTCGCAATGGTAAGGAGGGGGTCAACGGTTCGAGTCCGTTAGAGGGCTTCAGGAACTCGCCGCGATCAGCCAGCCGACGCTCGACGACAGCGCGCAGCCCGCCGAAGCGGCCGCGAAAAGCGCGATCCCCGCCGTGAACACGCGGCGTCGCCCAAACCGATCCCCGAGCACGGAGCCGGTCATCAGCAGCACCGCGAAACTCAACGTGTACGCGTTCACCGTCCACTCGAGCTCCACCAAGGACGCGTGCAGATGCACTCGAATCGTGCTCAGCGCGGTGGCCACCACCAGCGCGTCAAGCACCACCATCAGGGCAGCGACAGCCATACGGCGAGGGTCCAGCGCTGCGCCGGATCGCTGCTCGACCTCGCGTTCGCGACTACGACTGACCCCTCGGTCACACACATATGACGGCCGGGACCGAGCAAGCTCACCGGTCTGGTCCAGAGCCGCCTTGCGACCGGTGAGTTACTCGCGTCATGGCCGTCACACAGGTGTGGGATGTCTTTAGCGAGACGGAGGTCACAAGGTGAACCCTGAGAAGCCCATCGGCGACTTGGCAGGTAGGACGGCGATCGTCGTCGGTGCAAGCCGCGGCCTCGGCCGCGGCATCGCGAGCGCTTTGGCCGAAGCCGGCGCGCCGGTCATCGCGGTTGCACGCGACCCGGCGTCACTTGAATCGCTCGCGAACGGCCCTCTCGACATCAAGCCGGCGCTGGGCGATGCGTCGGATCCCGCGGTCGCCGGCCGCCTGCTAGACGACTACGACCCCGAGAGCGTCGTCCTCGTGGCAGGCGCGGTGCCATTTATGCGTCCGTTACAGCAGCAGACGTGGGAAACGTTCTCGATCAACTGGCAGTCCGATGTGCGGATCACTTTCCACTGGCTCCGGGAGGCGCTGCTCAAGCCGCTCCAGCCCGGGAGCAGAGTGATCGTGATCAGCAGCGGCGCCGCAATCGCCGGGTCGCCGCTCACCGGCGGCTACGCCGGCGCCAAAGCAACCCAGCGATTCATCACCGGCTACGCGCAAGACGAAGCACAGCGAGCCGGTCTCGACATCAGGTTCACGGCGGTTCTCCCCCGGATCACGCCGTTGACCGATGTCGGCCGGCCGGCAGTCCGGGCGTACGCGCTCCGCAACGGCCAAACCGAGGAGGAGTACCTCCAAGGTATGGGCGTGCCGCTGACGCCCGAGGCAGCCGGCGCGGCCGTCGTCGAGCTCATACACGCAGATCCCGCCACACTCGCACCCGGCTACCTCCTGACTGGCGCGGGCCTGAAGGAGCTGCCCGATGGGGCGTGACCTGCTCGCGGGGCGCACTGCGCTCGTCACCGGTGGCAGCGGTGGACTCGGCAGAGCTCTCGCGCTGCAACTCGCCGCCGAAGGGACGGCCGTCGCACTTGGGTTCCGTACAAGCCGCGAGTCGGCCGAGCAACTCGCCGCCGAGATCGCGGAGCAAGGACGACCAGTAGTTGCGATCGAAGCCGATCTAAGCAAGCCGGAGGCGCCGGTCGAGCTCGCCGAAGCCGTCGAGTTCGCGCTCGGCCCGATCGACATCCTCGTCGCGAACGCCGGCGTCGGCCGCGTCGCGTCCTACGAGGAAGTCGACGGCGCGCTGTTCGACGAGACGCTCGCGGTGAACCTACGCGCGCCCTACCTTCTCGCGAGGCACGTGCTGCCGGGGATGCGCGAGCGCGGATTTGGTCGGACCGTCTTCATCTCGTCCGTCGCCGGCTTCATCGGGGGGATCGTCGGCCCCCCACTACGCGGCGTCCAAGGCAGCGCTACACGGGCTCACCCGCTACTTCGCGCCACGCGTCGCGCCGGACGGAGTCACCGTGAACGCGATCGCGCCGGCGCTGATCGAGGGCACCGGAATCGCGCTCGGCGACCCGCAACAGCTCGCCGCACGGATACCGGTCGGCCGCCTCGGAACGCCCGCCGAGGTTGCAGACCTCACTGTCGCCGTCCTTCGGAACGGCTACATCACCAACCAGGTCTTCAGCATCGACGGCGGCGTTTACCCGCGTTGAGCGCGAACAGGGCTGACAGCGATTCCAAGCTCTCTCCCCCGCCGCCGCCTCGGATCGGTCGATCGCGCGCAGCGCTGGTGTCTTTACTGAGATGACCAGAGCGACGCCAACGGTAGCTGGGTTGATGACGCTCGTCCTTGCGGCAGCGGCCTGGGTGGTCGCAGTCGAGCAAATGAAGGGGATGGACATGGGTGGCGCGACCGAGCTCGGCTCGTTCGGGTCCTTCGTCGGCTTTTGGGTGCCGATGATGGCGGCGATGATGCTGCCGAGCGTCGCCCCGGCGGTGTTGAGGCGGAACCGGGTGCAGACGTCGCCGCTGTTTGTTGGCTCCTATCTCGCCGTCTGGATACTCGTTGGGCTCGCGGTGTATCCGGCGTACCGCCCGCATGGGTCGCTCATCGCAGGGGCGTTGACCGTCGGGGCTGGTCTGTACGAGCTCACGCCGCTCAAGCATGAGTGCCGCCGGCGCTGCCGCGAGAGTGTCCGTTCAGGATTCACGTTCGGTCTGTACTGCCTCGGCTCGAGCATCGGCCTGATGCTGATGTTGCTGGCGCTCGGCGTCATGAGCATCGCCTGGATGTCCGTGATCGCCGTGCTCGTGCTTGCCCAGAAACTTCTGCCCGAGCGGCTCTCGGTCGACGTCCCGGTGGCGCTCGTGATCGTCTCACTCGGAATCACCGTTGCCGTTGGTCCCTAAAACGTAAAGGAGTCACAGCATGACCAAGATCGGAACACGCGAAGACTGGCTCGCCGCACGCACGCCGCTGCTCGCGCGGGAGAAGGAGCACACGCGGCTCGCCGACGAGATCGCACAGCAGCGTCGCGAGCTCCCGTGGGTGGCGCTCGAAAAGGAGTACCGCTTCGACACCGAGGCCGGCACACGCACTCTTGCGGAGCTGTTCGACGGCACGTCGCAGCTGATCGTCTACCACTTCATGTTTGGCCCCGACTACACCGCCGGCTGCGCGACCTGTTCGTCGACAGCCGACAGCTTTAACGGCGTGCTCCCGCATCTCAAGGCACGCGACGTCACGATGGTCTGCATCTCACACGCGCCGCTCGAGAAGCTGCTCGCCTACCGTCGCCGAATGGGCTGGAGCTTCAACTGGGCCTCGAGCTACGAGAGCGACTTCAACCTTGACTTCGGCGTTTCCGTCGGCGATCACGCGCACGACGCTGTGCCGCTTCTCCTGGCCAACGAGGTTGCGGCGTTTCCGTTGCTAGGCGACCAGCAAGTCCGCGACAGCCTCCCGCCGGTCGCCACCCAGAACGCCGACGCGACCGGCACGGACATCGCCGGCTACTTCTCCGAGGGCCACGGTGTCGGCACGTTCGCCCGCGACGGGAGCAACGTCTACCACTGCTACTCCAGCTACGCCCGCGGAACCGAGTTCCTGATGGGCTACTACGCGATCCTCGACCGGACGCCCAAGGGTCGCGACGAAAACGGCGAGATGTGGCTGCGCCGACACGACGAGTACGACGCATGACGCGGCGTGAGAACGATCGACTCTCGTCGGGGAGGGACGTGCGTGAGACTGGGCGTGACTGACGCGCCCAGGTTCAGGAAGCCGCTGAGCGTCTCTGACGTGTCCGCGGCGTTCCTACCGGCCCTGACCGTTCGCGTAGCGTGATCGTCAACGTGCTGTCGCGCACGGCATTCGCTCCGCTACCTACTCTTCTCCTCTTTCAGCGTACTCGGCCTCAAACGCCGCCGGGTTCTCGCTGTCGCAGTCGCTGCGCGCCCTATTGAGCGCTCGTGCCGTGATGGTTCGCATCGTGATCGCGGGCGGGCCCGACCCTAGCTTGAGCACGCTGGGGTTCTTGAGGGCTGTCACAGTCAGAACGGTCTTGCCTGCGAGTTTGCCTTCCCTCATTGCGTCGAGAAGGCGGCCGACGTCTTTCCAGTCGACGGCGATGGAGATGGTCGGGTGCAGCCGGCCCTGTGCTACTAGCTGCGCGAGTGTGTCGAGGTCGGGGCCGATGGCCGCGTCGTCGCCGGCGTAGGAGAAGAAGGTGAGGATGCGCGCGCCCTCGTGACCGATGAAGTCGAGCAGCGTGATCCTGGCGGGCTGCGGGTCGGTGGCTCCGAGCAGCATGATCGTGCCGCCTGGACGGACGGCGCGGATCGCGCGTTCCAGCGACGCTCCGCCAACGACGTCGACGACGACTTCGAACGCTGCGGTTTCGGGTTCCTCGCCTGCGATCAGCTGCCTGACTCCCAGATCCGCGAGGCGGCTGCCGGCTCCGGTCGCGTCGGTGCGGACGAGCGTGCTGACGTTTGCGCCAGCAAGTGCAGCGAGCTGCACGACGAAGTGTCCGAGCCCGCCGCTTGCGCCGAGGACGAGAACGCTGCGGCCGAGCAGCGGCCCGATTTCGCGCAGCGAACGCAGTGCTGTCAGTCCGGCGAGGCCGAGGGTCGCGGCCGACTCGAACGGCACAGCGTCGTCGATGACGGCGAGTCGTTCGACCGGGACGGCGACGCGTTGCGACCATGCGGCTGCCTCGGCGAGCCCGATTACGCGCGTTCCGGCCGGGGGCCCATTGCCGTCAGCTGCTGGTGTCGCCACCACGCCGGCGACGTCTTGGCCTGGCCGCCAGCCGTCGGCGCGTGAAGCGAGCAGCGCGAGCTCGCCGCGATTCACCGTGCTCGCCCGCACCTGCACGAGCGCCTCACCCTCCTTCGGTTGAGGCTCGGGAACCTCCTGCAGAGTCACCGGTGGGTCATTCCTTCCGTCACGTACCAGGGCAAGCATCGTCGTCTCCTTTCTTCTCGTCAGTGGTCGGCGCCATGGGGAGGGCGCTCTCGCTTCGCTGGTTGCGGTTGAACATGTTCCAGGTGTGGTGCTGGATCGGGCGCATCAGCGGGAAGGCGCCGGCGTTGAGCACGAGCGTCTTCGGCTGGTGCTTCAGTGGCCTCGATCTCGCCGGCCTCTGCGGCAGCCTTGATCCGGTCGAGAGTGTCGTCCCAAAAGGCTTCCCAGTCCGTAGCGGCGGGAGGCGGCAGTTCGGCAACGCGCCGTTTCAGGAAGCGACGCTCGGGTTCGGACCGGATCAGCTGCAGCGCTCTCCCGTACGCGTAGCGGGCGTCGATCGTCCGTCCGAGCCGGCGGAGCAGGTCGGCCCGAGTGGAGTGGAGAGAGCAGTAATGGTCGAGCTCGGGAGGCTCGAACTCGATCCGCTCGACGATCCCCAGCGCCGCCTCCGGGCCGGCGACTTCCGCGACTGCGATTGCCCGGTTGAGCTCGACTACCCCTGACGGCACGAGCCGGGAAAGCTCCGTGTAGAGGGCGACAAGCTCCGGCCAGTCGACCGGTTCGGCCATATGCACGGAAGCGATCTCCGCCCGAAGCACGTAGGCGCCGTGGCCGTACAGCGCACGCGCGCGTGCGAGATGTTGCTCTCCCTCGGCGACTCTCTCTCGATCCCAAGGGTTTCGTTCCTCGTCATCGAGGAGCACGAGCTCGCCGTGCCGGTAGCGAGAGGTTCGGCGGCCGTCGTTCAACAACATCAGCGCGAGCAGCCCATGCACCTCTGACTCGTCTGGCAGCAACTCAGCGAGCATGCGACCGAGCCGGACGCCTCGGCGGCGAGCTGGCCGTCACCAGCGTACGCCTCGTTGAAGATCAGATAGACGGTCGCGAGGACATCGGCGAGTCGCTCCGGAAGAGAGCCGTCCCGCGGACACCTAACGGGATCCCCGCCTTCTTGATCTTCGCTCGTGCCGGCGAGGCGTTCCGCCGCGATCGCGGGCGGAACGCGTAGCGCGCCGGCGATCTGGTCGTTGGTCAGACCGCCGAGCATGCCAAGGGTGAGCGCAACTCGCGTCTCGAGCACCAAGGTGGGATGGCAGTATGCGAACAAGACCTCGAGGCGCTCATTTGGCGGTGCGTTCCCATCTTCCAACGGTGCTTCACTCATCAGTGTGTGCGGGAAGTCGTTGACGAGCTCGGCGTCGCCCGCGACGTGATGTCCGAACATGACGACCGCGGAGCCGGGTCATTTCCCGGTCCCGCGGTCGTCGCGCAACGCCTCCACTGACCTGGACCGCATCAGCAGTGCGAGCTCAAGCCGGTCATCATCGCGGCCGACCGGCGGGACCCTCGAGGAGAACGTCGCGATTCGCTCTCTTGCCGCGTCTCGCTGTTTCGCACGAACATGATCACGACGCGACGGGATCGGCCTCGACATAGGAAGCGAACTGGCGCTCGAGCGCTTTGACGACCCCGCCGGACCAGCCGTCGGCGATCGCCGCGGACATTGGGTCGGGAAAGATCTCCTCGTCGCCCCGCTCGAGGCCATCGACAATGGCCTGCGCCACGGATTCAGGTGAGGCCTTCGGCAAGTCGAGGTGGCGGGTCATGTCCGTATCGACCGGGCCGGGCAGGACCGCGTGAACACTCACGCCGCGTGGCGACAACTGGCCGCGCAGCACTTGTAACAGGGAGAGGCTGGCGCCCTTCGAAATCGAGTAGTTCGGATCAAACGGCACCGCCGCGACAGCCGCGAGCGACAGCACGCTGACGACGGCTCCCCGCGCGTCGATCACCAACGGCAGGAATGTTTGAATCACGTCGAGCGTGCCGAAGAGGTTGACCGCGAGGTGCTGATCGATCACCGCGCGGTCGAGATCACCGCCCAACGAGACGCCCGCGTTGCTGACGAGAATGTCGAGGGACTCGACCTGCTCGACTGCCGAGCGGATCTGCGCTCGATCGGTCACGTCGAGGGTGAGTGGCACCACGCGCCCGTCGGTATGACTCAAGGGTGTCCGGGTTCCGGCGTAGACCCGGCTCGCGCCGCGGCTCAACACCTCGTCGACCAGCGCCCGTCCAATGCCGCGATTGGCGCCGGTAACCAGAACAGTCTTCCCTTCGATCGTCATTGAATTCGTGCTCATGAAGCCTCCCGTCGTGTTGGCGTTCAAGTCGTGGTTGTTGGGGCTGGACTTCGAGCCCGGTCGTGTCGGTGAATGAGTGATCCGCTACGCAGCCGCCCGCGGCTCGACGAGCGCAGGCTGCGGATTGGCCGTCTGTACGAGGTCGCGGCTGCGGACGAGCAGGAACGTGATCGGGACCGCTGCGACTCCGATCGCGCCGCAGACCCAGAACGCCCACTGGAAGCCGCCGGTAAGTGCAGCCGGAGCAGCGGAGCCGGAGTGGATCAGCGTCTTGAAGTGGGTGGCGGCCACGGTCGAGGCGATCGCTACGCCGATCGCGCCTCCCACCTGCTGTGAGGTGTTGAGCAGCCCCGAGGCCAGGCCGGCTTCGTGATGGGCGATGCCGGCAAGCCCGGCGATCGAGACGGGAATGAAGGCGAACGCGGTGCCGGCGCCCGCGACGAAGAACGGACCAGCGAGATCCGCCCAGAAGCGGCCGTGTACCGGCGCTGCCGTCGCCCAGAGGATGCCGCCGCCGATCAGAGCCATCCCGACCGCCATCACGAACTTGGCCGAGACGCGGGTGACGAGCGCTTGCGAGAGTCCCGCGAGTGCGACCGACGTGATCGAGGCGGCGAGCCAGGCGAGCCCGGTCTGGAGCGCCGAGTAGCGGAGCACCTGCTGCATGTAGAGCGTGCCGACGAAGATGAAGGCGAAGAAGCTTGCGCCAAGCAGCAGAGCGACTGCGTTCGCGCCGGCGACAGTCGGGAGCCGGAAAATACGCATCGGCAGCAAGGGAGCCTCGACGCGCGTCTCGATCACGAGGAACGCGAGCTCCAGCACGGCGGCAACCGCTAGCAGTGAGATCGTCCGCGCACTTCCCCAGCCGTGCAGAGGCGCCTGCGACAACGCGTACACGCCCAGCAGCAATCCCCCCGTGACGGTCACCGCGCCGAACGGGTCGAAGCGGCGCCGCGCCACGTTGAGGCGGCTCTCGGGGACGATCCGCCGTGCGAGCAGCATCGCGGCCGCCCCGATCGGGATGTTGAGGTAGAAGATGTACTGCCAGCCGATGTAACGAGTCAGCAAGCCGCCCGCGATCAGGCCCACGGTCGCGCCGCTCGCCGCGATGGCACCCCAGGCGCCGAGCGCTTTGTTGCGCTCCGCACCCTCAGGGAAGATGTTCATCACGATCGCCAGCGCAGCTGGCAGCACGATCGCCGCCGCCAGTCCCTGGACGCCGCGCATCACGATCAGGAAAGTGTCGGTCGTCGCCAGCGCGCAGGCGAGCGACGCGGCGGTGAAGAGCGCGAGGCCGATCGTCATCACGCGCCGACGCCCGAGCAGGTCCGCAGCTCGGCCGCCGAGCAGCAGGAATCCTCCGAACGTGAGCCCGTACGCGGTGACAACCCACTGCAGGTTCGTCTCGCTGAAGTGCAGCTTGCGACCGATCGTCGGCAAAGCCACGTTCACGATCGTCAGGTCGACGATTGTCATGAAGTACGAGACCGCGAGCACGGCGAACGCGCGCCAGCGCCGCACACTCTGTTCGGCAACCGGGGACTGGGCTACAGCGATCACAAGAACCTCCCGTTCGAAAATTCGTCGTCACTTGTGTGACGGCGGGAGGCTCAGGAACTAACCGCTGCGCTTCGTCCGCTCGCGCGTCCGCCGCGAAATCGTTATGAGTCGCGCCGGTTCGTCGCCGCTGTTGCGGAGGAAGCGCACCGGTGGCCGGAAGCAGAGGACTGCTCCAACTGCGAAACGCGACTGTTCACCTGCACTGCATTCCAGTTCGACCTCGCCGCTCTCCACGAAGGCGATCGCATCCCGCCACGCGCGAGCGTCGATCCGCAACTCCTCACCGGACGCTAGCTCGAGCTCCCGCCTGCGAAAGTGCAGGGAGTCGCGTGCGAGCCGGTCGAGGTCGAATTCCTCGTCGAAGCTCATGCGGGCGGCGCAATCGCGAACCGCCCAATGAGCTCCGGCTCCAGGAAGTAGTGCATTTCCGCGATCAGCGCGTCCTCGATCCGCAGCACCTCGATCCCAAACGGCTCCGGCGGAGCGTCCGGCTGCACCCGCCGCCAGACCGCGTGGGCCGGTTGGCGGTTCGCCCGCGTCGGCGTGTGCAGATGCTCGGACGCTCCCACGCGGAACGGATACCTGGCGTAGAAGCGGAGGATCGCGTCGCGGCCGAAGAACCAGCCGGGCGTCGGCGGCATCGTCAGCTGTGCGTCCTCCTTCAAGAGCGCGGCGAGCGCGTTGAGGTCGGTGCGCTTCCAGGCGTCCATGTAACGCATGAGCACTTCCTGCTCACGCGGATCCGGACGATGCTCGCGATGCCACTCGTCGCGGCGCTCCGGGGGATAGTCGCGCAGCATCTCGCGGGCGCGCTGTAGCGCACTGTTGCTTGCGACGACGGACATCTCCAGCATCGCCGCCGTCTCGCGCGCGCTCCACCCGATCACATCGCGAAGAATCAGCACCGCCCGCTGCCGGGGCGGCAGTTGCTGAATCGCAACCAGGAAGGCGAGCTCAACCGTCTCCCGCGCAACAATCGCCTCGTCCGGCGGATCCTCGCCGCTTACGACCTCATCCAGCAGTCGATCGGGGTACGGCTCCAGCCAGGTCATCTCTCCCCTCACCCAGGAGATGTCTCTGCTCGGCTCAGGAAGAGTCTCCGGATCGATCGGCGCGCTGACCAGATGCGGCAAGAGACGCCGCGATCGGCGCTCGAGCAGGTCGAGCGACGCGTTGGTCGCGATCCCATACAGCCAGGCCCGTAACGTCGCCTGACCGCGGAACGTCTCCCTTTTTCGCCAGGCACGTAGGAATGTCTCCTGGACGATGTCCTCCGCGTCCTCGGCCGAGCCCAGCATCCGGTAGGCGTGAACCTCGAGTTCGCGCCGGTAGCGGCCGGTCGCCACGGCGAATGAATCGCCGTCCCCGCGACGCGCGCGCGACCACAGCTCGCCCTCGCTCCGAGCAGCACTCACTGACGCAGTCCTCACACTCATATGACGGCTTCAACGCCGGAAACTCATCGGTCGTTCCCGATCCGCAACTCTCAGTCTTCCGTCCACGCTGCCGGCGATCGACGAGCCCGGCCCACGAATGTCGACGATCTGCAGTTTGGGCCGATGAGCCTCTTGCATCGCCAAGGTCATATGTTTGTGAGACCGACGTGAGTGGGGGGCGCCTCTCGGGAAGCCGCGGCCTTATCGCCGCCCAAGCGGCCTCGGCGACGAGGTGGGCGGTTTCGCTCTGATCGGTCCGCGCTCCGATGACGACGTGCGCTCCTCGACGAGCCAGCTCGACAGCGACGGACTGACCGATGCCGCGAGAGCCGCCGGTGATGAGCGCGACGCGCCCCTGATGCGGTCTATCGAGACTCGCTGAGCCTCCCTCAGCACCAGTTCCCGCTCTACCACCACTTCGGGAGTAAGCAGGCATTGCTCGACGCGGTCGTCAGCCACGGCTTCAAAGAGTTCCTGAGGAGCCGCCGCGCCAGCAGCAAGAACAGCGACCCGCTCCAGGACATCGCGCAGGCTGGGACAGCCACGTCGCGTTCGGGCTGGAGTTCCCCGGCGCCTACGCCCACATCTACGGCAACGTCAAGCCCGGCGTCCCCTGCGGCGTCACCGAGGACGTCCGGGCACATCTGCTGGAGGCGCTCCAGCCCGCCGCGATTCAGCGGCGGCTGCGCATGTCGCCTGCCGAAGCGGCCACGCGAATCCTCGCCGCCTGCTCCGGCGTCACGCTGACCCTGATCCAGCAGCCCGCGACCGAGCGCGATCTCGGCCTGTCCGAGGGAATGCGCGAGAGCGTGCTCGCGTCGATCAGCGACGTGCCGACGGAGATGGCGGCTCTGCACACGCCCGGCGCGCGGCAGGCGCTCGAGTCGGTTGCGGCGACGATCGACGACGCCAACACACTCACGACCGGTGAGCGGACCCTGATGCGCGAACTCCTTGCACGCCTCGCCGATGACCAGTAGACGCCCCCCAGCCCAGCCGCCCCGCGCGCCGAAGCCACACCTGGCCGACCGCGCCTCCCGGGCCGAGCTCGTGATCGAGCGTGTCCGCGCGATCCCGGAGGGCTACGTCCGCACCTACGGCGACGTCGACGCGCGCGCCCCACGCTTCGTCGGGCATATCCTCGCGACCAATCACGATCTTCCCTGGCACCGCGTCGTACGCGCCGACGGAACAATTCCCCAGGGACAGCCACAACGCGAGCTGCTGCTCGCAGAAGGCGTCCCAATGCGAGGCGACCGCGTCGACCTCAACCAGGCGCGCCTCCCACCGGAGCTCTAACCGTGGCGCGCACGTCGCTCCAAGAGGCGATCACCGAGGTTGCCACACGCGATCCCGTGCTTACCGGGCTCATCGCCCACGTCGGACCGATCAACCATCGCCCCCGCGACCCGGACGGCCCCTTCGGCGCGCTCGTCCGCGCCATCGTCTACCAGCAGCTCGCACGACGGGCCGCACAGGCAATCCACGGTCGGCTACGAACGACAGTCGCGAGGAACTGATCGCTGCGCTTGTCAGCGTACGCGGCTATGCGCTGCACGGGCAGGCGTGCGCACATTCTCTCGATCAGTCTCACCGACTCTTTTCAGCCAACTGAGCGGCAACGGTCGACTCGATTCGGCGGAGGCGTACCTCGCCGGTGGCGCCGGCTGGATTCATCGAGCAAGGAGTTGTTGGGCGCGGCTGGTGGCTGCGAAGTCAACGCGTTCGTGGGTGCCGTCGCAGAACGGTTTCGTGTTGGACCGGCCGCAGCGGCAGAGCGCGATCGTGTCGCCTGCCTCGAACCGGTTGCCTTCGGCGTCGAGGAGAGTGACGTTGCCCTGAATGAGGTAGGGACCGTTGTCGGTCGGTGTGATTGTGACGTCGTTCACTGTTCCTCCTGTTTGTGGTGCGCGCCCGCTCGGCGTATGCGAGCGGGCGCGCTCGATGGCGGACTGGTCAGTGGCCGGGAGGTGGCCCGGGAGGGCCGAGGATGACCATCCCGTTGCGCTCTGCGATCGGGAGCAACCGCTCCATGTCCGGGTGGCCCTGGAGCGGCGGCGGCAGCACCCGCTCGGTTGCCGGCTCACCGACTTCTCTCTGGAATCCCTCGAACTGCATCGGCGCGAAGCCGACCAGCGCCCTTGCTCCGCCTGCCTCGGCGTAGAAGGTGTGCGGCACCCCCTTGGGGCCGAACGCGAACGAGCCAGCCGTCAGCGAGAGGGATGTGTCCGCAACCCAGAAGGTCAGCTCACCCTCGAGGACGTAGAACCACTCGTCCTCCTCGGGGTGGACGTGCCACGGCGACCCCACGCCGGCGGGCACGACGATCTCGAGCAGCCCGTACTGGCCGCCGGCCGTGTCGTCCCTGCCGATCTTGATCGTCTGCAGCATTCCGAGCAGCCAGTACGCCTCCCCTTCGTCCTTGCCAAGCAAGTAGCCGTCCTTGGCACGCTCTGCAGAAACGACGGTCATCTCACGACTCCTTCCGGTCGGAAACTGCTATCATCCGCAACTGTCTATGAAGAAACAGTTGCAGAGCGGACTATCGCATGAGGGACAGTCCTTGTCAAGCCCCTCCCCCGAGCGGCTGCGCGCCTGGCGCCTCTACTTCGAGAGCGCGCTCGCACTGGTCGACGTCCTCGACGCCGAGCTCGAGCGCGACGCCGGAATCCCCATGCGCTGGTACGACGCCCTCGTCCAGCTCGAGGAGACCCCCGGTGGCCTGCGCATGAACGAGCTCGCCGAACGAATCCTCTACAGCAAGAGCGGCTTCACCCGCGTCGTCGACCGAATGGAAGAGGCCGGCCTCGTCCAACGTGTGCGCCCCGAGAACGACCGCCGCTCGATCCTCGTCGTCCTCACCGACGAGGGCCGCACCACGATGGAGCAAGCCCGCCGCCACCACCGGCACGGGATCGAACAGCACTTCTCCGGCCACCTCGCCGACACCGACATCAAGACGCTCATCCGCGCCCTCGAGAAACTCAGCACCCACGCCCGCCCCCTCCGCCCGGGACGCATCCGCAGCTAGCGAGCAAGAACTACTAGCAGGGCTTCTCCGACGTCAGATCCGCGCCCGAGTGCGTGACCCAAGTGCGCTGTTCTCTCCGGTGATCTGGCCGGACAACCTGACTGCAGCGCGATGCGCACCGCACCACGAACGGGCAGGAGTTCATCGTCGCGACGAGCCATCGCCTTTGACCAAGTGACCCCCGTCTCTACGGAAGAAGGGCTCAACAGTCGACGCGCAGATGGCTGAACACCCGACGTCCTTTGGCCATCAGCGATTCCCGGCGCATGGATGGAGCATTTATGGAGCCCAGCGGGCGCAACCAGTGGCAGCCGGTGGCAAATGGGGCCCCCCGAAAACGGCTCAAATAGCGCGATCGGCAACCGGTGGCAACCCACGGCAACCGTTTCGGAGCGCATGGTAAGGAGGGGGTCGACGGTTCGAGTCCGTCTTAGGGCTCTGCAGGCCCGAACCCAGCGTCGTCGCGCGAGTGGGATCCGCGAGCGTCTCGTTGGATAATGGGCTAGTGCCGAACGAGATCGTGGCCTGGTGGTTAGACGGTGCCTGAGTCGATCGAGCTTGCGACGATCCTGGTGACCGATCTCGTCGGTTCGACGCGGTTGGCAACCTCGGTCGGCCCGGTTCGCGCGGATGAGCTGCGGGACGACCACTTCGCCGTCTTGCGCGAGGCCATCGGCGCGTGGGGCGGCCACGAGTTCAGAAGCACCGGCGACGGGCTGATGGTGGCGTTCAGGTCGGCATCGGCGGCGGTCGAGTGTGCGGTGTCGATGCAGCAGCTGATCGAGCGCCGCTACCGGCGTGCCGAGCCGAAGCTCCAAGTGCGGATCGGCCTGAGCGCCGGCGAGTCGACGGTGCAGAACGGCGAGTACTTCGGCATGCCGTCGATCGAGGCGGCGCGCTTCTGCGACAAGGCCGCACCGGAGGGGATCCTGGCGTCGCCGGCGGTACGAATGCTGGCCACCCGGATCGAAGGGATCCGTTTCGACTCCGTCGGCGCGCTCGAGTTCAAAGGGTTCCCCGAACCGGTCGAGGCATTCGCCGTCCCGTGGACGAGGCTCGCGGACGAGACTGCAGGCGTCGGCGGCTGGCCGTTGCCGGCGCTGCTGCGATCCGCGCCGCGGGCGGCCTTCGTGGGTCGCGACGTGGAGCGCTCGCTCATGGAGCGCTCGCGGAGTGCCGTGCGTGCGGGGGCACAGCAAGTGGTGCTGGTCTCTGGGGAGCCCGGGATCGGCAAGAGCCGTCTGGCGTCGCTCGCGGCCCACGGCGCGCACGGCGAGGGGTTCGCCGTCTTGTGGGGCGCGTGCTCGGAGGAGCTGGCGGTGCCGTACGAGCCGTGGATCGCCGTGTGCTCGCAGCTGGTTGAGCACGCCCCTGCCGAGCTCCTCGAGCGGCACCTCGCGCGGCACGGCGGCGAGCTTGCGCGCCTGGCGCGCGACCTGCCGCGCCGGTTGCCCGGAGCGCCGGAGCCGGAGAGCTCGGATCCCGAGACCGAGCGCTTCCTGCTCTTCTCGGCCGTGTCCGGTGCCCTCGTGGAGCTGGCGACGTCCTTGCCCGTGTGCCTCGTGCTCGACGACCTGCACTGGGCGGATACGCAGTCGGTCGCGCTGTTGAAGCACCTGACGTCATCCGCAGCGTCGTCTGCGCTCCAGGTGATCGTCGCCTTCCGCGACTCGGACCTCGGCAAGGATCATCCGCTGAGCGCCGTGCTCGCGGATCTGCGGCGCGTCGAGGGCGTCGCGCGCATCGCGCTGGAGGGCTTCGGAGCGATCGAGGTGTCGGAGGTGATGGCCGCGGCCGCCGGACACGAGCTCGATGCGGACGGGCTGATGCTCGCGGAGGAGATTGCAAGCGAGACCGACGGCAACCCGTTCTTCGTCGGTGAGGTGCTTCGCAGCCTGGTGGAGTCGGGGCGTCTGCTGTACGACTCAACGACCGAGCGGTGGAGCATCGACCGGTCGGCCCCACTCGGGTTGCCGGAAAGCGTGCGCGACGTGATCACCCGCCGCGTCGAGCGGCTCGGTGAGGAGGCGCACGAGGTGCTGACGCTTGCGGCCGTGGTCGGTCGGTCGTTCGAGCTCGAGCTCCTCGAGCGGCTGGTGGAGACGAGGGAGAGCGAGCTGCTGGATCGGCTGGAGACGGCGGTCACGGCGTCGCTCCTGGACGAGTCGGCCGAGCGCGTCGGCCGGTTCCGCTTCGTGCACGCGCTGATCAACCAGACGTTGTACGAGGGTCTGGGCGCCACCCGGCGCTCGAGCATGCACCACCGCGTTGCAATCGCGTTCGAGGAGTTGTACGGGCAGGAGCGGGTCGCAGAGCTGGCATTGCACTGGCGGCTGGCGATGACCGACAAGCCGAAGGCGGCTCGTTACTCGGCGCTCGCCGGCCGGCAAGCGCTCGACAGCCTTGCGCCGGCGGAGGCGGCCAAGCTGTTTGCCGACGCGCTCGACCTGCTCGGGCCGGATGACGACGCAGAACGCTGCGAGGCGCTGATCGGCCTGGGAGAGGCGCAGCAGCTGACAGGCGACCCCGCCTACCGCACGACGTTGCTGCAGGCCGCGCAGATCGCCTCGTCGCTCGGCGACGCCACTTTGGCCGCCGCCGCGGCGCTCGCGAACACCCGCGGCTTCACGAGCCTCATCGGCGACCTCGACGACGAACGGGAGGAAGCGATCGAACGCGCGCTCGAGCTCGACGACGGTGCCGACCTGGGCCGCCGCGCACAGCTGCTGGCGCTGCAGTCGCAGGAGCTCCTGTACGAGCACGATCCGACGCGCCGACAAGCGCTCGCGATGGAGGCGATCGCGCTGGCACGTGACATCGGCGATCCCAGAGTCAGGGCACGCGTGCTGCAGCATGCGTTCCACGGCCTCTGGAGCCCCGACATGGTCGCCGTGAGAGCGGATCTGACCAACGACCTCCTCGCCAGCGCACAAGCCGCCGAGGATCGTGCACTTGAAGCTTGGGCGAACCTCCTTCTCCTGCACGGCGCGTGCGAGACAGGCGATTTCGCGCGGGCGCGGGCCCTGAGCGACCGCCTCGAGGAGCTTGCAGCGGCTCTCCAGCAGCCCACGCTGAGCTGGGTCGCACAGATGGAGGCCGCCGCGTTGACAGTCGTCGAAGGGAACCTCGTGGCCGGAGAGGAACGTGCCAGGAAGGCGCTGGCGCTCGGTGAGTTCGCCGGCCAGCCGGACGCGCTCCGGATCTTCGGCGAGTTCCGTGCCCTCGCCCGGTTGTATCAGGGCCGCGGTGACGCTCAACTCATCGAGCTCAGCCGCCAGGCCACGAGCATGTTCCCGCGGATGGCCATCTGGCCGGCGTCAACGGCGCAGTACGAGGCCCACTTCGGCAACCAGGAGGTGGCCCGAAAGCTTCTCGGCGACGCCGTCGAGAGCGGCCTCGAGCACGTCGGTTGGGACACGCTGCGGCTCGTCGCGCTCTCGTTCTACGCCGATGCGGCCTCTCGTCTCCACGCTGCGGATGCCGCAGCGCTCATCCACGAGCTGATGTCGCCATGGGACGACCAAGTGATCTGGGGTGGTGCCCAGGCCTACGGCCATGTGCGCCTGTGGCTCGGCGTCGCGGCCGCGACGATGGGGCGAGACGACGAGGCCGACCAGGAGTTCGCGTTTGCGTGCCGCTTCCACGACGACAACGGTCTGATGCTGTGGTCGGCGCGGTCTCACCTCGGCTGGGCGGGGGCGCTTGCCGATCGCGGAGAGCGTGCGCAGGCGCAGACGCACGCCGCGCGGGCTCTCGAGCTCGCACATGCCCACGGCTACGGCTTGATCGAGGCGCTTGCGGCGCCGATCGCGCGTCTCGAAGCAGTTGCAAATGAGTAAGCAGTTGCAAATGAGTGAAGCCGGGGCCAGAATCGTCCATGTCATGACGGACACGGCAACATCGCCGAAGCTCGGCCACCTGCCGCTGCAGGACTGGGGGTACTACAACTGCCCGGCGATTCCGTTCTGGGCCGACGCGAACGGGAATCCGGACTCGAAGCGCGCGGCGAAGACGGTGAAGCAACTGGAAGACCGCGGAAAAGAGCCGGCCGAAGCGTACGCGGGCCTCTCCACCACGTACACGATCGGCGGCAACGCGAACATCATGGCCTACGAGTTCCTCTACGGCAGCAAGCCGGGCCAGCCTCCAGACCCGGCGAGCCCGCTATGCCACTTGCCGCTTGACGAGGCAGGCCAGTTCACGCTGCCCTGGACGAACTACGGCAACGTCTACACGGACTCACTCGATCTCCGCGACCCGTTCGCCGACACCCTGAAGAACAGCCACAAGGACGTCGCGACGCGCAGCTTCTGGCCGACGATTGCGTACTTCGGGATTCCGTACAACCTCCTCCTCCTGTCGAAGGTCAGCACTGAACGCGCCGTCGAACTCGCAGCGGAGTTCGGCGACGCCTGGGCGGCCGAGGACATGGACGCCAACGTCGCAGCGGGCCTCGCGTACGAGATCGACACGCGCATCATCGAGGAGGTCGAGCCATACACGCCCCCGGGCGGCGCAGTTCGGTTCGCCCCCGGCTGCATCACGCTGCTGACGCAGGATGCTCGGACCAAGGCGCTGACACCCGTCGTGATCAAGCTCTTCACTGTGGGCGCGGCGCGCGTCTATTCCAAGGGCGACAAGGCGTGGATCTACGCGCTCCAGGCCGCGAAGACGTCGATCACCGTATGGGGCATCTGGCTGGGCCACGTGTTCCACTGGCACATCCCGACGGCCGCGATGCAGATGACCATGTACAGCGCGCTTCCCGCCGGACACAAGCTCTGGACGTTGCTCCAGCCTCAGTCGCAGTCACTCATCGATTTCGATTTCGTGCTGCTCCAGATCCCGGGGATGTTCGCGCAGATCTCGCCGCCCACCCCGGTGGGCGGCCCGATGCCGCTGCTGGCGCTGCTCGACCGCTACGCCGCGGGCCGCGGCTTCTTCGATCTCGATCCGCTGCGCGAGCTGACGAAGCAAGGGATCGACGTCAAGGACTTCACCGTGGCGAAGGACTGGGACATGTACCCGCTCGCGGGGCACTTGGTTCGTATCTGGACGATCTGCCAGGGGTTTATGAAGGTCGTCGTGAACGAGCTCTACAAGACCGACACCCAGGTGGCCAGCGACAAGGGGCTCAAGGCGTGGATCGACGCGAGCAAGGATCCAAACGAAGGCAATGTCCAGCTGCCGGACATCACGACGCGGGCACTGCTCGTCGAGCTCCTCACGAGTCTCCTCTACCGGGTCACGGCGCACGGAGCGGGGAGCTTGACCTCGGTTGTCAATCCAGCGCTCGCCTTCGTGTCGAACTTCCCGCCGTGCCTTCAGAGCACGGAGATGTCCGAACCGGGCGTTCAGTTGAGCGACACGGAGCTGCTGGCGCGCATGCCGTACACCGGAACGATGGGCACGATGGCGACCTTCTACTTCACGTTCGCCTACTCGGAGCCGTACGTGCCCGCCATCCCGAAGGGCGGTGACAACCTCGACCCCTACTGGCCGGAGCCGGGGACGCCGTCGGACCAGGCGTGCAACGCCGCGCTCTTCAAATACAGAGCAGGGATACGCAACTTCGTGAAGGTGTACACCGACGACTGGAACAAGGAGCTCGCGCGAATACGCGGAGTTCCTGCGGGATCGCCGCCGTCGTATGCCGAGAATCAATACGAGCAGTGGCCTCGTAGCATCGAGATCTGAGCCCGGGCTAGGCCGTGTTCTACTCATGGCTTTCTCCCCGCGTGTGGTGATTGCGTTGACGGATGGCTTCGGGGCGCAGTTGGTGGCGGTGGCAAGGTTCGTTGCTGTGGATCTGGCATAGCCCGCTGACCGGTGATGCGGTCGACCATGGCGGCGGCGGCCTCGAGGCCCGCCGCGATCCGGTCGTGGCCGGGCTGGCCCAACACGACCCCGGTGATCGCCGTCCGCTTGCCGTCGATCCAGCGGATGGCCCTGAAGACGAAGCAGCCGCCGGCCGCGGCGGTCGAGCCGGTCTTGACGCCGACAAACCCGTCGTGCCCGAGCAATGTGTTGGTGTTGTGCACGGTGCCGGCGACCGGCAGCGTCGCGCTCGGTGTTGCGACGATGCTCGCGAACACCGGCAGGCGCATCGCCCGATCGACAAGCCGCACCTGGTCGGCGGCGGTCGACACGGTCGCGTCGTCGTAGCCGCTCGGGTCGGTGTAGCGGGTGTGGGTCATGCCCAGCGACCGTGCCGTGGCATTCATCCGGGCAACGAACCGGCCCGCCGAGCCTGCGTCCCAGCGCGCCAGAACCGCTGCAATGTTGTTCGCCGACGGGAGCAGTAGCGCCTGCAGCGCCTGCCGTTCGGTCAACTGCTCTCCGGCCGCGATGGACACGACCGACTCCCGCTGTGCGCGCCGGCGGTCGGTGTCGGCGACATCGGCGTCGGTGAGAGTGATCGTTGGGCCGTCCTGGCCGGGACGGAGCGGGTGGTCACGGAGCACGAGATAGGCCGTCATCACCTTCGCGACGCTGGCGATTGCTGCCGCATGCTGGTTCGGGCCGTCGTGGACCTGCGACTGTCCTATTTGAACCGCGGCTTGAGCATGCGCAGGCCAGACCGTGCTGGGCAGCGCTTCGCCAAGCGCAGCGTGGTGCTCACTGCGAAGGACGTCGACGGGTGACGCGGCCGTCGAGGACGAGGACGTCAGCAACCGGTACCCGAGGGCGGCAGCGGGCGCCGCGATGACGACCAGCAGGACGGCGACACGGATCCAGCGAATCCGGATGGGACGGGTCGTCGCTCGTGTTCGGTTGCTATAGGTCATGCCGCCATTCAAGGCAGCGTGGTGTTGCCAGCACGTATCTGGTTTTCGATATGCCGACGACACACGCCAGCTCCTAGGATCGGGGCATGCGTGTGCTGATCGTCGAGGACGAGCCCTATATGGCAGAAGCCATCCGCGATGGCCTACGCCTGGAAGCGATCGCGGCCGACATCGCAGGTAACGGCGACACTGCTCTGGAGCTGCTGAGCGTCAATGTTTACGACATCGCCGTCCTCGACCGAGACGTTCCCGGCCCCTCCGGCGACGAGATCGCCGAACGCATCGTCGTTTCCGGCAGCGGCATGCCGATCCTCATGCTCACCGCTGCCGACCATCTCGACGACAAGGCCACCGGCTTCGAGCTCGGCGCCGACGACTACCTCACGAAGCCGTTCGAACTCCGAGAACTCGTGCTTCGTCTCAGAGCGCTCGACCGCAGGCGCGCACATAACAAGCCACCCGTGCGAGAGATCGCAGGTCTGCGGCTGGATCCGTTCCGCCGAGAGGTCTACCGCGACGGCCGCTACGTCGCGCTGACCAGGAAGCAGTTCGCAGTGCTCGAAGTCCTCGTCGCTGCCGAAGGCGGTGTCGTCAGCGCCGAAGAGCTACTGGCGCGAGCATGGGATGAGAACGCAGACCCGTTCACCAACGCCGTGCGCATCACTGTCTCGGGACTGCGCAAACGGCTCGGCGAGCCCTGGATCATCGCCACCGTGGCCGGCGCCGGCTACCGCATCGACGGAGGACCAGACACCGGGCCCGAGGGAGCAGAGCGTGGATAGAGCCCCCGGTTTGAGCGTTCGCCTCAAGCTCACCCTCAGCTACGCCGGCTTCCTCATGCTCGCAGGCGCCTTGCTGCTCGTCGTCGGGTACGTGTCCCTTTCGCGTGGTGTGCACCCTGGTGTGATCTTCCTGGTGCGCAGCCACTCCGACCTCCTGCGCGATTTCGCTCCGACCGTGGCCGTCGTGCTGGCGTTCCTGTTGGTGTTCGGTCTCGTGGGAGGATGGCTTCTTGCCGGCCGCATGCTCGCCCCTCTGACTCGCATCACAGACGCCACACGCACCGCCGCGAACGGATCGCTCTCCCACCGGATTGGGTTGGAAGGACGTCAGGACGAGTTCCGCGAGCTCGCCGACAGCTTCGACGCCATGCTCACACGGCTCGAAGCACACCTCGCCGAACAGCAGAGATTCGCAGCCAACGCCTCCCACGAACTGCGCACACCGCTGGCGATCACGCAGACGCTTCTTGACGTGGCCCGCAACGATCCGAACCGCGACACCGGCGAGCTCGTCGACCGCCTCGACGCCGTCAACACCCGAGCGATCGACCTCACCGAAGCACTGCTCCTGCTCAGCCGCGCCGACCAGCGGTCCTTCATCCGAGAACACGTCGACCTGTCCCTCGTAGCGGAAGAAGCCACGGAAACGCTCCTCCCCCTCGCCGAAAAACGCGGCCTCACCATCGAGACCTCCGGAGACATGACCCCCACCAGCGGCTCACACGCGCTCTTGCTGCAGTTGACTACGAACCTCGTGCAGAACGCGATCGTCCACAACCTGCCCGAACAGGGGACCGTGTGGGTCACGACGAGCGTTCAGTCCAAGAGTGTGGTGCTCACTGTCGAAAACACCGGCGAGAAGCTCGCCCCACAATTAGTTGCCACGATTGCCGAGCCGTTTCTTCGCGGCACCGAACGCATACGCACCCATCACGCAGGTGTCGGTGTCGGCCTCGGCCTCGGCCTCGCAATCGTCAAAAGCATCACCCAAGCACACGACGGAACCCTCACCCTCACCCCCCGGGCCGCCGGCGGGCTCCGCGTCACGGTGCAACTACCCACCGCGCCACCGCACACTGGCAGATGACGATCACCGGAATCGCCGCACGCCCCGAGAGGAATAGTCAAGGTCTGTGGATCGGCGTGTCATGCGGCGTGAGT
Source organism: Gaiellaceae bacterium (assembly GCA_045805985.1). Taxonomy (GTDB): domain Bacteria; phylum Actinomycetota; class Thermoleophilia; order Gaiellales; family Gaiellaceae; genus PALSA-600. Next base: position 1,283 of record JBJMKA010000017.1, on the reverse strand, counting down.
GTCACCGCTCGCTGATTCGACGGTTCGCACACAACGATGGAGGCACCGGACACCCGGACCGGTGGCCGTGCAGCCCCGGATCGCCCAAGCGCGTAGAGGCGGCTCTACCCGCCCGCGCACGCGGGGATCGCTAGACGCCGCGTCACCGACGCCATGAACGGGCAGGCGTGCGCACATACTCTGGCCCAGTCTCACTCGCTTTTCGAGCGCTGAGAATCGAGGCTGACTACCAGGCTCGGGGGCGTGCAAGCACGCGCGTGTCCTTCGCGGTTACGGTGCCGCTATAGGCCCTGGTGCGCAAACCCGGCGGACACATGCAGCTGGCTCCACGCCCGACCGCCGTCAACGGTCCCGGCGACCGCACCGATTGGTCATTTGCGAACTGTGGGGTCCGGTGGTTCGAGGAGTTGAGTTTGCATGCTGTGGGTGAGCCAGCTGCGGAAGCGGCGTTGTGTCCAGCGTCGTTGTGTGACGAGCAGTTGGTAGAGGGCGGGATCGTTGAGAACCCAGAGGATGTCGCTGGCGCTCTGCCGGTCGAGGCCGTGGAGCAGGGCCCTGCGTTCGGCGAGACGGCGGACGATGCCGGTCGCGGCGGTGCGCCGTTCCTCGGTGATGAGCTGCCAGAGCTCGCGCGCCGCGGGGTCGGCATGCGCTGCCGCGCGGACGGCTTCGTAGAGCGGTGCGAGCCGGCGGCCGACCTCGACCATCACGCCGGCGTAGCCGGCGAGGAGCTTGTGTGCGTCCGCTTCGGCGCTGATTCTGCGGCTGCGGGCTTGCTGGCCGAGCGGCGTGGTCGCATTCGCGGGACCGCGGACCGCGAGCCGGTAGGCCTCTTTGAGCAGTTCCGGCTTACCGCCGCCGACCGAGGTGAAGACGGTGGCGCGGCCGACGCCTGCGGCTGCGGCGATCTCCTCGATCGAGGTCGCCGCGTAGCCGCTCTCTGCGAACAGGCGGCCGGCAGCAGCCACGATCGCGAGCCGCGTCGCTTCCGCCCGCGCGTCTCGGAGCCGGGAATCGTAGGAACGCTCGACTCCATCGCCCTTATTAACCATACTCTAAGTCTAACCAATATGGTGGTCGCATCTTGCGCCACCGATCACCGTCAGGAGAACCCGCATCATGGCGCCGTTCGTTGACAGCATCGAGATCAACCGCACGCCCGAAGACGTCTTCGCGTATTTCGACGATCTCGGGAAGCACGCCGAATGGCAGCAGCAGATCGTCAGCGTCCACGTCGAAACCGACGGCCCGACGCGTGTCGGCAGCCGCGCGACCGACAAACG
>JBJMKA010000016.1:0-17261 GCA_045805985.1 Gaiellaceae bacterium | reverse complement strand
CCGCGCTTCACGCTCCACTTCACACCGACCTACAGCTCCTGGCTCAACCTCGTCGAGCGCTGGTTCGCCGAGCTGACCACGAAATGGATCAAACGCGGCGCCCATCGCTCGGTCCGCGACCTCGTCGCCTCGATCCGCACCTGGATCACCAATTGGAATCACGATCCCAAGCCCTACGTCTGGCACAAGAGCGCAGACGAGATCCTCGACAGCCTCGCCGCCTACTGCCAGCGGATCAACGACTCAGGTCACTAGACGGCGCCGGGAAGTGCCTGCACAACGGGGTCTTCCGCGCTCCAGGGGAAGGTGATCCAGCGGTCGGTGCGCCGCCACACGTACTCGCAGCGGACGGTCGAGCGGGGCTTCTCATAGAGGACAGCGCACCGAACCTCCGCGACCTTGCCGGCGCAGAACTCCTTCACCAGCTCGAGCGTGGCGCCGGTGTCGGCGACGTCGTCGGCGATCAGCACCTTGAAGTCGGCGAAGTCGACAAGATCAGGCACCGGAGGCAGGATCATCGGGATGTCGAGCCGCTCGTCGATCCCGGTGTAGAACTCGACATTCATCGTGAAGGTGTTCTTCACGCCGAGCGCATAGCCGAGCGCACCGGCGACGAGCAGCCCGCCGCGGGCGATGCCGAGGATCATGTCGGGGCGGTAGCCGTCATTGGCGACGGCTTGCGCGAGGTCGCGCGCGCCCGCACCGAGGTCGTCCCACGTCATCACCTCTCTGTCTTCCCTCACGCGACGAGCCTAGCGAGCGCCGCGGTGAGCGCATCGATGGCGAGCGCGATGTCCTCCGCGCTCGACAGCTCGTCGGGATGGTGCGAGACGCCGCCGTTCAGGCTGCGCACGAAGAGCATCGAGCTCCCTGGGACGAACATCGCGTCGTGGCCGGCGCCCGAGACGAGCCTCGGCGCATCCGGCAGCACGGCCGCGAACGCATCGCCCATCGGGACCGGGTCGGTCTTCCATTGCACGTCGAACCCGATCTCCTCGACCAAGGAGTGCAGGAGCTTTGCGTCGGCGGACCGCGCGTCCACCGAGACCGTGACCTTTTCCGGCACGACGTTCGTCGCGTTCGGCTCGACTTCGATTGCACCGACCGTCGCCACCGTGCCCTCGCGCGCGCACTCGCGCACATGGAGGATGAACCGCGCCGCCTCGACGAGCGCGTCGGCGCGCGCGTCCATCGGCGTCGTCCCAGCATGGTCGGCGCGCCCCTCGAACACCCTGACGCCGCGCGCCTGGCCGGCGATCGCCGTCACGACGCCTAGGGGCTCGTCGAGGTTCGCGAGCACGGGACCCTGCTCGATGTGCAGCTCGAGATATGCGTCGGGGAACGACGTCAGCTGCTTGCTGCCCATCGGGCCCGCCTCCTCGGCGCGAAAGGCAACGACCCCAAGCGGCGCGTCCGGCAACCGCGACGCGGCCTCGATCGCCGCGACCACGCCGAGCGCGCCGTCGAACTTGCCGGCGGTCGGGACGCTGTCGAGATGCGAACCCGCCCAGACGCGCGCGGCACCGCGCTTGCCGAAGAGGTTGCCCACCTCGTCGCGCGAGACCTCGAGCCCCGCCTCGCGCATCCACCCGGCCGCCAGCTCGTGCGCGGCGTCCTCCTCGGGTGAGTAACCCGCGCGATGCTGCGCGATCGCATAGATCTCGTCGAGCCGCTCGAGGACTCTCATTCCGGCAATGCTCGCAGCACGCGCCAACCGACGAGCGGGAAGACCGCAACGGCGGCGAACCCGACGTGCCATGAGGTGGCGGCGACGAGCGCTCCGAAGAGACCGGGGTAGGCCGTCGAGGGCACGTTGAGCAGCGTCTGCTGAAGGCCGATTGCCGATCCGCTCCGGCCGCGTCCAGCGAGCTCGATCGCCGCGGCGAACGACAAGCTGTTCCAGCTCATCGACAGGGCGCCGGTGACGACGAGCACCGGGATCAGCACCGGCAACGGCGCGTCCAGGAGGACGGTGGTCAGGACGACGAGGCCGCCGACGGTGAGCGCGATCGCGCGCAGCGGCGCCAGACGGCTGGCGCGAACGTCCGACCACCGGCCTGCGCCGATCCGGCCCGCGATCGCGAGCGCCTGCATCACGGCGAGCACCGCGCCGGCGCCGCCGGGCGACATGCCGCGGCGATCGTGGAGGTAGAGCACGGCGAACCCTGCGACACAGAGCTGCGGCGCGAGGAGCAGCGAACTGCCGATCGAGAGCTGCCAAATGCGCCTGTCGCGGATCGGGGAAAGCCCCAACGGCTCGCCGTCCGCGCGGTCGTGCTCGGGCCCCTCACGGAGGACGATGCCGCCGACCGCCGCCCCAGCCAGACAGGCGACCCCCATCAGCACGAAGGCGTTGCGGACCCCGCCGACGTGCGGCAGCACGAGGGCCGTCGAGAACCCGCTGATCGGGATCGCGGTCTGGCGGATGGCAAGAGCGAGCCCGCGCTGCCGGACCGGAAACCAGTGCAGGACGGCGCGACCGCTCGCGGACTGCACGCTCGCCCCGGTCATGCCGGCGAATGCGACGAAGCCTGCGACCGGCCAGAAGCCATGGACGAACGCCGCGGCGATGAGTCCGCCGCCGCAGAGCGTCAACCCGCTCACGAGCACCACGCGCTCGCCGACACGGTCGGTCGCAAGCCCCCACAGGAGCAGGCTCAGGAGCGAGCCGACGAGCGAGCTCGAGAGCAGCAGTCCCGTCTGTGCGAGCGAGAGATGATCGCGGTCCCGGAGTGCCGGCGCCATCACCGCGATGCCGAACCAGATCGCCGAGTACGTCGTCTGCGCGAACGTGCCCGCCGCGAGGACTGCCCAGCGGTAGCTCAGAGGCCGAACGGGTTCGTCGGGCGCGAGCCGGTGTACGCCACGACCGACTTCGTCTCGAGGTAGAGGTCGAGCGTTTCGAGCGCGAGCTCGCGCCCGAAACCCGACTGCTTGTACCCGCCGAAGGGGATGCCGGGAAACGCCGTGTACGGCATGTTGATCCCGACCGTGCCGGATTTGATCTTCGAGGCGATGCGGTGGCCCTTCGCAGGATCGCCGGTCCAGACCGTGGCCATCAGCCCGTACTTGACGTCATTCGCGATACGGATCGCGTCTGCTTCGTCGTCGAATGGAATCATGGTCACGACCGGGCCGAAGATCTCCTCCTGCGCGGCGACCATCTGATTGCCGGCGTTCGCGATCACCGTCGGCAGATAGAACGCGCCCGGCCCGTCGCCGATCGAACCGCCGGTCGTGATCTCGGCGCCCTCATCGCGCGCACCGTCGACGAAGCCGTGCACCTTCGCGCGATGCGACTGCGAGATGAGCGAGCCCATCTGCGTCTCCGGATCGAGCGGATCACCCACCTTCACCTTTTGCGAGAGCTCGGTCACCTGTGCGACGACGTCGTCGTACAGCGACTTCTCGACGAGCAACCGAGAGCGCGCCTCGCAGGACTGGCCCGCGGACGCAAAGATCGCCCACACGCTCGCGGGAATCGCGTCGGCGAGATTCGCGTCGGCAAAGAGGAGGTTGGGGCTCTTGCCGCCGAGCTCGAGCGTCACCCGCTTGATCGGGTCGGAGCACAACCGCATGATCTCGCCGCCTGTCTTCGTCGAGCCGGTGAACGCGACCTTGTCGATGCCGGGATGCTTGACGAGGTATGCGCCCGTCGTCGGCCCGTCGCCCGGGACGATGTTGATCACGCCCGGGGGGAACCCGACCTCGGTCGCGAGCTCGGCGATCCGCAGCACGGAAAGCGGTGTCTGTGGATCGGGCTTGAGAACGACGGTGCAACCTGCAGCGAGCGCGGGCGCGAGCTTCCAGGTCGCCATCAGCAACGGGTAGTTCCACGGGACGATCTGGCCCGCGACGCCGACCGGTTCCTTCTGCGAGTAGAAGAGCAGCGAGCCGCCGATCGGGTTCGAGCGGCCGGCGATCGTGCCGATCGCCGAGGCGTAGTAGCGGAAGTTCTCCGTCGCGCCGGCGACCTCGGCCTTGACCGAGGAGATGGCCTTGCCGACGTTGCGCGACTCGAGCTCGGCGAGCTCCTTGCGGTTCGCCGTGATCGCATCTGCGAGCGCGTGCAGCAGTCGCGAGCGCTCGGTGCCGGGCGTCTTGCCCCAGGCGCCGTCGAGCGCGCCGCGCGCAGCTTCGACCGCGTGGTCGACGTCCGCCTCGCCGCCCATCGCAGCGCGGGCGAGCAGGTTGCCGGTGGCGGGCTCCGAAATGTCGCGCAGCTCGCCGGATGCAGGCTCGACGCTCTCACCGTTGATGAAGAGCCCGTGCTCAGTCGTCGCGACAGCCACCCCTGGACCCTACCGCGAGTGTACGAGCGCGCGACTCATACGAACTCCGGCGCTCGCCCCAGCAGAAGCTCGATCGCCTTGCGCCCGCGCGGCCCCATGTCGAGGGTGAGGTCGTTGACGTACATCGCAACGAACTCATCCGCGGTGCCCGCGTCGATCCCGCGACCGAAGCCCATCGCGTACTGCATCGCCTGATCGCGGTTCGCGAGGCCGGCCTCGATCGCTTCGCGCAGCACCGCGGAGACGTCGTCGGCGCGCTCGACGTCCTTGCGGATCGCGACGAGCCCGAGCGGCAAGGGCAGGTCATGCTCCGCCTGCCACCACTCGCCCAGGTCGAGCAGCTTGTGCAGGCCCGCGTCGGCGTAGGTGAGCTGGCCTTCGTGGATCACGAGCCCTGCTTCCGCGCGGCCCGACACAACCTCGTCGAGCACGGTCTCGAACGAGACGTCGCGCGTCCGGATCGCGTCGCCGAGCGCAAGCCGAAGCACGCGCGACGCCGTCGTCAAGGGCCCCGGCGTGACGATCTCCACCTCCCGAAGCTCGTCGAGCGACAGGTCACGCCTGGCAACGACAATCGGTCCGTAGCCCTCACCGAAGGACGCGCCGTGAGGCAGCAGCGCGTACCGGTCTGCGACGGACGGGTAGGCGCCGGCCGACAGCGCCGTCACCTCGAGGCGGCCTTCGAGCGCCCACTCGTTCAGCGACTGGATGTCCGAGACGACGGGCCGCAGCTCGAGGCCGCGGGTGTCCACGCGCCCTGCTTGGAGCGCCCAGACCATGAATGCGTCGTCGGGATCCGCGCTGTGCCCCACACGTATCTGTCCAACACTGCTCGCCACGGCGGCACGTTACCCTGGCCGCTATGAGCAAGGCCGGGCTCAGCGAGTCGATCCAGGACTACCTGAAGAGCGTGTACAAGCTGCAGTCCGAGCAGGGTCGCGTGACGATCGGCGCGCTCGCGAAAGACCAGTCGGTGTCACCGGCGTCGGCGTCCGCGATGGTGAAGAAGCTCGCCGCGCTGCAGTTGCTCGAGCACGAGCCGTACCGCGGCGCCCAGCTGACCGATGCGGGCGAGCGCGTCGCGCTGGAGGTGATCCGGCACCACCGGCTGCTCGAGCTCTACCTGGCCGAGACGCTCGGGCTCGCCGTCGACGACGTCCACGACGAAGCAGACCGGTTGGAGCACGTGATCTCGGAGGAGCTGGAGGCGCGAATCGACAAGGCGCTCGGCTTCCCGACGCACGACCCGCACGGGGACCCGATCCCTGACGCGAACCTCGAGTGGCCAGCGGTCGAAACTCATGAACCTGGTTGAAAACCCAACCAGGTTCGAGCGTTCAACCGCGCCCGAAGAAGAACCTCTCGAGCGGCTTCAAGAGCTCCGAGCGGCGGAACGGCTTGACTGTCTGCGGCGACCCGAGCTCCTCGGAGACGACCGCGTCGTCCTCGAGCGCGCCGTTCGCGGCTTCGAGGCAGTCGTCGAGCTCGTGCCCCTGCCAGAGGTAGTCGTCCTCGCGCGGTGATTCGGTCTCGCGGTGCTGAGGGTCGACCTGGCGCCCAACGGCCCAGATCGCTCCCGGCCTGTGCTCGATCCAGATCACGACCCGCTCGGAACGGCCGCCGTCGTCGCGTCCGTCCACGATCCGTTCGGCGAAGCGCCCGGCACGCGCGGGAGTCTTCACGCCCCCGACTATACTCGGGCCGCCGTGGGATTCGTCGACGCGATCAAAGGCCTCTTTTCGTTTCTCTCCACCGGCTCGCAGGCCGAGGAGCGAATGGCGCAGTACATCATCCGCGAGCACCATCGCGGGCGTCCGCTCGCCGAGATCCTGAACGATCACTACGTGACGAATCGCGTGTCGCCCGAGCAAGTCAAGCGCCTGCTCGACCGGCCCGAAGTCGTGCGCGAGCTCGGTGAAGACCTGGTCACCGACTCCCGCAGCCGGCTCTAAGCGAGCAATCCCACAACGTGCGCGGCGGCCGCGAGGTCCCACGCAGCGAGGCCGTTCGACTTGAAGACGACGATGTCCTCGTCGCTTCCACGTGTGGTCAACGCGCCGGTGACGACGTCCTGCAGCTCGTGCACCTCGAGCCAGCCGAGCACGCCGCGGCCCACCGGCTCGATCAGGTCACCCGCCTCTTCGCGCGCCTGCGGGCACGAGTCGGTGCAGACAAAGGCCGCACGTTCGAGCACGACGTTGTCGAGCTCGCGCGCCGCCGGATCGTTCGCGCCGATCGCAAGCACGAGCGCGCCGGGACGCAGCCACTCGCCATGGAGCACGGGATCCGTCGACGTCGTTGCGGTCACGACGATGTCGCAGGCAGCCGCCTCGCGGTTGTCCTCGGCGGGGGTGCAGCCGTGCTGCTTGCAGAACGCCGCGACCCGGTCGTTGTTCGGACCGGAGACGACCACGCGTTCGAGCGCAGGAAGCGCCTCGCGGAGGGCGGCGACGTGCGCCGCCGCCTGCCGTCCGCAGCCAATCACGCCGAGCGTCGTAGCCCCGCCGCGCGCGAGCAACCGCACCGCGACGGCGGACGCGGCGGCCGTCCGCCGCTGTCCGAGCACGTCCGCCTCGACGACGGCCGTCAGCTCCGCGCGTTCGATCGAGAACAGCACGACCAGGAATGGCGTGCCGCCGGGCAGCCACGCATACGTCTTCAGTCCCGCGTACCCGAGCTCGTGGTCGACGCACGGCATCACGGCGAACACGCCACCCGGAAGCTCGGCGCGCACACGGGACGGATTGTCGACGGCGCCGCGCGCGAGTCGCTCGAGCGAGGCGTGGACCGCGGCACGCGCCTCGGCCGGGGTCAGCAGGTCGGCGACCTGCGCCTCGGTCACATAGAGCGGCATAGCTCTCAGTCTGGCGACTTCTTGATGAAGCTGATCTTGCCGTTCGTCTCGAGCACCGCCCATCTGACCTGCGCGAGATGGGCGATGCCACTGCACCGGGCCTCTTCCGCGATCTCCTCTTCGGTCAGGCGCTCTCGCCTCAGGTTGCGTTCGATCACGTTGCCGTCCTGCACGATCACGATCGGCTCGCCTTCGAGCACAGGCCGCGCGGTTGGGAACCTGTAGCCGACCCAGGAGACGAAGACCTGCAGGACGGCGAACGTGAAGACGACGAGGAAGGCACCCGTCAGCGAGTAATCGTCCTGCGTCAGCCCTTGCTGGACCGCGTCGCCGAGGATGATCAGCAGGATCAGGTCGAAGGGCTGGAGCGACGACAGCTCGCGCCTTCCGATTACGCGCGTCAGCACGAGCAGGACGGTGAAGACGGCGGCTGTGCGGAGGACGATGTCCATCCGTCAGGGGTAGATGACGACGTCGCGCTGGACTGTCAGCACCTTCGCGTCGCCGTCGTCGAGCTCGACGTTCTGCGGCCGGTGCCACGCGATGTTCGTGGGATTGACCTGGAACTGCATGAAGAGGATGTACGACTCGCCCGCAGGCACGTGCCCGAGCTGCAGCGCGAGGCGGCCGTTCCTGCTGCCTTCGCCGAGCGGGCTGGGCTCGATCGTGTTGATCGACATGCCTTCGGCCCAGCCGGGATCGAGGACGAGCGTCGCGTTCTTCAGCTCACGGCGAGCCGTGATGTGAAAGCGCGCGCTGAAGAGCAGCCCGCCACGCAGCTTCGTCGGCGCGTAGACCGTGAGCTTCCCGGCGGGCGTGTCCGCCGACGCAGTCGACGGACGCTGACCGAAGACGTTGAGCAGTCCCAGCGCGCAGACAACCGTGATCAGCCCGAGGATCGTCCAGCGAGGCCACAGCGTGTAGCGCCGGCCGATGAAGTCGCGGTGACGCTTCAGGACGATGGTGTCGGGCACATCGGCCACGCCCGAGCTTTCACCGTCGGCGACTGCGCGTAATCCTCAGCCCAGATGGTTACGTCTTGACGAAGCTCATCCTGCCGCTCGGCTCGAGCACGCACCACTTGACCTGGTCGAGCGACTCGATGCCCTGGCCGCGTGCCTCTTCGGCGATCTCGTCGATCTTCAGCCGCTCCGCGCGCAGGTTTTCCTCGATCGCCTTGCCTTCTTGGACGAGGATCACCGGGGTTCCCTCGATCACCGTCTGCAGCCGATTCGACTTGAACGTGAGGAACGACATCGCAACGGTGAGCATCGCGAACGTCGCGATCGCGAGGAAGATGCCCGTCACCGAGTCGTCGGACTGTGTGACCCCGTTCTGCACGAGGTCGCCCATCACGACGAGCAAGACGAGGTCGGCCGGACCGAGCGACGAGAGCTCGCGGCGGCCGATGATGCGCAGCATGAAGATGATGAAGACATAGGCGACGACTGCGCGGAGGACGATGTCCATCGCTGCTCCTTAGGGGAAGATCTCGATGCTGCGGTGGACGACGGCTACGAGCTTGGTGCCGTCGTAGAGCCAGACGTTCTGCCGGTGGCGGCCGATCGTCGTCGGGTTGATCTGGAGTGACAGCCAGAACGTCACCTGCCGGCCCGCCGGAATGTGGCCGAAGTCGAAGTTGAGCTTGCCGTTCGACGACCCCTGCGTGACCGGCTGCGGCGTCTGGCCGTTGACCGTGTAGCCGTCGGCCCAGCCCGCGTCGAGCAGCAGCGTCGCCTTCTTCAGCTCCTTGCGCGCATCGATCCGGAAGCGAGCCGCGTAGATGAGCCCGGAGCGGCCGTGCGTCGGAGCAACGACGGTCAGCTTCGCGCGGGCGGCGGTGGCGGTAGAGCTCGTGGGACGCTGGCCGAACCGGTTGACCAGCCCGGCGACCACAAGCGCAGTCGGGATCAGCAGGAGAATGCGCCGGAGCCAGGCCGACTGCCACCAGTTCTTCCGGTCGCGGTGGGTCTCGAGCGTCAGAGTCTGCGGCGCGGTCGCCACCCCCGCTCATTCGGGCGTGACGCCCGTCTCCCTGCAGCGGCTCGACGTTCAGAAGGATGCGCCCGGCAGGATTTGAACCTGCGACCCCCGGCTCCGCAAGCCGTTTCCGACGTTGCACGGTGCCCCGGTGTTCCGGGTTAAAGCCGGATCAAGGCGAGTGAGCAACACCACATCGGCACCCGGCGGCACGAGTTGCGCTTGTGACGCGCTTGTGGCTCCACAGCGATCAGCACGGCTAGGAACGTGCGGGTCACGCGCTGATCCTGCCATAGGAACACTCGTGGCCCACGAGGACAGTTACGGGCTGCCGCGCGCCGCGAGACGAGCTTCAATGCGTTCGAGTCTTTGTCGAACTTCCCGGAGCTCGTGCAGTACGTCAGCTTCGTCATTCTCGATGGTGCTCAGCTCCCCCTCGACGGTGCCGAGGTCACCGCGTAGAAAGCGCTCTGCGATTGCACCGGTGAAGAAAGCGACGAAGCCGATACCAACGGCGAGCACCATGATCGTGATGAGCCGTCCCATGTCCGTTGAAGGAGATCCCCCGTAGCCCACCGTGGTCATCGTGGTGATCGCCCACCAGACGCCGTCCCACGTAGACATGCCGTGCTTCTCGACTGCTGCGTAGGCAGCGCCGCCGCCTAGTACCGTCAGGGCCGCAGCGAGTGCGGCGTAACGCACCCCTTCGATCGAGAAGGCACGTCGGGAGATCTGGGCCAATCGCAGCAGACGGAGCACGCGCGCAAGGCGAAGAATTCTCGCCGATTGCAAGCTGGCGGGATAAAAGGGCACGGTCGCAACCACGATCACAATCTCCAGAACGTGCTTGCCCAGCCAGCGCAGCCTGTTTGACGCGACCCAGGTGGTGATCAGGATCTCGGCGGCGAACACGAGCCAGATCAACCAGTTGACGACGGCGGCGGCATCTCGCCAGCCGGAGCTCAGACTCGACTCCTCGATGACGATCACCGGGATGACGAGCAGAGCCGCAACAATGACCGGCCTGGCGAACTTCCTTTCCAGCTGCAGCGCGCGCTCGTCGCTCACGCTGCTGATCTTCGACATCGAGGACCGCGCGCCTTGAGTCAGCCGACGTCCGCAGGGCGGCGTCGCATCAGGAGCCAGACGATCAACGGGTCGAGAATGGGGCGGGCCACGCGGAGTACGACATAGACGACGACGCCGATTCCTGCGATCGTCCCCGCGCTGTGCGGTGAACCGTTGAGGATGCCGAGCGCGAAGACAAGAAACGTCAGCCACCCGACGGCGCTCGCAAGAACCCTTGTGGGTGACGGAATCACCGTTGCCTCGTCTGCGAGGAGCAGGCCGGTTTGTGCGCGGCGGCGGCCGCCGCTTCTATGTTGATACGACAGTCCCGTTCCGGGTAGGCCGACCGATGTAGTGCGTCGGCCCGACGAGTTGATCGAGTAGCGCACACCGCCCGTTCCCGCGCTAAGGCCAACGGACTTCTTGTTGATGTTCAGCCGAAGGCCGGGCGCGATCTTGACAGTGCGACGAAAGCGGAAGGACCCCATTTATGGATGGTTAATCCAGCGGGCGACGCCACCGTGATGGGAGCACGTCCCTGATGCGTGTTCCGAGTAGCTGTACGTGCCATCCACGCATAGCGCCGTTGCCCCGGCTGCGTCGGGCGGGTTTGAAGTCGGCCGCAGGACACAATGCCCGTACGAATTGCGGTAGTAGTCGCTTGGGCAGCTCGCGGTTGACCCAGTGCTCGTCGACGTACTCGCCGCGGAAGCCTGCCGCACGCGCAGGCGGTTGACCGTGACGCCGCTGAGGTTCGTGATCGTCCAGCACGCGCCACATTGACCGGTCGTCTTGAAACGAAGTCGAAACGAAACATGCTCGTAGGTGCCGCCAGAGCACCAGAAACGCTGCCAGTAACGCGTTGTCCCAAAGACCTGGGTTGCACTCGTCCGGTCTGGCGCGCAGTTAACCGATGAGATGTTCTTGAACCGAACCGAAAGGCTCTGCGCGGCGACCGTACGCGATGTCACCCACGCGTCATGGCTTCGTGCCTGCACACTGCCTGCTGTTCCAACGAAAGTCAGGATGGCGGCGAGCGCCGCCAGCGCCATCAGAAGCTTGATAGTTGCCTGCCGCATCGCCTTCCTCTCATAGCCACAGTCGGTCACGACCACTATCCGTCAACTACAGGCGGCGCACAAGCTCCTGGTGGCCTACCGCGAGCGGCGTCCAGTCCTAGTCCCCCTAACCAGCCAGCCGGTGAGACGTTCTCCTGCGATGTAGGTGACGTTCTCGTGCTCGACCAAGCCGCGACGTACAACGGCTATCGACAAGCTTTCGCTCCGAGCAACCATCTGGTTCGGGTCGGCGAAACGGGCCTATCGCAGATGCGAACTATCTCGCCTGCGCGAGTGTTCGGTAATGCACCCGAGCAGCGCGGATAGCGCGTGGTTACCGCGTGAGCTAATCGGACCGACGCGACTGATCGTCTGGCGTGGTGAGCCGGTCAAGACGCTGCCGATACTCCGCGAGATCCTTCTCATCGTCCTCAGCTTGCCGTTGCTTCCGATCGATGCGGTTCAGCACAACCGCCACCAAGACCCCTGACGCAATCACTATGACGAAGGCCGTCTGAGAGTGTGTGATGACTGCGACCGCGTACGCGACGGGAATCGAGGCGAATGCGATCACCAACCGAACGAGCGGCGATGTCTTCATCTAGTGGCGAGTCTAGGGGGACGGCGGCGATATCCGCGGGCTCTCGTCTCGTAGCTACGCAGCGCCAGTCGGGCGATCGCCTGGGCGAGTGTTGCGCAATACACCCTGGGCTAGCGGACGCCCAAGCCGCCCTTCCCAGCAAGTTCCATAAGGCGAATCAGTGCCTGCACGACCGTAGATGGCGCTCCTTTGGTGATCGCTGGACGCATACGATCTGATGCCCACGTAGCAGCGTCTTCTGCGGAGCGGGCGCCAGAATCGACCTCTGCGGCGATACGACCAACCTCGGCGAGTGTGGGGCTGGACGGTGGTTCCCACCAGCCGCCGGGAGGCGGGCCGGAGGGCGGCCAGTCGGATTCCGGCTCGTCATCGCCTTCGGGCTGCGCGACCCCCGCAGAGAAGTAGGTGTCGCCCCGGCTGCCAAGGCGGATCATGACAACCTCCGAACGTTCACGACCCCAAGCGATTGCCGCATCCGCCCCAACGATCTCGACATCTTCCAACGCAGCGGACTCGCTCTCGTCCTGCCAACTGGCCCGGAACAGTCCCGTGGCAGGATCAACCATCGAACCGTCCGCGGGCACGAACGCTACTGGAGCGATGTACACCTCGCCACGCACCATCAAAGCCTAGCGACCACACGTCGTACGCTTGCCTGCGCCAGTGTTCAGCACTCTCCCCTGAGCGAGCGAGGTAGAACTTCGGCATGAGTGCCGTGACGCTGACAGTGGTGGGGGACGAGATGGAGGCCGAAATCGTCTGCGGCATGCTTCGCACAAACGGGATCAAATGCGCGTATCGGCGGAGCAACATGTCAGCTGGTGCGGGAACCTACGGAGGCGGCTTCGCTATCGCGGGGCCTACCGAGGTACTCGTTGGCGAGGACGACCTAGACGCGGCACGCAAGCTTCTGGCGTAGGAGTACGCTCGCTCGCCTGGGCGAGCGTCCTCTCGCCTGAACGCTTGCGAACCGCTTGCGTCATCGCTGTAACCCGAGAAGAAGAAACCGTCGAAACGCCGAAGGTAAGCGGTTTTACGAGGTGCGCCCGGCAGGATTTGAACCTGCGACCCCCGGCTCCGCAAGCCGGTGCTCTATCCCCTGAGCTACGGGCGCGGGGAGTCGGTCAGTGTAGCCGTGCTGCTTCTGAGGCGAGCAGCGCGGCCGCCGACCTCGAGCACCGCATCCTCCGGCACCGCGACGCGCACGTAGGCGAGCGCGACGCCCGGAACTGCGCTCGTCACGCGGCCGACGTCCTTCCCGTCGTGCACAACCGGCGTCTCGGGCTCCGGTGGTTCGCCCTCGACCTCAAGCACGCGCAGCTTCCGGTTCACCTTGCCGCGGAAGTGCTGGCGCGCCACCGGCTCCTGGCCGGGATAGCACCCCTTGGAGAACGAGATCGCGCGTTCGTCGAGGCCGGCCTCCGCCGGCAGCACGCGGTCGTCGATCTCGCGACCGTAGCGTGGAGTCGCCGCCTCGATTCGCAACCGTTCGAGCTCGCCGTCGTCGAGTGTCGCGTCGACACCCGAGTCGAGCACCTCGATCGCGGTCCGGCCGTAGTCGCGGTTCGGGATGCCGTCGCCCTCGCCAAGGATTACCGTCGAGACGTGCTCCTCGGGCTCGATCGCGCACTTCGCGGCGAAGCGCATGCGCGTCAGCTGCGCGCGCACGACCTCGCCGAGCTCCGGCTCCATGAGCAACAGCACGTCGTCCTCGCCGCGGCGCCAGACGAGGAGCGGCGCGATCACGCGGGCCTTGGCGGTGAGGAGCAACGCGTCGGCCGACCCCTCCGCCGGGACGTCGTTCGAGAGCATCCGGTTCAGGTAGTCGACCGCGTCCGGCCCCTGGACACGGACGTAGGCGCGAGGCCGGCGGGCCGCGACTCGAGTCATGGTTGCCACAGGATCTAGAGTAGATGCCGTGTTCAGGTCGAAGGCGGAAAAGAAGGTGATCGAGCACGGGTACGACCCGGCTCGGCTCCCGCCCGGTCAGTACCTGACCGAGAAGTGGCCGGTGCTCCACGCCGGCGACGTTCCGCGCTATCCCGACCTGAGCACCTGGACGCTCCGGGTGTTCGGTGAGGTGGAGAACGAGCTCGCGCTCTCGTGGGAGCAGCTCAATGAGCTGCCGCGCTCGTCGAACGTGCAGGACATCCACTGCGTCACGCGCTGGTCGCGGTTCGACACGCGGTTCGAGGGCGTGCACTGGAACGAGCTCGCGAAGCTGGCGCAGCCGAAGCCGACCGCACGCTTCGCGATCGCGCACGCCGAAGCGGGATTCACCTCGAACGTGCCGTTCTCGTTCCTCGCCGATCCGCACGCCGTGCTCGCCACGCACGGTGACGGGGAGCCGCTGACGCCGGAGCACGGCTACCCGCTGCGGCTCGTGATCCCCGGCAAGTACTTCTGGAAGAGCGCCAAGTGGCTGCGCGGGATCGAGCTCTCGAGCGTCGACAAGCCCGGCTTCTGGGAGCGCTACGGCTACCACAACGACGCCGATCCCTGGCGCGAAGAGCGCTACGGGTTCTAATCCCTCGATCGAGGGATCGAGCCCGCAAGAGGGCCGTCGATATCCCAGGTACTACCCTCCCCATCCCCTCGAAGAGCCGCTCCCCGCGGCTCTTCGTCTTTTTGGAACCAAACGAAAAGGGCGGCCGATTTGGCCGCCCTTTTCTCTTTCTAGCGGAACCCTGAAAGGGTTCTGCCGTCGTTACATCATCCCGCCCATGTCCGGCATGCCCTGGCCCATGCCGGCGCCTGCCTTCTCGGGGGCCTCGGCGACGATCGCCTCGGTGGTGAGGATGTTCTTCGCGATCGACGCGGCGTTCTGCAGCGCCGAGCGCGTGACCATCGTCGGGTCGGTGATGCCGGCCTTGACGAGGTCGGTCAGCTCACCGGTGTCGATGTTGATGCCCTGACCCGGCTTGCCCGAGCGGACCTGCTGGACGACGACGGAACCTTCGAGGCCCGCGTTCGTTGCCAGCTGGCGGATCGGCTCCTCGAGCGCGCGGATGATGATCCGTGCTCCCGTGGCCTCGTCACCCTCGAGCGTGAACGAGTCCTTGACCGCGTCGGCCGCGTTCAGCAGCGCGACACCGCCGCCCGGCACGACACCCTCTTCGAGGGCTGCGCGGGCAGCCTGCAGCGCGTCTTCGACGCGATGCTTGGTCTCCTTCATCTCGGTCTCGGTGGCAGCGCCGACCTTGACCACTGCAACGCCGCCCGACAGCTTCGCGAGGCGCTCCTGAAGCTTCTCGCGATCGAAGTCGGAGTCGGTGTTCTCGATCTCGGCCTTGATCTGCTTGATGCGGGCCTTGATCGCGTCCGTGTCGCCTGCACCGTCGATGAGCGTCGTCGTGTCCTTCGTGACGACCACACGGCGGGCAGTGCCGAGCTGCGAGAGCTTCGTGTTCTCGAGCTTGAGGCCCATCTCCTCGGTGATGACCTCGCCGCCGCTGAGGATCGCGATGTCCTCGAGCATGCGCTTGCGGCGATCGCCGAAGCCCGGCGCCTTGACGGCGACGGCCTGGAAGGTGCCGCGCAGCTTGTTGACGACGATCGTCGCGAGCGACTCGCCCTCGACGTCCTCCGCCACGATCAGCAGCGGACGGCCGGCCTGGATGACCTGCTCGAGCACCGGCAGGAGATCCTTGACGGCCCCGATCTTCTGGTTCGCGACCAGGATGTACGGGTCGTCGAGCACGGCTTCCATGCGCTCGGCGTCGGTGATCATGTAGGGCGACAGGTAGCCCTTGTCGAACTGCATGCCCTCCGTGAACTCGAGCTCGAGGCCGAACGTCTGGCCCTCCTCGACGTTCACGACGCCGTCCTTGCCGACCTTCTCGATCGCGTCCGCGATCACGTCGCCGATCTCGCGCTCGCGCGAGGAGATCGTCGCCACCCGGGCGATGTCCTCCTTGCCCGAGATCTCGGTCGACTGCGACTTCAGGTTCTCGACCACCGTCTCGACGGCCTTCTCGATGCCGCGCTTCAGTGCCATCGGATTCGCGCCCGCGGCCACATTCTTCAAGCCCTCGCGCACAATCGCCTGTGCGAGCAGCGTCGCGGTCGTCGTGCCGTCACCCGCGACGTCGTTCGTCGATGTCGCGACCTCGCGCACGAGCTGCGCGCCCTGATTCTCGAAGACGTCCTCGACCTCGATCTCACGCGCGATCGTGACGCCGTCGTTCGTAATCGTCGGCGCACCGAACCTCTTGTCCAGCACCACGTACCGACCCTTCGGGCCAAGGGTCACCCTGACCGCATCGGCGAGGATGTTCACGCCGCGCTCGAGCGCGCGCCGGGCATCCTCATTGAACTTCAACTCCTTGTGAGCCATCTCATTTCCTCCTAAGAAAATGCGAGCTAAGCGGTGGCGCCGGCAAGCTTGCGTTTGCGCTTGCCGCCCGTACTTACGACCCTGG
The DNA here is from genome assembly GCA_045805985.1 of Gaiellaceae bacterium. Lineage (GTDB taxonomy): Bacteria > Actinomycetota > Thermoleophilia > Gaiellales > Gaiellaceae > PALSA-600. The sequence continues at coordinate 987 of JBJMKA010000016.1, read as the reverse complement.
CGAGCACGTCCGACTCACGCAAGATCAGAACCTCGTCAGTGCCGAGCTTGATCTCGGTCCCACCGTACTTCGAGAAGATGATCTCCTCGCCCTCGGCGACGTCCATCTCGATGTACTTCCCGTCCTCGTCGCGGGCACCCGGTCCGACCGCCAACACGCGGCCGCGCTGCGGCTTCTCCCTCGCCGTGTCCGGCAGAACAATCCCGCTGACCGTCAACTCCTCCTCATCGAGGACCTCGACGATCAAACGGTCACCAAGCGGCTGCAAATTCATGAAATGCCTCCTTCAAAGTCTCTATCGATCTCTCGTGCACTGCTGCTGGCGCTGGCTGGGAAGAGGTCCGCGGAAGGCCTGAGCCCTACGCGACCGCCGCAAACCTGTTCGTGACTGCCGCGCTGCTGGACTCGCAGGCGATCACCGGGCCTGCTGTGATCTTCGGGGTGTTCGGGAGCGCGTCTTCGAGCTTCTGCTCCCGCACCCACTGTGCGGCAAGCCGCGTCGACTCGTGCGCCTGTGCCGAACTCTCGAAAAGCCCGACCGAGGTCAGCACGCCCCCACCGGCGTCGATCAAGTAGTAGCCGCCGAACCCAGGCATCTCGCGGAACCGCGGCAGCAAGCTGTCGCCAACCTTTCTCGTCACTTCCTCGGAGCGCACCTTGTCGATCCCCTCGTAACGGCGCACAGTCGCATACATGTGATGGCCTCCATCTCTCTCGACTTGCCGACGGCGACCCTGAAACGGGACCGCCCGATGCACTTAAACCTTGTGTGTAAGTCGGAGAGGAAAGTCGGAGCCTCGACGGCTTCCGCGCTAGGTCTACGCGCTTACCAATTGTACCTGAGATTTTGTGCTGCGGATCACAAGCTCTTCGGATTTACTTCCAGAGCTAGGAGATCCCCTCCCCCTCAAAAGGCGTGGCCGATCTCCCGAAAGCAGGTCAGCCGTTGCTGTTAGTTGTGTTTAGCGTCTTGTTTTTTTAGTGTTT
>JBJMKA010000015.1:0-105307 GCA_045805985.1 Gaiellaceae bacterium | reverse complement strand
CCGACTCTCTCGGCCCCGAACAGCGGATGCGTCCAACCACACGGAGAACCCTCGAACCATCTATGCGGCGCCGCTTGCCGGTGACCCGCGACGCTAGACCGAGGCAGCTCCCGACGGTTACCAGTCATGCCGTCCCGACCGGCGAATGTCAGTCTGATCCACCGTCGCTGCCAAGGACCATCCGCTGCTCCGGGCCGAGAGCAAACCCATCAACCCGAGCCGGACCCCTTGACCTTTTGCTCCATGTCAGATGGTCAGTCCACGGCGGGGGCGTGCACCACGCGCTCGAGATCGTGCTCCGAGACCAGCACGCGACGGGGTTTCGAGCCTTCGTAGGGCGAAATGATCCCGCGGCGCTCCAGCATGTCGATCAAGCGGCCGGCACGGGTGTAGCCGACCCGCAGACGGCGCTGAAGCAGGGAAACGCTGGCGGTCTGCGCGGTCACGACGACCTCGATTGCCTTGTCGAGGAGCGCGTCCTCGTCCGGATCGAACTCGCCCTCGTCGCTGTCGGCGTCGTCGGCGAACACCTGCGGTGCCTCGAGGAAGCTCTCGTCGACCTCTTGCTCGCGCTGCGCCTTCGTTTGCTCAACGATCATCGCCACTTCTTCCTCAGTCACGTATGCCCCCTGGACACGCTGCAGGCGCGAGGTACCGAGCGGCTTGAAGAGCATGTCGCCCTGACCGAGCAGGCTCTCAGCGCCGTTCGAGTCGAGGATGACGCGTGAATCGGTCTGCGACGAGACGGCGAACGCGATCCGCGAGGGGACGTTCGCCTTGATCATGCCGGTGATCACGTCGACCGACGGGCGCTGCGTCGCGAGCACGAGGTGAATCCCGACCGCGCGCGACTTCTGCGCGAGGCGGATGATCGAGTCCTCCACGTCCTGCGGGCTGACCATCATCAGGTCCGCGAGCTCGTCGATCACGACGAGGAGGTACGGCAGCTCCTCTTCCCCGCGCTTCCTGAACGCCCGGTTCGCCTCAGGAAGGCTGCGCGCGCGCACCGCGCTGAGGCGCTCGTAGCGCCGCTCCATCTCGGTGACGACGTTCAGAAGGACGGCCGCCGCTTCCTTCGGGCTCGAGACGACCGGCGTGAGGAGATGCGGGATCCGCTCGTAGAAGTTCAGCTCGATCCGCTTCGGATCGATCAGGATCATCCGCACCTCGTCAGGCGTCGCGCGCAGCAGGATCGAGGTGAGGATCGTGTTGATGCAGCCGGACTTGCCCGAGCCCGTGGTGCCGGCGATCAGGATGTGCGGCATGCGGGCGAGGTCGGCCCACACGGCTGCGCCCGAGATGTCCTTCCCGAGCCAGACGCTGAGCGGGCTCGCCGTCTGCGGCAGATCGTCGTAGATATCGCCGAGCGTGACGATGCTCGGGCTGAGGTTCGGGACCTCGACACCCACCGCCTGCTTGCCGGGGATCGGAGCGAGGATCCGGATCTCGGTCGTCGCGAGGGCATAGCTGAGGTCGTCCTTCAGGTTCGCGACCTTGCCGACCTTGGTTCCCGGCGCGAGCTGGAGCTCGTAGCGCGTCACGCGCGGGCCCGAGATCATGCCCACCACGTTCGCGTCGACACCGAAGTGCGCGAGGCACGTGACGAGTGCGTCCGCGACGCGCTGGGTCGCCTCCCCGTTCGGGCCGACGCCCGGCTTGGACTGCTTGAGCAGCGTGCGCTCGGGGAGCGTGTAGTCGGCGACGGCCGGCGGTGGAAGCTCGAAGAGCTGCTCCTGACTCTCGTGGGTCTCCGCCTCGTGGAACGAATCTGCCTCGCGCTGGTAGAGCATCGCCGGCTGCGAGTCGGTGACGAGATCCGGGTAGTCGTGCTTGACGTCGACCGGCGGTGGTTGAACCTGGTTCGGTGTTTCAACAAGATTCGTGAGTTCCGGATCGATGACGCGCTCACGGCGGACGCGTGCGTGCGCGCGATGGACGACGTGCCCGCTGCGGCGGAGGATCGCGCCGAGGCTGGCTCCCGTCAGGAAGAGCACGCCGGCGATCGTGAGCAGGACGCCGAGGATCGTTGCGCCGGTCGTACCGAGCGCGAGGGCGACGAGCCTCTCGAGCCCGTCGCCGAGGAGGCCGCCGTGGCCGGTGCCGAGGGTCAGCATCAGGCCGGTGAGCGCGACGGCGAGGCCGAGCCGGAACGGGCGCACGTCCATCAGGGAGCTCTTCGCGACGATCATCGCGCCGAGCGGGACCAGGACGACCGGCGTCAGATATGCGGCGGTTCCGATCGCCGTGTCGACGAGGTGCGCGACCGGGCCGCCGTTGAAGCCGAACCAGAGGATCGCTGCGAGGAAGACCCCGAGCCCGGCCAAGCCGAGGCCCACCAGCTCCGGATGGTGGTGAGCGTGTCCCTGCGACTTCGCGCGGCGCTTCTTCGCGCTCCGCTTCCGAACCCGCGAGGGCGTCTTCGGGGACGTCTTGTGGGGCCGCTTTTTGCGCACCATGCCGGGCACTTCGCGCTCACGGCGATCAGTCCTGCCGCGGGTGCCCACGAACGATGTGTCTCAGCCGAGCGAACTGATGCGCTGCACGATCAACTCGGCGAAACGGTCGCCGTCGATGTCGACGCCGACTTTCGCGTTTGGCTCGCCGAAGTGCTCGCGATGGCGCCAGTCCACGTTCGTCCGGCCCCAGCTCGGGCCGCCGCTGCAGTCGACCTCGATCGAAGCATCGAGGACGGTCATCAGGCTCGGGTCAATCACGTGGGCGACGCAGACCGGGTCGTGCATCGGCGCGCCCGCGAGATCGGGATAGCGCGACTTGTGGAACCGCGCGTAGAAGTCCATCAGCTCCGCCACGACCTTCCCGACGCGCCCGGCACCCCGCATGCGCTCGGTGTGCTCGTCGGTGATCTGCGCGCGATGAGTTACGTCGAGACCGACCATGGTCGTGTCGAGGGCCTCGAGAAAAACGCGCTGCGCCGCCTCGGGATCGGCCCAGATGTTGAACTCCGCCGCCGGCGTGCGGTTGCCTTCACCAATCGAGCCGCCCATCAGCACGATCCGCTCCGGACGCGCATCCGGATGCAGCGCGAGCAGCAGCCCGATGTTCGTCAGCGGACCGGTCGGGATGAGGGTGACCTTGCCGTTGCGCGCGCGGATCTCTTGCGCGAGGTAGTCGACCGCGTGCACGTCCTGCTCGCGCGTCCCCGGCGGCGGAAGGTCGGGTCCGTCGAGCCCGCTCTCGCCGTGCACGTGCGCGGCAACGCCCTGGGGCCTGATAAACGGTTTGTCGGCGCCGCGGTAGACCGGGATGTCGGAGCGTCCGACGAGCTCGAGGATACGGAGCGCGTTGTTCGTGGTCTTGTCGATCGTCTGATTGCCCGCGACGGTCGTGACTCCGATGAGCTCGACCTCCGGGGAAGCAACGGCGAGCAGCAGTGCGATCGCGTCGTCGTGACCCGGATCGCAGTCGAGGATGATCGGGGTCGGCGTCATGCCCCGAGTATTGCGTCAACCTCAGCCGCGGCGGGGAGGGAAGGTTGTGCGCCGAGTTGCGAAGCCGCGAGCGCGCCCGCCGCGCAGGCGCGCCGGAGCGCGTCGTCGCGTGGGCGGCCTTCGAGCAGCGAGACGACGAGGCACGCTGCAAACGCGTCGCCGGCGGCGGTGCCGTCCACCACCTCGACGCGCGGCGGCGTCGCACGCGCCACCTCTTGTCCGTTCTCGAACAGCGCGGCTCCTTCGGCGCCGTAGGTCACCGCCACGAGCTTCCCGCGCGAGACGACCTCGCGCTCGAGCCGGTTGACGATCAGCAAGTCGGGTTCGAGGTCGATCGGGTGGGCGGGCGACGCGTTGAGCGCGAAGAAGTCGGCGCCACGAGCGGCGGCGATCGCCACCTCGTCGGGCACCTCCAGCTGGGTGAGCACCGCACCGCCGGGGGACTGCGGCCGGACACGCGCGTTCGCGCCCGGGATGACGACGATCTGGTTCTCGCCGTCTTCGGCGACCAGGATCAGCGCGACTCCGGTCACGTCCTCGCCCTGCAGGTGCAGCTCGACGCCCGCGTGACGCAGACCCGTCAGGGCCTCGTCGGCGAACGGGTCCGCGCCGACGGCGCCGATCATCTTCACCCGCGCACCGAGCTTCGCGGCGGCGACGGCCTGGTTCCCACCCTTGCCGCCGGGAAAGCGCTCGAGGCCGCCGCCGGTCAGCGTCTCCCCTGGGCGCGGCAACCGTTCGACGCGCGCGACGAGATCGAGGTTGATCGAACCGACGACGGTGAGCTCGACGGGCACGCTGCGAGCCTAGCCTGGACCGACACGGGCCTCAGTTAGCGTGTGTCTGGTGGAGCAGCGCATCAGGCGGTGGCGGGCACTGCCGAATCAGGTTCACCCCGTGAGTCCGAACCTGATTCGCGCAACCGGCGACGAACCTCACCGCCGAACGCAGCGCACGCGAACCAGGTTCGTGAGTCTCCGGCCGCCCCACGCAAACTCCTGAACCTGGTTCGGCCTGAGAGCCACTGGCGACCCGACTGTGACGGGGCTGCCGAATCAGGTTCACCCCCTTGAGTCCGAACCTGATTCGCGGAACCAGCAACGGATCTCACCGCCGAACACGGCGCGCGCGAACCAGGTTCGTGAGTCTCCGGGCGCCCCACGCAAACCCCGATCGCCCCTCTATCGTGCTGATGTGGCGTTGCTCGACCGGGCACAGAGTCGGATCCCGCAGCCGTGGCGCACGATCGTCGACTGGTTCGTGACGATCGCAGTGGCTGTCTCGGTCGTGCTCACGTTCGAGGCCGAGGTGGCGAAGCCGTACCGCATCCCGTCGTCGTCGATGGAGCCGACGTTGCATTGTGCGAAGCCCGGCGATTGGTGCCTTGGCTCGTTCAACGACCGCGTTATTGCGAACCGCCTTGCCTACTGGTTCGGAAACCCAAAACGGAGTCGCCTGGACGAAGGCTTACACTGCAGTCTTATGCGGCGATAGCGCGCAGGTCGGCCAGCGCGCGGCCGAGTAGGTTTTCACGCAGGTCGAACAGGCCGGCCCAGAGTGAGCCGCTGTCGATCGTCGAGTGCCACTGCACCGTCGCCGAGAGACCCTCGAGCGCCCGCACGAGCACTGCCAGCTCGAGGTAGGCCGCGGCGATGCGATGCGGCTCGACGCTTACGCCCGCCCGCTTCAGCACCGGCTCCCAGTCGACGAGCTCCGCCCGGCTCGGCTCGCCGAACCATGAGCGTCCTTCGGCCATGTCCGCCTCGAGCTCCAAGAGGTAGCGGCCGAGCGGCTGCTCCAGCCCGGCCAGCGCGGTCTCCACGCGGTCGGCGGCGCGGCGGAGCGCCGCCTGGCGGCGTCCCGGAGTGCTCGGGTCGGGCTCACCGCGCGCCCAGCGCTCGAGCAGCCGGCAGAACGCGAGCGATGCGACCTCGACCGCCACGAGCTGCCCGATCAGCCGTTGCCCAGTCGAGTCCTCGACCGCGTGCTCGGCGATTACCGCCGCCCACTCCGGACGCGTGATCCCCAAGGGCGTGCTCATTTTCTGGTCGGCTCCGTCAAGCCTACGCCTCAGACCTCGATCACGACTGGGAGGATCATCGGCCGGCGCCGCGTCCGGTCGTAGATCAGCTGACCGAGACCGTCGTGGATGTGCTCCTGGAGCAGCTTGATCTCCCGCATGTCGTCGGCGAGCAGCTCCTGGACGATCTCCTTGACCTCGTCGCGCATCTCCGAGAACAGCTCGTCATCGCTCTCGGCGAAGCCGCGCGCGATCAGCTCCGGAGCGTTCGCTCCGTTGTCGGCGAGCGTCGTCACGACGATCAGCACGCCGTCCTCCGACATGTGGCGACGGTCGCGCAAGGCGACATCCGTGATGTCGCCGACGCCGAGTCCGTCGACGTACGTCACGCCCACCTCGATCCTGTCCACGATGCGAATCCCCTCGCGGGAGAGCTCGACGACATCGCCGTTCTCCGCGATCACGATTGAGTTGGCGGGGACGCCGGCGTCACGAGCGAGGCGCGCATGCGCGGCTTGCATGCGGTACTCGCCGTGGATCGGCAGCACGGCCTTCGGGCGGATGAGGCTGAGCAGCGTCCGCAACTCCTCTGCGCGCGCGTGACCCGAAACGTGCACGTCGGCGTTCTCCTCGTGCAGCACCTCGGCGCCGTTCTTCGTCAACCGGTTGATCGTGTCGTGTACACGCAGCTCGTTGCCCGGGACCGGGCGCGACGACATGATCACCGTGTCCCCACGCTCGACCTTGATCGCCGGGTGGTCGTTGTACGCAATGCGCGTCAGGGCAGACAGCGGCTCGCCCTGCGACCCCGTGCAGAGGATCAGCTGCTCGTGAGACGGGATCTCGTCGAGCTGAGCAGGCTTCACGAGTGCGTCCTCCGGCACCTCGACATATCCGAGGTTGCGCGCGACGTTCATGTTGCGCCGCATCGAACGGCCGACGACGACGATCTTGCGACCGGAGTCCACGCCGACCTCAATCGCCTGCTGCATGCGGTGGATGTTCGATGCGAAGCTCGAGACGAGAATGCGACCGCTGCGCGCCGGGATGATCTGCCTGAACGCTTCGCCGACGACGCGTTCGCTGCGGGTGAAGCCCGGGCGTTCGGCGTTCGTCGAGTCGCCGCAGAGGAGGTCGACACCACGGTTCCCGAGCTCGGCGAGGCGACCGACGTCGGTGCGCAGCCCGTCGACCGGCGTGTGGTCGAGCTTCCAGTCCCCGGTGTGGAACACGAGGCCGGCGGACGTCCCGATCGCGATCCCGACGCAGTCGGGGATCGAGTGCGCCATCCGGATGAACTCGAGCCGGAACGGGCCGAGCTGGATCGGCGCTCCGTCCGGGTCCGCCTCCTGCAACTCGGCCGCGCGAAGCAGACCGTGCTCGTCGAGCTTGGATTTGACAAGGCCAAGGGTGAGCCGTGTCCCCCAGATCTCGTTGACCTTGATCTCGCGCATCAGGAAGGGCAGGGCGCCGACATGGTCTTCGTGCGCATGCGTGAGCACGACCGCCCGCACGTGCTTGTCGCGCAGGTAGCCGAAGTCTGGAAGGATCACGTCGACGCCGAGGTGCTCGTCGCGGGGGAAGGCCATCCCGGCATCGACGATGATCAGCTCTCCGCCGATCTCGTACACCGTCATGTTCTTGCCCACCTCGCCGAGCCCGCCCAGCGGGATCACGCGTAAGACGTCACTCATAGGGGAGCCAGTGTAGGTGGTCGCCCTGCTTAGGCCGCGACAAGGAGGCCGAGGCGCTCGAGGCAACCACGAACCGCGGCGATCTCGTCCTCGGTGGGTGGCGGCATCGGCAGCCTGTGCCCGCCGACGGCGTGTCCGAGCAAGTTGAGCGCCGCCTTGATCGGAATCGGGTTCGACTGCACCTTCAGCAGCTCGTAGGCAGGGTCGAGGTCGCGGTCGATCTCACGGGCCCGCTCTGCGTCGCCCGAGCGGAACGCCTTCACCTGCGCGGCCACCTGCGGTCCGACGACGTGCGTATGGACGCAGACGCCGCCGAGCCCACCGAGCTCGAGGAACGGCTGGATCAGGTTGTCGTCGCCCGCGTAGAGGTCGAGCCCGGTGTCGACGATGTGCTTCGCCTGCGCGAGGTCGTCGTTCGCCTGCTTCACGGCGCGCACCGTTGGGATTTCGGCCAGCCGGCTGATCGTCTCCGGCTCGATGTTGACCACCACCCGTCCCGGGATGTTGTAGACGACGATCGGCTTGTCGCTCACGCCCGCGATCTGCTCGAAATGCGCGACGATCCCGCGCTGCGGCGGCTTGTTGTAGTAGGGCGTGACGACGAGGAACGCGTCGGCGCCGAGCTCGTGCGCCTGCTCGGTCAGGTGCACCGAGTGCGCGGTCGAGTACGTGCCCGTGCCGGCGACGACGGTGGCGTCCTCCCCCACCGCTTCGATCGCCGCCCGGAAGAGGTCGAGGCGCTCGTCGTCGGTGAGCGTCGGGCTCTCGCCCGTCGTCCCGGAGACGACGACGCCGTCGGAGCCGTTCTCGACGAGGTGGCGCGCGAGGCGCTGGAAGGAGTCGAAGTCGACCGTCCCGTCTTCGCGAAACGGGGTCACCATGGCGGTCAGGACGTTGCCGAGCATCTGTCGATTCTACGTGTGCGTTGGGGGCGCGAGCGCCCAGCGGAGGCCGTCGTCGAGCTGGTTGCGCCATTCACCCTGCTTGCTTGTGTAGACGCGCAGCGTGTACGGGAGCCCGAGGGCCCGCAACCGTGCGGCGTAGCCGATCGTCGCCGACGGCGGCGCCCAGCGGCTGTGCGGAGGGCCGGTCGAGAGGAAGAAACGCGTCCGCGCGCTAGCGAGGAGCGACTGCTCCGCCTCCACGAGCAAGGTCGGGTCGTGCGCGGCGAGCGCCGTGCGCGTCGCGTGCTTGAAAGGACCGTCGAGCACCGGCGTGAAGTACCCGCCCCAGGACTCGATCGTCCTGAAGAGCGATGAATGGCGCAGCCCGATGTCGACCGCGCCAAAGCCTCCCGCGGAGAGCCCGGCGATCACACGTCCCGCCGCGTTCCGCTGCGTCGGCAGCCGGGCATCGACCCAGGGGACGATTCGCTCGACGAGCGCGCGTTCCCACGGCCCCGCCCACTCGCCGTTGTAATCGGCATTGGGTCCGGCGGCCGGCACGACCGCGATGAACGCGCGCAGGCGCCCGGCGGTGATCTCGGTGTCTGCGAAGATCGGAAGCTGCGTCGCGTCGATGTACTCCGCCGGCGACCCCCGCATGCCGTGCAAGAGGTAGACGACCGGGTAGCGCGTCGCTTCGTTGAACCCGGGCGGCAGGTAGATGTACCCAGGGCGCTCCGTCCCGGGAAACGTTCCCTCGAGCACCTGGCCGCCGGCCGGGCCTGGGGTCACCGACGAGAACCCCGGCAGGAGCAGGGCTGTCGCGATCGCAGCGAACACCGGCATCGTCGCGACGCTAGCTAAAGAAACGTGAAGAATTCGTTGCGCCGACGGCGGTAAATCCACCGAGCTGGGCATGGTGTCTCGATGAGGCGTTCCTGGTACGCCGCGGCCGCGGTGGCCGCCCTCGCGTTCGCGGCGACCGCCGCAGCGACGTTGCTGCACCAGAGCCACGACCTCGACGAGCGCATCAGGTCAGTGGCACTCAACAGCCAAGTGCACGCGCGTGTGATCCTGCCGGCGAGCTACGACGATTTCCCGCACCGCCGGTATCCGGTCATCTACTTCCTGCACGGGTTACCTGCGAGCCCGAGCAGCTACCGCGGCAACGCGTGGCTCATCGAGGCCATGCCGCAGGTTGGGCCGGCGATCCTCGTGCTCCCACAAGGCGCGCGCGCCTCGGACACCGATCCGGAGTACCTGAACTGGGGCGTCAGCCGCAACTGGGAGACCTACGTCGCGAACGAGATCCCGCGCTATATCGACGCCCACTTCCGCACGATCCGCTCGCGTGCCGGGCGCGCGATCGTCGGAGTCTCCGCCGGCGGCTACGGCGCGACGATCGTCGGCCTCCACCACACGAAGGAGTTTTCCGTCATCGAGTCCTGGTCCGGTTACTTCCACGCGACCGACCCGACCGGGACGCAGCCGCTCGCCCGCGGGCCGGCGGCGAACGCGCACACGCTCGTCAGCGCGCTCCGCGGTGGCTCGACGTTCTTCGGGTTCTACGTCGGGCGCGGCGACAGCCGTTTCCTCACGGAGAACGACCAGCTCAACGGCGAGCTCGACGCTGCCCATCTCCCGCACCTGTTCGAGGTCTACGCCGGTAAGCACACGACCGCCCTCTGGCAGGCGCACGGGGTTGGATGGCTGCGTCTCGCGCTCCGGCACTTGGCGGCACCGACGCGTTAATCCTCTGTTCAGGCCGCGTGGCCTAGAACATCAGCATGACCAGCTCGGTGCTGCCGGCACCACGGGGCGGCTGGCTCGTGGCAGCTGCGCTCGCAACGTTCCTCGTGATCGGGCTGGTCGGCGCGTACCGCTACGTCGACAACTACTGGGTCTACCGTGGCTTCGCTCCGCCCCGCGACGCGGCGTTCGTGAAGGTGCACGGCTCGGCGGTGCAAATCTCGGTCGCGAGCCCGGCGCTCGGCGGCCGCCGGCAACCGGTCGACGTCTACCTGCCGCCCGGATACAACGCGCACCCCGACCGCCGCTACGCCGTGCTCTATCTCCTCCACGGCTTCCCGGGACGACCGGCGGCGTTCCTCGCAACCGTGCGCATGGGCGTCGTGCAGGACGAGCTCGTTGCGCTGCACCGCGCGCGCCCGCTGATCCTCGTCATGCCGTTCGGGTCGACAGGCTCGTTCACCGACAAGGAGTGGGCGAACGGCGTGCGTCCTCACGAGGGCTGGGAGACGTTCGTTGCGCGCGACGTCGTTCACGCAATCGACGCGCGCTACCGCACGGTGCGGTCGGGCCGGGGCCGCGCGATCGCAGGCCTCTCCGAAGGCGGTTACGCCGCGTTGAACATCGCGATCCACCATCCCGGCGAGTTCCACGTCGTCGAGAGCTGGTCGGGCTACGAGCGGGCGGACCGGGTCGCGTCGGTGTTCGGCCGTGACCGCACCCTGATGAAGCGGAACAGCCCGCAGCTGACGATCCGCGCCGCCACACCGAAGCTGCGTCGCTCCCACACCTACTTCTGGTTCTACAGCGGGACCGGCGACCGCGCGCTCAAGCAGAACGATCGCTTCGCGCGGACGCTCGCGCAGCTGCAGCTGCCCTACCGGTACTCCGTCGTGCACGGCGGCCACAACTGGGCGATCTGGCGCGGCCGTGCGGTGGACGCGTACCTCGCCGCGTCGAGGAGGCTCCGCGGTGCGTAGGGCGGCAGCGCTCCCGCTGGTCCTCGTTGTCGGCGTCGCCGCGACGGGCTGGATGTATCTGCTCCACCCCGCGCTGCCAGGCCCTCGCATCGGGCTCGCCCTACCGCTCGACGAGCTCTCGCGGCACTCCTCGGTCTCGCTGCTCTGGTATCTCCTCGTCTGGGGAGCTGCCGCGTCGCTGCTCGGCGCGTATGCGCGCTGGGCCCGGATCGAACGTCTGACCGCGGCGGTGATCCTCGGTCTCGGCGTTGGGATCTGGAGCTACCTGCAGGTCGGCGTCTCGATGGCGATCGTGCGGCAGGTACCGGTGCGCACGGCGCTCGACACGGCGGCGCGCCTGCAACTCGTCTACCTCTCGGCGGCTGTCGTGGCACTCGGCGCGGCCACGCTTGCGAGAGTGCGTCGCGTCGACCGGGCGCCGATCGTCATCGCGACCGTCGTCGCGAGCGGTGGGCTCCTGAACCTGATCCACGGCATGCTTCCGGGACGCAACGTCGGGATCCTGCACGGGTTCACTCCCGACGCCGTCGGGCCGCTCGCGAAAGCCTCCGGTGTGTTCGCAGCGGTGGCGATGCTCGTCGCGTCGCGCGGGCTCGCACGTCGCCGTCACCGTGCCTGGCAGGTTGCCACCGCCGTCACCGGTCTCTCGACGACCATCCATGTCCTCCACGGCTTCAACGACGGGACGCTGGCCTCGGCCGTCGTCCTGGTCCTGCTGATCGCGCGCCGGCACGACTTCGACGGGCCGGGCGACGCCGACTCTCGCGCGCTTGTCGCGCGGCGCGCACTCACGGTGATCGCCGCGATCGGTCTCTACGCGCTGATTGCGCTGTGGCTGAACCAAACGGCAGCGGATCAGCCGCTGACCTTCCGCTTCGTCCTGCGCGAGACGCTCGACGGCCTGCTCGCGATCAACCTCCGCGGCTCGCCGCACCTCGTCGGCCCGTTCGGCGACTGGTTCCCGCTCTCGCTGTTGCTACTCGGCATCGCCTCGACGCTGTGGCTGGTCGCGGGCTGGATTGCGCCGTGGCGCCATCGCGTCGTGCAGGAGGAGCACGAGCGTGCCGTCGCGCGAGCGCTCGTGCACGCGTGGGGCATCGACACGCTCGCGCCGTTCGTGCTTCGCTCGGACAAGTCGTACTTCTTCAGCGCAGACGAACCCGCGTTCCTCGCCTATCGCGTCGTGAGCGGCGTCGCGATCGTCTCGGGCGATCCGATCGGGCCGCGCGACCGGCTCGACGAGCTGATCGGCCGGTTCGTCGAGCACGCGCACCGGCGCGACTGGCGGGTGGCGATTCTCGGTGCGTCCGAAGGCTGCCTGCCGCTCTACGCCGCGCACGGCCTCCACTCGCTCTACCACGGAGACGAGGCGATCGTCGACACGGCGAGCTTCTCGCTCGAAGGGCGATCGATCCGCAAGGTGCGCCAGTCCGTGCACCGGCTCGCGCACGCCGGGTATGACGCGCGCGTCCTGAGGCCGAGCGCGCTCGACGACGAGCTCCGCCTCGAGCTCGAGGCGGTCGCGCGCGACTGGCGCGGCGAGACTCCCGAGCGCGGGTTCGTGATGGCGCTCGATGCGCTGTTCTCGCTCGGCGACGAGGACGCGCTGTTCGTGATCGGCTTCGCGCCGGACGGACGCCCCGCGGGCTTCCTCCACTTCGCGATCTCCTGCGGCGCCGCGCTGTCGCTGTCGTCGATGCCGCGCCTGCGCACGACGCCGAACGGGTTCAACGAATGGCTGATCTGCGAGTCCATCACCTGGGCGCGCTACCACGGCTTCGAGCGCGTGTCGCTGAACTTCGCGCCGTTCGCTGCACTGCTCGCGCCCGAGGCCGACCTCAGAGGACTCCAAGAGGTGCAGCGCCGCGCACTGCTAACGCTCAAGGGCCACTTCCAGCTCGACAACCTGCTCGCCTTCAACCGCAAGTTCTTCCCGCGTTGGGAGCGCCGCTTCGTCGTCTACGAACGCCGCCGCGACCTGCCGAGAATCGGCATCGCCGCGCTCGCCGCGGAGGCGTATCTGCCGTTCCAAGGCGAACGCAAGTGAGCGTCGGCGCCGGGCTTGCCCTCGCGCTGCTCTCCGCTTTCGCACTCAACTGGGGCTGGCTCGAACAGCACGCCGCCACGCAGGAGCTGCCCGCGTTGTCGGGACGCACACCGATTCGCTCGCTGCGGCTGCTCTTTGCCGACCGTACGTGGCGCATCGGGTTCGTCGTCGGTCTCGCCGGGTGGGCCTTCTACGTTGCTGCGCTCGCGCTCGCCCCGCTCTCGCTCGTGCAGGCGACCTCCGCGGGCGGCATCGGCATCCTCGCCGCACTGGCCCAGCGCCTAGGGCACGCCGTGCGGTGGCCCGCGGTCGCAGTCGCCGTGACGGGGCTGGCGCTGCTTGCCGTGTCGCTGGCAGGCGGCGCGCCGGCGAGCACGGCGGTTTCTCCGGCGGCGCTCGTCGTCTGGCTCGTGGGCTCCGCGATCCTCGCGGCGCTCCTCGGAGCGCGCGGGTCCGGCGCCGGCCTCGGGCTCGCGGCGGGCGCGCTCTATGCCGCAGGCGACGTCGCAACGAAGGCCGCCGTGCACGGCGGTGTGTGGTTGCTCGCCGTGCCGGTCGTGCTCGCGGCGCACGGCGCTGCCTTCGTCGTGCTGCAGCTCGGCTTTCAGCGCGGGACGCCACTCGCGACCGCCGGCACCTCGACGTTGCTGACGAATGCGCTCCCGATCGCGGCGGGCGTCGCGCTCTTCCACGAGCGCTTGCCGGGCGGTGCGCTGGGCGCGTTGCGCGTCATTGCGTTTGCGAGCGTGGTTCTCGCGGCCGCGATGCTCGCGCGTCAGCCGAGCGAGACCACGCGGTCCGCAACTTCGACGGCGGAGCCGGCCCTCTCGAGGAACTCGGCCTCGTACGGCCGACCGGCGAGGCCGACGTAGGCAACCGGCGCGAGCTCTCGCAACCGCTCGAGCAGCGGCTCGACGTTGCGCCGCTCGTAGAGCACGTCGGCCGCGAGCGCGAGGTCGAATCGCTCCGGCCACGGCTCGCGCCAGTCGCGCACCTCCGTGCGCAGCTCGAGACCGTTGCGGGCCGCGTTCTCGCGCAGCAACTCGACGGCGTCCTCCGCCCAGTCGGTCGCGGTCACGTCCGCTCCCCGCGCCGCGGCGACGAGCGACGGCAGCCCGAGACCGCAGCCGAGCTCCACGACACGGAGGCCGGCCACCTCGGGCAACGCCGTAGCGAGCGCGATCGACGCGGGCCAGAGCTCGGCCCAGTAGGGCAAGAACTCATCCTGCTCGAAGGCCGTTTCGTCGATCAGGGCCTCGGGCGCGCTCGGCCGCAGCAGGGAGAGCTCGACGTCGCCGACGACGAGCGACACGGGTGCAAGAGACTCAGAGAAGTGTGTCAAGGCCGACCGTGACGCCCGGCGGCAGGGTCGGCAGCTTCTCGAGTGCGAGCAGGACGCCGGGCGTGTAGGCCTCGTGCGACGTTGCGTCGTGCCGGATCGTCAACAGCTGGCCGGGGCCGCCCAGCAGCACCTCCTGGTGGGCGTTGAGGCCAGGCAACCGAACCGAGTGGATCGGCACGTCGCCGCCCATGCGCTCCGCGGTCAGCTTCGCGGTGCCCGATGGCGCGTCGAGCTTGGCCGCGTGGTGGAGCTCGACGATCTCGGCCTGCTCGAGGTATCGGGCGGCATCGGCCGCGAACCGCATCATCAGCACCGCCCCGATCGCGAAGTTCGGTGCGTAGAAGACGGCGACCTTCGCATCGGCGACGTCCTGCGGGTCCCAGCCGGTCGTCCCGACCACGCTCGGCACACCGGCGTCGATCGCGGCGCGCACGTTCGCCAGCACCGCGTCCGGGCGGGTGAAGTCGACCATCGCGTCCGCCTCGTCGAGTGAATCCACAAGTGTGTGGCCCGCCGCCTCGACCCCCGGCGCTAGCACGGAGCCGACCTTGCCGCTCCGGCCGTTCAGGAGGATCTTCACGCCGCGCGCGCCAGCCCCGGCGTGATCTGCTCGAGCGCGGCCAGGAAGCGCTCGTCGTTCGGGCCGATGCACGCGGCCGACAGCCGTTCGGGTGCGAGCAGGGCGGTGGCGAGCTCTGAGATCGACGACGCCTCGACGGCATCGATCTCCGCGACGATGCGGTCGAGCGACAGCAGCTCGGAGTCGGTGATCAACGACTTGCCGAGACGGTTCATCCGCGCGGACGTCGACTCCATCGAGAGCAGGATGCGCCCCTTCAGGTTCTCCTTGGCGCGCTCGAGCTCGCGCGCGGGCACATTGCCCGCCGCGATGTCGGCGATCTGCTCGGCCGTGATCTTCAGCGCCTCGTCGAGGTTGTCCTCGCGCGTGCCCAGATAGACGCCGATCTGGCCGGTGTCGGTGTACTGCGACACGAACGAGTAGACCGCGTACGCCATCCCGCGCTTCTCGCGGATCTCCTGGAAGAGCCGAGACGACGCAGAGCCGCCGAGGATCGAATCGAGGATGGAGGCGGCGAAACGGCGGCGGTCGGAGCGCGAGATGCCCGGCGCGGCCAAGCAGACGTGGTACTGCTCGGTGTTCTTCTGGTGGAAGCGCAGCCGTGGCGCCGGTGGGGTGACGAGCGGCGGGCGTACGTTTGGCGCTGTCGCTGCGACGCGGCTGCGCCGCTCGAGACCACGCTGGACGAGCTCGACGACGCGTTCGTGCTCGAGGTTGCCGGCGGCCGCGACGACGATGTTGCCAGGGATGTACATCGCCTCGTGGTAATGCGCAATCGCGTCCCGGGAGATCGACGAGATCGACTCGGCGGTCCCGATCACCGGGCGCCCGAGCGGATGATCGCCGAACACCGCCTCCGCGATCAGGTCGTGCACGAGCTCCTGCGGGGCATCGTCGTACATCGCGATCTCCTCGAGCACCACGTCACGTTCCGAGTCGAGCTCCGCGAACGCGGGCGCAAAGACCATGTCGCTCATCACGTCGACCGCCGTCTCGAGGTGGTGGTCGGGGATGCGCGCGTAGACGAGCGTGTGCTCACGCGAGGTCGCTGCGTTCAGCTCGCCACCGAGCCCGTCGAAGATCTCGGCGATCTCGACCGCGCTGTAGCGACCCGTTCCCTTGAAGAGGAGATGCTCGATGAAGTGCGTGACGCCTGCCTCGGCCGGCGCCTCGTCCCTGGAGCCCGCGCCGATCCAAAACCCCACGGCGGCGGAGCGCACGTGGTCGAGCGGCTCGGAGATCACGCGTTCGCCGGAGTCGAACTCGGTCAGCGTCCAGTTCTGCACGGTGGGATGGTAGGTGAGTGGCGCCGGTGGTGTCTGACACCACGGCGTTTCGCGTCGGCCGGTCGCGTCACGCGAGCGAACAGGTGTCAGACACCTCTTCGAGCGCCCCACGCGAACGTCCCGAGTGGTAGTGGTGTCTGACACCTTGCGGGCGCGCCCCCGGTCAGCGCGCGTCGCTCGGCAAGAGCGACCACAGGATCGCATCCACCCGCGCGCCGTGCAGCCAGATCGATTGGCGCTCGAGGCCTTCGCGCCGGAAGCCGGCCCGTTCGGCGAGCTTCTGCGACGCCTCGTTGTCTGGGTGCGTGCGCAACTCGATCCGCCCGACGCCTTCCTGGAGCAGCCAGTCGCAGAGCAGGCGCACGGCGCGGGTCATCAAGCCGCGCCCTCTCCCCTCCGCGCGCGCGAGATACGCGACCTCCCAGTTGTCGCGGTGCCGGCGCGACGCGATCACCGCGCCGAGCGACACGTCATCCCCCGCCTCGGTGACGGTGTAGTCGATGCGGTCGCCCGATGCCCTGCCGTCCCGTCCAACCCGTAGGAGCGAATCGAAGTCCCGGTCGCCCGGCACCGCCGGCATGTTCAGCCAGCGCGCGACGACCTGGTCGCGCATCGTCAAAAGAGTGGCGGCGCGGTCGCCCTCACGCAATTCGCGGAGGACGACCACGCCGTCGGTGATCGAGTCGGGCGGCTTCATTCACCGCCGACGGTACTACTCGTTACTCGGAACGCGAGCCCTCGCGCTCGCGGCGCGGCCCGCCACGACCGCCACCGCGGGGGCCGTCACGACGCGGACCGCGATCCTCGCGGGGCTCGCGCGGCGGGGCGTCCTTCGCCCGCTCGACGAGCTGCTCCGGGGAAACCATGGTCTCGCCTTCGTGCTTCTGGACGAGCTTGAGGCCGATGCGGCCACGCGCCTTGTCCACTTCCTGCACGACGACGTCGAGGATGTCACCGCGTGCGATGACGTCTTCGATGTGGTTGACGCGGCCGGGGCCCACGTTCGAAACGTGGAGCAGGCCGTCGGTGCCCTTCTTCAGCTCGACGAACGCACCGAAGTCGGTCGTCTTGACCACGCGACCCGTGTAGGTATCGCCGACCTCGGGCTCCTTGGTCAGGTTCCGGATCGCCTCGATGGCGGCGTCACCCTTGGTGCCCTCGGTGGCGTACACGAGGATCGTGCCGTCCTCCTCGATGTCGATCTGCACCTCGTAGTCGGACTCGAGCGAGCGGATCGTCTCGCCGCCCTTGCCGATCACCATCCCGATGAACTCCGGGTTGATCTGAATCGTCGAGATCCGTGGTGCATGCTCCGCGAGTGCTGCGCGCGGGGCCGAGATCGCCTCGTTCATCTTGCCGAGGATCGCGATGCGGGCGTCCTTCGCCTGGGCGAGGGCCTGCTGCATGATCTCACGGCTGACGCCGGTGATCTTGATGTCCATCTGCAGGGCGGTGATGCCCTCCTGCGTGCCGGCGACCTTGAAGTCCATATCGCCGAGGTGGTCCTCCGCGCCCTGGATATCGGTCAGGATCTCGTACTCGTCGCCTTCCTTGACGAGGCCCATCGCGATGCCGGAGACGGGGGCCGTGATCGGCACACCGGCGTCCATCAGCGCGAGAGTCGAGCCGCAGACCGAGCCCATCGACGACGAGCCGTTCGACTCGAGCGTCTCGGACACGATCCGGATCGTGTACGGGAAGGTCTCCGTTGTCGGGAGCACGGCCTCGAGTGCGCGCTGTGCGAGCGCACCGTGGCCGATGTCGCGCCGCTTGGGCGAGCCCATGCGGCCCGTCTCACCCACCGAGTAAGGCGGGAAGTTGTAGTGGTGCATGAAGCGCCGGTCACGCTCGAGGGAAAGGTCGTCGATGCGCTGCCCCTCCTTCGCGGTGCCGAGCGTCAACAGCGACAGGATCTGCGTCTGGCCACGCGTGAAGAGGCCCGACCCGTGGGTACGGGGCATCACGCTGACCTCGATCTCGATCGGGCGGATCTGCGTTGCAGTCCGGCCGTCGGGACGACGCTTGTCGACCGCGATCTTCTGGCGGACGAGCGACTTGTAGATCGACTCGCACGCCTTCTTGACATAGCTCTTCGTGAGCGCGTCCTTGACGACGGGCCTCTCACCGTCGACGGTGGCCGGGCCGACCGGGAACGGCAGCTCGACGCTCTCGATGATGTGCTCGAAGACGAGGTTCCGCTTCGCCGACTTGAGCTCCTTCGAGTCCTGCTCGGCCTCGGTGAGACCACGCAGGTCGTTCTCGAACTTCTCACGGACGACGGTCTCGACCGCGACGGAGCGCTGCTTCTCGAGGATCTGCGCCAGCGACATGCGGACCTGCAGCTCGGAGAAGACCTTCTCCTCGTTCGCATCGAGGGAGGGGGCGCCGACTTCCTTCTCGACGATCTCCTCGACGATCGCAGCGGCCTCGCGGAGGCCCACCTTCTGGATGCGCTCCCAGATCTCGTGGCCGTAGGCCGACTCGAGCCGCTCGGTGACCGCCGGGTCGAGCCACTTCGTCTTGCCCTTCTTCGCGCGCAGCTCGAGCTGGGCGTCGCAGAGCTTCACGATCTCGCGGTGGGCGATCTCGAGTGCCTCGAGCAGCTTGTCCTCGTGCACCTGCTTCGCGCCCGCCTCGACCATCGTCAGGCCGTCCTTCGTGCCGACGACGATCAGGTCGAGATCGGTGTCCTCGAGCTCCTGGAGCGTCGGGTTGACGACGAGGTTGCCCTCGACGATCCCCATGCGCACGGCGCCGATTGGGCCGACGAACGGTAGGGGCGACACGGTCAGCGCCGCGGAGACCGCGTTGATCGCGAGGATGTCGTGCGCGTTCACCATGTCGGCCGAGAAGACCGTGGCGACGCCCTGGGTCTCGTTGCGATAGCCCTTCGGCCAAAGCGGCCGGACCGGGCGGTCGATCATGCGTGCGGTCAGGATTGCGCGCTCCGTGGGGCGCCCTTCCCGCTTGAAAAAGCCGCCCGGGATCTTGCCGGCGGCGTACATGCGCTCCTCGACGTCGATCGTCAGGGGGAAGAAGTCCGCACCTTCGCGCGCTTCCGTCCGGCCCTGCGCCGTCCCGAGGACGACGGTGTCGCCACTGCGGACGAGGACTGCCCCGTCTGCCTGCTTGGCGATCTTCCCCGTCTCGAATGAAATCTCCTTGCCGCCGATCTCGACGGACACGGAAACCGGCACCCCGGCGGGATGCTCAGCTTCAACAATGCTCATCAGTTCTCCTATTCCTCCACTGCACTTCAAATGCGGTGCTTACTGAGTGAAGGGTGGAAGTTTGGGTCAACGCCCTGCTCCGTTTGAACGGCAGCGGCGCTCGCCCAAACTCCACCCTCCTTGACTAAAGGAGCGTTACCGGCGGAGGCCGAGCTCCTTGATGAGGGCGCGATAGCCCTCGAGGTCTTTCCGCTGCAGGTAGTTCAGGAACCTGCGGCGCCGGCCGACGAGCTTGAGCAGACCGCGACGCGAGTAGTGATCGTGCTTGTGCGTGCGGAGGTGCTCAGTGAGCTCGCTGATGCGCTGCGACAGCATCGCGATCTGAACCTCCGGCGAACCGGTGTCAGTCTCGTGCTTGCCGAACTTCTGAACGTGCTCGACCTTTTCTTCCTTGGTGAGGGGCATCTCTTTCTCCTCTGAGTAGACGACACCCAAGTCTCAGCGAACGTCGCGAAGGAAGACGCGCACGGCCGAGACCGGGTCGGTGAGTAGGGTAGCGAACTCGTGCTGGATTCGTCGTTTTTGCAGGCATCTGAGGCCGCCGCGCGCACCTGGAAGGTGCCCGCGCTCGCGCTCGGCGTGTCGGTCGGAGGCGAAGTCGAGGCGCATGCGATCGGATGTTCTCCGGACACGGTGTTCAGGGTCGCCTCGATCACGAAGCCGTTCACCGCCGCCATGTGCCTCGGGCTCCTCGACCTCGAGGAATCGACCGGGATCTGGCCCGGCGACGTTCGGGTGCGGCACCTGCTCTCGCATCTGAGCGGCTTCGACAGCGACGCGGGCGATCTCGGCCGCTTCGGTGACGCGGACGACGCTCTCGCGATCCTCGTCCAGGATTTGCCCAGCATCCGGCGTTTCCTCGGCGTCGAGCACACCTGGTCGTATGCGAACACCGGCTACTGGCTCGCGGGCTGGATGTGCGCGGAGCGAGCCGGCCTGTCCTACGAGGAGGCGCTGGCGGAGCGCGTGATCGGGCCTGCCGGGCTCGAGGCCACCTCGTTCGGCGAGCCCGACGTTCCCGGTTCCGGCCCCGACACGCTGCCGGGCCCTTACCCGCGGGCACGTCGGCCTTCCGGCGGGCTCGTCTCGAACGTTCCCGATCTGCTGCGTTTCGGGCACTGGCTGCTCGATTCACCGGAACTCGTGCGGATGCGGGTCGTGCACGGCAAGCCGACGGGTGGCGTTTACGGGCTCGGGCTCTTCGGCGAGCGAGTCGGCGGGGTCGAGGTCTGGGGCCACGGCGGGTCCTGGGGCGGATTCCAGTCGTCGCTCCTCGTCGTTCCCGAGCACGGCGCGGTCTTCGTCGGGCTGACGAACGACAGCCGCGGCGCGAAGGCGTTGTACGACGTCGAGAACGCGTTCTTCGAGCGAGTGCTCGGATCGCGGCGGCGCGTGCCGGAGACAGTTGACCTTTCCGACGACGTGCTCGAGGGTTTCAGCGGGTCGTACGCGAACAGCGACCGCTCGATCGACGTCGAGTACGCAGTGGGCGGGCTCACGGTGAGGCTCGAGGACGGCGAGTTTGCAGCGCGACCGATCGGCGAGCGCAGCTTCGAGATCACCGAGCGCGCTCGAGTGCACGAGCGGTTCGACTTTCCGCTCGAGGGGTTCGGCCGGTTCGGCAGCCGACTCGCCGAGCGCGTCACGTGAGCACAGCGGCAGTCGCGGCAGGCCATCCCGCAACCGCGGCGGCGGGTGCCGAGATCCTCGCCGACGGCGGCACCGCGGCCGACGCGGCAGTCGCTGCGTGCCTCGCCTCGTGCGTCGCCGAGACGATCATGACCGGCCTGCTCGGCGGTGGTCACGCGATCTACTTCGACGCCGCGAGCGGCACAGCACGCAACCTCGACTGCTTCGTCTCGGTGCCGTGGGGTGAGGGCGCGCCGATGGACTCGCTCGAGGTGCCGTTCGGCGAGGAGCTCGTGCACTACGCGATCGGCGCCTCGTCGTGCGCCGTTCCGGGCGTGCCGGCGGGGCTCGACGCGCTTTGGCGTGCGTACGGTCGCCTGCCGTGGGCGCGACTCGTCGAGCCGGCGCTGCGGCTCGCGCGCGACGGCGTTGCAATGCCCGCTGCGCACGTTGCGTGTCTCGTGATGCTCGCGCCGGTGATGACGATGCGCGAGGGCGCCGCGATCTACGCCCCGACCGGCGGACTGATGGTCGAAGGCGATGTGCTGCAGCAACCCGGGCTCGTGCGTGCGCTCGAGCTCGTGCGCGACGAGGGTGCGGCCTCCGTCTACTCGGGCACGATCGCACGCTCGCTGCTCGAACTGATGCGTGAGCGGGGCGGGGCGATCACTCCCACCGACCTCGAGGGCTACGCACCTGTGTGGACGGAGCCCGTGCGCGTCGAGTTCGCCGGGCGCCGCGTGCTCACGCGGCGCGGCCTGTCAGGCGTTCCGGAGACGCTTGCGCGCTTCGATCCGGCGGGCGGGCCGTCGGCACTGCTCGCCGCGCTCGAGGCGGTGCCGGTCATGGACGGCCACACGACGAACATCACGGTCGTCGACGCGGAGGGCAGCGCGTGCGTGCTGACGACGAGCCTCGGCCTCGGCTCAGGCGACTGGCTGCCCGGGCTCGACCTGCATCTGAACAGCATGCTCGGCGAGTCCGACCTGATCCGCGAGCCGCTGCGGCCCGGCGACCGGATGGCAAGCATGATGGCGCCGACGCTCGCCTTCGATCGAGCGGCCTCCGGCGGCGGCCTCGAGCTCGCGATCGGCGCCGCGGGCGGCACACGACTGCGGACCGCGCTGGTCGGCGTCCTGGGCTCGGTCCTACACGACGGCGTCGAGCCGCAGACCGCGATCGATCGGCCGCGCTTCCACCCGGCGGGCGACGTCGTGAACGCCGAGCCGGGTGTCGACGACGTGTGGCTGTCCGCGCTCGAGCGCCGGGGTCGCCCGGTCCGGCGCTGGGCCAGCCGCCACCATTACTTCGGCGGCGTCAGCGCGCTGGGGCGATTGGGGGCCGGCGCCGATCCTCGGCGAAGCGGCGCGGTCCGCTGGGCATAGTCCGGCCCGACTTCGCGACCGGGATGGTCGCGGAGATCCACCCCATGTAGCTGCAACGCGGGCATCCCGGATTCGCATGCACCGTTCCACCGTCGACAGGTTTGACGTACTTCGCGCCGCAGTCCAGGCACCGCACACGGTTGATCCGGATGACATTGCTCTCTTCCCCCACACGTCACAAGACGCCGTGTGCGGGAGAACCTTGCGCGCGAGCCCGCAAGCACCCCAATCCACATCAAGCCTCTACCGGACGGGAAGCAGACCTCGTCTCCTCGACGTCGCGGGCGATCTGCTCGACCAGATCGGCCTCGCTCGCGAAGGCTCGCTCCTCCCGCAGCCGCCGCCAGAGCTCGACGACCAGGCGGTCGCCGTAGAGATCGCCGGTCCAGTCGAGGAGGTAGGCCTCGACCCGCCGTTCGGTGCCGCCGTAGTGCGGGTTGACGCCGATTGAGATCGCAGCCCGCTTGTCCCCGACGGCACCCGCATAGATGCCGAACTCGGGCACGAGCATGTCCGGCGCGACCAGCAAGTTCGCGGTCGGGAAACCGAGTGTGCCGCCGCGATGGTCGCCGCTGACGACCGTGCCATCGACTTCGAGCGGCCGTCCGAGCAGACGCGCGGCACCCTCTACGTCGCCGGCCTCTGCCAGCTGACGGATCTTGGTCGACGAGATTCCCGCGACGAGCGGCACCTCGCGCGTGTCAAAGCCCAGCGCCCGTAGCAGGTCGCAGTCACCCGCACGCTGGCGTCCGAATCGGAACCCGGTCCCGCACACGACGATCTCCGCGCCGATCTGCGCCAGGTAGTCGCGCGCGAAGTCCTCAGGTGGCACGGAAGCCAGCTCGGGCGTGAACTCGACGACGAGCACGTCTTCGACCCCGAGTGCCGCCAAGAGCTCGAGCCGCCGCTCGAGCGTCGAGAGGAGCGCGACCCGGTTGCCGAACGCGGTCCGCGGGTGCGGATGGAAGGTGACGACCGTCGGGGTCAGCGCGGCCCCTTCGGTGTCCGACTTCGTCGAACCTGCGCCGGCATCGAGCGCCGCGCGGATGACCGCGCGGTGACCCAGGTGCACACCGTCGAAGGTGCCGATCGCGACCGCGCGCGGCCGCTGCTCGAGCTCTTCTGGCCTCCGAACGACGTTCACCGTGCGGCCCTCAAGCTGCGCTCCCGTTCCCGACAGGCGCGTCGAGTGCCAGCACCCCGACTCGCACGGGATCGGGAACGCGCTCCAGCGCTTCCGCCGGCAGGCGGTTCAGCGCGTCCGCGACCGGCAGCAACGTCGCCTCGTCGACAGGCGCCGACTCGTCGACCGTGAAGGGCCCCACCGCGGTGCGACGCAGCGTCGTGCAGTGGCCGCCGAGTGCCTGCGCGATCGAGCGCACGTAGGTCCCGGAGCCGACGTGCAGCTCGATCCGCACACCGGGTACGGCTGCGGGATCGCCGCTATAGGAAATGACGTCGAGCGCATGCACGACTGAGCGCCTCAGGGGCATCTCGACCGCGACGCCCCGACGCGCCAGCTTGTAGGCGCGCTCACCGCCGATCTTCACCGCGGACGCTGCGGGGATCGGCAGCTCGATCTCACCGCGGAGGCGCGCGAGTGCTTCGTCCAGCTCCGCGCGGGATGGTGCAGGGTGCCGCTCGACGATCTCCCCTTCCGGGTCTCCGGTCGTCGTCGTCGACGTGAGGTCGACGTCGGTCACGTAGCGCTTGTCGAGCCCAACGAAGCACGGTGCCAGTCTGGTTGCCGCGCCGGACAACAGGACCAAAAGACCCGTGGCGAATGGGTCCAGTGTCCCGGCGTGACCGGTCCGCGCCCGGGTGCGCCGGCGGAGCGCCGCGACGATGCCGAACGACGACGGGCCCGCCGGCTTGTCGACCAGCGCAATCCCGACCGGTGTTAGGGCTCGCGGAACCATGAACCTTGACTTGCGAAGAACACGATTCCCCGAGCCCTAGCCTTGGGGGCCGGCACCGTCTGCAACCAGCGCGAACTCGCGGCGAAGGAAGTCGACGATCTCGCCGATCGGCTTCTCGGAGGAGAAGCCCGCAGCCTGGCGATGCCCGCCGCCTCCCTCCTTGCGTGCGATCGCGGAAACGTCCACCTCGTCGTGGCTCGAGCGCAGTGAGATGCGGCGGGCCGGTCCCTCGTTGCGCGGCGGCTCGCGAATCAGCGCGACCATCTCCGAGCCTTCGACCGCGCGCAACGAGTCGATGATCCCCTCGGAGTAGGGCTCCTCGGCGCCGACGTCGCCGAAGTCGTCTTTCAGCAGGTAGGTGACGACGAGGCGCCCACCTTCGAACAGCTGTGCGCGCTCGAGCGCACGCGCGAGCAACTTCAGCTTTGCGAACTGCACCGTCTCGTAGACGTGACGGAAGATCCCGTGCACGTCTGCGCCCGCCTCGACGAGCTCCGCGGCGAGCCGCAACGCCTTCGCGGTCGTGTTGGCGTATTGGAAGCGCCCCGTGTCCGTCACGAGTCCGACGTAGAGCGCGGCCGCGATATCAGGCGTTAGCGTCACATCGAGCTCGCGAAGGATGTCGCGAACGATCTCCGCCGTCGACGATGCGTCGTCGACGATCAGGTTGACGTCGCCGAATCGCGAGTTGTCGTGATGGTGGTCGACGTTCACCACGAGCTTCGCGCGATCGACGCCCGTGTTCTCCTCGCCGATGCGCCGCTCGTTCGCGCAATCGACGGCGAGCAGCACGCGCTCCTCGAGATCGTCCGGCAGCTCGCGCCGCACCTCGCTCAGGTCGAGAAAATGGTACTCGGCCGGCGTCGGTGCCCTACCCGACAGGTACATGACCACGTCCTTGCGGAGCTCGCGCAGAGCAAGAGTGGCACCGATCATCGAGCCGAGCGCATCGCCGTCCGGGTTCTCGTGCGTCACGACGAGGAAGCGATCGTTCGACCGGATCGCGTCCGCAACCGCCTTCACAGCGCCATCGCTCGGATCACTGCTCTGCATCTGGCTCACTCTCGGGAAGGTCCGCCGCCAGATCCTCGATCAGCTTCGTCATGCGCACGCCGCGCTCGACGGAGTCATCGTAGGTGAAGGTCAACGCGGGTGTCCGGCGCAAGCTGAGTTGCCGGCCGAGCTTCGCTTGCAAGACCCCGCGCGCCGAATCGAGGCCGGCAAGCGTCGCCGTCCGCTTCTTGTCGCTGCCGAGCACGGAGACGAAGATGCGCGCCTCCGCGAGGTCGGGTGTGACGTGCACGCCGGTGACGGTGACCATCCCGATCCGCGGGTCCTTGAGCTCCCCGAGGCCTTCCGCGACGACGGCGCGGACGGACTCGTTGACTCTGCGCATGCGCTCGGACACGACCGGCAGCGTAGATGATCGATTCCCGATTCTGAGCACCCACGGATGGGGGCCTGCACGCGGCGCATCGCGCCCGCCCCGACCAGCACCAAGGCAAACCTGCCTTCGCACCGGTCGGGTCAGCCACGCTGCTTGGTGCAGACCCTCCCCGCGGGCACTCGAATCGGGAACCGATCATCAATCGTCCGGTGACACGAGCAGGCGATCGCACCGCACGAGCACCCAGTCGCCGGAGGCGAGCCAGCGCTCGGCGCCGTCGGCCAGCTCTTCGGCTTCGTGTGCCGAGCGGGACACACAGGCAACCGTGAGCGTTACGCGTTGCCAGAGGTCGTGGTGGTCGACCTCCGCGACTGCGGCGCCAAAGCGGTTGCGCAGGTTGTCCTTCGCGGAGCGCACGTAGTGGCGCTTCCCCTTCAGGGACGCTGCTTCCGGAAAGTGGAGCTCGACGGTGAGGATTGCGACGAAGCCCGAGCCCAAGCTAGGAGGCGGCTGCGTCGCCGCCCGGTGCTTCGTCGAGCGAGGTCCGCTCGACCTCGCGCGTCTCGAAGACCTCGAAGACGTCGCCTTCGCGGAGGTCGTTGAAGCCGTCGAGCAGGATGCCGCACTCGAAGCCTTCGGTGACTTCGCGCACGTCGTCCTTGAAGCGCTTGAGCGCCGAGACGGTCGTCTCGTAGATGCGCGTCCCCTCGCGGAAGATGCGCACGCTCGAGTTGCGGCGGACTAGACCGCTCGTGACCATGCAGCCGGCGATCGTGCCGAGGCGCGAGACCTTGAACAGCGCGCGAACTTCGACCTCACCGATGATCGCCTCGGTCTCGACCGGCGTGAGCATGCCGACAAGCGCCTGCTCGATCTCCTCGGTCAGCTGGTAGATGACGCGGTAGAGGCGGATCTCGACGCCGGCCCGCTCCGCGACGGCGCGAACCTCGGCGGAGGGACGCACGTTGAAGCCGACCACCATGCCGCCCGATGCGGCGGCGAGGTTGACGTCGTTCTCGGTGATCCCGCCGACGCCGGTGTGGATCACGTTGACGCGCACCTCTGGGTGCTGGATCTTGCTGAGCTCGGAGCCGATCGCCTCGACGGAGCCTTGCACGTCGCCCTTGATGACGATGTTCAGGTCCTGCACACCGCCGGCCTGCATCTGCTCGAAGAGCTTGTCGAGCGAGACGCCGCTGCCGCGGGCCTGCTTCGCCATCGCCTCGCGGCGCAGGCGCTCGCCACGCTGCTGCGCGAGCTCGCGAGCCCGACGCTCGTTCTCGACGACACGACCGAGCTCACCGGCGGGCGGCGGCTTGTCGAAGCCGAGGATCTCCACGGGCTCGCCCGGGCGCGCCTCTTGAACACGCTCGCCGAGATAGTCGTAGAGCGCGCGCACGCGGCCCCAGGCATCGCCGGCGACGATGGCGTCGCCGACCTTGATCGTGCCGCGGTGGATCAGCATCGTCGCGACCGGGCCACGGCCGACGTCGAGACGCGACTCGATGATCGGGCCGGAGGCTTCCACGCTGGCGTTCGCGCGCAGGTCGAGCTCTGCGTCTGCGACGAGCAGGATGCGCTCGAGCAAGTCGTCGAGATTCTCGCCCGCCTTGGCCGACACACGCGCGACCTGGACGTCGCCACCCCACTCCTCGGGCTGCAGGCCCTCGGTCGCGAGCTCGCTGAGCACGCGGTCCGGGTTGGAGTCGGGAAGGTCGATCTTGTTGATCGCGACCACGATCGGCACCTCGGCGGCGCGCGCGTGGGAGATCGACTCCTTCGTCTGTGGCATGACACCGTCGTCGGCCGCGACGACGAGGACCGCGATGTCCGTCACCTTCGCGCCGCGGGCGCGCATGGCGGTGAACGCCTCGTGGCCCGGCGTGTCGAGGAAGGTGATGCGGCGACCGTCGTGGTCTGCCTGGTAGGCGCCGATGTGCTGCGTGATGCCGCCGGCCTCGGTGGCAACGACGGACGTCTTGCGGATCGCGTCGAGCAGCGTCGTCTTGCCGTGGTCGACGTGGCCCATGATCGTGACGACCGGCGGACGCGCGGAGAGCGTGTCCTCGGCGTCCTCGAAGACCTCGGACTCGATGTCGTCGTCATCGGCGTGCTTGATCGTGACCTCGCGCTCGAGCTCGGCCGCGATCAGCTGGACCTCGTCGTCGTTCAGCGATTGGGTCGCCGTCTTCATCGTCCCGAGGCCCATCAGGAGCTTGATGATCTGCGGCATCGCGACGCCGAGCGCCTGCGAGAAGTCGCGCAGCGTGACGCCGGACTCGACCGTCACCGGGCCGGTCGGGGCGACGACCTCGCGCGGGGCCCTGGGCCCCCGGTCCGCGGGACGGTCGCCGGGGCGCTGGCGCTGCCCCTGGCCGGGACGGCCGCCGCCCTGATCGATCACGACCCGACGCCGGCCTTTGGGGCCGCCGCCGCGCGGTCTGATCGGTCTATTGGGCTTTCCGTTGGCCATTGGTCAGTTTCCAGTGTAGAGACGGGCGAGAGCAGGGTCGACGCGGAGGTTCGTACGCAGGATGCGATTGAACGCCCGCCGGGACGTCGCGCGCTCGAAGCACTGCAAGCGCGGGCAGGTGTACGTGCCCCGGCCCGCTCCAGCGCGCGGAACGAGCTCGCCGCCTTCCGCGTGGAAGCGCTGCAGCTCGTCCTGGGGCGCCTTGCGGCCGCAGCCGGCACAGGTGCGGACCCGGTTACTCGTTCGTCTCGGTCTCCTGCTCGCTGTTTTCGAGGACCGTGGTTTCGAGGACGGCGGGATCCGTGACGACCGGGACGACCTGGACGACCTCGTCCACGTGGCCCGCCTCGGGGTCGACCGGCGGGTTGTCGTCGTCGCTCACGAGCACTGGCTCGTCGCCGGGACCGGCCGGAAACTCGTCGGCGAGCTCCGCCTCGGCCTCGAGCTCGGGCTCCGGCTCGGTGACAACCGGCACTTCCTGGCCCTCGAGCGCCTGGTGCGCCGGAACGCCGCAGTACTTCGAGCCGGGGAGCGCGGCGTTCGGGCAGCGCTTGCCGTTCGAGAGGATCGCCGCACAGCGGCCCGAGTAGTCGTTCTCGTCGCCGGGCTCACCGCCACCGAAGGCCGCGTCGGCCTCCTGCTGTGCAAACTCGGAGTCGGAGGTGATGTCGATCTTCCAACCGGTCAGACGCGCGGCGAGGCGGGCGTTCATGCCCTCCTTGCCGATCGCGAGCGCGAGCTGGTCGTCGGGGACGACCACGGTTGCTTCCTTGCCCTCGTCGTCCAGGTAGACCTCGCGGACGCGGGCCGGCGACAGCGCCTTGGCGACGAAGCGCGCCGGCTCGTTGTTCCACGGGATGATGTCGATCTTCTCGCCGCGCAACTCCGAGACGACCATGCGGACACGCGAGCCACGCGGGCCGACACACGCCCCGACCGGGTCGACGCCCTGGGCGTGCGACTCGACGGCAATCTTCGAACGGTACCCCGGCTCGCGTGCCACGCCTCGGATCTCGACAAGTCCGTCGGCGATCTCGGGCACCTCGAGCTCGAACAGCGTCTTGATCAGCTCCGGGTCGCGGCGCGAGAGGATCACCTGCGGGCCCTTCGTGCCCGTGCGGACCTCGCGGATCACGGCCTTGATCCGCGAGCCCTGCTCGTAGCGCTCGCCGTCGACCTGCTCCGGGCCGGGCAGCAGCGCCTCGACCTTGCCGAGGTCGACCAGGATGTTCCGGCGGTCGCCGGTCTGCTGGACGATGCCGGTGACGACCTCGCCGACGCGGTCGATGTACTCGTCGTACATCATCTCGCGCTCCGCTTCACGGATCCGCTGCAGGATGACCTGCTTCGCGGTCTGCGCGGCGATGCGGCCGAAGTTGTCCGGCGTCACGTCCTCCCGGTTCACCTCGCTGTCGGGGACCTGCGTCCAGTCGATCTCGAGGTCGTCGTCCGAAAGCAGCGTGTGGTTCTTCTCGCCGGTCTCCTCCTCGATGCGCTCGAGATCGTCGAGGGCGCGCTCGCGTGCCTCCTCGAGCAGGCGCACCTCGAGGTCTTCGGGGATCTCGATCGCGAAGACACGGAAGTCGCCCTTGTCGTCGAGCACCACGGTTGCGTGCCGGGACGCACCCGGCGTCTTCTTATACGCCGCAAGCAGCGCGTCCTCGAGGGCGGCGACGAGCGTCCCGCTCTCGATGCCCTTCTCGCGCTCGATCTCGCGAACGGCGTCAACGATCTCCTGGCTCATCCCTTCGTCCCTTCATCGATCAAGTTGGCCCGCACGATTTGGTCGTACGGAATCTCCACCGGCGAGTGTTGCTCTGAACCCGACCCATTCTCGATCTGCACGCTCTTCTCCCCGGCGGAGACAACTTCGCCGCGTGCGCGGCCTGTCTCGGTCTTGACTCGCACGGCCTGCCCGACCGCACGCTCGAAATGCTCTTTCGTTCGCAGTGGACGTTCGAACCCGGGTGAGGAGACCTCGACGCTGTAGGAGTCGAGGTAGTCCCGAAGAGCCTCGGTCACCCGGACACACAGAGCGTGGTCGACGCCCTGGGCGTGGTCGACGAACACGCAAAACCGTTCCTTGCCTGTCAGCTCGAGAGCCAGCACCTCCACACCCGGTACCGCGGCCTCGACGAGGCGCGCTACGTCACGCTGAAGCTGTCGTTCCTTTTGGAGCTGAGCCGTTGCCACTGCGAACTACCCCCATCAACAAAAATGGGCGCCGCGCGCCCATCTCGAACCCACCGAAATGTTGGGTGCAGGGTACCAGGAAACCCCTATTTGCGGGATCTCCCGAGCTCAGATGACGATCGTGACGGGACCGTCGTTTTCGAGCTCGACGGACATCCGCGCGCCGAAGACGCCGGTCTCGACGTGGACGCCGAGCTCGCGGAGGGCCTGCGCGAACCGCTCGTAGAGCGGCTCTGCGACCTCCGGCTGGGCCGCACCGGAGAAGCTCGGCCGGTTGCCCTTCGCCGTGTCCGCGAGCAGCGTGAACTGGCTCACGACCAGCGCGGCGCCGCCGGAGTCGAGCAGCGAGCGGTCGAACCTGCCCTCCTCGTTCTCGAAGATCCGCAGCCGGGCGATCTTCTCCGCCAGCCGGGCCGCGCCGGCCGCGTCGTCGCCCTCCGCCACACCGAGCAGAATGCAGAGGCCGGGGCCGATCGAGCCACCCGGCGTGGAGGCGGCGCGGGTCACCCGCTGGACGACAGCCCTCAAGCCGCTTACGGCTCGAGCTCGCGGATCCGCGCTGCGTACGTCTCGGAGCCGGGCTTCATCGAGCTCGCGAGCTTGTAGTGCCCGTTTGCCTCGGCTTGGCGGCCCTGCTGCTCGAGGGATCGGCCGAGGGCGTAGTGCGCGTAGTCGTCGGTCGGCTCGAGCTCCTCGACGATCGTCCGGAACTCGTCTTCCGCCTCCCGCCAGCGGGCGAGCCTGAAGTACGCGATGCCGAGCGCTTCCCTGATCGACGCCTTCTCCGGCTCGAGCCTCTTCGCCTTCTCGAGCGGCACGGTCGCCTGCGCGGTCAGCCCGGTGCGGAGCCGCTTCTGGCCTTCTCGGAACAGGTGATACGCGTCGCTCATCTCAGGTACGGGAAGTTCTGGCGCACCAGGTCAACGGGCTCGGTGAGGTCGCGGGTGCGCCCTATCTGGATAGCAGACACCTTTGCGCCGGCGTCGGTGGCACGACCAAAGACGTCCTGCAACTCGTAGGGCGCCTTGCCGGGCAGTGGATCGAGGAAACGGTGCACCCGCTCGCCGACGAGCCACAGCGGCGGTCGCCTCTCACCGTGCACGGCGACCGCCCCGTCTAAGCCGGCGCCGGCACGCGCGAAGCGCGCCAGATCGCCCTCTGCGAAGACGTTGTCGGCGGCCACCACGAGATACGGCGGGGTCGCATGCGCGCGCAACACCGCGTCGGCCGATCCCTGGCCCGGAGGCTGGCGAACGAAGCGGATGTCGTACGGCAGCGGTTCGAGCAGCGCCTCGACCTGCTCCGCAAGATGACCCGTGACGACGACGATCCGCTCGCAGCCGGCGGCCGCAAGGTCGTGGACGAGCGTCACGACGACGGGCTTCCCGTCGATCGGAAGCACCGGCTTCGGCCAGTGCTCGGTCAGCGGGCGCAGCCGCGTGCCGAGCCCGGCGGCCATCACGACCGCGTCTAGAGGCTTGATGAAGGGAGCAGCCTCTCGACCTCGTCCAGGATCGCCGAGGCGATCGCTGCCTTCGCGGCCCTCGGCACCGTACGCTCGCCGTCCCGTGCGACCAGCACGACTTCGTTCTCCGTGCTGTCGAAGCCGATGTCCGAACGGCTGACGTCGTTGAAGACGACGAGGTCGGCGTTCTTCGTCTCGAGCATCGCGCGCTTCCGTTCCAGTCCCTCCGCGCCGTGGTCGGCGCCGAACGCGACCAGCACCTGGCCGGCGCGCTTGCGCTCGCCGAGGGCCTTCGCGATGTCGTCGGTCGGCTGCAGCTCCAGTGTCCAGCTCTGGTCGCTCTTCGAGCGCTTGCCCGCGAGGGCCTCCGCCGGGCGATAGTCGGCGACGGCGGCTGCGAGCAGCAGGACGTCGACGTCCGGCAGCGCGAGCGCCGCGTCCCGCATCGACTCGGCCGTCGGCGTCGGGATCGCTTCGATCCCGAAAGGAACGTCGACGGCGAGGTTCGCGGCGAGCACGATCACCTCGGCGCCGCGGCGCTGAGCCTCTTCGGCAAGCGCGACTCCCATGCGGCCCGATGAGCGGTTCCCGACGAACCGCACGCTGTCGACCGGTTCGCGTGTGCCCCCGGCGGTGATCAGGATGCGCCGGCCGGCGAGGGAGCCGGGCGCGAGCAGCTGCTCGGCCCGGGCGGCGATCTCGGCGGGCTCTGCGAGCCGCCCCACCCCCCACTCGCCCTCCGCCAGCTCGCCCTCGTCCGGGCCGACGAGTTCGACGCCGCGCGCGCGCAGCGTCTCCACGTTCGCGCGCGTGGCCGGGTGCATCCACATGCGCGGGTTCATCGCGGGCGCGACGAGCATCGGCCCACGGTGGGCGAGCGCCGCCTCGGTGAGGACGTTGTCGGCGATCCCGTGCGCCAGCTTCGCCAGCGTGTTCGCCGTGCACGGCGCCACGACCAGGAGGTCGGCCCGGGTCAGGTGCGGGTAGAGGTCCTCGTTCT
Source organism: Gaiellaceae bacterium (assembly GCA_045805985.1). Lineage (GTDB taxonomy): Bacteria > Actinomycetota > Thermoleophilia > Gaiellales > Gaiellaceae > PALSA-600. Next base: position 72,595 of record JBJMKA010000015.1, on the reverse strand, counting down.
TCGGACGCCGGGCGAGTGCGAGGAACGTCTCCTCGGTCACGAACCGCTGCGCCCCGGGCGTGACGAGCGGAACCACGTCGTGCCCCGCCTTGACGAGCAGGCGCGTCAGTTCGCAGGCCTTGTAGGCCGCGATACCTCCGGAGACGCCAAGCAAGATCCGGCTCATGCGTCAGATTGTGCCTGGCACAAGCGCGGTCTAACGCACAAACCTGGTTGCGGCGCGAACGTCTATCCCTGAGGCCCAACGCCGCAGGTAGCGCCAACCAGGTTCCCCGGGACCTACCTCTTTGGCGTCTTGGGGTACTCGTAGACGATCTTGCCCTCGGCAATCTCCTCGAGGGACATCGTCAGGTAGTTCTTCGAGCGCGACTCAATCAGCGGCGGAGCGAACTCGTCGAACGTCCCCTCACCGAGCTGGTGGTGGTAGTTGTTGATCTGCCGCGCGCGCTTGGCGGCGACGATGACCAGCGCGTAGCGCGAGTCGACCTTGTCCATCAATTCGTCGATGCGGGGATGAATCATTGTGCGGCCATGGTAGCGGCACGGTCCAATTCCTGCGTGATGATGGCTGCGAGGGCATCCGCGGCGCGGTCCCGGTCGTCGTTCTCGACCACGAAGTCGAACTGCCCCTGAAGCTCGAGCTGACGCTTGGCCGTCTCGATCCGCTCGCCGATCGCGCCGGAGCTCTCCGTCGCGCGCTTCCGCAACCGCTGCTCCAGCTCCTCGACCGGCGCCGTGACGAAGATCGTGACCGCGAGCTCCTCCCGACGCTTCACGCGCAACGCTCCTTCCGTCTCGAGCTCGAGCAGCGGTGCCTTGCCCGCGGCGCGCAAGCGGTCGATCTCCGACCTGAGCGTCCCGTAGCGGTTGCCGACGTAGTCGACCCACTCGAGGAATTCGCCCGCTTCGATCTTCGCGTCGAACGCCTCGCGGCTGAGGAAGTGGTAATCGACACCGTCCTGCTCGCCCGGGCGCTGCGGGCGCGTCGTCGCGGACACCGCAGCGGCGAGCGCCGGGAAGCGCGGCAGGACGAGTTGGATCAACGTGCCCTTCCCGGCACCCGAAGGGCCGGTGACCACGAAGACCGGCTTGTTGCTGTTACCGGTGGTTGAAGAGGTCAATCAGCTCGTGCCGCTGGCGGTCGGAGAGGCCGCCGACCGTCTTCGACTGGCTGATGCGGCACTGGTTGAGCAGGCGGGCGGCCTTGACGCGGCCGAACTTCGGCACCGCCATCAGCATGTCGAACACCTTGGCCGTCGACACGTACTCGGGCGGCTGGCCGAGGATCTGCTCGATCGAGACGCTTCCCGACTTCAGGTTCTTCTTCAGCTGTGCGCGTTTCACGCGGATGTCGTTCGCCCGCTTGAGCGCCTCCATCCTCTGATCCAAGGAGCGGACCGGAGCTTGGACCTGTGTCTGGGGCGGCACCATGAGCGCAGCACTCTACCAACCTCACAGCCGCGTGCAACTGCCACGTTTTGCCCTAGTTTGCCAACCGGGCAACGCCGTCGCCCGCGATACCGAACGCATCGTCCGGACGGTCGAACCCTGCACGTGTCGCTTCCGCGTCGAGTTCAACACGAACACGCGCCGGAGCGTCGGGGTCCGCGAACAGCACAGTGCCGAGTGCGACGTGCGTCGCACCGCACGCAATCAGTTCGAGAGCATCGCGCCCGTTGCACACGCCGCCCATGCCGACTATCGGGAGATCAGTCGCACGTCGCGCCGCGAGCACCGCGGCAAGCGCGACCGGTTTCATCGCCGGTCCCGAGTAACCACCGGCACCGCGGTCAAGCTTCGGGCGCAGACGCGCGTCCAGTGCGACACCGCGCAGTGTGTTGACCAGGCTGACACCGTCCGCGCCGGCAGCCTCGACCGCTCGCACGGTCTCGGCCAGGTCCCAGGAATGCGGCGAAACCTTGGCGTAGAGCGGGTTTGCGGTCGCCTCACGGCAGGCCGCGACGATCTCTGCAGCCGACTCGGGCGCCTCGTCGACGTTCGGGCAACTGAGGTTCAGCTCGATCGTCACGTTGTCCAGCCGGGCACACGTGTCCGCGTACTCGTGCGCGGCGAACCCACCGACCGACACCCACAAGGGAACGTTCAACGCACGCAATTGCGGCAGCGTCTCCGCGAGGAACACTTCGCGTCCCGGGTTCGCCAAACCGATCGCGTTCAGCATCCCGAAGTCAGTCTCCGCGATGCGCACGGGCGTGTTCCCCTTGCGCGGTTCCGGCGTCACGGTCTTCGTCACGAACGCGTCGAATGACGAGGCGATCTCGGGTGCGGTGAGCGCGTCGAGGCAACCGCTCGCGTTCAGGAGGAGCACAGCACCGGCCCCTCGACGCACAGCCGTTTCAGCTCTCCATCGATCTCGACGGCGCAGCCATAACACGCTCCGTAGCCGCAGGCCATCGGCGCCTCCCACGCGAGTTGCGCGTCTGGGACGAGTGCGCGAACCGCCTCGAGCATCGGTTCCGGACCACACGCGAGTACGTCGCGATCCAGGGGCATGACATCCGTAACGAGTGTCGGGTCGATGACTGTTTCGGCATTCGGGATCAACACCGCCGCTTCCGCGTGGTGCTGGGACCGAAAGCCGAGCACGGCCGGCGGATGCTCGAGCGCTTCGGCGAGATACGGCAACGGTGCGATGCCGATGCCGCCGCCGACGAGCAGCGGACGCGCGACGTCGAGCCGGAAGCCGTTGCCGAGCGGCCCGAAGACGTGGATCCGTTCTCCTCCCTCCAACGACGCAAGCGCCTGCGTGCCCGGCCCGATCGGGTCGAGCAGGAAGGCGAGCTCGCCTCGCGGCGCGAGGCAAAGCGACATCGGGCGGGGCAGCACGCGGCCCGGCGCCTCGAGCATGAAGAACTGTCCCGGCGTCCCCGGATCGATGGCGCCGCGGTCGACCCGCACGAACGCGTACGGCCCGACGGCGTCGACGCCGGCGACCCTAAGACGCTCTCGCCGAGGCCTCGACATCGATCCGCTCCTGGAGCGAGAGTGCGGTCTCGGCGCGCGCATTCGCAATCGCGTGAACCGCGGCCGTTGCAGCCGCAATCGTGGTGATGCACGGGACACGCGCGCTCAGCGCAGCCTCCCGGATCAGATATCCGTCCGACCTCGGCTCGGGACCGCCATCCGGCGTGTTCACCACGAGCTTGCAGCGACCGCGCCGGATCAGGTCGACGACGCTCGGCGACGTGCCCTCTTCGCTGACCTTCCGCACGTCGAGAACCTCGAGGCCTGCTCCCCGCAACGTGCGCGCGGTGCCGCCGGTCGCGAAGAGCTCGAACCCGAGTCCCGCAAACGCTGCCGCGACGGCGATCGACACCGCCTTGTCGGCGTCGCGCACGGAAAGGAACACTGCACCTTGGCGCGGCAGCGGCCTGCCCGCGGCGCGCTCCGCCTTCGCCAACGCCGTCGGGAGGTCGTTCGCGCTTGCCATGACCTCACCCGTCGCCCGCATCTCCGGGCCGAGCACCGGATCGGCGCCGGGGAACCGTGCGAACGGAAGCACCGCTGCCTTGACGCTGACCTGGCGCGGCGGCCGTTCAGCCGGCAGCCCGAGGTCGTCCAGCGTCGAGCCGGCCGCCAGGCGGCACGCGGCGGCGACGAGATTGACACCGGTCGCCTTCGACGCGAACGGCACCGTCCTCGATGCGCGGGGGTTGACTTCCAGCACGAACACCTGGTCGTCGGCGACAGCGAGCTGCACGTTGAGCAGGCCGACCACGCCGAGCGCGGGCCCGAGACGCCTCACGATCGACTGGATCTCGGTGGTCGCCTCGCTCCCGACGGATTGCGCCGGCAGAACGCACGCCGAGTCGCCGGAGTGGACTCCGGCCTCTTCGACGTGCTGCATGAGAGCGCCGATGTACGTCCGCTCGCCGTCGCAGAGCGCGTCGACATCGATTTCGACCGCGCCCTGGAGGAACCGGTCGACGAGGGTCGGCCCACGGACGCCCTTGAACGCGGCCTCGACCTGCGAGGGGTCGTGGCAGACCCGCATCGCCCGCCCGCCGAGGACATACGACGGGCGCACGAGCACCGGATAGCCGATTCGCGTCGCGATCTCGACCGCGGCAGCTGCGGATCCGGCGATGCCCCAGTCCGGGCAGCGAATGCCGAGCTCGGCGAGCAGATCGCCGAAGCGCTCGCGATCCTCGGCGAGATCGACCGCGTCGAACGGCGTGCCGAGGATGCGAAAACCGGCCGCCTCGATCGCACGTGCGAGCTTGAGCGGCGTCTGCCCCCCGAACTGGATCACGACACCCTCGGGCTGCTCCCGCTCGAGCACGGCGAGCACCGATGGCTCGTCGAGCGGCTCGAAATAGAGGCGGTTCGACGTGTCGTAGTCGGTGGAGACCGTCTCCGGGTTGCAGTTGATCATCACGGCCTCGTAGCCGAGCTCCCGGTAGGTCTGAACGGCGTGCACGCAGCAGTAGTCGAACTCGACGCCCTGGCCGATCCTGTTCGGGCCCGAGCCGAGGATGACGACGCGCTTCGCATCGCCCTCCGGCGCGCCCTCGTCCTGCTCGCCCCAGGTCGCGTAGTAGTAGTTGGACGCCGCTTCGACCTCACCGGCGACCGAGTCGATGCGCCGGTACATCGGGGGCTCCACCTGTTGGCGCGCCTCCTCGGCTTCGAGCTCCATGAGCTCGCGCTGAAACCACGGGTGCATGCCGTCCGGCTCCCACTCGAAGTCCCCTTCGAGCCCGCGTTTGGCCTTCACGAACGCCTCGATGAAGCTGCGGCCGATCCCCATCGTCTCGCCGACCGCCTTCATCTGCGTGCCGAGGGTGCGATCGGCGCCGGGAAACTTCTCGAACGCGAAGCGCGGGATCTTGACGACGACGTAGTCGAGCGTGGGCTCGAAGCTCGCAGGCGTCGTGCCCGTAAGATCGTTCGGGATCTCGTCGAGCGTGTAGCCGACGGCGAGCTTCGCGGCGACCTTGGCGATCGGATAGCCGGTCGCCTTCGACGCGAGCGCTGAGGAGCGCGACACACGCGGGTTCATCTCGATCACGCGGATCTCACCCGAGTCGCGGTCGCGTGCGAACTGGATGTTCGACCCGCCGGTGTCGACGCCGACGGCGCGGATGACGGCGATTGCCGCGTCGCGGAGCTCCTGATAGGCCTCGTCGCTCAGCGTCATCTGCGGTGCGACGGTGACCGAGTCGCCCGTGTGCACGCCCATCGGGTCGAGGTTCTCGATCGAGCAGACGATCACGACGTTGTCGGCCTTGTCGCGCACGACCTCGAGCTCGAACTCGTCCCAGCCACGCACCGACTCCTCGACCAGAACCTGCCCGATCGGCGACTCCCGGATCCCGCGCTCGACCTGCGCCCGCAGCTGGCCGGCGTCGTAGGCGAAGCCGCCGCCGTGGCCGCCGAGCGTGAAGGCCGGCCGCACGACGGCGGGCAGCGAAACACCGAGCAGGTCGTCCGCCGAGGTGACGATGCGCGAGGTCGGCACCTTGAGGCCGACACCCTCGACCGTCGTCTTGAAGAGCTCGCGGTCCTCCGCGCGCTGGATCGCCTCGATGTTGGCGCCGATCAACTCGACGCCGAGCTCGTCGAGGATGCCCGACTCCTCCAGCTCACGCGCGAGGTTGAGCGCGGTGCCCCCGCCCATCGTCGGCAGGAGCGCGTCCGGACGCTCGCGGCGGAGGACGGCGCTGACACCTTCGAGGTCGAGCGGCTCGAGGTACGTGCGATCGGCAAATCCCGGGTCGGTCATGATCGTCGCCGGGTTCGAGTTGATGACGATCGTCCTGAAGCCGTCCTCGCGCAGCACCTTCAGCGCCTGGCACCCTGCATAGTCGAACTCGGCGGCCTGCCCGATCACGATCGGGCCCGAGCCGATCAGGCAGATGGATTCGATGTCGTGGCGTCTCGGCATTACGCCGCCTTCAATTCGTCGACCCAGCCACCGATGATCGACGCCGCGTCGTGCGGCCCCGGAGCAGCTTCCGGATGGAACTGCGCGGAGCGCGCGCGAAGCTCGGGATACGCGAGCCCTTCGACCGTGCCGTCGTAGAGCGAGCTGTGCGTCACGCCTGACTCGTCTCCGGCGGCGACGGCGAAACCGTGGTTCTGCGACGTGACGATCACCCTGCGCGAGCGGTGATCGATCACCGGGTGGTTCGCCCCGCGGTGGCCGAACGGCAGCTTGAACGTCTCCTTGCCGGTCGCGAGCGCGACGAGCTGGTGGCCGAGGCAGATGCCGAGCACGGGCACGCGACCGAGCAGCTCCTGGAGCCGTTGCACCTCGCCGGTGAGCGGCGCCGGGTCACCGGGGCCCGGCGAGAGCAGAACGCCGTCGTACCCGGCGAGTGTGTGCGCGTCCGCGTCGTGGGGGAAGACGTCCACTGCTGCGCCGTTCGCGGCGACTCTTCTGAGAACCGAGCGCTTGCACCCGTAGTCGACAACGGCGACGCGAACGACCCCCTCAGTCGTGAACGTGTAGCGCTCCTTCGTCGAGACGCCGGCGACGAGCGCCGCACCCGTCATCTCAGGCTGGGCGCGTACGGCGTTCAGCACCTGGTCGACTGACATGTCGCCTGCGACGGCGGCAGCGCGCATCGCGCCCGCTTCACGTAGGTGCAGCACGACCGAGCGCGTGTCCACACCGGTAACGGCGACGAGACCGTTTGCATGCAGCCAGTCGGTCCACTGCGGCCCGCGCGCCTCGCGCATCACGACCGCCTTGGCGTGTGCCCGCTTCGACTCCGACCGCGCTCCGTCGACGCCGTAGTTGCCGACCATCGGCGCCGTGAAGGTGACGATCTGACCTTCGAAGCTCGGGTCGGTCGCCACCTCCTGGTAGCCGCTCATCGACGTGGTGAAGACCGCCTCGCCGAACGCGTAGCCCTCGGCGCCGACCGATTGCCCCTCGAAGACCGTTCCGTCCTCGAGCACCAAGTATCCCTTCACAGCTCGTGCACCACCTTGCCGGCGGCGATCGTCAACTTGACCCGTCCGCGCAGCCGCTTGCCGAGGAGCCACGAGTTCTGCGACCGCGACTGGAAGCGCTCCACCTTGACGCGCCAGCTCGCATCGGTGTCGATCAGGGTGACATTGGCCTGCGCGCCGACGACGATCCGGGGACGGTCGAGCCCGAAGATCGCGGCGGGCCCTGCCGACATCCGCTGGAGCACGGTTTCGAGCGTGAGCACGCCCGGCTGAATCAGATAAGTGAAGAGCGAGGCGAACGACGTCTCGAGGCCGGTGACGCCGAAAGGCGCCGCCTCGAACGGGACGTCCTTCTCCTCGGGCGAATGCGGAGCGTGATCGGTCGCGATCGCCGCGATCGTTCCGTCGCGCACCGCATCGATCAGGGCGGCCCGGTCGTCCTCGCCACGCAGGGGCGGGTTCATCTTCATGTTGGCGTCGAGTGTGCGGATTGCCTCGTCGGTCAGGCACAGGTGGTGCGGCGTCGCCTCGGCGGTCGCACGTGTGCCGGCCTCGTGCGCGCGGCGCAGATGAACGACCGACTCGCGGGCCGAGAGGTGCATCAGGTGCACGGCCTGTTCCGTCTCGCCGGCGAGGTCGAGGTCGCGCGCGACCATCAGGCTCTCGCCGAGCGAGGGCCAACCTCCGAGCCCGAGCTCGGCAGCGACGAGGCCGGCGTGCGCGTGGCCGCCGCGCGTCAGCGATGCCTCTTCGCAATGGACGGCGATCATCCGGCCGGTGACCGCGTTGTATTGCAGCGCGCGCCGCATCACACCGGCGGACGCGACCGGCCTGCCGTCGTCGGTGAAGCCGGCGGCGCCGGCAGCTGCGAGCGCGGCCATCTCGGTCAGCTCCGATCCCTCCTGACCCTTGGTGATCGCGGCGAGGAAGCCGACGGGGATGCGCGCCTCCTCATCCGCGCGGGCGCGGAGACCCCGGAGCACGTCGGCGTCGTCGATCACCGGGTCGGTGTTCGGGACGGCGAGGATCGCGCAGTACCCGCCCGCCGCTGCAGCGGCGGTCCCGCTCGCGATCGTCTCCTCGTCCTCGCGCCCTGGTGTGCGCAGGTGCACATGCGGGTCGATGAAGGCCGGCGCGAGCGTCAGCCCGGCTGCCTCGACCACGCGGTGCTCATTCGCGTCCACGTTTTCCCCGATCTGTGCGATCACGCCGTTGTCGATCCGCACGTCGAGCGTCGCGTCGATTCCCTCGACAGGGTCGAGCACCCGCGCGCCGCGCACGACGACGTTGTCTGCTCCCGTGCGGCCGGCCAGCATCACGCGACCTCCACCGTGGTCTCGACCGCGACCGGGCCGGTGGTCAGCAGGTCGTAGAGCACCGCCATGCGAACGATCAGGCCCGCGCGCACCTGATCGACGATCAGGCCGGCGTCTGAGTCCGCGACACGGGCGTCGATCTCGACGCCGCGGTTCATCGGTCCCGGGTGCATGACGCGCTGGCCGTCACGGAGCCGGTCGGGCGTGATGCCCCACTGTGCGGTGTACTCGCGCAGTGACGGGACGAAGTTCGCGCCCTCGAGCATCCGCTCGCGCTGCATGCGCAGGACGTAGACGACGTCGGCGTCGCCGATCGTCGAGATGTCGTGCGAGGTCGGCGCGAGACCGTGAGGCAACAGCGCCGGCGGGCCGACGAGGATCGCATCTGCGCCGACGAGGCGCAGTGCCTGCACGAGCGAGCGGGCGACACGCGAGTGCATGGCATCGCCCACGATCGCAACCTGCAGTCCGTCGAGCCTGCCGAAGGCCTCGCGCATCGTGTAGAGGTCGAGCAGCGCCTGCGTCGGGTGTTGATGCTTGCCGTCGCCCGCGTTCACGACGCGCGCGTCGGTCAGCCGCGCGACGTACTCCGCGGCGCCGACATCGGGATGGCGCAGGACGATCACGTCGGGGTCGTACGCGGAGAGCGTGAGCGCCGTGTCCTTGAGCGACTCACCCTTGTCCACCGAGGAGCCGGCGGCCTTGAGCGTCATCGTATCGGCGGAGAGGCGCTTCGCCGCGAGCTCGAAGCTCGACGACGTCCGTGTCGAGGACTCATAGAAGACGTTCAGGATCAGCCTGCCGCGCAGAGTCGGCAGCTTCTTGTTGTCGCGCTCCTGCGAGTGCGCGAACGAGCGCGCGGTCGCGAGCAGGCGCTCGACGTCGCCCGGCGAGAGATCCGCGATCGACAGCAGGTTGCGCTTCTCCGGCACGGGCGGCGGCAGGAGGTCGCCGCCGACGACGCGCAGGTCAGTCACGATCGCTCTCCTCGCGCTCGCAGACGAGCATGACCCGGTCGACCTCGTCGATCTCGACGAGCTCGACCTGCACGCGCTCGTTGCGGCCGGTCGGCAGGTTCTTGCCGACGTAGTCGGGCCTGATCGGAAGCTCGCGGTGACCGCGGTCGGCGAGTACCGCGAGCTGCACCCGCTCCGGGCGCCCATACTCGAGCAGCGCATCGATCGCGGCGCGGATCGTGCGGCCGGTATAGAGGACGTCGTCAACGAGAATCACCGTGCGGCCTTCGAGCTCGAAGTCGAGCTTCGTCTCGCGGGCGAGCGGCTGCGGCCGCCGCGGAGCCTGGCCTGCGCGCACGTGGACGTCGTCGCGATGGAAGGTGATGTCGAGCTGACCGAGCGCGAGCTCCTCGCCCGTGCGCTCCTCGACGAGGCGGCGCAGGCGGTGGGCGATCGGCACACCGCGCGTGTGGATGCCGACGAGCGCGACGGTGTCGAGGTCCTCGTTGCGCTCGATGATCTCGTGCGCGATGCGGGAAAGCGTGCGCCGGATCGATTCCTCGTCCAGCAGGACGCGCGGCGCCGGTGTGACGGCAGAGTGAGACATCCGACTCCTTTCCGGCCTCTCTGGACCGGGTTAAAGGGGCGTGGTGATTGAGCAGTGCCGCCGGGGACTGTAGTGCATCCCGTCGGACGGAGCTCGACGGAGGTTAGTGTTGCGCCGCTGTGGACGCCGAGACTCTGAGCCGCTACGCCAAATTGATCGTCGAGGTCGGCGCGAACGTCCAGCCCGGCCAGATCGTCTGGATCGTCGCCGAGCCACGGGCCGCGCCGCTCGTGAGGGTCGTGGCCGCCGAGGCGTATGAGCGCGGAGCAAAGTTCGTCGACCCGTGGTACTTCGACCCCTTCGTGAAGCGGATCCGGCTCGAGCGAGCGCCTGCGGACACCCTCGCGTTCGTCCCGTCCTGGTACGGCCGCCGAATCATCGAGCTGGGCGAGGGCCACGGCGCCCGCATCTCGATCACGCCGCAGGTGCCTCCGGGGCTCCTTGACGGCATCGATCCCGGACTCGCCGGCCGCGATGCTCTGCCGGGGCATGCGGAGAGCTTCGGCGTCATCAACGCGCGGACGACGAACTGGACGGTCGTGCCCTGGGCCGTGCCGGAATGGGCGCACCTCGTGCACCCGGGCCTCGACGAGGACACGGCGATGGCGAAGCTCTGGGAGCAACTCATCTACGTGTTGCGACTCGACGAGCCCGACGCTGCGGCGGCATGGCACACGCGTCTCCGGCAGCTGCACGACGCCGGCAACCTGCTCAACGAACGGCACTTCGACGCCATCCGCTTCCAAGGGCCGGGAACCGACCTCACCGTGGGCCTCCTCCCCACCTCACGCTTCGGGTCGGAGACGCCCGGCATGCAGACGGTGGACGGCGTGATCCACGCCCCCAACCTGCCGACCGAGGAGGTGACGACAACGCCCGACCCGCTGCGCGCCGACGGCGTCGTGACCGCCACCAAGCCGCTCGACGTCGCGGGCTCTGTCGTTCACAACCTCCAGGTTCGCTTCGAGAGCGGCCGTGTCGTCGACATCCAGGGCAAAAACGCGGACGCACTGCGAACGCGCACGGAGAGGGACGACGGTGCGAAGCGGCTGGGCGAGCTGGCGCTCGTCGACCGCGAAGGCCGCATCGGCAAGACCGGCACGGTGTTCTTCAACACCCTGCTCGACGAGAACGCCGCCAGCCATCTTGCGCTCGGTAACGCCTACGCAACGCATGTCGGCGACGCCGACCACGACCGCATCAACCAGAGCGAGATCCACGTCGACTTCATGATCGGCAGCGACGACGTGACCGTCACCGGACTGACGCGCGACGGCGAAGAGGTCGCGGTGTTGCGCGGGGGAGCGTGGCAGCTCGTGTCTGATACCAAAGGTGTCTGACACCTCTGCGAGCTACAGAGCGACGTCCGCCGGCGGAACGGTGTCAGACACCTTTTCGGGCCGCGCGCCGCGCCTGATCAACTCGGGCGATCCCCGCTCCACGAATGGCACTTCGATCACGTCGAAGTCCTTGGGCACCACGGTCGCGGGAAATACGTCGCGCGCCTCGCGCACGAGCTCTTCGCCGAAGTAGCGCGGTGAGACATGCGTGAGCGCGAGCAGGCGGACGTCTGCGTCACGCGCCACCTCGGCTGCCTGGCGCGCCGTCGAGTGCAGCGTGTCGGCCGCGCGATCGCGTTCGTCCTCGAGGAACGTCGCCTCGTGGACCAGCACATCGGCGCCCTCCGCAAGCACGCGCACCGTCTCGACCGGCGCTGTGTCGCCGGGAATCACGATGCGCCGGCCGCGACGCGCGGGCCCGAGCACCGCATCCGGCGTGAGCACGCGACCGTCCTCGAAGGTCACCGACTCCCCGCGCTGCAGCGCGCCGCGCTCGGGCCCGAACGGGATGCCGAGCGCGTCCGCCGCGGTGGCGTCGAACTCGCCCGGCCGCTCGTCCTCTTCGACCACGTAGCCGACCGCAGACACGCCGTGGTGCACCGGAAAGGCGAGGATCCGGTAGCCGTCGCGCTCCAAGGCCTCCCCCGGCCGCAGCTCCTCGAGCTCGATCGGGTAGCTGAGCTTGCCGATGATCCGTCCCAGGCTCTTGAAGAGATCGCGCAGCCCGGCTGGGCCGTACACCGTGAGCGGGAGCTCGCGCTGACGCAGGGAGAACGTCTTCAGCATCCCGGGCAGGCCGAGGTAGTGGTCGGCGTGGAAGTGCGTGAGAAAGATCTCTTCGAGATCGGGCAACCCGATCGCCGAGCGCATCAACTGCCGCTGCGTGCCCTCCGCGCAGTCGAAGAGCAGGCGGTCGCCGCCCCGACGTACGAGCAGCGCCATCGGCGCCCGCCGCGCAGTGGGCGCACTCGCCGACGTGCCGAGAAAGACGATGTCCAGGTCCATGCCAGGGCACAGTCTCGCAGCGAGACGGTTTTTTGCAGCGCCGCAGCGGGCGCGGGACCGTCAGGGAAGGACGAGGGTCTGGCCGACGCGCACGTCTGCGCTCCGCAGGTGGTTCGCCTTCTCGATCTGCCAGACCGCGTCGCGGACGTCGCCCGCATAGTGCTTCTGCGCGATCGACCAGAGCGTCTCGTACGCGCGAACCGTTACCACCTGCTTCGCGCCGTGAGCGTTCGAGGAGCGCGCCATGGCGCTCCACAGCAGCACGGCGATTCCCACGATGAGCAAGATTCGGACGAACATGTGTTCGCCATGCTAGCGAACGCCTGTTCGTATGTCAAGCACCGTGTGGGACCCCCGTTCCGGGCAGCCAATGGTCGTACCTCGCCTGCTTCGTCTTCCCCGGCTTCTTCGCCGATTTCTTCACCGGTTTCTTGACGGCCTTCTTCGCAGGCTTCGCGATTGGCTTCCCGGTGGAGGCTGTCGACGGAGCCCAGAACCTCGCCGAGCCCGTTGGGCAGGTCGTCACCGAAGCGATCTCGTTCTTTACGACGTCGGCCGACTGCTTCGCCACCCAGCCGAGCTGGTAGAGGCCGCTCTGCCAGGCACCGAGGTCGGCCTGGTCGAGGAGCTTGAAGATGTTGACGTTCGTGATCGAGGCGTCGCACTGCGTCGCATCGATCAGCTGCTTGTACCAGGCGGCCTGGTAGGCCTCATCGCCGGTCGTGCCACTCACGTCCCAGCCGGCGGTCTCCGTGCCGGTGTATCCGCCGGCCGAGGGGACCGTCTGGATACCAACCTCGTTGAGGCTGACGGGCAACCGGCCGGGGCCGACCGTCGGCTGCACGGTGCCCTTGAAGGCGTTGTAGAAGGCCTGATAGACGAGCGGAAGCGTCGTCACGCCGTAGGCAGGGCCGCCCACATTGCTGTTCCCCTGCGCGAACGGCACGGACTGGGGGATCGGGTACGGGTGGAGGTCGAGGCCGTCCATGATCTTCTGGCCGCTGTAGGTGCTGGCCTTGTACCAGGTGCCGAGCGCCGAGAGGAAATCGAAGGGGCTCGAGTCGCGGTGATCCCGTCCGTCCCCCTTCGCGCCGTGTGGCGAGAGGCCGAGACCCCAGACGAAGATGCTCGGGTCGACCAACTTCAGCGCCTGGTAACCGGCGGCGAGGAACTCACCGCATGCAGCGGCGGAGACAAGGTTGCCGCCGCCGTACTGCGGGTTGACGAAGAGCGGCTGGTTGCATTCGTTCATCACGACGTAGCTCTTGACGGATGGATAATCCTTGGCGAGCTGAGCCAGCCAGGCCGCGAACTTCGCCGCGTTCGCCGCTGGGGCACCGGCGGCAAGCGAGTGCCGGGGGTAGACGTCGAAGGTCAGCGTCACGCCGGCCAGGTTCGCGGCAGCGACGGTCTCCGGCAGGAAGTCCTTCAACGAGACGTTCGTGGCCGCATCGAGCACCTCGAAACCGTCGGCGGACGTCTCGTCCCAGCGCACAGTCACGGTGTTGTCGCGCATGCCGAGCCCGGTCAGGTTCGAGAAGAACGGCCCGGCGCCCTTCTCGAACATGCCCTGGTCGTCGTTCACTCCGTACCTGACACCATCGGCGGCCGCGCGCGCAGCGCCGAAGCTCAGTGCCACGACGACGAGCGCTACGGCAGCCGCAAGGACTCTCTTCACTGCATCTCCTAGGGGGTAGGAACGAACGTTCGAGGCTCTTATCGGCAGCGCGGCCGCCGACTGTACCCGCCAGTCGGCCTATCGTTCCGCTCGGCCCGACCTACTCCTTCTGAAGAGCGTCCACCAGCTTCCCGGCTCCGAAGCGGACGGGATCGTCGGCCGGGAGGCCGGTCTCGGCCTCGGTTTCCTCGAGCGCGCGGCGCGCCGAAGGCTCGTCCAGGTCACTCGTGTTGAGGGCGATCGCGCTCACCTTGGCCGGCCTGGCGAGGAGGCTCATGCGGGCATGGAGGTCGGCCAGCTCGGAGAGCGGCGGGATCACGAACCGCTCATCCCCTTCGACGAACCGCGCGCCGGCCTTGTGGCAGAGAACATAGGCGTGCGGGGCGGAGCCGTGGATCAGTCCGAGGGTGACGCCGGAGTAGAACGGATGGAGGAGCGATCCCTGGCCCTCGACGAGCAGCAGCTCGGCGCCGCGCTCGGCGCCCTGGACGACGAGCTGCTCGGCGGCGCCCGCGACGAAGTCGGAGACGACCGCGTCGACGGAGATCCCCCACCCCGCAATCGCGATTCCGGTCTGGCCGGTCGGGACGAACTCGCTCTTGATTCCGCGCCTGCGGGCTTCACGATCGAGCTCGAGCGAGACGGTCATCTTCCCGATCGCGCAGTCGGAGCCGACGGTCAGGACGGTCCTCGCACCGTGCGTGAGGTTCGCGCCCGTCGGCACGTTCAGGCCGGGAGGCGGCTTGCGGAGGTCGCGCAGCTCCACGCCGTGCCCGCGCGCGAGCTCGACCAGCTCGGGATCCTCCGAGATGAACTCGTGCAGCCCGTTCTCGAGATCCAGGCCCGCGCGGATCGCGTCCTTCAGCAGCTCGCGCCACTTCGGCGGGAAGCGTCCGCCCGTCGTCGCGACGCCGACGAGAGCGATCGTCGGCTCGTACTGACACGCTTCTTCGACACTGCGCACGACAGGAAAACCGTCCTGCGTGTCGCCCTCGGCGCGCTGTGTGTCGAGGATCGCGACGATGTCCTCGGGGCGGTACCGGATCACCCCCCGGGCCGTCTTGCCGTGGTGCGGGTCCGCGGAGTATCCCTCCGCAAGGATCAATAGCCGCCTACGCGCCTTGGACACCGTGTTTTTCGACCCCGAGTCCGGGACGATCGGGGGGACGTTGCACACCGTCGACGAGCTCGATGCCCGGCCACGGGTCTTCGGCGAGCAGGAGGTTTCCGTCGAGGTCGACGTGGTCCATCAAGCTCGCGATGTGCACGCCCGCCGCGATGCCGAGCCCGGACTCGACCATGCAGCCGAGCATCACGCCGAGCCCGAGCGCGCGGGCGGCGCTTGTCATGCGCACGGCTTCGCGAATCCCGCCGGACTTCGCGAGCTTGATGTTGATGCCGTGCGCGCGCTCCGCACAGGCGGCGACGTCGGCCAGCGTGCCGCAGTCCTCGTCGACGTAGATGGGGACCGGCGAGCGCACCTTCAGCGCGGGCCCGTCGGGGTCGCCCGCCTTCAGCGGCTGCTCGCAGCACTCGACGTCCAGCTGCGGGATCACCTCGAGCGCTTCGTCGAACGTCCACGCTTCGTTCGCGTCGCACATCAAGGGTAGGTCGGTCGCCGAGCGCACCGCCTTGACGCGCTCGACGTCGAGACCGTCGAAGCCGCCGAGCTTCAGCTTCAGCCGCTTGAAGCCGCGAGCCGCGATCGTCTCCGTGCGGCGTGCCATGTCATCCGGATCGCCGAGCCAGATCGTCCACGACGTCGGCGGACCGACCGGGCGCACGCCAAGGAGCTGGTACACGGGGCGCCCCGTCAGCTTCCCCTGCAGGTCGTAGAGCGCCGCATCGACGGCGGCGCGCGCGGCTTGCTCCCCCGGCGGCAGGCTCTCGAAGATCTCGTCGAGCGCGAACGGATCGCCGCCGAGCGTGACGCGCTCCAGCCACGCGAGCGCGGAGTCCGCGGTCTGGTCATAATGCGCGGTCGGCGCCGCTTCACCGAATCCCGTGACGCCGTTCAGTGCGATCTCGACCTGCACCACCTCGGCCTCGTCCTCCGAGCCACGGGAGATCGTGAACGTCTCCGCGAGCCGCAGCGTCACCTTTTGAGCCCGCATTTTCACCGGGGCTACACTAGTGCGCGCACGCGCCCGTAGCTCAGGGGATAGAGCGCTCGCCTCCGGAGCGAGAGGTCGCAGGTTCGAATCCTGCCGGGCGCACCTTTCGCAGTCGTAATCCAACCGCGCTTCACAAGGTCGACTAGCGCTCGTCTGATCCCAAACGCGGAGCGAGAGGTCGCATGCCGGACGCATATCTCCAACGTCCCTGTCCAGCCCGGCCATGGCCGGTGTCAGACACAGGCCCGAAACAGTGACGTTTCGTCCACAGGCTTCGGCGACCGCGCTCAGCGCTGCTTCCGCTTCTCGAACTCGTCCTCGGTCGGAAGCTCGCCGCGCTTGCGCGCCGCGACGACACAGTCCAGGTGCGCGTGCCGCCGCTTCGACACGTCGCCCTCGGGCGCAACCAGCGCATGCTCGCTCGTCGCGTGCAGCATCCCGTCGCAGAACGGGCAGACGTAGCTCGCCGGCTTCAGGCTCTGCGCAGGGCGCATCGCCCACCACTGCACTTTCGCACCCCGTGGTTCGACATGGGCGACGATACCCCCGGCGGATTAGGCGGGAATGCAGGGTAGAATGGCGAACATGCCGATGATCCCTCTGATCGAGGATCCGCTCAGTACCGATGCCGAGCCTGCCTCGCATCCGGCGCACTCGTGCGCGCGACACCGTGGTCACCGCCTCGGCGCCGCAGTCACCGCCCGCTGAGCTCAGCGCGGCCGGCCTTACCTGGATTCACCTCGACGCTCCGTCGCTGCCGCGCGCGCAGGAGCTCGCCGACCGGTTCGGCTGGCACCCGCTCGACGTCGAGGACGTGATGTCCAAGCGCCAGCGCCCGAAGGTCGACGACTACGCCGACGAGGGGTACCTCTTCGGCGTCCTCCACTTCCCGGTGTACGACCGCGCAATCCAGCGGCTGAACGCCGCCGAGCTCGACGTGTTCGTGGGGCCCGACTATCTCGTCACGCTTCCGACCGTCGAGCTGCTGCCGCTCACGCGGCTCTTCCGCCGCTGCGAGGAGGACGAGGCGTTTCGCGAGCAACTCTTCTCGAAGGGCTCTGGCCGGTTGCTCTACGAGGTGCTCGACGATCTCTTCGACTACTGCTTCCCGATCCTCGACAAGATCGGGCACAAGCTCGACTCGCTCGAAGACGACGTGTTCGAGGGTCGCTCCGAAGAGGTCGTCCGCGACATCTCGAACGTCAAGCAGGAGATCATCAGCTATCGGAAGATCGTCAAGCCGGAGCGTTCGACGCTCCGCGTGCTCGAGCGTCACATCGAGCGCTTCCTGCCCGAGGAGCTCGAGCTCTACTTCGACGACATCGTCGACGCCGCCGAGCGCATCTGGGACATCCTCGACAACTACAAGGAAGTCGTCGAGGCGCTCGAGGACACGAACGAGTCCGTGATCCAGCACCGCCAGAACGACGTGCTGCGGATCCTGACCGTGTTCTCGGTCGTGCTGCTGCCGCTGACGTTGATCACCGGTTTCTTCGGGATGAACGTGCACTTCCCCGGCTTCGGCACGGTCTGGGCATTCTGGGCGATCTTCGTCGGGATGGCCGTCGTGCTCGGCAGCCTGCTGGCGTTCTTCCGGCTCAAGCGCTGGTTGTAGTCACCGTGCCGAAGCCCCTGTGGGCGCCGTGGCGCCTCGAGTACATCGAGCAGGCGGACGAGCTCGACCGCTGCATCTTTTGCGAGCCCGAGGCAGAGCTGCTCGTCCACAGCGGTGAGCACGCCCTCGTCGTGCTGAACAAGTACCCGTACTCGTCCGGCCATCTGCTGATTGCCCCGCACCGGCATCTCGGCGACTTCGGCTTGCTGTCGGACGACGAGGCGCTCGAGGTGCACCGGCTCGGGGCACGCGGCGTCGAGGCACTGCGCGACGAGTACGCGCCCCACGGGCACAACCTCGGGTGGAACCTCGGGCGCGTCGCGGGCGCCGGCATCGAGGATCACGTCCATCTGCACGTGGTCCCGCGCTGGAACGGCGACACGAGCTTCATGCCCGTGCTCGCCGACGTCAAGGTGCTGCCGGAAGCGCTGGTGCGCACCGCCGAGCGCCTGCGACCACATTTTTCCTGAGCTACCCTCGCGCTGTGCGGAGGGTCGCCGCAGTCCTCGTCGTTGTATTGGCAGCGCTCGCCGGCAGCGCCAAGACGGCTGTCGCGGCACCGCCGCAGGTGACGGTGATCGGGGACTCGATCCTGACCGCCGTGCAGTGGAACCCGCAGCCGCTCGCGATCCTGCAGCAAGGACTCGACATGCGGCTCGAGATCGGGGTCTGCCGGCTGCTGACCGGCGAGAGCTGCCCGTTCGAAGGCAGCCGCGTCCCAACACTCGTCGACCTCGCGGACAGCCTCGGGCCGGAGCTCGGGAAAGTCGTGCTCGTCGAGGTCGGCTACAACGACGATCACGACACGTTCGCCCAGAGCGTGGAGCAATCGATCACCGCTCTTCTCCGTGCCGGCGTGCAGAGAATCCTTTGGGCGAACCTGCGCGGATTCGAACAGAAGTGGCTCGACATGAACGCGGTCCTCGACGCGGCTGCGCGGCGGCACCCGGAGCTGACCGTGGTCGACTGGAACGGCTATGCGCTCCCTCACTGGTCGTGGTTCCAGAGCGACAGCGTGCATCTCGTGTACTCAGGCGCTATCGCGATGGCGACGCTGTTTCGTCGAGCGATCGACCAGGTCATCGATCCGGTCGTGATCAATGCGGCGCCGCTACCCGTTGCCCGCGTGGGTCGCACATACGCGGCGCGCTTCACCGCACGCGGCGGCGTCGGTCCTTACACGTGGCGCATCACGCGCGGTTCGCTCCCGAGAGGACTGAGCCTGCGCCCCGGCGGGAGCATCGACGGTGTCCCGAAACGAAGCGGCCGGATCAACGTCGTCGTCTCGGCCTCCGATAGCACCGGGCTTGCCGCGTCGCGTCCGGTGACGCTGAAGATCGCCTACTAACCGGAAGCTAATGCAGGCCGGAGTTGCCCTTCGCGGCGTTCCGCTTGTCCTGCCGCTTCTCCTTCAGCGTCTTCTGGGCCGGCTTCTTGTCGCCTTTCTTGGGCTTCTGGGCGCCTTTCATCAGCGTCTCCTCCTGCGGCTCGGCCGCGATTCCGCTCGGTTTGTCTCGAAGCGGGGAACGGGGCTCGAACCCGCGACCCTCAGCTTGGGAAGCTGATGCTCTACCAACTGAGCTATCCCCGCGTCGCCAGCATCCTAGCCGCGCAAGATTGACGACGTTCCGGCGTCTCTATTCGCAGCAGACCGATGGGAAGCGCCCTCAGCTCGACGGGGACAGCAGGAGAGAACGCCGGTGGTGGCAAAGAGGCGAGGGGCCTCTGACTGAGGGAGGGGCGCGGATCTCGCAGCAAAGGACGCTGCGACCCGCCGCCCCTCCCCCGTCGGTTTTGAGACTTCTACGCGGGGACGCTCGCGCCCTCGTAGACCTCGATGAAGCGCAGGTAGCGGCGGGCGATGTCCTCGATCGCCGCTTCGCGGTCGAAGCCGGCCGGGTCCGCCGCGTAGGCCTTGACCGCCTCGGCGAAGATCGAGCGTCCGATCGCGAAGCCGATGTAGCCGTCGAGGCCCGCGCCTGCGCGCAGCCACTCGTCGACCTTGTCGTCGGAGGCGCCGCGGCCGAGCACGACACACGACACGCGATCGCGGCCCTCACGACGTGCGAGCTGCGCGATCTCGGCGCAGGCCTCGCGATCCGAGATGCCCTCGATCTTCCAGATGTCAGGCTCGACGCCGGCGTTCTGCAGCTGCAGGATCGTCTCCATCATCAGCTGCGGCCGCAGCTCGACGTCGTAGCGCTCCTCGCTACCGCCGACCTGCTCGAGCTGCGCCGGCTCCGCCGGGACGAGCAGCTCGAAGAGGAATTTCCGATGATGCTCGTGCAGCCACTCCGACAGACGCAGCAGCCTCGCGGTCTGGCGCTCGTTCATCTCCTGGTCGCCCTCGGGGTTGTAGCGAACGAGGACCTTGTTGAAATCGGGGTCCCACTCTTCGATCTTCTCGCCGAACTGCTCGCCGTACTCGAAGTCGAACTCGTTCTGGCCCGACTTCTCGACCGGCATCGCGAGCTTGTAGCCGCCGGCCTTCGCCTCACGCGCAACGTTCGGCCCGTACTTCGCATCGACCAGGATGCCCGCGAACTCCTTGGGCGCACCCTCCTCGACCGCGCGCTGGAACCCCTCCCAGATCAACGTCTTTGCACCCGGCACGAGCTCGACGTCCCCGACCATCTTCTCGAACGACCCTCGATGGTCGAACGCGAGCATGTAGAGACGTTCGTCGTATCCGAGCTCGTTCAGCCCGATCTTGCTCATCAGTACTCCCTTCCGGTGAAATGCGTCAGCTTGCTCAGTTTGTGGCGCGCCTCGATCCGGCGAACTGTGCCGGAGCGAGAGCGCATGACGATCGAATCGGTGATCGCGCCGTCATTGACATAGCGAATCCCGCGTAGAAGCGCCCCGGTTGTGACACCGGTCGCGGAGACGAAGACGTTGTCGCTCTGCACGAGGTCCTCGGTCATCAGGACGCGGTCGAGGTCGTAGCCCGTGTCGATCAATGCCTGCCGCTCCTCGTCGTTGCGCGGCCAGAGCTTGCCCTGAATGCCGCCGCCGACGCACTTGAGCGCGGCCGCCGAGATCACGCCCTCGGGCGTGCCGCCGATGCCGTACAGCAGGTCGACACCCGTTTCGGGACGCGCGGCCGCGATTGCCGGAGCGACGTCCCCGTCCCTGATCAGGTTGACACGGGCGCCCGCCTGGCGCAGCTCCCCGATCAGCTGCTCGTGCCGCTCGCGCTCCAGCACGACGACGCGAATGTCAGTCACCCGCCGGCCCTTCGCCTTCGCGACCGCGTTCACGTTCTCGGTGGGCGTTGCGTTGATGTCGATCGCGTCGATCGCATCTGCGCCGGCGGCGATCTTCTCCATGTAGAACGCCCCGCCGGGAAAGAACATCGACCCGCGCTCTGCGGCGGCGATCACAGCAATCGCGTTCGGCTGGCCGAGCGCCGCCAGCCGCGTGCCCTCCAGCGGGTCGACAGCGACGTCGACTTCGGGCCCGCCCGCACCTATGTGCTCGCCGTTGTAGAGCATTGGTGCCTCGTCCTTCTCCCCTTCGCCGATCACGACGACCCCGTCCATGACAACGGTGTCGAGCATCGCGCGCATCGCATCGACGGCCGCCTGGTCGGCGGCGTTCCTGTCGCCGCGGCCGATCCAGCGGCCGGCGCCCATGGCGGCGGCTTCGGTGACGCGGACGAGCTCGAGAGCGAGGTTGCGGTCGGGGCGGGGCGTGCTCACCGGGACTGATCCTAGAGTTCAGCGGCGCGCTTCGAGACTGAACCTGATTCGGGGCGCCAGGTTCAGGAGTTTGCGCTGGGCGACCGGAACTCACGAACCTGGTTCGCGCGCGCCGCATTCGGCGGTGAGGTCTGTCGCTGGTTGCGCGAATCAGGTTCCGACTCGAGGCCGAACCTGATTCGGCAGTGCCCGTCACAGCCGGGTCGCCCGTGGCGTGCAGGCCGAACCAGGTTCAGGAGCTTGCTTTCACATCGACTCGGGCGCTTCGACCCCGATCAGGTCGAGCGAGCGCGCGATCACGACCTGCGTCTTGCGGATCAGGCCGAGGCGGAACGCCTGCTCGGGCTCGCCGAGGACGCGGCGCTCGTGGTAGAAGCGATGGAAATCGTCGGCGAGCCTGATCGCATACGACGGAAGCAGCTGCGGACCGCGGCGCTCGGTCGCTTCACGGACCGTCGCCGGGAAGTCCGTCAGCCGCTTGATCAGCTCCTTCTCCTCCGTCGCGAGCGGGCCCGGCGGCGGGCCCCCGATCTCCAGACCGCCCGCGCTACGCAGGATCGACGCAATGCGCGCGTGCGCGTACTGCACGTAGTACACCGGATTCTTCGGCGACTTCTCGGCCGCGAGGTCGAGGTCGATCTCAATCGTCTGGTCCGGCCCGCGGTTGACGAGGTACCACCGCGCCGCGTCCACGCCGACCTCGTCAATGAAGTCGTCGAGGAGGAAGACATTGCCGGAGCGCTTTGACGCCTTCGCACTCTCACCGCTCCGCAACAGGTGCACGAATTGGTAGAGCAGCACCTCGATGCGCGACTCGTCGTAGCCGAGCATCCGCGCGATCGCCTTGTACCACTTGGCGGTCGCGTGGTGATCGGCGCCGAGCACGTACATTGCGCGATCGAGGCCGCGCTCGAGCTTGTCGACCAGGTAGACGATGTCGCCCGCGCGATACGTCGGCGTGCCGCCCTTCTCGGCCGAGCGGATGATCACCCAGTCGGCGTCGTCGCCGTACGCCGACGAGCGTGCCCAGAGCGCGCCGTCCTTCTCGTAGGTATCGAGCCGCGGCAGGAACTCGGGGAGGCGCTGCTCGAGCTCGCTCTGTAGCGCCCAGCTGTCGAAATGAATCCGGAAGCGCTCCATCGTCCGCTCGATCGAGGCGAGCATGCGCGGAACCGGATCGCCCTCGAGCTGCGCGAGCTCGACGACATAGTCGCCCTTGTACCCCTCCTCGGGCAACTCCTCACCGCGCCTCAGCGCAGCGACGGACGCGCGGAAGAGGTCGATCTGACGGCCCGCGTCGTTGTAGTAGTACTCGCGCGACACGTCGTGGCCGGCGAACTCGAGTAGCCGCGCGACCGAGTCGCCGTACGCGCCGTTGCGCGCGGCCGAGACGACGATCGGGCCCGTCGGGTTCGCGGAGACCATCTCGACCTGCACGCGCTCCGGGGTCTCCGCCCAGCCGCCGCCGTAGCTCTCGTCGACCTCGGCGAGCGCGTCGAGGAAGAAGCGGTCAGCGACGCGCAGGTTGAGGAATCCCGGGCCGGCCACGTCAGCCGACTCGATCTCGTCGAGCTCGATGACCTTCTCCGCGAGCTCCTGCGCGAACTCGCGCGGCGACCGTCCGATCGCCTTGGCCGAGCGCATCGCGACGTTCGTAGCGAAGTCGCCGTGCGCCGGATCCTTCGGCCGCTCGAGCTCGACGTCCGCGCCCACGGCCTCGCCGACGCGTGCCGCGAGGCGCTCGACAGCGCTACCCAAGAAGATCCCGCGGCTCGAACATCTTTTCGAGCTTTCTGATCTCGGCGGGCGAGCCGAGCCCGACGATCACGTCCGATTCCTCGAGCAGCGTCTCCTTCGTCGGGCGCAGTTCGAGCGCGCCGCCAAGCTTGCGTACGGCGACGATGTTCGCGCCTGTCTGCGACGAGATGTTGAGCGCGCCGATCGTCCGGCCCGCGGCGCCGGAGCTCGAGGTGACCTCGATCTCCTCGAAGTTCAGGTCGGGCGCCTCCGACGATGTCATCGCGTTCACGAACGACGTGACCTGCGGCTTGATCATCAGCTGGGCCATCACGCGACCGGCCGTCGTGTACGGCGTGACGACGCGGTCGGCGCCCGCGAGCTTCAGCTTGCGCTCCGCCTCCTCGCTCGAGCCCCGCGCGATGACGATCAGGTCCGGGCGGCGAGCCTTGACCGACAGCGTGATGTAGAGGTTGTCGCCGTCGTCGTCGGAGGCCACGAGGATGCCGCGCGCGCGATCGATTCCCGCCTTGACGAGGTCCTCGTCCTCCGAGCCGCTGCCGTCGACGAACAGCACGTCGTCCTCCCGCGCATGCTCGAGCGCCTCCTCGCCGAAGTCGAGCACGACGTATGGGACTCCGGCCTCGCGCAGCTCCTCCCCCGCGCGCCGGCCGACCCGGCCGTAGCCGCAGACGATGATGTGATTGCGAAGCTCGTCGATCATCTTGCGGCGTTTCTTCTCCCTCCAGGCCCCGCCCATGACGCTGTGCGCGATCGAATCGAAGATCTGCGCGGCGAAGTAGCCAAAGATAGCCACGCCGGAGAGGACGATCGCGATCGTCAGCAGCTCGGCCTTCAGGCCGTGAGGCGTCGAGTCGAGGCCCGTGAGGGAGGCGGTGACGATCGTGCGGTAGAGGGCCTCGTGCCAGGACTCCCCCAGGAAGCTCATGAACCCGAGGGTGCCGCCGGTGAAGACGACGATGACGGCGGCTACCAGGATCGCGACTTCGCGGCGTGTGAACCCGTCGCCCTTCATGGGCTCTAGTATCGTGGCGTTTGATGGACGACGGCCTTCCCGAGCGCCAGCTCAACATCCACATGGATCCGCAGCACTTGGCCGGGGTCTATGCGAACTTCGCGAACATCACGTTCTCGGACTACGAGTTCACGCTCACCTTCGCGCGCATCGACCACGAGGTCGAGGAGGGCGACGTCCCGGGCGTCGTCGTCTCGCGGGTCAACATGTCGCAGCAGTTCGCGGGCGAGCTGCTCGCCGCGCTGCAGGAGGCCTACTCGAAGTACACGACGGTCAAGGGCATCCAGGACCTGCCCGAGACCGACGACCGCTAGCTCAACCCGCTCGCCCGGCGCGGCTCCTCCACTGCTCGACCATCGCGATGCGCTGCGCCAGCGTCGGGTGGGTCTGCAGCCAGAGGTAGTCCCAGGTCGGCGGGGCCGGGTCCTCGAGACTCGTGCGCTCGAACGACTGGAACAGCTTGCGCGCGGAGGCAGGATCGCGCGTGGCGTCCAGCGCCCGCCAGTCGGCCTCGGACTCGTAGCGGCGCGAGACGACGTTCTGAAGCGGCGCCGTCAGCAGCCCGAGCACCGTCAGCACGAGAATGACGAGCGGCAGGTTCGCCGGGTCGCCGACGCCGCCGCGGCGCCGCGTGACAAGCGCGAGGATCCAGAGCATCGGCAGCACGTCGAGCGCCGCCCAGCCGATCCCCTTGACGATGTGGCGGCTGCGCACGTGCCCGAGCTCGTGCGCGATCACGACCGTCTCTTCGCCGCGGGTGAAGCGTCCGTCGAGCAGTGTGTTCCAGAGAATCACGTGCGTCGAGGGCCCGAAGCCCACGGTGTAGGCGTTCGGCTGGTCGGTCCACGTCGAAACGTCCTGCACGCTGACCGGCGTGCCGGTCACGTGCTCAATCCGCTCCAGGCGCCGCGCGTCTGCTGCCAGCTGCTGATTCCGCAGCGGGTGGGCCGAGGCCGCGAGCAACCAACCGGAGACGAACGCGAAGAGCGCCGCGATCGCGACCACGATCGGCGTCGCAACGAGCCACCAACGGCGGAAGCGGCCCGCCAAGCCGACGAGCAGCACGATCGTCGCAAGCGCCGAGACCGCCGCCGGCGCCAGCATCGCCCACTGGCCGCTCAGCCACGCGAGAATGTCGAACGGGCCAAGTCCCCAGTGGTGCTGCCACCAGAGGTCAGCCAGGCTGAACGGCAGCGCGACGAACCACAGCCCGACGATCAGCACCATCCCGACGATCACCGCGCTCCCGATCCGTCCGAGCCCGATCGACCGCACCCTCGGCGGCAGGCGCCAGGCGAGCACGACGAACGCCACCAGCGTCGCGGCGGTGCTCAGGAGCCACAGCAGCTCAACGCCGCGCGTGTAGCTTGCGGCCCGGTCGAGCGAACGCTGCGAGAAGTATGGGTGGGGATCGAGACCCGAGGTCTCGAGCGAAGGCACGCTCGTCCGGGCCAGTAGCCACGCAGAGGTGCACCACAGCCCTGCCCCCACCGCTAGCGTGGCGGCCTTCCTGATGCGCATCGCGGTCATCTCCGACATTCATTCCAATCTTCACGCCCTCGAGGCGGTCCTGACCGACATCGACGTCGAGGCGCCTGACGAGATCTGGTGCCTAGGCGACACCGTCGGGTACGGGCCGAGGCCGAACGAGTGTGCCGACATCGTGCGCGAGCGGGCGGCTGTCGTGCTCGTCGGCAACCACGATCTCGCAGCGATCGGCAAGCTCGACACGTCTGACTTCGGCCCGCTCGCCAGCAAGTCGGCCCACTGGACCGAGGGCGCGCTCGGCGAGGAGCAGACCGCGTGGCTGCGGACGCTGGAACCGTCGGCGACGCGCGCCGGGCTCGAGCTGTACCACGGCAGCGCACGAGATCCGGTATGGGAGTACGTGCTCACCGAGGAGGTCGCGCTCGAGAACTTCGAGCTGACGAGCGCACCGATCGTGCTCGTCGGCCACAGCCATCTCGCGCTGGCGCTTTCGTGGGACGGCGACCGGCTGGACGGGGGCCTCGCCCGCGGCGGCACCGAGCTCGACACCTCCGGCGCCCGCTGGCTGATCAATCCCGGCTCGGTCGGGCAGCCCAGGGACAGCGATCCGCGCGCCGCGTGGCTCTTGATTGACATCGACACGGGACGGGCAGCTTTCCGGCGTATTCCGTATCCGATCGAAGAGACGCAGGCAGAGATGCGGGCGGCGGGCCTCCCCGAGGACCTGGCGGCCCGACTCGCGCGCGGCGTCTGAGAAGGAGGGGTTGAACGATGGCGGAGTTGACGAACCTCGAGTCGAAGCTCGGCGAGGTCGTGGGTCTCGCGATGGCGGCGCAGGAAGCCGGCCAGAAGGTGACCAGGCTGGCGAAGGACGACGGCAACGACGACCTCGTGCGCAAGCTCGACCGCATGCGCGACGAGGCGAAAGAGACCGAAGACCGCGGAACCGAGGTCGCGGGCTTGTTCGAGGGCAAGAAGACGGCCATCCTCGACGAGGCGCGCGAGGTAAAGCAGAAGGCACAGCAGATGATGAAGACGTACCTCGATGAGGCGTCCGATGCGCTCGACGGCTTCGAGTTCTTGACGATGGCGGAGGCCGGCGAGGTCGGCCACTGGGAGATCCTCGGCACCCTCAACGAGCGCGCACGCAGAAGCGAGGTTTCCCAGCTCGTCGACTGGGCGCTGCCGATCCAGAAGCGCCACCTCGACACGGTGCGCAAGGCCTCCCTGGAGCTCGCGTCCGAGGAGGATCCGAACGAGACCTCGTCGTAGTGTCGGCGTCCTCGCCGCCGTCGCCGCCGTGCTGCTCGCCGGCTGCGACGGCGGCGGGACACCACACCTGGCGCGCGAGGATGCAGCGCCGCTGATCACGCTCGCCGACCGGATCTCGCGCGAGGCGCCGTGTGCCCAGGCGCGGGACATCCGGGCGCTCGGCGCGCTCAGGATCAAGCTCATCAACGCGCACAAGGTCCCCTCCGCGCTGCAGGACCCGTTGTCGTCGGGTGTGAACGGGCTCGTTGCACTGACGCCGCCCTGCCTCCCGGCGGTTCCGGCCGCGACGACGCCGTCCACAATCACGACCGTCCCCAGACACGGGAAGAAGGACAAGCACGAGCACCACGGCAAGGGCAGAGGCAAGGATTGAGCACCTACCGCATCGACGCGGAGATCGGACGCGGCGGAATGGCGATCGTCTACGCCGGTTGGCACGAGCAGCTGGGGCGGCCGGTCGCACTAAAGGTGCTCGCAGAGCATCTCGCCGGCGATCCGGAGTTCCGAGCGCGCTTCCTTCGTGAGGCGCGCATCGCATCGAAGCTGCACCATCCGAACCTCGTCCAGACCTACGACATCACCGAGGTTGGCGGGCTTCCGTGCATCGTGATGGAGCTCCTGACCGGCGGAACGCTCGAGGGCGATTCGCTGACGCGAGAGGAGGCGGGCACGGTCGCCGCCGGGCTCGCGCATGCGCACGGCCGCGGCGTCGTGCACCGTGATCTCAAGCCCGCGAACCTCCTCCGCTCGGACGGCGGCGAAGTGAAGATCGCCGACTTCGGAATCGCGCGCGCGCTCGAGGAGACGATGGTCACGCAGATCGGCACCGTCCTCGGCACGATGCGCTATCTCTCGCCGGAGCAGGCGGAGGGGCGGGTCGTCGGGACGGAGGCGGACGTCTACTCGCTCGGTGTTGTGTTCGACGAGCTGCTGGAGAACGCCACTGCCGATGACCGCGCGCTGCTCGACCGCATGCGTGCGCACGATCTCCGGTCACGGCCGTCGGCCGACGAGGTCGCCTCGACGCTCGGCGTCACGCAAGTCGGTGTGACGCAAATCGACGCGACGCGAGTCCTAGGCCCGACACGCACGGAGCACCGGCCACGGTTCGCAACACGTTCCAAGCTCCTGGCGGCAGGCGCGGCGGCCGCAATCGTGGCTGCGCTCGCGGTGACAACGGCCGGCGGCGGGAAGCAACGGGCGCGCGTCGAGCCGGTGCCGCACGCGACGACGCCTGCGCAACAAGCACGCAACCTCAGCGCCTGGCTGAAGACCTACTCGCGCTAGAGAGGCCGACGTCTTAAGGGAGTCTTAAAGAGGCTGACGCCTAAAGAGCTTGTGCGTCGGCGGCGCTGCCGAAGGTGATGCCCTCGCGGGCGAGCGCCAGCTGAACGTCTTCGCGTGCCTTGAAGATCCGCCACTTGACGGTCGCGAGCGTGACCTCGAGCGAATCCGCGATCTCGTTGTAGGAGAGCCCGACAACGTCACGGAGCAGCAGCGCCATCTTCAGGTCGACGGGCAAGCCGTCGATCGCGTGCCACAGCGCGTCGATCGCCTCGGCGCGCTCGACCGGCTGGTCGAGCGCCTCGAGCTGCGGGGCGTCGTCCAGGTTGATCGGGTTGAGCGGCCGGCGCTCCTTGGCGCGAAGCTCGTCGAGCACCCTGTTCTTCGTCACCTGAAAGAGCCACGTCGTGAACTTGCAGCGCAGCGAGAAGCGAGGCAGTCCTTGGAACACGCGGAGGAAGACCTCTTGCGTCAGATCCTCGGCCAGAGCCTTGTCGCCGTTCGTCAGCCGGAGCACGTAGTTGTAGACCGGCGTCTCGTAGGTGCGAAGGATGATCGCGAACGCACGCTCGTCACCTTTTTGGGCCTTCCGGAGGACCGCCAGGTCAGGCTGTGGGAGAGGCAAGGGAGCGGAGTATAGCCCCCTTCTCGGTCCTAAAAGCCGGCCTTACGCAGGGTTTACGAGAGGCTTCCCAGTCATTTGCACGGGCGCCTCGATTTCCAGCAATTGCAGGGCAGTCGGCGCCAGATCGGCCAGCTCGCCGCCTGCCGCGAGGGTCGCGCCGGAGATCGTCACGATCAGCGGGACGGGGTTCGTCGTATGGGCGGTGTGCGGGCTGACGCCGTCCTCCTCGAGCATCTTCTCCGCGTTCCCGTGGTCGGCGGTGATGAGGCAGACGCCCCCGAGCTCGGTCACGCGCTCGACGATCCGGCCCAGGCAGCGGTCGGCGGTCTGCACCGCCTCGACCACCGCCGGGATCGAGCCGGTGTGGCCGACCATGTCGGGGTTCGCAAAGTTGACGACACAGAACCCGTAGCCGTCACCGACCTGCTCGACCACCTTGTCGGCCACCTCATCCGCGGACATCGCCGGCTTGAAGTCGTAGCTCGGGACGTCTCGCGGGCTCGGCACGAGAGTTCGCGTCTCGCCAGGCCAAGCGTCCTCGCGGCCCCCGTTGAAGAAGTAGGTGACGTGGGCGTACTTTTCGGTTTCGGCCACGTGCAGCTGGCGCACGTCGTGCTCGGCGAGCGTTTGCGCGAGCGTACCTTCGACGTCCTGCTCCGAGAACGCGATCGGTGTATCGAGATCGGACGAGTACCGCGTCATGGTCGTCACGTCGAGGTCGTGGTCGAGCAGTGTGCGGGTCAGTTGCCGGCCGCGATCCGGGCGGAAGTTGAAGAAGATCACCGTGTCCCCGGGCTCGACCCGCGGCGCACGCTCGACGCAGATCGGCTCGAGGAACTCATCGGTGATGCCGGCGTCGTAGCTGCGCTGCACCGCGTCGAGCAGGTCGCTTGCAGGAACGGTCTCGGTGCAGCGGTTGTGCACGATCGCGTCGAACGCCTTCTCCGTGCGTTCGAGGCGTTGGTCCCGGTCCATCGCGTAGTAGCGCCCGACGACCGTGGCGATTCGCTCTAGCGGCAGCTCGGCCAAGTCGTGCACGGCCGAGATCGGCGATACGTCGCGTCCGTCGGTGAATGCGTGGATCCACGTCTTCTCGGGCGCGAAGCGAAGCAAAGCCTTGACGTGGTCGATGTGCGAGTGGACGCCGCCGTGTGAGACGAGCCCCATCAAGTGGACACGGTTACCGCGCTCGAACGCGGCGCGCAGCACAGGGTTCTCGAAGAACGACCCGTCCGCGATCGACTTGTTCACGCGCATCAGATCCTGGTAGAGCCGGCGCCCGGCGCCGATCGTCAGATGGCCGACCTCGCTGTTTCCCATCTGGCCCGGCGGCAGTCCCGCCGCCTCGCCCGACGCCTCGATGGTCGTGTGCGGGTAGTCGCGCCAGAGGCGGTCGAAGACCGGCGTGTCTGCGAGCTCGACGGCGTTCCCCGGGCCGGCCGGCGCGATGCCCCAGCCGTCGAGGATGACCAAAACTATGAGAGGGAAGCGTTGCGGCATATCGCGGCGAACGATTCGACGTCGAGGGAGGCACCGCCGACGAGCGCGCCGTCCACCGCCGGCTGCGACATCAGCTCGGCTGCATTGTCCGGCTTCACCGAGCCGCCGTACAGGACCGGCAGGTCGAGCACCGACTTGATCGTCTCGTGCGCCTGCTGCGCCAGCTCCGGCGTCGCGGTCTTGCCCGTGCCGATCGCC
This sequence comes from Gaiellaceae bacterium, assembly GCA_045805985.1. Taxonomy (GTDB): domain Bacteria; phylum Actinomycetota; class Thermoleophilia; order Gaiellales; family Gaiellaceae; genus PALSA-600. The sequence continues at coordinate 42,202 of JBJMKA010000015.1, read as the reverse complement.
CACACCGGCTCATAGGCGATCACGAGGTTGTCGTCGGCTTCGAGCACGCCGACCTGGCGGCGCAGCACGGCATCGGTCTCCCCCGCCTCGCGCTCCGCCTCGCTCTCGCCGACGCACGCGATCACGTGGAGACCCTGTGCGAGCGCGGTCCTGACGCGATGCGCGACCGTTTCATCCGTCTCGCCGAACCACTGGCGCCGCTCCGAGTGACCGACGAGCGTCCCGTACACGCCGAGCTCCTGGAGCATCGACGCCGAGACCTCGCCGGTGAACGCGCCCTCGAGCTCCCAGTGGCAGTTCTGGGCGAACACCCCCACCTCCGTGCCCGCGAGCGCCTGCACAGCGGTCTCGAGCGAAACGTACGGCGGGCATACGACCACGTCGACCTCGGCAGGCAGATCTGCGTCACGCAGGCCGCGACAGAACGCGCCCGCTTCGGCCGGGCCTTTGAACATCTTCCAGTTGCCGGCGATCAGCATCGGTTCAGTCTCTCAGGCATCGGGGACGGCGGCCACGCCCGGAAGCTCTTTGCCTTCGAGTAGCTCGAGCGATGCGCCGCCGCCCGTCGAGATCCACGAGATGCGGTCGGCGACGCCGGCGTCGTGCACGGCGCGCACCGAGTCGCCGCCGCCGACGACGGTGAACCCATCACTACCTGCGAGCGCGCGCGCGACCGCGAACGTGCCTTCGGAGAACTTCGGCCACTCGAAGACGCCCATCGGCCCGTTCCAGAAGACGGTGCGCGCGCCGGCGATCCGCCGTGCGAAGTCTTCCTGCGTCTCCGGCCCGATGTCGAGCCCGAGCCAGCCCTCGGGCAACGAGTCGAACGGCGTCACCTGCGTCTCGGCGTCCGCGTCGAACGACGACGCCGCGACGACGTCCTTCGGCAGCACGGCTTCGAACGAGAACGGGTTGTCCGTGCGCACGTCCTCGGCCATCTTTCCGCCGATCAGCACGTCCTCGGCATGCGAGCCGAGATTCTCGAGCACGCCGATCTTGTCCTCCACCTTCGCACCGCCCGAGACGATCACGAACGGGCGCTCGACCTCACCGAGCAGCTTGCCGAGGTTCTCCAGCTCGGCGAGCAGCAGCAAGCCCGCGTATGCCGGCAGCAACTCCGCGACGCCGACGGTCGACGAGTGCGCGCGGTGCGCAGAGCCGAACGCGTCGTTGACGAACAGATCGCAACCATCGGCGAGCTCGCGCGCGAACCCGACGTCGTTCTTCGTCTCGCCCGGATTGAAGCGCGTGTTCTCGAGCACGCTCACGCGCTCGTCCCCGACGAGCTCGAGCAGCCGCTCGCGCACCGGTGCGATCGCGTAGCGCTCGTCCGGCCCCTTCGGCCGCCCCAGGTGGGAACACACGCGCACCTCTCGCGCGCCCCGCTCCAGCAGCAGCAGCTCGAGCGTCGCCAGGGACGACCGGATGCGCGTGTCATCTGCGATCCGGCCGTCCTCGAGCGGCACGTTCAGGTCCGAGCGGACGAGGACGACCTTGCCGTCGACCTCTGCGGCCTCGACGGACCGCGGCAGCCTCATAGGACGTGCGGAACCAGGTCGACCAGGCGGCACGAGTACCCCCACTCGTTGTCGTACCAGCCGAAGACCTTCGCATTCGTGCCGCTTGCCATCGTCAGCTTGCTGTCGAAGGTGCAGGACGCCGGCGAATGGACGATCGCGGTCGAAACGAGCTCCTCCGTGGAGAAGTGGAGGTAGGGCGCGAGCGATCCGTCCTCCGAGGCCGCCTTGAAGGCAGCGTTGATCTCTTCGGCCGTCACGTCGCGGCCGAGCGTGACCACGAAGTCGGTGATCGAGCCACACGCGACGGGTGCGCGCACCGAGATGCCGTCGACCTTGCCCTTGAGGTGCGGGAGCACGAGGCCGATCGCCTTCGCGGCCCCGGTCGAGGTGGGAATGAGGTTGATCGCGGCCGCGTGCGCGCGACGGAGATCCTTGTGCGGGAGGTCGAGCACCTGCTGGTCGTTCGTGTAGGCGTGGATGGTTGTCATGAAGCCCTGCTGGATCCCGCCGAACGTCTCGTCGAGCACCTTCGCCATCGGCGCGACGCAGTTCGTCGTGCACGAGGCGTTGGAGATGATCGAGTGCTGCTCCGGGTCGTACTGGTCGTCGTTGACGCCCAGGACGAGCGTGATGTCGGGGTCGGTGGCGGGCGCCGAGATGATCACTTTCTTCGCCCCTGCATCGAGATGCTTCTGCGCGGACGCACGATCGGTGAAGAACCCGGTCGACTCGATCACCACGTCGACGCCGAGATCTCCCCACGGCAGGTTGGCCGGATCCCGCTCGGCGAGGCCCTTCAGCTCCTTGCCGTCGACCTTCAGCGATCCGCCTTCCGCCTCCACCGTTCCCTTGAACGGGCCGAGCACCGAATCGTGGCGGAGGAGGTGCGCCATCGTCGGAACATCGCCGAGATCGTTGAACGCAACGATCTCGAAGTCCGCACCGCGCTCCTGCGCTGCCCGGAAGAAGTTACGGCCGATCCGGCCGAATCCATTGATACCTACGCGAGTTTTGGCCATGCGCCTACGTTACCTAGGAGGCGATGCGCCTACGTTTACCTAGGAGATGGCTCGGCGATCCCGTAGATCGCAGCGAGCTTCTCGCGCAGGTAGCGCACGTACGGCTCCGGGTCGATCTCGGGTGTGCCGCAGACGCGCTCGAGCGTTTCGCCCGGCGTGAACTTGCGGCCGTGCCGGTGCAGGTGCTCGCGCAGCCAGTCGCGCAGCTGGCCGAACTCGCCCTGCTCGAAGCCGTCGTAGAGATCCGGGAGGTCGGCGATCACGCACTGCCAGATCTGCGCGGAGATCAGGTTCCCGAGCGCATATGTCGGGAAGTAGCCGATCGACCCGCCCGACCAGTGGACGTCTTGGAGCACGCCCTCCGTATCGTTCGGGACCGTAATCCCGAGATAGTCCCACATGCGGCTGTTCCATTCGTCCGGCAGCTGCTCGAGCGGGAACTCGTCCGCGAGCATAGCCTGCTCGAGCTCGAAGCGAAGGATGATGTGGAGGTTGTAGGTCGCCTCGTCCGACTCGACGCGGATCAGCGACGGCTCGACGAGATTGACCTCGCGATACCAGCGCTCGACGTCGTAGTCGCGGAGCGCCGGGTGCAGCTCCTGCAGGCGCGGGAAGAAGTGCCGCCAGAACGGCATCGAGCGCCCGACGAGGTTCTCCCACATGCGGCTCTGTGACTCGTGCAGGCCGAGCGAGACGCCGCGTGCGAGCGGCGTGCGCTCGAGCGTGGGATCGATCTGGTGCTCGTAGAGCCCGTGACCGAACTCGTGCATGGTCCCGAAAAGGCCGCCGAGGTGCTCGGTGAAGTAGCGGGTCGTGATGCGGATGTCCTCGATGCCAGCGCCGGATGCGAATGGGTGCACGGTCGGGTCGAGCCGCCAGGCGTCCTCCGTGAAGCCGAACGCATGAGCGACCTCGAGCTCGAAGACCTTCTGCGGCTCGATCTCGAACTGCGCTGCCCGCGGCCCGTTCCCGCCGCGCGCCGCGACCTCCTTGACGAGCGGCGCCTGGTGCTCCTTCAGATAGTCGAAGATGCGGCGCACTTCCTTCGTCTTCATCCCACGCTCGTAGTCGTCGAGCACGATGTCGTACGGCTCGTCGTCGATCTCGAAGCACTCGATGTAGCGCTTGCGCAGGTCGAGGTTCTTGCGCAAGACGGGCAGGAACGTCTTGAAGTCGTTGTTCTTGCGCGCCTCGACCCAGACCGGATTTGCGAGCGCCGCCGAGCGCGACATCTCAGCGCGCAGCTCGGAGGGGACCTTGCTCGCCTTCTCCCAGTCCTTCGCCGCGACCCGAATGAGGCTCGCCTCGAGGGAGTCGTACTCCTTTTGCTCACCCCAGTCGCGGAGGTCGTCGATCAGCTTGCCGACCTCGGCGGAGGTGAACTTCTGGTGGGCGATGCGGCCGACGGTCGCCAGCTGCTCCGCACGGATCGCGGCGCCGCGCGGCGGCATCATCACCTGCTGGTCCCAGGCAAGGACCGACGCCGTCTTCACCAGATCGGCGATCTCTGCGAGCCGCGTCCGGAGCTCGTCGAATTTCGCCTGGCTCACGGCCGCGAAAGCTATCTGAACGCGCACACGGCGGGCCTGGGAGGAGGCTCCGAGGACGATCCTCCCCCCAGGCTTGAACCGCGTTCAGCGCTGACGGTGGACGGGGTCTGTATCCGCCGTCGGCTGAACCCGGGCCCGCCGCAAACGCAGTATGAGGACCGCAGCGCGACCGTGGCTAGAGCAGTTGCAAAATAGACAACATTAGTTTTCAACAAGCTTCACGACGGCCTGCAAGCGACGGTGTGCAGAGGCTTTGGAGAGAGGTGGCCGGGCCTTCGCCGCGAGCTCTCGGAGCGATGCGGACGGGTGGCGCAGACGGAGCTCCGCGATCTCGGCCAGCTGCGGGGGCAACGCGTCGAGGTCGAGGGACCGGATCGCCTCGAGCTGCCGGTGGGCGGCGCGCGCGGCGCGCACGAGATTCGCCTCATCCGCGTTCGCAAGTCGGTTCGCATCGGCGCGAAGCGCGGCGACCACCGCGTGCTCTTCGAGCCTCAGCACGGTGTCACCCGCGCCGGCGAGCGCAAGCACGTGCGCGATCGGCTCGTGGCCCTTGGCGTATGCGACCGCGTGCGCGCGACGCTCCGCCACCGAGAGCTCGACGCCCTCCCGTGCCGCGACCTCGGCGATGAAGCGCGCGCCGTCGAGGCCGCTCGCCCGCACCTCGAGGTGCGGGTCGCGCGGACCGGACAGCGAGCCGGCACCCAGCAGCGCGCCTCGCAGGTACGCGCCCCGGCAGCAGGAGCGGCCGACGACGCGCTTCGGAGGATGCTCGAGGGGCGCTCCCGTCGGCGAGAGGACGCCTGCCTCGCGCAGCACACTGAGCGCGCGGTCGTCGACCTCGACGTGCAGCTGGTACCTGGTCGCCTGCTCGAACGCCCGGCGCCTGTAGGTGCGGATCTCGGAGCGGACGCCGAGGTCGCGCAAGAGCGCGAACGCGCGCCGCGCCGCCGCAGAGCCGGCGAGGTCGAGGTGCACGGCGACGTGCCCGCCGCGCAGGTGCCAGGCACCGGACGCGTGGAAGAGCGCCGAGAGCTCGGCGTGGCGACAGCAGCGGCGAGCAGGCGCGATCTGCGCCAGCTCGTCGCGGAGTTCGTCAGATAACGACATGGTCGAGCTCCAGCAGCCGTCGTTTGTACTCGACGCCGAGCGTCCCCCAGCTCCCGATCCCGTTGGCCGCGATCACGCGGTGCACGGGCAGGAACGGCGCGAGCTCGCAACGGGCGCAGAACGTCCCCGCCGCGCGCGCGGCGCCGGGATAGCCGGCGAGGGCCGCCAGCTCGCCGTAGGTGACGACCTCCCCGCGCCGCACGCCTCGCAAGACCCGGGCGCAGTCGCCGTAGAAGCCATCGTCGATCCCCAGCGGCACGTCGGCGAAGTCGTCGGGCGCGCCGGCGAAGAACGCGGCCAACCGTCCCGCAAGGACATCACCCGTGTCTGACACCGGACGGGGCCGTTTCGGACGGGGGAGCTCGCTGTAGAAGACGCGTCCGTCGTCGTCGAGCCACACCTCGCCCACGCCCCAGCCGGGTGCGTAGTACTGCAAGAGCGTCGGCTTCATCCCTCGATGTTGTAGCTTCGCCGCGTGACGCGGGCGAGGCTCCCGGCTCTGGGATATGCATATGTGGCGCTCGCGCTCCCCGCGCTCCTCCTTGGGCGCGACCATGCGCGCGCGACGACCGCCCTCCTCACGGCGGCCGCGTTCGCCTATCTCTGGTTCATCGCGAGCTTGCGGGCCCAGCTCGTGCGCTTCGATCCCGACGGGTTCTTCGCAAGCATCGTTGTGCTGGGCGGCGCGGCATATCTCGTGTTGCAAACGCTTGCGGTCCTGGCCGCCACCACCCAGAGCGCCGCTCCATCCTCCGCCTGCGCCGCCACGGTGATCATCGGCTCGTCGCTGGCCGCCTGGCGCGCGCGCAAGATTCCCCGGTGGTTTGGGCAGGCCGGCCTCGTGGGAGGTCTCGCCGTGCTGGCAGTCGGCGTCGTCGAGGGCGCCGCGGACTGGACGCTTGCCGGCGACGCGGTGTACGCCTCGTCGCTCGGCTTCATGGTGTGGGTGGTCGTGACGGCGACCTATCTCCTTCGGCGCTGAGCGGCCGTAGTGTACGGCGCATGAGCACCCACGCGATCCTCCGTCCCCCGCCCGCCCACAACGAGCCGATCCACGACTACGCCCCCGGCAGCCCGGAGCGCCTGCGCCTGCAGCTCCGGCTCGAGCAGATGCGCAACGAGCGCACCGAGATCCCACTCGTGATCGGCGGCGAGGACGTCTTCACCGGCGAGACGAAGCCGGCCGTGATGCCGCACGACAAGGAGCACGTCCTCGCCGAGGTCCACCAGGGCGGCGCCGAGCACGTGCAGCTCGCGATCGACGCCGCGGCGAAGGCCTGGGAGGACTGGTCGCGCTGGCCGTGGGAGGAGCGCGCGGGTGTGGTGCTGCGCGCGGCCGAGCTGCTCGCAGGGCCTTGGCGCGACACCCTCAACGCCGCGACGATGCTCGGCCAGTCGAAGACGGCCCACCAGGCGGAGATCGACGCGGCCTGCGAATCGATCGACTTCTTCCGCTTCAACGTCGAGTTCATGCACCGCGTGTACTCGGAGCAGCCGGTCTCTTCGCCCGGAATCTGGAACCGCCTGGAGTACCGTCCGCTCGAAGGCTTCGTCTTCGCGGTCTCACCGTTCAACTTCACCGCGATCGCCGCGAACCTGACGAGCTCGCCGGCGCTGATGGGCAACGTCGTCGTCTGGAAGCCGGCGGGCACGGCGATGCTCTCCGCCTACTACTTGATGCGCCTCTTCCAGGAGGCCGGTCTACCGGACGGGGTGATCAACCTCGTCTACGGATCGGGCGCGACGATCGGCGACGCGGCCCTCTCCAGCCCGCACCTCGCGGGCATCCACTTCACCGGCTCCACCCCGGTCTTCAACTCGATGTGGCGCACGGTCGCGTCGAACATGGAGCGATACCGCAACTACCCGCGCATCGTCGGCGAGACGGGCGGCAAGGACTTCATCGTCGCGCACCCGTCGGCAGATGTCGACGCGCTCGCCACGGCGATTGTGCGCGGCTCGTTCGAGTACCAGGGACAGAAGTGCTCGGCGTCTTCGCGCGTCTACGCGCCGTCGAACCTCTGGCCGGCGCTGCGCGAACGGCTTCAGGAAGAGGTGGCGACAATCAAGATGGGGGACGTCTCCGACTTCGGGAACTTCATGGGTGCCGTGATCGACAGCTCGTCCTTCCGCACACAGGCCGAGGCGATCGAGGAGGCGAAGGCAAGCGCGGCCGCCGACATCGTCGTCGGCGGCGGCTACGACGACTCGCACGGCTACTTCGTCGAGCCCACGGTGATCGAGACGAGCGATCCCGGCTTCCGCACGATGCGCGACGAGCTCTTCGGGCCGGTCGTCACCACCTACGTCTACGACGAAAGCAAGTGGGACGAGACGCTCGCGCTCGTCGACAGCACCGCGCCCTATGGGCTCACGGGCGCCGTCTTCTCCGAGGACCGCGCCGCGATCGACGATGCGCGCGACAAGCTCCGCTATGCGGCGGGCAACTTCTACGTGAACGACAAGCCGACAGGTGCCGTGGTGGGCCAGCAGCCGTTCGGCGGCGCGCGCGCCTCGGGGACGAACGACAAGGCCGGCTCGATGTGGAACGTGATCCGCTGGGTCAGCCCCCGCACGATCAAGGAGACGTTCATCCCGCCCAAGAACTACCGGTACCCGTTCATGGACACGGACCCGGACACCGCCGGGAGCTAGACGAGGCTCAGGCCACGGTGAACGACCAGGCCACGGCCGTGGCGTGGTCGTCCGTCCGAGCGTAGGCGACGGCGACGTGCGTGCCCTTGGTCAGCGGCGCTGCCGGCGCGCCGTAGATCGTTCCCTTCGTCGGTGTGAGCCCGCCGCCCTTGGCGGTCAGCTCGGTGCCGTCGACCCACATGCCGGACTCGATCAACGGCTTCTTCGCCGAGAGCTCGGCGGCGACCTGGGGCATCGCCGCGACCGTGCCCTCGGGCGCGAGAATCCGGATCTTCACGGCGCCCGTCGTGTCCGCCTTCCAGGTGCCCGCGACTTGGTGGAATGCGGTCGCCTGACCGCCGTCGAGGACGAGCTTCCAGTCGCCACCTGCGTACAGCGTCGTGCCGGACGAGCCGCCGCAACCGGCGAGTGCGAGGGCGGCGAGCAAGAGTGCAAGACGGCGCACGGGGGCGTAGCCTACGCGCGGCCGGTCCGGCGCAGCTGCGAGTAGATGCTGCGCGCGGTCCGTGCCGGCAGGCCCGGGACGCCCTCCAGCTCTTCCTCCGTCGCCGCGAGCACGCGGTCGGCCGAGCCGAAGTGCCGCAGCAGCGCGCGCCGCCGGGCCGGGCCGACACCTTCGATTTGATCGAAAACCGACTCGCGCGCCGCCGCGTCGCGCCGCTGGCGATGGAACGTGACGGCGAAGCGGTGCGCCTCGTCCCGGATCCGCTGCAGGAGCTGCAGGCCGGGCGAGCGCGGGTCGAGGATGATCGGGTCGGGGCGGCCGGGGACGAACACCTCTTCGATGCGCTTCGCGAGCGAGATCACCGCGACGCGCGGCAGGTCGAGCTCTTGCATCGCCGCCAGCGCCGCGCTCAGCTGGCCTTTGCCGCCGTCGATCACGACAAGGTTCGGCGTTGCAGCGAATGACTCGTTCCAGTCGTCCGAGCCGGGATCGGCAGAGAGGCGTGAGAAGCGACGCGAGATCACCTCGCGCATCGACGCGAAGTCGTCCTGGCCCTCGACACCCTTCACCGTGAACTTGCGGTAGTGCGCCTTCTTCGCGACCGCATCCTCGAACACGACCATCGAGCCGACGATCTCCTGGCCCTGGATGTTCGAGATGTCGAAGCACTCGATCCGGATCGGCAGCGACTCGAGGTTCAGTGCTTCGCGCAGCTCCTCGAGCGACTCCATCCGCCGCGCACGCTTCGTCTCCGTCACGAACGTCTGCGAGTCGAGCGCGAGCTGCGCGTTCTGCTGCGCGAGCTCCTGCAGGCGTCGCTTCTCGCCGCGCTCGGGCGCGCGCACCTCGACGTGCGAGCCTCGGCGCTCCGAGAGGAACAGCTCGAGCGCCGTCAGGTCGCCGGTCCCGCGCGGCACGAGGATCTGCGGCGGGATCGACGGCGCCGAGCCGTAGTACTCCAGGCAAAACTGCTCAAGCACCTCCTCGACCGGCTCGCCCGCTGCGTTTTCGAGGTGGAACGAGTAGCGGTCGACCATGCGCCCGTCGCGCAGCGGGAACACCTGCACTGCCGCGCGCTCGGACGAGACCGCGACGCCGATCACGTCGATCGTCCCGATCGACTTGCGCTCGACAGCCTGACGCTCAGACAGGCGCTCGATCGCATGCAACCGGTTGCGATAACGCGCCGCGTCCTCGAACCGCTCCTCCGCCGCCGCGTCCCGCATCTGCTCCTCGAGCCGCCGGCGGATCGGCCGGTCGTCGCCGGAGAGGAACTCGATCACCTGGTCGATCAGGTCGCGGTAGTCCTCCTTCGAGATGTAGCCGACACACGGCGCGTAACAGCGCTCGATGTGGAAGTCGAGGCACGGGATGCCGCTGTGCCGGCCGGGCTGCGGCCCCTCGCACGGGCGGTAGCGAAAGACGCGGTTGAGCACGTCGAGCGTCTCGCGCACCTTCTTCGCGTTCGCGTACGGCCCGAAGTAGACGATGCCGCGCCGGTGACGCTCGCGCGTGAACATCACGCGCGGGAAGTCGTCCTCGACAGTGACCGCGATGTAGGGGAACGACTTGTCGTCCCGCAGGCGCACGTTGAACGGCGGGCGGTGGCGCTTGACGAGGTTCTGCTCGAGGTGCAGTGCCTCGACCTCGCTCGAAGTGACGATCGTCTCGATCGCCTCCACCCGCGAGGCCATCTGGCGGATCCCCTGGCGTGTGTCGCTCGAGCCCGCCTGGAAGTACGAGCGCACGCGCGGCCGGAGCGACTTCGCCTTGCCCACGTAAAGGACGTCGCCCTTCGCGTCGCGCAGGATGTACACGCCGGGCCCCGTCGAGAGGCGCTTCAGCTGGCTTTCGATGCGGTCCGTTGCCATCGGAGAGCCAGGGTACTCTGCACCCGTGAGGGCGCTCTTAGGGGTTGTGCTGGTCTTTTTGGTGTGGGCGCCGTCGTCGTTCGCCGGCGGCCCGTTCATGATGGTCGGCGCCGCCGACGACGTCGTGAAGGCGCAGGACTACGCGTTCGCGAAGACTGAGATGGACAAGCTGAAGCTGGCGGGTCTCGACACGATCCGGCTCGCGCAAACGTGGACGCGGGGCCAGACGACGCTCGGCCCGAACGACGCGATCATCCTCGGTAATGCAATGAAAGCGGCGCAGTTCACCGGTGTGCGGGTGATCCTCTCGATCTTTCCGTTCGGATCGAGCGTGACGCCGCTCACCGAGCAGGACCGGCTCGACTTCACTGAATTCGCCGCGGACGTCGTGAAGCGCTACCCGCTGCTCCACGACATCATCGTCGGCAACGAACCGAACCTGAACCGCTTCTGGCTCCCGCAGTTCGGCGCGAACGGCGAGGACGTCGCGGCGCCCGCCTACGAGCAGCTGCTCGCGGCGACCTACGACGCTCTGAAGGTGGTCCGTCCTCACTCGACGATCTACGGCGGCGCGCTCGCTCCGCGCGGCGTCGACAAGCCGAACACGGGCCGCGACACGCACTCGCCGACCGCGTTCATCGCCGATCTCGGCGCCGCCTACAAGGCAAGCGGCCGCCTGATCCCGATCATGGACGCGTTCGCCTTCCACCCGTACCCGGAGACCTCGGCGACAGGCCCGAACTTCCCGCACCCGAACAGCACCTCGATCGGGCTCGCCGACTACTCGAAGCTCGTCGGCCTGCTCGGCGGCGCGTTCGACGGGACCGCGCAGAGGGGCTCGGCGCTCCCGATCCTCTACGACGAGTTCGGGATCGAGACGACGATACCGCCGACCAAGGCGGCGCTCTACACCGGGACGGAGCCGGCGACGACGAAGCCCGTCGACGAGACGGTCCAGGCGCAGATGTACCTGCAGGCGATGCAGATGACCTTCTGCCAGCCGACGGCCCTGGGAATCCTGCTCTTCCACTTCCAGGACGAAGCTGCGCTCTCCGGCTGGCAATCGGGCCTGTACTACGTCGACGGCACGCCCAAGACCTCCCTCTATCCCGTGCGCGGCGACGCGTTCGGCGTGCATCGCGGCATCGTGGCCGCCTGCCCGGGCCTGCAGCTGACGCCGAAGCTGGTGATCAAAGCCGGCAAGCCGGACAAGACAGGTATCAAGGTCTCCCTCACATGCTCACTCGACTGCAGCTACACCGTCACCCTCGACAACCGTGCGCTCATCGGGACGGCGATCGGCAAGACGCCGAAGACGATCCTCTTCAACGGCGCGCTGCGCGCCGGTTTGCACCGGGTGACGGCGCAGGGCCTCGTCCCGGTGAACACCGGCCCCGCAGGCACAGCCTCCGCATCCTTCCGGTCGCGCTAGCGCTCATCGCGGTTGCCGGCTGCGGGAGCTCGAAGCAGCCGAAGCTGATGGTCGGCGCCGTGGAGGACGCTGCCAAGTACGCGCCGGACCCCGGCGCGCAGATGAAGCTCGCACATGACTCCGGCTTCCGCGCGATCGTCCTGAGCGCGGTCTGGAAGGACGGCGCGAGCGCCGCGGCCGACCTCCCGCCGTTGCGCCGTGCGGTCGACGCCGCCGCCCAGGAGGAGGTCCGTCCCGTGCTGGCCGTCTACCAGCTCAGCTCTGCGACGCCCGCCGATCCGGCACGGCGCGAAGCGTTCGCCGCCTACGCCGCCGCGCTCGCCAAGGACCTGCCCGAGGTGCGCGACGTGATCGTCGGCAACGAACCGAACCTCAATCTCTTTTGGCAGCCGCAGTTCGACGCATCGGGAGGCGATCAAGCGGCGCTCGACTACGAGGCGCTGCTCGCGGCGACCTACGACAAGTTGAAGGCTGTGGACGCAGAGCTCAACGTGATTGGAGGCGCGCTCGCGCCGCACGGCGGCGACCGTCCGTCGTCGCGCCCGACGCATTCGCCGACACAGTTCATCCGCGACCTCGGCGCGGCGTACCGCGCGAGCGGCCGGACGACACCGCTCATGGATGCGTTGTCCATGCACGTCTACGGCGAGAGCTCTCACGTCCCGCCGACGCTGCAACACCCGCGCACGACGACGATCGGAATCGCGGATTACCGAAAGCTGGTCGCGCTCCTCGGCGAGGCCTTCGACGGCACGGCTCAACGCGGCTCGACGTTGCCGGTCGTCTACGGCGAGTACGGCGTCGAGACCCGGATCCCGGCCGGCAAGGCGTCGCTCTACACCGGTCGCGAGGTGATCGAGCCGGTGGACGAGCAGACGCAGGCGACGTACTACGTCGAGGCGATCTACGCGGCCGAGCGGCAGCCGAACGTCCGGATGCTCTTCCTCTTCCATGTCGTCGACGAGCCCCGCCTCGAAGGGCTGCAGAGCGCGACGCGCTACGCCGACGGCAGCCCCAAATCGAGCGAGGCTCCTGTGCAGGCGGCGCTCGAGTCCGCCTCCGCGCGCTAGCCTTCAAGCATGGAGACGGGCCAGTACGTCGCGTACACGTACTTCCGGGTCGATCCGGCCTGGCGCCGCCTGCCGGTGGAGGAACGCGCCGCCCACAAGGACGCCTTCGCGGACGTGATCGGCGAGCTCGCGCCGCAGTTCGACCACCTGCGAACCTACTCGACGACCGGCGTGCGGCCCGACTCGGACTTCTTCCTCTGGAAGATCACGGAGCGCTACGAAGCGCTCGGTGAGCTCGGTGCGGCGCTGAACGCCACGCCCCTCGCCGGCTGGCTCGAGACGCCGTACAGCTACCTGGCGACGACGAAGGCCTCGCAGTACACCTCCGCCCGGAAGCCGCGGAAGATCACGCCCCAGGGCTCGCCGTATCTTGTCGTCTACCCGTTCGTGAAGGTGCGCCCCTGGTACGCGCTCCCGGAGGCCGACCGCCAGCGCGCGATGGAGGAGCACATCCGGATCGGGCGTGAGGAGTTCCCGACGATCCACAACCACACGAGCTACAGCTTCGGCATCGACGACCAGGAGTTCATGACCGCGTTCGAGTGCGACGAGCCGGCCGATTTCATGCACCTGATGCTCCGGTTGCGCGACTCCGAGGCCTCGCGCTACACCGAGCGCGACACGCCGATTTTCGTCGGCCAGCACATGCCGATTCGCGAGGCGCTCGCACGCCTTGACGGGATCGGGTCACTGGTCGAAGAACGCAACTAAGAGCAGTCACACGAGGTTCTTCTGGTCGCGCCACGTGCGGTAGCCGGCGTAAGCACAGGCTGCCGCGACAATGACCGCGACGAGTAGATCGCGCCCCGCGAGGCCGCCGAGCATCCACCAGCCGATGTCGACGACGAGCAGCGCAACCGCGGCGTAGAAGACCCACGCCGCCCGCTGCGGCCAGGTCGAGATCTCGCGCCGTCCGAAGTCGCGCCAGTAGAAGTACGCGACGACCGCGATCGCGATGAGGAACGCGATCCGCAGCAGCAGGCCCGCGGTGATCACCGCCGTCTCGAGATTCAGGAGGACGATCGCCACCGCGACCGCGGCGAGGATCAAGAGGTTGCGGACGAAGGGCGTCATGCGGTCATCCAGGCACGCACGCCCAGCGCGGCGGCGAGCGCGGTCGCGATTCCGAACCAGAGCAAGCGGGCGCGCGGCTCGTCGGGCGCGTACAGCCACGGTGAAAGCACCGCAAGCAGCGCAAGCGTTCCGTACGCGTAGTGCAGCTGGTCGTGCGCGCGGCGATGGTCGGAGAGCAGGAGCAGCCCGAGCCCGACCTGCGCAACGAGCAGGGTCTGCGCGAGGGCAAGCAGCTGGGCAACCGTGTGGCCGGCCTGCCGGCGCCGGGCCCAGAAGGCCGCCGCAGAAGCGAGGGCGCAGACGGCGATCAGCAGGAATGCGTTCAGGTGGTGCGCCGTTAGCATCGACGTCGAAAGCTACAGGGAGGACGATCGTGGTTGAAGAGGGCAAGCCGGCACCGGACTTCGAGCTCAAGAGCGACAGCGGCGAGAGCGTCAAGCTCTCCGACCTGCGCGGCAAGCAGGTCGTTCTCTATTTCTATCCAAAGGACGACACACCGGGCTGCACCGCCCAGGCGTGCGGGATCCGCGACGTCTACGGCGAGTTCGAGCGCGAAGGCGCAATCGTGTTGGGCGTCTCGCCGGACGACGAGCGCTCCCACGTAAAGTTCAAGGAGAAGTACGAGCTGCCGTTCACCCTGCTCGCCGACGAGGAGCACCAAGTCGCCGACGACTACGGCGTCTGGGCCGAGAAGAAGTACATGGGCAAGACCTACTGGGGCGTCGAGCGCTCGACCTTCGTGATCGACGAAGCGGGAGATGTAAAGCGCGTCATGCGCAAGGTGAAGCCCGACACCCACGCCGACGACGTGCTCGCGACGCTGCGCGCCTAGAGCCTACGTGCCTCTAAACTGACGCCATGTGCCGGAACATCAAGATCCTCTACAACTTCCAGCCGCCGACGACCGAGGACGAGATCCACGCTGCCGCCGTGCAGTACGTCCGCAAGGTGAGCGGTATGCAGAAGCCGTCGCACGCGAACGAGGCGGCTTTCGAGCGCGCAGTCCAGGCGATCGCTGAAGTCACGCAGCAGCTGCTCGGCGACCTCGTGACGCAGGCCCCGCCGCGCGACCGCGAAGTCGAAGCGCGGAAGCGCCAAGCGCGCGCCGCCGAACGCTTCGGCCGCGTCGCCGAGACATCAGCTGCACACCGCTAACCACCGAACCTGATTCGCGCAGCCACCCACGGACCTCACCGCGGGAGAGGACGCGCACGAACCGGTTCGCGAGTTGCCGGCCCACCCAACGCAAACTCCTGAACCTGGTTCGGCCCGCACGCCAGCGCGCCGGCACCGCCGAATCAGGTTCAGACCAGAGAAGCGAACCTGATTCGCGCCGCTGAGCGCGACGCCCTTTCACCCCGACGATGGGCGCGAACCAGGTTCGAGAGTTTGCTCGGGAGCGCGAAGGCGCCGGCGCAGTTACGTCAAAGCGACGGTGGTCTCTTCGCGCGAGCCCGCATAGTCGTCGCCGAGCCGCGCGCGGAGCGTCTGCTCGAGCTCGCCACTTGCCTCGAGCTCCTCGACGATGTCGGCGCCGCCGACCAGCTCGCCCTTCACGAAGACCTGCGGGATCGTCGGCCAGCCGGAGATCGCCGACAGCTCCTGCCGGATCGCCGGGTCCGGGAGCACGTCCACCGCGGTGACCGCGGCCCCGGTGCGCCGCAGCGCCTCGAGCGCTCGACCGGAGTTGCCGCACATCACGAATGCCGGCGTGCCCTTCATGAAGATCGCGACGTCAGAGCCGTCGATGACCTCTTTGATCTTTTCCGAGTAGCTCATGTCGCTGTCGCTCCCTTCGTTTTGATGCGCAATTCATGGATGGTGCCGTCGGCGAGGGGCGCCGAAAGCGCCTCGTACACGCGCCGATGCTGCTCCACCAGCGAGAGGCCGACCAGCGACGGAGAGGTGACGACCACCTGGAAGTGGTCTCCGCCGCCGGTGCGGTCGATCACGTCGAGCTCGGTCGCGTCCGGAAACGCGCTCTCGAGCAGCTGTCGGAGAGGTTGCGTGCTCACGCGTCGATCGTACCGATCGAGAGCTGGTCGCCCGGATGGACGCCGGCCGCCGCGCCCTCCGCGAGCTCGATCACGACCTTCGCCCCACGGCGCGACGCCATCCGCCACGGACGCAGTGACGGCACGACGTCGAGCACGACCAAGTTGCGGTCGCAGAACACCGCGTCGATCGCGAAGCGCATGAAGAACATGTGAATCGAACCGGTCGGACGGAACAACATCGCTTCGCCCGGCGCGAGCGACGCGCGACCAAGCAAGCCGCGCATGCGCGACCACGGACGGACCGCGAGGAGACACCGATCTGCCACGACGGTGCCGTCGGTCTTCACGAGCTTGGTGATGTGCATGGCCAGCAGGTCCTAACTCTTCGGAGTGATCTTCGAGAACCTCGCGCAAGTTTCACGAGATAACGGCTTCTCATTCTCCGCAAAGCAAAGCAGTTGAAGGAACGCATTGTCGTCCGCTCCGCCGCCGCTTGAAGGGAGGTGTACCCAGATGAAGCTTCGTGACTGGTACGAGCTGGTGCGCATCCAGCTCAAGCGCGAGGAAGGACAGACCATGGCCGAGTACGGCTTGCTGATCGCAGTTGTCGCGATCACCGCGCTCGTTGGCGCCCTGGTCCTCGGCAATGGACTGTCGAAATTCTTCAGCGATCTCGCCGGGAAGATCAAGCTCGTCTAGCTCGATGAACGACGGCGGGCCCTCGCCGGTCGAGGGCCCGCCACCAAGAAACCTGGATACATCAGCCGCCGTGACACACACATCTCACAAAACAGCATTCATCAGCGACGAGCGTGGCCAGACAATGGCCGAGTACTCGCTCCTCGTCGGGGCCTTGGCCCTCGTCGTCATCCTCGTCCTCCCGGACTTCGCAACTGCCATCTCCGACATCTTCAGCGGTGCGGTCGGGGCGTTGGGGGGTTGATCGTGCATCGCAACCTCTCACTTCGTTCCGACCGTGGGCAGGCGGCAGTCGAGATGGCGCTCGTTCTGCCCGTCCTCACAGCGATCCTGCTCGCGATCGCGCAGTTCGGGATTCTCTTGAACAACTACATCACGCTCACCGACGCGACGCGCACCGGCGCGCGCAAGGCGGCGGTGAGCCGGCTCTCCTCCGGCGATCAAGGGGCCGCTGCCATCACTTCCGTGTACGACGCCGCTTCGAATCTCACACGGGACAAGCTCAAGGTCACAGTCACGTCGGACAACTGGAAGGTGCCCGGCAGCGACGTCGTGGTCACCGCCACCTACCGCTACGACCTCGACATCCTCGGTTGGGTCGTCGGCGGCGATCTCACGAGCACGACGAAGGAGCGGCTCGAGTGACTGCGCTCCGCAAAGAAGCGGGTCAGGTAACCGTCCTGACCGCGGTCTTCATCGTCGCGCTGATGGGAATTGCGGGCCTCGTCCTGGACGTCGGCTCCTGGTTCCGGCAGCAGCGCGTCGTCCAGACGACCGTCGACTCGGCCGCCCTGGCGGGCGCGCAGGCGCTCCCGGGCAATCCGAACAACGCGGTCGCGTGGGCGACGACGTTCGCAGGAAAGAACGGCGGCACAGCCGGCGCGAACGTGTCGGTCGGCAGCAAGTGGAAGCCAAACGACATGATCACCGTCACTCAGACCGCGCCGTCGGATGGCTTCTTCTCCAAGCTCTTCGGCATCGACACCGTCTCCCTCGGCGCGAAGGCCAGCGCGGTCTCCGAGGTCCCGTCTCAGGTGCGGTACGTCGCGCCCATCGTGGTGAACATCAAGCACCCCGATCTCTCGGGGCCCGGCTGCCCGTGCTTCAAGCTGCCGACCACCCTGGACCTCGGCAAGACGGGCGCCCCGGGCGCGTTCGCACTGATCAATCTCGACAACACCGATACGACCGGAACGATCGGCGCCAGCGCGCTCTCCGACTGGATCGTCAACGGCTACGACAAGTATCTGCCGCTCGGGGGGTATTTCTCCGACCCCGGCGCCAAGTGGAACAACAACACGATTCAGGCCGCTATGCAGGCCCGGTACGGCACCGACCTGCTCTTCCCCGTCTACGACGCCCTGGTCTCCCAGGGATCGAACGCCGAGTACCACATCATCGGCTGGGCGGGCTTCCACCTGACCCGCGCCCAGGCCGGCGGGGACAGCGGATCCCTCGACGGCTACTTCACCGAGGTGATCTGGCAGGGAATGGTCGATGAATCCGGCCCGCCCTCTCCCGAGATTCCCGATCTCGGTGTCCACTCCGTCGCCCTCGTCGACTGAACCGAAGGAAACCCGCCCATGACCTATCGCATCCGCAACATCGCCGTCGCCGTCGGGCTCGCGCTCGTCGCCGCGCTGCTCACGACGTTCTATGTCGCGAACTACAAGCGTCACGTCCGCCAGACGGAAAGCACGGTCACGATCTACGTCGCGAAGCGCGACATCCCGCAGGGAACGCCCGGCGCCGAGCTGATCAAGTCCGGCTGGATCAAGACCCAGGACGCCGTGCAGCGCACGGTGGTTCCCGGCGCGATCTCGAACCCCGACCAGGTGCGCAGCCTGATCACACGCCAGGACATCTACGCCGGCGAGCAGGTCTCGCTCCGTCGCTTCGCAGGTCACGCCGAGCAGGGAGTCCGGTCACAGCTGCACGGAACGCTCCGCGCTCTTTCAATCCCGGGCACGCCGGACGCACTGCTCGCGGGCACCCTCCGCGACGGCGACCACATCGACGTCATCGCCAACCTGAAGACGGGCGATTGCTCAACGTGCTTCGCCGTACGCAACGTTGCACGTGACGTGCTCGTGCTGCGCGCATCGTCGACGTCGGCCGTGCCGACCACCAAGACGGGCAGCCTGGCCACATCGGTTCTGCTCGCAGTCCACGACAACCGCGAGGCGCAGAAGATCTGGTTTGCCATCGAGAACTCAGCCGGCTGGTCGCTTGCGCTTCGCCCGGTTGCAAACGCAAGTGACAGCCCAGAGGACATCGAAGGCATCACCTCGCTCCTCAAGGACGGCGCATCGAGCGCGAACCTCCAGCACTACTCCGGGGCGACGAGATGACCGCGAACACCGACATTCGGCGCACGCGGCTCTACTTCACGGGCGACTGTGACGGCTTCTCCGAGCTGAGGGAATCGCTCGCCCAGCACGCCGATCTCGAGGTGATCGGCTCGAGCGAGCACGTCGCTCAGGCCAGCGGCGCGCTCGCCGGGGGTCACCTGGAATGCATCTTGCATGCCACCCGCTCGGAGAGCTTTCCCGCGGCCGAGGTCGCTGCGATCAGGGAGCAGACCCGCGCCCCGATCGTGATCGTTGCCTCGGGTGCGGCATCCGAGATCCTCGAAGGTGCGCTCGAGGCCGACGTGTCGGACGTCCTGCTCCTGCCGCAGCTCGTGGAGAACGTCCTGTTCGTCGTCAAGAAGGCATCCCATGCAAAGCGCGCGGTGGCAACCGTCAGCCGCGCCCAGCTTGGACGCGTGATCACGGTGTTCTCGCCGAAGGGCGGCACCGGCAAGACCGTGACCGCGTCCAACCTCGGCGCCGCCCTCGCGAAGCAGGGCCAGAAAACCCTGCTGCTCGATCTCGACCTGCAGTTCGGCGACGCCGCAATCGTGATGGGGATCGAGCCCGAGAAAACGGTGTACGACCTCGTCGTCGCCCCCGGCGAGCTCGACCAGGAGAAGCTGACGGGCTACATCACCAAGCATCCCTGCGGGCTCGACGTCCTGCCCGCTCCGCTTCGTCCCGAGGACGCAGAGCTCGTCACCGAGTCGAAGATCACGCGCCTGCTCGAAGTCGCCCGCGAGAC
The DNA here is from genome assembly GCA_045805985.1 of Gaiellaceae bacterium. GTDB lineage: Bacteria > Actinomycetota > Thermoleophilia > Gaiellales > Gaiellaceae > PALSA-600. The sequence goes on along the minus strand of JBJMKA010000015.1, from coordinate 22,664 downwards.
GTACGACGTGATCGTCGTCGACACGTCGCCCTTCTTCCACGGGCCGATGCTCGCGACACTCGACCGCACCGACGAGCTCTTGGTCGTCTGCAGCCTGGACGTGCCGACGCTGAAGAACGTGCGACTCGCGCTCCAGACGCTCGAGCTGCTCGCGTTCCCCACCAGCCGCGTGCGCTTCGTGCTCAATCGGGCAAACACGAAGGTTGGTCTCAGCAAGCGCGAGGTGGAGACGGCGTTGAAGGTCTCGATCAGCGTTGAGGTGCCATCCGACCGCGCAGTTCCGATTTCTGTGAACCAGGGGAATCCCGCGGTGCTGGCGAATCCCAACTCCGACTTCTCGCAGGCCCTAACCGCTCTCGCGAAGAGCCTCGTCAAGGAACCGGCGAAGGTGAAGAAGACGAAGCCGCAGCAGCGGCGGCGCCTGGGCCTGGCGAGGAGCTGACGATGGGCCTCCACGACAGGCTCTCGCGCCAGGGCGACAGCGCCGCGACGCTCGCGATCGTAGGTGGCAACGGCTCCGCCCAGCCGGTGCCGCCGACCTTCGCGGACGACCCGTACGCGGATCTGAAGAGCCGGATTCATCACCAGTGCATCGCGAAGCTCGGTCCGGAGCTCTTCAAGCAGGACGGTTCGAGCGACCTCACCGATCAGGTGTACCGGGCCGTTACGGAGGAGCTCGCGCTCGACCGGACCCCGCTGACACGCGAAGAGCGGCGCGAGATCGTTCGGCAGCTGACCGACGACATCCTCGGCTACGGGCCGATCGAGCCCCTGCTGCGGGACGACTCGGTCACCGAGGTGATGGTGAACGGTTTCGACAAGGTCTACGTGGAGCGCAACGGCAAGCTCGAGCGCAGCGAGGTGCGGTTCGTCGACGAGTCGCACGTGATGCGCATCATCGACAAGATCGTCTCGCAGATCGGCCGCCGCGTTGACGAAGCCTCGCCGATGGTCGATGCCCGGCTCCCAGACGGCAGCCGCGTCAACGCAATCATCCCGCCTCTTGCCTTGAACGGCCCAACGCTCACGATCCGCAAGTTCTCCCGCGATCCGTACACGATTAACGACCTCATCACGTTCGGGACGCTGACCGCTCGCTCGGCACAGTTCCTCGCCGCCGGCGTCAAGGGGAAGTTGAACGTGCTCATCTCCGGGGGAACCGGCACCGGCAAGACGACGACGCTCAACGCGATGAGCGCGTTCATTCCGGGCGACGAGCGCATCGTCACCATCGAGGATGCAGCCGAGCTCCAACTACAGCAGGAGCACGTCATCACGCTGGAATCGCGCCCGTCGAACATCGAGGGCAGCGGCGAGATCAAGATCCGGGAGCTCGTGCGAAACGCCCTGCGCATGCGCCCCGACCGCATCATCGTCGGCGAGGTTCGCGGAGCGGAGACGCTCGACATGCTGCAGGCGATGAACACCGGCCATGAAGGGTCCTTGACGACGATCCATGCAAACTCGCCGCGCGATGCCCTCTCCCGTCTCGAGACGCTCGTGATGACCGGCGGCGTGGAACTTCCGCACCGCGCAATTCGCGAACAGATCGCGAGTGCCTTCGACCTGCTGGTCCAGATCCAACGCCTCGTCGACGGCTCGCGCCGCATCACCCACGTCACCGAGGTGCTCGGCATGGAGGCGGACGTGGTGACAATGCAGGACATCTTCGTGGCGTCGCCTCCCGCCGAGGACGACGCGTACGCCGGGGCGCACCGCCTGCTCTCGCCTCTGCGCGCCACTGGGCTGAAGCCCCACTTCCTCGAGAAGCTCGCGGCGAACAATGTCGTGCTGCCGCCCACCTTCTTCTCCGGCGACGATCCCGATCAGCTGCGCGCGTCGTTCTCCGCCGTCGGCTTCGGAGGGGCGTACGAGTGATGCGGCGGTTCCTGCGTCGGCGGCTCCGCCTTGCTCCCCTCGCGCTCGCCGCGCTCGTGGTGGCGCAACCGGCATTCGCCGGCGGCCTGCGGATCCAGTCGATCGACACCAGCGGCTTTCCCGCCATTCGCGCAACCCTCATTGCTCCTCCCGGCATCGCCGCCCCGCGACTGACCGAGAACTCGGCGCCCGTGACGGCGTACTCGGCGGTCAATCTCGGCCGCCAGAAGGCGATCGTGCTCGCACTCGATCGTTCCCAGTCCATGCTGGGCCGCCCGTTCACGAATGCGCTCAACGCAGCACGAACGTTCATCGGGGCAGCCGGGGCGAACGACCACGTCGGCATCGTCGCGTTCGGACATGCGGCCTTCGGCCTGGGACGGTTCTCGGACGCGCCGGCCGACGCGCAGACCTCCTTGAGGGACCTGAGCGTCGACGGTCGGAGCGGCACCGCGCTCTACGACGCGATCGTGCTCGCGGCCAAGCACCTCGGAAGCGACAACTCTCCCGGTCGCGCGATCGTCATCGTCACCGATGGTCGCGACGTGTCGAGCAGCAACACGCTGCAGCAGGCCGTTGCGGCTGCGCATGCCGCGCACGCGGCGGTGTACGCGATCGGCATCGGCGGCCCGAGCTTCACACCCGACGCACTCCGCTCGCTCTCGCGCGAGACCGGCGGCTCCTACCGCCAAGTCGCGCGCACTCGCGACCTCGGCGGCGTCTACGCCGCGCTCGCCTCCGAGCTCGACCGGACGTGGCAGCTGTCCTATCTGACGGCCGCCCGGCCCGGTATGACGCTCCACCTGACGGCGAGCGTAGCCGGTGGGGGCACCGCGCATGCGACGACTCAGGTATCCGGTGGAGAATCGAACGGAATCGCGCCGTCGACGCTCATCCCCTCGGTCGGTTACAGCGGCGCCGGGACTTTCATCTTGGCTCTTGCCGTCGGAATGCTCGTGCTCCTCGCTTGCGGCTTCTGGTTTGCTGCGCGACGCGGCGGCAAGCTGCGGGCACGGATCGAGCCGCATCTGGGCGTTGTGGACGGTGGTGCCAAGGTACGGCGGCAGCACACGCGAGCCGCGGCGCGCGTCCAGGTGGCCAACGGCATCGAGCACGTGCTCGGGAACCTCCGACAGTTCCGAACCGTCCAGTTGACGATCGAGCGTGCGGATCTCCCGATGCGCGCCGGCGAGCTTCTCGCTCTCTGCGGCGGACTCGCGGTCGGGTGTGGCCTGATCGCTGCAGTGGCCGCCTCGCCATCTCTTGTGATCTTGGCCGTGATGGGGATCGGCGGCTGGATCCCGTTTGGCTACGTCTCCCTGAAAGCAAAGTCGCGCATCAAGAAGTTCGAGAACCAGCTGCCTGACCTGTTGATCACGATTGCGGCCACGCTGAAGGCCGGGCACAGCTTCCGCCAGGGGATGCAGTCCGTCGTCGACGAAGGCTCGGACCCGGCCGCGAAGGAGTTCCGCCGTGTCCTGACCGAGACGCAGCTCGGCAAGACGATGGACGACGCCCTGGCAGACCTCTCGGATCGCATCGGCTCGAAGAATCTTGCGTTCGTGATCAACGCGGTGACGATTCAGCGCCAGATCGGCGGTTCGCTGGCCGGCCTCTTCGACATGGTCGCCGACACCGTCCGGCAACGGCAGCAGTTCAGCCGCAAGGTGAAGGGCCTCACGGCGATGGGCCGCATGTCCGCGTACGTGCTCGTCGGCTTGCCGTTCTTCATCGCCGCGGCCGTGACCATGATCAACGCCGCCTACATGGCGCCGCTGTACCAAACCCCAACGGGCCAGAAGATGCTCGGAGCGGGTGTCGTGATGATCGTCATCGGGAGCGCCATGCTCAAGAAACTCGTCTCGTTCAGGGGGTAGGTCGACTCGATGATCCTGTTTCTCGCTCTCCTCTGTATCGGCGGCGCCGTCTTCGCACTCGGCGAGGCTGCGACCTATCCTGCGCGCGTCAAGGCCCGCTCGATCAAGCGCGCAACAGAATATGGGCGGATCCACATCCCGCGGAGCGAGCAGGAGCTCCTTCAGTTCCGCGAGCGAGTTCTAGGGCCGCTGGCGCGCAGGCTCGCCGCCATCCCCCTCAAGCTCAATCCGAAGACGAGCGTCGAGGCGATCGGCACGAGACTGGTTGCAGCGGGACTGACGCACCGGCTGACTGCGTCGGCTTTCCTGACGATCAAGGGCGGGGCGATGCTCGGCGGTTGCCTGGCTGGTCTCTTCCTCGCGGCTCTCGGGTCACTCGCCTCGAGCATCGTGCTCGTTCCGATCGGCGGGGTGTTCGGCCTGATGGCGCCGGAGATCTTCCTCACGATGAAGACGCGTTCGCGCCGTGACGCCATTCGCAGTGAGCTGCCGGACGCGCTCGATCTCCTGGCGGTCAGTGTCGAGGCAGGTCTCGGCTTCGACGCGGCAGTCGCGAAGCTCGTCGATCACATGGAGGGCCCGCTGATCGACGAGTTCTCGCTTACGATCAGCGAGATCCGCGTCGGCGAGACTCGCACTGTTGCTTTGCGCAAGATGGCGGAGCGCGTCGACGCCGCGGAGCTCTCGAACTTCGTGCGCGCCGTGGTGCAGGCCGAACAGCTGGGAATCTCGCTCGGCCGCATCTTGCGGGTCCAGGCCACGGACACGCGCTTGCGGCGCCAAGCGGCTGCTGAGGAGAAGGCGATGAAGGCACCGATCAAGATGCTCTTCCCGACCGTCTTCTTCATCTTCCCTGCCCTCTTCATCGTCGTCCTCGGTCCCGCCTTCTTGAACATCATCGCGGTGTTCAAGTGACGGTGTTCAAGTGATGCCTCCCGAGACCGAGCAGGGATTCGGCACGGGCCTCCGCTCGAAGCTCGAGCGGAAGCAGAACGACGGGGCCGAGCCCGCCGTCGTCGAGGCAACTCCTACCCCGGCCCCCGCGGCGGTCGACGTGATTGTGCAAGCCACCGTTCCCGAGCTCGACAACGTGCGCGGCGAGCTGCAGGCCGCACTCGAGCGCGAGCACATCCTCCGGGACGAGGCCCACGCCGCCTGCCGTGCGGCCGCGCAGCGCGAGTCGGAGCTCGAGGCCTGGACCGGCGAGCTGCAGGAACGCGAAGCAATGCTCGGACGGAAGGCCGACGACCTCGAGCGCGAGCAGCACGCCCTGATCGAACGTCACACCGAGATCGTCGCGGAGTATGCGCGCGTCCAGGAGCTCTCGGGCCACGCGGAATCGCGGGTCGAAGAGCTCGAGACGGCCGAACGCGATCGCGCTGAAGCAGCCGCCCAGATCGCGAAGCAGGTGGCGGAGGTTGCCGAGCGGGAGCGGGAGCTGAAACGCGAGCGGGCAGCCTTCGCTGCGCGCCAGCAAGAGGCGGAGGCGCGCGTCACCGCGCGTGAGCTGGCCGTGCGCGAGCGTGACGTCACCGTCGCCCAGCGGGAGCGCGAGTTGCGCGAGGCCGAGACAGAAATCGCGGGATCGCGGGCGCGCCTCGACGCACGGGAACGAGCACTGCAGGCAACGGAGGAACGGCTTGCGCAGGAGGCACGTGAGCTGGAGGAGCGGCGGGCTGCCGTCGACGAGGCGCTCGACGAGCGGACGCGCATTGTCGCCGACGGCGAGTCTGCGCTGCAGGCGTGGGAGCAGCGCCTGCGGTCGGAAGCCGAGCGGCTGCTGGACGAGCGCAACGAGCACGGCGTCACGTCGCAGGACGCGTTTGCCCTCATGGCGGAGCTCGAGACGCGCGAGACCGACATCGCCAGGCGCGAGACGGAGTTGCACGAGGCCCAGGCGCGCCTCCAGGCTGTGTCGGCCGACGGCAACGCCGACGAGCAGTCGTTGCGACGCCGGATGAGAGAGATCGACGAGCGCGAGGCGGCAGTCGTCGCGCAGGAGGCGGAGCTGAACCGCCGGCTTGCATCAGCTGCCCGCGAGGATCGCGACACCGACCTCGTCACCCGGCTGCGCGAAGAGCTGAAGAGCCGCGAAGACGACATCGCCTCCCGTGAGCAGTTCTTCGCCGAGCGCCGCGACCGGATCGAGAGCCGCGAAGAGCTGCTCTCGCGCCGCGAGCGCGAGATCGCGGAGCGTGCCGCCGCAGCCGAGCAGCTCGAGGACGAGCTACGGATGCGGTACGCGCGCACCGAGGGAGAGCTGGATCTGCGGGAGGACAAGCTCGAAGAGCGGCTCAAGGACGTCGAGGAGCGCGAGCAGCGCCTCGAACAGCGCGAGCGCGACATCGCGGGCTACGTGGCGTCGGTCCAGGAGCGATTCACCGCGGCCTGAGGCGGCTACTATGGCGCCGCCTCGCGGATGTGGCGGAATTGGTAGACGCGCACGGTTCAGGTCCGTGTGCCCGTAAGGGCGTGGAGGTTCAAGTCCTCTCATCCGCACTCACGATCTAGGCGGTTCTACTGCCTTCTTACTGCCCAAACGGATGAGCGAACACAAGATCCACCTCGCGGATGCGATCACAGGAACGAGCGATGTCGTCGCCCGGATCACTGTCGCGAAGGGGCTCCCGGTTCCTGTAAAGGGTTCCTGAGGTGTTCGATCGCCTCGAGCCGTTGATCTCCGGGCTGACCTAGCCGACCTGTTCTCCGACGTCGTACGCATCGAAAGCGGCCCTCAGCTGGTCATCTGTCCCTCTCAAGGGGCTACGCGACCAGGACGTCCAAGCTTCGGGCGTCTGCAGTGGATCGCAGACGCCCAGGAGATTATTACCTCGAGGCTTCGGGGCTGAAATCGTGCGTTTCGCCACAACGAAATCGGTAACTACCCCTTCCTGAGGTATACAAAAACGTCTACAGTGGCGATTACTCCGATGTAGACATTGGGAGGAGAAATGTCGGGCACAACGGTCCGGATTCGTGAGGAGACGCGCGAGACACTGCGTGATCTGAAGGAGTACACAGGCGAGCAGACGCCGGACATCCTCGCGCGCGCTGTTGACCAGTTCTACCGCAGGATTCTCATCGCTGAGACGAACATCGGTTATGCCGAACTTCGCGCCAGTGACGAGTGGGCGGAGGAGCAGGCCGACCGTGACGTGTGGGACGCGACTCTGTCAGACGGCCTCTAGACCGCCTTGGCGGCCCGCGGTGAGGTCTGGACCGTCGACCTTGACCCTGTCCGTGGACACGAGCAGGGTCGGCAGCGGCCGGCCTTGGTCATCTCCAATGACGAGTTCAACAACGGCGCCGCGGGTCTGGTCGTAGTCGTTCCGCTAACGACAAAGGAGCGGGCACGGATGCCGCTCCGCGTTCGCATCGACCCACCCGAAGGCGGACTCAAGGAAACGTCGTTTGCACTCTGTGAGGCTGTCCGCTCAATCTCAACCGACAGGCTGAGCGGGGAGGCGTGGGGTTCGGTGTCGAGCCGTACGCTTGCAGTCGTTGCGTTTCGTGTGCGCGCTCTGCTCGATCTCTGACGGATTGTGGGAGGTCGAGCCGATCTCTCTATGAAGGTGCGTCAGCGCCGCGGCGTTCGGATCGCCCCCGGGCGCGTCTATTTACGCGTTGACGGAACCGGGATGGAGAACATCCCTGACTGCCTCCACCATCTCGGTGCGCTCGAGGTCGTCAGCGGTGCGCGTGTCAATCGCCTGAACGAGTCTGCCGGCCGCGGAGAGCGGCCACCCGCTGTTCCATTCGTGCTCATAGGGCGCGCCGATGAATTCTTGGCGCTCAGTAGCCACCCAAATGAGGCGGATGTCAGACGCGGGCCGCGTCGCAGTCTGACTAACGGCCGTGCGGGCCGTGGACGTGCCGCTGCAGGTCGCTGACGAGATCCGCAAGTAGCCACAGGCCGAGCACGATGGCCACGCCGACGCCAGCACCAAAGAGAACAGTTGCGAACGACCCCATGTTGCTCTTTATCGGCAGCGACGACTCGACCCATGAGCACGGCTGTCGGAAGGTTCGATTTTGCTGCCGATTCATTGCCTAAACGGTCCGAAAGCGGTTCGCTAAGACACTCGGCACAATGGGCGGCCGATGAGGATTCAAGCCACTTCGCGCCACTTGCCCGGACCTCCCTCCACCCCTCCGCGAACGGCGTGGAGGTTCAAGTCCTCTCATCCGCACTCGTGAGACCGGTGATTCCGATTCTGGCGGCGGCGGTAGCCGCCGTTGTGCTTTCCGGGGACGGGCTCGGCGCGCCGGCCGCCGGCGCGCCGGCCGCCGGCGCGCCGGTCGAGGTCGTCGTGACGCTGAAGGCACCCCCACTCTCCGCATTCGGCCGCTCGCTGCTGTCGGCCACCCATGCCGGCTACCTGCGCCGGGTCGACGCGGCGCAGAACGAGCTCGCCCGCCGCGTGATCGCCGCAATCCCGGCAGCGCAGGTCCGGTGGCACTACCGCCTCGTCGCGAACGGCTTCGCAGTCGTCGTTCCAAGCGGCGCGGTCGGCGAGCTCGCGCGGATCCCCGGCGTCGACGCCGTCTGGCCGAACGTCCGCTACCACTCTTCGAGCACGCTCGGCGGCCCGGAGCAGATCGGCGCCGACAAGCTCTGGGGCCCGACCTTCGCAACCGCCGGCAACGGGATGAAGATCGCGATCATCGACGACGGACTGGACGCGACGAACCCGTACTTCAACCCGAGCGGCTTCCAGTACCCCGTAGGCTTCCCGAAGGGCCAGACGCGTTACACGACTCCGAAGGTGATCGTCCAGCGCACATTCGCGCCGCCGTCACCGACATGGAAGTACGCGAACACGCCGTTCGACCCGGCCGAGTCGTTCCACGCGACGCATGTCGCCGGCATCGCCGCAGGGAACCACGGCACGGCAGCCGGCGGCAGGCAGATCTCTGGCGTCGCCCCGAACGCGTATCTCGGGAACTACAAGGCGCTGACGATCCCGACACCGAGCTTCGGGCTCGACGGCAACAGCGCGGAGCTCGCGGCGGCGGTCGAGGCGGCAGTCGCAGATGGCATGAACGTGATCAACATGTCCCTCGGCGAACCGGAGGTCGACCCGTCGCGCGATCTCGTGGTGACCGCGCTCGAGGGCGCCGCCGCCGCCGGTGTCGTGCCCGTCGTCGCCGCGGGCAACGACTTCTCCGATTTTGGCTACGGGTCGGTGTCGTCACCCGGCAATGCGCCGAGCGCGATCACCGTCGCCGCTGCCGACTCCCGCAACGCGATTGCAGGCTTCTCCTCAGCCGGACCTACTCCGATGTCGCTGCAGATGAAGCCGGACGTCAGCGCACCCGGCGTGTCGATTCTCTCGTCGTTGCCCGCGAGCGAGGGCACGTTCGGCGAATTGACCGGCACGAGCATGGCAGCGCCCCACGTCGCAGGCGCGGTCGCGCTGCTCAAGCAGCGCCACCCGACGTGGACGGTCGCGCAGCTCAAGTCGGCGCTCGAGCAGACGGGCGACCCGGTGCACTCCGCGAGCGGCGCCGAGGCGCTGGCGACGCGCGAGGGCGGCGGGATGATCGATCTCCCGCGTGCCGACGCGCCGCTGATCTTCGCCGAGCCCACCGGTCTCACGTTCGGCCCGCTGGCGCCAGGCGCGAGTGCAACCCGCAGCGTCGCCTTGTCGGATGCCGGTGGCGGCGCCGGCGACTGGGCGGTCACCACCGTTGTTCAGCAGGGAAGCGGGGCACTCGCCGTCGCGCCCACGATCACGGTCCCGGCGACGCTCACGGTCACAGCAACCGCCGGTGCGAGCCCAAGCGACGTGACCGGCTTCGTCCTCCTGACGCGCGGGACGGACTCGCGGCGCATCCCGTTCTGGTTCGGGGTGAGCGCCCCGAAGCTCGGCGGTGAGGCGAAACAAGCACTCGCGAAGGCGGGAACGTACGAAGGCACCACGGCCGGCGCACCGTCGCTGATCACGACCTATCGCTACCCGACCGGTGGCGATGTCGAGTACCCCGGGCCGGAGCGCGCATACCGGGTCATCGTGTCCGGCCGCCCGGCGAACTTCGGAGTCGTCGTCCTCTCCGGTCGCGCGTCGCCTCACGTCACGTTCGACGGCAGCGAGCAGCGGCTCGCCGGTTACGTCGGCCTGCCGATCGATCTCAACCCATACCGCAAGTCCTACGGAGCCTCGGTGCCCATTGCGGGTGTCGACGTTCCCGCGGCAGGCGCCTACGACATCGTCTTCGACACACGCTCGGCGAGTCAGGCCGGCCCCTTCACCTTCCGGTACTGGCTGAACGACGTCACGCCGCCGAAGCTGGGCGTCTCGGTGAAGAAGCGCACGATCGTCGTCTCCGCGACCGACGCAGGTTCCGGCGTGGACCCCGCAACACTTGTCGTAACGGTCGACGGGCGCGCAGTAGCGACGGGCGGCAAGGTCCGCCTCACCATCAAGGCGACGAAGGGCCGGCACAAGGTCGTCGTGCGTGCCTCGGACTACCAGGAGGCGAAGAACATGGAGAACGTGCCGCCGATCCTCCCGAACACCGCGACGCGCGGCGTCACCGCGATCGTCCGCTAAGCCTCTAGAGGCTTGATGTGAAACGCACGCGCACCCGTGGATGGTGGCTCATACGCGGCGCATCTCGCCCGGGTCGGGCTTGAACGTAGGCACCGCTATGCCCTGCGCCCGACCCGAACGACCTGCTTGGTCTGAGCCATCCCCACGGGCACGCAGTTCCACATCAAGCCTCTAGTTCTTCTTGCGCTCGCGCGGGTCGATCGTCGGCAGGTTCGCCAGGTCGCGCTCGACGGCGCGGGCGAAGTCGTCCGTCTCGGTCTCGACGACGCGTAGATGCGACTTCCGCCGCTTGCGCTCCCGGCGGGAGCTCTCGTCGAGACCGGCGCGCTTGCCGAGCCGCGGCCACTCGGCTGCGACGACCAGCGCCACGGCGGCGACGAGGAGGGCAACCCCGATCAAGCTCACGAGCCAAGGATAGACACCCGCCTCCGAGAACTGGACACCTATGAGGTTCCGCCTGCTGTTCCTGGGCGCGCTGGTGTCGCTCGCCGTCGGCTGCGGCTCGGCCCCGACGGCGACCGAGAGCGTCACCACGAGCACCGCGCCGGTCCCGGTTTCGCCGAAACCGCTGGCCATCACGGTGTTCAAGGTCGCAGGCGGCCTCCTCCGCCCGACCGTCGAGCGCGTGCCGTACACCACAGCCGTCGCCGCCGCGGCCCTGGGCGCCCTGGGCCTCGGAGCAACCGTCACGATCAGCGACGGGACGGCAACGGTTGGGCTCGACCGCGCCACACAGGATCAGGCGGCGGAGATCGTCTACACACTGACGCAGTTCGCAACGATCGAGCGGGTCGATGTGGGCGGCCGGACCGGGCTCACGCGCGACGACTTCGCGAGCTACGTCCCGCCGATCCTCGTTGAGTCCCCGGGCGCCGGGGCCGAGGTGCCGGGCACCTTCCACGTCTCCGGCACTGCGAGCGTCTTCGAGGCGACGCTCGTCGTTCAGCTCGTGCGCAACGGCAAGGTGATCGCGAAGCAGTCGGTCACCGCGTCGGAAGGCGCACCCGGGCGCGGGACGTTCGATACGACGCTGCACGCGACACCCGGCGCGGTGACGGTCGCCGCGTTCTCGCCGTCGGCGGCAGACGGCACACCGCAGCACGAAGTCGACGTGCCGGTCACGATCCGGCCTTAATCTGCTGGGCGAGCACCCAGAGCCCGGCCACGGTGTAGCCGACCATCAGCGCGACAAGCGGCGCCTGCGCAAGCAGGGCGCGCCCCGCGTTCGACCCGCGCACCGCGAGCCGGTGTGCCGCGAACACCGCAGCCACGTGACCCCAGACGATCAACAGCACCTGGAGCCACCAGACCAAGCCCGCCGGAACGATGCCGGTGTTCAGCGGATACTCGCCCCAGCCAAGCGGGTTCCAGCTGTGGCCGAACGGATCGACGATCACGCCGAGCGTCGCCTGCCCCGCGATCAAGAGGTACGAGTAGTAGTGGGCGGTGAAGTAGACCGCGGCGATCGGGATCAGGGTCACCGCGAGCTCGCGTGCCCGTGCGCGCGTGACGAGCAGGTACGCGACGACGAACAGCACGACAACGGCGAGCATCGACAGGGTTTGGAGGACCGAGACGTGGTTCGCGAGGAACGACCAGCGCTGCCAGAACCACTCCTGAAACGTTCCGAAACGGTTGGTCGACGACCAGCCGTCGAAGACGACGGTCGCGAGTGCGGTGAGCACGAACGCCGCACCGCCGTCCGGTAGCGCAGGATCGGTGCGGAGGCCCGAGCCGTAGGGCCGCAACCGCGCGGTGCGTTGCTGGCTGACCGCCCACTCCTCGGGGACGAACGGCCGCAGCTCGAGCGGCGAGAAGCGGGAAAAGGTGCGTGACAGGACGCTGAACAGCTCGACGTTCCCGAGCCAGGTCTCGGCGCCGTAGAGCGCGCAGCCGACGAGCGTCGCGACGATGTAGGCGAGCAGGATGAGCGCCAGGCTGCGCGGCTCCTTCGCCTGCGCCCAGACCAGCTCCATCCACGACCAGACGAGGAGCAGCGCGACGGCGGGCCATTGCCCGAGACCAGCGGGATACGAGAACGGCTGCACGCCCCGGCGGGCGAGCGCGCGGTCGACGGCGCGCGCGGCCACGTTCAGCGGTGCGACGCGCTCGTAGACGTTGCCGACGAGCCATGCGGCGATGCCGAGCCCGACCCAGAAGTCGACCCAGGTGAGGACGTCGACCGGGTTTTCGATGAACTCCTGCGACTGCGCGGTCGTCGAGAAGAGCCCGCCGGCCAGCCCCACGACGACGAGGAGCGTGCCGAGCCCCGTGAGCACCGGCCCGAGCCGCCGCACGTAGGGGTACAGGTCGGGCCCGAGGCGCTCCCGAACGGGCTCGTCGCGCACCGCGAGCGCCGCCGCCGGCGCCGACAGGAGCACCGCGGCGCCACCGGCAAGGACGTACAGCCAGATCGGCAGCGGGAAGCGGTAGGAGATCGGCGCCGCGTGAGCGAGGAGGCCGAACATCGCCAAAACGCTAGCTACAATGCCCGCCGCTGAGCGATCCCCGGTAGCTCAATTGGCAGAGCATCCGGCTGTTAACCGGAGGGTTGTTGGTTCGAGTCCAACCCGGGGAGCTTCTTGGTACCGGTTTTGGTATTCGCACCAATGAAGACGCTCGCTCAGCGAGCTCTGCGCTTGCCAAGCCCCAGATGGTCGCCACGTCGGAGGCCAGTTGACGGCGCCACCACCGTCATGCGACGCGCGTCAGCCCGAGCTTCCGACTATCAGTCCGACGGCGATGCTTCCCGCGGCGGCCACGAGGATCGTCCTTTGCTCAGAGCCCACCCAACGAATTGACAGGTGGGCCAGCAGGCGGGCCGGCGCCGCTGCGGCCGCGACGAGCAAAAGCACCACAGCCCACAGCAAGGCACCTGCGAGGTCCACACTTCCATTGCTGCTCGTGGTGTTAACGGCCGCAGAGGGGGCAGCCGCGATGTGTCGCGGCTTGGCCGTGATCTTTTCTGCCACTCGGTGCTTTGCGATTGCCGTCAGCGGGCGGTGCGTCAGGATCGAAAGCGCCGCGGGATGGCGCTGCGCCCAGGGCGAATAGGGAATCCCATGCTCTCGAAATGCCGCTACAAGCTGAGGCTGGTTGGTGTACACGCGACCGTGCCAAACGATCGCATTCGGCCTGCCTCGTGGCGAGCGCTCGATGGGAGCGGTGATCGCACTCACGACCTGGAACCAGGCAAGGATCACGAGCCCAATTCCAAGCGACGTCAGCGCGACGTTGACCAGTCCGCGCGGGTGCAACCGGCTTAGAATGCGCCCGACTGTTCGTTCTCCGATCCGCTCCAAACCGCACCTGAGTTCATTGCGAAAGACAATGACGGGTTGGGCGCGTCAGTTCAAGCGCGCGTCGCGATGTAGCCCGAAACAACTCGAGGTCCTCGGGGACGCTCTCGATGAGAGTCCCTCGTTCGAGGCACAACGAACGGGTGACGAGATCAGCTCAATCGTCGATGGCTTCGACGTGCGCTCCGGCGCAGGATGGGCTCGTGAACGGGGAAAAGGGATCAGAGAACGCGAGCAGCCGGGATCATCAACACGTCAGGACCACGTCCGTCCGCTGCGCCGAGTGCAAGAGCTCGAGCGGCCTGTATTGGCAAGGATGGCGCGCCCTGCGGGTCGACGACCCGGAAACCGATGAGCCGCCGGCTCTCGCGTTCTACTGCCCGACCTGCGCCGAGCGCGAGTTCGGCGCGAAACGATGAACGTTGTTTTCGCAGCCGCGCTGTTTGCTGGTACCGCCGCGATCGCCGTCTGGATTGCAGTTCGGTTCCCTCGACTTGCGCCCCGGTCCTTGACCGTTCGGTTCGTCGTGGCGGTCGCCGTCGCCCAACTGCTGGCGCTCGTGCCCATTGATGCGGGCAGCTACCTCACGCTGTACGGCAGCCTCTTCGGCCTCGCGCTGCCGGTGCTCACGCTTGCGTGGCTGGGAGGATTCTGGCTTTTGCAGTCGCTCCGGGACGCAATTCCCTCCTAGAGGCTTGATGTGAAACGCACGCGCACTCGCGGCTGGTGGCTCATACGCGGCGCATCTCGCCCGGGTCGGGCTTGAACGTAGGCACCGCTATGCCCTGCGCCCGACCCGAACGACCTGCTTGGTCTGAGCCATCCCCGCAAGCACGCAGTTCCACATCAAGCCTCTTGCAGCAAGCACGACTACTCCGGCAGCTCGCTGTCGGGATCGACCTCCGCGGCGTGCCTCCGCAACTCTTGGGCCTCAGCCTCCTGCTTGCGGGCGCGCTCTGCCTGCTCTTCGGCCTGAAGCCGTGCCTGCTCCGCCTTGCGCGCCTTGGAGTCGGCTTCCTCCCGCTGCGAGCGTGCCTCGATCCGGTTCTGCTCGCGCTGCTTCTCTCGGGTGCGCGAGGCCGCGAAGATCGCGAGCGCGATGACGACGATTACGACAATCACGATGACGACGATCCAGGTCGTGCTCATCCAGGCGCCTCCTTTGGGTGAAGAGGTCTTGCCCGACCTTGTCAGGAGCGCAAACGTTCACGGGCGCATGGTGTTCAGGCCCTGAACGCTTGCCCTACTCGACCGCAATTCGCGTGCTCACACGAGCAGCCGTTCCATAAGTAAGGTCGTCTCATGCCGCAGCTGAACGCGATCGGAATCGTCGTCTCGGACCTGGAACAGTCGATCCGCTTCTACCGCCTGCTCGGGCTGGACGTACCGGAGACACCGGGCGAGGGTCACCTGGAAGTGGTCCTCGCGAACGGCACCCGCCTGATGTTCGACAGCGAGGAGATCATCAAAGGCTTCCGTCCCGAGTGGACGCGCCAAGCCGGTAACCAGCTCGCGCTCGCGTTCGAGTGCAGCAGCCCGGCGGAGGTCGACGAGACGTACGCCAGCGCAATCGAGGCGGGCTTCCATGGCGAGAAGGAACCGTGGGATGCATTCTGGGGCCAGCGCTACGCGCAGCTCGCCGATCCCGACGGCGTGCCGGTCGATCTGTACGCCGCTTCTTAGCTGAGCGCGGCGACCCGCTCGAGGAGCTTCTGCAGCGCTTCCTGCAGCTCCTTCGTCCGTGACGGGTCGGCGTGCTGCAGCTCGCGCCGCAGCTGCCGCTCGCGCAAGCGCCAGATCAGCTCCTCGCCCGTCGCCTGGTCGATGCCCTCCGCGACTGCACGGGCGTCGAGCTCTGCGAGCAGGCCGACGGCATCTTCGTCGAGCGCCGCGCCGTCGACGATGTGCGCGCGCAGCAGCCGGTGCTGCGCGTCGTAGAAATGCTCGGGCGTCAACTCGTGCAGCAACGGCTTCAGCTCCTCGTGCGCGAGCACACCGGCGAGGGCGTTGCGCTCGAGCTTCGTGCTCGCGTCCAGCCCCCGCTGCGTGGCGGGGGCCGACGCGCGGGCGGTCGACGCGCCTCGCAGCTGGACGGTCATACCGAGCTTGTCGTTCGCATATCGCCATGCGTCCTGCCGCTCGGGCGAATCGGGCGCGGCGTCGAGCAGCCCCTTCGCGGTTCGGAACGCGACCTCGCGGTCCTCGGCGCGCTCGATCTCGATCCGCACGCGATAGAGGACGTACGGCTCGGCGGTCGCGAGCCGCTTCTCGAAGCCCGTCGGATCGTCGGCCGGATCGATTCCCGGCTCGAGCGCCACCACCTTCACGTCGAAACCGAGCTTCGCAGCGAGCTCCATCCCGCGCAGCGTCGCGGTCTCGCCCGCGGCGTCACCGTCGAACGCAAGCCAGAGCCGCTTCGTCAGCCGTGAGAGCTCTTTCAGCTGCTGCTCGGTGAGCGCGGTGCCCATCGACGCGACGACGGGCTGGAACCCCGCCTGGCGCAGCGCGATCACGTCCGTGTTCCCCTCGACCACGCACGCGCGGTCCTCGCGCGCGATCGCGGCGCGCGCCTTGTCCAGGCCGTAGACCACCCAGCCCTTGTGGAAGAGCTCCGACTCCGGCGTGTTGACGTACTTCGCCTGCAGCGGGTCGTCCTCGTGCAGCTTGCGCGCCTGGAAGCCGAGGATGCGGCCCTGCCGGTCGGCCAGCGGGAACAGCAATCGTCGCTGGAAGAAGTCGTCGCCGCGCTGGCGCGTCAGCCCGGCGCCGCGCAGCTCCTCCTGCGAGAAGCCCTTCGCGAGTGCTTTGCGACCGAGCGAGTTGCCGCCGAGTGCCAGGCCGAGCCGGAACTCCCTGCTCACCTCTTCGTTCAGGCCACGACCCTTGAGGTAGTCGCGTGCCATCCCGCCCGCCTCGCTGTCCCAGAGCGTGCGCTCGTAGAACGTCGCCGCCTGGTCGAGCAGCGCGAGCAAGCGTGCGCGCCTCGTCCGCATCGCGTCCTGCTCCGGCGAGCTCTCCTCGTACTCGATCGGGATCCGGAACCGCTCGCCGAGCCATTCGATCGAGCCGGCAAAGTCGAGCCCCTCCGTTTCGCGCACGAACGTGATCAGGTCGCCCTTCGCACCGCAGCCGAAGCAGTAGTAGAGCTTGTCGACCGCGTTGACGGAGAAGGACGGCGTGCGCTCGTCGTGGAATGGACAACGCCCGGTGTACCGGCCGCCGACCCTGCGCAGCTGCGTGCGCCCTGAGACGACCTCGACGAAGTCGGCTCCCGCCTTCACGGCGTCGACGGAGGTGTCCTTGATGCGTGCCATTAGAGGTTGTCAGCGTATGACAGCGCGAAGCGGTCGGTCATCCCCGCGATGAACTCAACGATCGCATCTTGCGAGTCTCCTCTCGCCTCGAGGTGCGCGTAGATGCGCTCGATCGTCCTGTGCGCCCGATCGTGCTCGGGTCGCGTCACAGGAGCGAGGTAGACGCGCTCGAACATGAACTCCCGGAGCGAAAGCATCGCGGCACCGACCTCCTCGCTCTGAACGATGTCGCCGGCGGCAGCCGAGCTCTCGACGAGATCGTGGACGAGCGTGTCGATGCGTTCCGCGCCTCTGCTTCCGAGGACCTCGATTTCACGGTGTGGCAGGTCGCCTTCTTCGAGAATCCCGTAGCGGATCGCATCGTCGATGTCGTGGTTGATGTAGGCGACCCGGTCGACGATGCGCACGATCTTGCCCTCGTGCGTCTTCGGCTCGCGATCGCCGGTGTGCGTGAGGATGCCGTCGACGACCTCGTGGGTCAGGTTGAGCCGCTGCGCGATGCGCGCGGACTGCTCGTTGTGGCGGAAGCCGTCGGCGAGCACCTGGTCGAGCGCCGCCTCGCCCGCATGACCGAACGGCGGGTGCCCCATGTCGTGCCCGAGCCCGATCGCCTCCGTCAGGTCCTCGTTGAGTGCGAGCGCGCGGGCGACAACGCGCGCGATCCCGGTCGTCTCGAGCGTGTGGGTCATGCGCGTCCGGTAGTGGTCGCCGGCCGGGTCGATGAAGACCTGCGTTTTGCCCTTCAGGCGGCGGAACGGCTTCGAGTGGAGGATGCGGTCGCGGTCGCGCTGGAAGGGCGTCCGGACAAGGCATTCCTCCTCCTCGCGCGCGCGCCCGCGGGTCTCGTACGACCGAACGGCGCGCGGCGAGAGGGCGCGCTCCTCCACCTCGCGCATCCGCGCGGCAAAGGCGTCGGCAACCCTCCCGGCAAGCTCGGGCATGGCGCCACGGTAGCCGCAGCGGCGGTCGTTCTTGGCGCCGAAACTCGCGAACCTCGTTCGGCCTGGAAGCGATCGGCGATCCGGCTGCGCTGGGCACCGCCGAATCAGGTTCAAACGATGATCGCGACCGTGCCGCCGTCCGCCGACCAGGCGGCGCCGGTGACGTATGAGGCCCGTTCGGACAGGAGGAAGACGATCACCGCGGCGATCTCCTCCGGCTGGGCGAGCCGCCCCAGCGGCCGGCCGACGCCCACCTTCGCGAGCACCTCGTCCCGGTTGCCTTGCTGCTCCGCGAGCCCGCCCTCGCCTAGCCACGCCTCAGTGGCCGTCGGTCCCGGGGTGACGGCATTGCAGCGGATCCCGTCCTTGGCATAGACGTCTGCGACGAGCCGCGAGTACGAGAGCATCGCCGCCTTCATCACGGAGTAGTCGGGCATGCGCAGCGAGGGGCGCTTGCCCGCGGACGAAGAAACGTTCACGATCGACCCGCTCCCCCGCTCCTTCATGCCAGGGAGCACCGCCCGCGTCGCACGC
Source organism: Gaiellaceae bacterium (assembly GCA_045805985.1). Classification (GTDB taxonomy): domain Bacteria; phylum Actinomycetota; class Thermoleophilia; order Gaiellales; family Gaiellaceae; genus PALSA-600. The sequence goes on along the minus strand of JBJMKA010000015.1, from coordinate 4,267 downwards.
ACGGCGCTCATCAGGTTGAGCTCGAACGACGTCTGCCAGTCGTCGTCGGTGAGCTCCTCGAGCTTCCGGATCTGGGTCCCGCCGACGTTGTTCACGAGGCAGTCGACGCGGCCGAAGGCCGCCACGGCGGCGCCAATCAGCTCCTCCGCGGCTCCCGGCTGCGCCAGGTCGGCGGCGACGTGCAGATCGCCGATGCCTTCGGTGCGGCGGCCGGCGGTAACGACCGTGGCGCCCTCGTCCCGCAGTTGCCGCGCCACGGCGAACCCGATGCCGCCGGTCGAGCCGGTGACGACGCATACCTTGTCCTCGAGGCCGAGCTCCACGGCGGTTACGGTAGCGGCGCTCGTTTACCGTAGCGGCGTGACCGTGATCCTCCTTGCGCGACACGGCGAAACGGACTGGAACCGCGAGAATCGCTGGCAGGGGTGGGCTGACCCGCCGCTGAACGCGTCCGGGCGTGCCCAAGCGCGGGCGCTCGCCGAGCAGCTGCAGGAGACGCTGTTCGACGCTGTCTACTCGAGCGACCTCCGCCGCGCGCGCGAGACGGCCGAGATCGTCGCCGCACCGCACCGCGTGCCCGTCGTCACCGATCAGGGGCTACGCGAGATCGACGTCGGCTCCTGGTCGGGACTGACCCTCGCCGAGATCGAGGAGCGCTTTCCGGACGGCGAACGGCCCGATGGCGAGACACGCGAACAGCATCTCGAGCGAGTATTGGAAAGCGTGGAACGGATCGCGCGCGCAAACGAGGGTCACCGCATCCTCCTCGTTACCCACGGCGGCACGATGCGGGCGCTGCGCGGGCACACGACCGACGAGCCCTTCCACCCGATCCCGAATTGTGGCGTCCTGGAGCTCCATTTTCGGGATGACCGCCTCTCGTATCCGATCGGCTAGGCTCGACCCGTGGAGGACTACACCAACAAGTACAAGGGCGAGCAGGTCGAGATCGCCCTCTTCGGCGGCGAGTACCAGGACGGCGTGCTGACCGCGTACTGCTACCTCGAGGACGTTGCACACGTGGAGCTGAACGGGCACATCCTGATCCCGCTCCAGAACGTCGCTTCTCTGCACTGCTCGAGCCGCTGCGATGCCCCGGAGCCCGACTGGCCGCCTCGCGGCCTGGCCGAGGACGACCCGGACGTCGCCGACGACGAAGCGTAGGGTCGAGGCTGACGGCTTTGGGCCGGCGCTTCCTGATCCTGCGCAACATCCTCAAGGCCTGGACCTGCCTGGTCGTCTTCGCCCTGCTGCTCGGCGCGCTCGGCTGGCAGCTCGGCGGCTACCGCCTCGCGCTCCTGTTCATCGCCTCCGCGGTGCTGCTCGCCGGGGCCGTCTACTGGTACGCCGACCGGATCGTGATGGGGATGGTGGGCGCCCGCGAGCTCCTCGAGGGCGAGGCGCCGGCGCTGCACTCGACGGTCGAGCGGCTCGCTTCGCGGGCCGGCGTGATCAAGCCGAAGCTCTACGTGCTGGCCGACGGCTACCCACGCGCACTCTCGGCCGGCCGCGGCGCGGGCGGCGGCTCGGGGCTTGCCATCTCCGTCGGGCTGATGGGGGTCGCGTCACCCGCGGAGCTGGAAGGGATCGTCGCGCACGAGCTCGCGCATCTCCGCCACCGCGACGTGCTCGTCCAGACGATCGCCGTCATAGTCGCGTCCGCCGTGATCGAGTCTTCGCGCCTCGGCGGGTTCCTGCAGCGCGGCCTGCTCTTCGTCTTCGGGCCGATCGCCGCAGCCTTCGTCCACCTCCTCCTCTCGCAGAAGCGCGAGTTCGAGGCGGACCGGTTCGCGGCGGAGGTCTGCGACTCGCCGCACGGCCTGGCGGACGCGCTCGTCCGCCTCGAGCAGGCGATGCAGCTCGTCGGCTTCGAGGCGAGCCCGGCCACGGAGCCGCTCTACACGACGAACCCGTTCGCCGAGGAGGGCCTCGCCGCGCTCTTCGTGACGCACCCGCCGGTCGACGAGCGCGTGCGCCGGCTCCGCGAGCTCGATCCGGACTGGCGGGAGAAGCTGCGTGCAGCCTGAGCTGGACTGGCACGTTCGGCCGCTCGAACCCGTAGAGCTCGGCGAATCCTCGATCGCATTCGCCGCCGGCCCGCGCACCGACCTCTTCACGGACCCGGCTGGAGGCGAACCGAAGACGGATGCGCCGCTCCTTCTCGGGCGGCCGAGCGGCGACTTCCAGCTGTGGGCTCGCGTCTCGGCGCCGCTGGCGGCGACGTTCGACGCCGCGGCGCTCGTCGTGTGGGCTTCTCCGACTGAGTGGGGAAAGCTCGCGCTCGAGCGCTCGCCGCAGCGGGAGGCGACGATCGTGTCGGTCGTGACGCGAGGCGTTTCCGACGACGCGAATGCGTTCACCGTCCCGGACGCGTCGGCCTGGCTGCGCGTCTCGCGCAGCGGCGCGACGATCGCGTTCCACGCGTCGGTCGACGGTCGGTGGTGGTCGCTGATTCGCTACTTCACCTTCCCGGGCATCGACGGTGCGTCGGCCGGCTTCCTCGTCCAGTCGCCGACTGGCGACGGCCTCCACGGACGCTTCGACGAGATCGAGTGGCAGGCCGGACCGATCGGCGACCTGCGCGACGGCTCTTAGAGCAGCGGGAACTCGACGCCGTCGAGCAAGCCCTCTCGGTCGACGTACACCTCGTATGGGCCGCCGTGGATGACCATGAAGTTGTCCGTGTGGCCGAACGCAAGCTCGCCTTCCACGCCGTCACGGAACTCGAAGAGGACCATGTCGAAGCCGAGGCCCTCGAAGTCCACGACGTCCTCGAGCGAGACGGGATCGCCCCACGCACGAACGAACGCGTGACGCCGAGCCCAGAACACTTCGTAGTCCTCGCGCTTGGTGATCACGTAGACGTCGAGATCCGACGTCTCCGTCGCGCGGCCGGCGGCGTACGAGCCGCCGAGGAACGCGGCGAGCACGAGCTCGTCCGCCGCCGCGGCCGCGCCGAAGCGCTGCATCGCCGCGCGATACGCATCGGCGCTCACGAGCGCGGCCCGGAAACACGAAGAGCCCCGTCTCCGGGGCTCTTCAATGAAATGGGCGGCGTCCTACTCTCCCGGGGGATTGCTCCCCGAGTACCATCGGCGCTAACGGGCTTAACTTCTCTGTTCGGAATGGGAAGAGGTGTTTCCCCGTCGCTAAGACCGCCCAACTTGTGAGTCCGTGCGCGTCGTCGTAGGCTCGTCAGGAGACGAAACTACTTCTCGCGGCACCCTCAAAACTCCATAGCTACGACAATGAGTTCTAAATCAAGACCTCGAGCAATTAGTACGGATCCGCTGAACACATTGCTGTGCTTGCACGTTCCGCCTATCAACGTGGTGGTCTTCCACGGCTCTTACTCTCTCTAGGAGATGGGAGCTCTCATCTTGAGGTGGGCTTCCCGCTTAGATGCTTTCAGCGGTTATCCCATCCAGACGTGGCTAATCAGCAGCGCCGTTGGCACGACGACTGATACACCAGAGGTCCGTTCGTCTCGGTCCTCTCGTACTAGAGACGACTCCTCTCAAGCTTCCAGCGCCCATGGTGGATAGGGACCGAACTGTCTCACGACGTTCTGAACCCAGCTCGCGTACCGCTTTAATGGGCGAACAGCCCAACCCTTGGGACCTACTCCAGCCCCAGGATGCGACGAGCCGACATCGCACGTTGATCCGCCGTTGCCGGCGGCGCAGACTATAACTTCACCCTGCCTGACCAACAGGCGAGGGGTCGGCGTGTTGTGGCGCTCGTGGTTTGCTCGAATGAGCTGGAGACGCCACCTCGGCCCGAAGGCCTCAGTCGTTACGGGGTCACTTGCGGAAGCTTGTACCTGAGCTCCGGCACCAGGTGAGGCATGATCAGCCTCGCCAACCGCTTCGTCGCTGCCACCGAGATACGAATCCGGTAGTACGACTTGTCGCGGTTCAGCGTGGCCTCGAGGCCCCACTGCTCCCGCAGCAGCGCGAGCATGATTTTCTGGCTCTGCTCGTCGAACTGCTGAGTGTTCAGATACACCGCGTTCCTCGATCGACAACCGTCGTCCATGAGCCACACCGCGAGAGCGAGCGAATCGAGTTCCAACTTCGGCACTCGCTTGCGCCCTTCGGCATAGAAGCGGCGGTAGTACGGAGTCAGCGCTGGAGCGCCTTCGCGTCACAAACCGGTACGCGACGCGCCCACCGTTGCCCGCCCGCTGCTTCGGCGGTGTGGTCACCAGATCAGCCAGATGACCGAACTTCCAGTCGACATAGCTGCGCTGATGAATCGAATGGTT
>JBJMKA010000014.1:0-25012 GCA_045805985.1 Gaiellaceae bacterium | reverse complement strand
CGTGTCGCCTGCACCGTCGATGAGCGTCGTCGTGTCCTTCGTGACGACCACACGGCGGGCAGTGCCGAGCTGCGAGAGCTTCGTGTTCTCGAGCTTGAGGCCCATCTCCTCGGTGATCACCTCGGCGCCCGTGAGGATCGCAATGTCCTCGAGCATCCGCTTGCGGCGATCGCCGAAGCCCGGCGCCTTGACGGCGACGGCCTGGAACGTGCCACGCAGCTTGTTGACGACGATCGTCGCGAGCGCTTCGCCCTCGACGTCCTCGGCCACGATCAGCAGCGGGCGGCCGGCCTGGATGACCTGCTCGAGCACGGGCAGGAGGTCCTTGACAGCACCGATCTTCTGGTTCGCGACCAGAATCGCCGGGTTGTCGAGCACGGCCTCCATGCGCTCTGCGTCGGTCACCATGTACGGCGACAGGTAGCCCTTGTCGAACTGCATGCCCTCGGTGAACTCGAGCTCGAGGCCGAAGGTCTGGCCCTCCTCGACGTTCACGACGCCGTCCTTGCCGACCTTCTCGATCGCCTCGGACAGGACCTCGCCGATCTCGGTCGAGCGCGAGGAGACGGTCGCGACGCGCGCGATGTCTTCCTTGCCCGAGATCTCCTTGGACTGGGTCTTCAGGTTCTCGACAACTGCGTCGACGGCCGTCTCGATGCCCCGCTTGAGCCCCATCGGGTTCGCGCCGGCCGAGACGTTCTTCAGGCCCTCGCGAACGATCGCCTGGGCGAGAACGGTGGCCGTCGTCGTGCCGTCACCGGCGACGTCGTTGGTCGCGGTCGCAACCTCGCGCACGAGCTGGGCACCCTGGTTCTCGAAGACGTCCTCGACCTCGATCTCGCGGGCGATCGTGACACCGTCGTTCGTGATCGTCGGCGCGCCGAACTTCTTGTCGAGCACGACGTACCGACCCTTCGGGCCGAGCGTCACCTTGACCGCGTCGGCCAGGATGTCGACACCGCGCTGAAGCGAACGGCGTGCATCCTCACTGAACTTCAGCTCTTTGTGAGCCATGTGTTTTCTGTCTCCTCTTCTTTCCCTAGACCTAGACCACGCAGCTAGACGGCGGCGCGGTCGCCAACGACCTTTGCCAGAACGTCCGATTCGCGCAGGATCAGAACCTCGTCGGCGCCGAGCTTGATCTCGGTGCCGCCGTACTTGCTGAAGATGACCTCGTCGCCCTCTTCGACGTCCATGGCGATGTGCTCGCCATCCTCGTCGCGGGGGCCCGGGCCCACAGCCAGGACTTTGCCGCGCTGCGGCTTTTCCTTGGCGGTGTCCGGCAGGACGATGCCGCTGACCGTGGTCTCCTCTTCCTCGAGGACGGACACGATCAGGCGATCGCCGAGCGGTTGTAGATTCATCGATTAGACCTCCACCTTGTGACAGGCTTGTGCTTGAGATTGGCACTCTACTCACGTGAGTGCCAGGGCCGCAAGTGTAGCGCGACCGATCTAAGTCGGCCCGTATAAGATTATTCCAGGAATGCGGCGTGAATTCTCGGCTGGCGGGGTGCTCGTCCGGCGGCTCGCAGGGCGCTGGATGCTGGCCGCGATCCGCCCGGCCGGGAAGCCGCCCGGGCTCTGGGCGCTTCCGAAGGGCCGGATCGACGAGGGCGAGGCGGGCGAGGCGACCGCGCTGCGCGAGGTCGCCGAGGAGACGGGCGCCCATGGCCGTTCGCTCGGGAAGCTCGGCGACGTCAAGTACGTCTTCACCTGGCCGCCAAAGCCGGCGGAAGGCGAGCGGATCTTCAAGATCGTCTCCTTCTTCCTCGTCCGCTACGAGGGCGGCCGGCTGGGCAACGTGCCCGAGGAGTTCCGGCACGAGGTGGCCGAGGTGAGGTGGCTGCCGCTCGAGGACGCGCCGCGCCTCCTTGCCTACGGCGGCGAGCAGGACATGGCTCGCAAGGCTGCTGATTTTCTAGAACAGCGCGGTTGAGCGAGGACGTATGATCGCGACTTCGTGCCGTCCTACGCTCTGAACTTCTACTCGCCGATCGTCGAAGCGCAGCTCAAGGCGAACCGGAAGACCGCGACGATTCGGCTCGGGGACAAATCCCGCAAGTACCAGAAGGGGATGATCGTCTCGGTGCTCGCCGGCGCGCGGTTCAGCCCGCGCCAGCACATCTTCGACGCGGTGATCGACAAGGTCGACGTGAAGACGATCGCCGAGCTGTCGCAGAACGAGATCGAGCACGACAACCCGGAGATCCGCCACACCGATGAGCTCTGCCGCTTCCTCGGCCAGCTCTACAACCGGGACGTCACCGAGGACGACACGATCACGCTGATCCGCTTCTCGGCGATCAAGCCCAGTTACGGCTTCTAAGACCGCGCGTTTTTAGCGGTTCTGCAGCGTGTCGAGGCCGATCGCGAGGGCGATCGCCAGCCGCCGGTCGAGCGTCTTCCCTGTGCTGTCCGAACCTGTGTCGCCCGAGACGTCGAGCACGTAGCGGTCGCGGAGCTGGAACTTCCGGTCCATCCGGCCGATCACGCGCTCGCCGGCGAGGAGGTCGAAGTTGTAGGGGATCGGGATCAAGCCGCCCACATCCGGGACGAAGTCGATCACCCGGCGTGCGATCGCGAGCGCCTGCGAGCGCTCGCGGGCGATCGCGATCTCCTCGCCCTCCGGCGTCGAGATCCGCCAGGTCGAGCGGAAGAGCGACTTGCCGAACACATGCTCGAGCAGGCCGATGTTGCCCTCCTGCGCGTCGATCACGTCGTACTTCGAGCCGCCGGTGTCGAGCCAGGTGCGCGCCTTGATCTGGAAGAGCTCCTGCGTCTCGGCCTCGTCGGCGAAGAAGCGGATCTCCTCCTTGATCTTCATCTTCTTCTGGCGGACGTAGGCAATCGGGGGCCCGGCCGGCGTCTCGCCCGCGGCGAGTGGGGTCACGCGATAGAGGTTGACGATCGGCCGGACGAGCTGGTCGACCAGGTAGCGGTCGTAGTCGAAGGGGCTCACTAGCTCGCCCTCGGCTCCCGCCGGATGCGCATGCCGAGCACCTCGGGCTTGCGGAGCGCCGTACCGCACTCCTCGCACTCGACCGCAAACGTCGACGAGAACGGCGCCTCGCAGGCCGGGCAGCGGCGCAGCATCTTGCCCCCGCAAGCGCACAGCTCGGGGATCTCGTCTTCGTTGTCGACGAACCAGCGGCGCGCGGCACCGCAGTCGAGGCAGAAAGCAGACCAGTGGCCGAGCACGTTGCGGCGCTCCTCGCGGAGCCAATCGGCTGCCTTGCCCACGCCGCGACTCTAGCGACAGAGGCCCCGTTTCGGCCCAGGCGGCGGATGAGCCCGATCGCCGGTTAGCATTCGGGAGCTTTTCCCTTTCGACCACCGAGGAGTGCAGTGGCGATCGCACGCGTAGCCGAGCCGAGTGGCTCGCTTCAAGACGTGAAGGAGTGGGGCCTCGACCGCGAGGACCTGCTCCAGATCTACCGCAACATGCTGACCACGCGTGGCGTGGAGGAGCGCGGCCACATCCTCTACCGGCAGGGGAAGATCCCCGGCTCGTTCTACACCGGGCGTGGCAACGAAGCCTCGGCGGTGGGCGTCGCGACGGCGATGGGCACCGACGACGTCGGCACGCCGCTGCACCGCGACATGGGCGTGCACATCACGCGCGGCGTCGAGCCGTGGCGGATCTTCGCGCAGTACATGGGACGCGAGGACGGGCCGACACATGGTCGCGACGGCAACGTCCACATGGCGGATCAGCGCCTCGGCCTGATCGCGATGGTCAGCCACCTGCCGGCGATGCTTCCCGTGGCGGTCGGCGCGGCGCTCGCCTTCCGGATCCGCGAGGAGAAGCGCGTCGCGGTCGCGTGGTCGGGCGAAGGAGCGATGCAGCGCGGCGACGCGCACGAGGGAATGAACTTCGCCGGCGTGCGCAAGCTGCCGGTGGTCTTCATCTGCGACAACAACCAGTGGGCGTACTCCACCCCCTCGCACCTCGAGTACGCGGTCGAGCATCTCGCCGACCGCGCGCAGGCGTACGGCTTCGACGGGGTCGTTGTCGACGGCACGGATGTGCTCGCCGTCTACCGGGAGGCGAAGTACGCAATCGAGAAGGCGCGCGACGGAGGCGGCCCGACATTGATCGAGTGTCAGACGCTCCGCATGGAGGGACACGCGGTGCACGACGACGCGTTCTATGTCCCGAAGGAGCTCTTCGAGAAGTGGGCGGAGCGCGATCCGATCGAGCGCTACCGCACCTGGCTGCAGCAGAACGTCGACATGAGCGACGAGGACGAGGGGGAGATCACGAGCTACGTGAAGAAGCTCCTGAACGACTCGCTCCAGCGCGCCGAGGACTCGCCGCAGCCCGATCCGTCGACGCTCCTCGAAGGCGTGTACGCGACGCCCGACGACCTCGACACGCCGCACCACAAGTAGCGATGGCGGAGCGCACCTACCTGCAAGCGATCAGCGACGGTCTCCGCGAGGAGATGCGTCGCGACGAGCGCGTGTTCGTTCTGGGCGAGGACGTCGGCGTGTACGGCGGGGCGTTCAAGGTGACGCTCGGCTTCCAGGAGGAGTTCGGCTCGTGGCGCGTGCTCGACATGCCGCTCTCCGAGACCGCGATCATGGGCGGCGCGACCGGCGCGGCGATCATGGGCATGCGCCCGGTCGCCGAGATGCAGTTCGCCGACTTCGTCTCGTGCGCGTGGGACCACCTCGTCACGATCGCGTCGAAGCAGCGCTGGCGCGCCGGCACTCCGGTGCCGATCGTGCTGCGGCTTCCCTCCGGCGGAGGTTTCTCGGGCGGCCCCTTCCACTCGCAGAACCCCGAGTCGTCGTTCGCGCACATCCCGGGCCTCAAGTGCGTGTGTCCCGCGACGCCCGAGGACGCGAAGGGGCTGATCGTCGCCGCAATCGAGGACCCGAACCCGGTCCTCTTCTTCGAGCACAAGCACCTCTACCGCCGCATCAAGGGCGAAGTGCCCGACGAGCGCTATGTGACACCGATCGGCAAGGCGCGCATTCACCAGGAGGGCGAGGAAGTCACCGTCGTCACCTGGGGCGCGATGGTGTACACGGCGGAGGAGGCGGCGAAGCAGCTGCCCGACTCGTCGATCGAGATCGTCGACCTGCGCACCATCCTGCCGTGGGACAAGGAAGCGGTCCTCGCGTCCGCGCGGAAGACCTCCAAGGTGCTCGTGCTGCACGAGGACACGCGCACGGGTGGCTTCGGCGGCGAGATCGCCGCCACGATCGCGGAGGAGGCATTCGAGGACCTCGATGCACCGATCCGCCGCATCGCTGCGCCCGACACACCGGTGCCGTTCTCCCCGGTCCTCGAGAAGGCCTTCATTCCACAAGTGGACGATGTCGTCCGCGGACTCAAGGAGTTGATCGCGTACTGATGTCCAGCACGACCGCAGTCGACGTTGTCATGCCCCAGATGGGCGTCTCCGTGTCCGAGGGGACGATCACGAAGTGGAGCAAGCAGGTCGGCGACCGCATCGACGCGGACGAGACGTTGCTCGAGATCTCGACCGACAAGGTGGACACCGAGGTTCCCTCGCCGGCGTCCGGGGTGGTGACCGAGATCCTCGTGCCCGAAGGGGAAACCGTCGAGGTCGGCACCGTGCTCGCGCGCATCGGCGGCGAGGGCGCCGCTGCAGCGCCGCCGCCCGAGCCGGCCACACAGCCTGCCGCGGACGCCGCCGAGGCGTCGGCGAGCGAAGGACAGACCACGGCCGAGGCGGCGCAGGAGCCCACGCAGCCCGCCGAGTCCGCAGCCTCGGGCAACGGCAAGTCGTTCATCTCCCCGGTGGTCGCGCGCATCGCGTCGGAGCACGGCATCGACCCGGCGCAGGTCCCTGGTACTGGCAGCGGCGGCCGCGTGACGAAGAAGGACATCCAGGCCTTTTTGGAGTCCGGCGAGCCGGACTCCAAAAAGGCTAGTGGCCTGGTGGAACCGGCGGTTCCTGCCGCGCCGGCGCCTGCCGTGGCGCCGACGCCCACACCAGCTCCACCTAGCCAGGAGGCCGCGCCTCCTGGCATTGGAGAAACGTTGGAGCCGATCAGCGCGATGCGTCGCGGGATCGCCGAGCACATGCGCCGCTCGCTCGACACGTCTGCGCACGTCACGAGCGCGATCGAGGTCGACATGTCGAAGGTCGTCCAACTCCGCGAGAAGCTGAAGAAGGAGTATCAGTCGTCGTACGGCGTCAACCCGACGTACCTCGCGTTCATCGCGCGGGCGGCAACCGAGACGCTGCGAGAGTACCCGTGGGTGAACGGCGAGCTGCGCGGCGACAAGATCGTCACGCGCAACTACGTCAATCTCGGCTTCGCGGTCGAGCTCGCGGATGGCAAAGGGCTGATCGTCCCGGTGGTCAAGAACGCCGAGACGCTCAACCTGCTCGGCATGGCGAAAGCGATCGCCGACGTGGCGAAGCGCGCCCGGGACAAGCAGCTCGCACCCGACGACGTCACCGGCGGCACCTTCACGATCACGAACCCGGGCGGCTACGGCACGTTCCACGGCACTCCCGTGATCAGCCAGCCGCAGGCGGGCATCCTCGGCACGTACGCAATCGTCAAGCGGCCGTGGGTGATCACCGACGAGAACGGCGCCGACGCGATTGCGATCCGCTCGATGATGAACCTGACGCTGACGTACGACCACCGCTTGGTCGACGGCGCTCTGGCGGGCCGCTTCCTGCGCGACCTGCGCGAGCGCCTGCAGACCTGGGGCGAAGCGGATTATTAGCTCTAGACCGGCTCAACTCGTCAATCTCGGCGTCGTCGACTACCGCGAGGCGCTCGGGCTCCAGCACGCGCTCGCGTCGGGCGTGGCGGACGGAACGCTGCCCGACACGGTGCTCTTGCTCGAGCATCCGCCGACGATCACGCTCGGCCGGCGCACCGAGGAGGGAGAGGTGCACGTGCCCGAGGGCGCCGAGGTCGATGTCGTCGAGGTCGACCGCGGGGGCAAGTCGACCTACCACGCGCCCGGCCAGCTCGTCTGCTACCCGATCCTCGACCTGACGCGGCACGGCCAGGACGTGAAGAAGTACTGCCGCGATCTCGAAGAAGTCCTCGCCCAAACGCTTGGCGCGTTTGGGCTAGAAGGAGAGCGCATCGAGGGGCTGACTGGGGTCTGGCTGCAAAGTCCTCCCAGGAAGATCGCCTCGATCGGCATCCACCTGACGAAGTGGGTCTCGACGCACGGCTACGCGCTCAACGTCGACCTCGACCCGGCGCCGTTCACGGACTGGATCACCGCCTGCGGGCTCGACGGCTACGCGTTCACGTCGATGGCGCGCGAGCTCGGTCGGCCCCTGTCCGTCGACGAGGTTCGCCCGGCCGCCACGCAGGCGTTCGCCGACGTCTTCGGCGTTACGTTCGAAGAGCTGCCGTTGGAGACCGTTGCTCCGATCCGCGCGGCCTGACGATCACGAAGCGATCGTCGCGTTGACCGACGCGGCGTTCGAGGGCTCGGAGGAGGCGCTGCGCGTCGTGCGCGAGCTCGAGCCCGAGATCTCGCTCGTCTACGAGGACGGCGGTGCGATCGTCGGCCATGTGATGCTCACCCGCATGGAGATGGGCGAGCATCGCCCGTTTCAGCTCAGCCCGCTGAGTGTCGCGCCGTCGCACCAGAACCGCGGCATCGGCTCGCAGCTCACCTGCGAGGCTCTGCGGCTCGCCGACGAGGCGGGCGAGCCGCTCGTGCTCGTGCTCGGGCACCCGACCTATTACTCCCGCTTCGGCTTCGAGCCGGCGAGCCCGCTCGGGCTCGAGTCGCCGCGCGACTTCGGCACAGCGTGGATGGCAATGAAGCTCACGGCCTACGACCCGTCCGTGCGCGGGCGCGTCGTCTTCCCGCCCGCGTTCGGCTGAGCCGTAGCCTCGCACCGTCCGACGGCCATGGCCGGCACAGCCACGGCCGGTGTCAGACACAGGCACAAAACTGCGACAGACGATCCACAGGTAGGTGGGCCGTATCTTTGGGCGCCTGTCCTCGCTTTCCTGGGATATGCAGGCACTTCACACCCATTCCGTCCGACGGAGGGTCCAGGCTCCTCCCATGGAGGCAGCGCTTCAACTCCTCGCGTGGGTCGGCGTCGTCGTGGCCGCCTCCGTTGCGGCGGCCGTCGCCGTCGGCATCCTCTTCGGCTGAGCAGGGAGGCTAAGGCGCCGGAGGTGGATGTCGTCGTGCCATCGCGCGGCGGCGGCGGCGGCTTCGATCACCTTCGAAGACGCGCAACGAGAGCTGGCCTGGCGGGCCGAACAGACGCGACCTGGATCGCTATGGATCCAGCCGAAACGGCGGGTACTGGTCGGTCACCAGGATCCAGGCATAGCCGAGAACCCGGTTGCCCCAGCGCATGACGCCCACGACGAAGTCGAAGAGGCCCCTCGGATAGCGACCCGTGAGCAGGATCGCGAACCACGCAATGATCACGCAGACGATCGCCGCGAGACTCAGGAAGACCAGCACGACGTAATGAGGGATGGCGAGGAACCACTTGACGAGCGGAAGCCAGCGATTCAGGCCCTGCTTCGCGTCCGGATACGGAAACTCGAGCGACACGGACTGGCGCTCGTCCGTGGAGGGATAACGGTCGTCCAGCAAACCGAGATACACCCCGACCCTGTTTTCGAACCGCAACAGCTCGAGGTTCCAGTCGTACCACCAGCGCGGGTATTTCTGCCGAAACACGATCATCAGCAGCACCGGGAAGAAGAGGAGCCCGCCGCCTCCCACCGCGACCCACGCACCGTTCCCGCCGCCGCCCCAGCTGCCCCAGCCGCTGCCGATCGCGCCCAGCACGATGAGGATCGGGATCGCAACGATGATCCTGAACGCCGTCGTCAGCCGGTTGAGATCCCGATCCGGATACTCGACCGAGAACCTCACGGGGTACTGATCCCCACTCTGTGTGTACGCCCCTGGTTCCATTTGCGCCTGCCTTCCGTGTCTCGTGACTCGCGACCAGCCGACACTACTCTGCGTTCGCGTCGTGAGGAAGCGCACTAAGGCGTTGGGGGCCGTGACCACTTCGGCCGCGGGCGGGCTTCGCGCGTCATGCTCTCGAGACGGTCCAGCAGGCCCTCGGCATCGGTCCCGACGGCGATCGCACCGAGGTCCGATTCGCGGACGAAGCCTTCGCCCGTCGCGTGGCGGGCCAGCGCGATCAGCGGGCGCCAGTATTCCTCGACGTCGAAGAGGCCGATCGGCTTGCCGTGCAGGCCGAGCTGGGACCACGTCAGCTGCTCGAGCAGCTCGTCGAGCGTCCCGAACCCGCCCGGCAAGGCGACGAACGCGTCGGAGAGCTCCGCCATCTGCGCCTTCCGCTCGTGCAGCGAGCCGACGACGCGAAGCTCGGTCAGGCCACCGTGCGCCAGCTCACGGTCGACGAGCTCCTGCGGGATGACGCCGATCACCTCACCACCGGCGCCGAGTGCCGCATCGGCCACCGCGCCCATCAGCCCGACCCGGCCGCCGCCGTAGACGATCCCGAGCCCGCGGGCCGCGGCCGCCGTGCCGAAGGCACGCGCCGCTGCGGCGTAGTCCGGCAACCGCCCGCTCGAGGCTCCACAGAACACGCAGACCCTCCGCACCCTCCGACCCTAACCGGCGCGAGCCTCGCGGCGCGGTCTACCGTGGGCGCATGTTCGGCGGCTTCCATCGCGGCTTTCAGGAGCCACCCACCCGCCCGGCCGACCCTTTGGTCCGCCGCGCGAACCTGACGCGCATCGCGCGGCTCTTCCGCGCCTACCGCCGGCGGCTCTCAGCGGTGCTCGGGCTGATCCTCGTCTCGGCCGCACTCGGCGTCGCGCCGGCGTTCTTGCTCAAAGGCGTGCTGGAGGCGATCCAGCGCAACGAGACGACGAGGCTGTCTCTGCTCGCCGCGGGCATGATCGCGATCGCGATCGTCACGGGCGTCCTCGGCGTCTGGCAGACGCTTCTCTCGAACCAGGTCGGCCAGCGCGTGATGCACGATCTGCGCGCAGCGGTCTTCCGTCATCTGCAACGGCTCTCGCTCGCGTTCTTCACGCGCACGCGCACCGGCGAGATCCAGTCGCGCATCTCGAACGACATCGGCGGCGTGCAGAGCGTCGTGACGAGCACGGCGACCTCGATCGTCTCGAACGTGACGACGGTGCTCGCGACGATGATCGGCATGGCCGCGCTCAACTGGGAGCTTTCACTCTTTGCCTTCGCGCTGATCCCCGTGTTCGTGCTGTTGACGCGACGTGTGGGCGAGCAGCGCCGCGCGATCGCCAAGTCGACCCAGGAGACGCTGGCCGACATCTCGAGCCTCGTCCAGGAGTCACTGTCGGTCTCGGGCATCTTGCTCGGCAAGACGATGGGCCGCACCAACGAGCTCGCTGACAGGTTCGAAGGCGAGTCACAGAACCTCGCCGACCTCGAGGTGCGCCAGCGCATGGCGGGCCGGTGGGTGATGGCGGCGATCCAGACGAGCTTCGCGATCATGCCCGTCGCCGCGTACTGGTTCGCGGGGCTCGCGCTCGCGGGCGGATCACATGTCATCTCGATTCCGACACTGGTGGCGTTCACGACGCTGCAGACGCGACTCTTCTTCCCCGTCGGATCGCTGCTCGGTGTCGGGCTCGACGTGCAGACTTCGCTCGCGCTCTTCGACCGGATCTTCGATTACCTCGATCAGCCGATCGACATCGAGGAGCGCACGGGCGCGCGCACGCTCACCGAAGCCGGCGACGTCACATTCGACCATGTGTGGTTTCGCTACGGCGACGGCGCTTGGACGCTTCAGGACGTCTCGTTCACGGTGCCTGCCGGAACGAAGACCGCACTCGTCGGCGAGACCGGTGCCGGCAAGACGACGCTCGGTTATCTCACCGCTCGCCTGTACGACGTCAACGAGGGGAGCGTCCGGATCTCAGACACCGACGTGCGCGACCTCTCGTTCGCGTCGCTCGCGGAGCTCGTCGGGGTCGTCTCGCAGGAGACGTACCTGTTCCACGCGAGCGTGCGCGAGAACCTCCGCTTCGCGAAGCCGGACGCAACCGACGAAGAGATCGAGCTCGCCGCGGACGCTGCTCGCATCCACGCCCTGATCGCATCGCTGCCCGAAGGGTACGACACGGTGGTCGGCGAGCGCGGGTACCGCTTCTCCGGCGGGGAGAAGCAGCGGATCGCAATCGCGCGCACCGTTCTGCGCAACCCGCCCGTCCTCGTGCTGGACGAGGCCACGAGCTCGCTGGACACCGAGACCGAGCGCCAGGTGCAGGAAGCACTCGACCGGCTCGCGGAGGGGCGGACAACGATCGCGATCGCGCACCGCTTGTCGACCGTCCAGGACGCGGACCAGATCGTCGTCCTCGATGGCGGCCGGATCGTCGAGCGCGGCACGCACGAGGAGCTCCTCGACCTGGGCGGCCGCTACGCGGAGCTCGTCGGCCGCGCCCCTGCGGCAAGCCTCTAGCGAATGCCGGTGTCGACGGAGACGTTCACCTTCGCGTAGCGACCGCTCGGCACCGTGACCGCGGTCGGCTTCCAGCCGAAATGCGCGTTCTGCACGCGCAGCGACCAGCGGCCCGGCGCGAGCCCGATGCGGTAGGAGCCCCTGGCGTCGGTCGTCACCCGCCGCGTGACGCCCAAGCGCGAGAAGATGAGCGTCGCGTGCCCGTAGGGCGCCGAGCACGGCACACCGACCTGGCACACGGGCGTGGTCGGCCCGCGCGTGACGAGCCCATAGAGGCCGCTCAGGAGCGTGGCGAGGATCGCGACAGCGGTCACGACCTGACTGTAGCGCTCCTCTCTAGACTCCTATCCGTGCAGGAATCGCTCCCGGTGGCCGAGCGCCCTCGGCGCCCCGAATGGATGAAGGTGCGCGCGCCGTCCCAGAACGGCAGCTATTTCGACGTGCAGAAGCTGATCCACGGCGCGCAGCTCCACACGATCTGCGAGGAGGCCCGCTGCCCGAACATCGCCGAGTGCTGGGGACGGGGCACGGCGACCTTCCAGATCCTCGGCGAGACCTGCACCCGGGCCTGCCGCTATTGCTATGTGTCGAGCGGCAAGCCGAGCGATCCTGTCGATCCGCTCGAGCCCCTCCGGCTCGCGCAGACCGCGAAGCAGATGGGCCTGAAGCACGTCGTCGTCACGTCGGTCGATCGCGATGACGTCGAAGACAAGGGCGCCGGCCACTACGCGGCGACGATCCGCGCGCTCAAGGCGAAGGTGCCCGGCGCCTCGATCGAGGTGCTGACGCCGGACTTCCTCGGCGTCGAGGAAGAGGCGCTGCAGACGGTGATCGGCGCACGCCCCGACGTCTTCAACCACAACATCGAGACCGTCCGCCGCCTGCACCGGAAGATGCGCGGCGGCAAAGCAAGCTACGACGGTGCGCTCGGGCTCCTACGCCGTGCGAAGCAGATCGCCGACTACCCGGTGCTGACGAAGAGCGGGATCATCGTCGGCCTCGGCGAGACGAACGACGAGGTCGTCGACACGCTTCGCGACCTGCGCGCGCACGACGTCGACGTGGTGACGATCGGCCAGTACCTCCAGCCGAGCCCGAAGCACGCGACGATCGACCGCTGGGTGCACCCCGACGAGTTCGCGTGGTTCCGCGAGCAGGGCGAGGCGCTCGGCTTCGGCTCGGTCTTCTCCGGCCCGCTCGTGCGTTCGAGCTATCGCGCCGACGAGCAGCGCCACGCGGCCGAGACCGGTCGCGGCGCCGTCGCTCACTAGAACAAGAGCGGGCCGCCCGAAGGCGGCCCGCTGATCGACGGATCCGTCGCCGGAGCTACTTCTTCTTCGGCGTGGTGCTGGTGGTGGTCGTGGTGGTGGTGGCCACGGTCGGGTTGGCGATGCTCCAGATCCCGCGACCGTGCGTGGCCGCGTAGATGCTCCCGTCCGGACCGAGCTCGACGTCCATCGCCACCGTCAGCGGCAGGTTCGTCCCGAGCCGCTTCCAGTCGCTGCTACCGGGCTGTCGAACGAGCACACCCAGGTCGGTGCCGACGACGAGCGAGCCGTCGGAGAGCGCCTGGATCGAGTTGGCCGGAACGTCCGGGAAGTTGGCGGAGATATCCGTCCAGGACGCGCCCTTGTCGACCGACTTGAACACATGGCCGAGACCGGCTCCCTCGCCCTCGGTGAAGCGGCGGGAGAAGCCGTTGACGGCGACGTACAGCGCGCCGTCGTCACCGACGGCGACGCCGCCGATATAGCGCCGAGGGAACCCGGACTTCGTCAGCGGGTCAGTGCCCGCCACCCCCGGCGTGTCGTTCGTCCCCGACAGCGGCTCGGTGAACGTCCATTTCCCGTCGGTGCCCTTCGTGCCGATCGCGATGCCGCGAGCGAACCCGCTGTTGTTGCACGGGCCGCACCACGAGGCGATCGCGGTGTTGCCGTTCATCGCGACGGCCGTCGCGACACGGGCGCCGCCCGCGAAGGTGTAGGCCTTCGTCCACTCGCTGCCGCTGCGGATCGCGAAGCCGTTGCTCTGGATCCACAGGCTGTTGCCGCCGGCGAGCCACTCGTCGACGTGCTGCTTGTTCGCCACGAACGGCGCGATGAACCGGGCGTTCACGTCCGGCGGTGCGATCTTGTACGTCGTCGACTGCGACAAGTCGAGGAACGCGTTCGGGTGCACAGACGGATCCGGATGCGCACACGTCTGCGTCACGCTCATCGAGAGGACGACGTACTCCTGGACGATGTTGCAGCCGTCGTTCGGATCGACGAGGACGTCGCCGCCGTCGCCGCCGAAGTTCGACACCATGTTCGAGCCGTTCGGGTTGAGCAGCGAGCCACCGTTGTCTTGGAGGCCGCCGCTCACGAGGACGCCATCGGACGTGGAGCCCACGACCGGCAGGGTGTTCTCGTCCACGGTCTGCCCGGAGGCGGTGTGCGCCGTGTGGTTGATCTTGCCGATCCCCACCGCGTAGTACTGCAGCGTGTCGATCGAGCCGTCGTTCCAGTTCGACCAGTCCGTCGCGTTGTGGTTCGCGTTGGTCTGGCCGTTCAGCGGTCGGCTGTAGACGCCGCCGTCGTTGCCGACGACGACGAACCGGTTCTGTCCGGAGCCGCCGATCGCGATCGCGTGCTGATCCGGGTGCGTCGTCATCGGGCACCGGTTGGCGGTGCCGTTCGGCGGATAGAGCGAGTCCGGAGCCCAGCAGGAGAAGTAGAAGTTCCAGTATGGGCCGACCGTGCTCCAGTCGGACCCGCCGTTGCCCGTCTCGTAGACCTCTTCGAGGCCCGCGTACACGTGGTCCGCGTTCGTCGGGTCGACGGCGAGGAACTGGTTGTACCAGGACTGAATCCCCGGGCTGTAGCCCCGGCCGAAGTTCGCGTAGAGCGCCGAGCCCGACGAGGTCGAGCCGAGCTTGTCCGCGCTCGCGATCTTGTTCCACGGCCCGGCGAGAGCACCCGTGTTCGACACGTAGATGCCGTCGAGATAGGTGCTCGTCCCGCCGGACTGATTCAGCTTCCGCGGCGATTGGTTGATTGCGTACAGCTTCACGCGGTTCTTGTTGTCGGGCTGCGAGAACGCGAAGGTCACGTACCCGACGTCGGTGGCATCGAGGCCGCCGGTCGGGTTGATCTTCGCCCAGGTCAGGCCGGCATCATGCGTTTCATAGAAGCCGTTGTACGTGTCGCCGCTCCGCCAGCCGATCGCCGCCAGGATGTGCGACGAGTCAGCCGGGTCGACCGCGACGTCGTTCACGATGTTCTTGTAGGGCGCGTTCGTCGTCGACGACGTCGACGTCCCCCAATCCGTCGCCGGGAGCTGGTTCATCTGCGAGCCGCTCGCGGTGTAGGTCCGCAGCGACGCCGGGAGGTTTGCCGGATTGGGTGCGTAGGCGAGCGTCCAGGAGCCCGACGGCGTCGAAGCGTCGTGGAACCAGACGCCGCGGAGCGTCGCCGCCCACACCTTGCCGCCGCCGAAGCGGAGCTTCCCGATCGTCGTCGACTCGAGCTCCGTGTCGCCGATCCGCTGCCACGCCGTCGAGCCGCTGGCCGGGTTGGCGAGCACGTAGACGCCCGCGCCGACGTAGCTCGTCCCGCCGGTGTTCGCCTCGCCGGTCGCGTAGTAGAGCTTGCCATCCGAGTACTCGAGATCACCCGAGGACAGCGAGAGCAGCCCGCCGGTGATGTCTGTCCAGTAGTTACCGGGTGCGGCCGTGGCGCTCTTGAACCAGACGCCGCCGTCGGCGCCTGCGGCCCAGACGTTGCCGGACGGGTCGGCCGCCAGGCCGGTGATCCGTCCCGTCACGAGCCCGGAACCGCCGCTCGAGTTCGAGTAGTAGTCGCGGTAGGCAGGATGATCGGCGTCGTACGGGACCTTGGTGAGGTCCGACCACGAGCCGCCGACGGTCGCGAGACCGTTCAGCTGCCCGACCGCCGACGAGTACGCGCCGGGCGCGACGATCCCGTTCGGTGCGGTTCGCGCCTCCGCGAACTCCTTCTGGATCGAGTAGTAGTCGTTGGACTCCCCACCGCGGCCGCCGTTCTCCGTGCCCTGTGACTCGGGCTCGAGCAGCTTGCTCGCGATGGTGTTCGTGTGCTGCCGCGACGTGATCCGGAGCGCGGCAAGCGCCGACGCCAGGATCACGAGCACCGCGACGGCGACGAGCGCCGTCCGACGATTCCTCTGCATCATGGTCTCCCCTCTCATTCGGCCTTCCCCAAGCGCCGAAGGTGTCCGCTCGAGACTCGCCTCGAGGCGGGTGACGATCTCTCTGTTCAGGCTGCTGCCGGACGCGGAAGCGGCGTCGTCGAGACGCTTGCGAAGCTCCTCCGGCATACGGAGGAGGAAGCGGTAGATGCCTTCCCCGGCCAAGCCCGGCGCATCCTAAAGCCGAAATATCGAAACCGCAATAGCGGCCGATATCAGCCGTGCGGATTGGCCATCTTGCGGTAGTCCAGGGCCTCGTCGAGCACGTCGTCCGAGACACCTTCCTCCCGGGCGACCTCCCGCAGGGACTTCCCGGAAGCGGCCGCCCGCTTGACGATCTCGCTCGCCCTGTCGTAGCCGATGTATGGGTTGAGAGCGGTCGCGGCCGACAGGGTCAGCTCCGCGTAGCTCGCACACCGCTCGCGGTTCGCCTCGATGCCCGCGACGCACTTCTCGTCGAGCAGGCGGGAGGCGGACGCGAGCAGCTTGATCGACTGCAACAGGTTGCGTGCCATCAGCGGCACGAACACGTTCAGCTCGAAGTGGCCCTGCATACCCCCGATTGCGATCGCGGAGTCGTTGCCAATCACCTGCGCGGCGACCTGCGTCACGACCTCGGGAATCACCGGATTGACCTTGCCGGGCATGATCGACGAGCCCTTCTGGAGCTCCGGCAGGAAGATCTCTGCGAGGCCTGCCCGCGGGCCGGAGCCCATGAAGCGCAGGTCGTTCGCGATCTTCGTCAGGCTGACGGCGAGCGTCTTCAGCGCGCCCGACGCCTCGACAAGCCCGTCGCGTGCGGCCTGCGACTCGAACGGATCCGCGGGCGGGGAGATCTCGAGCCCGGTGTCTGCGACGAGCCTGGCGCGCACACGCTCCGCGAACTCCGGGTGGGTGTTCATGCCGGTGCCGACAGCCGTGCCTCCGAGCGGGATCTGGCCCAGGCGCTTCAGCGTCGACTCGACGCGGGCCCGGCCCTCGCGCACCTGCGCCGCATAGCCGGCGAACTCCTGGCCGAGCGTCACGGGCACGGCGTCCATCCAGTGGGTGCGGCCGGACTTGATCACGTCCGCGAACTCCTCGGCCTTTGCCTGCAGGGCGTGGCCGAGCTGCTCGAGCGCGGGGAGCAGATCGTTGACCGTCTCGTCGAGAGCCGCAAGGTGCACGGCCGACGGGAAGACGTCGTTCGAGCTCTGTCCCATGTTCACGTCGTCGTTCGCGTGGATGCCCTCGCCCGCAACGTTCGCGATCACCTCGTTGGCGTTCATGTTCGAGGAGGTGCCCGAACCGGTCTGGAAGACGTCGATCGGGAACTGCGCGTCGAGCTCGCCGTTTGCGACACGATCGCCGGCAGACGCGATGCGCTGCGCCTTGTCGCCGTCGAGCAGCCCGAGCTCGCCGTTCACCCGGGCGGCCGCGGCCTTGATCCGGCCGAGCCAGCGCGCCACCGGGATCGGGATGGGCTCGCCGGAGACCGGGAAGTTGGCGATCGCCTTCTGCGTCTCGCCGCCCCACAGCTCCTCCGATTTGGCCGCCGTGTCGGTCACGGCACGGAGGTTAGCTCCCGCGCCCTAACTGGCGAGGCGAATACGGCGGTCCGGGACGACGCGCTCTCTCAGCTGCTTGCGCAACGTCTCGTCGAGCTCCTCGACGAGCGCCCAGCCCACATAGGAGCAGCGGGGGCACTCGTGCTCGGGGCGCTCACGGCGCTTGCCACAGTTGAGGCATTCGACCATCGGACTCGAAGCCTGCGCCCGGCCCCAGCACCGGGCGTCCCCCTAGCGGGTGATCTTCTTCAGCCCTGTTTCCAGGAGTTTTTCCCATTCATGGAGCTTGACGCGCGGCCGTCCCAGGGGCTCGCCGGCTCCCCGCTCGACGGCGTCGATCGCCTGCCAGCCCTCGTAGGAGACGTAGTTCGCCCCGCGCTCGTCGAGCAAGGCCTGTAGCGGCTGCGCAGCCTCGGGACGAGCGAGCTTTCCGCCCCGCGCGTCCTCGAGCAGCAGGTCGACCGTCTCGGTGGCGTCCTTCTTGTTCGTCCCGATCACGCCGCTCGGGCCCCGCTTGATCCAGCCGGCGGCGTAGGTGCGCTCGGCGCCCTCGACCCGGCCACGGTCGTTGGGGATCGTTCCGCTCCGCTCGTCGAACGGGACACCCGGCAACGGGACGCCCTTGTAGCCGACACTGCGCAGCACGAGCCCGGCCGGGACGATCTCCGTCTCGCCGGTCGGGCGCGCAACGATCCTGCCGTCCTCCTCGACGAGCTCATTGCGCACGATCTCGACGCCTTCCACCTTGTCCTCGCCGAGGATCGCGAGCGGAGAGACGAGGAAGCGCAGGACGATCCGGCGCGGCTTGCCCTCCGGCTCGCGCGCTGCGTACTCCTCCAGGAGCTCGAAGTTGCGACGCGCCCGCTCCCGGTCGGCCTCGAGCTCGCGCTCGCTCGCCGCGTCGAGCTCGAGGTCCGCGGGATCGACCACCACGTCGGCGCCCGCGAGCTCGCCAAGCTCCTTGAGCTCCGGGGGAGTGAAGGCCGCCTGCACCGGGCCGCGGCGGCCGAGCATCAGGATCTCGCGCACCCCGGCACCGTTGATCGCGTCGATCGCCTCGTGCGTCGTGTCGGTCGGAGCGAGCTCCTCGGGCGTCAGCGCGAGCATCCGCGCGCAGTCGATCGCGACATTGCCGTTCCCGATCACGACCACCCGCTCGTGCGAGAGGTCGAATTCGAGGTGCTGGAAGTCCGGGTGGCCGTTGTACCAGGCGACGAACTCCGTGGCGGCCCACGATCCTGGCAGGTCCTCGCCGGGGATGCCGAGGCGGCGGTCGGTCTGCGCGCCGACCGTGTAGACGACCGCGTCGTAGACCTCCAGCAGGTCGTCGTGCGAGACCGTCGAGCCGACCTCGACGTTGCCGAAGAACCGGAAACCGGGCTTCGCGGCAGTCTTCTCGAATGCACGCGAGACGGCCTTGATGTTCTCGTGGTCCGGCGCCACGCCCAGGCGAACGAGGCCCCAAGGCGTCGGCAGGCGGTCGATCACGTCGACCTCGACCTGCGGGTCCTCGCTCCTCAGCAGGGCATCGGCGGCGTAGAAGCCGGCCGGCCCGGAGCCGACGACTGCAACGCGGAGGCTCACGCGATCGGGGTTTGCGCGCTCAGTGAGCGTGGCCGCAGCCGGAGCCGCAACCTGCCTCAGCAACCGGCGCTTCGCCGTCTTCGACCTGGAAGCTGTGGCCGCAGCCGCACGCCGAGCTGACGTTCGGGTTCTCGATCTTGAAGCCGGACTCCTGGAGGCCTTCGAGGAAGTCGATCGTCGAGCCCTGGAGATACGGCGCGCTGAACGGGTCGACCACGACCTTGACGCCGTGGAACTCCAACTCGTGATCGCCCGACTGGGCGCCGCGGTCGAAGCCGAGCGCGTACTCGAAGCCGCTGCAGCCGCCGCCCTGGATGGCGATCCGGAGCACCTCGGCCTCGCCGGCCGGCTCCTCGGCCATCAGCTTGCTGACCTTCGTCGCGGCACCCGCGGTGAGGGTCACCAGAGTGGTCTCGGACTGCTCGACGGTTGCCATGTTCAAAAGTGTACCGAACGGGCTCCCAAGCGAAACTTCGTGACACCTGCAACGCCGATGGTTAAAGGCGTCGCGCCTTCGTTCGTGCTGCTAGCGTCAGCGCCGAAAAGCGAGGGAGGCAGGGTGTTCAACGACTGGTTGCCGTTCGCAATCTACGGGCTGTTCGCCCTGATGATCCCGGCAACGATGATGGTGGGAAGCTTCGTGTTCGCGACGCGGCCGCACCGCCGTGTGCGCGAACGCACGATCCCCTTCGAATCGGGCGTTTCCCAGGGGCCTCCGCGCCGTCAGCGCTTCACCGTCAGCTTCTACCTGACAGCGATGCTCTTCATTCTCTTCGACATCGAAATCGTCTTCCTCTACCCGCTGGCCGTGATCCTCCACGAGCTCGCGTGGTTCGGGTTCTTCGAGTTCCTCGTCTTCCTGCTGATCCTGCTCGTCGCCTACGTCTACATCTGGAAGAAGGGCGCGCTGGAATGGCACTAGACCGGCCTCTGCGCGAGGAAGGGCTGAAATCCGAGCGGCTTCTCTGGCCGAGCAAGGCATCGAAGTTCGAGGACGAGGTCAACGATCTCGAGCGGAAGGTCGGGCTGACGACGCTCGCCAAGGCGGTCGCCTGGGCGCAGACGAACTCGATGTGGCCCGACACCTTCGGGCTCGCGTGCTGCGCGATCGAGATGATGTCGATCGTCTCGAGCCGCTACGACATCGCGCGCTTCGGGATGGAGCCGTTCCGCGGCTCTCCACGCCAGGCCGACCTGCTGATCGTCTCCGGCCGCGTGGCGCACAAGATGGCCGCGCCGCTGCGCCAGATCTACGACCAGATGCTCGAGCCGAAATGGGTGATCGCAATGGGCGCCTGCGCATCCTCCGGCGGGATGTTCAACAACTACGCGATCGTGCAGTCCGTCGACAAGATCGTCCCCGTCGACATCTACGTGCCGGGCTGCCCGCCGCGGCCGGAGCAGCTGATCGAGGGGATCGTGCGCCTGCACGAAGCGGTCAAGGCGGGCGTTCCTCCGGCCTACGAGATCCGGAGCGTCGCTTCTTGACCGACTGGGATGCCGTCCCTGGTCTGATCGAGGTGGTCGAGCGTCACAAGGAGACGACGATCGTCGTCGAACCGGCGAGCCTGATCGAAGCCGCGACTTGGCTGCGCGACGAGGCCGGCTTCAACTTTCTCGCCGACATCACGGCCGTCGACTACCTCGGCTGGGGCGAGAAGGGCGTTTCGGGCTACATCGGCACTCCGGACGGCCGCGACCTCAACGAGCCGATGACGCAGGGGTACCAGGTCGTGCCGCTCGCGAAGCCGCAGCGCTTCGCACTCAACTACCACCTCCTCTCGGTTTCCGAGCGCTCGCGCCGCGTGCGGCTCCAGACCTGGCTCGCGGAGGGGCAGACCGTCCAGTCGGTGATCCCAGTCTGGCCGACGGCCGACTGGCACGAGCGCGAGGCGTTCGACCTGATGGGCATCACGTTCGCAGGTCACCCGAACCTGCAGCGCATCTTGCTCGACGACGACTGGGCCGGGCACCCGCTGCGCAAGGACTATCCGATCGGCGGCGAGCCCGTCCGGTTCTCGGGAGAGAAGTGACCGCGACGGCGCGCCCCAATCAAGGGCGCCAAAGATCAGCGCCGATCTACGAAGGCTCGCGGATCCCGTCTCCGATCCCGACTGTCCTGAAGACGTCGCCGGAGATGGAAGCGACCGGCGACATCCTCACGATCAACTTCGGGCCGAACCATCCGTCGACGCACGGCGTTCTCCGGCTCGTCGTCGACCTCTACGGCGAGGACGTCACCGGCCTTGCGGCGGTGATCGGCTACCTCCACACCGGCTTCGAGAAGAACATGGAGCAGAAGACGTGGTGGAAGGCGATCCCGTATGCGCCGCGCATCGACTACGTCTCGTTCCAGAACAACGAGTACGTGTTCGTCGGCGCCGTCGAGAACCTGCTCGCCATCGAGGTGCCGCCGAAGGCGGTCTGGATGCGCACGGCGCTTGCCGAGCTGAACCGGATCCACTCGCACCTCGTCTGGCTCGGCACGTCCGCGCTCGAGCTGGGTGCGATCTCGATGTTCTGGTACGCGTTCCGCGAGCGGGAGATGATCCTCGACCTGTTCGAGCTCGTCGCCGGCTACCGCATGCACACGCGGTACTTCCAGGTCGGCGGCCTCGCCGAGGACATTCCGCGCGGCTTCTATCCCGAGGCGCGCAAGTTCTGCGAGTGGATGCCGAAGGCGATCGACGACTACGAGACGCTGCTGACGCGCAACAAGATCTGGCTCGAGCGCACCGAGGGCCTCGGCCTCCTCTCGCGCGACGACGCGATCGCACTCGGGCAGTCCGGCCCGGTGCTGCGTGCCTCCGGCGTCGACTGGGATCTCCGCAAGACCGAGCCCTACCTCGCCTACCACCAGGTCGACTTCCGCGTCCCGGTCTTCCACACCGGGGACGTGTACGCGCGCTACCTCGTGCACATGGCGGAGATGCGCGAGTCGGTGCGCATAGTCGAGCAGTGCCTCGATCGCCTCGAGCACATGGAAGGAGACCCGTGGATCGCCGACGACCGTAAGGTCGTCCTCCCGCCACGCGAGGAGCTGCACACGTCGATGGAGTCGCTGATCCATCACTTCAAGATCGTCACTGAGGGCTTCCGCGTGCCGGAGGGCGAGGTCTACTTCGCGATCGAGTCCCCGCGCGGCGAGCTCGGTTGTTACATCTGCTCGGACGGCGGCCCGAAGCCATGGCGCGTCAAGTTCCGCGCGCCTTCGTTTGTCGCCCTCCAAGCCACAGCCACGTGCATGCACGAAGCGTTGATCGCGGACATGATCGCGATCGTCGGCTCACTCGACACCGTGATGGGCGAGGTCGACCGGTGAGCTTGTACGAAGCGATCCAGGAAGTGCGTGCGATCTATCCAGAGGACTCGGAGAGCGCGGTGCTGCCGGCGCTTCGGCTCGCGCAGGATCAGCACGGCTGGCTGTCGACCGACGTGATCCGCGAGGTCGCCGATGCGCTCGAGGTTACGCCCGCCTTCGTCAAGTCGATCGCCTCTTACTACGACCAGTTCCATCTCGCGCCGATCGGCGAGCATCTCGTCGAGGTGTGCACGAACGTCTCGTGCGCCGTCGTCGGTGCGCAGCAGGTCGTCGAGGCGTTCGAGGGCGAGCTCGGCTGCCGCGCCGGCGAGACGAGCCCTGATGGAAGAGTCACGTTGCGGGCGGTCGAATGTCTCGGCGGGTGCGGCTGGGCGACGATCGTCGCGATCGACAACCACTACCGCACGCACGTCTCGGCCGGCGACGTGCCCGCGATCGTGCAGGAGTTGACGAGTGGCGACTGAGGTCGAAAAGATCGTCCTCGCGGGGACCGACGGCCACGACCTGACGAGGCTGGCGGAGTACGAGGCCGTCGGCGGCTACCAGGCGCTGACGAAGGCACGCGCCATGACCCCGCAGGACGTGACCGAGGAGCTGATCACGTCGGAGCTGCGCGGTCGCGGAGGTGCATTCTTCCCGACCGGACGCAAGTGGTCGTTCGTGCCGTCGAAGGAGCAGATCCCGAAACCGCACTACCTCGTCGTCAACGCCGACGAGTCGGAGCCGGGCAGCTTCAAGGACAACGAGATCATGTCGCGCGTCCCGCACCGCTTCATCGAGGGCTGCCTGATCACGGCGCATTCGATCGACTCGAAGCACGTCTTCGTCTACATCCGCGGCGAGTACTCCGGTCCGTACGAAATCCTCGTCAACGCGCTCGAGGAGCTGAAGGACCGGCCCGAGATTCGCGGCGACGTGACGATCGTCGTCCACCGCGGCGCCGGCGCCTACATCTGCGGTGAGGAGACGGCGCTGCTCGAGTCGCTCGAAGGGAAGCGCGGACAGCCGCGCTCGAAGCCGCCGTTCCCTGCGATCTCCGGTCTCTACGCCTCGCCGACCGTCGTGAACAACGTCGAGACGATCACGACCGTCCCGCCGATCATCGAGATGGGCGGCGCGGAGTACGCGAAGCTCGGCGTGCCGAACACGCGCGGCACGCGCGTCGTCTCGCTCTCCGGCAACGTCGAGAACGGCGGCAACTACGAGGTCCTCGCCGGCATGTCCCTGCGCGAGATCATCTACGACCTCGGTGGCGGGATCCCGGACGGACACGAGCTGAAGGCCGTCGTGCCCGGCGGCTCCTCGACCGTGATCCTGACGAAGGACGAGATCGACGTCGGCTACGACTTCGACTCACTCGGCCAGCTGAAGACGGCGATGGGCTCGGCGGGGATCGTCGTGCTCGACGACCGCTGCTGCATCGTGCAGCTCGGCATTCGCTTCTCGGAGTTCTACGAGCACGAGTCGTGCGGCAAGTGCACGCCGTGCCGTGAGGGCACGCGCTGGTTGACGGCGATCCTCCGCAAGCTCGAGGACGGGCGCGCGACGCAACAGGACCTCGATCTGCTGCTGGACGTCTGCGACCGGATCAACGGCAAGTGCCTCTGCCCGCTCGGCGACTCCGACGCGATCATCGTCGCGAGCTACGTCGCCAAGTTCCGCGACGAGTTCGTCGCGCACATCGAGGAAGGCGGCTGCCCCTTCGGCGGCGCGTCGTCCCTGGATCACGTCCTCGCACCGATCCAGATGCATGCGCATTCGCCTGCGGCGAATGCGCTCGAGGTGACGGTTGGCTAGCGACCTGGTTACGGTCACGATCGACGAGCGGCAGGTGCAGGTACCGAAGGGAACCGGCATCGTCGAGACGGCGGCCACCGCCGGGATCGAGATCCCGGTCTTCTGCTACGAGCCGCGCCTCGGCGCGCCCGTCGGCGCGTGCCGCATGTGCCTCGTCGAGGTCGAGGGGATGCCGAAGCTGCAGGCCGGCTGCACGCTCACTGCCCAGGATGGGATGGTCGTGAAGACCGCGCGCAGCTCGGAGCAGGCGGCCGAAGGACAGAACTCGACGCTCGAGTTCATCCTCGTCAACCATCCACTCGACTGCCCCGTCTGCGACAAGGGCGGCGAGTGCCCCCTCCAGGATCTGACGTTCCGCTACGGCCCAGGCAACACGCGCATGACCTTCCCGAAGCGGACCTTCGAGAAGCCGATTCCCATCTCACCGCTGATCGCGCTCGACCGGGAGCGCTGCATCCTCTGTTACCGCTGCACACGGTTCAGCGAGTCGGTCTCCGAGGACAACCAGCTCGTCGCGTTGAACCGTGGCGCCCAGACGCTGATCGCCACCTTCGAGGACGAGCCCTACACCGGCGCCTTCACCGGCAACGTGACCGAGCTCTGCCCGGTGGGCGCGCTGCTTCCGACGCAGCCGCGTTTCCAGATCCGGCCCTGGGAGCTGCAGAGCGTCCCCACCGTCTGCGGTCTCTGCCCGGTGGGCTGCAACATCGATGTCAACCAGCGCGAAGGAAAGGTCAGGCGAGTCCTTTCGCGTAACCACCCCGAGGTCGACGAAGGTTGGCTCTGCGACAAGGGGCGGTTCGGCTTCTCACATCTCTACGCCGACGACCGAATCGTCGATCCGCTTCGTCGCGTCCGCAGCCGTGGGCTCGAGGAGGTTTCCTGGGAGGACGCGCTCGACGATGCGGAGCGGCTGCTGCGCGAGGCCGGCAGACGTGTCGCCGTCGCGCTCTCGGGCTCCGAGACGACCGAGGAGGCGTATGCCCTGGCCAGGCTCGTACGTGGCGGCCTAGGTGCGCACACGGCGGTGCTGCCGGAAGAGATCGGCGACGGCCTCGACGCCTTCCGGGCGCCGCTGTCCGCGATCCGCGACGCCGAGCTCATCATCGTTCTCGGCGACGTCCCCGTCGT
>JBJMKA010000013.1:0-374023 GCA_045805985.1 Gaiellaceae bacterium | reverse complement strand
TGGCCACCGCCTCCACGTCGTGGCGCCGCAGCTTCTCGACCAGGCGGTCGGCGCCTGCCTTCGTGCGCACGAACACGAGCGCCAGTCCGCGCTCGTCTTCGTTGAGCAGGTCGACGAGCGTCGCGACCTTGTTGTCCGGCGTCACCGAGACGAAGCGGTGGTCGACCTCGCCGCTGCGGCGGTCCGCGGGCAGCTCGCCCTCGAACCGTGCCGGGAAGTGCGTGTAGCGCCGTGCGAGCTCCCCGACCTCCCCGTCGAGCGTCGCGGAGAAGAACATCGTCTGGCGCGCGTCCCGCAGGAGGCGGACGAGCCGGTCGACCTGCGGCTTGAAGCCCATGTCGAGCATGCGGTCGGCCTCGTCGAGCACCAGGACCTTGACGGAGTCCAGGGACAGCAGTCCGCGGTCGACGAGATCCTGCAGGCGGCCCGGCGTAGCGACGATCACGTGCGCGTTCTTGGCCTCCTGCGCCTGCGCCTTCAGCGGCACGCCGCCGTAGACGGATGCCACCTTGACGCGGTCGCCGGCGATCAGCCCGAACTCCTCCGTCACCTGCGCGCAGAGCTCGCGGGTCGGGACGAGCACGAGCGCCGCGGGACGGTGGTCGGTGTTCAAGCGCTCGACGATCGGAATCGCGAACGCGAGCGTCTTGCCGGAGCCCGTCGGGCTCTTGGCGAGGATGTCCCCGCCCGCGAGCGCTTCGGGGATCACGAGCGCCTGGATCTGGAACGGGGATGCGATGCCGCGCATGGCCAGGCCAGTGCTCACGGCCTCGGACACCCCGAGGGAACGAAAATCAGTCAACTTGTCTCAACTCCTTCGGACATCGAGATCGTGTGTCCGGTGGAGGAGACGCGATCTCACGGGAACGCGGCTCATCCGCATTCCGTAGAGATCAGGGTAGCAACCCGCTCGGCTAATCGCGGTCTTCGAGCAGGCGCAGGCGGTGCTCGAGCTGCGCGACGCGCAACTCCAGCTCGTCCCAGTCCTCGCGTGTGACGAGCCCGAGTTCGCGTGCGAGGTCGTGAATGCGACGCTTCGAGCTCTCCCCGGCGCGAATCGCGTCGCCCCGCCAGCGAGACGTGAACTCCTCGCCGAGCGAGCGCAGTTCGTCCATTCGCGGCCCGAGGATCGCGATCAAGCGCTCCAGAGGGTCGCTGCTAACGGGCTCTGCCATGGGGCCGTGCCTTTCGCCGCTGGCGGCGACGCTCGCGCTTCGCCTCCGAGTCGCCGTCGGTGAGCGCGTCCTCGATCACGTCGAGCGGGGTCTCGGGCGTCGGCTCCTCCGCTGCGGCCTTTTCGGCTTCTACGAGCACCCGGCTGCTGAACGATCCCTCGGTCGAGTCGCTGCCCTTGCGGCGGTGGTACTCCGGCTCGCGCTCCTTCCACCAGGCGAGAAGCGGCGCGGCGATGAAGATCGACGAGTACGCACCCGAGGTGACGCCGACGAGCAGCGCGAACGCGAAGTCCTTGAGCGTGGGGCCGCCGAAGAAGAAGAGCGCCGCGACAGGGAGCAACGTGATGAAGGTCGTGGCGAGCGAGCGGCGGATCGTCTCCCAGAGCGAGACGTTGACGATCGTCGCGATCGACCCGCGCCGCATGATCGGGATGTTTTCCCGGATGCGGTCGAAGATGATGATCGTGTCGTAGATCGAGTAGCCGAGCACGGTCAGGACCGCCGCAACGGTCGCCTCCGTGACCTCGCGCCCGGTGAGCGAGTAGACGCCGACGGTGATCAGGAGGTCATGCAGCAACGCGATGATCACTGGGACCGCGAACGCGACGCCTTTGAAGCGCACCGCGATGTAGAGCGTGATTACGAGCAGCGAGAAGAGGACCGCGATGATCGCCGACTTCGCGATCTGTCGGCCGAAGCTCGACGAGACGTTCTTCGTGCCGATCGAGGTCGCGTGCACGTTGTTCGTCAGTGCCTGCGTCAGCCGGTTCTGCTCGGTCGTCTGCAGCTTCTTCAGGCGCACCTGGAAGCCCATGTAGTCGTTACCGCCGTTCTGCGACTTCCCGGTGCCCTGGACGATCGCGTCTCCGTGCCCGATGAGCCTCGCCTGCTTCCGCACGTCGGCGATCGGCGTGTAGGTCGGCGTCTTGAACGTGATCTGCACGCCGCCCTTGAAGTCGATGCCGAGATTCAGCCCGCGCGTCACGAGCGACCCGAGGCTGACCACGATCACGACGCCCGAGACCAGAAACCACAGCTTGCGCCGCGCCATGAAGTCGATCTGCAGGAACGTTCCGCGCTGCGAATGGTGGGCGCCCATGAAGCTCGGGTTCTGGAACCACTTGAACCCGGCCAGCAGACCGAGCATCGCGCGCGTCGCCGCGACGGCGGTGATCAGCGAGACCACGGTGCCGATCAGCAACATGAGCGCGAAGCCCTTGACGCCTGCGGTCGCGACCGCGAACAGGATCAGTGCCGTGATCGCGGTGACGACGTTGGCGTCGATGATCGTGTGGAAGCCCTTCGCGTAACCGGCTGCGATGGCGGCGCGCATCGACTTGCCGGCGCGCACCTCTTCCTTGATGCGTTCGAAGACAACGACGTTCGCGTCGGCGGCCACCCCGATCGTCAGGATCAGGCCGGCGAAGCCCGGCAGCGTGAGCGTGACGCCGAAGAGCAGGATCGCGGCGTACATGAACGCGCCGTAGATCGCGAGGCCGATCACCGCGACGAGGCCGAGGAAGCGGTAGAGGATCAGCAAGAACAGCGCGACGGCGATCAGGCCGCCGATCGCCGCGAGCCACGCCTGCCTCAGCGAGTCCTTGCCGAGCGTCGCCGAGACGTCGGTGCGCTCGAGCGGCACGAACTTCACGGGCAACGCGCCGGTCTGCAGAACGAGCGCGAGGTTCTGCGCCTCCTTGAGGCTCGCCATCCCGGTGATCTGCGCGCCGGTGCCCGTCGGGTTGATCCCGTTCGGGTATTGGGTGTAGTCGATCTGCGGCCAGGATCGGATCTCGTTGTCGAGGACGATCGCAAAGTGTTGCGGCGTCCCCTTGATCGAGCCACGGACGGCCTCGTTCTTCGACACTTGGGCGAACGCCTTGTTGCCCTTGCCGTTGAACTGGATCAGCACGACGGGCTCGCCGGTCGTAGGGTCGAAGTCCTGCCGGGTCCCGGAGAGGTTGAGCTCCTTGCCGGTCAGGTTCGGATACGGCCCGTAGCGGTCGCTCGGGTAGGCGCCGTGCTTGAAGAGGTAGTAGTCGGTCTTGCCCGGCGGCGGCAGCCCGTTCGGATCGCCGGGACAGACGACCGTCGTCTTCGCCGAGCAAGTGATCACGACGGTGTTCTGCGGGACGGGTAGCACCTTGTAGCCCTTTGGCACCGTGCCGCCACTCGCGTCCAGCAGGCCCGGGTTGCCGGTGAGCTTGTCGCGGTGCAGGGTATCCGTGGGACCGGCCGCCTTCACCCAGACGACCGTCGTTGTCGTCTTCTTGTTCTTGCCGGTGCCCGTGGTGGTCTTGACCTTGACCGGTTTGAAGAGGACGTACCCGGTCGGCTTGCTGTTCTTCGCGGCCGCCTGGACGCGCGAGAGCAGCTGGTAGAGGTTCTGCGCCGCCTGCGGCTGGCCCGTGGCCGTCACCGACGGCGGGACGAGCGCCGGCTCGAGGTCGTAGAGCTCGAGCTGAGCGGTGCTGCCGATGATCGCCGCCGCCTGCTCGGGGTTGTGGACGCCCGCGAGCTGGATCACGATCTGGTCCGTCCCCTGCTTCCGGATCTCCGGCGACGATACGCCGAGCTTGTCGACGCGGTTGCGCATGATCGAGACGGCGCGGTCGAGGTCGGCGGAGGTGAGCTTGTGGCCAGGTGGCGGCTGCGCCTTCAGGACGACCTCGAGGCCTCCCTGGAGGTCGAGCCCCTTCTTGACGCCGCGGTGGAACGGCGAGCCCGGGACGACCAGCAGCGCCGTGCCGATGAGCGCGAGCACGATGAGGCCAACCAGTACGAGATGGGAACGCCGGGACGACACGCGCCGAGTAGGTTAGCCGGGCGCCGGGGGTTGCTCGGCTTCGGCTTCGGCTTCGACCTCGGCTTCGACCTCGACCTCCCGGGCGACGGCCGCAACGGCCCGCCGATCGAGCGTCGCCACGACACCCGTTGCGATCTCAACCTTCACCGTGTCCTCCTCGAAGGCTTTGACGGTGCCGTGAAGGCCGCCCGCGGTGATGATGTCGTCGCCGACGGCGATCGAGTCTTGCATGGCCGCGTGGGACATCTTGCGCCGCCGCGCGGGCATCACGAACAGGAGCCACGCCGCACCGAACACCACAATCAGGATCAGGAATCCGCCCACGTCAACCTTTCGAGTCGCTGCCGCTTGAAGTCCGCGAACCCACCGCGCTCGATCGCCTCACGCGCGTCCTGGGTCAGCTTGATCAGAAAGCGTAGATTGTGGAGGGAGAGGAGGCGCAGTCCCAGCACCTCGTTCTGATTCACGAGGTGGCGGATGTAAGCACGCGTGAAGCGTGCGCAGGCCGGACAGTCGCAGCCTTCCTCGAGCGGCAGCTCGTCCTTTGTGAAGCGTGCGTTACGGAGATTCAGCCGGCCTTGTGCGGTGAGCGCGCTGCCGGTGCGCGCCGTGCGGGTCGGGAGCACGCAGTCGAACATGTCGACACCCGCCTCGATCACCTCGAGCACGCCTTCGGGATCGCCGATGCCCATGAAGTACCGCGGCTTGCCGGCCGGCATCAGCTGCGTCGCCCAGTCGGTCGTCTCGAACGTCAGTGCCCGGTCCTCGCCGATCGCCAGGCCGCCGATCGCGTTGCCATCGAAGTCGAGCTCGGCGATCTCCTCGGTCGAGCGTCTGCGCAGCTCGGCGTCGATTCCCCCTTGTGTGATGCCGAAGCGCAACTGACCTTCGGCGCGTTCTGCGTGTCGCTGCCGCCGCGCCCACTCCGTCGTGCGGCGCACCGCGTCTTCGAGCTTGCGCCTCGTCACGCCCGCCGGCGGCACCTGGTCGAGGCACATCGCTATGTCACTGCCGAGGTTCGTCTGGATCTGCGCCGAGAGCTCCGGCGTGAAGTGCGCGCGCGAACCGTCATAGAC
This sequence comes from Gaiellaceae bacterium, assembly GCA_045805985.1. Taxonomy (GTDB): domain Bacteria; phylum Actinomycetota; class Thermoleophilia; order Gaiellales; family Gaiellaceae; genus PALSA-600. Next base: position 368,966 of record JBJMKA010000013.1, on the reverse strand, counting down.
ATTGTTGAACGTCACGCCGTCGTCGTCGACCTTGGCGATCGTGTCGCGCAGCGAGAACACCTGGAAGCCGCCCGAGTCGGTCAGGATCGGCGCGTCCCACGCCATGAACCGGTGCAGACCACCCAGGTCGCGGATCAGTCCGTCGCCCGGCCGGAAGTACAGGTGGTAGGTGTTGCCGAGCAGGATCTGCGCCCCGAGGTCGCGCACCTCGTCCGGGTGCAGCGTCTTGACGGTTCCCTTCGTCCCCACCGGCATGAAGACGGGCGTGCGGATCTCGCCGTGTGCGGTGCGCAGCACCCCCGCGCGGGCCGCACCGTCAGTCGCCTGCACCTCGAAGACAGGCCACACCGAGCCAAGCCCCGTCGCCAAACGACGGTCGTCGAACTGCGACCAGCTAGCCACGGACCATCACCAGCAGAGCTTTTGCACCAACAGGATGCGTCACGCGGGGACCAGTCTCGTCGCCAAACGTCGTCACGGAAGTGTCACGAACGATCCACCGCTTCACAGGATCAGCATCGCATCGCCGAAGGAGTAGAAGCGGTACCGCTGCTCGACGGCCAGCGCATACAGGCGCCGCGTCTCCTCCACGCCGGCGAACGCCATCACGAGGGCGAGCAGGGTCGAGCGCGGGAGATGGAAGTTGGTCAGCAGGTGGTCGACGCGGCGGAACTCGAAGCCGGGCGTGATGAAGAGCTCCGTGCGGCCGGTCGTCGCACCCCCGGCGGCTAGCGTCTCGAGGACCCGCACGGTCGTCGTGCCGACGGCCAGGACGCGCTCCGCCGCGCGGATCCGCTCCCACGCGGCGGGCGCGACCTCGTAGCGCTCGCCGTGGATGTGGTGCTCTTCGACCCTCTCGGTCTGCAACGGCCGAAACGTGTCGAGCCCGACGTGCAGCGTCACCCGCTCCACGTTCAGCCGTGCGAGCACGTCCGGGGTGAAGTGCAGCCCGGCGGTCGGTGCAGCCGCCGAGCCTCGTTCGCGCGCATAGACGGTCTGGTAGCGCTCCGCATCCTCGAGCGGCTCCGTGATGTATGGCGGGAGCGGTACTGCGCCCTTGAGCTGCGGGCCATCCGGCTCGCCGTCGAGGCGAACGCGCCACCTGCCCTCGCCAAGGTGCTCGAGGAGCTCGACGCTTCCGTACCGGCGGCCCGCGCGCAGGCGCCGCGTGGGCTTTGCGAGGGCCTCCCACACGTCGCCGGCCAGGCGCTCGAGCAGCAGCACCTCGCCGCGGGGCTGCTCGATCGCGATCCGCCCCGGAACGACACGCGTGTCGTTGACGACCGCAAGCGCGTCGACCAGCTCCGGCAGCTCGCGGAAGACTTGGTGCTCGACCTCGGCGGTCGCGCGCGAGTAGACGAGCAGGCGCGATTCGTCGCGCCGCGCCGCCGGATGCTGGGCGATCAGCTCGGGCGGCAGGTCGTAGTCGAGCTCGTGAGCGTCCATCCGACGAGGACGGTAGCTTCGCTTTGATGGATGAGATCCGCCATGCGCTGAAGGAAGGCCTGCGCGAGGAAGCGGCACCGATCTCGCGCCGGCTGGCAGAGGTCAAGGGGCTCTCGAACAACGCAATCCGCCGGCTCGAGAACATCGAGGCAACGATCGAGTCCGAGCGGAGTGCCCGCGTCGACGACCTCGCCCTGCTCGTGGAGCTGCTCACCGAGGGCTGGCGCGCGATGAACGCGCGGCTCGACCGGATCGAAGCGGCGCTCAAGCCGGCGGAGACGAACACCGCGGCGCTTGCGCCGCAGAGCAACATACGGCCGCTGCGCGAGAGCGCTTAGCTCGTCTGGGCCGGCAGCACGAGCTCGAAGCGGGAGCCCTTCCCCACCTCGGACTCGAGGATGATCCGTCCGCCGAGCGCGGTCGAGATCTCCTTCGCGATCGCGAGCCCCAGCCCCGTGCCGGCGGCGCTCCCGGAGATGAACGGACGGAACAGCCGCTCCTGGGCTTCCTGCGGGATGCCGGGCCCGGTGTCCTCGACCGAGACGTGCACGGTCCCGTTCTGGTGCGCGAGCTCGAGCCAGATGCTTCCGCCGTCGGGCGTTGCCTTGAAGGCGTTCGAGAGCAGGTTCCCGACGATCTGCAGCACGCGGTCGCCGTCGGAGATGATCACCGGCCGGTCGCGCACCTCCTGCCGGTAGTCGATCGAGCGGCGCTGTGCCTCGTCGCGGTAGCGCTCGAACGCCTGATCGAGCAGCTGTGCCATGTCGACCTCTTCCGTCAGCACGGTGAAGCGATGCGTGTCGAGCTTCGCGAGATCGAGGATGTCACCGACAAGCCGCTCGAGCCGTTGCGCCTCCGCTTCGACCGTCTCGAGCGACTGGTGACGTGACTCCGGATCCACGACCACGCCCTCGTCGAGCAGCGCCGAGACGTGCCCGCGGATCGCCGTCAGCGGCGTGCGCAGCTCGTGCGAGACCGACATGAGGAAGTTGCGCTCCATCTCCTCCACTTCGCTGAGCCGGTACGCCATCTCGCCGATGCGCGCGCTGAGATGGCCGAGTTCCCCGGGGGCCTTCGGCACCGTGACGTCGTAGTGACCCGCAGCAACAGCGTCGACCGCGTCGGAGAGCTGCAGCACCGGTCGGACTATGCGACGCGAGAGGTACCAAGAGAGCATCGCTGCGACGAGCAGCCCGAACACACCCGCGAGCGCAAGCCGCTCGATCAACGGCGTGACCAGTGCGTTCACGTCGGTCTTCTTGGTCGCGACGACGATCGCACCGATCGTCGTACCATTGAAGTTGATCGGATTCGCGACCGCGAGGTACTTCCGGTTCGTGTGCGGCGGCGTGAACTCGAAGGTCAGCGACTTGCCGGAGATCCAGTCGACGGTTCCTGGTGGGAGGTTCGGGAGGCCGACGAAGCCCTGGCCGGGGAACAAGCCCGGACCGGTGAAGTAGATCTTGTTCCCGGTCGCGCGCTCGAGATTCGGCGCATCGAAGGTCGGTGGCTTCTGGTCGTTCGACTTTCCCGTCTTCTTGTCCACGTTCCCAAAGCTCGCGGTAACCGCGGCGGAGTAGAGCTGCGCGATGCCATACCCCTCGCGCTTGAGCTTTGTCAGCGTTTGGTCGCGTGAGAAGTCCTGGAACAGGCGGATGCTGATCAGCGTCGTGATCACACCCGCGAGGACGATCCCTGCGAGGAACACGAGCGGCAGCCGGACGCGAAGCGATCCGAGCATCAGGGCCTAGGTATTCGCCGTGTCTTTCTTGGCGTCCTTCGCGGGCGACACCTTGTAACCCACCCCCCACACGGTCACGATCGGCGATGCGTCACCGAGCTTGCGGCGGAGCTGGCGGACGTGCACGTCGACGGTGCGCGTGTCCCCGGCGAAGGTGTAGCCCCAGACGCGCTCGAGCAGCTGGTCGCGCGTCAGGACAAGCCCACGATGGTCGAGCAGCTCCCAGAGGAGATCGAACTCCTTCGGTGCCAGCTGAATCTCCTCCTCGCCGACCTTCACTTCGCGGCGGCCGGCATCGATGTGGAGGTCGCCGTGCTCGAGTGTCTCGCTCTCGCGCTCGCGCCGTTCGGGCGCCGCGCGGCGGAGGATCGACTTCACGCGTGCCACGAGCTCACGTGGATTGAACGGCTTCGTCAGATAGTCGTCCGCGCCGACCTCGAGGCCGATGATCTTGTCGACATCCTCGTCGCGGGCGGTGAGCATCAGGATCGGCACATCGCTCGTCTGGCGGATCCGCTTGGTTACCTCGATGCCGTCGATGTCCGGCAGCATGAGGTCGAGGACGATCAGACCGGGCATCTCCTTCGCGACCTGCGCGAGCGCATCGGTGCCGTTCGCCGCCGTCCGCACGCCGTAGCCCGCGTTCTTCAAATAGAGGGAGACGAAGCTGGCGATCGAGCTTTCGTCCTCGACCACCAGGATGTTGGGCACCGCGGCCGTCACGCTAGGGCGCCGGTGCCGGCTGGACGCCAAACTGCTTGGTGACCGTCCACACAGGAACGGTATTCCATTTCCCGCTGTCGACCGCCCACTTGCCCGTGTCGTCGGCGAACGCGTCGCCGGTCAGCTGCACGCTGCCGACACCGACCGCGGTCAGATCGACACCAACAGCACTCAGGTCGGAGGCGGCGCCGCGAAAGGCCAGCTTGTACCGACCGCCCGTGACACGGAAATGGATGTCCCGACCGGTGTAGATCGTCACAGCCTCGGTCCGACCGGGCGTCACGGTTTCGGCGCCGGAGACGTAGATCGCGCCGTCGCCCAGCGCCGGGTCGGTGACGACGAGCTTGCCCTTGTCCATCTGGCCCCACGCCGTGCCACGGCTCCCGGTCAGAATGATCGTGCCGGTCGCAGCCTTGAGCTCGAGCACGCCGTCGCCCGTCGCGTGCGTAGCTGCAAGAGCTGCGGGGACCGCAACGAGACCGCAAAGCAGGGTGAGGCAGAGCCGGCGCATCGGCAAGGACAGTCTTTCCTACCGAATTATGCCCCGAATGAGCGAAACGTAAGGACTTTTCGTAGTGCTCGGGTAGCGTCGCCCTCCGTGAGGATTCCGTCTTCGGCCTTGTTCCTCGTCGCGGCAGCCCTCGCCTCCGACCTGCTCCCCGCTCTCGCGCCATCGGTCTCGACCGTCGAGGTGATCGTGACGGTTGCGCTCGTCGTGATCCTCTACGACGGTGGGGCGTCGATCGGCTGGCGGCGCTTCCGCGCCGCGGCGGTGCCGATCGTCTCGCTCGGGATCGTCGGCACCTTCGCCACGGCGGCTGCGATCGCAGCGTTCGCGCACCTCGTGCTCGGTCTCGGCTGGCTGACCGCAGGTCTCTTGGGCGCGGCGATCGCCCCCACGGACCCGGCCGTCGTCTTCTCGGTGCTCCGCGGGGGGCAGAAGATCCGCGGCCGCACGCGCACGATCCTGGAAGGCGAGTCCGGCGCCAACGATCCGGTCGGCATCGCGTTGATGCTCGGGCTGATCGCATTCGCCACGCGTGCCGACGCAAGCTTCTGGATCGTCGTGCGCGTGCTCTGCGAGCACATCGCGATCGGCCTGATCGTCGGCCTCGCCGGCGGCTTCCTCGAGCGGCGCCTGCTGCGCGTCGGGTGGCTGCGGACACTCGTGCTCGTCACCGTCGTCTACGTGCTCGCCGACGCCGCGCACGGGTCCGGCTTCCTCGCGGTCTTCGTGATGGGACTCGTCGTAGGCGACATCGAGGCGCCGTCGCAGTCGCTGCAGGACCGCCTTGCGTCGGCTGCGGAGATCGTCGCCTTCGTCGCACTCGGACTGACCGTTCACATCTCCGGCATCGGCGCCGGCCGTTGGGCAGAAGGGCTCGCAGTCGCGGCGTTCGTGACGCTGGTCGCGCGTCCGGCTGTCGTGGGCGCGCTCCTGGCCCCGGTGCGGCTGCGCCACGGCGAGCGCCTGTTCGTGATCTGGGGCGGGCTGAAGGGCGCCGTCCCAATCTTGCTCGCCGCGTTCGCTGTCACACACCACGTGCACGACGCGGCGCGGATCTACGAGACGGTGTTCGTCGTCGTGCTCGCGTCCGTCGTCGTGCAGGGTGGGACGATTCCCGCCGCTGCGCGGAGACTCGCCTCTACTACGCCACGCGCCGAACGTGCTGGCTGAGCCCGCCGGCGTGCACACGCTCGTACGCATCGACGACGCGGACGGCCCCGGCGTCGTGCGCGGTCGGTTCGCAGACGACGCAGACCGTCTGGTCGCGGCGCGCCCAGCGCCACGTCCGGTAGCGCTCACCGGCGAGCAACGTCCTGCGGCAGATCTGGCACATCGCCATCTGCCGCTTCACGGTAGGCGCGGGGTCGGACGGGGTTGAACCTGGTTCCGGGTCTGAACCAGGTTCAGGAGTTTTCGCGGCGGCTCGAAACTCATGATCCTGGTTCAAAGACCGAACCAGGATCGCCCTCACCCGTAGGTGTAGAAGCCCTCGCCGGTCTTCCGGCCGAGCTTGCCGGCCTGCAGCATCCGGACGAGGCGGGCGGGCGGCGCCATGCGTGGTTCGCGCAGCTTTGCGTACAGCGCCTCGCTCGCATGGACGTGCACGTCGGCGCCGACGAGGTCGAGCAGCTCACACGGGCCCATTGGCCAGCCCGCGCCGAACTTCATCCCCGCGTCGAGATCCTCGGGCGTGACGCCAGCCTCGTCGAGCACGCGGACACAGTCGTTCAGCAGCGGGATCAGCACGCGGTTGACGACGAAGCCCGGCGTGTCGGAGCACCGGATGGGAGCCTTGCCGAGCTTGGTTCCGAGCTCGAACGCCGTCTCGAACACATCGGCGGACGTGCGCTCCGCGCGCACGATCTCGACAAGCGGCATCAGCGGTGCCGGGTTGAAGAAGTGCATGCCGACCGCCCGCTCCGGCCGCTCGAGCACGGACGCGATCTCCGTCACTGAAAGCGCGGAGGTGTTGGTGGCGAGAATCGTGTCGTCGCGGACGACCGATTCCAGCACCTGGAAGAGCTCGTGCTTCACCTCGAGGTCCTCATAGGCCGCTTCGATCACGACGTCGCAGTCGGCGAGATCGGCGAGCGCCGTCGTGAGGCTGAGCCGCGCGACCGCGGCATCGCGCGCGTCCTCCGCGAGCTTTCCCTTCTCGACCTTGCGCGTCAGGAAGTGGGCGATCTGGTCGCGCGCCTTCTCGGCGCGATCCAGGTCCACCTCGCGGCCGATCGTGTCGAACCCGGCCTCGACCGCGAGCTGCGCGATGCCCGAGCCCATGGCGCCCAGACCGACGACGCCGATCTTCACAGGCGCTCGACGACTCCTGCGATCGCCATGCCGAAGCCGACGCACATCGACGCGATGCCGTAGCGCGCGTCGCGGCGCTCGAGCTCGGAGACGAGCGTCGAGGTGATGCGCGCACCGGTCGCGCCAAGCGGGTGGCCGAGCGAGATGCCCCCGCCGTTCGGGTTTATGTCGCCCATGCGCGCCTCGAGGTGCAGGTCCTTCACGGTCTGCAGCACAACCGACGCGAATGCTTCGTTGACCTCGATCACACCCATGTCGTCCATCGTCAGCCCGGCTTTCGCGACCGCCTTCTCCATCGCCTGCGGGTTGCCGTGCAGCATCCGCGTTGGATCGACGCCGGCGATCCCGAACGAGACAAAGCGGGCACGCGGCTCCAAGCCGAGCCGCTTGAGGGCCGCTTCGCTCGCGATCAGCACAGCGGCCGATCCGTCGACGATCTGCGAGGAGTTCCCAGCGGTCACGACGCCGTCGAGGCGGAATGCGGGCTCGAGCGCGGCGAGCGCCTCCGCGGAGGTCTCGCGCCGTGGAGCCTCGTCCACTACGAACATGGGAGGCGCCGCTTGCAACAGGCTGTTACTTGTGCCTGGCACCGACTCTCGGGGCACCATTGACGTCGCGCCAGTGGCATGTAACAGACTGTTACTTGTGCCTGGCACCGGGTCTTGTGGCAGCTCGATCGGGATGATCTCGCGCGCGAACTTGCCCTCGTCGGACGCTGCCAGCGCGCGGCGGTGGGATTCGAGCGCATAGGCGTCGAGCTCCGTGCGCGTCAGCTGCCATTCGTCGGCGAGCAACTCGGCCGAGGTTCCCTGCATGACGATCTCGTGGCGGTCGGTCACCTGCTCGGAGATCGAGCCACCGTTCGAACCCATCGGTACGCGCGACATCATCTCGACGCCCGCCGAGACGACGACGTCGAGCTGCCCGGCGATCACGGCTGCGGCCGCGTTGAAGTTCGTCTGCATCGACGAGCCGCATTGACGGTCGACGGTCGTCGCCGACACCTCGACGGGCCAGCCGGCGGCCAGCACGGCCATGCGCCCGACGTTCCAGCCCTGCTCGCCGATCTGCGTCACGCACCCCATCTGCACGTCTTCGATCTCCGCCGGATCGAGATCGTGGCGCGCGATCAGGCCGTTCAGAACCTGAGCCGCCAGGTCGTCACCGCGGATCACGGACAGCGTCCCGTTCTTGCGGCCGATCGGCGAGCGAACGGCGTCGACGAGGAAGGCGTCCATCACGAAAACTCTACTCCCGCAAACTAGTCCGCCAGCGCCGGCTCGAGCGCGAGGGCGCGCCTCGACCGCCGCTCGAACCACAGGTTCACCGCAACGAACGAGGCGGTCGCGTACACCCACCCGGCAAGGCAGTCGACGACATAGTGCTCCCCCGAGTAGACGAGCGCGAACGCCATCGCGGGCGGATAGAGCGCGAGCAGCGGGCGCCACCAGCGCGGGACCAGCCGCCAGAGATAGAGCGTGACGAGCAGCGCGTACGCGGCATGCAGCGAGGGCATCGCTGCGACGTTGTTCGCGTAGGTCTGCCCCTTCTCGAACAGCGATCCGTAGTGCGCGATCGGCACGTGCTGCCACACGATCCCGATCAGGCGATTCGATTGCCCGATGGTGCCGTGCCGCGCTGCAAGCCACGGAGGCACGGCGGGGTACACCGCGTAGGTCACGAACCCCGTCAACGCGAGGACGCACACCATCGCCGCGAAGCGCGAGAACTTCTCGTGTGCCCACGTCCAGAGGATTGCGGCCACGACGAGCGTCGCGAAGAAGTGCGTCAGGTATACGAACCACGTGAGGTAGTCCCACCATTGGACGTGATTCGCGCCGTCCCAGAGGTGGGTCTGCAGCCAGACGGTCGGGATCGGCTTCCCGAACAACGCGGCCTCGAGTCGGAGCTGCGGCAGCTCGCGCGCAGGAGTCAGGAGCCCGTCCGCGATGCCGCGCAACCGGTCGTAGATGAACAGGATCCCGAGGAACGGCGCCCACTCGATCGCGAGCCGCGGCACGCGGCGTCGCAGGTCGGTCACGCCGAAGGCCGCCATCCCGATCGCGAACCACACGAACACGAGGTCCTTCGACGTGGGGACGCCGACGGTGAACACCATCGCCGCAGAGGCGACGACGTACGCGACAGGCACCCAGAACCTGAGTCCGCCCCTCGGGCTCACAGACGACATCCTGGCATTACAGTTGAAACGTGGCGACGACTGCCGACCATCCGTTGTTGATCGGCGGCGAGCGTGTCGAGACCGGCGACTGGACGGAAGTGCGCTCGCCGTACTCGGGTGTGCTCGTCGGGCGGGTCGTCAAGGGCGGGGCTGCGGAGGCGCGGCGCGCGCTGGACGCTGCTGCTGCCGCATTGACAGACCCGCTGCCCGCGCACGAGCGCGCGCGGATCCTCGACACGACCGCCCGCTTGCTCGCCGAGCGGCAGGAAGAGGCCGCGCAGCTGATCTCGGCCGAGGCCGGCAAGCCGCTCAAGGCGGCGCGGGTCGAGGCACAACGAGCTGTCTCGACCTACACCTTCGCCGCGGTCGAGGCCCGCAAGCTGAGCGGCGAAACGGTGCCGATGGACGCGTCTCCGGCCGGTGAAGGGAAGCTCGCGTTCACGATCCGGCTGCCGATCGGCGTCGTCGGAGCGATCTCACCATTCAACTTCCCGCTCAACCTCGTCGCGCACAAGATCGCGCCCGCGCTCGCGGCCGGCTGCCCCGTCATCTTGAAGCCTGCGTCGGCGACGCCCTTGTCCGCGCTCTTCCTCGCCGGCCTCGAGGAGGAGGCCGGACTGCCGGCAGGCTGGCTGAACGTCGTCTCGGGCCCGTCGTCGGAGATCGGCGACGTGCTGGTTGAAGACGAGCGGGTGAAGCTGATCACGTTCACCGGCTCGGGCAACGTCGGCTGGGGCATCGCTGCGCGGGCGCCGCGCAAGCGCGTGAAGCTCGAGCTCGGGAACGCGACGCCCGCGCTCGTCTGCGCCGACGCGCCCGAAGCCACCGCGTCGAAGCTTGCGGCAAACGCCTTCTCGTTCGCCGGGCAAAGCTGCATCTCCGTGCAGCGAATCTTCGTGCTGGCCGATGCGTGGGACGCGTTCCTCGTCGACTTCCTGCCGAAGGTCGAGGCGCTCACCGTCGGCGATCCCGGCGATCCCGACACGGACGTCGGCCCGGTGATCTCGGGCGACGATCGCGAGCGTATCCTCGAGTGGATCCGTGAGTCCAAGGGCGACGTGCTGACCGGCGGCGACACGACCCACGACGGATTGATTCGCCCGACGGTGATCGCGAACCCGGCGTCGGACGACAAGGTTCAGTGCGAGGAAGTGTTCGGCCCCGTGGTGACGGTGACACGCACGGCGAATCTCGACGAGGCGATCGAGCAGGCGAACGCGACGCGGTACGGCCTGCAGGCGGCGATCTTCAGCCGCGACCTGTCGACCTGCCTCGAGGCGGCGCGGAGGCTCGAGTTCGGCGGCGTGATCGTCAACGAGGCCCCGACCTTCCGCGCCGACCAGATGCCGTACGGCGGCGTCAAGGACTCCGGCAACACGAAGGAAGGGCCGGCGTGGGCCGTGCGCGAGCTGACCGAGGAGCGCCTCGTGGTTTTGGGCCTCTAGCTTCCGGTCACTAGCGGGGAGCATGGTTGGCTCGTTCTTCCTGGCGCTGGGCCTCGTGATCATCGGGCTGATCTGTGCGGTTGCGCTGCCCGGCGCCGGCTGGGTGCTCTTGCCCATCCTCGTCGTGGTCGCGATCCTGATCGTCGTGCGCGCCTTCGCCGGCGGGCGTGAGACCAAGACCACACGCGTCTAAAGAAGGCCGAGCGCCTAACTAGACTCGCGGGCATGTCCCCGCTCCTTCGCCGGCGCGCGCCCGATGTCGAGGGCATCACCCCGCGGCGGCCGCACGCCGGGCTGCTTCGCCGTGAGCGCCGCGCACTCCTGAACGCGCGCGAAGAGGCCCTCAGCGAGCTCGGCGGCCTGCTCCTCGAGATGTACCGCCGCGGCGGCTTCCGTGACGATCTCTTGTCCGAACGTGCTGCGGCGATCGTCGGCATCGACGGCCGCCTCGCCGAGATCGAGGCGCTCCTCCATACGGGCCGCCAGGTGCCACGCTGCGAGTGCGGCGCCCCGGTGCTCCGCGGCTCGCGCTTCTGCCCGAATTGCGGCCGGCGGCTCGGGGACGAGCCCGCCGCGGCGTCGGAAGAGACCGTCATCGAACCCGCGCCCGATGGCTGATGACGAGCGTGAATCGGCAATCTCCGCAGCCGACGGCACGTGTCCCCGCTGCGGGGCCACGCGTGAGCCCGACCAGCGCTACTGCCTCGAATGCGGGCTCGTCCTGCCGGAGGTGACGGGCAGGCTGCCGTCGCTTCGGCGCCGCTGGATCCGCCGCCTGGGCTGGTATCCGGGCGACTGGATCTGGGTCTCGCTCTTGACGCTCCTCGTCGCGGCGGCGGGCGCCGCCGTCGCGATCTTCCTCACCCGCCACGCAAACGGCGACGGGTCGGTGTTCACGGCGCCTCCGGTCGTCTCGGTGACAGAGGCCGCCCCGGTCCCGACCGCGACCACGCCGGTGACGGTCGACACCACGACGCTCCCGACGGCGCCCGAGCCCACGACGACCCCTGCGAAGGCCCCGGGCACGAAGAAGGGGCGGTTCGTCTGGCCCAGGAACCGGAACGGCTGGACGATCGTGCTGGTCTCGTACCCGAAGACGAACGGACGGCCGTCGGCGCTCCAGACGGCGGACCGGGCGGCGCGTGCGCACCTCGACCAGGTCGGCGTGCTCGACTCGAGCCTCTACGCCAGCCTCCAGCCCGGGTACTACGTCGTCTTCACCGGCGTTTACCCTGCAAAGGCCGAGGCAGACGCAGCGGTCGCGACCGCCCGCCAAGCGGGCTTCGGCGGGGCCTATTCCCGGCAAATCGCCCGCTGAGGGGGAAACGGGGTTAGGAGCCGCTGCGGCGGGGTACGGATCGGGCTGCGGCGCGATCAATCGTTTACTGAGAAGAAAACATTTGTAACAGCCCCGGTGAGAAGGTAGAGTCGGCGCCGGGCGACGCTGGCGGATCAGGTTTACCGCGTCTTAAAGGGCGTTTGGCTACAGTCGAGGAGAGCGAAACCGGCACCATATGGACGAACGGATCCTTCATATCCAGCACTGCATGTATCAGTACTCGCGAGCGATCTATCGCTCGATCAAGGACCTGATCGACCCGTACGTCGACCAGGAGACGCAGCTCGAGTACCGCCGTGAGGTGCTCGCCGCAACCGAGGGGACGATGCAGCGGCTCGCGGCAGATCCTCACTACTTCGCCAAGCCCGACAAAGCCCTCTTCCAGGACATCAGGCGCTACTTCCCGATCACGGTGCAGGCCCAGGTCGCCTGGGCGGTGAACCAGGGAGTGGATGCCGCGGTGAGCTTCGTCGAAGAGCAGATCGAGGCCGGTGCGTTCGACGGCGGTGTCGCTCGCTGTCGCGCGACCACCCGCAAGGGTAAGGCCTGTCAGCGCACGCCGCTGCCGGACCGCGACTACTGCCCGAGCCATCAGCACCTCGAGCGCTCGAAGGCTGCAGCTTAAGTCGTGCGCTAGGCTCGCTGTCCCGGCGTCGGCTCGACGGAGCCGGCTGGAAAACAGATGAGTCACGACACTGACAAATTGATCCGCCAGCTCTCGCTGGTGGCGTTCCTGATGGCCGAGCGGCGTCCGCTGACCGCGCGCGACATCAAGTCGAACGTCGAGGGCTACCAGGAGATGAGCGACGAGGCGTTCGCGCGCCGTTTCTACTCGGACCGCGCCGAGCTGGTTTCGCTGGGGGTGCCGCTCGACAGTCAGCGCGACGAGTTCACGGGTGAGGAGCTCTACACCTTGCGCGCCGAGCGTTACTTCCTCCCCGAGCTCGAGCTGGACGACGAAGAGCTTGCGGCGCTGCAGACCTGCTTCTTCCTCCTCGAAGGACGGTTCGCCTACGCCGAGCCGCTGCGGCTGGCGCTGCAGAACCTCGCGCTCGGCCGCTCCGCGGGGCCACTCGCGGCGACGCCTACCGGCACCGCCGGCCGGGTCGAGGTGCGCGACCCGGACTATTCACTGGAGCTGCAGGGCCGCCTCGGGAAGCTCGAGGGCGCGATCTCGAAGCAGCGCACCGTCAAGTTCCGCTACTGGTCGATCTACCGTGACTCGGAAGAGGAGCGCACGCTCAATCCCTACGCGCTGCTTCCGGAGAACGGCTCCTGGTACGTGATCGGCCACGATCTCGAGCGCGACGACATCCGCACCTTCCGCGTCTCGCGGATCCGCTCCGACATTCGCTTCGCGACGCGACGCGAGCGCGACTTCCGCCTCCCGCCCGAGTTCGACGTCGAGAACTACCGCGGCCGCGCCGAGTGGCAGTTCGGCGAGATCGCCGGCGAGGCGCAGATCGAGGTCGCACCGGACACGGCCTGGTGGGTCGAGCGCGCGTACGCCGGCGAACGCAACCGCGTCGAGGACGATGTCTTCAGAACCGAGTACGCGTCGTCGAACATGCTCGCGCGCTGGATCCTCCGCCAGGACGGACGCGCCGTGCCGCTCGAGCCGTCGGAGCTTCGCCGCCTCGTCACCGAGGGTGCGCGAGGAGCGCGCATCGCCCATGAAGGCGCGCCGCCCACCCCGGCTGCCGAGGTGGTCGCGGGCGAGAGCGACGGAGCGGTCGAACGCTTCGCGGGCCCCGTCGCCCCGGAGCGCTTCGGGGTCTTGCAGTCGCTGCTCGCCTACCTCCTCACCTCGTGCGGCGAGGATCGCGAAGGCGTCATCCAGGTGCAGGAGCTCGTCGACCGCTTCTCGATCCCGCGCGACCAGATCGAGGAGCATCTCTCGCTGCTCAACCTCGTCAACTTCGGCGGCGGTTGCTACGCGGTGTACGCGGAGCTGCAGGGTGAAGAGGTACACGTCGACAAGGAGCTCTTCGGCGACACATTCCGCCGCCCGCCGCGCCTGACCCCGCTCGAGGCGCGCGCGATCCGCCTCGCGCTGGAGTTCGTCGGGCCGATGGTCGCCGCGGGCGCCCACTCTCCGCTCGAGCGCGTGCGCGCGAAGCTCGAGCAGACCTTCGGCGCGTTCGACCTCACCCAGACGCCCGCGCCCCACGTGGGCGAAGAGGAAGGCCTCGTCGACAAGCTGACGCAGGCAATCGACGAGCACAAGCTCGTCGAGATCGAGTACCTGAAGCCGGAGGAGCAGGAGGTCGTGGTCCGCACCGTCGAGCCGTACTCGATCGAGCGCCGTCTGCCGAACTGGTACGTCCATGCCTGGGACGTCGAGCGCGACCAGCCGCGCTCGTACCGCCTCGACCGCATGCGGAGCGCGAAGGTGCTGAAGAAGAGCTTTGAACCGCGTGAGGGGTTCGACCCGTCCGAGTTGCGCGGCGCCACGAGCGCACGCATCTGGTACTCGCAGGCCGTCGCACGCTGGGAGATCGAGAAGGGTGCTCGCCCGCTTGTCGACGGCGCCGCGATCGCCGATCGCTCCGTCGGCAGCGCGGAGTGGCTTGTCGGCGAGGTCGTCTCCTATCGCGGCGAGGCGATCGTGCTCGAGCCGCCGGAGCTGCGCGCGCGCGTCGCGCTCCGGGCCCGCGAGCTCGGCAACGAGCTCCGCCCGAACCGCGCCAAAGCCTGACCCCGACGCTTAGCCGGCCGCCGCGTCGGACAGCGGTGCGTCCGCCCACGACGCACCGAGCGAAACGAAGAGCGCATGCGCTTCGGACGCCGCCGCGGCATCGCCGAGGCGGCCCGCACCTGCAAGCGCGTGCGCGCGTTCGACGACCGAGCCGTACTCGCCCCACCGCTCGGCGGCGCGACGGTAGGGCTCGGGCGCACGATCGTCGCCTGTCGCCTCCGCGAGAATCGCCTCTGCGGAGGCGAGACCGCTCACCTCGCGCGCTAGCTTCGGCTCGAGGCCGCTCACGAGCTCGTGCGCAAGTGCGAGCTCACCGATCGCCACCGCCGCGCGCACGGCCTCCGGGAGGTACCAGAAACGGACATCGGGCTTGTCGGCACCGATGTGCACCAGCTCCTGCAAGAGCGCCCGTGCTCCCGCGGGATCGCCGCGGGCGACGGCGATCGTGGCCCCGCCCGGCAGAGCCGGTCCAAGGACCTGGGTGATGTCGATCGCGCGCGCGCGCGGAAGATTTCCGTCGGAGATCGCGGCGGCTGCGACGATGTCTCCGCGCGCCAAGAGGACGCGCGCATACGTCGGATCGACGATCGCGGCGATCTGCTCCCGCGCCAGCGAGTCGGCACGCACCTCCGCGGCGATGCGCAGGACGTCGTCCCAGGCCCCTTGCTCGTAGAGCACCCAGAGCGTCTCTGCCTGAGCCCAGCGATAGTTGCCGCGCAGCCCTCGCTGCTTGGCAAACGCGCGCGCCTGCTCGTAGGGCTCGAGCGCGGCGGCAGGCCCGGTCGCCCAGAATCGACACGAGCCGATGTTGGTCCAGCAGATCCCGACCGCCGGGAGCCCCGCGGCGATTCCGCGCTCCACCGCATCCTCGAGGTCGGCGAAGCCTCCGAGGTCGCCGGAGCCGATCCGCGACACTCCGAGCATCTGGCGGGCGAGATTGGTCTCCGACTCGCCGACGCCGAGACCTTCTGCCAGAGCGATCGCCTTCCGGGCGATCTCGACCGCTTTGCCCCAGTCCTCCCTGAACATGTATCGAGAGGCCGACCGGCCGTATGCCTCGACGAGCTCCGGCGACGGCGGCTGGCGCTCGAGCAGCTCGACCGACGTCTCGATCTCGGTCGCCGCCCGGTCGACGTCGCCCGAGACGAAGTAGACGTTCGCCATGACCGAATGCAGCGCACCGACCGCGTACGGGTCCGCTTCCGCGAACAACGCCGCGAGCTCGCGCTCGGCGACCGCGCTTGCCTGGTCGAGCTCCCCCGCTCTGTTCAGCGAGCGGACGAGGTCGAGCACAACTTGGATCCGCTCCCGGTCCTCGACGGGCCAGAGGTCATAGGCGGCCGCGTAATACGTCGCCGACCGCGGTGCGTCGAGCGCCGAGGCCCGATCGCCTGCGAGCCGGTAGAACCTGCGCGCGGCGGCGACGAGCTCCGGCGTCTCTCCGGTTCCGGCCGCCCGCGTGAGCGACAGCGCCTCCCCGTAGTGGTGCGCGAGCAGCTCGGCATGGTCGGCAACCCGCTCCCCCACTGTCTGCTCGAGCCACTGTGCGACGTCCACGTGCTTCAACGCGCGGTCGCGTCGCGGAATCTGGCCATACGCGACGTCGCGGACGAGCAGGTGCCAGAACGCGTACTCGCGCGCGCCTTCCATCGACGACGCGCGGGCG
The DNA here is from genome assembly GCA_045805985.1 of Gaiellaceae bacterium. Taxonomy (GTDB): domain Bacteria; phylum Actinomycetota; class Thermoleophilia; order Gaiellales; family Gaiellaceae; genus PALSA-600. Next base: position 352,908 of record JBJMKA010000013.1, on the reverse strand, counting down.
GGACGGATGAGCTCTTTGCGCACGAGGTTGTTGAGCGTCTCGAGCAGGTCGTCCGCCTCGCGTCCCTCGAGCGCCGCGACCGTCTCGGCCCAGAAGACCTTGCCGACGACCGCGGCGTTGTGCAGGACGGCCTTCGCCGCCGGCCCGAGCGTGTCGATGCGTGCCGCGATCAGCGCCTGCACCGTGTCGGGCACGGGCGTGTGCTCGTCGAAGCCGCCGCGATCGACGAGCATGCGTGCGAACTCCTCCGCATACAGCGGATTGCCACCGGCGCGCTCCAGGAGCATCTCCTGCGTCTCCGCCGGTAGGACCGGCCGGTCGAGCAACGATGCGACGAGCCGCGCGGTGTCGTCGGACGAGAGCGGCGCGAGCGCGACGGTCGTCGAGTTGCGCTTGCCGCCTCCCCACCCCTGATAGCGGTCGTAGAGCTCCGGTCGCGCGGTGCACAGGACGAGAAGCGGGACCCCGTTCGACCAGTCGAGCAGGTGGTCGAGAAACTCCAGCAGCGCGGCGTCGGCCCAGTGAATGTCCTCGACGAGAAGCACGAGTGGGCGTACCGCGGCCACGCCCTCGAGGAAGGTGCGCCACGCGGTGAACGACTCCTCGCGGGAGGCTGCCGCGGCGTCGGGCACGCCGACGAGCGGCCCCAGGCGCGCCGTGATCCAGTCGCGGTCTGCCTCCGCCACGACCTCGACCGCCGCCTGGAGCTTGGCGGCAACCTGCTCCTGTGTGTCCGACTCGAGGATCCCGGCCTGCGCCTTCACGATCTCCCCCAGCGCCCAAAAGGTGATCCCGTCGCCGTAGGGCAGGCAGCGGCCCTGCCGCCAGTAGACGAGGTCGGGCTGGTCGTCGAGCCAGCGGGCGAGCTGGCTCAGGAGCCGCGTCTTGCCGACGCCGGGCTCGCCGACGAGCGTGACCAGCTGCACCGTCGCGTCCCGCCGGACGCGCCCGTACGTCTCGCGGAGGAGGCCGAGCTCGTGGTCGCGGCCGACGAACGGCGTCGCGCCGCCGATCTCGACGTCGATGCCGAAACGGCTGCGCGCAGCCTGCGCCAGCCAGAGCGGCACCGGCTCGGCCTTGCCCTTCAGCTCGACCGGGACGAGCTCTTCGTAGTCGATCGAGCCGCGGGTCGCGCGATAGGTCAGCTCGTCGACGACCAGGCCGCCCGGCGGCGCGGCGCCCTGGAGGCGCGCTGCGGTGTTCACGACGTCACCGGTCGCGATTCCCTCGCCCGCCTCGGGTCGCGCGCCGAGCTGCACGACGGCCTCGCCGGTGGCAACGGCCGCCCGTACCTCGAGACCGAGCTCGTCCGTCGCCTCGATGACGCGCAGCGCGGCTCGGACCGCCCGCTCCGCGTCGTCCTCGTGCGAGACCGGTGCGCCGAACACGGCCATCACGGCGTCGCCGACAAACTTTTCGACGGTGCCGCCGAAGCGCCCGAGCTCGGCTCGCACCCGTTCGTGGTAGGGCTGCAGTGTCGCCCGCACATCTTCCGGGTCGGCCGCGTCGGAGCGTGCGGTGAAGGCGACGAGATCGACGAAGAGCACCGAGACGGTCTTGCGTTCCTCGCCGAGCGCCGGCGCGTCGAGAGGCGCGCCGCACGCGAGGCAGAACCGCGCCCGGTCCGGATTCTCCTCGCGACAGCTGGCACAGACGGACGCCACCGCCAAAGCGTACTTCGGCGCTACGCCGGCAGCTTGACCGTGAAGGTCGCGCCGCGCCCGAGCGCCGACGAGACCGCGATCGTGCCCCCGTGCGACTCCGCGATCGAGCGGGCGATGTAGAGGCCGAGCCCGCTACCGGGCTTCGAGTTCCCGCTGGCGACTCGGCCGAACTTCTCGAAGATCAGCCGCTGATCGTCCCGTTTGATGCCGGGGCCGCGGTCGCGCACCGAGACGAGCACGGCGCCGTTCGCCTGCGACACGCGCACCTCGACCGGCTCCCCGGCGGGTGAGTACTTGACGGCGTTCTCGATCAGGTTTCCGAAGACCTGGCGGAGGCGTTCTGCATCGCCGCGCACGATCGGCAGGCCCGGCGCGACCTCGGCGAGGATCGGAACCTCGTCCTGCCCGATCGCAGCCAGCGACACCGTGTCGCGGACGAGGGCGGCGATGTCGACGTCGCTGAAGCGGTAGCTGAACGTGCCGGCCTCGATGCGTGACGTGTCGAGGACGTCGCCGATCAACGCCGCAAGGCGTGTGGTCTCGTCGCCGATCAGCGCGAGGAAGCTCTCGCGCTGCTCAGGTTGCAGCTCCCGCCAACGCGCCTGCAGCGTCCGGCTCGCACCGATCACGGCAGCCATCGGGCTGCGCAGCTCGTGCGAGACCAGCGAGACGAAGTCCGCGCGCAACGCCGACAAGCGGCGCAGCTCCTCCACCGTCCGGCGTTCGCTCTCGTAGGCGCGGATGTTCTGAACGGCGGAGGCTGCGAGGCGTCCGAGCAGGCCGACGAGCTCGATCTCGTGCTCCTCAAAGGCGTCCCGCTCGCGGCGGCTGATGGAGAGCAGCCCGATCGTGCGTGCGCCCACGAGCAGGGGCGCGGCGACCCGCGAACGCAGGCCGCTCGAGAGCAGGCGTTCCTCGTCGGCGTATGCGAGGTCCGACATGTCGTTGCGGTACACGGTCTGACCGCGAGCCACGACATCCGAGATCAGGCTGTTCTCGACACTGAACTCCGCGCCCGCCGACAGCGAATCGTCGACCTGCTCCCCGGCCGTGGCGATGATGCGGGCACCGTCGTCCTCGGCGAGCACGATCGCCATGCGGTCGAACGGCACGAGACCGCGCAGCTCGCGGATGAAGGCGTTGACCGCCTCGTCGAGATCGAGGGACGAGCTGAGGGCGCGCGCGCACCGGTTGGCCGCGTCGAGCAGGTCGGCGCGCCGTCCGAGCTCGTCGCGGAGGGCCTCGGCCTCCAGCGCGCGTTGCTCGGCCATCTCGCGCTGCTCCTCGAAACGTGTGACGACCCAGCCGACGAGCAGCGCCATCAGCAGCCCCGCTCCGGCCTGGAACGTGACGAACTCGATCCGGAAGTTCGTGTTGAACCAATGAGCGCGTTGCTGCTCGAAGAGCACTGCCACCGGGATGCAGGCGAGCGCGACTCCGATCCCGCCGCGCATCCCGAAGCGTGCTGCGCCGACGACGATCACGAGGAACAGCAGCTGCCGCGTCGGTGTGCCGAGCTCGAACGCGTAGAGCACGGTGAAGCCCGCGACGATCGCGAAGTCGAACGCCATCGCGATCGCCCGGTACGCGAGCGTGTCCCGCACGGCCGCGAACAGCGCGATCGCCCCGACCGTGAGCGCCGCCGTCAGCAGCCACGCGATCCGCTCGTATCCGGACGGGTATTGCGTCGTCAGCGAGACCTGTAGCGCCGCGAACGGTACTGCGAGCAACCGGACGATGCCGATCCACCACTCGAGCGGGCGGCGCGTCATCCGCGCATCCTTATCCGTTCGAGGGCCCAAACCGCGTGCTCGGCGATCAGCTCGTCCTCGTCGCCGGCGTTGCGCTCGAGCAACGAGAGATGTTCCTGCCCGCCGATGTTGCCGAGCGCAACCAAGGCGTTGCGCCGAAGCCACCGCGGGTCGTTGCGTGGCACGAAGAGGCGTGCGTACTCCTCGACGAGTTCGTCGCCATCCTGCTCGAGCCACGCGACGAGGTCGACGTGCGCGTCCAGCTCGGGCAGGCCGCCGCGGCGCTTCTCGACCCCGCGGTTCCATGGGCAGACGTCCTGGCAGATATCGCACCCGTACACCTGCGCGCCGAGCGCGGAGCGGTACTCCTCCGGGATGGCGGCCGGCGCCTGCGTCCAGTACGAGAGGCACTTCGTGGCATCGAGCGTGCCGGGCTCGTCGAGCGCGCCTGTCGGACAGGCATCGACGCAGAGACGGCACTCGCCGCAGTCGGTCGTGAGTGGCGGCGTCGGCTCGAGCTCGACGTCGGTGACGAGCGTGCCGAGCACGACCCACGAGCCATGACGGCGCGTGATCAGCATCGTGTTCTTGCCGTAGAAGCCGACGCCGCTGCGCGCCGCTGCCTCGCGGTCGACGTGCTGGTTCGCGTCGACGAGCACCCGGTAGTCACCGCCGAGCCGCCGGCCGAGCCGTTCGAGCTGCTCGCGCAGCGCTTCGTACGCGTCCGCCCATGTGTAGCGCGCGAGCCTTCCCTCGCCTTGCTCGAGCGGCGCCTCCGGCGCCCAGTAGCAGGCCGCGGCCGAGATCACGCTCCGGGCTCCGGGCAGCAAGGACTCGGGGTGGCATGACTCCTCGGGACGCGCCATCGTGAACTTCATGCCCGCGAACAGGCCTCGCGCGCGCCGCTCGACGATGTGACGTTCTGTGTCCGCGTACGCCTCGGCTCGGGTGACGCCGATCGCGTCGATGCCGAGCTCGTCGCCCAACCGGAGGACATCTTCCCGCGTCATGCGAGGATTGTCCCGTGAAAGCGATACGGATCCATGAAGACGGCGGACCGGAGGTGCTCCGTTACGAGGACGTCCCCAATCCGCAGCCGCGCGACGGCGAAGCGCTCGTCGAGCTGCGCGCGGCGTCGCTGAACCACCTGGACGTCTGGATCCGCAAGGGGCTGCCGTCGGTGCCCAAGCCGCGCATCCTCGGCGCGGACGGCGCAGGTGTGATCGCGGGCACGAACGAGCGTGTCGTCATCAACCCGGGAATCATGACGAACGGGAAGGTCCAGATTGTCGGCGAGACGATGGACGGCACGCACGCAGAGCTGATCGCCCTCCCACGCGGCTACCTCCACCCCATCCCGGGTGACCTGACGTTCGAGGAGGCTGCCGCGTTCCCACTCACGTTCGAGACCGCATACCGGATGCTCGTCCCGCGGGCACAGCTGCGGGAGGGCGAATGGGTACTCATCTGGGGCATCGGCGGCGGCGTTGCGACCGCGGCGCTCTCGCTCGCGAAGGCACTCGGCGCGCAGGTGATCGTCACCTCGTCGAGCGACGTCAAGCTGGAGCAGGCCAGGGCGCTCGGCGCCGACGTGATCGTCAACCACGAGACGGGCGATGTCGTGGCAACCGTCAAGGAAGTGACCGGCGGCGGTGCGCACGTCGTCGTCGAAAGCGTCGGTGAGGCGACGTGGAGGCGCACGCTCGATGCAGTGCGCGCAGAGGGTCGCATCGTCGTCTGCGGGGCCACGAGCGGCCCGAACCCGCCGGCCGCGCTGCACCGGGTCTGGTGGAAGCAGCTCTCGATCCTCGGCTCGTCGATGGGCTCTCCGGCAGATTTCCAGGCCGTGTGGGACCTGATCGACGCCGGCAGGGCACGGCCGGTGGTCGACGAGGTCTTCCCGCTCGCCGACGCACGCGCCGCGCACGAGCGGCTAGAGGCGGGGCAGCAGCTCGGGAAGATCGTGCTCTCGATCCCCGGCTGAGCTCGCCGCCGGGGGGCGGGCTAGCCGAAGCCGAGGATGAACTTCGCGTCGTCGGACATCTTGTCCGGCGTCCACGGCGGCTCGAACGTCAGGTCGCTCGTCACCTGGCCGACGCCGGGGATCTCGCGGACGACGCGTTCGATGTCCTCCTGGATCATCTGGCCCGCCGGGCAGCCCATCGAGGTGAGCGTGTACTGCACCTTGACGTTCTCGCCCTCGATCTCGGCGTCGTAGAAGAGCCCCAGCTCGACGATGTCCATCCCGAGCTCGGGATCCTCCACCTGGCGGAGCGCCTCGACGACTTCTTCCCTCGATGGCATGACCGTGAGGGTAGTCGATCGCGCCCACGCGGCGGCACCCTGTCGAAGGTGTCGGCCGATGAGACGGCGCTAGGCGTAACAGGCCCGCAACCGCCGATGAGACGGGCATCCCACCCGCGATCCCAGCATCGCAGCCAATCTGCCTCCGCAACACGCTGTGGACGAATCGTCACGCACTCGTGTCGGTGCCTGGCACCGACCTGGGGCAGTCGCTAGTTGAGCCGGACTTCTTCGCGGCGGTCTCGCGCGAAGAAGTGGATGCCGTCGACGAACCGCACCCAGTTGCAGCGCGTGCACATCACCAGCGAATGCGTTCGCGCGGAGTCGCCGAGGAAGCGGACGCCGCGCAGCAGGTCGCCGTTCGAGACGCCCGTCGCGACGACGATCACCTCCTGGGGCACGAGGTCGTCGATCGTGAAGATGCGGTCGACGTCGTCGATGCCATGCTCCTGCGCCTGCTCGATCTCGGCGCGGCGCGTGGGCCAGAGCTGAGCCTGCAGCTCGCCGCCGAGGCAGCGAAGCGCGGCGGCGGCGAGCACCGCCTGCCGGGTCCCCCCGATGCCGATCGCAAGGTGGTCGTTCGTGCCGCGAACGGCGGCGCTGATCGACGCCGTCACGTCGCCGTCCTGGATCAGCTTGATTCGCGCTCCCGACGAGCGGATCTCCTCGATCAGGTCGTGATGCCGCGGACGGTCGAGAACGATCGCGGTGACGTCGTTGACCATGCGCTCGAATGCATCCGCGATCGCTCGCACGTTGTCGCCCACCGGCCGGTCGAGTGAGATCTTGCCGCGAACGCGCGGACCGACCGCCATCTTCCGCATGTACATGTCGGGCAGCGACGGCAGCGACCCACGTGGCGCGGCCGCGATCATCGAGATCGCGTTCGTCCCACCGCGCGCGACGACGGCGCGGCCTTCCAGGGGATCGAGCGCGAGGTCGTACTCCGCGCCGCCGAGGCCGATGATCGAGCCCGCTCCGAGCTGCTCGGCGCCTTCGTGGCCGCCGATCACCACCTGCCCGCTGATCGGCATCCGCTCGAGGGCGATCCGTGCGCCGGAGAACGCGGCCTCCTCCGCCGCCTCCTTGTCGGCGCGACCGAGCCACCGGGCGCCGGCGAGCGCCGCGCGCTCGGTCACGCGCGCGAACGTCTCACACTGACACGGCTCGCGTGTCGCCTCCTCGGGCTCCGGCTTCGTCACGCGGTCTTTCGCGCCCGCTCGGCGGACTGCATCACGAGCTCGATCACCTGGTCGATGGTGCGCTCCACGTTTGCATTCTCGACTACAGGGACGCTCTCGCGTCGAGCACGGCTCGCAATGTAGGTCTGCACACGTCGGATGTCATCGATGTGATCGAGGTACTTGTCCATCGCGCGGATCCCGCCGGTGGTCAGGTCTCGGATGTGGAAGTGCATGCGATGGACATCTTCGTCGGCGATCTCGATCACGACGTGCACGAGCAGAACGCCCTCGAGCTCCGCCGGCAGCATCCCTGGAACGAGGTGGACGCCTTCGAGCACCATGGACCACCCTTCGGTCAGCGAGCGCCGGATGGCCGCTTCCACCCCGACGCAGACGTGGCGGCATTGCTCGACGAAGCCGACGACGGTCGGGTCACCGGTCACCTCCTCGTCCAACGCCTGGCCCGCTTCGAAGCTCGAGAAGTGGATCGTCGGCATGAACTCCGGCGAGAAGAACGCCCGCATCGTCTGGCGGATGAAGTCGGTCGACGCGACCCGGGTGATCCCCAGTCGGTGCGCGACCTCCGCGGCGACCGTCGATTTACCGGTGCCGGTCGAGCCTCCGATCAGCACGATGATCGGCACGTCGAGCGACTGGAGATCGGAGAGTCGCCGCAGGCGACTGACCGCATGCCCCCCTTCCTCGTCGCCCAGCACCTCATGTGCAAGCACGAGCAGCCGCTCGACGTCGACCGACCGCTCCCCGCGCTCGGCTAGGTCGAGCTCGATCCGCTGTGCGAGGTGGTAGGCGCGGTCGGCGGGGACCCCGACCGCGATCAGCGCCCGCGCCATCAACCCCTTCGAGTACGGGAACTCGGCGTCGCCGAGCGGCAGCGGCTCGCCGTGGCGGCGTTGGCTCATGTGAGGGTCACCACACGTTCTGGGGGTGCGATGGGTGGTTCGATGCAAGGACGCAGGGAGTATTGATAGCCGTAGCTATCGATACGACCGAGGACACGGCAGCGGGCCGCCCAGCGCGGCCCCAGGACCTGTGCTTGGCCCTCATATGAGCCACAGCTCATGCGGTCACCGGCGCCAGTGCGAGCAACTGCTCGTCGAAGTCGCCGACGAGGTCGTTTGCGGCGAGCACGACGCGGATCCCGTGCGCGAGTGCGTGCTCGGCGACGACGTCGATCGCCGCCGCCTTCAGCTCGATGAGATACGTATCCGCGTCCACCAGATCGTGGCGCAGCAAGTCACGATCCGCGAGGTTCGTCGAGACGTACACGACGTCGGCGTCCAGGTGCGAGACCTCCGTGGCGCCCGCGGTGAAGACTGCGACGCGCCCTGCGAGCGGTGCCGTCGGCCGCAGGCGCAGCTCGGCGTTCTCGATCACGACGTCGGAGATCAGCCGGCGATACGTATTGAGGTACTGGTCTGCGTCCTGGTCGCGGCCGACGACGAGCACGCGCCGGTCGACGTCGATCGGCGGGATCGCCGCGCCGCTGCCGTCGAAGATCACGACGTCCGGCTTCCGCTGCGCCGCGAGTCGAGCTCCCTCGAGCACGTTGGACGTGAACACGGCGCCCGCGAGGCCGCCGCCGGCGCGCCGGCAGCCGATTGTGGCGATGCCCGACAACGCGGCGATCTCCAGATGGTCCGACGCCGCATGGCGACCGGCGCGGGAGAGCGCCACGAGGTCCTCGACGGTCGGCGGGCTCGCAACCACCTCGGGCTCGGGCGGGCCACCGCGTCCCATTGCGACGACAACCACGTCACGGTCGCGCGCGAGCAGCCGCGCCAGGTGCGCGGTAACGGCCGTCTTCCCGACGCGCTTGCCGGTGCCGATGACAGCGATCGACGGCAGCTCGAACGGCTCGAACACCGGGGGGTCGAAGCGGAAGTCGGCGCCGATGTACGGCAATCCCGCCGCAAGCGCGCGCGAGGCCCAGCGCATCCGGTCGGCTGGGCCGAGCACCGGTTCGTCCGAGAGATCGACCACCACCTCTGCATCACCGAACCCGCCGATCAGCGGCACGCCGTAGTCCGCGCCGGGACGCAGCTTTTCCGTCCCGCCCACCATGATCGCTCCCACCCACTCGTACGGCAGCGCCCGAAGTGCATCACGCACGACGGGCGCGTAATGCTCGCCGTCAATGAGAGCAACCGCGCGCATCACCGCTTGGCGGACACCTCGCGCTCGATCCGTCCCGTGTACTTCTCGTACTCGCCGGTCGCGAGGTCGAACTGGATGATCCGCTCCTGCCCGTGGAAGGGATAGCGGCGCCAGACGTCGACGTGGGTGCCCGACACCTCGACCACGTTGTAACAGGGCCGGGTGTGCCCTCTCAACCGCAACGTCGAGACCGTTCCCGTGTTGACGACGAAGAGGTTCTCGAGCTTCCACGCGTACGGCACGTGCTTGTGGCCGGAGAGCACGAGGTGCACGGCCGCGCGCTGCAAGCATTCGATCGCGTCGCCGGCGTCGTAGACAACGTTGCGTTCGCGGCCGGTGCCGGGGATCGGCAGGAGATGGTGGTGCAGGACGAAGACGCGCAGATCGGCGGGCTCGGCAGCGAATTGCTCCTCGATCCAGCCGTACCGGCCGCGGCCGATCTGCCCGTGGTCGAGATCCGGCTCCGTCGAGTCGACCGCGACGACGGTCACGCCGCCCTTCCGCAGGACCGAGTTGCGATCACCGAAGAGCTCCTCGAAATGGACGTACCCGACGTTCCGCGAATCGTGGTTCCCCGGGATCACGACGAGCGCCGAACACTGGATCCGGTCGAGGTAGCGCCTGGCCGCCGCGTACTCCTCCTTGAACCCGAACGTCGTCAAATCGCCGGAGCAGACGACGATGTCGGGTTTCAGGTCGTTGATCTCGGCAATCGCCCTTTCCATCAAGTCAGGGACGAAGTGCGGTGATCCGCAGTGGAGGTCCGAGAGTTGAGCGATCGTCAACGGCCCCAAGGCAAGGACTTTAGAGGCTCTAGAGCATCCGAGCCGGTTGCTACCCTGGCTCTAGTGGTGCCGGAAACACCTGTTTTCCAGGCATATTGCGGCTCCGAGCCGCCGCGTTTCCAGAACTCCGCGGAGCTCGAATACGCAAAGGTGCTCGACTGGCACGGAATCCCGTGGCAGTACGAGCCGACCACGTTCGTCCTCGCGCGTGACGAAGAGGGTCGCGTGACCGAGGCTTTCACCCCCGACTTCTACCTCCCGGGCCAGGATCTCTACCTGGAGGTGACGGTGATGAAGCAGTCGCTCGTCACGCGAAAGAACCGGAAGCTGCGGAAGCTCCGCGAGCTCTACCCGGAGGTGAAGGTGAAGCTCTTCTATGAGCGCGACTTCGAACGCCTCGCGACCCGCTACGGGCTGCGGAAGGCCTCCTGAGCACGCTGGTCGAGCTCGACGAGCGCATCGGAGAGGTCTTCCTCGAGGCCGACGAGATCGGCAGCCGCGTCCGGCAGCTCGGCGCCGACCTGACCCGCGACTACTCCGGTTCGGAACCGCTCCTCGTCGGGTCGCTGAAGGCGTGCGTGCCGTTCGTCTGCGACCTGTCCCGCTCGATCCCGATCCACCACAACCTCGACTTCATCGAGCTCACGGGCTATGGCGAGGAAGAAGAAAGCATTCGCTTCCTCAAGGACCTCGACGCGGAGATCGAGGGCCGCGACGTCGTGCTCGTCGACGCCGTCATCGACACCGGGATGACGATGCACTACCTCGTCCGCTCGATGGCGCTGCGCGGGCCGGCCTCGCTCCACATCGCCACCCTCTTCGACCGGCCGTACCGCCGGCTCGTCGACGACCTACCCGTGCGCTACGTCGGGTTCACGATCCCGGACGAGTTCTTCGTCGGCTACGGCTTCGAGCTGGAAGAGCGCTACCGGAACCTTCCGGATCTGCGCCTCGTCAACCGCTGAGTTTTAGGTCCGGCTAAACTTCCGCCGTGATCGAATCCCGGGACGCCCTTCCCGAGGGCCTCCGCACCGTCGACGAGGCCCTTCACCGCACGCGGTTTCGCATCCTCCCGTTCCTCGGGCCGGCGTTCATCGCCTGTGTCGCCTATATCGATCCCGGAAACTTCGCAACCAACATCGCCGGCGGATCGCGCTTCGGGTATCGGCTCGTCTGGGTGATCGTCGCCGCCAACCTGCTCGCGATGCTGATCCAGACGCTCTCAGCGAAGCTCGGAATCGCAACGGGCCGGAACCTGCCGGAGGTGTGTCGCGACGAGTTCCCGCGTCGCGCGTCGATCCTGCTCTGGGTGCAGGCAGAGGCGATCGCGATGGCGACCGACCTCGCCGAGTTCCTCGGCGCGGCGATCGGGTTTCATCTGCTCTTCGGTTGGGGGCTCTTCCCCTCGGCCGTGCTCTCGGGCTTCTGCGCGTTCGCGATCCTCGGCCTGCAGCGCTATGGATTCCGGCCGTTCGAGGCCGTGATCGCCACGCTCGTCGGCGTGATCGGGGGCTGTTACGTCTACGAGCTCATCTTCTCCAACCCCGCGTGGGACCAGGTGTTGAAGCACGCGGTCACGCCGCAGTTCGGCAGCAGCGAGGCGGTGCTGCTCTCGGTCGGGATCCTCGGCGCGACGGTCATGCCGCATGTCATCTATCTCCACTCGGCGCTCACGCAGGATCGCCTCGTCCCCGAGACCGACGAGGACGCGCAGACGCTGCTCCGCTACACGCGGGTCGACGTGATCGTCGCGATGTCGATCGCCGGGCTGATCAACATCGCGATGCTCGTGATGGCGGCCTCGACGTTCTTCAACAAGGGTCTGCTGCACGTCGACTCGCTCGAGGGTGCGCACAAGACGCTCGAGCCGATCCTCGGCAGTGCCTCGAGCGCGCTCTTCGCACTTGCGCTGATCGCATCGGGGCTCTCGAGCTCCGCTGTGGGGACGCTTGCCGGTCAGGTCGTGATGCAGGGCTTCATCCGCCGCAGGATCCCGGTGACCGTGCGCCGGCTCGTGACGATGCTGCCCGCGTTCATCGTGATCGCGATCGGCGTCGACCCATCACGGACGCTGGTGCTCTCGCAGGTCGTGCTCTCGTTCGGCATCCCGTTCGCCCTGGTCCCGCTCGTCGTCTTCACCGCCAAGCGCCGGATCATGGGCCCGCTCGTCAACCGGCGCATCACGACGGTCGCCGCGTCGGTGATCGCCGCGGTGATCATCTCGCTGAACATCTTCCTGCTGTTGCAGACCGCCGGACTGGCGTAGGCAGGACCATAAAACGGGCGCCCCGGGGGAGGCGCCCGCTCGTCGGGAGACGACTTGTCCGGCACGGGCGATCGCCCAGGTACTCATACCAGTTTCAAGTCGTAAACGACGGCCGGGCGGATTGGGTTACGCGTGCGTCTCAGAGGGCAAGAAAGCTCCGCAAACGCACCTCGACCCAGACCAAGGAGCAACCACGTGTCCGCATTGCTTGCCGTCCTCCTGCTGATTGTGATTCTCGGCATCCTCGGATTCGCCGTTGTCAAGTTCCTGCTGTGGATCGCCGTGATCGTGCTCATCATCTGGTTGATCGGCTTCTTCATGCGCGGTGCCGAAGGCGCTCGCTGGTACCGCTGGTAGCTGGAAAAACGCGCTCCGTGCGCCTGGTCCAGTCCAGCCGGGCCAGGCGCGCGTTTTTCCTAGAGGTAGCCGAGCGGATCGACGGGCGCGCCGTTGATCCGGACTTCGAAGTGGAGGTGCGGCCCGGTACTGTGACCGGTGCTGCCGACGTAGCCGATCACGTCGCCCTGCGCCACGTGCTGACCGCACGCAACCGCAATCGAGCTTTGGTGACCGTATGCGGTTGCGAGGTTGCCGCCGTGGTCGATCACGGTGAGATTGCCGTAGCCGGACTCCCAGCCGCAGTAGATGATCGTGCCCGCCGCGGCCGCCTTGATCGGCGTACCGGTGCCGGCGCCGATGTCGATCCCCTGGTGCATGCGTCCCCAGCGCCAGCCGAACGGGCTCGTCACCGGCCCGTTGACCGGCCAGATCAATCCGGCTGACGACGGCGTCGAGGTCGCGCCGCCCCGATTCGCCTGGGCTGCCTGGATGCGTGCGGTGAGTGCGGTGCTCGCGGCTTGCAGCGCGTCGATCTCGCCCGCTTCCGCCTGCTGCTCCGCCGTGAGCTTCGAGATGTCCTGCAGCTTCTGCTGCTTCGTCGATGAGAGGTCGTTCTTCGCGCCGACGAGCTGGTTGCGAACGTCGCGCGTCTGCGCGGTACGAGCGGAGATGACGGCGGTCTCGCTCTGCACCGTTCCGCGCAACTTCTTCGTCTTCGCGCGCTGCACCTTGATCTGCGCCTTCGCGTCCGCGACCTGCTGCGCGATGCGCCGGTCCTGGTCGCCGATCTCGTTCAGGTACTGCAACTTGTCGACCGCGTCCTGCACGCTGCCCGAGCCGAGGAACACGTCGAGCGTCGAAGTCTCATCGGACTCGTAGATCGCGAGGAGCCTCGAGTTCAGCACCTGGACGGAGTCCGCATACTGCTGCTTCAGGAACACGAACCGCGTCGTCTGTACGCGGAACAGCTCGTTCAGCGCGTTGAGCCGCCGCTGGTGGAGCGCGAGGTCGGCCTCCATCGTCGACAGGCGAAGAGAAACGTCGCCCACCTTGCCCTCGAGCGTTCGGATCCTCGAGGTGAAGTCTGCGACCTGGTTCCGAAGCGACTGCTCGCGCCGCTTCTGCGCGGCGAGCTTCCCCTGCAGCGAGGAGATCTGGGAATCGATTTGCTGCCTCTTCGTCGCGTCGTCACCGAACGCCGGCGTGGCCACCACGAGCACAACGAGAAACGCGAGCGCTAGACGCCGCATGGGCAAACGTTTCGCCGCCCCGGGCGGTTACTCCTGCGGCGCGGGACTCGGGATATCCGTCTCGTCGGGCGGCGGATATGGCTCTGGGATCGGCGCGGGAGTCGGCGGCGTGCCTTCGTCGGGGGGCGGTAGCGGCTCGGCAGGCAGATCCGGGATCTCGAAAGCGTTCATCCCGGCACGGTAGCCGTCAATTGCCCGAAGTGCAGCGGCCGCAGAGCGCCGCAGGGGGCCGATCTGCGACGCGTAGTCCTCGTCCCCGATCTTGCCGGTGCGGTGGTCGAACTCGAGCTCCTTCAGCGCCGCGAGCACCCGGTCGCGCTCGTCGAGGAGCTCCAGCCGGCGAGCCTCTTCCGGGCCCGGCGCATCGAGGCGATCGTCGACCGCCACAGGCTCGCGCAGGAACGGCCAGGCCACGAGCAGCACCGCTCCCGCCGCCACGACGACGCCCAGGACGATCGCGACGACGGTCACGCTCGTGCGGATACGGGTGCGAGTCGCGTCACGAGCCGCCGCTGCTCGCGCGCATCCGGCCACAGCGCGATCAGAGAACCGAGCACGAAGACGAAGCCCGCGATCCAGATGAAGTTGACCAGCGGCTTCACGAGCACCTTCACAAAAACCACTTTCGTCTTCGGGTTCACGCTGTCGGCAATCACGTACAGGTCCTCAGCGCGCAGCCAGTTCGTCTTCAGTCCAACCTCGCGTGACGGCTCGGGTGGGTTGATGTACTGATTGTCGCCGGAGGAGATCGTCCCGCTCCAGCCGCCCTTCACGCCGAGGATCGCTCGCGTCTCGGTCGCGTTTGGCACCTGACGCTGCTGCACGTCTCGCAGCGTCAGCGTGTAGCCGGCGATCGACACGCTCTGACCCGGCGTGAGCCGCCGCTCCGTCGTGCTGGCGTACGCACTCGAGCCGGCGATGCCGATCGCGAGCAGCACGATCGCGGCGTGCACGACGTAGCCGCCGTAGCGGCGGCGGTTGCGCGAGATCAGCGCTGCGAGCGATCCGGTCGCGCGCGCACCGCGCACGAGCTCGAGGACGATCGCCGAGAGCACGAACGCCGAGAAGGTGTAGGCGATCAGCCCCGGGTGCGACGAGCCCGCGCCGAACGCCACGAGGAGGATCCCGCACGCGATCGTCACGGCACCCGGCCAGGCGAGCGTCTTTGCAAGTGCGCGGAAGCTCGTCTTGCGCCATGCGATCAGCGGCCCGATGCCCATCAGGAGCAGCAGCGGGAGACCGAACGCGCGCAGAAAGAAGTCGTAGTAGGGACGGCCGATCGTGCGCGTCTCGCCCTTCACGAGCTGCGTGAGGATCGGGAACAGGACGCCCCACAGGATGGTCAGGCAGAGCGCGACCAGCAGCAGGTTGTTGTAGAGGAACGCCGCCTCACGCGAGAGCGCCGACTCGAGCTTCGTGCGCGCTTTCAGCAACGGGAGCCGCCACATGATCAGCGCGAGCGAGAACAGCGACGAGATGACCACGAACGCGAGGAACCAGGCTCCGATCGGGCTCTTCGCAAACGAATGGATCGAGTTGACGACGCCGGAGCGTGTGAGGAACGTGCCGAAGATCGAGAGCTCGAACGCCAGCGCGACGAGCACCATGTTCCACACCTTCAGCATCCCCTTGCGCTCCTGGATCATCACCGAGTGCAGGAACGCCGTCGCCGCGAGCCACGGCATGAGCGCCGCGTTCTCCACCGGGTCCCACGCGTAATAGCCGCCCCACCCGACTTCGACGTACGCCCAGTGCGCGCCGAGCAGTTGGCCGAAGCCGAGGAACATCCAGGCGGCGAGCGTCCAGCGTCGCGTCGCGACGATCCACCGCTCGTCCGTGCGGCCCGAGAGCATTGCACCGGCCGCAAACGCGAACGGGATCGCGAGACCGACATAGCCGAGGTAGAGCATCGGCGGGTGCGCGACCATGTACGGGTTCTGCAGGCTCGGTGTCAGCCCCGCGCCGTCGAGCGGCGCCGTCTGCGTGTCGAACGGGCTCGCAACGGCGACAAGCACGAATGCGAAGAACGTCCCGATTCCCGCAAGCACCGGGACGACCCACACGGTGAGATCGCGCAGGAGAGTGCGGTTCAACGCGACTGCAAGCGCGCCGTAGCCCGTGAGCACGAGCAGCCAGAGCAGCAGCGATCCCTCCTGGCCACCCCAGAACGCGCTCAGCGCGTAGGGCGTCGAAAGCGTGCGGTTCGTGTGCGCGGCGACGTACTTGAACGAGAAGTCGTGCCGAACGAGTGCGGCCCCGAGCACGACGGCCGCAATCGCGGTCGACCCGAACGCGCAAAAGAGCGCGTTGCGCGCGGAGACCGCCAGCCGGCGGCGGTTCGTGACGGCGGCAACCGAGCCTGCGACAAGCGCATAGACCAGCAGACCCAGGCTGACGACGAGCGCCGCGCGGCCGAGGTCAGCCATCGCGGGCTAGGCCGGCTTCGACGTCGTGTACTTCGACGGGCATTTGGTGATGACGTTGTCGCCCGCGAGCCGCCCGTGCGCGTAGCTGCCGCTGACGACCACGTTGCGCCCGACCTTGAAGAGCGGCGGCGGATTCTCGCCCCGGTACACGACCGGAACGACCCCGCCCTTGCCGTCGATGTTCTTCAGCCCGAAACGGAGGCCCGACGCTGAATGTGAGTCGCCACGAAGCGGTGCAACGACGACGCCCACCACCGCGAGTTGCCCGCTGTGGTTGGCGAGCTGACTCGGCGTCAGAGTGGGCGTCGAGTGGCCGGCGACGGCCGTGTAGAGCAGAAAGACGGCGAGCACGGCCGCCACACCCAAGGCGACGATCAGCCGCGCAGGACTGCGCGTGGACACGGCGCAGAGTCTAGCTAGCCCGGTGAGGAGCTAGGCGTCGACGTCGGCCGTCTGCTTGCGGCCCGGAACGCGATAGCCGTGATCGGCACAAAGCGATCCCGGTGCGTCCTCGGTCAGCGCGTCGCAGTAGCCCTTGCCGTACGCCGCCCGCATGAACGCCGCGACGACGTCGAGCGACCAGTCGGAGATCCCCGAGGCCTCCCGCCAGAGGTCGGCGAGGCGAAGGTCGATGTCGAGCTCGAGGAGGTCGATCCGGGTCGGGCTGCTGCTCATGCGCAACAGGGTATGAACACGGTCGGACGGACTGGAGAGCCCGCTAGCGCAAGGCCGGCCGCGCCGGATCCAGCAGTGCCAGAGGGCGCTCCAGGAGCCCGATCGGCACCACCTTCACGCCGGCCAAGCGGATCCGCTGCGCCAGCTCGTCGAAATCGCCGTCATCGACGTCGACGACCACGACCGCCGGCGAGAGCTCCTCGAACGCCTGCTCGGCCGTGGCGGGATCCGAGGCGACGAGCACCTCGAACGCATCCGTGCCCAAGAGCTCCTTCAGCAAGGTCGACGCACCGCGCCTGCTTTCCGCGACCAGCACGCGCAGGCGCGTGCCGCCGAAGGAATCCCCGCGGTCGACACGCTCGGCGAGGAGGCGGTGCGCCTCGCCGGGACGCCTGCCGCGTTCGACCTCCTCGCTCACAAACCGGAGCTGATCGACCTGATCCCGCGAGTAGAGACGCTGGCCGCCGTCGGAACGCTGCGGCACGACATAGCCGTACCGCGTCTCCCATGTGCGGATCGTGGCAGGGGACAGGGCGAGCATGCGCGCAACCGCGCCGATGCTGAAGAGCGGAACCGATCTTTCCGCCATTCGACGGCGATACCCTGCGTTCACCGGTCCCTAACGGTCGCGGACACCAATCTTCCTCAATGCCTCGTCATCTGCATTTCGGCCCCGCCCGCGTCCCGTCCCGTGAATCCCCCGAGGCCGCGGTCGAAGCGCTCCTCGAGCGCGGGCTTTCCGCCTGCGAGATCGACTTCGAGGGACGGTTCTGGATGGACTACGAGTTCGCGGAGCGGTTCGGGCAACTCGCGGCGGAGCATGACATCGCACTGTCGGTGCATGCGCCGATTGCCGGCTTCATGGGGCACGCCGAGCGAGGGAAGAAGCTCAACATGGCCGTCGGGATGCTCGACCACTCGGCCGGGATCGCAAAGGCCGCAGGCGCGGAGGTGGTCGTCTTCCATCCGGGCTTCCTGCTCGGCCGAACACGCGAGGACGCGATCGACGCGATCGTCGAGCAGCTTGGTGAGCTTCGCGAGCGCCTCGAGGGGAAGGACCGCGCCGTGCCATTCGGCATCGAGGTGATGGGCCGCGTGCGCGAGATCGGGTCGCTCGACGACGTGTGCGAGATCGCGTCGCGGCTCGACTGGGTTCGCCCGGTGGTCGACTTCGCGCACATGCACGCCACCTCCGACGGCGCGTTTCTCAACGTCGAGCCGTTCGTCGATGCGCTGCAGAAGGCCGACGCGGTGATCGAGCCAGGAGCGCCGTTCCACATCCACTTCTCAGACATCCAGTTCGCGAACCGCAACGAGACGAAGCACCTGCCCTACGGTGAGGGCACGCTGCGCGCGGAACCGCTGCGGGATGCGCTCGCGCAGTTCGAACGGGCGGCGACGGTGATCTCGGAGTCCCCAACGGCCGAGTCGACCGACGCGATCAAAGAGATTCTGGGCGCCTAGCTTCTTACGTGCACCGCTAGGCTCACTGGCGTGCTCGATCCGAAGATCTTCAAGGCCTATGACGTCCGCGGCCTCTACAAGACGGAGCTCGACGAGGACGGCGCATACGCCATCGGTCGCGCGTACGTCGAGCAGTTCGAGCCGATGCAGATCGCGGTGGGCCGCGACATGCGGCTGTCGTCGCCGACGATGGCGCGGGCCGTGACCGAGGGCGCGGCCGACGCCGGCGCGGACGTGCTGAACGTCGGGATGGTCGGGACGGAGATGGTCTATTTCGCGGTCGGTGAGCTCGAGCTCGACGGCGGGATCATGGTCACCGCGTCGCACAATCCGAAGGAGTACACCGGGATGAAGATCGTGCGGCGCGGCGCACTGCCGGTCGGCGGCGACTCGGGACTCCTCGACATCCGCGACCGCGCACTTGCAGCACAATGGCGTGACAGCCACCGGGGCGAAGTCAGCGACGAGGACATCTGGGACCGCTTCGTCGAGCGTGTGCTGTCGTTCATCGACGTAAGCGCGCTGAAGCCGCTCAAGGTGGTGATCGACGCCGCGAACGGGATGGCCGGTGTGATGCTGCCGCCGGTGCTCGACCGGCTACCGATGATCGATGTCGTTCGCTGCTACTTCGAGCCCGACGGGTCGTTCCCGAATCACGAGCCGAACCCGTTGCTGCCGGAGAATCGGGAGTTCATCATCAGCAAGACCATCGAAGAGCGCGCCGATTTCGGTGTTGCGTACGACGGCGACGCCGACCGGTGCTTCTTCGTCGACGACACCGGCGACTTCGTTCCCGGCGACTTCACTACGGCGCTGTTTGCGGAGTTGATGCTCGAGCGCGAGCCCGGCGGGAAGGTGATCTACGACGTGCGAGCGTCGTGGGCCGTGCCGGAGGCGATCCTTGCGGCGGGCGGCAAGCCGCTCGTCAACCGCGTCGGGCATGCGTTCATCAAGCAGCGGATGCGCGAGGACGACGCAGTCTTCGGCGGCGAGGTCTCGGCGCACTACTACTTCCGCGACTTCTCGCAAGCCGACTCGGGCACGGTGCCGTTCTTGCTGATGTGCGAGCTCGTGTCGCGACACGGGAAGCTGAGCGGTGCGCTGGACCGCTTCCGCGAGCGCTACTTCCTCACCGGCGAGATCAATACTCCGGTCGCCGACGTGCCGTCGAAGCTGCAGGAGCTCGAAGACCGCTTCGGCCCCGAAGGCCGCGTGTCGCACCTGGACGGCCTGTCGGTGGAGTCGGAAGACTGGCACTTCAACGTGCGTCCGTCGAACACGGAGCCATTGCTCCGCCTGAACCTCGAAGCGCGCTCCCAAGAGCGGATGGAATCCAAGCGCGACGAGGTGCTCGCTTTGATCAGGGCGTGAGCTGTGGCGCCCTCCGGTCGGTGCCAGGCACCGTGAGGGGCCGCCCGACCCCATCGAGCAGGAACTCGTAGAAGCGCGGGCGTGCGGTCTCCGGAGTTGCTCCGAAGTAGCCGAGGACGAAGTCGACGTCCAGGCACGCTGGGGCCGGATCCAGCCCCAGCATCGCCCGGGTGCTACTGCAACGCCAGTGCTCGGGCCTCTTCACGCCGGCTACCGACCGGACCGGATTCAAGAGGACGTAGCGCACCGACTCGAGCAGGTAGGCGTCGTCCTCGATTAGATGGCTCGTGAATCGCGCGCCGAACAGATGATTCTTCCGCTTGTTCACCCAATTCGAGATGGTCGCGAACCGCCCGTTGAGGTCGCACATCCCGGCTGAGAGTCTTTCGTCGATCTGGAATACGACGTGGTAGTGATTCGTCATCAGGCAGTACGCCAGGATCCGCCAACGATGGCGCCGGGCCGCCCGCTTCAGCTCGCGGACGAAGAGCCTCCCGCTCCAGTTCCCGAAGGAGATGGCCTGTTGATCGTTACCGCGCGTGTGCACGTGGTAGAAGCCGTCAGGCACCTCAATCCTTGGTGGTCTGCCCATCGATGTCGATGGTACGCACAGCCGCTTCGCTAGACCACTGTCCGTTTCACATTAGGTGCAAAGTTGGTGCAGTTCCGACGGTGCCTGGCACCGACCAGGTCTGCCGGTCTGTTGCACTTCTGTGACGGTGCCTGGCACCGAGCAGGTGGCTCGCCGAGCGGGTGGCTAGGATCGGCGGGTGATCGAGCTCGGGCACATTACTGATCGGAAGCCGCCGTTCAAGTACTCCGCGTTCGTGCGCGTTGGGTTCTCCGACACGGACGCGCAGGGGGTCGTCTACTACGGCCGCTACATGCCGTACTTCGACCTCGCCCGCGTCGAGTACCTGCGACATCTCGGGGTCGTTCGCCTCGGTGATGTCGACTTCGCGATGCGCGCTCTCACCGTCGAGTACGTCGCCGGCGCGCGATTCGACGACCTGCTCGAGGTGTTTGTCCGCGTCGACCGGATCGGCACGACAAGCATCACCTTCGACCACGCCGCCTACCGGCTCGAGGACGACGCCCTCATGGTGACTGCGAAGTCGACCCTCGTCTCCATCGATCTGAACGAACGCCAAGCGCTTCCGGTCCCGCAAGCCTTCCGCGAGCAAGTCGAAGCCTTCGAACGGTGAACGCGCCCGTCCTCGAAGCCGTCGACGACATCGTCACTCGCGGCGGCGACTCGGAGGACGTCCTGCAGAACGTCGTCACGGCGATCGTCGAACACGGTGGCGCCAAGTGGGCCGCCGTGCTCTTCAACGACGAGGGCGAGCTGATCGTCGGCCCCCACGCGGGAGTCGCGGAGCCGGGAGAGCGCAGGCAGGCGCCGATCGTGTTTGCGGGCGCACGCGTCGGAGAGCTCGCGGTCGACGGGCTCGACGACCAACCGCTGATCGAGCGCGTCGCATCGCTCATCTCGCCGTATTGCAACCGAGCGGAGGAAGTCTCATGAGCCTCGCGTCCGCATCGCTGGCGCCCCGCCCGCTCGAGCCCACTCGAGGTCGAACGGGCGGCGCTGCCCACGTCCTCTCCCTCGCTCTCGTTGTCGGAGTGCCCGACGCGCCCCGGTATCCCTGAATCGCGGGATCACAGCGACCCAGGCGCAGGAGCGTCAGCTCGGGGTGACGCGGTACGCGTCGAACACGGCTTCGAGATTGCGGAGTGAGGTGAGGAGCGTGCGCAGGCCCTTCACGTCACCGACCTCGACCGTGTACCAGTTCTTTGCGAGCTGATCCTCGACCGTCCCGCCGTAGCTCACGATGTTCGCTCCGTGCTCGGCAAACGTCCGCGCCACGTCTTCGAGCAGGCGCGGGCGGTCCCACGAGTCGACAGCGATCTGCACCCGGAAGCTCGTCGAGGTCGCCGCGCCGTCCCACGAGACGGGCGTGAACCGCTCCGGGCTGCGCTTCAGCGCCTTCACGTTCGGGCAGTCCTCGCGGTGGATCGTGATGCCACGACCAAGCGAGATGTAGCCGACGATGCCGTCGCCAGGCACCGGAGTGCAGCACTTCGCGAGCCGCACGAGCACGTCGGTGACGCCGGGGACGACGATCCCCATGTCGGAGCCCGAGACCGGCTGGGCCTTCGCCGCCTTCGTGACGACCGGCGCTTCTTCCACGACCTGCTCGGTCTTCAGCCGCTGGACGACCTTGTTCACGACGCCGCCCGCCTGGAGCTTCCCCGAGCCAAGCGCGAGGTAGAAGTCTTCCGCCTTCTTGAAGCCGGTTTCGCGGATCACCTGTGCGAGCGTCGCTGACCCGCGGAGCTTGGCGTACGGAAGGTTCTGCGCCTTCAGCGCGTTTTCGAGCGCCTCGCGTCCCTTCGCCTCGGCATCTTCGCGCGTCTCGCGCGAGAACCACTGGCGGATCTTGTTACGCGCGCGTGAGCTCTTCGCGAGCGACATCCAGTCGCGCGACGGCCCTCGGCCCTGCTTCGACGTCAGGATCTCGACGAAGTCACCGTTCTTCAGCTGGTAGTGGAGCGGGACGATGCGGCCATTGATCTTCGCGCCGACAGTGCGATGGCCAACGTCGGTGTGCACCGCGTAGGCGAAGTCGATCGGGGTCGCGCCGGCGGGCAGCGTCTTGACCTGACCTTTCGGCGTGAAGACGTGCACCTCGTCCTCGAAGAGATCGGTGCGGAACGTCTTCATGAACTCGCGTGGGTCCGCCTCGTCGGTGGTGCCCTCGTCCATCAGCTGCTTCACCCACGCGACCCACTCGGCGTCACGGTCCTTCTCCTTCTTGCCCTTCTTGTAGAGCCAGTGCGCAGCTACGCCATACTCGGCGGTCTCGTGCATGTCACGGGTGCGCACCTGGATCTCCAGCGGCCGGCCCTGGGGGCCGATCACCGTCGTGTGGAGCGCGCGGTAGCCGTTGAACTTCGGCATCGCGACGTAGTCCTTGAAGCGGCCGGGCATCGGCTTCCACAGCGAGTGGATCAAGCCGAGCGCGCCGTAGCAGTCGCGCGTCCCCTCATCGCCGGTGCGCTCCGCAATCACGCGCATCGCGGTCAGGTCGTAGATCTCGTTGAACTCGCGGCCCTTCTTGGCCATCTTGTCGTAGATCGAGAAGAAGTGCTTCGCGCGGCCCGAGATATCCGCCGGCACGTCGACCTTGTCGAGCTCCTTCTGCAGCACCATCGCCGCTTCACGCACGAGCTCTTCGCGATCGGTCCGCCGCTCGGCGACCATTTGCTTGATCTCCTCGTACTTGCGCGGGTGCAGCGTCTGGAACGCGAGATCCTCGAGCTCCCACTTGAGCGCGTGAATACCGAGGCGGTGCGCGAGCGGTGCGTACACCTCGAGCGTCTCGCGCGCCTTCTGCAACTGCTTCTGCTTGCCGAGGTACTCGATCGTGCGGAGGTTGTGCAGGCGGTCGGCAAGCTTGATCAGGATGACGCGCAGATCCTCCGCCATCGCGACGATCAGCTTGCGGTAGTTTTCCGCCTCGGCGTGCTCGCGGCTCTGGAACTTGACGCGCGTCAGCTTCGTCACGCCCTCGACGAGGTTCGCGATCTCGTCCCCGAACTCCGCGCGCAGCTCCTCGATATCGGTCGAGGTGTCCTCGACGACGTCGTGCAAGAGCGCCGCCGCAAGCGTCGCTTCGTCGAGCTGCAGCCCGGCGAGGATCTTGGCGGCGCCCCAGGGGTGATAGATGAACTCCTGCCCCGACTGGCGCAGCTGCCCGGCATGGGCGTGCGCCGCATAGTCGAACGCCCGGGTCAGAAGCTCCCGGTCGACGTCCGGCTTGTACGCCTCGACCTCGGCGAGCAGCTCGTCGACGAGGTCCTGGTGTCGTTCGAGTACTGCCACTACCCCAGTGTACCGGCCGAATCTGAGGCTTCCTCCCCCGTTCCAGCGAACCCGTTCAGGAGGAGATCATGTTCTGCCGATGAACATCAGGAGCCCGATGTTCGCGCGCCGCAGACAGACGAAGAAGCTGATGCAGGTCGCTCGCGTGCTGCGCGAGCTCGACGCAGTCGCCCCGCGGCCGGCTACGCGGCGGCGGCGAGCGCGGGTCTCGCTTCGAGCAACTGCCTGAACGCCTGAGACTCGAGCAGGCTCCGCTTTCCAAGACTCCGCTTTGAGCCTTCCGCGAGTTCCAGCTCGGCGAAGATCGCGCGCGCCTCTGACGTCCACGCCGCCTCCCCCGCCTTCCACTGGCCTATGAGCCATTCGCGCAGCTCCTCGAAACCATCGGCCGCGTCGAAGACACGGCGCACCACGAGCTGCGGCGACACCACGCCGTTCCAGCGGTTCTCCTGGAGCCGGAACGCGACGTCGTAGCGTGCGTCTTGGCGGAGGCGGTCGAGCTGGGCGCCCAGTCCGAACGCAATCGCCTGCCCCGAGTCGCGGCCGTGCTGGCGGACGCGGAAGCGCAGATGCTTGCCGTCTCCAACCGTCGCCGGATCCGCGATCTCGCAGCCGTCGACGAGGAGCATGACGCCCGGATTGCCGAGACCGAACGGCGCGAGCCGCCCGAGCTCCGCGCAGAGATCGAGGTTGAGCTTCGAGCCCGAGACAATTGCATCGACACGGGTCACGGGCCGCAGATCGTCCTCCGTCAGCAGCTCGTCGGCGTGCGCGGCGAACGCAGCCGCGAACGTCTCGACGCGCTCAGGTGCGATCGTCAGGCCCGCCGCGGCGCGATGCCCGCCGTAGCGCTCGAGGTGCGCGGAGCACGCACCGAGGCCGCCGTGCAGGTCGAAGGCCGGCACGGACCGGCCCGAACCCTTCCACTCGCCATCCGAGCCCGCGATCATCACGACCGGCCGGTTGTACTTCTCGACGAGGCGCGAGGCGACGATGCCGATCACGCCCTCATGCCATCCCTCGCCGGCGACGACGTAGCCACGACGGCGACGGCGGGCTTCCGACCACGACTCGACCTGGTCGACCGCCTCGCGGAGGATCCGCTCTTCGACCATTTGCCGTTCGCGGTTCAACGTCTCGAGCTCCTCGGCAAGGAGCGTCGCCTCGCGTTCGTCCTCGGTCAGCAAGAGTCTCAGCGCGGCCTCGGGACGGCAGAGTCGGCCGGATGCGTTGATGCGCGGCGCCAGCCGGAAGCCGATCGACGACTCGTCGACCGCAGCGGGGTCGACGCCGCCGACGCGCATCAGCGCGCGCAGCCCAGGCTTCTGGGTCTGCGCGATGCGGCGCAGCCCGAGCAGCGCGAGCGCGCGGTTCTCGTCGACGAGCGGGACGACGTCCGCGACCGTCGCGAGTGCGACCACGTCCAGGTGCCGCTCGAGGAACGGATGATCGAGCCCGAGCAGCGCCTGCGCGAGCTTCCAGACGACGGCGGTGCCGCAGAGGCCCTTGAACGGATAGTCGCCCTTCAGCGGCGCGACGACCGGGCATGCGGGGAACGACTCGGCGGGACGGTGGTGGTCTGTGACCACGACCTCGAGGCCGAGAGAGCTCGCATGCTCGACCTCGGCCACCGCGGTGATCCCGCAATCGACCGTGAGCACGAGCTCGAAGCCTTCCTCGGCGAGCCGGGTCAGCGTGCCTGCGTTCAGACCGTAACCCTCCTCGAAGCGCGACGGCAGATGCCAGGCGACATCCGCGCCCATCTCGCGCAACAGCAGAACCGCGAGCGCCGTCGCGCAGATGCCGTCGGCGTCGTAATCGCCGTGCACGCAGATGCGGGCGCCGGCCTCGACCGCGGCCGTGATCGTCTCGACCGCCTCCAGCATGTCGCCCAGGGCGAACGGGTCGTGGCCCGGAAGCGCCCCATCCAGGAAGCGGCGCGCGTCCTCTGCGGCCCCGTACCCGCGCCGCGCCAGCACCGACGCCGTCACCTCATCGAGGGAGAGCTCCGCTGCGAGAGCGCGCACGTCCCCGTAGTCACACGGTTCGAGCTGCCAGGTTCCGGACGCCACAGGGCTGGTCACGGTACGCAGCGCGTCGGACGGAATCCGCCAAAAATCCCTGGAACTATGGTTGAATTCCGTTCCCGTGCTGAGAACGCTCGCCGCGCTCGTGCTTGCCGCAGGTCTTGCCTGCACAGCCACGCCCGCGGCCGCACCCACTCGGGTCATCCCGGCCGGTGTCTCCGTTGGCGGTGTCCGCGTCGGCGGGCTGAGCGCCGAGCCGGCGCGCCTCCGCGTCGAGGCCGCGTTCGCGCGGCCGGTCTCGATCGCCTACCGGCAAGAGCTGCTGCACGTCACGCCCCGTGAGCTCGCCGCCGCGATCAGCGTCGATACCGCCGTGAGCTCCGCGCTCGCGGCGACTCCACAGAGCGACATCGCGCTCCCGGTCCACTACTCGCACGAGAAGCTCGACAAGCTGGTCGCGCGTCTCGCGCACCGCTACGACCGTCCGGCCCGTGCCGCCCGCGTCACCGGCGCGACCGCATCGGGGCCCGAGTTCGCGCCCGCGCACCCAGGTCTCGCCGTCGACGCGAAAACCATGCGCGCCGCGCTCACGCAGCTGCTGCAGGACGGAACTCGCACGCCGCTCCAGCTGATGATGCGGCCCGTGCCCGCAAAGCGCACGGTCGCGAACTTCGGCCCCGTGATCGTGATCACGCGCGGCGTGAACACGTTGAAGCTCTACGACGGTCGCCGGCTCGTGCGCACGTTCCGCGTCGCGACCGGCCAGGCGATCTACCCGACGCCGGCAGGCGTGTGGCGGATCGTCGACAAGCAGCGCAACCCCTGGTGGCGCCCGCCCACGTCGGCCTGGGCGCGCGGGCTCAAGCCGATCCCGCCCGGGCCCGGCAACCCACTCGGCACCCGGTGGATGGGGCTCGACGCATCAGGCGTCGGCATTCACGGCACGAACGCGCCCGCGTCGATCGGCTACAGCTTGTCGCACGGCTGCATTCGCATGCAGGTTCCCGACGCCGAGTGGGTCTTCCAGCACGTCGAGCTCGGAACGCCCGTTGTGATCCTGTAGAGGTTTTTAACCCTCTTTGGGCAGCGAAACGCCGAGGTACGTCAGCAGGACGATCACGCCTGCGAGCGCGACGATCCCGCCGACGATCAACCGTGGATGCCCCGACTCGCGCACGCTGGCAACAAAGGCTCGGCCGAGCAGGATGAACACGGCGCCCACCAGACCGGCGCCCACGATCGCGGCGGGCAGCCAGAGCACGAGATGCTCCCAACGAGTGGCGGCAAGGACGTTCACTACCATGGGATCGTGCCTGAATCGCTGCCCTCACCCGACGCGAACTACAGCTCAGGGAACGACTACATCGTCGAGTTCCTCGGTTATCGGTTCTCGTTCGGGGCCGCGGACTTCGAAGGGCGTGTGATCGCAGCCGCGGTGAAGTTGGGTGTCGTCGAGACCCCTGACTTGGACGAGGACGAGACCGAAGACCTCGTTGCGCTCGCAGCGCAAGGCGTGATCGAGGAGCCGGCCTCGCGCCTCGGCCGCTACCTCGTGCGCAACTGGGAGCGCGTGTCGCTCGTCGACGGTGAGTCGCTCGTCTACTGGCTGCGCAAGCTGATCTTCCGCGGCGCCTGGCTCGACCATCAGGTGAAGCGCAGTGCCCTCGAGGTCGTGTGGGACGACGGCGAGGCCGAGTTCGCCTACCAGCATCCGGGCGGCGGCGGCCGGCCCTTGCTCGAGCTCGCACCGGTGCCGTCGTGGCACGAGCTGCAATACCGGCCGTAGCGTCCGTCGCAGGTGTCGCGTATCTCGCGGCTCTGCTGGCGCTCGATCACTACGCCTCCTATCCCGAGCAGCTCGCGCTCGGCGTCCTGACGTGGTTCTTGCTCGCCGCGGTGCTGGTCCGCGTCTCACCGGAGCGGCGCGCGCAAGCGCTCGGCGTCGTCGTCTTCGCGACGATCGGCGAGGTGACGGGCTCGCTGATCTGGGGCGTCTACAGCTACCGCCTGCACAACCTCCCGCTGTTCGTGCCGCCTGCGCATGGCCTCGTCTACCTGACCGGCCTCGCGCTCGCGACTGCGCTTGCGCGTCACGCCCGCACGCTCGTCATCGTTGCCGCGACCGGCGCAGCCGCCTGGGGCATCCTCGGGCTGACGGTGCTGCCGCGGCGCGACGTCGCCGGCGCGCTGCTCGTGCCGATGCTCTTGGTCTTCCTGTGGCGCGGTCGAAATCGCGCGATCTACGCGGGCGTCTTCCTCGTTGTCGCCGCACTGGAGCTGTACGGCACCGCAATCGGAACCTGGCAGTGGGCGCGCGAGTTGCCGGGCCTCGGGATTCCCGACGGCAACCCGCCGAGCGGCGTCGCCTCCGGGTACGTGTGGTTCGACGTGATGGCGCTGCTCACGGCGCCGCTCGCCCTGGCGTTCGTTCGTCGGAGGCTCGACGGAGACGTGGCAACTCAGGCGTCGAGCTTCCCGAACGCCACGTGAAGGCGAGCAGCCTCTGCAGAGCACCACTCCTGCGTAAGCGCGGCGCCGAGCGCCACCGATGTGACGCCGGCGAGCCGCAGGCCGAGCCGGCGGCAGAGGAGCGTGAATCCGCGTGGAGCGGCGTCCGTGTGCGCAACGAAGAGCACGCCCATGCTCACGCCCGTGAGCTCGAGCAGGTAGTACGAGCGGATTCCCCGTTCGAGGTCGAGCGGGTCGGCAGCGGAACGACGCTCGCGTCCTGCACGCAGTAGGGGAAGCGGGCTTCGGAAAGCACGGACTTGAGCGCTGCGGCAACGCGCACCGGAGGCTCGCCCAGCTCCCAGCCGCGATCGACGACCTCGATGCGGTCGCCGTCCACGAGGTAGACCGCGGCCACCTCGCAGGCGAGCGCCTCCGCCGCGACCAGCGCGAGCCTGCGCATCGTCTCCTCGACCGATCCAGCGTCAACCGAGATCGCCGCTCGAACCGCGTCGAGCTCCTCGAGATCGTCGGCGAGCTGCTTTGCAGGCGTGACGGACTCGATTGCGTCCGCCGCAAGCCTCGCTGCCGACTGAAGCGTATCGTCGGTTGCCGTGCCGAGCGCGTCGTTCTCCCCGCCGAACACGACATCCCGCCCATTATCGGTGCGGCGTCGGCCGTGCCCTTCGGAAAACTCCTAGAAGAGGGTGCTCGGGTCGGGCGTGGCACCCATGTGGGCACGCCCGAGCTCGGTGATCGTGCGGCCGCGCGGCGTGCGCTGGAGGAAGCCGAGCTGCAGCAGATACGGCTCGTAGACGTCCTCGATCGTCTCGGGCTCCTCACCGAGCGAGACGGCGAGCGTCGAGAGCCCCACGGGCCCGCCGCCGAACTTCTCGACGACGGAGCGCAGCAGCGCGCGATCGAAGCGCTCGAGCCCGGCGCCGTCGACCTCGAGCAAGGTAAGTGCTTCTTCCGCGATCGGCGTTGTGACCATGCCTTCGTGCCGCACCTCGGCGACGTCGCGGACGCGCCGCAGGATTCGGTTCGCGATGCGCGGCGTGCCGCGCGAGCGGCCAGCCACGAGCTTCGCCGCGTCGTCGTCGATCTCAACGCCGAGAATGCTTGCCGAGCGCCGGACGATCTGGGCGAGCTCCACCGCGTCGTAATGGTCGAGGCGAAACGTGAGGCCGAACCGGTCGCGCAGCGGCGTCGTCAACAAGCCGGTGCGCGTGGTTGCGCCGATCAGGGTGAACGGTGGCAGGTCGAGCGTCAGCGTGCGCGCAGCCGGTCCCTGTCCGACGATGATGTCGAGCCGGAAGTCCTCGAGCGCCGGATAGAGGATCTCCTCAGCGGCACGGTTCAGGCGGTGGATCTCGTCGACGAAGAGCACGTCGCGCGGCTCGAGCGTCGTCAGGATCGCGGCGATGTCGCCCTTGCGCTCGAGCGCAGGACCCGCCACCTGGCGAATGCCGACGCCGAGCTCGTTGCGAACGATCTGAGCGAGTGACGTCTTGCCGAGCCCGGGCGGGCCGGCGAGCAGCACGTGGTCGAGCGCCTCCCCGCGCGCCTTCGCCGCTTCGAGCGCGATCGACAGCTGCTCCTTGACGCGCTCCTGCCCGACGAAGTCGCCGAGCGTGCGCGGCCGCAGCGAACGCTCGAGCTCCTCCTCCACGTCGGCGAGCACAGGCGCGAGGAACTGGCTCACGCCGCGGCCCTCAGCGCCTGGCGCACCTGCTCCTCGATCGAGAGGCCGGAGTCGACATCAGCGAGCGCACGCTCGGCGTCGACGAGCGACCAGCCGAGCTCGACGAGCGCGTCGCGTGCCGTCAGGTCGCCACCGTCCGGGCCGCCGATGTCGAGCCCGACGAGCTTTGCTTTCAATTCCAGTACAACGCGCTGCGCCGTCTTGAGACCGATCCCGGGGATCGCCTGGAAGCGCTTCACGTCGTCGCGCGCGATCGCGCGGCGCAGCTCTGCCGGTGTCGAACCGGAGACGATCGCGAGCGCGACCTTCGGGCCGACGCCGTTGACCCCGAGCAGCAGCTCGAACAACTCGCGCTCGTCGGCGGTCGCGAAGCCGTACAGCTGCAACGCGTCCTCGCGCACGACCGTGTGCACTTCGAGCGTCACTTCGCCGCCGCCGAGACGGTGCACGGACGGAGTCGCGTTGACGAGGTAGCCGACACCGTTCACGTCGACGATCAGCCCTGAGCCGGCGCGCCCGGAGATACGGCCGCGAAGGCGCGCTATCACGACGCGACCAGCTTCATCAGCGGCGGCGCGAGCGCATGACAGATCGCGACGGCGAGCGCGTCGGCAGCGTGGTTCGGCGTCGGCACCTCGTCGAGCGCGAGGATCGCCTTGACCATCTTCCCGACCTGAGCCTTGTCCGCGCGGCCGTAGCCGCAGACCGCTTGCTTGACGGTCGCCGGCGCGTACTCAGTGCACGCGACGCCGACGGACGCTGCGGCGACGAGCACGGCTCCCCGGGCTTGTCCGACGGAGAGTGCGATGCGGGCGTCTGCGCCGACGTACGACTCCTCCAGGGCGACGGCATCCGGGGCGTGCTGGGCGATCAGCTCCTGGACGCCCGTGAAGATCGTGAGCAGACGAGCCTCCGGACGCTCTCTGGCCGACGTTCGCCACCACCCGTGGCACGTGACCCTGAGGCGCCCTCCGCTTTCTTGGACGATTCCGAACCCGCATGCAGCCGTCCCTGGATCGATGCCGAGAACCTTCACGAGGACACGTTAGGCGTGGCTCCGGACGTTCCTGCGACGTGAGCCGAGGGCCAGCCCGGCGTCAGCCGAGCGCCAGTGCAACCGGCCGAAGGCCACGGTTGCGGGCGGCGTGCAGCGCGATCACGACGACAGCTCCGACGGCGGCGCCGATCGCGGCCCCGCCGAGCACGTCGGTCGGGTAGTGCACTCCGACATAGACCCGCGAGAAGCCGATCGCGGCCGCGACGAGAAGGAGTAGCGGTGCGGCGCGCGGGACGACGTAGGCCAGAACCGTCGCCCCGGCGAACGCCGTCGCGGCGTGGCCGGCCGGGAACGAGCTCGAGTGGACGGCGTAGAGCGGATGGATCTGCGGGTGCGCTTCGAACGGGCGGGTCCGGTGAAAGAGGTCCTTCACACCGAACGACGCGGTGTCTGCCGCGAACGCCGCCACGGCGACCGCGCTCCCGAGCACGAGCGCGCCGGAGGCACCGCCGCCGCGCTTCAGGCCGATCGCGATCGCCGCGGCGATCCAGAGCAGCCCGAGCCTGTTCACGTTGCCGAGGGCGATGAAGAAGTCGTTCAGGGCGCCGACCCGGTGCGTCGCCACCCAGATGGCGATCCTCGCGTCCACGCTTAGGTGTTCGCGGAGACGTCGCGGAGCCGCGCGTCGACGAGGCAGTAGACGCCGTAGGCGAACAGTCCCGCTGCTGTCAGGCCCAGCAGCCACGGTCCGTAGGAGGCGTGGGCGAGCTTCTGCAGCGCACCGTCGAGACCGATTGCGGTTTTCGGCCTGTAGTCGAGGGCAGCCTTGATCGTGAAGACCCCGATCAGGCCGAAGACGACGAAACGGGCGACGTGACCGACGACTCCGGCGCGCGCGCCCCAGCGCCGGACGGCCGGCGTCAGGCCTCCGCGCCACTTGTCCTCGAACTTCCGGGCGAGCCCGCGGTACAGGTTCCAGAGGGCGACGGCGACCAGGGCGAGCCCCGCGGCCGCGACGAGCCACCGGCCCGCGGGCCACGACAGCACCATCGCCGTCGAGTGGTGCGCCTTCGCGTTCTGCGACTGTCCCCCGCCCGACCCTGTGAGGATCCTGACCGTCGAATACGTCAGCGCCACGTACACGAGCCCACGCCCGATGTAGCCCGTGCGCTTGAGCCAGACCTTGGCCTCCTCTTCGCCGGCATCGGGGCGCTCGGCATACGCCTGGACGAACCGCCACAGCGCGTAGGCGGCGAAGCCGAACGCAAGGAGGATGAGGACGATCTCCCCGAACGACTGCTGCGCGAGCTGCTGGAGCGCTCCTTGCCGACTCGTCGCCTTGCCGCCGTCGCCGAGCGCCAGCTTGAGCGCGAGCGCGCCCACGAGCCCGTACGAGAAGCCCTTCGCGACCAGTCCCGTACGGGCCAGCACGGCGTACCAGCCGCGCCCGCTCTCTGCCTTGTTGCGTGCCTCCTGGGCCGGCCTGCGGACGTCGATCGTTGCCACGTCAAAAACCTTCCGTTCGCCGCATCCCGAGGTGCAACGGCGCAGCGTCGCGGAAGGGTACGGAGGCATGACCCGCGATCCTCTTCCGGCGTCTAGCCCACCTGCGAGTTCGAACCGACAAAGGGCAACTTCTGACCCGAGAGATCGTCGAAGGCGTTCGTCATGAAACGCTGCAGGCGGGAGTCGGCGAAGCCATGGCCTTGATCGGGGTCCGATTGAAAGTCGGTGAGCGCCCACGCGAACTGATGCGAGCCGCTCGCGAATACGCGCGCACCCGAGGGGGCCGTGTACACCGTTGCGTCGGCGTTTCCATCCTTGTCCCCGCCGCGCTGCCGGTGGAAGAGCACGGTGAGGGCATTGCCGCACGAGGACGCGGCCGTCTGGTTGCCCGGGATCGTGTCGGACTCCACGCTGACGATCCCGCGGATCACCGCACCCGACCTGAGACCGGTTTGACGCGTCCATCCGGTCGCAAAAGCGCCCGGCTGCACCGTGTAATCCCCAGGCTGCCAGTTCAGCCCGACCCCCTGGTGCTGGATCCCAATGAGCTCGCACTCGTAGCGCGGCGGCACCAGCTCCCTGAACATCGCAGTCTTCAGGGCCGGGTCGGGCTCCGGGTCGTACATCGACTTGTACGTGAGGATGGTGCGTCCATCGTCTTGCAGACGGACCTGCCAGTACGCAGCGTTGGCGCCCATGAACGCCAGGTTGACACCGGCGTCGCGAGCCGCGCCCCAGCTGTCGCGCATCGCCTTCGTCCAGTACTCGTCATGCCCCGCTACAACGTCGAGGCGGTGATGCAGGAGCGAGCGAGGATGCGAGTTGGTCCAGACGTCCGACTGGTAGGAGACGTCGTATCCCTGACGCTCGAGGAACCCGACGAACGGCAGCTCCCAGCCGAGCGGCCGTTGGCCCCCCGGCACGAACCAGTTGAACGGACGGTCGAACGAGACGCGGATCGCCTGCCGCCCGTCGGCGCTCGAAAATGGATAGAGGCTCTTGCCGCCCCAGCCGTTGTAGGCCTCCCAGGTATTGACGGGAACCTGCACGAGGATCGCTGACGTACTGCGGAAGCGGCGCACGACGAGGAACGTCGTTGCGCTGCTCCCGGCCGCAGGGCCGGAGAGGAGCAGCACGCGGATCAGGTAGTAGCCGCTGACCCAACCCTCGCCGATATGCAGTGAGTCTGTGACGGGCCAGCCGGCATTGATGTAACCCGTCGCATCGGGTGCGGGGACGGGCTGCTTCACGCCGAAGCCTGCGCCGTCACAGGCCGGAAGGCAGGAAACAAGCTGCGCGCCCACTCCGCCGTACCAGCCGAGCCGATAGACGAGGATCCGGTAGCGAGCGGCCGGCGCCGTGCTCACGTGGAGCGGGACATCGTCGCCGGGGAGGGCATCGGTTGCCGAGGCATAGACCTCGATTGCGCGCGTCCGATTGTCGATGCCCAACCAGCCAAGCGTTCCAGCCTTGGCGTTCTCCGAGCGGATCGCGTCGATCTCCCCGGCACCAGGGGTTGCCGCGCCGACGATCAATCCGGCCAGCAGTACGACAGCCCCGAGCGACGAGAGCACTCTGATCACGTAGCCACCCTGACACGTGCCGACGATCAGGGCAAAGTCGTCGCGCAGGCGCGCTACCGCTACGTCTAGCCGGCGACGGCCTCGAGCACGCGCTCGGGGATGTCGAAGTTCGCGTAGACGTCCTGCACGTCGTCGTTGTCCTCGAGCGCGTCGATCAGGCGCATCACCTGCCGCGCTTTCGCCTCGTCCTCGACCGCGACCGTCGTCTTCGGGACGAGCATCAGCTCCGCCGAGTCGACGGCGAAGCCCGCCGCCTCGATCGTCGCGCGCACCGCCGACAGCGACTCCGGCGCCGACGTGACTTGGAACACGTCGCCGTCCTGCGCGATGTCCTCGGCGCCGCCGTCCGCCGCGACGAGCAGCAGCTCCTCCTCGTCGACACCCTCGGACGGGACGACGACCACGCCACGGCGGTCGAACTGCCACGCCACCGCGCCCGTTGCGCCGAGGTTGCCGCCGTGCTTCGCGAACATGTGGCGCACGTCGGCGGCCGTCCGGTTGCGGTTGTCCGTGAGCGCCTCGACGATCACGGCGACGCCCTCCGGGCCGTAGCCCTCGTAGACGATCGTCTCGAACGCATCCGCATCCGCGTCGGCGCCGGAGCCCTTCGCGATCGCGCGGTCGATGTTGTCCTTCGGCATCGAGTAGGACTTCGCCTTCTCGATCGCGTTCTGGAGCGACAGGTTGTTCGCGGGGTCGCCGCCGCCCTCCTTCGCCGCGATGATGATCGCGCGCGAGAGCTTCGAGAAGAGCTTGCCGCGCTTCGCGTCGGTGGCGCCCTTCTTGTGCTTGATCGACGACCACTTGCTATGCCCGGACACCCTGCTCCTCCCTGACGAGCTCCAAGAACTCTTGGTGCAGACGAGTGTCGTCGGTCAGCTCCGGATGAAACGCAGCGATCAGGAAGCGTCCCTCTCGCGCGAGCACCGGGCGCCCGTCCACCTCGGCGAGCACCTCTACCCCGGGACCGACCTCCTCCACCCATGGCGCGCGGATGAACACCGCGCGCACGGGCGAGTCGATCCCAATGACGTCGAGATCCGTCTCGAACGACGCGACCTGCCGCCCGAAGGCGTTCCGCCGCACCGACACGTCGACGAGCCCGAGATGGTTGCGGTCGAGCACGATCATCCCGGCGCACGTGCCGAACACGGGCGCCGTGAAGTCGGCCAGCGCGGCGTCGAGGCCGTACAGCCGCATCAGCCGCATGAAGGTCGTCGACTCGCCGCCGGGAATCACCAAACCGTCGAGTCCTGCGAGCTGCTCGGGCTTGCGAATCTCGGCCACGTCGACGTCGAGCCGGCGCAGCATCTGCGCATGCTCACGAAAGTTCCCCTGCACGGCGAGGACGCCGATCCGAAGCGGCTTCACGCCCTTAATGGTATCCGGCTACGTCGTGGCGCCGACGTAGGCGAGCCCGGCTCGGGCCGCCCGGCCCTCGTGCACGAGGCGCTCGAGATGAGCGAGCGACTCCGCCGTGGCGAAACGGCGAAGCGTCGGCGGGAGATCGCCGGGCCAGAGCGCAAGGGAGATGTCGTAGCCCGACAGCGGCTCTCCATCGAGCGCGTGCTGCGCATTCGACAGCCGTTCGACGTGATGATCGCGGATCTCGCGTGCCCGCTCCGACGGATCGAGAACGGCGTCGCGGTGGCCCGTGTAGGCGACGCGGGGCGCAAGCTCCTCGATCCGGTCCAGCGTCAACAGGTAGTCGCCGAGTGGATCGGGACGTGAGTTCGGATAGAGGCCGATCGCCGGCGTGATCCCGCCCAGGATCGTGTCTCCGGCGATCATCACGCCGTCGCGCAGCAGAACGATGTGACCGTCGGCATGACCGCGCAGCACCTCGACGCGCCAGCCGTCAACGTCGTCGCCCGCATCGAGCAGCTGCGGCCCCTCGACCCAGTGCACCGCCCTCATCAGGCGCTCGGATTCCCGCGCGATCTCCTCGATCGTCAGGCCCGGCATGCCGTGCGACGACCAGTACGCGACGAACCGCTCAACATCGCGACGACCCCAAGCAGCGACGCACTGGGCGTAGTCCTCGCGGCCCTGCAGCACCGGCGCGCCGGTCAGCTCCTGAATGTCGCGCGCCCCGCCGACGTGATCCGGGTGCATGTGCGTGACGACGATCTGCTCGATGGGAGCGTCGAGCTCGTCGAGCACGGGACGCCATTTCGCCTCGGGGTCGCGGGAGCCGAGCCCGGTGTCCACGAGGATCCAACCGCCGCTCGACGAGCGGAGGAGATAGCAGTGAACGTGGTCGATTCCCAACGGGAGCGAGAACGTGATCCGGCCTACCCCCTTCTCGATCTCGACCATGCATGAGAAGGTATCGCCCGCGATGGCCGCGCTGCTCGAGCTCACAGACGTCTCCGCGCGTTACGGCCCGGTGGCCGCACTACACAGCGTGTCCCTCACGGTGGACGACGGCGAGATCGTAACGCTGCTCGGCGCGAACGGTGCGGGCAAGACAACGACCCTGCGCGCGGTCTCGGGAACGGTGCGCCGCAGCGGGGACGTGGTGTTCGCCGGGAAGCGGCTCGGACGCTCCGGGCCGGAGGCGGTCGCGCGCTCCGGGATCGCCCACGTGCCCGAAGGGCGGGGGATCTTCGCCGAGTTGACCGTGTGGGAGAACCTCCGCATGGGCGCGTACATGCGCCGAGGGAGCATCGACTTCACAATGGTGCTCGAGTACTTTCCCTGGCTCGAAGCGCGGCGCAACCAGCAGGCCGGGACCCTGTCGGGTGGGGAGCAACAGATGCTCGCTCTTGCGCGCGCCTTCCTGCAACGGCCGCGCCTGCTGATGCTGGACGAGCCGTCGCTCGGCCTCGCCCCGCTCGTGACGCGGGAAGTGTTCCGGGTCGTCGGCGACCTCAACCAGAAGGAAGGGCTCGCCGTCCTCGTCGTCGAGCAGAACGCCGCGATCGCGCTCAGTGCGGCGTCACGCGCCTACGTGCTCGAGACGGGCCGCGTCGCTGTCTCCGGCGAAGCCGAAGAGCTCCGCTCCAACGAAGCCGTTCGCGCGGCGTACCTCGGTTACTGATGCAGCAGTTCTTCCAGACACTCACGACAGGATTGTCCGACGGTGCGATCTATGGTTCGCTCGCGCTTGCGCTCGTGCTGATCTACAAGGCAACCGAGGTGATCAACTTCGCGCAGGGCGAGATGGCGATGTTCACGACGTACATCGCCTGGTCGCTGATCACCCACCACGGCTTCTCGTTCTGGGAGGCATTCTTCGCAACGCTGCTGATCGCGTTCGCCGGCGGCGTCGCGCTGCAACGGACGGTCATCCGCCCGTTCGAGCGAGCGAGCGTGCTGACCGTCGTGATGGCGACGATCGCACTGCTCGTCATCCTGAACGGCCTTGCCGGGTGGATCTGGTCGCCACAGTTGCAGTTCTTCCCGAGCCCGTTCCCGACGACGTCGTGGGTGGTCGGCGGTGTGCACATCTCGAAGCAGGACGTGGGGACCTTCGGCGTCGTGGTCGCGTGCCTCGCCGTGCTCTGGCTCTTCTTCCGCTTCACGAAGCTCGGGCTCGCGATGCGGGCGGGCGCGCTCAACCCGAACGCTGCGCGGTTGCTCGGCGTGCGCACGTCATGGCTGCTCGCACTCGGCTGGGGCTTCGCCGCAGCTCTCGGCGCCGTCAGCGGGATGATGGTCGCGCCGACCGTCTTTCTGACGCCGAACATGATGCAGGCGGTCCTCATCTACGCCTTCGCGGCCGCCGTGCTCGGTGGGCTCGAGAGCCCGGTCGGCGCCGTCGCGGGCGGCATCGGGCTCGGCGTGATGTTGAACATGCTCGGCACCTACGTGCACCCGGTGACCACGGAGCTTCGGCTCCCGGTCGCGCTCGCGATCCTCCTCGTCGTCCTGCTCGTCAAGCCGGCCGGGCTCTTCGGCCGCGTCGTCGTGAGGCGCGTGTGAGACGTCTCGCCGGCCCCGTTGGCTTCGCGCTCCTCGTCGTCGCCGTCGTTTTGTCGCCGTTCGTCACCTCGAACTACCGCTCGTACCAGCTCGGGTTCGTCGCGATCTATCTGATCGCGCTCTGCGGGCTCGACATCCTCACCGGCTTCACCGGGCAGATCTCGCTCGGTCACGGCGCCTTCATGGGCATCGGCGCGTACACGACGACGATCCTCGTCGTCGACCACGGCTGGCGCGACCTCTGGACGATTCCGGTGGCCGGCGTCATCGCGGGCCTCGTCGGGATCGCGTTCGGGCTGCCGGCAACCCGCTTCGCCGGCCCCTACCTCGCGCTCGCGACCTTCGCCATCCCGCTCTCGTTCATCGGGATCCTGAAGCGCTTCCCGGACTTCACCGGCGGAAACGTCGGCAAGAACCTGCCGCAGCTGCACTCCGAGTTCGGCTGGTCCACGAACCCATCGATCTGGTTCTACGTCGTCACCTGGACCGTCGCCCTCGTCATGTTCGCGCTCGCGTTCCTGGTCGTGCGCGGGCGCTTCGGCCGTGCGCTACGCGCGGTGCGCGACAGCGAGATCGCCTCGACGGCGAGCGGCGTCGCGACGGCGTCCGTGAAGACGGCGGCGTTCGGCATCTCGGCCTTCTTCTGCGGCGTCGCCGGCGCGCTCTACGGGATCGGGATCACCTACGTGAACCCTGACACCTTCCCGATCGACCTCTCGATCCTGCTCATCGTCGGGATCGTGGTCGGCGGCGCCGGGTCGCTGTACGGGATGGTGTTCGGCGCGCTCTTCGTCGAGTTCATCCGGATCAGCTGGGGCCCGTGGATTCTCGAGCAGTTCAGCAACGTGCATCACGTCGATACGCACGCCCCCGGATCCGGGCTGGTTGTCTACGGCGCCGTCCTGCTGGTGGTGCTCTATGTCGCCCCCTCCGGATTCGCCGGACTTGTCCGGCGAATCGTCACCGGTAGCGCCGCCGTCCCGGCGTGGGCCAAGCCGCGCGCGCCGACACCGACCGATCCGGCAGCGGGCGCCGAGGGCCCGTGAATCGCCGTCGCTTTGGATCCGAAACCCTCGTATAGTCCGTCACTAGACCAACCCCCCAGGTCACTCCCCCAAAGGAGAACGAGCATGAAGAAGACGTTCCTGCTGATCGCCGTGGCCCTTGCGGCCTCCGCGGTCGTCGTGATGACGGCCGGTGCCAGCGCGACGGCGACGCCGGGCGTTACCGCGACGTCGGTCCTGCTCGAGGGGACGTTCCCCCTCAGCGGCCCTGCTTCGGGCTATGCGCCGATCCCGGTCGGCATGGGTGCCTACTTCTCGTACGTCAACGCGCACGGCGGCGTCAACGGACGGAAGATCACCTGGCACTACGAAGACGACGGCTACAACCCGGCGAACACCGTGCAGATCACGCACAAGTTCGTCGAGCAGGATCATGCGTTCGCGCTCGTCGGTGGCCTCGGGACCGAGCCACAGCTCGCGGTGCGCGACTACCTGAACCAGAACAAGGTGCCGCAGCTGTTCGTGTCGACCGGCGCGACCACATTCGACCGCGACTTCGGATCGAACCCCTGGACGCTCGGCTGGCAGCCCGACTACGAGGCCGAAGGTGCGATCTACGGCAAGTACGTCGTCAAGAACCTCGGCTCCGCGAAGATCGGCGTCCTCTACCAGAACGACGACTACGGCGGTGACTACCTGCGGGGCTTCAAGGCCGGGCTCGCGAAGAACCAGACGCAGATCGTCAGCGCCCAGCCGTACGACCTGAGCGCGACCACGCCGCCGTCGACGCAGGTGGCAAGGTTGAAGGCCTCCGGAGCGGACACCTTCGTGATTCTCGCGACTCCGACGCCGACCATCCAGGCCTACGTCATCTCGACCAAGCTCGGCTGGCACCCGGCGCACGTGATCACGAACTCGGTCTCCGCGACCGACCAGTTCCTGACGCTCGCAGCAAAGAGCGGCTCCGACAACGTCGAAGGCACAATCAGTGTCGGTTACACCCTCGACCCGTCGAACCCGATCTACAACAAGCAGCCGGGCATGAAGGCGTACCGCACGATCATGGCCAAGTACGCGCCGAAAGCGAACGCCAATGATGGGCTCAACCTCTACGGCGTCGCCAAGGCGTGGACGACCGTGAAGGTGCTGCAGGCCGCCGGCAAGAACCTCACGCGGGCGAGCCTGATGGCCGCGGCCCGCAAGATGGCGTATACGCCGGGGAAGAAGAACGCGAACCCGTTCCTCCTCCCGGGCGTCAGCATGTTCACCAACGGGACCTTCCAGTACCCGATCTCCCAGGTGAAGATCATCCAGTACCAGAACCACGTGTTCCAGCCGGTGGGCTCGCTCATCCCCGGCCGCGGCGCTCTCCGGTAAACCGGGATCGCAGAATCGCACCACAAAAGGGGCCGGCGCTGCAGCCACCACGCAGCGCCGGCCCGTTTCGTTGCGGCAAGATGCGCCCATGCCAGAAGCCGTGATCGTCTCAACTGCGCGCACGCCGATCGGCCGTGCCGCGAAGGGCTCGCTCGTCGATGCCCGTCCCGATGACCTCGCCGCGTTCGCGATTCGGGCGGCGCTCGACAAGGTGCCGGAGCTCCCGCGCGAGGAGATCGTCGACGTGATGATCGGCTGCGGGTTCCCGCAGGACAAACAGGGCATGAACCTCGGCCGGCGCGCGGCGCTGCTCGCGGAGCTGCCCGACACAGTGCCCGGAACGACGGTCAACCGTTTCTGTGCGTCGTCTCTGCAGACGATTCGCATGGCGTTCCACGCGATTCGCGCCGGCGAAGGCGAGGCGTTCGTTGCGGGTGGCGTCGAGTCGATCTCGCAGGTGAACGGCTACCCGAAGAGCGAGGAGGAACTCCACCCTGCGCTCTTCGGAGACAACGCGCCAATCGCGAACGTCTACATTCCGATGGGGCTGACGGCGGAGAACGTCGGCGAGCAATGGGACGTCTCGCGGGAGGACATGGATCTCTTCGCGCAGCAGTCGCAGGAGCGCGCGGTCGCCGCGCAGGACTCCGGGTTCTTCGCGCGCGAGATCTCGGCGTGGAATGGCGTCGACGTCGACGACGGGCCTCGGCGCTCCTCGACGCTGGAAAAGCTGCAGTCACTCGAGCCGGCGTTCAAGCCGGGCGGACGCGTCACCGCGGGGAACGCCTGCCCGCTAAATGACGGCGGCGCCGCGGTGGTCGTGATGTCCGCCGAGCGCGCGAGTGAGCTCGGGCTCGAGCCGCGGGCTCGGATCGTCGCGTCGAGCGTCTCGGGTGTCGCGCCGGAGATCATGGGCGTCGGCCCGATCGAGGCGGTGCGCAAGGTGCTCGCCCAGGCGGGCATGACGATCGACGACGTCGACGTGATGGAGCTGAACGAGGCGTTCGCCGCGCAGGTGATCGCCGTGTGCCGCGACGTCGGCGTCGATCCCTTCAGCGACAAGCTCAATCCGCACGGCGGCGCGATCGCGCTCGGACATCCCTATGGCATGACGGGCGCGCGCATCATGGGAACGCTGCTCAACGACCTCGAGACGATGGACCGGACGATCGGGCTCGAGACGATGTGCGTCGGCGGCGGCCAGGGGATGGCGATGCTGGTCGAGCGCCTCTCATGAGTCGCTGAAGCTCTGAACGCGCTCGCACTCGTGCTCGCGCTCGGTTCGTCCCTCGTCTGGGGTGCAGCCGACTTCGCCGGCGGCTCGCTGACGAAGCGCCTGCCGACGTTTGCCGTCACGGTCGTCTCACAGGGCGCGGGGTTCGTCGCGTTGCTGGTGGTCGTCGCGGTGCACGGCGAGATCGGTTGGCGCTCGTTCGGGCTCGGGCTACTGGCGGGTCTGGGCGGCGGGGCCGGGCTTGCGGCGTTCTACCGTGCGCTCTCGCTCGGGACGATGAGCGTCGTCTCACCGATCGCGGCCTGCGGCGCCCTCGTTCCGTTCGTCCTCTCGCTGGCCACGGGCGAGCGGCCCTCGACGATCGCCCTCGTCGGCGCGGCTGCGGCTCTGGGCGGTGCTGTGCTGGCGTCCCTCGACGAACGGCGGGGCGACTCGCCCGAGCGCGCGCGCGCCGTCGCGCTGGCGGTCGTCGCGGCCGTTGCGCTCGGGCTCTTCGTCTACTTCCTCGGCCTCGGCAGCCGCGAGGGCGATCCGCTCTCGACGCTCACCGGCGCACGCGTCGCGTCGCTCGGCCTGTTGATCGCGGTCGCCGGCGTGCGTCGCTCGACGCTGCGGCTGCCGCGCTCTGCGCTCGGAGCGGTCGCGGCGGTCGGCCTGGCGGACGTCGCCGCGAACGGGCTGTTCGCGTTCGCGACGGGCCATGGCCTGCTCGCGCTCGTCGCGGTCCTCGGCTCGCTGTATCCGGTCGTCACCGTCCTCCTCGCTCATGTCCTGCTCGGCGAGCGCCTGACGCGAGCGCAGCAAGTCGGCATCGCCGTCGCCCTCGCCGGTGTGTGCGCGATCGCAGCCGGCTAGCCCCAAAGTTACGAGCGCTTCATCGTGGTCTGACCACGGGCCATGTCCCGGGCGCCACCTCCGAATTGGCTCTGCCATGGGAAGTGCGACCCACTGTGGATCGTTGGTCACAGTTTTGTGACGCTGGACTGACCACTAGACATGGCTCCGAACGGCCTGACCGTTCAGGCAGGCTGTGGATCGTTCGTCACAGTTCCGTGACGACGTTTGGCGACGGGACTTGGCTCAGGGCAGCGTGACCCGTTGGGACGCATACGATCGCACCATGGAGACGAAGGCGCCGCTGCTCGTTCTCGAGAACGTCGAGGCGTTCCTCGACGGGCGCGGCTTGGGCTCCGGGCCGATCACCGCGACGAGGATCGGCGACGGCGGCGGCTCCAACTTCACCTTCCTGCTCGAGCGCGGCGGCGAAGGCTTCGTGCTGCGCCGCCCACCCCGGCCGCCGCTGCCACCGTCAGCGCACGACATGGTGCGCGAGGCGGGCCTGCAGAACGCGATCCGCGCCGCGGGCTTCGGCCGGCTGCCAGAGATCGTCGCCGTCTGCGAGGACGAGATCGTGATCGGCGTCCCGTTCTACGTCATGCGCTTCCTCGAAGGGCACGTGATCACGCAGGAGCTGCCACCAGGCTTGGAGACGGAGGAGGCGCGCTTCGCGCTCGGCATGGACCTCGTCGACACACTCGCCGAGATCCACGCCGCGCAAGGCCCGGAGCTCGAGACGTTCGCGCGGCCCGGCAGCTACCTCGAACGGCAGGTGAAACGCTTCGCACAGCTGTGGGAGATCAACCAAACGCGCGAGATCGCCGCCGTTGACCAGGTCGGCCGGTTCCTCGCACAGAACGTCCCGGAGCCGCTCTCGCCGACGGTGGTGCACGGCGACTACCGGCTCGGGAACATGATGGTCTCGTCCGACGACCCGACGTGGATCCTCGCGGTGCTCGACTGGGAGATGGGCGCGATCGGCGACCCGCGCGCTGACGTCGGCTACCTGCTCGCGACCTACAGTGAGCCGAACGGCCGTGTGAGCGCACTCGGCTCGACACCGGTGAGCGCGGCGCCCGGCTTCCCGTCGCGCGCGCAGCTCGTCGAGCGCTACGTGGAACGGAGTGGCCGCGAGGTCGAGCCGCTCGCGTGGTTCGAAGCGCTGGCGCTCTGGAAGGCAGCCGTCTTCTGCGAGGCAATCTACGGCCGCTACGTGCGCGGCGAGCTGGGCGCGGAGGACACGCGAGCGGCGATGTTCGAGCTCGGCGTACCGCTGCTGGCGGAGACCGCGCTGGACACGATCAGCAACCGAACCTGATTCGCGCAACCACCGACGGACCTCACCACCGAACGCGCCGCGCGCGAACCAGGTTCGCGAGTTTCAACCCGCGGCTTCTGCCACGCCGCGCAGCGTCGCCGCGTCGCGCGTCGAGACGAGGAGCGTCGTCGCGCCGCTTTCCCGCCACGCGGCCAGGCGGTCGCGGATCCGCTCCACGGAGCCCACCAAGGCAACCTCGTCGACGAAGCCGTCGGGCACCTTCGCCGCCGCCTCGCGCTGCTTCCCATCCAGGAAGAGATCCTGGATCTCGCGCGCCTCCGCCTCGTAGCCGTAGCGCGTGAAGAGATCGTTGTAGAAGTTCTTCCCGCGCGCGCCCATGCCGCCGACGTAGAACGAGTAGTACTCCTTGAGCATGGTGCGGGCCGACTCGACGTCGTCGGTGACGATCGCCGGAGCGGTTGCGACAACATCGAATCCCTCGCGCGCGCGATCGACCGGGAACACCGTGCGTGCCTTCTCCGGCGACCAGAAGATCGGGAGCCAGCCGTCAGCGATCTCGAACGTCTGCTCGACAGCCTTCGGGGCGATCGCCGCGAGGTAGATCGGGATGTCCGAGCGCAGCGGCCGCGCCATCAGCTTCAGCGGCTTGCCGAGCCCGGTGCCGCCCTGCACGGGAATGTCGTAGTGCTCACCGTGATGCTCGAGCCGCTCGCGGCGCAGAATCGTGCGCACGATCTCGACATACTCCCGCGTCTTCCCGAGCGGCCTCCCCCACTCCTGCCCGTGCCAGCCCTCGACGACCTGCGGCCCCGACGTGCCGAGCCCCATCAGGAAGCGTCCGCCGGAAAGCAGGTCGAGGGTGACCGCGGTCATCGCCGCGTTCGCCGGCGAGCGCCCGGGCAGCTGCATGATCGCCGTGCCGAGCTTCAACGTCGTGGTCTGCGCGCCGAGCCAGGCGAGCGGCGTGATCGCGTCGACACCCCAGGCCTCCGCGGCCCACGCGGAGTCGTACCCGAGCCCCTCGGCCTCGCGTGCGAGCTCGAGCAGCTCCAAGGGGTTGGTGCCGGGCTGCGCGTAGCCCATGTAGAAGCCGAGCTTCATCAAATGCGATGCTATGGCAATGGCAGCGACGACCTGGGCACCGCCGACCGAGCGGCTCGAGCAGGTGCGCGCCTTCATGGCGGAGCGCGTGCTACCGAACGAGCAGGCGATCGAGCGGCAGGACGAGGCAGGCGAGCAGCTCCTCGCGCAACTCCAGGACGAGGTGCGCGGGCTCGGCCTGTGGGCACCGCACGTCCCGCCGGAAGCGGGCGGCACCGGCACCGGCTTCCTCGACTACGCGTACCTCAACGAGCACATCGGCCGGTCGATGTTCGGGCAGCTCGTCTTCGGGTGCCAGGCGCCTGACGCCGG
This sequence comes from Gaiellaceae bacterium, assembly GCA_045805985.1. GTDB lineage: Bacteria > Actinomycetota > Thermoleophilia > Gaiellales > Gaiellaceae > PALSA-600. The sequence goes on along the minus strand of JBJMKA010000013.1, from coordinate 308,031 downwards.
CAACTCGGAGATCCTCCACCTGTTCGGCACCGACGAGCAGAAGGAGCGCTGGCTCGAGCCGCTCGTCGCCGGCCGGATCCGCTCGTTCTTCTCGATGACCGAGCCCGAGGTGCCGGGCTCCGACCCGACGACGCTGCGGACGCGCGCGGTGCGCGACGGCGAGGACTGGGTGATCGACGGCCACAAGTGGTTCTCCTCGGGCGCCGAGGGCGCGGCGTTCGGGATCGTGATGGCCGTCACCGATCCGGACGCGAGCCCGCACGCGCGGGCGACGCAGATCATCGTCCCGGCCGATACACCGGGCGTCGAGATCGTCAAGCCGATTGCGGTGATGGGCCACGAAGGCAAGGGCTGGTCGACGCATTGCGAGGTGCGCTACACCGGCGTGCGGGTGCCGGTGTCGAACACGCTCGGCGCCGAGGGCGCGGGGTTCCTGATCGCGCAGAAGCGCCTCGGCCCGGGTCGCATCCACCATGTGATGCGCTGGCTCGGCCAGATGCAGCGTGCATTCGATCTGATGTGCGAGTACTCGCTGCAGCGCGAGACGTCGACAGGCCCGCTCTCCGACAAGCAGACGATCCAGAACTGGATCGCCGACAGCTACGCCGAGATCCAGGCCTGCCGCTTCATGACGCTCGACGCAGCACACAAGATCGACGCCGGCGACGAAGCGCGCGTCGAGGTCTCGGCAATCAAGTTCTTCGCCGCGAATGTGCTGAACGACGTGATCGATCGCGCGGTGCAGACACACGGCGCGCGTGGCCTCACCGATGAGACGCCGCTCGCGGGCATGCTGATGCAGGCTCGCGGCGGGCGCATCTACGACGGCCCGGACGAAGTCCATCGCCAGGTCGTTGCGAAACGCATCCTCAAGGCGTTTGCAAACGGCGACGGGTGGCAGTTCAGTTAGATGCAATCGCTGCAGGGAAAGCTGCTCGTCTCGTCGCCGAGCCTGATCGACCCGAACTTCCGAAAGACGGTCGTCCTCGTCGCGCACCACGACGACGACGGCGCGATGGGTCTCGTGTTGAGCAGGCCGTCGGAGGTCGCGGCCGCCGACGCCGTGCCGCTGCTCGAGGGACTCCCCGGCTCGTACGATCCGGTGTTCGTCGGCGGCCCCGTGCAGCCGGAGGCGTTCATGGTGCTGGCCGAGTTCGACGACGTCGAGGAGGCCGCGGCGCCGATCATGGCCGACCTCGGCTTCATGCCGGCCGACACCGAGCCGGACGATCTGTCGATCAGGCGGCTGCGCCTCTTCGCCGGCTACTCGGGCTGGGGTGCCGGGCAGCTGGAAGCCGAGCTCGAGGAACCGTCTTGGATCGTCGTCGACGCCGAGACCGACGACGCGTTCGCCGACGATCCCGACGAACTGTGGCGCACCGTGCTGCAGCGCAAGGGCGGCCCGTTCTCGCTGATGGAGAACATGCCGTTCGATCCCGGCCTGAACTAGTCCTAGAGGCTCGGCGGCAACCCAACCGTCTGGCCTGCGTGACGCGGGCCCGGGACGTTCGCGAAGCGGAAGGGCGCGGGTTCCCGACCGGGTTGCACGAACCAGCACTCGCCGGTGCCTTCGCTGTTCGCTGCGAGCCACATCGCCTCGGCGACATCCTCCGGCTGCAGCAGCGGGAAGCCCGCGTCCTCGAACAGCTCCCGCTGGCCGTGCTGGTCGAGCATCGCGGTGTCGGCGATGCCAGGGCAGATCGCGTTCACCTTGATCGGCGCCAGCACCGGCGCGATGCTGCGCACGAAGCCGACGACCGCGTGCTTCGTCAGCGAGTAGATCGAGTCGAGCGGCATGCCCACGAGCCCGGCGAGCGACGCCGTCGCGACAATCGTGCCGCCGTCCATCACCCGCGCCAGCCGGCGCACGCCGAACACGACGCCGTCGACGTTCACAGCGACGGCGCGGCGGTAGTCCTCGGTGCTCAACTTCGTGAGGTCGATCTCCGCAGTGAGGATCCCCGCGTTCAGGACGGCAAGGTCGACCGCCTCGACACGCTCCCACGCAGCGGGATCGGTGACGTCGAAGCCGTTGACGAGATCGAGCGACTCCACCTCGTAGCCTTCACGCTCGAGGCGCGCGCGCATCGCCCGCCCAAGGCCGCCCTCGCCGCCGGTGATGAGCGCTTTCAGGGCTCGAGCACCACCTTGCCGACGTGCTTGCGCGACTCGATCAACGCGTGCGCATCGTTCGCACCGCCGAGCGGGAACGTCGCCCCGACGAGCGGTTCGATCTCGCCGCGCGCCCACATCGCGAGCAGCTCGTTCGCGCGCTCGCGCACGTAGTCGGGCCGCAGCTTCATCAGCCGGCCGAGATAAAACCCCACGACGGCCGCGTTGCGACCGACGAGCCACTGCACGCTTGGGTCCTGCCACAGCCCACCGGCGAACCCGATCGCGACGACCGAGCCGAGCGGGTTGAGGATCGGCAGCGAGCGCGTGAACACATCGCCGCCGACCGGATCCATCACAACGTCGACGCGCAGGTCGTCGATCTCGTCGTAACCGATTGCATCGTCCGCGCCCGCGTCGCGCGCCACCGCGCGCTTCTCATCCGAGCTCGCTGTCGCGATCACCGTTGCACCGAGGATCTTCGCGACCTGGATCGCCGCCGAGCCGACGCCACCCGAGCCAGCGTGCACGAGCACGGTCGAGCCCGCGCCGACACCCGTCTGCTGCGTCAGCGGGATATACGCCGTCAGGTAGGTCGTCAGGAACGCCGCGCCCGCAGCGTAAGACGCGTTGTCGGGCAGCGGGAACGTCCACTGCGGATCGACCTCGACGCGTTCGGCGTAGCCCCCGGCCGCGCGCGGCAAGGCGACCACGCGCTGCCCGTCGAGATCGCCCGCGACTTCGCTGCCGAGCACGTGCGGAAGCTCGGGCATCTGCGGGTACAGGCCGCGGCGGACCAGGGTGTCGGCGAAGTTGATGCCCGCGGCGCGCACATCGACAACAGTCCCGGCTTTCGGCTCCGGGACGTCTTCCAGCGCGAGGTCGCCTCCGACCTCGCGCAGCACGATTGCTTTCAACTACATGCCTTCATCTACCGATCCAGTTGGCTTGCCGTTTCTCGAGGAACGCGGCGACGCCCTCCTGCCCGTCCTCGGAGTTGAGACAGGCGGCGAACGCCTGCACCTCGCGCTCGTCGCTTCGCTCCTCGCGCGTGTCGTGGAGGAGCGACTTGATCTGCCGGATCGCGTGCGGGCTCTGCTTGTCGAGCGGCTCCACGTATTGCGCAATCCCGGCCTCGAGGTCGTCGACGACAAACTCGACGAGCCCCCACGCCTCTGCGGTCTCGGCGGCAATGCGCTCGCCAGACATGATCAGCCAGGCCGCACGGCCCTGCGAAATCAGCCGCGGCGTACGCTGCGTACCGCCGCCGCCCGGGAGCAGGCCGAGGTTCACCTCGGGGAAGCCGAGCTGCGCATCGCGGGTCGCGATCCGAAAGTCGCAGGCGAGTGCGATCTCGAGCCCGCCGCCGAGGCAGTAGCCGTGGATCGCCGCGACGACCGGAACCGGCGCCGCCTCGATCAGGTCGGCGACGGGCTGGATCCCGGCAGGGCGGTCGCCCTCGGCCGCGCCACCGACGAAACCCGCGATGTCCGCACCCGCGGAGAATGCGCGCTCGCCCTTGCCACGCAGCACGACCGCGTTCACGTCAGGCGATAGGTCCTCGAACGCATCCCACAACGTCGAGATGATCAGAGCGTTGACCGCATTGACCGGCGGGTTGTCGAGCCAGACGGTCTCGATCACGAAGAGGTCACCGCAGCGGACTGAGTACCGGAAGGCTCGCCCGCGAACATCTCCCGCAGCTCGGTCTTGCGGAACTTGCCGACGCTCGTCTTCGGGATCTCCGCGATGAACTCATAGCGGTCGGGCAGCCACCACTTCGCGAAGTTCGGCTCGAGGAAAGCACGCAGCTCCTCCGCGCTCGCCGCCTGTCCTTCGCGGAGCACGACCGCAGCGAGTGGACGCTCGTCCCACTTTGCATCGGGAACCGCGATCACAGCCGCCTCGGCGATCGCCGGGTGCGCCATCAGCGCGTTCTCGAGCTCGACAGACGAGATCCACTCGCCGCCGGACTTGATCACGTCCTTCGAGCGGTCCTTGATCATGATGAAGCCGCGCGGGTGCATCGAGACGACGTCGCCGGTCCTGAACCAGCCGTCCTCCGTCCACCGCTCTGCCTGCTCAGGTGTGTCGTAGTAACCGGCGGCCACCCAGGGGCCACGCACCTCGAGCTCGCCCATCGACTCGCCGTCCCACGGAAGGATGTTGCCGTCGGCGTCGCGATTGCGCAGCTCCACGAGCGGTAGCGGGCGGCCCTGCATCGCGATGTAGTCGAACTGCGTGTCGGCATCCGCCTCTCCGAGCTCTCCCGGCAGCTGGGAGGTGGACGCGACGGGCGATGTCTCGGTCATGCCCCAGCCGTGCACGACGTTCAGTCCGTGACGCTGCTTGAAGCCGGCGATCATCGCGCGCGGCGCGGCCGAGCCGCCGACGAGCATGCCCTTCATGTGCGAAAGGTCCCACCTGCCCGGATTCGCGTCGAGCAGGCCGAGGATGCCGAGCCAGATCGTCGGCACGCCGGCGGTCCACGTCACCTTCTCCTGCACGAAGGCCTCGAGCAGGCTCTCCGGATCGAGGTGCGGTCCCGGGTAGACGAGCTTCGCGCCGACCATCGTCGCCAGGTATGGATAGCCCCACGCGTTCGCGTGGAACATCGGCACCACCGGCAGGATCGAGTCGGACTCCGACACGCCGAGCCCCATCGGATTACCGGCTGCGACACCGAGGGTGTGCAGCATCGTCGAGCGATGCGAGTAGAGGACGCCCTTCGGCATTCCGGTCGTGCCGCTCGTGTAACACATCGCGGCGGCCTCGCTCTCGTCGAGCTCTGGGTCGCGCCAGTCGTCTGGGTTCGCCGAGGCGAGGAGCTCTTCGTACGAGTCCTCCACGACGAGTACGTGCTCGATCGGCGTGCGGCCGAGGAACTGCTCGAGCAGCGGCAGCAAGCTGCGATCGACGATCACCGCCTTGTCCTGCGCATGCGTTGCGATATACGCAAGGTCGTTCGGGTGCAGGCGGAGGTTCAGCGTGTGCAGGACGAAGCCGCCGCACGGGATGCCGAGGTAGGCCTCGTGGTGCTGGTAGTGGTTCCAGCAGAGCGTTGCGACCCTGTCACCGCGCTTCAGGCCGAGGTTCTGCAGGCCGACCGCCAGCGCGCGTGCACGGCGGCAGCTCTCGGCGTAGGTGATGCGATGGAAGCTCTTGTCGGGCAGGCGCGTGACGATCTCCTTCGCGCCGTTGTAGGCCTCTGCGCGACGCAACAACGTCGGCAGTGTCAGCTGGTAATCCATCATCAGCCCGTTCACTGCTGCATCTCTTTGATCGCAACGCGCTTGGCGAGGTCCTCGTCGCTGACGACGTGACCGTCGCGCTCGACGTAGCCGCCCTTGCCACCGACGATGAAGAGCACGAGATCCTCGTCCGTGCGGTTCGAGATCATCCGATGCGTCGTCGACTCGACGTGCACGAGACCGCCTTCTCCGACGTCGCGCTCCTCGCCGTCGAACGTGAACGTCGCCGTGCCGCGGTGGACGAAATACAGCTCGTCCTGGTGGTCGTGGTAATGGTTCGGCCCCTCGTACCGCGCCGGGAACACGAGTGCGTTGACGCCGAAAGCCGTGACACCGAGGGGCTGGCGGATCTTGCGAAATCCGTAGCCCTCGCCGAGCTCAGCGAGTGAACTGACCTGGTATCCCATGGCGTGATCCTAGGGGGTCGTTCACCGACCTGTCACTAGGAGTCGCGGCTTTTGTGCGAAGCGCACTTGCCGGTGTCTGACACCGGCCATGGCCCCGCGAGCCTCGGCCTTAGTGTGAAGCGTACTTGCCGGTGTCTGACACCGGCCATGGCGCCCCGAGCCACGTACTACGGCGCGAGGAAGCGGCGCGAAAGACCAGCCGACGCCACTGCGGCGACAGCGAAGACCACCGCGATCACGGTCTGGCCGACCTCGACGAACGCGACTGTTGCGAGGCCGAAGATGGCGAGCTCGACCAGCAGCCGCAGCGGGTCGCGGAGCCGCCGCTGCGCCTTCGGCGCGACCCACGCGCCCCAGACGGCGATCACCGCGATTCCGACCAAGATCCCGAGCACCGGCCAGCCCCACCAGACGACAGCGACGACGGCTGCGATCTCGCAGCCAAATCGCACGCCGTGGACGAGCCAGCTCACGAGCCGAAGAGGAACCGCGTCAGCAGCTTGTCTCGCAGCCGGGTCGGCAGCTTCTCGACCCGCGCGCGGCGTTTTGCATCCGGGCCGACGACGTAGCGCGTCCTCGGCTTGGACGAGGTCAGCGCATGCTCGACCGCCTTGGCGACCTCCAGGGCGGGGACCGCATTGCCGGCGCGCTCGGCCGCGAGACGACGGAACTTCTCGACCCGCTGGCCATAGAGCGCCACGGCCTCGGGCGGGAACTCGTCGACCGTGCCCTGCGGCTTTGTCCAGATCGGCGTCGCGATCGTTCCGGGCTCGACGATCGCCACGTGCATCCCGAATGGCGCGAGCTCAACACGAAGCACATCGGCCATCGCCTCGAGCGCGAACTTCGACATCGCGTACGGGCCCATGAACGGCAACGCAGACTTCCCGCCGATCGACCCCATCAGCACGACACGGCCCTGCGCGCGGCGCAGCGCCGGGAGGAACGCCTGCAGGACGCGCAGCTGGCCGACGACGTTCACGTCCAGCTGCCGTGTCAGCTCGTCCGGCGGCAGGAACTCGAGCGGCGCGGCGATTGCAATGCCCGCGTTGTCGACGAGCGCGTCGAGCTCGTCGATCCTCGCCGCCGCATGGCGGATGCCCTCCTCATCGGTGACGTCGAAGACGACCTCGATCGTCCCTGCCGGCGCCTCTCCCGCGCGCCGCACGGAGGCGAAGACCTGCCAGCCGCGCTCGCGCAGCAGCTCGGCCGTCGCGCGGCCGATCCCGGTCGACGCGCCGGTTACGAGGACTCTCGGCCGAATGGCCGTAGCCGCCCGCGCGGATGGTGGCTCAGACACGGCGCCAGGCGTCACGCCGGCCGATCGCGCCACCTGGTTTGGTCTGAGCCATCCCCGCGACCACGCCGACGGCTATCCGGCCAAGAGAGCTGATGCGATCTCCGCGCGATGCTCGCGCCCGTACCCGAGCGCGCCCTCGAGCCACAACGCGCGCTTGTAGTACCGGTGCAGCGGGTGCTCCCACGTGAAGCCGATGCCGCCGTGCGCCTGGATTGCCTTCTCGCACGCGAGAACCGCGGCCTCGGCCGCTTGCGATTTCGCCGCCGCGACCGCGAGGTCGGCCTGCTCGTCGCTCTCGGCGACCGCCCACGCGGCCCAGTACGCGAGTGACCGCGACAGCTCGACCGCGACGTACGCGTCGACGAGCGAGTGCGAGATCGCCTGGTACGCACCGATCTTCTTGCCGAACTGCTCGCGACCGCTCGCATATTCGATCGCCATCTCCGTCACCTTCGACCCGATCCCGATCGACTCGAGCGTGAGCGCGGCGAGCAGGCGGCGACGCACGTCGTCCCAGTTGCCCTCGGCCGGCTCCGTGCCGTTGCGCGAGAGCTTCCCGAGGCCGAGTGACTCGTCGACGGTCGCGAGCGTCTCACCGGAGGCGCCGGCGCTCTTCATGTCGGCGGTCAGCACGCGTGTCACCTTGTCGAGGTGCGGCACGAAGCCGTCGATCTCGATCGACCAGACCTCATCGCCCGGCTGGCCCGCAACTTCGTTCAGCACGTACGGCCCGTCGTAGAGCGTGCGGCCGAGCTCCTCGAAGATCACCGCCGCATCGAGGAACGAAAAGTCCTCGCTCGCGACGATCCCGACCCAGCCGAGCTCCGAGAGTTGCTCCATCGAAGGCGACGGGTTCGCCTCGAGGAACGCACGCGCTTCGCGCCGCAGGTCGTCCTGTTCGCTACTGAACGAGAAGTCCACTACCTACTCCTTGGCAGTCCGAGCACGCGCTCGGCAATGATGTTGCGCAGGATCTCGCTCGTCCCGGCTTCGATCGTGTTGCCGCGCGAGCGGAGCTGCTGGTACTGCCAGTAGCCGTCCGCATAGCCGCCGCCGTTTGTCAGCTGCGCGTGCGAACCGAGGATCTCGAGTGCGAGCTTCGTCAGGCGCTGGTTGTTCTCGGACCAGACGAGCTTCGACGCCGAGCCCTCCGGACCGGGGACCCCGGTCTTGTGCAGGGCGGTCAGCGAGCGGTAGTTCGTGTACTTGAGCGCCTGCAGCTCGATCCACTCGCGGGCGATCCGGTCGAGCAGGATCGCGTCGGTCACCGTGAGCTCCTTCGCGAGTGCGATCAGCTTGCGCACCGCCACGGCGAGCGTCGCCGACAGCGCGAAGCCGAGCGTGCCGCGCTCGTGCAGCAGCGTCGTCATCGCGACCTGCCATCCCTCACCAACGGTGCCGAGGATGTTCTCCTTCGGGACCTTTACGTCGGTGAAGAAGATCTCGTTGAACTCGGGGTGCCCGGTGATCTGCACGAGGGGCCGCACCTCGACGCCGGGTGCGTGCATGTCGACGATCACGTAGGTCAGATTTTTGTAGCGCGGCGCATCGGGATCGCCTAGGCCGACGAGGATGCAGAAGTCGGCGATGTGGGCGAACGACGACCAGACCTTTTGCCCGTTGACGAGGAAGTGGTTGCCCAGGTCCTCGATGCGCGTGCGCGAGGCGGCGAGGTCGCTGCCGGCGTCGGGCTCGGAGAAGCCCTGGCACCAGATCTCGTCGGCCGTGAGGATCTTCGAGAGGTAGCGCTCCTTCTGCTCATCGGTCCCCCACGCCATGATCGTCGGTCCGGCCATGCCGATGCCGATCACGCCGAGGTGCGACGGCGCCTCCGCACGTGCGAGCTCCTCGAGGAAGATCGCCTGGTGGCTGTACGGCGCGCCTGCGCCGCCGTACTCCTTCGGCCAGGTCAGCCCTGCGTAGCCGGCCTCGCCGAGCTTCCGGCTCCACTCGCGGTCGTCGTCCTCGAACCGGCGGGCACCCCGCTTCGCCGAGCCGTCCGGAAGATTGGCCTCGATGAAGTCGCGCATCTCCTGCCGGAACGCCGCTTCGTCCGGAGTGTCGCGAAGCTCCATGTGCCGATCCTAACTCCCTTTGCGCCTAACGCCCTCTTGCCGCGTCGCCTCGCAGCGTCATGCAGGTCGAGGTCGCGTAGGCGACCAGCGAGCCCGACTCGTCCGTGACGCGGCCCTCGACGAGGCCGATCGTCCGCCCCGCTTTGATCACCTTGCCCTCGGCGACGAGGTGGCCGCTCCAGACCGGCTTCAGGTAGTTGATCTTCAGCTCGAGCGTCGTGAACGTCTCGCCGTCTTCGAGTTGCGAGGCGTGTGCGCAGCCCATCGCACCGTCGACGAGGTCGCAGATCACGCCGCCGTGGAGCGTGCCGAGCGGACTCGCGTGCTGCGGGCCGGCGTCCATCTCGAACACTGCGCGGCCCGGCTCGATCTCCGTCATCGCGAACCCGATCAGCTTGGCCACGGGCGGCGGCTCGGCCTCGCCCGCGACGATCGCGCGAAAGTGGTCGAGCGGCTTCACGGGGCGCTGACGCTACACGATGCGGCCGGGTGCAAACACGGCCGCATCGTGACGCGCGTTTGGCCTATGTCGCCGTGAAGTGACCGAACATGATCGCCTCGTGGTTCGGGCAGTAGAACTTGTACTTGCCCGCCTTGAGGGTCAGCGTGACGGTCTTGGTTCCGATGCTCGGAATCTTGGCAATGTCCTTCGCGAAGCCGTGCGGTCCGTCGAGCGACCACCCGTGGATCGAGGACTTGTCGTGGATCACGAACGTGTACGTACCGTGCTTCAGGGTCTTGACGGTCTTCCCTGACTGCGTGAGCGTGATCTTGTAGCCGGGACCATCGGTGCCGACCAGCGTCGGAGTCATCGTGTGGCGAGCGAACGCGACTGCCGCCACGGCGCTTGCAGCCACAAGGGCCAGTGCGAGAACGAGAACCTTCCGTGTCATGCCTGCTCCTGTTCCTGGTTGACGCCTGGACATACGGAGCCAACGAGCAGACGGTTTCGCTTCGTTCAGGTGGCGTTCAGGGCGTCAGCACGGTGCGGATCACGTTGCCGGCACGCATCGCGTCCAGCGCGTCCTGCCACCCTTCGAGCGGCGCGGTGCGCGTGACCATGCCCGCGAGGTCGAGCTTCCCTTCGAGCGCCCACCGCGCGAGCCGCGGGAAGTCTTCTTGCGGGAGATGGTCGCCGCCGTGCGAGACGAGGATGCGCGCGCGCTTCGCGAACAGCCCCGGCAGGTCGAGATCCACCTTCTCGCCCGCGGGCGAGAGCCCGATCAGAACGACCGTGCCGCCGCTGCCGATCATTCCGAGCGCCTGCTCGAACGTCGCGCTGCGACCGACGACGTCGAAGACGAAGTCGACCGGGCCGGCTTCAGTGTGGGTCGCGCCGAAGCGCGTTGCCTGCTCGAGCTTGCGCTCGTCGAGGTCAATCGCACGGATCTCCGATGCGCCGGCGATGCGCGCGCCCTGGATCACCGAGAGACCGACCGCGCCGCACCCGATCACGGCGACACGTGCGCCCTCCCACACCTTCGCCGTCTCGAGCACTGACATGACGCCCGTCGCAACCGCGCAGCCGATCAGGCAGGCCTGCTCGACGGGAAGCTCGCGCGGCACCGTCACCGCGGCCACGGCGGGCACGACCGTGTGCGTCGCGAACGTGCCGGTGCGGAGCACCGGCGTCAGCTCGGCTCCGCCGTGCCGGTGCAACCGGCCTGGCGCGCCGGGCGGCTTCTTGCACTGGCGCGGCTCACCGCGCTCGCACATCGAGCACACGCCACACGCCGTCTTCCAGCCGAGGACGACGCGGTCGCCCTCCGCCAAGCCTTCGACCCCTTCGCCGACCGCCTCGATCGTCCCCGCGCCCTCGTGGCCGAGCAGCACGGGCAGCGCGTGGTGCCAGCCGTCCTCTTCGATCACGTGCAGGTCGCTGTGGCAGACGCCGGTCGCTTCGATGCGGACGACCACCTCGCCCGGCCCGGGGTGATCGACGGTGATCTCCTCGAGCGCGACCGAGCCAGGCTCGCCGAGGACTACGCCGCGGTCAGCCACGAGCGATTTAGGTCGCGGATCGAATGGCCGCCCGCGAGTGCGAGGTTGAGGTCGATCTCCGCCATCAGGTTCTGGATCAGCTCCTCCACCCCGCGCTGCCCGCCGACTGCGAGCGCGTAGACGTACGGCCGTCCGAGCAGCACCGCGTCGGCGCCGAGCGCCATCGCCTTCAGCACGTCCGCGGCGCAGCGGATGCCGCCGTCCATCAGCACGACCGCCTCTGGCAGCGCGTCGCGGACCTCGACAAGCGCATCGAGCGCGCCGACGGCACCGTCGACCTGCCGCCCGCCGTGGTTCGAGACGATCACGCCGTCGATCCCGTGCTGCAGCGCGAGCGCCGCGTCGTCCGCGGTGAGCACGCCCTTGACGAGGATCGGCAGCTTCGTCTGCGAGCGCAGCCAGTCGAGGTCGTCCCAGGTCAGGCCGAGGTTCGGGAACGTCGCGAGCATCGTCGCCGCGGCGGTGAGCAGGTCCTCCTCGGGCGTCTTGTCGAGCTGCGAGAGGAAGACGGGGTCGCTGAAGTACTGACCGCAGCCCTCGCCCTTGATGAACGGGAGGTAGGCCTGCCGGAGGTCGCGCGGGCGCCAGCCGAGCGTCAGCGTGTCGAGCGTGACGACCACCGCTCCGTAGCCGGCGGCCTCCGCGCGCTGGACGAAGCTCGCGCAGATCTCCCGGTCGTTCACCCAGTAGAGCTGGAACCAGCGCGGCGCACCGGTCGCCGCGACCTCTTCGATCGAGTGCGTGGCCGCGCTTGAGAGCAGCATCGGCACGCCGGACGACGCGGAGGCTTTGCCCACCCCCACCTCGGCCTCGGCGTGCGCGATCGAGAGCACGCCGACCGGCGCAAGGAAGAACGGCGCGGGCGAGTGCAGCCCGAGCACGTCGACCGAGATGTCGCGCACGGCGTTCCCGGCCAGCATCCGCGGCCGGATCCGCCAGCGCTGGAATGCGTCCAGGTTGGCGCGCATCGTCGTCTCCGCCCCGGCACCGCCTGCGATGTAGCCGAACGCCCCCGGGTCGAGCTTCTCCTCCGCGGCCCGCTCCCAGTCCTCGAAGGAGACCGGCCACTCGGGCGGCTGCTGCGCGATGTAGATCGCGTTCTGAATCATTGATCCGCTGAAGCTCATCCTTCGATCCTAAACTGGTCTCATGGATCGGAAAGAAATCGCCCGCAGCTACTTCGCACGCATCACGTCGGGCGACCTCGACGCGGTCAACGATCTGGTCACGCCGGACTTCGTCGACCACGACGCCCCGCCCGGGACGCCGTCGGGCCCGGAGGCGGCCAAAGCGTTCGCCGGGGCGATGATCTCGCATCATCCCGACCTGACGATCGAGGTCGAGGATGTATTCGGCGAGGACGACCGCGTGGCCTTGCGGCTCCACTGGAACGCCGAGGAGACGGGCTATGTGCAGTACGGCATCGTCGTGTTCCGCTTCGAAGGCGATCGCATCGCCGAGCGGTGGTCGGCGTACATGTCGGCTGCATGAACAGCACCGCGCGGCTCGAGACGTTCAGCGATGGCGTCTTCGCGATCGCGGCGACGCTCCTGATCCTCGAGATTCGCCTTCCCGAGGGCGTCTCCGTCACGCATGGCCTCGTGCACGCGTGGCCGTCGTATGTCGCGTACGCAACGTCCTTCTTGACGATCGGGATCATCTGGGTCAACCACCATGCGGTGCTGCAGCAGATCGGGCGGGTCGACCGGACGTTCCTCTTCATCAACGTCGTGTTCCTGATGATCGTCGCGTTCAGCCCGTTCCCGACGCGGGTGGTAGCCGAGCACCTGCGGGACGGTTCGAAGCCCGCTGCGTTCGCCTATGGCTTGGCGTTCACGCTGATGGCGATCTCGTATGGCGCGATGTGGTTCTACGCGGCCGTTGGGCGGAGGCTGATCGCGGAGGACGCGGACCAGCGCGTCGTCAGCGGCATCTCACGCTCGTTCGCGCCCGGCTCGTTGATCTACGGCGCGGCGACTCTCTCGTCGCTCATCTCCGCGTATCTCGCCGTCGCGCTCTACGCTGCGATCGCGCTCTTCTATGTGGTGGAAAGCTCGGTCTTCGGCCGCGCCGATTAGGTGACCTGCAGGCTGTCGACCATGTGCTCGGTCGCCGCACGGCGCGCAGCCGGCACGCCGCGGCCGATGTAGACGATGAAGCCGATGTAGCGACCGTGTGGATAGGCGTGAACCCAAGCGCCAGTGCGAGAACGAGCGCAACCACTGCACTCTAATACGCACCGCGCGGGCCATCGGTCCGTCCGCTAACTCGTCGCGCCACACGCTGCACAGTGAGCCGTGCCGACCCGCCGCGGTGCCTCGCAATTCGCACACGGCGCGACGACCTCGCGGCCGCAGCCTTCGCAGTGTGAGCCCATTCCCACGGGATACCCGCAGAACGGGCACTGCTGCCTCCGTACACGACGCTGCGTGACCCGCCGCAGCAGATAACGCTGCAGGCCGAGGTACGCAAGCAACGTCGCGACGATGCCGATCAGCGCCACGACAGCAATTCCCCACTGGAACGGGTCGAAGTAGTCCGTGACGTAGTCGCCTGCCAGAACGAACGCGAGGATGGTCGCAAACGCGACACCGGAACCGGCGAGAGGGAACCAACGCGTCTGCCGACGCCGCATGTAGGCGAGCACCCAGTACGCCACCCCAATCGAGAGCAGCACGAACGCCAGCCGCACGAGGAAGGAGTCGCGCGACTGCCGCTCCAACGCCGCGCCGACCTTCGCGCCTGCGTCCCGGCGCGCGGCGGCGGCCGGGGGTGCCGCAGTGGCCGCAGCGCGGCGCGCCACCGCGACCTCACGCTGCGCAGCGGCATACGCAACTTGCGCGACGTTGTACTTCGCCTCGAGCGCCTGCGCAGGCTTGTGCGCCTCGAGGGCCGTCCGGTACGCCTCGCGAGTGAGCTCCAAGGTTTGCAGCGCTCTGCGGTTGCGTTCCTGTGCCTGAAACACCTGCTGCTGGGCGGCCACCTCGCGCGTGATCGCGGGGCTCTGCGCGAGCGTGGGGACCGGCACATGACGGCGAACGACATCGTCCACGCGCGTGTACGTCCAGATCCCGCCCAGCAGCAGGAAGGCCGTCAAGACGACCGCGAGCAGCTTCTCCGTCCGAGTGACCTGAAGATCCTCGACGTCCGTTGCCGGCTTCACTTGCCGCCTCCTTTGGTCTTCGTCCGTGGGCGAAACTCGACGATCAGCTCGCAATCCAGCGCCTCCGCGATCCGTAGCAGCGTGTCGATGCGCGGTGGCCTTCCACCCCGCTCGAAACGTGCGATCGACGACTGCGTTGTGCCGCAGAGCTCGGCGAGTTCTTGCTGCGACAGATCGCGCGCGCGTCGTTGCGCGACGACTTGCTCGGCGATCCGCGCGAACAGCCAACCTTCCTCCGGCTCGCCGGCCATCCGCCCGCGCAAGTCGTCGAGCCGCCGCCTGAGCGCTTTCTCGTTCCGGCGCGCCATAGGGGTACTATAGCCTCCACGCTATATAATTGTATAGCCTTCCCGCTATAACTTCAACCCACGGAGATTGGGCACATTTGGTCTCGTGCCGTCCATCGACGACCGCATCGCCGCCATCGGGAAGCAGCCTTTCCGGGCGAAGTTCCAGCTGCGCGGCCGCGATCGCGCAACCGCGATCCTCCGCGGCCCGAGCGCGATCCGCGCCCACGCTCACGACCTGATCGCGAAGCGGCTCGCACCGGCGCAGCCGCACAACGACGGCAAGCAGACGCCCTACCGTGGCCACCCAGTCTTCGTGGCGCAGCATGCAACGGCGACCTGCCGCCGTAGCTGCTTACGGAAGAACCACGGCATAGAACCGGGCGTCGAGCTAACGCCTGTGCAGCAGGACTACGTCGTCGACGTGATCTGCCGCTGGATCGAGCTCGAGCTCGCTAGCTCGTCGGGCGTGGCCTGACGAGGACCGCGATCGACGCGGTCGTCGGACCGGTCGTGAACGTGAACAACCAGCAACCGGCACTCGGCGGAGCGATCGTGGTCGGGAACATCTTCCGGCCGCCTCCAACCTCCTGAGCCGCTGGGAAGGTCTGGGTGAACGAGCGGGTGCGCGGCAACGAGAGCGCCCGGCCCGAGACGACGAGTGTGTCCCCGATGGGCGTGCCCGGCTCAGGGAACCACGGGATCTTCTGCGACAAGCCGTTGCGCGTCCTGTTGGGCCCGACGCGCAAGCTGAAGCGACCCGCGACCCGGTCGTACGACGTCACCCCGCCTACCAGTGGGCCTGCCTTCACGACCAAGCCGCCGTTGCTCTGCTGCTGAACGGGAGCGGCCATGCAGACCGCGGTAGCCAGCAATAACGCCAGCGCACCCACGTCCAAAGTGTACGACGGATGGGGAGAAAAGGCGCCTAGCGGATTCGAACCGCTGTAAACGGCTTTGCAGGCCGCTGCCTAACCACTCGGCCAAGGCGCCGCGCTAGGGCGGCATCGTATCGGCGGCTGCGGGTATCTCCGCCTCATGCCCGCACGCAACCCATATCCGACGGCTGCGCCATTCCTGCCCGGCAAGCTCTCGATGACCGCCCTCCGCGAGGCCGTTCAGGGCTGCCGCGGCTGCCCGCTCTACGCGAACGCGACCCAGGCGGTGTTCGGCGACGGGACGCTCAAGGCCGAGGTGATGCTCGTCGGCGAGCAGCCCGGCGACCAAGAAGACCTGGCCGGCGCGCCGTTCGTCGGACCTGCCGGGAAGGTGCTCGACCGCGCACTCGAGGAGGCCGGGATCGACCGCGGCACGACCTACGTCACAAACGCCGTCAAGCACTTCAAGTGGAAGGCGCGCGGCACCCGGCGGATCCACGACAAGCCGACCTGGACGGAGACGATGGCCTGCCGCCCCTGGCTCGAAGCTGAACTGACGCTCGTCAGGCCGCGCGCGCTCGTCCTGATGGGCGCGACGGCCGCCCAATCACTCCTCGGCAAGACCTTCAAGGTGACGCAGGAACGGGGCAAGCCTCTCGACTCGGAGTTGGCCGACCTCGTGGTCGCGACGATCCACCCAAGCGCCGTTTTACGGGCGGAAAATCGGGACGAGATGTTCGCCGGGCTCGTGAGCGACCTGCGGGTCGTGTCTCGAACTTTCGCACAGTGAATACGCCGTATACAGTCGCTGCACTGTGTCGTTGCAGGAGAGAAACGCGACCGCGCGCGTCCAGGAAGCCCGCGAGCGCTACGTAGCGCGCGGCATCTCCACCCCGCCGCTCGTCGTCGCGAAGGCGGAAGGCGCGCGCATCTGGGACGTCGACGGCCGTGAGTACATCGACTTCGCCGGCGGACTCGGCTGCGCCAACCTCGGGCACAACCTCCCGGCCGTCGTCGACGCGCTGCACGCGCAAGTCGACCAGTACCTCCACCAGTGCTTCATGGTCGGGATGTACGAGCCGTACGTTGAGGTCTGCCGACGGCTCGCCGAGCTCTCACCGAACCGTGGGGACAACCAGAAGTCAGTCTTGCTGAGCAGCGGCGCCGAGGCGGTCGAGAACGCCGTCAAGATCGCGCGCGTCGCCACCGGCCGTCAGGCTGTCGTCGTCTTCGACAACGCCTTCCACGGCCGCACGCTGCTCTCGATGACGATGACCTCGAAGGTCGTCCCCTACAAGGCGGGCTTCGGGCCATTCGCGCCCGAGGTCTACCGCACCGTCGCCCCGTATCCCTTCCGCGGCGTCAGCGAGGACGACGCAGTTGCCGGGCTGCAGAAGCTCTTCAAGGGCGACGTCGACCCGTACTCCGTCGCATGTGCCGTGCTCGAGCCGGTGCAGGGCGAAGGCGGTTTCATCCCGATGACGCCCGACTTCCCCAAGCGCCTCCAGGAGATCCTCGACGAGTACGGGATCTTGTATGTGAACGACGAGGTCCAGAGTGGGTGTGGCCGCACCGGGCCGGTGTGGGCGATCGAGCGCTACATGGGGTCTAACGGTGCAGTGCAGCCGGACCTCACGGTGTCAGGCAAGACGCTCGGCGGGGGGCTGCCCCTCGCGGGCGTCACCGGGCGCGCGGAAGTCATGGACGCAGTCCCGCCCGGCGGCCTCGGCGGCACGTTCGGCGGCAATCCGCTTTCGTGCGCCGCGGCGATTGCGATCCTCGATGCGCTCGAAGATGCGCGCCCGCGCGCCGAGCAGATCGGCGAGCGCCTCCGCGAGCGACTGGCCGCGATGGCACCGGCGGGCTCCGAGGTGCGGGGACTCGGGCCGATGATCGCGATCGAGCTGCCCGAGCAGAGTGGCGAAGAGACGACACGCATCACGACCCGGGCACGCGAGCAGGGCCTGATGCTCCTCTCGTGCGGCATCTACGGCAACGTGATCCGCATTCTCGTCCCCTTCGCGATCGGCGACGAGGAGCTCGAGCGCGGTCTCGACATCCTCGAGGGCTGCCTTGGCAGCTGACGTATCGGTAGAAGGAATCCGAAAGACGTACGGGGACGTCGTCGCCGTCGACGACGTCGACCTGACCGTCGCAGACGGCGAGTTCTTCACGCTCCTCGGACCGTCGGGGTCCGGCAAGACGACGACCCTGCGCGTGATCGCCGGGTTCGAGCGCCCCGACAGAGGCCGCGTCACACTCGGCGGCGCCGACATCACGCAGCAGCCGCCCTACGCACGCGACGTCAACACCGTCTTCCAGGACTACGCGCTCTTCCCGCACATGACGGTCGCCGAGAACGTCGGCTACGGCCTGAAGGTGAAGGGTGTGCCGCGTCGCGTGCGCGTGACCCAGGTCGCCGAGGTGCTGAAGATGGTACGCCTCGACGGATACGGCAACCGCAAGCCCGTGCAGCTTTCCGGCGGCCAGCGCCAGCGCGTCGCGCTCGCGCGCTCGATCGTCAACCAGCCCAAGGTGCTGCTGCTGGACGAGCCGCTCGGCGCGCTCGACCTCAAGCTGCGCCAGGAGATGCAGGTGTTCCTGAAGGCGCTGCAGCGCGACCTCGGGATGACGTTCATCTACGTCACGCACGACCAGGAGGAAGCGTTGACGATGAGCGACCACGTCGCGGTGTTCAAAGAGGGCCGCATCGAGCAGGTCGGCTCGCCGACCGACGTCTACGCGCGCCCCGCGACCGAGTTCGTGGCCGGCTTCGTCGGCACCGCGAACATCCTCGAGCGCAGCGGGCGCCGGTTCTCGGTACGCCCCGAGCGGATCGAGCTCAACGGCCACGGCGAACCGGCGGTCGTGAAGGATGTGGTCTTCGTCGGCGCGTTCACGCGCATCCTCGTCGATACCGAGGCCGGCGAGCGTTTGACGATCGTCAAGCAGAACGACACCTCGAGCCTCAAGCCCGGGACGCGTGTCCACGTCAGCTGGCGCGACGCGGACGCGTATGAGATCCAAACCCCCCAACAACTCCAGCAGGAGGACCAATGACGAAGCGCACGTGGGCGCTGATGGCAGTGCTCGCCGTCGGGCTCGCCTTCCCCGCTGCCGGCGTGACAAAGCACCAGGCCGGCGCCTTGAACATGATCGCGTGGGAGGGCTACCTCCAGCCGCAGTGGGTGACGCCGTTCGAGAAGAGCAGCGGCTGCAAGGTCCATTCAAAGTACGCCGGCTCGTCTGACGAGATGGTCACGCTCATGCGCTCCGGCGGTGGCGGCCAGTACGACATGGTCTCCGCATCGGGCGACGCGTCGCTGCGCCTGATCTACGGCAAGGACGTGCAGGCGATTGATCCCTCGAAGGTCCCCGACTTCAAGAACTTTGGCAAGACCTTCCAGTCGCCGCCGAACAACACGGTCGGCGGAAAGCACTACGGCATCTCGCTGCAGTGGGGGCCGAACACGCTGATGTACAACACGAAGAAGGTGACCCCGGCACCGACGTCGTGGGGCTCGATCTACGACCCGAAGTACACGGGCAAGGTCACCGTGCCGGACAACCCGATCCAGATCGCGGATGCTGCGCTGTTCCTGATGAAGACGCAGCCGTCGCTCGGGATCAAGGATCCGTACGAGCTGAACTCGGCCCAGTTCACAGCGACGATGAACCTGCTCAAGAAACAAAAGCCGCTCGTCAAGAAGTACTGGGCGACCGCGGGCCAGGAGATCAGCATGTTCAAGAACGGCGACGCCGTGATCGGTGCCGCGTGGCCGTACCAGACGAACACGCTGATCACTCAGGCACACGCCCCTGTGAAGGACCTCGTGCCACGGGAGGGCGCAACGGGCTGGCTCGACACGTGGATGGTCTCCTCGCACACGAAGAACCTCGACTGCGCCTACAAGTGGCTGGCGTGGGTCTCGACGCCGAAGGTGCAGGCCCAGCAGGCGAACTTCTTCGGTGAGACGCCTGTGAACAGCAAGGCTTGCGCGATCATGGACAAGCTGTCCAAGGGCTCGTGCGCGCAGTACCACGCGAACGCGCCGCTCAAGTACTTCAAGCAGATCTACTTCTGGAAGACGCCGATCGCAGACTGCGGCAACGGCCAGAAGAACTGCATGGATTACACGAAGTGGCAGCAGGCCTGGACGAACCTGAAGGGTTAGAGGCTTGATGCGGATTTTGAAGCACTTCCGGATGAAAGCACCCCAATCCGCACCAAGCCTCTAGGACGCCACGCCGGAGCGCGTCACCGACTTGGTGGCGCGCTCTGGCGGCGCTCCTGGCTGAAGGCCCTCGCAGTCCTCCTGCCGCCCACAGGCGCGTTCCTCGCCGTGTACGTCGCGGCGCTCGTCGCGCTGTTCATCTCCGCGTTTTGGACGGTCGACTCGTTCACCGGCCTGACGATTCACCGTTGGACGCTCGACAACTTCCGCGAGCTCTGGCACGGCGGCACCTATCACACGGTCGCGCTGCGGACGATCCTGATCGCGGCCGCGGTCACGGTGACGAACGCGATCATCGCCTTCCCGTTCGCGTACTTCATGGCCCGCGTGGCAACACCGCGCATGCGCGCAGTGCTCTTCGTGCTCGTGCTCCTACCGCTCTGGGCGTCGTATCTCGCGCGCGTCTACGCATGGCAATTGATCCTCAGCTCGAGCGGCCTCCTCAACTGGTCGTTGCACAAGCTCGGGCTCGGCTCGGCGAACCTGCTCTACACGAACACCGCGATGTGGATCGTGTTCTCCTACATCTGGCTGCCTTTCATGATCCTTCCGGTCTACGCGGCGCTCGAGCGCATCCCCCACTCCTACATCGAGGCCTCGCGCGATCTCGGCGGGAAGGGCGCCCGGACGCTGCGCTCAGTGATCCTCCCGCTCGCCCTTCCCGGCATCGTCGCCGGCTCGATCTTCACCTTCTCCCTGACCCTCGGCGACTACATCACGCCAGTCCTCGTCGGAGGCACGTCGTCGCAGTTCATCGGCAACGTCGTCTACGACGCGGTCAATCAGTCGTCGAACCTGCCGTTCGCGGCGGCGTTCGCCGTCGTGCCGCTCGCCGTGATGGGCGCCTACCTCCTGATCGCGCGCCGGCTCGGCGCGTTCGAGGCGCTCTAGACATGGAGAGTCGCGGGATACGGATCGCTCTGGGCGTCTGGGTCGCACTCGTGCTCACGTTCCTCTACGTCCCGATCGCGATCATCTGCCTCTACGCGTTCAACTCGTCGAACGTGCAGAGCTGGCCGATCCCCGGTCTGACGACCAAATGGTTCTCGCCCGCGATCCACAACGGCGACATGCAAACGGCTCTCTGGCTCTCGCTCAAGGCGGCCGCGCTCGCGACGGTGGTCGCACTCGTGCTCGGCACCGCCGCGTCGTTCGGCGTGCACCGCTTCCGGTTCTTCGGGCGGGAGGCGATCTCGTTCCTGCTCGTGCTCCCGATCGCGCTGCCCGGGATCATCACCGGCATGGCCTTGAACTCGTACTTCACCTTCTGGAAGTTCAACTTCGGCCTCTGGACGATCGTGATCGGACATGCGACGTTCTGCGTCGTCGTCGTCTACAACAACGTGATCGCACGGCTGCGGCGGGTGCCGGGCTCGCTGACCGAAGCGTCGATGGATCTCGGCGCGGACGGCGTCCAGACGTTCCGCTACGTCACCTTCCCGACCATCTCGACCGCGCTGATCTCGGGCGGCCTGCTCGCGTTCGCGCTCTCGTTCGACGAGGTGATCGTGACCACGTTCACCGCCGGCGCGCAGAACACGCTGCCGATCTGGATCTTCGGCCAGATCCGCCTCGGCCAGCAGCTGCCGCAGGTCAACGTCGTCGTCTTCCTTATCCTCGCTGTCACGATCGTCCCCGTCGCCCTGGCTCAGCGCCTCACCCGCGAGAGCGGGATCCTGCGCACCGAATAGGAGACTCACATGGCAACCATCGACGTGATCAATCCCGCAACAGCCGAGACGATCGGCGCCGTGCCCAACATGACGGCCGACGAGGTCGACGCCGTCGTCGAGCGTGCGAAGCAGGCGCTGCCCGAGTGGCTCGACGCGACGCCGAAGGAGCGCTCCGAGCTGCTGCACAAGCTCGCGCAAATCCTCGAGGACAACGCCGAGGAGCTCGCACAGATCGAGTCGAGCAACGTCGGCAAGCCGCTGATGGTCTCGCGCGACGAGATGCCGTTCTCCGCGGACAACCTCCGCTTCTTCGCGGGAGCGGCGCGCCTCCTCGAGGGCAAGTCGGCCGGCGAGTACATCAAGGGCTACACCTCGATGATCCGCCGCGAGCCGATCGGCATCGTCGCCGGCATCTGCCCGTGGAACTACCCGCTGATGATGGCGATCTGGAAGCTCGGGCCAGGCCTTGCGGCGGGGAACGTCCAGATCCTCAAGCCCGCGGAACAGACCCCGCTTTCGCTGCTGCGCTTCGTCGAGCTCGCAAAGGACGTGATCCCGGAGGGTGTGCTGCAGGTGGTGACCGGTGACGGCGTGCCAACCGGTCAGCGGCTCGTCGAGCACCCCGACGTCGGTCTCGTCTCGCTGACCGGCGATGTCGCGACCGGCAAGCTGATCGCGAAGAACGCGGCCGAAACGCTCAAGCGCGTGCACCTCGAGCTGGGCGGCAAGGCGCCGATGGTCGTCTTCGACGACGCGGATCCCGAGCAGGTCGCGGAAGGCATCAAGATCGCGGGCTACTGGAACTCCGGCCAGGACTGCACGGCCGGCTCGCGCATTATCGCCGGGCCGAAGATCTACGACGCGCTGCTCGAAGCGCTCGTACCGGCGATCGAAGGACTGAAGGTGGGCGACCCCGCCGCCGGTGACGACATCGAGATGGGCCCGGTGATCTCGCAGGACCAGCAGCAGCGGATCCTCGGCTTCCTCGAGCGCGCGCAGGGTGCCACGGTCCTCACGGGCGGCGATTCGAACGGCGGCAACGGCTACTTCGTGAGCCCGACGATCGTCACCGACGTGAAGCAGGACGACGAAATCGTCCAGAACGAGGTCTTCGGCCCGGTGATCACAGTGCAGAAGTTCGCCGACGACAACCAGGCGATCGAATGGGCAAATGGCGTGCGCTACGGCCTCGCCGCGTCAGTCTGGACGCGCGACGTCGGCCGCGCGCTGAACGCCGCGAAGAAGCTGCAATTCGGAACCGTGTGGGTGAACGACCACCTCGTGCCGATCACGTCCGAGATGCCGCACGGCGGCTACAAGTCGTCCGGCTACGGCAAGGACATGTCGATCTACTCGATGGAGGAGTACACCCAGCTCAAGCACGTCGCGCTGAAGATGGACTGATGACGAACGAGGTCAAACAACACTTGGAAGCGGCCGCGCAGCTGTTCGAAGCCGCGGCGAAGGAGCTCGAGAGGGCCGCCGCACACGCACGGCGCGCGGCCGAGCACTTCAGAGACGGCGAGGTGCCGCGAGGCGGCGCGCACGCATGGGCGACGCGCGGGCACGTGCTCGCAGCGGAGAAGTCGCTCGACGAGCAGGCGCTCGAGCACCGGCTCCGCTCGCGTGTGTGAGTCCATTGCTGGTGTCTGACACCTCCTCGAACGGCGAGGGCACGTTCGTCGTTCGACAAGGTGTCTGACACCTCTTCGAGCTGCGGGGCTCCTACGAGCTGCGTCTAGCAGGTGTCAGACACCAGCTAGAAGTTCGTTCAGCTCTTCCGGTGTTGGTTCCCACGCGCCGGCGGCGGCGTTCGCGCGCACCTGCTGCGGCTTCGTCGCGCCCCCGATCACCGAGACGACCGGTTCGACCGCGAGCAGGCCGCCGATCGCGACGTCGAGCGGCGACACGCCGTGCGCTTCCGCCCACGCACGCAGGCGCTCGACGCGATCGAGCTTCTCGGGGCCGACCTCACGGCCATAGAGCCGAGTGCCTTCGGCCGGCGGCTTGTCCCGCGCGACCTTGCCGGTCAGCAGGCCGCTCGCGAGCGGGAAGTACGGAATGAATCCGAGACCGAGGCGCTTGCACGTCGGGAGCAGCTCCCTCTCGGCGTCTCGCACCAGCCACGAGTACTCGCTCTGCTCCGAGAGGTAGCCGCGCCCGGCGATCGCCTTCGCGCGCTCAAGGGTCGCCGGCCGGTAGTTCGAGGTTCCGTAGCTGCGGATCGTGCCTTGCTCGACGAGCTCGTCGAGCGTGCCGATCGTCTCCTCGAGCGGCGTGCCGGGATCCTCTTCGTGATGCTGGTAGAGGTCGATCACGTCAGTCTGCAGGCGCCGCAGTGAGGCATCGAGCGCGCGCAGAATGTAGTCGCGCGACCCGCGGCGCGTTGCGCCGTCACCCATCTCCTTACCGAACTTCGTCGCGAGCACGACCTCGTGACGCCGCCCCTGGAGTATCCGACCGAGGAGCGTCTCGCTGCCACCGTGGCTGCCGTAGATGTCCGCGGTGTCGAAAAACGTGACACCGACCTCGAGCGCGGCGTCGACGACCGCGCGCGTCGCGTCTTCGCCGAGGCGGCCGCCGAAATTGTTGCAGCCCAGGCCGACGGCGGACACCTCGAGCGGGCCAAGGTTCCGAGCGCGCACCACCTCACGGTAGATGATCGATAGCGTCCGCCCGATGCGTTACTTCGAAGACTTCAAGATCGGCGACGTCTCCGACGCCGGCCCCGTCACCGTGAGCGAAGCGGAGATCATCGAGTTCGCCTCGCGCTACGACCCGCAACCGTTCCACGTCGATCCCGAGGCCGCGAAATCGGGCCCCTTCGGCGGCCTGATCGCAAGCGGGTGGCACACGGCGGCGCTCTTCATGGGGATGTTCGTCCGTGCCGAGCTCCTCGACAGCGCGTCGATGGGCTCACCCGGCGTCGAGGAGTTGCGCTGGACGGCGCCGGTGCGGCCCGGCGACACCCTGCGCGCGCACTCGACGATCACCGACGTGCAACCTTCGTCGAAGCACCCGAACCGAGGCACTGTCGTCAGCGAGCACGAGGTCTTGAACCAGGACGACGTCGTCGTGCTGCGGCTGAAGAGCCGCGGCTACTTCGCCCGTCGGTCGTAGGGCTGTTCCTCGGTCGCAAGGCCGAGCCGGCGCGCGAACGGCTCCGACTTCGACCAGAAGAGATCGAAGGGCGCGTGCGCGACAGCAGCCGTGATGTCCTCCAGCTTAGAGACGATCGGCGCATGCCAGGGGCCTGTATGTCAGTCTCCCCCCTTCGTGACCGAGCCGCCGCTACGGATCCTGCTCGCCGAGGACGACAATCAACTGGCCGCGCTGGTCGGCACGACCCTCGATGGCGACGGGCGCTTCGTCGTCGTCGGTCGGGCAATCAGCGGCGACGACGCCGTGACGCTCTGCGAGGAGCACGAGCCCGACATCGTGCTGATGGACATCGGTATGCCCGGTCGCGACGGCATCGACGCGACGCGCGCGATCCACGCGCGCGACCCGGGACAACACGTCGTGATCTATACCGGCTCCGACGAGTACGGCGACGTCGCGCGCGCGGAAGCGGCAGGCGCTGTCGGCTACCTGCACAAGGGCGCGCTCACATCGCCCGACCTTGCCGACGCGCTGCACGTGCTGCATTCGAACTACGTCGGCAGCGTCCCCGACCCCGACTGAACCAGGCCTACAGGCTGTTCATCGGTCGCGGCGGCGCCAGGGGTAGCGAGTGCGCCTCGACGTCATCGTCCTCGTCGGCAACCTCGAGCTGCTGCTCCGGCTCGGCCTCGTCCGGGGTCCGTTCGTCGTCGCTCATGACCCCTAGACGATAGCGCGGCCCTTCTTCTTCCCTTGGTGCGGTGGGCGGTCGGCTTCCGCCGACCGCCCTCAATCAACCTCTGACGGCCCAAAGCGTGGCTCCGACCCTCACGCGGCCTCCTCCACCACTTCCTCGACGGCGGGGAACTCGACGACCGCGGCCCGGTTGCGCTGCAGGAGCAGCGCCGAGGCACCGACAGCCGCGGCGACGAGTGGGACGAAGAGCGCTGCGTGGAACCCGTCGAGCGTCGCCTGCGGCGTGCCGCCGGTGCCGGTGGCGGCGCTCGCCACCGCAGTCACGACGGCGAGCACCAGCGCCGCACCGAACTGGAACGACGTGTTCAGCAGCCCACCCGCAAGTCCTTGCTCCTCCGGGGCGACGCCGGCGGTTGCCGCGACGTTGATCGGCCCGAACGCAAGCGCGAACCCGAGACCGCCGAAGAGGAACGTCGGCAGCATCGCCCACGCGTAGCTCGAGTCGAGCCCGATCGGCAGGAAGAGCGCGTAGCCGATCGCGAGTGAGCCGAGGCCGGCGGCCGCGAGCTTCGACACCGACACGCGTCCGATCAGTGGCGCGATCCGCGGCGACAGCACCGTGACAAGGAAGCCGGCCGGGAAGATCGCGAGCCCCGTCTCGAGCGAGGACCAGCCGCGCAGCTGCTGCATGTAGAGCGTGGCGACGAACTGGAACCCGATCCAGCCCGCGAGGACGATCGCCGCGACGTTTGCGCGGACGAGTGTCGACGAGCGGAGGATGCCGAGCCGGATGAGCGGCGCCGGCGACCGCCGTTCTTCGCGGACGAAGGCCGCGAGGATCGCGACGACGGACGCGAACGACACGAGCGTCCGCAGCGAGCCCCAACCGACGCTCGCGGTCTCAACGAGGGTGTAGACGAGGAGCAGCATTCCCGACGTGAGCAGCAGCGCGCCCAAGACGTCGACGCGCGAGCGAAGCGCGGGCGGCGCGGCGCCGGCGGGAACGAGGCGGTACGCGGCGATCAGCGCTGCCAGCGCGACGGGAGCCGGGACCAGCAGGGCCCAGCGCCAGCCGATCTCGGTCAGCAGCCCGCCGGCGACGAGGCCGAACGAGAACCCGCTCGCGGCGGTCGCGGTGTAGACCGCGAGCGCCTTGTTGCGCGCCGGCCCCTCCGCGAACGACGTCGTGATGATCGAGAACGCGGCGGGCGCGGTGAACGCGGCGCTCACGCCCTTGATGAAGCGCGTCGCGATGAGCAGCGTGCCGTCGTTCGTCAGCCCGCCGAGCGCCGAGGCGACGACGAACACGCCGAGCGCGATGAGCAGGACACGCCGCCGCCCGAGCAGGTCGGCCGCGCGGCCGCCGAGGAGCAGGAAGCCGCCGTAGCCGAGCACGTACGCGGACACCACCCACTGCAATGAGCTCGTCGACATGTGCAGGTTGGTTCGGATCGACGGCAGGGCGACACCGACCATCGAGACATCGAGCGCGTCGAGGAAGACGACGGCGGAGAGCACGAGCAGCGTGGCCCAGCCACGCCGCGACAGGCCTGGCGCGCTTGCGCCTGGCAGAACTACCGAGTTGGACACGAGAACGGCTCCTTTGGCGAAGTTCAGTCGGTCACGAGCAGTTGGCGGCCGCCAAGCCGTTCGCTATTGTTCGATCAGCACCGTACAAGATTGTTCGATGGCTGTCAAACAACAACCTTCATCCACTGAGCCCAAGCCCGACGGCCTCCAGGTCCTGCAGGCGCTCTCCGACCCGGTGCGGCTCGAGATCGTGCGTCAGCTCGCGGGGTGCAATGGCGGCGAGCTCGGCTGCGGGGCCGTCGCCATCCCCGTCTCGAAGTCGACGGCGAGCTACCACTTCAAGGCCTTGCTGAGCGCCGGCATCATCACGGAGCGCGGCGAGGGCACCCGCAAGTTCCTCCACCTCCGCCGCGCCGAGCTCGACGAGCAGTTTCCCGGTCTGATCGATTCGGTGCTGCGCGCGACCGCCGCGTAACGAGTACTAAGTCGCAGGCCGCTGCAGCCGCTCGATGACATCGAGGCAGAACGCGGCGGCCCGCGCGCCGTCGACGACGCGGTGGTCGAACGTCAGCGAGATGTTGCCGACCGAGCGGACGACGATCTCGCCGTCGCGAACAACAGGACGCTCGCCGATGCGGTGGATGCCGAGGATGCCGACTTCCGGGTAGTTGACGAGCGGGGTCACGAGGAGCCCGCCGAGCTTGCCCGCGCTCGTGACCGTGAACGTCGAGTTGCGTAGCTCCTCGCGCTTCAGCGTGCCGGCACGCGCGGCCTCGGCGAGCCTGCGCAGCTCGGCATCGAGCTCCTCCAGCGAGCGCTGGTCGCAGTCCCGGACCACCGGCACGAGGAGCCCGTCGGGCGTCTGGACGGCAACCCCGAAGTCGTAGCGGTCGAGGTAGACGATCTCGTCGCCTTCCAGGCGCGCGTTCAGCTCGGGGTACTCGCGCAACGATTCGGCAACCGCCTTGAGCGTCAGCGGCACGATCGAGCGCACGTCGACGCCGGTGAAGTCGCACTCTTCGACGAACGTCACCGCGGGCACTTCGCGGTGAGCCTTGGTGAGGTGGTCGACGATTGCGCGCCGCACGCCGCGGACCTGCTCGCGGCGTCCCTCCCCGGGCACCTTCGCGGCGGCCTGCGAACGCAGGTCGCTCTCGACGATCTGCCCGTTCGGCCCTGTGCCCGTGACCGTGGAGAGGTCGACCTGCAACTCGGCTGCGAGCCGCCGGACGAGCGGCGTCGCACGGACGCGCTCCCCTGCGCCGGCCGGCGCCGGCGCGGCCTCGGCCACGTCGTTCTGCCCGGCGATCGTGACGAGCACCGTTCCGACCGGAACGACGTCGCCCTCGCTGACGAAGATCTTCGTCACGCGCCCGCCGAAGGGCGACGGGATCTCCACCGTCGTCTTGTCGGTCTGGATCTCGACGAGCAGATCGTCCTCGGCAATCTCGTCGCCTTCCGCGACGAGCCAGCGCCCGATCTCGCCCTCCGTCAGCCCTTCGCCGAGATCGGGCAGCTTGAACTCCGCCATCAGGTCAGCTTGCGCACGGCGGCCGAGACGCGTTCGACCGACGGCATGTAGTGATCCTCGATCGTCCAGTACGGGTAGGGCACGTCGTAGCCGGTGACGCGCAAGATCGGGCCCTGCAGGTCGAAGATCGCCTTCTCGGCGATCAGCGCGGCGAGCTCCGCGCCGAAGCCTGCGGTGCGCGGCGCCTCGTGCACGATCACGACGCGGCCCGTCTTCGCGACCGAGGCGAGGATCGTCTCCTCGTCCAGCGGACGTAGCGAGCGGATGTCGATCACCTCGCATGACACGTCGAGCGCGTCGGCGGTCAGCTCGCACACGTTCACCATCGCACCGTAGGCGATCAGCGTCACGTCCGTCCCCTCGCGCGCAATGCGCGCCTGGCCGAGCGGCACCACGTAATCGCCGTCGGGGACCTCGCCCCGCGCGGTGCGATAGACGAGCTTCGGCTCGAAGATCACCACCGGGTCCGGATCGCGAATCGCAGCGGCGAGTAGGCCTTTCGCATCCGCCGGTGTGGACGGGATCGCAACCTTGATCCCGGGTGTGTGCACGTAGTAGGCCTCGGGCGAGTCGTCGTGCAGCTCCGGTGCGCGCACACCGCCACCGTAGGGCATGCGGATCGTGAGTGGAAACGCCATCTGCCCGCCGGTGCGCCAGTGGTAGCGGCCGACGTGCGTGATCAGCTGATCGAGGCACGGATACGAGAACGCGTCGTACTGCATCTCGACGACCGGGCGCCAGCCCGCCATGCACAGCCCGATCGCGCCGCCGAGCAGGCCGGCCTCCGCGAGCGGCGTGTCGACGCAGCGGTTCTCACCGAAGCGGTCGCGCAGCCCCGCCGTCGCCCGGAACACGCCCCCCGCGCGGCCGACGTCCTCGCCGAGCACCATCACGTCCGCGTCTCGCTCCAGCTCTGTGTGCAACGCGTCGTTGACCGCCTCGAGCAGCGTCAGCTCAGCCATGGCGCATGTTCCCCGGCGGATCGACGTACGCATGCGCAAAAAGCAACTCGGGATCCGCAGGTGCCGCGGCCTCTGCGGCGGTGATGCCCTCACGCATCGCCTGTAGCGCGGCGTCCTTGATCTCTGCCGCGAGCGCGTCGTCGAGCAGGCCTAGGCGGCGAAGGTAGCGCTCGTAGCGGCCAACGCACTCTCGGCCCCGCTCTTCCTCGACGCGCACCGGGTCGATGTAGGCCCGCGTGTCGTCGGCCGTTCCGTGCGGGGCGGCGCGGTAATGCACCGCTTCGATCAGCGTCGGCCCACCGCCGGCGCGGGCACGCTCGACCGCCTCGCGCGTGGCCTCGTGAACCGCCAGGATGTCGAGCCCGTCAACGCGCACGCCGGGAATCCCATACCCGACCGCTTTGTCCACCAGCGCCTGCGCGCGTGTCTGCGCCGTGATCGGCGTCGAGATCGCCCACTGGTTGTTGTTGCACAGCAAGACGAGCGGCGCGTTCATCACCGCGGCCAGGTTGACCCCCTCGTGAAACGCGCCCTCGCTGGTCGCGCCGTCACCGAAGAAGACGAGTGCGCACGAGGCTTCGCCGCGGAGCTTCTTCCCCCAAGCGAGCCCCGCCGCGTGCGGCACCTGCGTCGCGATCGGAACCGCGATCGACGCGACGTTCCAGTCGGCCGGGTTCCACCAGCCCGAGGGCTGACCGCGCCACCACTGCAGGATCGTCTGCGGTGGCATCCCGCGCAGAAGCCCGATCGCCGACTCGCGGTAGCTCGGGAAGATCCAGTCGTCGTCACGCAATGCGTGGACCGCGCCCGCCTGGATCGCCTCGTGGTTCCAGAAGATCGCGTAGGTGCCGATCCGCCCCTGGCTGTGGTAGACGACAGAACGCTCGTCGTAGGTTCGCAGGAGGACGAGCGACCGGTAGAGCGCCAGCAGCTCGGCGTCGTCCACGCCGTCGACACGACGGTCACCGCTGCCGTCATCTTCCCCGATGACGCGGCCGAGACCGGTGTCCGCAAGTGCAGAGCTCACCTTGACATAAAAACAGTTACTGTTATAGACGTCAAGGCGGCTGCCGCCTCAGGACGCTTGGCGGACCCCCCGGAACAGCTCTTTGGGATCGCGACCGATCGCGGCGGCGAACGCATCCTCGAGCATCCGCAGGTGCGCGTCGAGCACCCGCGCCAGCGCGTCGAGATCGCGATCGCGAATCGCCTTCGTTTGGCGGCGGTGCAGCCGCAACGTCTTCGCGTTGTCTTCGCGACCGCCGCCGTACGCATCGCGGATCGCATGCAGGTGTCTCGAGATCGGCCGCATCGCCTCCTGGAGCGGGCGGTTGCGCGTCGCGCGGACGAGGGCCCGGTGAAACGCGGCGTCCGCCTCCATCACGGAGGCGCGCTCGTCGATGTGGCGCTCGAGCAGGTCGTTGGCACGCTCGAGCTGCGCGATGTCGTCCTCGGTCGCCGTCAGCGCGAGATACCGCGCCACGCTCGACTCGACCAGCCGCCGCGCGCAGAGGCTTTCGATCGCCAGCTGCTCCTCGACCGCCACGGCCGCCGAGATCGCTTCGACCGGAACGAGATCGCTCGTCACGAACCAGCCGCCCCCTTTTCCCTGTCGAGCGACCAGGAGCCCCGAGCGCGCGAGCACGGTGAGCGCCTGCCGCAGCGTGGGAATCGAGATCCCGAGCTGAGCCGCCAAGTCACGCTCCACCGGCAGCCGTGCCCCCGGCTGCAACCCGGCACGCTCAACTGCCTCGACCAGATGCTCGATCGCAGCCTCGAACGTCCGCGTCGACTCGATCGTCTCGACAAACGGCGATGGCGTCGTGCCGGGCATCGCTCAAGTATGGCTCGTCATCTCCCCGGAAACGGGAATGTCCGTTCCGGGACGTCTTTCAGAGCGACTGTCCCAAGATCTCCTCGGACGCTTTCTGGGAGCCGGTCCAGCGGCCCCGGCTGAACAGCCCGCTACACGTGCTCAGCGGTGCGTCAGCTCCACTCGTAGTACGAGATACCTTCGCGGATCGTCGGTTTGACGATTACGCCGCCATCGGCGATGTCGACCGCACCGGATCCGCGGATCTGCCCGCCCTGCCTGCCGCGGATCACCAGTGTCCCGCGGTTCTCGACAGATCCGGCGGCGGTGGCTCCGTGCTCGACCACGACGTGCCCCAAGTTGTGGAGCGACCCCTGCTGTTGCCCGGTGATCCAAACGGAGGCGCCCGATTCGACGTGGAGGCTGCCCTGGTGAACACCACTGATCACCGCAGTGGAGCCCGACTGGACATGCAGGCTGCCCTGCAGTGTCCCGCGCAGGTTGAGCGCGGCGCCTGCTTCGACGTGGACAGAACCTTGGTGCGTTGAGGTGATCGCTAACGACTCGCGAAGCACCAGAGGTGGCCGCTCCTCACCATCAAACCAGTCGTTCGGGTAGCCCATACAAGGACTGTAGACGAGCATCCCGACGAGGAACCGCCCCTTTTCGCTTTCCGCTCCGGAACGGAGCCGTACGGCTGGACGGCTTCCCAGATCCGTTCGGTTTCGCCGCCCGGAAGCTGTACGGCTGGGAAGAACGGGATTAACCCGGGCCGTGGACGGATCTTCGCCTCGACCGCGATCTCGACACCGTCGCGCCGCGCGAGGGGGCGAGCTTGAGCCAGCTCGAGCTCGCTGACCCCGAGGGGATTCCGATCGCCACGTACGGGAGGCTCGAGCGCGGCGACGTGCGCAACCCGTCGATCCGCCCGCTCGTGAACTGCGCGATCGTGCTGCTCACGCCGGTCGAGGAGTCAAAGGAGCAGCGACGACTCACGGGAATTTCGCGGGACGCGACCCTGGAGACGATGCGCCGCCGGAAGCGCTCGTAGAACCGTCGGGACCCGGTCGTACACTGGCTGGTCCTTTGCGGACACCGGCCCCATACGATCTCGACAAGCACGTCCAACGCGTGCTCGGCCACTTGCCGAAGCCGCGGAAGGAATTGGCGCGCCATGAGCAGCTCTCGCTGCTAGGCCCGACATACGAGATCGTCGAGGAGCCGCGCCTGTACGAGACGCCCGCCGGCCTCGTCGTCGACGCCGACGACGTGGCGTTCGCGCGCGCGATCAGCCTGCACTCGTCCGAGAAGGCGCACCACGCCCACCGCTACGCCTCGATCGTCGGCACGGCGATGCGGAAGAACTGGTACCGCGTGTGGATCGAGCTGTTCGCTGGGCCGGGGAAGCTCTACGTTCGCGACACCGGGAAGTTCGTGCCGGGGTCGCCGCTCGAGGCCCTTGACATCCCGAACCAGTTCAACCGCTACATCTTCGCGGACCTCGACCCCGCCTGTACCCAATCGCTGCGGCGGCGGATCGGCAACCGGCATGGCGTCCACATCCTGCAGGGGAACGCGAACAGCCCAGAACTTCTGGTGCAGATCGCGGAGCTCGTGCCGCGCGACGCGCTCGTCGTGCTCTATGGCGACCCGGAGGGGCTGCACCTGCACTGGGACACGATCAAGTTCTTCATCGACCGTTTCAAGCACCTCGACCTGCTGCTGAACGTGCCGATCAGCGGCGTCGTCCGCGCGGTAGCCGCGGGCTACGACGAGAAGGCATCGGCCGTCATGAACCACCCGAACCCGCGTGCGCTGTTCGATACGGGCGCGCGCGACAAGGGCGTCCTCTACCGCGAGTGGTACTGGCGCAACTGCGCCGCGGCCGGGTTCGACCAGATCGCCTCGGTACCGATCTGCCTGACAGGGACGAACCGCGAGCTGTACGACCTGATGCTCGCGAGCCGGAACAAGCTCGCGAAGAAGTTCTTCCGGATCGCTGCGGGGCTGCCCGAGGACGCCCCCATCAGCGTCCGCGGCTAGCCGTTCAGCCTGTTGCATGGTTGCCGCGGCAACTGACGAGCCGCGTAATCGTTCTACTTCGGACTCGAGAGCGCGCTACCTACCAACGATTCCGGCACAGCGCATACCAACGAGACGCCGCATTTCCACTGCGGCCGGCGGCATGAATGCGGACATGCCGCTAACCCGAGGACGGAACTGCGTCCGGGAACTCGCTCCAGGTCTTGCCGTCGAGCTCGCGGCCGCCGGCTTTCGGCGTGCGGCCGCCCTGCTGCTTATAGAAGAACGCGATGCCTTCCGCGTGGCACGCGTCCCGCAGCTCGCGGACCCAGCCCACGTCGACGGGCCGGAACCGCGGACCGCTCTCGCCGCCGGCGATCAGCCAGTCAATGCCCGCCAGGTCGAGCGGGCGGCGGTTCGGCTTGCCATTCAGGAAGAGGCTGCCGAGCAACGGTTCGGCTGAGATGAACCGCACCTTCGCCGGAAGCTCGCGCAGGATGTCGGCGCGGAACGTATGGCGACTGTTCTCGATCGAGGTGCCGACCCAGACGTTCTCCGGCCACTCCTCCGGCCACGGCACCATCGCGGCGACGTTCTCCGGCCGCTTCGTGAGCAACTGCCACTCGAGCCACGGTGTCTCCTCGATCAATGCCCATAGGCGGTCGCGCCACGGCTCGAGCTCCTGCGCATTCTCGAACACGTCGGCCATTGACGCGCAGAACACCTTGATCGGCTCGCTTCGCGCTGCTGCGTCGCGGTTCCACTTGCGCGGCCGCGCCCAGTGCTGGTCGCTGAAGAAGCGTCGCTCCGATCCATCCCACAACTGGTGCCCGTAGCGGCGCGCGAGCGTATCGGCGTAGCAGTGTGCGCACGCCGGCGAGACGCGGTTGCAGCCCCACCAAGGATTGAACGTCGCGTCGGTCCACTCGATGGCCGTGCGGTCTGCCATCGCTAGCTCTCCGTCGAGTGGCCGGGCATCTTCAGTGAGGCTAGCGCGTCTCTTGCCCGTGGTCCAGAGGGCTTGGGCCGGGGCCAGCGGAAGAATGGTGGTGCCCATGCTACGAACATCCGTTCGTGTACCATAGTGATCAAACCGGCCGCTTGCGTGACCCTCTTCCGGCCCCAGGCGCGCGATCTTGAAGGCATGCTCACAACAAACATGCACACGCGCCGCAGGCCGGGCCAACACCTAGACGTCCGTTTTACTGGGCCCAGCGCAACCGAGTTCTCCGCCGACGAGTTGCTCGGCAACGCCGACTTCACCCTAGGGACACTGACCACACCCCGGAGGGTGGGACTCCATCGTTGACACGCTCGTCGGCGACGCGACCGTGGTGTCCGCCGCGAAGCCGCACGAGCCGGGACGCTGGATCCTGATCTACATCGCATACGTGCTGAGCGACCACGCAGACGTGGCGAGGTTCGTCCGCAAGTCGAGTGCCGAGCGTTGGCGGCAGTGCGGGTTCGAGGAGAAGGCGAGCCGTCTACAAGGGCGCGAATATGTGCCGGACTACAACACCGTCGAGCTCCGCTTCCGTGGGCTGGAGCAGGGCGGCCTCGTCTCGCGCCGGCGACAAGCTGATCGGGCTGGCACGCAGCACGAGCCGCGGGTCGGGCAGGGCGTACACATCGACGCGACCAATTTCTCCGGCCCGCCGCGCCTGCACCACTGCTGCACCGACGACGATGCGTCCTCGGACACGAAACGAGCCGGTGCCGGCAGGTGAGTGCCGCCGCTGGCGTCGCCCACAGGAAGATGGAGCCCCGGTACGTCCCTCACGTCGCCGTCGCGACGAATCTTGGGACGAATCCGGGGACACTCGCAGAGCGGATGAAGAGACTCGAACTCTCGACCTTCTGCATGGCAAGCAGACGCTCTAGCCAACTGAGCTACATCCGCGAAGACGCCCAGTATAGCCGGGGTCAGGCGAGGCCGAGGCGGGCGGCCATCGTTCCCGCGACCGCCTGCAGCCCCGAAAGCGGCCTGATCAGGACCGTGAATTTCTCGATCTGGCCGACCTCGTTCTCCTCGAGGATGTCGACACCCTGGAGCTCCCGGTCGCCGACGTTCGCCTCGAAGACGAGGATCGTCGTGCGCCCGTCGTGCCATTCGTTCGTGTAGCGGAAGTTCTCGAAGACGGTCGCGACGAGCCGCAGGATCTCTTCCACCTGCTCCTTGCCGTAGTAGGGCTTGTGCACCGCCGGACTGCGGAACTCGATGTCGTCGGCGAGCGTCGCGACCGCTGCGTCTTCGTCGCCCGCCTCGATGGCGATCGCGAAGGGATGAGTCAGCTTCACGCGGCATCCAGCGCGTCATTGACGAGCTTGTCGGCGAGCTCGTTGTGTGCGCGCCTCACGTGGCGATACTCGACATTCCCGAGGCGGCGCGCAAGCGCGCTCGCCTCGTCGTAGAGCGCGCGAAGCGCCTCGTTCTTGACGCGATACTCGCCGCGCATCTGCTTGACCATCAGCTCGGAGTCGGAGACCACCTCCACCTCGGGCACGTGCAACTCGAGTGCCTTGTGCAGGCCGGCGATCAAGCCACTGTACTCGGCGACGTTGTTCGTCGCGGTGCCGATCGCCTCGCCCTCGGCCGCCAGCACCGTGCCGTCGTCCGACTCGAGCACGAACCCGTACGCGGCCGGCCCCGGGTTGCCGCGTGCGCCGCCATCGGTGAAGAGGCGCGCCTTCACGAGACGAGCTCTTCGGGCGGAACGAGCACGACGAGCTTCCTGTTCACGTTTCCGAGCCTAGCGGCCGGGATACGCCACTCCTATGGTCAAACTCCATGTGCTTCCGAGAGACACCCCCGCCGAACGAGCGGCCGACGACGTCGTGGTCG
Source organism: Gaiellaceae bacterium (assembly GCA_045805985.1). Taxonomy (GTDB): domain Bacteria; phylum Actinomycetota; class Thermoleophilia; order Gaiellales; family Gaiellaceae; genus PALSA-600. Next base: position 272,151 of record JBJMKA010000013.1, on the reverse strand, counting down.
AGGTCGAAGAGCGACTCGCCGACTTCGCGAGCGCAATCGAAGAGTGGGCCGGGCCACGCCAGAACTGGGACTTCACGCTGCACGAGGGCCACGAGTTCGGCAAGGCGAACAACGCCGAGGTCTATCTCCTCTACACCGAAGGCGAGCAGACTTCGTCCGCCCGCTTCAGGCTCGACCAGCTCCACTCGCTCGACGAGTTCGACTACGTGCTCGTCCTGCGCTTCGACGTGACGGACGACGGGCACGCGAAGGCGATCAGCTGCGGCGCGAACGGGCTCGATGTCGAGATGGACCACCTGCTCGTCTACACGTGAGAAACGGACATGTCCCGGGGACGGTCCCCGGGACATGTTGAACAACGCCTAATTGTTGTCGATCTGCGCGCGCTGCAGCTTGCCGCTGTAGTCGACGTAGACCGACTTCCACTCGGTGAAGACGTCGAGCGCGGCCTGACCCGCTTCGCGGTGGCCGTTGCCCGTCTGCTTCATCCCGCCGAAGGGCAGGTGCACCTCGGCGCCCGTCGTCCCGGCGTTGATGTAGGTGATGCCGGTCTGCAGGTCGCGCATCGCCTTGAACGCCTTGTTCACGTCGCGCGTGAAGATCGACGACGACAGGCCGTACTTGACGCTGTTCGCGGCCGCGACCGCCTCCTCGAACGAGTCGACCGGGATCAGCGCCGTCGTCGGCCCGAAGATCTCCTCCTGCGCAATCCGCATCTGCGGATCGACGTCGGCGAAGACGGTCGGCCGGTAGTAGAAGCCCTCGCCCTCCACGCGCTCGCCGCCGGTGAGGAGCTTCGCGCCCTCGTCTTGGCCGATCTCGGTGTACGAATGGATCTTCTCGACAGCCGCCTCGTTGATCACCGGACCGATTTCCGTATCGTCCTCCCACGGCGACCCGATGCGCAGCTTCTCCGCGCGCGCGACGAGCTTCTGCTGCAGCGCGTCGTAGACGGCGCGGTGCACGATCACGCGCGACGCGGCGGTGCAGCGCTGTCCGGCCGTTCCGAACGCCGACCACACGATGCCGTCGACAGCGAGGTCCACGTCGGCGTCGTCCATGACGATGATCGCGTTCTTGCCGCCGAGCTCGAGATGCACGTGCTTCAGCTCGTCGGCCGCGTTCTTCGTCACGAGCACGCCGGTTTCGCGCGAGCCGGTGAAGGTGATGACGGGCACGTCCGGGTGACGCACGAGCGCGTCGCCCGCCTCCTCGCCGAAGCCGTGCACGATCTGCACTACGCCCTCGGGGAGGCCGGCTTCGTGCAGCAGGTCGACGAAGCGCTGCGCGAGCAGCGGCGTGTCCTCGGCCGGCTTCAAGACCACGGTGTTGCCGCAGACGATTGCCGGGCAGAGCTTCCACGCGGGGATCGCGATCGGGAAGTTCCACGGCGTGATCGCACCGACGACGCCGACCGGCATGCGGACACTCATCATGAACTTGTCGCGAAGCTCCGACGGCGTCGTCTGCCCAAAGAGGCGCCGGCCTTCGCCACCCATGTAGTAGCTCATGTCGATCGCTTCCTGGATGTCGCCCCCGGCTTCGGCCTTGACCTTCCCCATCTCGCGAGTCATCAGGTCGGAGAGGCCCGCCTTCTCGCGCTCGAGGATCTGCGCAAACCGGAAGAGGATGTTCCCGCGCTCCGGCGCGGGCACGAGACGCCACTCCTCCCACGCCGCTTTCGCCGTCTGGACGGCACGGTCGACGTCGGCGGCGGTCGAGCGCGGGAACTGCTCGATCACCTCGCCCGTCGAGGGATTCAGGGAGTCAAACGTTGCCGTTGCCATTCGCTCGATCCTACGGATAATCATCCCGATGCCGCGTCTTGCCGCCACAGTCACGCTCCTGGCCCTGGCCCTTGCGCCGGCTGCTGCACGATCGGCGGCGACGCAGACGATCGTCTTCCGGATCGTGGGCTCGGGGCAGCCCATCCCGACCGAGATCGACGCTGGACCATGCCCCCAGGGCAAGTGGTCGGCGGCGCTTTATGCGGCGTCACAGGACCGCCGCATCGGAACCGTCTACGGCTGCGGGCTCACGATCTCCAAGCACGACCAAGCGGGCTACGGCCTGCGCTGGATCCACCAGACCGCGCGGCAAACCTACGTGCTGCCCGGTGGGACGATCCAGACGATCGAGACGCAGACGTTCGACTTCGCGCGCGACCGGCACCACTCGCGCGCCACCTACCGCGGACGCATCACCGGCGGGACCGGGACGCACGCAGGGGCTCGGGGCACGGTCGCCGCGAGTGGGCCCGCACTCGACGGCCGCGCGAACTACCGGGTGGCGCTAGCCCTCCGGTAGGTCGGTGTCCGGGAACGTCCCGGGGAAGCGGGCACGGCGTCGGTCGCGGATCTCGCGCTGCTCCTTGAAGGAGGCGTCCTCCTGGCCGTTGCGCCGGTCGGGTCCCTCACGGCGGTCGACGATCACCGTCACGTTCGGGTTGTCCTTGTAGTACTCGACCATCTTCTCGAAGAGGTCGGCCTCGAGGTCGCGGGGGATTACGCAGTAGATCACGGTCTCACTATAAGAACGCCGGCCGACAGCGCTAGAGGCGCGCGATCTCGGGGACGACGCGGCCGTCGTCTTCCATGTGGGCGTTCCACGCCATGAACGATGTCTCGAGCTCCGACGGATCGTGCCCGCGGCCCTCCAGGCGCACGGGATTCTCCGACTCCGGCGAGACGCGGTACTGGTACCAGGAGATCTCCCAGGCGACGGTGACAACGACCTCCGAGTTGACGCCGGAGAGGACGACCACCGAGACCTTCGGCGTGCCGAGGGACTTGCCGATGCCGCCGACCGTCCGCCGGTACTGCGACGCGTTGAAGAGGTCGGCCGCGCCGATCATCGCCTGCTCGTGATCCGAGAGACGCCGCAGGATCGGCTCGGAGACGATCGTCTCCTCGCCCGCTCGCTGCCGGCTGCCGAGCAGCCCGGAGAGCCAGCCGCCATTGCGGCGCTTCCGCTCCGCAGAGACGATGGGCGTCGTCGGCGCGCCCTCGCGCAGCCAGCCGTATTCCACCGCCAGTTCGGCGCAGAGCGGGCAGACGTCGACGAAGTCGCTCCCGCCGTTCGGGGAGTACCGGATCGCCTTCTCGCCCATCAACAGCGTCCGCTCGCAAATTGCGCACGAGCGGTCGACGGTCACTCGGGTCACCCGCGTCATGGCGGGGAGGGTAGCCCCTAGTCAGGAACCGCGGTCCTTCTTTGTGACATAGGCCGCAAACCTCTTAGGCCGGGACCGCTTCCTTCTCCTTCTTCGCCGACTCGATCAGCTTCTGCGCGATGTGCGCGGGGACCTCTTCGTAGCGGAGGAACTGCATGTGGTAGTCACCGCGTCCGCCCGTCAGCGACACGAGCGCCTGGTTGTAGGTCAGCACCTCGGCCATGGGCACCTCGGCCTTGATCAGCGTCATCCCACCCTTCGGCTCCATGCCGTGCAGGCGGCCGCGCCGCGAGTTGAGATCGCCGTTGATCGCGCCCACCGACTCGTCGGGCACGGTCACCTCGAGCTCCATGATCGGCTCGAGCAACGTCGGCTCTGCCTGCTCGTAGGCGGACCGAAACGCCATCGAGCCGGCGATCTTGAACGCCATCTCGGAGGAATCGACGTTGTGGTAGCTGCCGTCGACCAGCGTGACACGCACACCTTGCACCGGTGCGCCCGCGAGCTCGCCGTGCTGCAGCGACTCCTGGATGCCCTTGTCGACCGCCGGCCGGAAGCCCTGCGGGATCACCCCGCCGACGATCTTGTCGACGAACTCGTAGCCGACATGGTCGTCGAGCGGCTCGATCGTGATCACGCAATCGCCGAATTGCCCGCGACCACCTGTCTGCTTCTTGTAGCGCCCCTGCGCACGCGCCTGTCCCTTGATCGTCTCGACGTACGGGACGCGGGGCTGGTGGAGCTCCATCTCGACGCCGAAGCGGCGCTTGGCGCGCTCGACCGCGACCTCGACGTGCACCTGGCTCATCCCGGCGAGCAGCTCCTCGCCCGTCTGCGGGTCACGCCGAAGGCGGAGCGTCGGATCCTCCTCCCCCAGCCTGCGCAGCGCCTGCGCGACCTTGTCCTCGTCTCCCTTCGTCTTCGCCGTGACGGCGAAGCTCATCACCGGCTCGGGAAAGCCGAGTGCCGGCGGCTCGAGATCGTGCTCTGCGTCGACAAGCACGTCACCTGTCTGCACGTCCTTCAGCTTCGCGACCGCACCGAGGTCGCCGGCGCCGAACCCGTCGGCCTTGCCGTGCTCCTTCCCGTCGAGGGAGACGAGCGAGCCGAGGCGCTCCTTCGAGTGGTCGCGATGGTTGACGAGCGTCGTGTCGGGCTTCACCTCGCCGGCGTAGACGCGGAAGATCGAGATGCGGCCGGCGAACGGATCGGCGACCGTCTTGAAGACGAACGCCGCGATCTTTGCGTCGGTCTCGATCGGCGAGCCTTTCTTCGCGGGGCTCGGCACGCCCTCGACGATCAGGTCGAGCAGCGAGTGCGTGCCGAGGTTCTTCGTCGCGACACCGCAGGCAACGGGATAGATCTCGTCGCGTGTCACCGCGTTCTTCAGAGCGGCCGCGATGTCGGCCGCCGGAATCTCCTCGCCGCTGAGGTAGCGCTCCATCAGCGCCTCGTCCGTCTCGACGACGGCATCGAGCAGCTTCGTGCGGTACTCCTCGACCGTCCCTGCCATGTCAGCGGGAATGGCGACGGGATCGCCCTCGCGCCCGCCCTCGGGGTCCAGGTACGCGCAGTTGTGCAGCAGGTCGACGACGCCGGTCAGCTCGTGCTCCGCGCCGATCGGCAGCTGGATCGCGATGCAGCGGTCGGAGAGCTGTTCCTGGACGGCGCCGAGCACGCGGTAGAAGTCGGCGCGCTCGCGATCGAGCATGTTCACGAAGACGACGCGCGAGAGCTCGAGCTCGTCGGCCCGGCTCCACACGCGCGAGGTGTTCACCTCGACGCCCATCACACCGGAGAGGACGACGAGCGCGCCTTCGACGACGCGGAGCGAGGCGACCGTGTCGGCCTGGAAGCCGGAGTCGCCGGGCGTGTCGATCAGGTTGATCTTGCGCCCTTCCCACTCGAGGTTCACGAGCGCGGCCGAGAGCGACATCTGCCGGCGCTGCTCGTCTTCCTCCCAGTCGGAGATCGTCGAGCCCGCCTCGATCGAACCCAGCCGGTTCGTCTTTCCCGCCTGGAAGAGCAGCGCCTCGACGAGCGAGGTCTTACCTGTCCCGCGGTGGCCGACGACGGCGACGTTGCGGATCTTCCCGGCTTCGATGGGCATCGAGTCCTCCTGGGTGAGCGCGACTGGTCGCGCAAATCCTATGCCGCGGGGCTGTGCTGCGACAGTCTGCGCGGCGAGAAGCGCGTGAGCAGCACCATCACGACCGCCGACACCGTCGCCGCGGCAATTCCCGCGAACCAAGGGTCGAGGCGGTCGGTTCCCGCCAGGAAGCCGTGCACCGTCGCGAGCGCCCAGACCGCCAGAGTCAGGTAGTGCGCGCGGCGCCACACCCTGTACGGGAGCCGGGTGCGGAAGAGATTCGTGATCCCGACCGCCGCGGCCAGCTCGGCTGCGAGGACGCCGAGCCCGACGGCGAGCGGCCGGTAGGGCGAGGCGAACGGGACGAGCTCCTGCGCGAGCGAGATCGGCACGACCGTGTCGAGCAGCAGCGCGCTGCCGTGGACAACGATGAAGACGCCGGCGAGCAGGGCGAGGAACCGGTGCACCTCCTCGACTGCGAAGCGCGGCCACGTGAACCGCACGCGGCCGGCCATCAGCGCGCCAAGCACGACCGACGAGGAGAGGAGCAGGTACGCGACGATCCCGGACGACCGCGCGATGTACCAGGTGGTCGCGCTCATGCCGCCTGGCTGCCCGGGACATCCTCCCGCCAGCGCTCACTGACGGTGACACGGCCGGCATGGTTGACGAACCGGCCGGCGAGACGTCGCCGGTCGAGCCACGACGGCCCCTCGCTTCCGAGCAGGAGTGCCGCCTTCGCTGCGACGTCCGCGACGTAGCACGACTGTGCGGCGACGGTCACGTCGCGCCAGGGCGACGCCGACGGCGATCCGGTCGCCGGGTCGATCAGGTGGTGCTGGGCCACGCCTCCGCGCCGCCACGTTCGCTTGGCGACGCTGCTCGTCGCAAGACCGCCCCTCTCGAGAGTGATGGTGTCGCCGCCGGGCAACCCCACCACGAGAGGGACGGTCGTCGCGACATCTCCTCCTGCCGAAACCCAGCCGGCCGGGAGGAGCTCGAGTGCGTCGTCGACAGTCTGGCCCTTGACGACGCCGTTCAAGTCGAGGATCACCGGCTCGGTGCGCAGCAGCGCGGTTCCTCGCAACGCGATTGCGTGAAACGAAGGAACGCGCACCGGCTCGACCGCGACACCGTCGAGAGGGAGGCGAGGGAAGTCGCGGTCGTAGCCGGCGGCGATGAGTGCGCCACCGGCGGCCGGGGTCGCAAGCCCACCGGTGGCGCGGGCCGCGTCGAGTGCCAGTGACAGCATCGACGCGAACTCCTCCGAGACCATCGTCACGCCACGGGGAGAGGCATTGACGTGGGTCAGCTCGGAGGAATCGTGAAAACGGGAGAAGCGGCGGTCGCGCGCGTCGAAGAGCGCCCACACGCCGTCGACCGGTGCGCCGTCCGGCAACAGGACGTCGCAGCCCATCGAGCGGAAGCCGGTCATGATCCTCCGCTCTGGACCTGAGGCACGCTCGCCTGCGGCGCGGGGCTGATCACGGCGCTGCCGCCGGAGCTGGACGAATCGTCTGTGCTGGGAGCTGTGGCGCTTGCGGTCGCGCTGCTTGCGGTCGCCCTGCTCGTCTGCGTCGCCGGATGCGCGTCGCGCACCGCGAGCCCGAAAGCCGCGAACGCGCTGATCGCAACCGCGCCGATCGAGTAGCGCGCGACCCGGAGGCGGCGCCGGGCGAGCTCCATGCGAGATGAAGGTGCCATACGCCCAGCGTCTGCCTGATGCCTAAGTCACCGCTAAGACGGAGGTACGGGTTTTGTAGGGGTTCAGACCACGCGCTGAGCCGCGCCGGCCAGCCGCGCCTTGAGGCGCAGGATCGCCTTCGTGTGCAGCTGCGAGACCCGCGACTCGGTCACACCGAGCACCTCGCCGATCTCGCGCAGGGTCAGCTCCTCGTAGTAGTAGAGCGTGACCACGAGCTTTTCCCGCTCGGGAAGACGCGCGATCGCGTCCGCAAGCGCCTCCCGCATCTCGGTCTCGTCGAGAGCGTCATGCGGCCGGACGCCGGTTGTGTCCTCGATCGTGTCCAGCAGCGAGACCTGGTCGCCCTCGCCGGAGACCGACCACAGCTCGTCCAGGGCGGCGATCGAGGAGCGGGAGATGTCGGTCAGCGACTCCTCGAGCTCGTCGACTGAGATCCCCAGCTTGCCGGCGATCTGCTCGTCGGTCGGCGCCGTGCCGAGCTTCGCCTCGAGCTCACTGATCGCGCGCTCGATCTCGCGGGCGCGGGAGCGAACGGAGCGCGGCACCCAGTCGAGCGCTCGGAGCTCGTCGATGATCGCGCCCTTGATGCGGGCGATCGCATAGGTCTCGAACTTGATGTCGCGGGCGGGGTCGTAGCGCTCGATCGCACCGATCAGGCCCAGGAGGCCGTACGACACGAGGTCGCCCTCGTCGACGTGCGCCGGCAGCCCCGACCCGAGCCGGCCGGCCACGTACTTGACGAGCGGCGCATAGGTGAGGATCAGGCGGTCGCGGAGCGCCTGGTCGTCGGTGCGCCGGAACTCGAGCCACAGCGCCTGCGTGTCCTCCCCTGCCACGTAGGGAGAATACGCGCTAGAGGCGGCTTTTCCTTATCCCGGTCCAGGCAAGCGACCCCATCCAGGCGGCAAGTGCGGCCGCTGCAACCGCAATCGGCCACTGGTGAGCACTTGCGGACCAGAGCGCGATCGCGGCAAACGCGAGCGTGATCAAGGAGAACAGCGCGGCCAGCGGCACGCGGGCGATGCTACTCCGGCCCGGGTGAGCCGGCAGAAGCGCCGATACAATCGAATGCGGCTGAACCGAGGGGCGTAGCTCAATTGGTAGAGCACCGGTCTCCAAAACCGGGGGTTGCAGGTTCAAGTCCTGTCGCCCCTGCTCGTCAGCGCAGTTCCAAGGTTGGCCCCGGTGTCCCGCCGGGGCCAACCAAGCCTCGAGTCCTAGGGATTTTCCGGGTTGCTGCCACCGTGGCAGGCCACGCCGGGGATGCCGGGGTCTCCGCCGTTCCTGACGTTCTGCCCGGGCGACTGCACGATGAAGTCGATCGGACCGTTGCCGGCACGGAAGTCGTTCAGCCCGGAGAACGCGCAGATCGAGTTCGCGTGCGCGGGTGCCGCGGTGTCGGTCGATCCCGAGCCGATGACCCCCGGAGTGCCCGGCGGGCCGATCACTTCGCCCGCGAGCGCGGAACCGGCACCTACACCCACAACGGCGACAGTGCACGCGGTAGCCACGAGCCGTGACGTGAAACGCATAGTTGTCTCCCCCTCTTCGCTTTCGTAGAGAACGCCACGTCGGCGCTCTTCGACGTTCCCGGAAGCGCCAAGAGCGTGCATCGGCAGAACTCCCCATGTTGCGCGGGATGGCTACCCAACTTGCCGAACGAGCGACCCCGGTCCTCAACGCGTAGCGCGGGTGGAGCGACGGCCCGAAACCGTGCAGTATGAAGCCCTCATGCCCGTTATCCCGCCTCTTGCTCCTCCCCAGGTCGCCACCGAGCTGCTCGAGCGTGTCGACGAGCTCGCGGCGCTCGACGCGTGTTGGGCGCGTGTGCAGGCAGAGGGGCACGGGCGCGTCGTGCTCGTCGGCGGCGAGGCGGGAGTCGGCAAGACCGTCCTCTTGCGGCGGTTCTGCGCTGAGCGCGAAGACTCGGCGCGGATCCTCTGGGGCGGTTGCGATTCGCTCTTCACGCCCCGTCCGCTTGGGCCCTTGCTCGGGCTCGCCGGGGAGCTCGGCGGCGAGCTGCAGACGGTGCTCGACGGCGGTGCACTGCCGCACGAGGTCGCCGCCGCGCTCGTGCGCGAACTGCGCGTGGGAGCGCCGGCCATCCTGGTCCTCGAGGATGCGCACTGGGCCGACGAGGCCACGCTCGACGTCCTGAGGCTGTTGGGGCGCCGGCTGGAGACGCTGCCACTGCTCGTCCTCGTCAGCTACCGCAACGACGAGCTCGGATCGAGGCATCCGCTCCGCGTGGTGGTCGGCGAGTTCGCGACGAGCACGGCCACGAACCGCGTCAGGCTCGCATCGCTGTCGGCGGAGGCGGTTGCAGAGCTGGCCGAGCCCTACGGCCGGGATGGGGAGGAGCTGTATCGGAAGACCGCCGGCAACCCGTTCTTCGTCGTGGAGGCGCTGGCCGCCGGGGGGCAGCAGATCCCGGACACGGTGAGGGATGCGGTGCTCGCACGTGCCGCGCCGCTCAGCGGTCCGGCGCGGACGCTGCTCGAGGCCGTGGCGATCGTTCCCCAGCACGCGGAGATCTGGCTCTTGGAAGCGCTCGTCGACGAGGCCGTCGCCAGCCTGGACGAGTGCCTGAGCACGGGCATGCTCGTCAGCGAGCCCGCGGGCGTCGGATTCCGTCACGAGCTCGCCCGCCTCGCCGTCGAGGAATCGGTGCCACCCACCCGGAAGATCGGGCTGCACCGGAAGACGCTGGCGGCGCTCGCGGCTCCGCCCAGCGGCACTCACGATCTGGCCAGGCTCGCGCACCATGCCGAGGCGGCCGGCGACGGCGCCGCGGTGCTCCGCTTCGCCCCGGCGGCGGGCGAACGGGCGGCCTCCCTTGGTGCTCACCGCGAGGCGGCCGCTCAATACGCACGCGCGTCCCGTTTCGGTGCCGCGTTACCGCTACAGGACCGGGCCGGGCTGCTCGAGCGCCGCGCTCAGGCATGCCTGCTCACCGATCAGTACGACACGGGGATCGCGGCCCTCGAGGAGGCGCTTGGGTACTGGCGCACGCTCGGCGACACGCTCAGAGAGGGCGACACGCTTCGGCGCCTCTCGGAGTTCTTATGGTGCCCGGGCCGGACGGCGGAAGCAGCGGCGGCGGCTCGCGAAGCGGTCAGGCTGCTCGAGAAGGTCGGCGCCGGGCGCGAGCTCGGCATGGCGTACGGCAACCTCGCCCACACGTGTGCGGCCGCGGCCACCGGCGAGGAGGCGATTGCCTGGGGCAGCCTGGCGCTGGAGCTCGCGGAGCGCCTGGGCGATACCGAGAGCGCGGCTCACGCGCTCGCAACCGTCGGCGTTTGCGAGCCGGGTGACAGCGGCACCGAGAAGATCGAGCGGAGCCTCGAGAGCGCCCGGCGGGAGAACCTCACCGGGCAGGTCGGGCGTGCGTTCGTCCTGCTCTCCGGCCGCTCCGTGGATACGCATGACCATCCAGCCGCGAACCGGTACATCAACGAGGGAATCGCCTATTGCAGCGAGCGTGGCGTCGAGCTCCACCGGCTCTACCTGCTCGCGCACCGGGCGCGCCTGCGGCTGCACGAGGGGCGATGGGACGCAGCGGCCGAATCCGCGGCGATGGTCCTCCGCATCCCCCGCACCTCGACAACGCCGCGGATCACCGCGCTCGTCGTCCGGGGCCTGATCCGCGTCCGGCGCGGCGATCCGGGACACCAGGCCCTGTTCGACGAGGCGTGGGCATTGGCGGAGCCGACCTCGGAGCTGCACCGGCTCGAGCCGGTCGCAGCAGCGAGAGCCGAGGCGGCCTGGCTCGCGGGCGACCCGGACGCGGTCGCCCAGGCGACCGAGATCGCGCTCGAGCTGGCTGTCGAACGAAGCGCGGCGTGGGCGACCGGCGAACTCGCCTGCTGGCGGCGGCGCGCAGGGCTCGAACCCGGCGCGGGCCCGTCGCCGGCTCTTCCGGAGCCGTGGAGCCTGGAGCTGGCCGGACGACCCGCCGCTGCCGCCGAATGCTGGACGGCCCTCGGCTGCCCCTACGAGGCCGCGCTCGCACTGGCCCAGGTGGACGAGGAGGCGCCGCGCCGGCGCGCGCTGGACGAGCTTCATCGCCTCGGTGCGCGGCCGGCGGCCGCGATCGTCTCCCGCCGCCTGCGAGCGGGCGGCGTCCGCGGCCTGCCGCGCGGCCCACGCCCGGTCACCCGGGAGAACCCGGCACAGCTGAGCGCACGGGAGCTCGAGGTGCTCGGCCTGCTCGTCGAGGGGCTCCGGAACAGGGAGATCGCGAAGCGGCTCGTGCTCGCCACGAAGACGGTCGACCATCACGTCGCCGCAATCCTCCGCAAGCTCGAGGTGCGCACCCGCGCGGAGGCCGTTCGGGAAGCCGTGCGCCGCCTCGGTTGATCGGCCTACGCCGAGCCGCCGCCGGACAGCGACCAGCTGAAGCGTGTCATCGTCCGGTCCGGCGCGAGTCCGCCCGGGCGGAGACCGCCGTGCACGAGCAGGACCGGTATGTCTGCCGCGAGCAGTGCGCGACGCGTGGCGTCGAGCTCGCCGCGCGGGAGCGACGCGACGATCGCTGCGCCACCTTGACTCAGCACGCCCTCCGCGCCGGGAGGCACGAGCACGGCTTCCGCCGAGACACCAGCGAACCGCTGCAGCGCGAGTGATGCTGCCGCGAGGGCCCGGCTCGCGTCCCGCTGAGTGTCGGAGGCCTCGACGCCGAGCAGGCGCAACGGCACGCCATGCGCCCGCGCGACCCAGGCCCCGAGCTCGAGGGCGGCCCACTCATCCCGCGCACCTCCGAACGGGACGAGCACAGCGCCTCCGGCGAGCTCCCCAACGCCGTTGGAGACAGCGAGGTCGCACGGCACAGCGGCGAGCAGCTCATCAGGCGCAGCGACGACGAGGAGCAGCTCCGCCTCCTGCTCGGTCGCGAGTCGCAGGCTGTCCGTCACAGGGTCTGACGTGGTGAACACCGCCGTTCGCACGTCGGCGTTTCCGGCCCGCAGGCGCTCGAGCCGGGAGGCCGCCTCGTCGAGGGAAGACGCGTCGGCCGCGAGCTCGACCACAACGATCTCGCGGCCCAGGGCCGCCAGGAGCCCGAGCGGCGCAACGCCGACGCACACGATCGAACCGCGCCGTGTGCTCCGCCCGGCAGCCGGCGCGGCAAGCGCGGGATCCTGGCGAAGGATCGCCCGCTCGAGCTCCTGGAGCCCGGGGCCCGGATCGATCCCCAGCTCCTTCACGAGCGTCGCGCGGCCCTCGCGGTAGACGCGCAGCGCGTCGGCCTGTCTCCCGCTGCGGTACAGAGCGAGCATCAGCTGCTCACGGAGCCGCTCACGCAGTGGCTCGCTCGCCACGAGCGCCGTGAGCTCAGAGACGAGCGCCTCGTGCGCTCCGAGCTGGAGCTCGGCGTCGATGCGCTGCACGAGCGCCTCGAGGCGCAGCTCGGCCAGACGCGCCGCGGCCGGCTCCGCGAATGGCTCTCGCCTGAACTCCGCCAGCGGATCGCCGCGCCACAGGTCGAGCGCCTCGCCGAGTAGCTCCGCGCGCCCCGCGGGATCACCCTCACTCCGTGCCCGCTCACTCAACGCCTCGAAGCGCGCGAGATCGGACGTCGCGCCGCGCAGCGCGTATCCCGGGGCGCGCGTCTCGATCGCGTCGGGCCCAAGCGCCTTACGCAAGGCGGAGACATGTGCCTGAAGCACCTTCGGCGCGCTCGGCGGTGGCGACTCGCCCCACAGCGACTCGATGAGCGCATCTACGGCCACGACCCGGCCCGCGTCGAGCAGCAGCCGCGCGAGGAGCGCGCGGGGCTTTCCGCCCGGCACCTCGACCGGCCCCTCGAGGGGGCCAAGCAACCGAAACTCGATCATGCTTCACTGATAATCGCAGCGTGCAGATCGACGGCTACGAGGTGATCAGCAAGCTCGGCGAGGGGGCCGCCGGCGACGTCTATCGCGCCGTCGGCCCGAACGGCGAAGTCGCGGTGAAGGTTCTGCGCGACCCGGACCCTGTAACGCGCCGCAGGTTCGAGCGCGAGGCGCGCATCGCCACGGAGGCCGCTTCGCGGCATCTCGTGCCGATCCTCGAGGTGGGCGACGGGTTCTTCGTCATGCCGCTCTACACCCTTGGTTCTCTGTCGGAGTCGATCCGCCGTGACGGAGCACTCCCACTCCGGTCCGTCGTCGATCTCGCCGCTGAGCTCGCGCAGGCGTTGGACGCGTTGCACGCACTGGAGATCGTCCACCGAGATGTGAAGCCATCGAATGTGATGTGGAGCGACGACGGCGCGATGCTGGCCGATTTCGGCCTCGCCCGCGGCGCCGGCGCGACGCAGCTGACGCGCGACGGCCAACTCGTCGGCAGCGCGCACTACCTCGCTCCGGAGCTGATCGAGGGACAGCCTGCAACTCCGGCCAGTGACATCTATGCGTTCGGCTGCCTGCTCTACGAGTGCGTCACGGCTGTGCCGCCGTTTACGGGCCGCGCCGACGCCGAGCTCGGCTACGCACATCTTGTGGAAGCGCCTCCCGACCCGCGCACGCGCCGCGCGGGCCTTTCCGACGACGTCGCAGCCGCACTCTTGTCGGCGCTCGAGAAAGGACCGGAGTCGCGACCGACCAGCGCTACGGCGCTGGCCCGGATGCTCCACCTCGCAGGCAAGCCTGCGCCTGCTTGACCCGCGGCCTGATGAAGGGCCGCTGCTCCGGAGCCTCCATCTTCAGGGCGTGTCTCAGGAGCGGCAGCGCCTCCTTGCATTGCCCGACCTTCAAGAGCGACAGCCCGAGATTGAACGTCGCGTACCCGCGCGTCACGGTCCCCGGGGCGGTGTAACGCACCGCACGACGCGCGAACGGGACCGCACGCGCGTACTCCCTCGCGTTGATGAGATAGAACGCCGCATCGTTGAGCGTGCGTCCATCGGTGCTCTTGAGCACGAGCGTGTCGAGCGCGACCGGCGAGGGCGCCGGCGGCGGCTTGATGGTGACCGTAGTGACACGCGGGGCCGGCGCATCGCGGAGCGCCGTAAAGAGGGCGACCGCAATGGCGGCGCCGATGAGCGCCGCTCCGGTCAGCACGGCGAGCGACAGCGCGAGGCGCCGGTGATGGAGGCGCCGTTCGGACGAAGCGCCCCGGACGGCGGCAACGAACTCACCGCAACTGCCATAGCGGTCGAGCGGCGATTTCGAGAGTGCCTTGCTCAACACCGCCTCCAGGTCGGGCGGCAGGTCGGGCGCAGCCTTCGTCAACTTCGGCGGCGCTGCGTGCAGGTGCGCATTCAGGATCGCGACGTCGGACGACCGTTGGAACGGAGAGGTGCCGACGACGCATTCGTAGAAGACACACGCGAGCGCATAGAGATCCGCGCGCGGATCGACGTCACGTCCCTCAATCTGCTCGGGCGCGCAGTACTCGATCGTCCCCACAAAGCTGCCGGTGCGGGTCGCCCCGCCCGAGGTGAGCTCCTTCACCACGCCGAAGTCGGAGAGCAGCGCGCGGTCATTGGGGCCGACAAGGATGTTCGCAGGCTTCACATCGCGGTGCACGAGGCCGCGCGCATGCGCGGCGTCGAGCGCCGACGCGATCTGGGACACGATGCGCAAGGCCCGCCTGAGCGGGAGTCTCCCCTCCTCGACGAGCAGCGCCTTCAGATCGCTCCCGTCGACACAGGCCATCGCGATGTACAGCACGTCGTCCGCCTCGCCGGCGTCGTAGACCGGGACGATGTTCGGGTGATCGAGCGATGCGGCGAGCTTTGACTCCCGCAGGAACCGGTCTCGGAAATCGGATTCACCGAGCTGCGGCGTCAGCAGCTTGAGCGCGGCCGTCCGCCCAAGCCGCACGTGCTCGGCACGGTAGACCACGCTGGTGCCACCTCTTCCGATCGCTTCCACGATCCGGTAGCCACCGACCTCGGTGTCGATGCGCCGATCGACCATCGGCACGAGTTGTACTACTGCTTGACGGCAAACGTGGCGCTGACGACCGCGGTGACGTCCTTGAGCCGGCTGGACGTGTCGCTGATGCCGTAATCGCTCACCTGCGTCGAGTTTCGGGGCGTGATCTGGTAGACGCCGAGCGAGCTGGCCCGCATCCTGCCGAGCTTTCCGCCGAGCCCCTTCACGAGGATGTCGGCGCGGCGGCGCGCCTCGGCCGTTGCGGCCGAGAGGGCTTGGAGCTTCGCCTCTTCCAGGTCGGTCGAGACAAAGGCGAGCGGCTGCGCCGAGATCTGAATCCCCTGCTCGAGCAGCGTGCCCAGGCGTGCCGCTGCGGTCTGAACCGTGTCGATGTCGGCACTCGAGATATCGAAGTTCTGCGAGACGACGTAGGTCGTGCGCGTCAGGTGCTTGTTCACGCGCGTGACGAACTCGTCGCTCTGCACGACCTCGGGCGAGATCGCGTCCGCGTGGATGCCCGCGCCGCGCAGGAAGGCGACCACCGCAGTACTCGCACGCCTCGCGCGACGCGCCGCATCGACAGGAGTCCCGGCCTTCCCGTCGACGTTCAGCGACCACTGGACGAGGTTGGAGCCGATCGGCTTGCGCGCCGAGGCGGTGATGCTGATCGTGTCGGCCGTGTGCTTGGCCTCGTGGATGGTGCTCGCAAAGATGTGGCCGATCCAGACGGCCGCGACCGCGAGCGACAGGAGGCCGAGGAACAGCTCGGGAACGACGGCGGCGCGCATGCGAGTCACGAGGCGGACGATCGCACGCACCGGTTCGAGCTCGGTTCAGGCCCGGTTCAGCCCGGCTGCGCGCGCATGCGGAAAGCGGCCGGACCGGAACCGGGCGAGCCGCTTCGGGCTCTGCGCGTCGAGCCAGTTCGCGAGCTCCGCAAAGCTCGAGCAACGCACCTCACGCAGACGGCAGGCACGGAGGAGGAAGCGCGTGAGGGCGTGATCGTACGCCCAGCTCTCCCACGTCTCGAAATGGTTGCCGAGCGAGAGCGGCGCGCGATTCCCCAGGTAGCTCGCGCGGAAGGCGTTCCACAGCGTGCGGTACGTCTCGTTCTCGATCCTCGCGGGCGACTCATCCATCTGGTTCGCCATGAAGTTGTAATCCATCGAGACGACGCGGAACGTGTGCCCGATGAACGGCAGCTCGAGCAGCGGGAAGCTCCAGATCCCGTCGCGCTTGGCCGGCCACGAGCCGAGCAGCGCCGTCCGGCTCGCGTCGTAGCGGAAGCCGCGCTTGGCGAGGACCGGATACAGGGCATCGAGGTTCCCTTCGAGGCACGGGGTGCGCCCACCGACGATCTCCGCCGGCCGAAACGGAAGCTTGTGACCATTGCCGAAGAGCAGCCGGTCGAACTGGTCGAGCTCGTCGCTCCAGTCCGCAGCGGTCCACGTGCCGACACCACCCGCGCCACAGAAGTGACCGTTGTAATGCGTTCCTATCTCATGCCCGTCCCGGTACCCGAGAGCGATCTGCGCGCGCATCGCGGCCACCCAGGCCAAGTCTGGAGCAAAGCCGATCGCCGACGTGCCGCGCGGGTTCTCCGGTGGTGCATACCGCTCGTGGTGTGCCCAGTCGACGAGGTACACGCCGCTGACGAAGAACGTGAAGTGCGCATGCGCGCGCGTCGCAACGCCGCGCCAGTACTTCCAGAGGCGGGCCCCTCCCGAGCCGTCGTAGGACGAGATGACGAACTGCGGGGGCCGCTTCGAAGGGTGGTTCGCCTGCACATGGCGGCGAGCGACCGGCGCGGGAGCCTGCTTCGGCGGCGCCGAAGCCGGCCAGGCGGCGATCAGCCCGGCGACCAAGGCGGCGATGACGGCGATCACGGCCAAACGCATGCCGCGATCGTGCGTCAGCCCACTTCAGTCGCGGTTCAGGGCCGGTTCAAGTTGCGCCGACCGAAATCCACCCGATGCCCTCCGCTGACCGGTTGGGCCCCCGCACGGTGGGCCCAACCTCGTCCACGCGCCCGCATCTACCCCGTCACAGGGAGCCGAAAAAGATTTCGCTATTCGACGTTGGTGAAGCTCGCCCAGCTCATCGAAGCCCACGACATGCTGGCCCACGACATGCTCGCCCAGCTCATCGAAGCCCAGGACATGCTCGACCACGACATGCTCGACCAGCTCATCGAAGACCACGACATGCTCGACCACGACATCGCGTTCCACGCCGGGTCGTTGGTCGCGGCGGTCACCCAGGGGTCGGCGTTGAACTGCTTGAGCCCGGTGCTCGGATCGACGCCGACGAACTGGTTCAGGCCGAGGTTCGGGTTTGCGGCGCCATCGGCCGTCGTCGCCGCTGCGTCCGCCTGCACCTCTCCGACACCCAGCGCGCCGCCGGCGGTGTAGCCGTCGGGGCGCACGGCCGTGAGCATCAGCGCGCCCTTCACCTGGTCGGGCGTCCACGTCGGATGGTTCGCGAGCACGTACGCCGCCGCAGCCGAGACGACGGGTGCGGAGAACGAGGTACCCGACATCCACATGTAGCCCGGCGAGACGACCCGCTCGGGGAGCAGGGCCTGCATCGCGCCGCCCGAGGGGACGGGCCCGAACATGTACCTGCCCGGCGCAGCGATCTCGGGCTTCGCGAAGCCGTCGTTCGTCGCGCCCCACGCTGACCACGGCGCGGCAAAGTCGTCCGCCGTCGAGACGGTGCCGTTGGTATCCGTTGCGCCCACCGTGATCACGAAGGGATCGTTGGCCGGCGCGAAGGGGACTCCGCTTGCACCGCTGGCCGAGCCGTAGTTGCCCGAAGATGCGACAACGACGACGCCGTTCAGCCAGAGCTGCTCGACCGCCTTGTCGAGCGGGTCGTACATGAAGCTCGAGTTCTGGCTGCCGACGATGCTGATGTTGACGACACCGATGTTGTACTGCGCCTTGTTCTGCTGCACCCACTCGAGCGCAGCGATCATGTCGCTCGTCGAGCCGGAGCCCGTGTCGTCGAGCACGTCCAGCGAGACGATGCCCGCGTTCGGCGCACCGCCCGCATGACCGTCGTCCGCGCCGCCGGCGATACCGGCAGAGAACGTCCCGTGGCCGAGTCCGTCCCCGGGCGAGTTCTGGTTCAGGCCGCTGTAGAAACTCTCCTGGTGGAGCACGCGGCCGCCGAATGCGGGATTGCCCGCGTCGATTCCGGAATCGAGGAAAGCGATCGTCGGGCCGGGTCTACCGGCCGCCTGCGGCCACGCCGCCGTGAGCTGCGCCACCTCGGGCCAAATCTGGAGGTTCGTGAAGTCACCCGCGGGCGTCGTCTTCATGTCCGGCGTGATGACTCCGACGAACTTGCTTTGCGAGAGGGCCACGAGCTGCGCGCCCGAGACCGTCGCCGCAAGACCATTGATGATCGAGTGGAACCTGCGGTACGCCCCGCGCGCGACGCCCGGCTTGTCCTTCTGCGCCTGCGAGAGCTCGGAGTCGACGCTCCCCGACCTGGAGCCCTTTGACCCCTGGACGATCACGTCGAAGAGTTGCGTCGGGTTCGCAAGCGCCTGCGCGTAGAGATCCTGGGGCACGAGCGCGCTGGGGCCCTTGTCCTTCGCCTGCGCCGGAGCGGCCGCGAACGACGCGACCACCGCAATCACCGAAACCAGGACGAGGAGGTACCGCTTCCGGCCGCCCCCGTTGCCCCAAAGTGCGCTTCCGCGTACCCGCCTGTCGCTCATCGCTTCATCTCTCCCTTTGCCGCTGCCGCTGTGTGCACGATGGATCACGCGCTCACTGGGGGCATTAGGACGCATGAACCGGCCCTCGGGCTTCCCCCGTCGGAGGGATGAAGCCGCAGTTCACCCCATCGAGGGATCGCGCCCCGAACCCCATTTCGGGGGATGACCTAAGGCTCGGGAATCGTCTCGGGGCTGCGGCCGGTCGCAAGCACACAGCCTGCGAGCACGAGCGCGAATCCGAGGATCATGCCGGTCGTCAGGTGCTCGTTCAGGAGCGTCACACCGAGGATCGCCGCCACCGCCGGGTTGATGTAGGTGATCACGGTGGCACGCACCGGGCCGACCTCTGCGATGAGGGCGAAGAAGACGAGGAAGGCGAGCGCGGTGCAGATGACCGCCAGGCCGAGGACGGACTCGACAACGTGCGCCGAGGGCAGCTTGGACGGCCAGCTCGTGGCCGCGAACGGCGCGTAGACGATCGCCGAGAGCAACAGCGAGGCAGCAACGACGCCATAGGCAGGCAAGTCGGTCATCGAGCGCGAGAGGATGATCGGCCCGACCGCATAGCCGACTGCGACGAACGCGATCTCGACCAGCGCGACGACGTCGATCGCGCCCAGGTTCAGTCCGACGATCGCGGCGACACCAGCGATCCCGACGAGCAGGCCGAGCCAGCGCCGGCCGCCGAGCCTCTCGCGATCGCCGGTGAGCGTCACGATGAGCGCGCCGACGAGCGGCACGGCCGCGATCAGCAAACCGGTCAGCGAGCTCGTCAGCTTCGTTTCCGCGCGAGCGAGCAGCACCCAGGGAATCGCAACCTCGACCGCCGTGTACGCGAGCAACGGCCTCCAATGACGGAGCAACGGACGCAGCTCGCCGCGATACGCAGCCACGGGCGTCAAGAGCAGCGCACCGATCGTCGTGCGCAGGAAGACGAGGGTCACGGGCTCGAGCTCGCGCACCGCGACGCGGATCAGGAGATACGGGATCCCCCAGATCAGGCACATGGCCGCGAAGAGCAGCGCGCCGCGTCTGGTCACGCCACCTCTGACTCGGTCAGCACGCGCGCAACGCAGAGCACCGCAATAACCGCGATCACGACGTCGTTCCCGATGCACCACTGGCAGATCGCATGGATGCGTGCGAGCTGCGCCCACAGGAGGTACCCGCTGAACGCAAGACTGGCGAGACCGATCACGGAGCCCGCGAGCGCCGCCGGGAGGCCGCGCACGGCCGCGGTGAGCAGCACGCCGGCGTAGGCGACCAAGCCGAGCACCGCGACGGGAATGCCGGCGGCCTTGGCATAGCTCGACTGCTGCACCTTCTCACAACCCCCGGTCGTGCAAATCGGTGAGATGTGCGCGTAGTGGACGACGGTCAGGTACGCGGCGATCGCACCGCCCACTACCGCGGCTCCCGCAATCAGTGGCCGCAGCCTCACCCTTGGAGCGCTGCTGTGAGTGCCGGGACGAACGAGGCCGGATCGAGACCCGGCACGGCGAGCTGGTGCGCGACCGCCGGCGGCCGTTCGACGATGAAGGTCGGTGTCCCGCCCAGCTGGTCCGCCGTCGCCTGCTTCGCGGCCTGGCTGAGGTCGGCCGTCACGGCGGTCGATCCCATCTGCTTGATGATCGCGTTCCCGTTCGCTCCGGCCTCGCGTGCGGCCGCGAGGATGACCGCGGAGGTGATCCAACCGCTGTTCTCGACTCCCTGGCGTGCATACAGCGCGTCGGCCAGGTTCCAGAGCTTGTTCTGCTCGCCCGCGGCGTAGATCGCGCGCAATCCCGGCTCGGAGTTCGGGCCGATGATCTCGACGCCGCGGTAGACGAGCTTGATCTTTCCGGTGCGCACGAACTGGTCGATGACCGTGGGAAGCGTGTCGACGTTCCAGCTGCGGCAGTAGGGGCACTGTGGGTCCTCGTAGACGACCAGGGTGACCGGGGCGCTGGGCTTGCCGAGTGTGTGGCCATGCTGCGGGATGCCGGCCAGGGAGAGCGCCGGTACCGACGTGGCCTGCGTCGTGGTGGGGGTCGCGGCGCGCGACGTCGAGCTGCTCTCGAGCCCGATCAGGATCAGGACGACGGCGACGACCGCCGCGGCCCCGACGGCCCCGGCGAGGAGGAGGGGACGGTTGCGGGTCACACCCTCAGTGTGCCCGAGCGACGGTTACGCTCCCCCGGATGGCCCTCCTGCAGAGCCGGGTCGAGCACACCGACGACTTCGCACGGCGGCGCGCGCGACTGGAGGCGCTCCTCGAGGAGCTGCGCGAGCGCACGGCGCAGGTCACCGCAGGCGGCGGCGAGCAGGCGACCGAGCGCCACCGCTCCCGCGGCAAGTTGCTCGCACGTGAGCGCATCGACCGGCTCGTCGATTCCGGAATGGCGTTCCTGGAGCTGAATGCTCTCGCCGCGTGGGAGATGTACGACGGCGAAGCTCCGGGCGCGGGGATCGTCACCGGAATCGGCGTCGTCGAAGGACGAGAGTGCGTGATCGTCGCCAACGACGCGACGGTGAAGGGCGGCTCGTACTTCCCGCTGACGGTGAAGAAGCACCTGCGCGCACAGGAGGTGGCGGAGCAGAACCGGCTGCCGTGCCTCTACCTCGTCGACTCGGGGGGCGCGTTCCTGCCGCTGCAGGCCGACGTCTTCCCCGACCGCGAGCACTTCGGGCGAATCTTCTACAACCAGGCGCGCATGTCGGCGCAGGGCATCCCGCAGATCGCCGTCGTCATGGGCTCGTCGACGGCCGGTGGCGCCTATGTCCCGGCGATGAGCGACGAGACGGTGATCGTCGCCGGCACCGGAACGATCTTCATCGGCGGCCCGCCACTCGTGAAGGCGGCGACCGGCCAGGACGTCACCGCGGAGGAGCTCGGCGGCGCGGACTTGCACACCCGGCAATCGGGCGTCGCCGACCATTACGCGACGAGCGACGAGCACGCCCTCGCGATTGCCCGCCGCATCGTCGCGAACGCGCACACGCGCAAGCCGGAGCCTCCCTGGACGCGCGCGGCACCCGAGCCGCCGGCTGTCGACCCTTCGGATCTGTACGGGCTGATCCCTGACGACCACCGCACGCAGATGGATGCGCGCGAGATCATCGCGCGCATCGTCGACGGTTCGCGGTTCGACGAGTTCAAGGCGTTGTACGGCGAGACACTCGTCTGCGGGTGGGCGCGCATCGAGGGCTACCCGGTCGGCATCCTCGCGAACAACGGCGTGCTCTTCGCGGAGAGCTCGCAGAAGGGGGCGCACTTCATCGAGCTCGCCTGCAAGCGCCGCGTGCCGCTGATCTTCCTGCAGAACATCACGGGCTTCATGGTCGGCAAGGAGTACGAGGCGCGCGGCATCGCGCGCGACGGCGCCAAACTCGTGATGGCGGTCGCGTGCGCCGACGTGCCGAAGTTCACGGTCGTGACCGGCGGCTCGTTCGGCGCGGGCAACTACGGCATGTGCGGACGCGCGTACTCGCCCCGCCAGCTGTGGATGTGGCCGAACGCGCGCATCTCCGTGATGGGCGGAGAGCAGGCTGCGACCGTGCTGTCGATGGTCGGCACTGCTGACCCCGCCGAGATCCGCGCGAAGTACGAGGCGGAAGGAAACCCGTATTACTCGACGGCACGGCTCTGGGACGACGGGATCATCGATCCTCTCGACACCAGGCGCGTGCTCGCACTCGGCATCTCGGCGGCGCTGAACGCGCCCGTGCCGGAGAGCACGTTCGGCATCTTCCGCATGTGAGCCTTTAGGCTGCGCAGTCGGATGGTCGTGCGCCTCGTGATCTGGAATCTCGCCGATTCGCAGACGAACGTCGGTGAGCTCCGCCGCTACCTGCGCGACGAGGCGGTGCCCGCGTTCGAGCAGGTGCCCGGCCTGCTGTTCAAGGGCTGGTTCTCGGACGAGGTCGGCGAGCGCTGGGGCGCCGTCTACCTGTGGGAGTCACAAGAGGCGTCCGAGCAGGAGCTGCCGTCCCGGGCGCGCGAGCTGATCGGGAAGAACCCGGACATCGTCGAGCTGTTCGAGCTCGAGGCGTCCGTCTCCGTCGCGGAAGAACTGCGCCGGCTCGGCCTGGCATTCGAGTGAGCGCGCTGCGCATCGAGCGAGACGGCGCCGTCCTGCACGTCGCGATGATGCGTCCGGAGCGGCGGAACGCATTCGATGCGTCGCTGATCGAGGAGCTGCGCGCTGCGTTCGCGAGTGTCGGGGACGCGCGAGCGGTGCTGCTGACCGGCGACGGGCCTTCCTTCTCGGCGGGAGCGGACGTCGAATGGATGCGCTCGTCGGTCGATCTTTCGTTCGAGGAGAACGTCGCGGATGCCCTGCGCCTGCGCGCGATGCTCGAGGCGGTCGACGGGTGCCCCGCTCCGGTCGTTGCGCGGGTGCAAGGGCACGCCCTCGGCGGCGGCTGCGGCCTCGTCGCGTGCTCCGACATCGTCGTCGCCGACCCGGCGACGCTGTTCGCGTTCAGCGAGGTGAAGCTCGGGATCGTGCCGGCGGTGATCTCACCGTTCGCACTGGCGAAGATCGGAACAAGCGCCGCGCGACGCTGGTTCGTCACGGGCGAGCGCTTCACCGCCGATGTCGCGCTCCACATCGGGCTGGTCCACGAGGTCACCTACGATCTCGACGCGGCAGTCGACGGCGTCCTCGGTGAGCTTCTCTCCGCCGGCCCGGGAGCGACCCGCGCCGCCAAAGCGCTTGCACGTGCCCCGCAGTCCGCAGAGGAGACGGCACGCAGCATCGCCGCTCATCGAACGAGCGCGGAAGGTCAGGAGGGCCTGCGGGCATTCCTCGAGAAGCGCAAGCCGAACTGGAGCACGTAGCGGCCTATTACTGGAGCGCGACCGGCTTCGTGGTCGATGAGAGGTACGACGAGCCGCCGAGAATCGCGACGCGGTAGCTGCCGGGGCGGAGCGACCGGTCGGAAGTGCCGGTCGAGCGCGCGACCGGTTTCCACCGGCGCTGCGAGAGCCGCTGCACCTGCAGCGGAAGGCGCGGGACGACCCGCACGCGCAGCTTCGTTCCCTCGGCGCGCAGCGAGACGCGCGGTGCGACACGCAGCGGCACCGCGTCACCCGCGACGTCGTTGTACGCGAGCCGCAACTGCGTCGAGCGGAGCGCAGGCAGCGACACGCGGAAATGGCCGGTCGGGCTCGCATGGATCTGGCGCACGGTCCTCCAGCCTTGATCGGTCAGCCGTTCGAGCCGGGCCTGCCCCAGCCCGCGCAACCACCCCGATACGCGCGCCTGTGAGTGGTAGACCGCGCGCGCGGGCAGCGCGTCGAGCGTCAGGACTTTCACCTCGAAGTCGGTCGAGCCGAGCTTGAACTTCTTGCGAACCAGCGACCCGGGGAACTGCCTCCAGCCGCGCGCCGTCAGGACGCGCACGGTCTTCGCCCGACCGGACGAGTTGTCGACGACGACCATGTCGCGCACACCGCGCAGGTGCAGAACGCGTGCGACACGCCTCGGGGGCAGTGCGACCGTTGGCCACACGTGACGGGGAGAGAGGTAGTCATAGGGGTCGTTCACCGACACGAGGTATGGCACCTGTTGCGCACGCGGCCAGGCATCGTGCACGGACGACGTCCTCCCACCGGAGGTCGAGAAGTAGAACGCGGGGATGATCCGATCGCGCCAGACGAGCACCTGCCCGGCGGTCGCACCGACCGCGAGGTTGGTCGCTTCGCGCTCTGCGCGAATGCCGCCGTACATCTGCGAGCGCTGGTCTGGGTAGAGATCGAAGTCCGCGTTCGGGTGCAGCGTCGCCAGCGTGTACGACCGCGCAGCGACCGCCTGCGCCTCGTACGTCTGTGTGTGCCAGCCCTTCGGCACCTCCCACGGGACGACGCCGCGGAGGTAGCGATCGAGTGGTAGGACATTCACCGCCATCAGGCCCTTCCGCTTCACCTTCACGAAGACAGAGCCGCGGTATGCCGCGCTGGCAACGCGCAACGGTTGCGCTCCCGGCTCGAAGCGAAGGGGCAGCCGCAGGTGCTTTTGCCGCAGCACGAGCTTCTGTTTCACGATCACCGAGCCCGCGCGCAGATGCACCTTCCGGCCCGTCGCGTCGACGACGACGAACGGCGCCGCCGAGCCGACGCGGAACGCCTTCCGCTTCTCCGCGAGCAGCACGCGAACGTCGCGGGAATCCGCGATCCCGATGTGCGTTTGCGGGTAGTAGTGCCCGAGGATCTGCCGGTAGCCGAAACCGTGGCGCGCATACCCCTCAGCGCCCCACTGGCTCATGCCGACCCCGTGACCCCAACCGCGACCGTCCAGCAGGAACACCGTGCCTGCGCGTCCTGCCGCGGGGAGCGCGAGTGCGGCGAGGACCGTTGCAACCAACACCCTCATCGCGGATCGGCAGAGTAGCGGCGTGCGCAAGCTGCTGTTCTTGACGGGCGCGGTCGTCTTCGTCGACACGTTGTTCTTCGCTGCGCTCACGCCTCTGCTCCCTCACTACGCACAGTCGCTCGGACTCGGCAAGGCCGGCGCGGGCCTGCTGTCCGCCGCGTATCCGGCGGGTGCGTTCCTCGGCGCCATCCCGAGTGGCCTCGTTGCCGGACGGCTCGGCGTCAAACCGACGACGATCGTCGGGCTGACGCTCGTCGGCGCCTGCACCATCCTCTTCGGTCTCGCCGACCAGGCCTGGCAGCTCGACCTCGCCCGCTTCGCGCAGGGTCTCGCCTCGGCGTTCTCCTGGACCGGGGCGATCGGCTGGCTCGTCGGGGGCGCGCCCGCCGGTCGCCGCGGACGTCTGATCGGGAACGCGTTCGCGGCCGCCGTCGTCGGCGCGCTCTTCGGCCCCGTGATCGGCGGGGTTGCCTCGATCGCCGGGATCGGCTGGACCTTCGGCGCTGTCGGCCTCGCTTCGTTCGGACTCGTCGCGTGGGCGGCGTTCACACCCGAAGAGGCCGGCCACGAACCTCAGAGCGCTGCGCATCTCGTCCGCGCGCTCGGCGACCGAAGGATTCTCGTTGCCGGCTGGTTCGTCGTTCTGCCCGCTCTGCTCTTCGGCGTCGTCGGCGTGCTCGCACCGCTGCGACTGGCTCAGCTCGGCTTCGGCGCGGTCGCGATCGGAGCCGTGTTCCTCTGCTCCGCCGCCTTCGAGGCGGTCAACAACGTGCTGCTCGGACGCACGTCCGACCGACACGGGCCCCTGCCCCCGATCTTCGCCGGGCTTGTCGCCTCGATCGTCGTCGCCGCTCTGCTCCCGTGGCCGCACAACCGCTTTCTGCTCGCGGTCCTGATCGTCGCGGCAGGGCTGTCGTTCGGGACGTTCTTCACGCCCGGGATGACGCTCCTCTCGAATCTCGCCGAGTCGCGCGGCCTGCGCTTCGGTTACGCCTCCGCTCTTGTCAACCTCGCGTGGGCGCCCGGACAGACGCTGGGTGCCGCCGGCGGCGGCGCGCTCGCACACGCAACGCACGACGCGGTGCCGTACCTCGCCCTCGCGGCGGTCTGCGCCCTTACCCTTCTTGCGCTATGGCGATCGCACGCCTCGATCGGCTTGACGACTCAATCGGCGCCGGAGTCGAGCAGCTCGTCGTCGCCCATCACCGGCGACGCCTGAAGCGGCGCGGCTGGCAGCACGCCTACGACCCACCGGCCGACGGGCTGTGGTGTGCCGGCGATCCGCCGCCGCGCGACGGGAACAAGCTCGAGGTGCTCGTCGACGGCGAGGACGCTCTCGCCCGGTTACAGGAGGAGCTCACCGCCGCGCGCCATTCGGTGCTCCTCGCCGGCTGGCACTTCGAGCCGTCGTTTCGGCTCGCGCGCGGCGGCCCGACGTTGCGCGAGCTGCTCGCCGACACCGCGGAGCACGCCGACGTGCGTCTGCTCGTGTGGGCGGGCGCGCCGCTCCCGCTGTTCAGGCCGTCGCGCGCCGATGTGCGCGCAATGCGCGAGACGATGGTGAACGGGACGAGGATCCGCATGGCGCTCGACAGGAAGGAGCGGCCCATGCACTGCCACCACGAGAAGCTCGCAGTGATCGACGGCCGCGTCGCGTATGTGAACGGGATCGACCTCACCTCATTGGCGGGCGACCGGCTCGACTCGAGCACGCATCCAGCACGCGGCTCGATCGGCTGGCACGACGCGGCCTCGCGCATTGAGGGCCCGCTCGTGGGTGACGTGGCCGACCACCTGGCGCTCCGCTGGCGCGAGGTGACAGGCGAGACCATCGACGTCCCGTACGACGGCTCGGCACGAGGTGAAGTGCGCGCGCAGTTCGTCCGCACCGTCCCCAACAGCGTCTACGACGCGCTCCCGCGCGGCGACTTCCGGATCCTCGAGGCGTACGTGCGCGCGCTGCGCTCCGCGCACCGGCTGATCTACCTCGAGTCACAATTCCTCTGGTCGCCCGAGATCGTGGCGATCCTGAAGGCGAAGCTCCGATATCCGCCGAGCGACGAGTTCCGTCTGGTCCTCCTCCTTCCTCGCAGGCCGAACAACGGCACAGAGGACACGCGCGGCCAGCTCGGT
The DNA here is from genome assembly GCA_045805985.1 of Gaiellaceae bacterium. GTDB lineage: Bacteria > Actinomycetota > Thermoleophilia > Gaiellales > Gaiellaceae > PALSA-600. The sequence continues at coordinate 245,110 of JBJMKA010000013.1, read as the reverse complement.
GTGCTCGTCGAAGCGGACAGCGACCGGCGCCTGCTCGCTTGCACGCTCTACCAGACCGGCCACGGGGAGCAGGTCTACGTGCACGCGAAGATCGGCATCGTCGACGACCGCTGGCTCTGCATCGGCTCGGCGAACCTCAACGAGCACTCGCTGTTCAACGACACCGAGGCCTGCGTGATCACAACGGACGAAGCGCTCGTGCGCGACACACGGCTGCGGCTGTGGCGCGAGCACCTGCGCCGCGAGGACGTAGATGGCGAGCCCCACGAGGTGATCGACCGGCTCTGGGTGGCAACCGCCGAGCAAGCTGATCATCTCGCGCTCCTCCCCCACGTCTCCAGCCGCACCCGCCGCTTGCTCGGGCCGATCAACGGCCTGCTCGTCGACGGTTAGGGTCCGCCCGTGCAGAAGGTGCTGGTGGCAAACCGCGGCGAGATCGCGCTGCGCGTGTTCCGCGCCGCGCGCGAGCTCGGACTCGGCACCGTCGCCGTCGTCGCGCCCGACGACGCCGGCTCGCTGCACGCACGCTCCGCCGACAGGACAATCGAGATCGCGTCGTACCTCTACTCCGAGGAGCACATCCGCGCCGCGAAGCGGACCGGCGCCGACGCAATCCATCCCGGCTACGGCTTCCTCGCCGAGAACGGCGACTTCGCCGAAGCGGTGGAGGCCGCCGGCTTGACCTGGATCGGTCCGCCGCCGGCCGCACTGCGCGCGGGGGGCGACAAGCTCGCGGCGAAGCGCGTCGCAGAGAACGCCGGCGTCCCGACGATTCCGGAGACGGACGAGCCGCCGCTGATCGTGAAGGCGGCCGCCGGCGGCGGCGGCCGGGGGATGCGCATCGTCCGCTCCCGCGCCGAGCTCGACGACGCGGTGCAGGCGGCGCAGCGCGAGGCGAAGGCTGCGTTCGGCGACGACACTGTCTACCTCGAGCGGTATGTCGAGCGCCCGCGTCACATCGAGATCCAGCTGCTCGCCGACGAGCACGGAACAGTGCTCGCACTCGGCGAACGCGACTGCTCCGTGCAGCGACGCCACCAAAAGGTCCTCGAGGAATCGCCGTCGCCCGCGCTGGACGCCGACCTGCGTGCGCGCATGAGCGACGCGGCGGTGCGGTTCGCAGAGGCGATCGGCTACATCGGCGCCGGCACGGTCGAATTCATGCTCGAGGAACGCGACTTCTACTTCCTCGAGCTGAACGGGCGCATCCAGGTCGAGCACCCGGTGACGGAGGCAGTGACCGGCATCGACCTCGTTCAGTGGCAGCTGCGCATCGCGCGCGGCGAGGCGCTCGACATCCGCACAGAACTTCAAGGAACAGAGCTGCGCGGCGCCGCTGTCGAGGTCCGCCTCTACGCGGAAGACCCGCGCACGTTCCTCCCGCAGGCGGGCCGCATCGAGCAGCTGCGACTCCCCACGTCCGTGCGCGTCGATGCCGGAGTCGCCGAGGGCGACGAGGTCGGCACGTCGTACGACCCGATGATCGCCAAGCTGATCGCGAGCGGCGCCACTCGCACCGATGCGCTCGACCAGCTCGCGGCTGCCCTCGCGGAGACCGAGGTCACCGGCGTCATGACCAACCTGCCGTTCCTGCGCTGGCTCGTCGCGCACCCGGCGCTGCGTGCCGGTGAGACGACGACGGCGTTCCTTGTCGAGCATCCGCCGCTCTCGCCGCCGCCCGCGGCGCTTCCCGACCAAGTCTGGCGCGGCGGCTTCCGGCTCAACCTGCCGTCACCCACCCCCCAGCCTCCGCCCGACGTCGACTCCGCGGCCCACGGCCACGGTGCACGAGCGGTCTCCAGCACGATCACCGCACCGATGCCGGGCACGGTGATCAAGGTCAACGTTCACGAAGGCTCGAACGTCCAGGCGGGAGATCCGCTCGTCGTGCTGGAGGCGATGAAGATGGAGACACCGCTGATCGCGCCGTTCGACGCCACCGTCAAGGCCGTCCATGTTCGCGAAGGCGATCGGGTCGCGAGCGGTGCGCTGCTGGTCGAGCTGGACGACTAGCGCCGTCTGGATCTAGACGGGCGACAGCAAGAGGCGCTCGCCGACGATCTCGTTCGCGGCGTCGGCGGCGGGCGCGTGGCCGGTGACGGCGCCGAGGAACTCGTCGCGCTCGAGAGCGAGCAGGTCGGCGTCGGTGACGGCACGCACGGTCGCGGTGCGCGGCACGTTGCGAAGGAGCGCGATCTCCCCGACCCACCGCCCGGGCCCTTCCGTCTTCGCACCCGTCGCGAGGTCGACCGCCAGCTCTCCCGACTCGATCACGTAGAAGCGGTCGCCTGCGTCGCCCGCCTGGAAGAGCACGTCGCCCGCAGAGATGTGCACGGGCTCGAGGGAGCGCGCCAGCCACTCGAGCGACTGAGGGGGCAGCGGCGCGAAGATCGGGATGCGCCGCAGCAGGTCGAGGTGCGCGGGATCGCCGGCGTCGAGCGCGACGAGCCGCCGCCAGAGCACGCCGGCGAGGATCGGCAGGAAGACGCCTGTTGCGATCAGCGCGACCCGAATTCCCGCGACGGCGATCAGGAGCGGCGCGAGGATCGCGCCCAGCCCGATCGTCCCCGCGATCATGCTCTCGAAGACGCCGAAGACCCGAGCGCGGACAGCCTCGGGCGCGTTGCGCTGCAGGAGCGTCAGCCCCGAGACGTCGACGAGCGTGTTCCCGATCCCGAGCACGCCGAGCATCAGGAGCGCGACGACCGCGTTCGGCCAGACGCCCATGACGAGAAACGGGATCCCCCAGAGCAGCAGGCCGATCCCGAAGTCGCCGGCCAGCCGCTTGCGACCGACGAGCGCGAGCGTGACACCGGCCCCGATGATCCCGCCCACCCCGGTCGCGGCGTAGAGCCAGCCCACGCCCGACGTTCCCAGGTCGAGCAGGCGCAGCGCCGAGACGACGACGAGCACCCCCATCGCACCGGCGACGACGGTCTGGGCGCCGAAGAGTCCCATGATCACGCGCAGCTTGCGATCGGAGAGGACGGCGCGGAACCCGGCGAGGGCCTCGGCGGTCGCCGACGACGGTTTCCGCTCTTCGCGCGGAGCGGCCGCCGAACGGTCGGGATGCACGCGCAGGACCATGAGCCCCGACCAGACGAAGGTCGCGACCGTCAAGAGCAGCGTCGGGGCGACGCCCCACGCAGCGAGCGCGACGCCGCCGACCGCAGGGCCGACGAATGAGCCCACGCTGTCGATCGTCGCCGTCGAGACGTTCGCGGCGGTCAGCTCCTGCGGCGTCCGTACGAGTGCCGGAAGCAGCGCGGCCTCCGCCGGATGGAACGCGGTGGAGCAGATCGGCCCCAGGGCGGAGAGCACGAAGACGAGGACGAGCGGGCCGCCGGCGAACACCACCAGCGCGATCGCGCCGACGATGAGCGCCCGCAGCACGTCGGCCGCGAGCATCACCCGTTCCTGCCGGAACCGGTCGCCGAGCGCCGAGACGAATGGGGCGAGCACGGCCGACGGGATCGTCCGCACGAGCGCCATCAGGCCGATCGACGTGGCCCCACCGTGGCGGTAGGCATACACCGCGATCGCGATCGCGAACGCATACTGACCGGCGACCGATCCGGCGAATGCGAGCTGTAGCCGCCTCAGATTCGGGTTCCGGTAGACGTCGCGGAACGCGGCAATGGACTCGGCTAGACGGCGTCTCACGGCTGGAGCTTCGCCGCCCGGCTTGTGTTTTTCAAGTTGGGATGGAAGATTTCAGGAAGAACTCGCGTCATGAGGTCAACATTCCGCGAACAGGCGGGTATCCCACGAGGAGGCACAACATGTCGGACCAGGATCGGGACAGGCACGTCAAGGCCAGCGACGACGCCGAAGAGACCGGCGCGGACGTCGAGGCGCACGTCAAGTCGCATAAGGCCAACGACGAAGTCGACGAGGACGAAGGCGGCGACGACGTCGAGGCGCACGTCAAGTCCAGCCGCTAGGCATCTGTCTCACGAGAGCTCCGAAGGCCCGGGAAACCGGGCCTTCGTCGTGTGCCCGAACCTGATTCGGCCGTGCCCGGCGCGTCGCGTTGCCGGTGATCTGCAGGCCGAACCAGGTTCATGAGCTTGCCTGGGGCCGCGGTCGACGCGGCCTAGGACAGAACGCGCTCGAGCTCGCGCAGGAGCGCGAGCCCGGCGTCGCGCTTGTCCTCCTCGAGCCGGTCGAGCGCGGCGGCGACGCGCGCGACTGCCGCGATGTCGCCCTTGCCGTCGAGCGCGGCGCGGGCGCGCCGGGCTGAGGCCAGCAGGTCGAGCGCGACCGCGGCCTGGGTCGCAAAGAGGCCGAGCAGCTCCATCTCCGCGAGCGAGAAGCGCGAGTTGCTCGGCCGGTCGAGCACCTGCAGCACGCCGAGCACGCGCTCTTCGTGAAGGAGAGGTACCGCCATCAGCCCCTGCGGCACGTACCCGGTCTTCTCGGCGACGTCACGGGCGAAGCGCGGGTCGTTTTGCAGGTCGTCGATCACGAGCGGTGTCCGCGAGGAGAGCACCCAACCGGCGATGCCGGTCGACGAGGGGATCCGCATCCCGAGCAGCGACTGCTCGTCCGGATTCGCGACGGCCGCAAAGACCAGCTCGTCGGTGTCCTCGTCGTAGAGGAAGATCGAGGAGCCACGCGCGTGGAAGATCGAACGCGCGACCTCGACGATCGAGCGGAGGAGCTCGGCAAAGCGCTCCTCCGACGGCAGGACGCCGAGGGCGACGGCAGCTTGCAGGTCGTCGGTCATTGCCTACCTCCCACGTTGGAAGAGATCAGGTAGAGCACGCTCTTCAGCTGGAAGGGCGTCAGGCGCTCGTGCTTGGCCAGGACGAGCGAGGCGATCCCCGAGATGGCGGGGGTCGCGAAGCTGTTGCCGGTGGCGGTGATCGTAGACCCGCCGAGCCACGCCACCTCGACGTTGACCCCGCGCGCGAAGAACTCGACGGGCGGGTCGGGATTCGCGTAGAAGGTGAGCGGGTCGTCCTCCTCGTGGCTGCCGACCGAGATCACCGACGAGAAGCGCCACGGAAACGACTCGACGGGCATGTTGTGGGCCGATGCGACGAGCACGGTGCGCTTGAAGTACGCCGCGTCGGCGATGTCGCGCAACAGCTCGCTGAACGCCTTCTTCGTCGTCGAGAGGCTCATGTTGATCACGTCGTAGTCCTGCTCGACGGCCCAGCGCAGCCCGGCGAGCAGCACCTTGCCGGAGCCGGTGAAGCCCGCGCCGAGGACGCGCACCGAGTAGATCTCCGCGTCGGGCGCGAGCGACCGGATCACTCCGGCGCAGGCCGTGCCATGGCCGCAGAGGTCGCCTTCGGTGTCCGGCTCGGCGATCGTGTTGCCGTCCTCGTCGAGTGAGATCGCCGTCGCGCCGGCGACCGCGCCGACGGCAGGGTGATCGAACTCGACGCCGCTGTCGAGCACGCAGACCTTGACGCCCTTGCCCGTCGAGCCGCCGAGTGCCCACTCGCGGTCGACCCGATCGGGAAACGGGTTTTCGAGCGCGATGCCCGCGACGGCTTCACGGGCGAGCGACCAGGCCGGCCGTTCCTCTTCGTCCTCGGAGTGCGCGCGAGCCTCGGCCGTCACGCGAGTGATCTTCTCAGAAGAGCTTCTGGAGCTTCATTGCCGCGCCCAGATCGCCCTTGATCTTCAGCTTGCCGGTCATGTACGCGGTCGTCGGGTTCTGCTCACCGGCGACGATCTTCTCGAAGGTCTCACCCGACGTGGTGATCGTCGCGTCGGCGTCGCCCCCGCCGGGGGTCACGGTGATGCTCGCGTCGCGGACGTCGACGAGCCACTGGCCCTCCCCTTCGATGTCGAAGAGGTACGAATTGCTCATCCCGGCGAGCTTCGAGGCGTCCGCACGCGACTCTAGGCTGTCGAAGAAGTCCTGGGCTGGCACCAGCGCGCTCCTTTTGTCGAGGTTGATTCGCGAGTCAACGCTACCGCGAACCGCCCGCGCGGGCGCTAGGTGATTGGTCTTAGGCCGTCTGGGAGGACGGGAGGTGGCGGGCGATCAGGAGCTGCGAGAGCTCGCTCTGCGCCTTGGCGAGGCGGCGGCGGTTCTCCTCCAGGGTGTCGAAGCTCGCGCCGGCGGCGCGCAGCGCTTGGCGCTCGGCGACGATCTGACCGATCTCCTCCGTCAGCAACTCGACCGTCTTGGCCACATGCAAGAAGTTCGACGCGGCGACGTCGCTTCCTCGCTAGCATCGCGCCCTGCATGCGGGTGGAGACCAGGGAGCCGTCGGGCTCCGACGTGCGCGCGAGCATCGACTCCGAGCTCAATCCCGGGGACGTCCGCCGCACCGCTACCGAGCTGCGCATCGGCACACCGTCCGAGCTCGACGCCGACGGGCTCCGCACTGCGGCGGCGCAAGCGGCGCGCGCCCTCCGCAAGGAAGGCGGCACGATCGCCTGGCGCGCCGAGGACGCAGACCAGGTCCGGGCGATCATCGAGGGAACCGCCTTCGGCGCTTACGACCCCGGTCTCTTCAAGAGCGACTATGCGAACCGCCCCGAGCTGACGCTCGCACTCGACGGGCCGGCGGAGCTGAGCGGCCTCGCCGCCCGCCAGGCGACCGTCACCCGCCACCTCGACGCTGCGCGCGATCTGGCGAACCGTCCGCCGAACGACCTGACCCCCGTCGCGCTCGCCGCCCACGCGAAGAGCCACTCACTACCCCACGTGACCGTCGAGTCCCACGGACGCGACTGGATCGAGGCACGGGGCATGGGCGCGTTCGCGGCCGTCGCGGCCGGCAGCGGTGAGGAGCCGCAGCTGATCGTGATGCGTTACGACCCGCCGGACGCCGCGGAGGCCGTGACGCTGGGCCTCGTCGGCAAGGCGATCACGTTCGACTCGGGTGGCATCTCGTTGAAGCCGCTGTTGCGCATGCAGGACATGAAGGGCGACATGGCCGGAGGCGCGGCGGTGATCGAGGCGACCGCCGCGATCGCCGAGCTCGGCCTGCCGGTCCGCCTGCTGACCGTCGTCGCCTCGACCGAGAACGTCCAGGACGGCAAGGCCTACAGGCCGGGCGACATCCTGCGCGCCGCAAACGGGAAGACGATCGAGATCATCAACACCGACGCCGAGGGGCGCCTGCTGCTGGCCGACGCCTTGCACTACACGCGCGCGAGCGGCGCGACGCACCTCATCGACTTCGCAACCCTGACCAGCGCGATGTCGATCGCCCTCGGCGACCTATACGCGGGCTGGTTCGCGAACGACGAGGAGTTCGCGGCGCACGTCGACGCCGCTGCGCAGACAAGCGGCGAGCACGCGTGGCGCTTCCCCCTCCACCCGCGCTACCGCCGCTACGTCGACTCCGATTTCGCCGACATGAAGAACGCCTCGGAGCTCCGTCAGGGCGGCGCCGTGCTCGCCGCCGAGTTTCTGCATGAGTTCACCGGCGACGGGCCGTGGGCGCATTTCGACATCGCCGGCCCCGGGTTTCTGTCGCGCCAGCGGCCCGACTACGCGCTCGACCAGGGCGGCACCGGCTACGGCGTGCGGCTGCTCGTCGAGCTGGCGCAGAGGCTCTCCGCATGAACTTCGATCTCGAGCCGGAGCACGAGCTGCTGCGTGACACGGTGCGCCAGTTCGCGCTGGAGAAGGTGGCGCCGGCGGCGGAGGAGCTCGACAAGGAGAAGCGCTTCCCCTACGAGCTGGTGGCGGAGCTCGCGGAGCTCGGCCTGATGGGAATGACGATCCCGGAGGAGTACGGCGGCGCCGGCACCGACACCCTGTCGTATGCAATTGCCGTTGAGGAGCTGACGCGCATCGACTCGTCGGTCGCGATCACGATGGCGGCGCACCACTCGCTCGGCACACTGCCCATCTACTACTTCGGAAGCGACGAGCAGAAGCGCGAATGGCTCCCCGAGCTTGCCTCCGGCAAGAAGCTTGCGGCCTTCGGCCTGACGGAGGCGAATGCCGGTTCCGACGCGAGCGCGACGCGTACGAGGGCGAGGCTCGAAGGAGGCGAATGGGCGATCGACGGGTCGAAGATCTTCATCACGAACGCGGGCACCGACATCACCGCGTGCGTGACGATCACCGCGCTCACGGGCGACGGCGAGATCTCGAACGTCATCGTCCCGAACGGCACCGCCGGCTATGTCATCTCGGCGCCGATGGAGAAGCTCGGCTGGCGCGCGTCCGACACGCGGGAGCTGAGCTTCCAGGACGCACGGGTGCCGGAAGGGAACCTGCTCGGGCCGCGCGGGCAGGGCTACGAGCAGTTCCTGACAATCCTCGACGGCGGCCGCATCTCGGTCGCCGCGATGGGTGTCGGGCTTGCGCAGGGCTGCTACGACCTCGCGTCCGCGTACGCGAAGGAGCGGCAGCAGTTCGGCAAGACGATCTCGAAGTTCCAGGCGGTGCAGGAGAAGCTCGTCGACATGGCGACCGAGATCGAAGCGGCGCGCGCGCTTGTCTACAAGGCGGCCTGGGAGAAAGACCAGGGGCGCGACTTCGGCCGGACGGCGGCGATGGCGAAGCTCTTCTCCGGTGAGCTGTCACACCGCGCAGCGAACTGGGGGCTCCAGATTCACGGCGGCTACGGTTTCATGGACGAGTACGCCATCTCGCGGTTCTACCGCGACCAGAAGATCCTGGAGATCGGTGAGGGCACGAATGAAGTTCAGCGCCTGGTTATCGCTAAGCATCTCGGCCTGTAGCGCGCTCGTTCTCGCAGCGCCGGCTGCGGCGCACCTGTCCGTCAACCCGAGCCGGATTCACACAGGCGAGCTCGCCGATGTCACCTTCTCGATTCCGAACGCGGACGACGCGATCGGGGTCGATCACGTCACGCTCGGGATCCCGGCGGACTTCCAGCTCGACGACGCCGAGGCCAAACCTGGATGGACGCAGACGCGGAGAGGGCAGACGATCACCTGGTCGGGTGGCCGCATCCCCGAGGCCGAGTACGCGACGTTCTCGATCCGCGGCACGGCTCCGGACAAGGCGGAAACGGTGCTCTTCAACGTGCTCGTCGGAGACCGAACCGGCAAGTCGATCACGTATCGCCTCGGGCTCGACGTCACCGCTGCCACGAATCGGGACGAGGGCGCCCGGACACTCGGCAAGGCAGCCCTCGGCGTCGGGATCCTCGCCGCCGTTCTCGCCCTTGGCGCCCTCTTTGTCGGCCTGTACCTCTGGCTGCGTCCCCCGTCACGCTGAAAGCGGGCCGCCCGGGTGTTAGCCTCACAAGCCGTGCTGCTGTTCCGGCAGTTCGTGAACGAGGATCTGGGGTGCGCGTCGTACCTCGTCGGAGACACGCAGGCCGGTGTCGCCGTCGTGGTCGATCCGGCGTTCGCGATCGAGCAGTACCTGACGGTCGCCGAGCAGGAGGGCGTCCGGATCGAGCGCGTCCTCGAAACACACACGCACGCCGACCACGTCTCCGGGCACGGGCGGTTGGCGCTCGAACACGGGCTGCCGGTCGCAATCCATCCGTTCGCCGAGCCGGAGTATCCGTTCGAGCCGCTCGAGGACGGGCAGGTTGTCACGACCGGCAAGGTGAACATCCGGGTCGTGCACACGCCGGGGCACAGGCCCGAGCACTGCTCGTTCGTCGTCGACGGCGAGCTCGCCCTGACGGGCGACTCGATGTTCGTCGGAGCCGCTGCCCGTCCCGATCTCGCGGTCGCGGCACTCGAGGGCGCGGAAGATCTCTTTCACTCGCTCGGCCGCCTGCTCGAGCTGGGAGGCAGCGTCCGGATCTATCCCGGTCACGTCGCCGGCTCGTTGTGCGGCGGGAACATGAGCAGCGAGACGTCATCGACGATCGCCAAGGAGCGCGCGACGAACGAGGCGCTCCAGTTTCGCGACGTGCAGGAGTTCGTGCTCGTCTCCGCATCCGTCTCCACTCCACGTCCGCCCACGACGGAACGTGTCGTCGCCCTGAACCGTGGCCCCTGGCTCGCCTGGCCGGAAGCGTTGGAGGAGGTGCCGGAGGCAGGCGAGTCGACGGTGCTCGACGTCCGCCCGTTCCACGACTACGCCGCCGGGCACGTCCCGGGGGCGATCAGCGTCCCGCTCGACGGTGGATCGTTCGGGACGAAGGCCGGCTTCGTGCTGATGGCCGGCGAGCGCATCGTGCTGCACGCGGGCACGGAGGCGGAGGCGCAGGAAGCCGCGCGGAGACTCTGGGCGGTCGGGATCCTCGAGCTCGCCGGGTACCTGCTCGCGCCGGACGCGCCCGAGACGCTGCCGACGCTCGACGTGGCGCAGCTGCGGCGGCTCCTCGAGTCACCCGGCCTGCAGCTCGTCGACGTGCGCGAGACGACGGAGCGCGACAGCGGGTACATCCCCGGGTCGCAGAGCGTGCCGTACCGGCTGCTCCGCAAGCTCGGCTGCGGCGCGCTCGACCGCTCCAAGCCCGTCGTCACTGTCTGCGAGAGCGGCCCGCGCGCGGCGATCGCCGCCTCGCTCCTCCAGCGCGAAGGCTTCGACGTCAGCGCGGTCGCGGGCGGCGGCATCGCCGACTTCACCGACACCGTCGCGTTCAGGCGCTGCGGCGCATGATGCGCAGCTCGTCGAGCTCGCGGAGATACCGCGTCGCTCGCACCGGGCGGTAGAACGCCTCCGCGCCGCTCAGCCACGGCTCCGGATCGTCACCGGCCGCTGTGAGCCGCCGGGCGAGCCGAAGCCGCGCGTAGGCCGCCGACGTGCGCGCCTCCATCCCGTCCAGCGTCGCCACAGCCTCCTCCCACCGGCCCTCGACGATCGCGACGTTCAACCGCGTGTAGATCGAGGCGACGTCGGACGGCTCGATCAGCGGCCGGCCCACGTCGTGCTGCAGCCAGCCCACATCGACATCCCAGACGGTCACGAGCCGGCGCGCGGCCGGCGGAAGCGCCTCGAGCTCGGCGATCGCCGCCTCGGCCTCGGCCATCGCACCGCGATCCAGGTGGAACGCGGCCGACCAGGTGAGCGCCGGCGCCATCAGCTGGAGGTCCCCAACCTCGCGTGCCCGCGCGAGCGCGCGGTCGAAGAGCGCCGAGGCCTCACCGATGCGGTCGCGCGCGTGGAGGATCCAGCCCCGCGTCGACAACGCCTCCGTGTCGAGGTAATGGGAGATCCCCGACTCCATCCGGAAGAACGTGTCGGCATGCTCCATCGCCTCGTCCCAGCGTCCCAGCTCGCGCAGGAGCGCCGTCAAGGCCGACTCCGCCCAGCGCACGCCAAACGGCAGGCAGTTGCGGTGGGCGGCCCGCCAGACCTCCTCGTAGGGCCCAAGTGCCGCGCCGGGGCCTTCGAGTTGGCGGATGTTGTGGCCGAGATTGTTGCGCGCACGCTCCTCCAGCAGGGGCGCATTGAGCGCGAGCGAGCGCGCCAGCGCCTGCTCGAGGTTCTGACGCCAGGACTGTCCGGCATGGCCCTGACGCTGCGCGCCAAGGCTGGTGAGGGCGACGATCGTCGGCTCCTCGAGACCAAGCCGCTCGGAAAGCGCGAGCGCTTGCTCTGCTGCAGCCACCGACTCGTCGCCACGCCCGGCAAGGCCGAGCAACCGAGCCTGCATGCTGAGTGCGGTCGCCAGAGCGACCTCCGAGCCGCTGCGTTCGGCCATGTCGACGGCCCGTTGCAAATGCTCGTGGGTCGCGATGCCGTTTCCGATCGTCCACTCGAGGGTCGCACGCGCCAGCTCCGCCCGCGAGACGGAAGCGTGATCGCCGCGCCGCGTGAAGAGCGCGATTGCCTCCTCGAGCCAGCCGGTGGCGCCCTCGCGCGACACATCGGCGGCGGTCAGCGCGAGCGAGAGCAGCAGGTCGGGCCGTTCATCGTCCTCGGGCCACAGCTCGAGCGCGCGGCGGTACAGGTCCGCCGCGTCGGGAAGGGCGCCGACCGATCGTGCGCGATCCCCCGCGTCGCGCAGTGCTCTGCGCGCACTCGCGGCGAGCTCGGAGGTCTCGCTTCCGGCGGACCGCGCCAGCTCGAGCGCCTCGCTGTAGTGATGCGCGACGAGATCCGGCCGTGGCGCGCTCGAGCCCGCGATCCACTCTGCAGCACGCCGGTGCTTCTCGACGCGCGCACCGCGCGGGATCTGCCCGTACGCGACGTCGCGAACGAGCCCGTGCCGGAACGCGTACTCGACGTCGCCGGCGATCGACGTGCCGCGCTCGCGTCGCACGAACTCCTTCCGAACGAGCCGCTGCAACGCATCGTCGAGGTCGGCTTCCGCGCCCAGCGCGCGTACCCCATCTCGCCAGAAGACCTTCCCGAGCACCGCAGCGTCGTGCAGAAGCTCCTTCTCGCGCTGCTCGAGGAGATCGAGTCGCGCGGCGATTATGCCCTGAACCGAGTCCGGGATCTCAACCGCACCCTCCCCGAGCATGCGCGCGAACTCCTCCGTGTAGAGCGGGTTGCCGCCGGACTGCTGCAGCAGCTGCGCCTGCACCTCCGCGTCGATCACCGGACTGTCCAGCAGTCGCGCCAGGAGCTCAGCGGTCGCACGCTCGTCGAGCGGCGCGAGCGAAAGCGTGTGCGCGTTGAGGCGGCCGCCGCCCCAGGTGGGACGCCGCTCGAGCAGCTCGGGACGCGCCGTCGCCACGACCAGCATCGGAACACCGGTCGCCCAATCGGCAAGATAGTCGACGAAGTCGAGGGTGCTGTCGTCGGCCCAGTGGAGGTCCTCCAGAACGAGCACGAGCGGACGTTGCTCGGCCAGCCCTTCGAAGAACCGGCGCCAGGACGAGAACGCCTCGTCCCGCGACGAGGCGTCTTCGGTCCCGATGCCGAGCAGCGGCGCGAGGCGCCGGACGAGGCCAACGCGTTCCTGCTCGGCCACCGGCAGCGCCGCGACTGCGTCGGCGAGCTTTCGCTCGACGTCGGCTGGAGCGTCCGACTCGACCCCGCCGAGGTGGGCGCGCACGGCCTCGGCCACCGCGCCGCCGGGCCCGCCGCCATACGCCAGGGCACGCCCCTGCCGCCAGTAGGCCAGCTCGCTGTCGTCGTCCACCTGACGGAAGAGCTCCCACACGAGGCGGCTCTTGCCGATTCCGGGAACGCCGACCAGCGTGACCATCTGCAGCGTCTGCTCGCGCCGCGCTCGCTCGAAGGCATCCCAAAGCAGGCGACGCTCGGCCTCGCGGCCGACGAGCGCCGCTCCGCCGTGCTGCACGACGTCGACGCCGAACCGCGCGCGCGGCGCGATCGCCTCCCACGCCTGCACCGGGGCGGCCTTTCCCTTGGCGTCCACCGCATGGGCCGCGCGATACTCGATTGCGCGCTCCGTCGCGCGGTGGGTCACCGCGCCGACGAGAACGCCGTTCACGGGCGCCGCCGATTGCAGCCGCGCGGCGGTGTTGACGACGTCACCCGCGACGATCGACTCGCCCGCTTCGGGCCTAGCGCCGAGCGCGACGAGCGCCTCGCCGGTGTTCACCGCAACGCGGACGTCGAGCCCATCCCCGACCGTCGCGTCGCGCACCGCGAGCGCGGCGCGCACCGCTCGCTCTGGGTCGTCCTCATGCGCAACCGGTGCCCCGAAGACTGCCATCACCGCGTCCCCGATGAACTTCTCGACGGTGCCGCCGAAACGTTCGAGCTCGGCGCGGACCCGTACGTAGTACGGCGTGAGGGTCGCGCGAACGTCCTCGGGGTCGGCGGAGTCGCTCCGTGAGGTGTGGCCCACGAGGTCGACGAAGACCACGCTGACGACCTTTCGCTCCTCGCGCGCTTCGGTCGGCGCGGCTAGCGCAGCGCCGCATGAAGCGCAGAACAGGGCATCGTCGGGGCTCTCACGCCCGCAATCGGGGCAGGTCATCACCCGACGAGCGTAACGTCAGCCGACGCGGTCCACCACGTAGCCGCGGGACTCGAGCGCCGCGGTCAGCTGCCCGCAGTGCGCCTCGTCGCGGGTGATCACGGTCAGCGAGACCTCGGTCTCCACGACGTCGATCGCCATCCCTTCGCGGTGGTGCTCGACGGAGACGATGTTGCCCCGCTCGGCCGCGATCAGCTCGAGCAGGTCGAGGAGCGCCCCGGGGCGATCGGGGATGCGGGTGTGGAAGACGAGATAACGGCCGGCGAGCGTGAGGCCGTGCCGCATGACCGAGATGAGCATCGTCGGGTCGATGTTGCCGCCGGAGAGGAGCACGCAGACCTCGCCCGTGCCGCCGGCGACGCCGCCGAGGAGCGCCGCGGTGGACGCCGCTCCCGCGCCCTCGACGACGAGCTTCGCGCGCTCGAGGAGCAGCGTGATCGCCTCGGAGATCTGCTCGTCGTCGACGTGCACCATGTCGTCGAGCAGGTCGTCGAGGATCGACATCGTCAGCTCGCCGGGATGCTTCACGGAGATGCCGTCCGCGATCGTGCCGCGGCCGGTCTTCCCCGCCTGCACCCCGACGATCCGCACGCCGGGCCGCAACGCACGCAAGGCGATCGCAATTCCTGCGGCCAGCCCGCCGCCGCCGACCGGCAGGACGAAGGTCTCCACCTCGCTCAGCTCGTCGGCGAGCTCGAGGCCGATCGTTCCCTGGCCGGCGATCACCGCTTCGTCCTCGAAGGCGTGCACGAACGTCGCACCCGTCTCGCGCGCATTCGCGAGCGCCGCCGCGAGCGAATCGTCGAAACCGGCGCCTGCCAGCACGGTGTGCGCGCCGTAGTGACGGGTCGCCTCGACCTTCGCCATCGGCGCGTCCTGCGGCATGAACACCGTCGAGGCAATCCCGAGCTCGCGCGCAGCCCAGGCGACCGCCTGACCGTGATTGCCGGCACTGGCCGCGATCACGCCGGCCGCGCGCTCGGCATCGCCGAGCGTCGAGAGCTTGTTGACGGCGCCGCGCACCTTGAAGGAACCGGTGCGCTGCAGGTTCTCGGCCTTCAGCCAGACCTTCCGGCCGGCACGGCGCGACAGCGTGTCCGAGCCGTAAACGGGCGTCGTGCGTGCGTGACCGAGGACCCGCCCGCGGGCGGCCTCGATGTCAGTGAGGGTGGGTGCGGTCTTCGTCGCCAATGTGGAACACCTTCTCAAGGATCTCACGCACGGCCGTCAGCGGGTCGAGCTTGCGTTCCTGCACCTCGTTGAGCAGCCGCTGCAGCTCCTCGTCACCCTGCACGGCCTGCTCGATATGACGGCGCGCGCGGGCGGACGCGACGTGGAAGACCTCCTGCGCGAGGTTGCGGCGGCGGCGCGCTTCGAGCTGGCCCTCCGCCTCGAGCCACCGCCGGTGCTCGGAGACCTTCTCCCAGAGCGTGTCGAGGCCCTCGCCGCGCAGCGCCTCCGTGAGCACGATCGGCGGCTTCCAGCCCTCGTGCGGCCCGAGCGCGAGCACCTGGCGCACCTCGTTCAGCATCGTCTTCGCGAGCGGGTGGTCCATCTTGTTGATCGCGATCACGTCAGGAATCTCCATGATCCCGGCTTTCAGGGCCTGGATCGAGTCGCCCGAGCCCGGCATCAGGGCGAGCACGACGGTGTCGGCGATCGAGAGCACGCCGACCTCGCTCTGGCCCGTGCCGACGGTCTCGAGGAACACGACGTCCTTGTGCGCGGCGTCGAGGACGAGCAACGACTGCAACGTGGTCTCCGCCAGGCCGCCGGGGTGGCCCCGTGTCCCCATCGAGCGGATGAAGACATCCGGGTCGAGGAAGTGCTCGGTTAGGCGGATGCGGTCGCCGAGGAGCGCGCCCTGTGTGAAGGGGCTCGACGGGTCGACGGAGATCACGCCGACGGTCTGCCCCTGCGCCCGCGCGATCCGGATCAGGCCGGAGAGCAGGCTCGACTTGCCGACCCCGGGCGGTCCGGTGATCCCAACCGCGGCTGCGTGGCCCGTCCCCGGATAGAGGTCGTGCACGACCTGATAGGCGAGGGCGTCGCCGTTCTCCACCAGTGTGATCGCGCGCGCAAGCGCGCGCCGGTCGCCGGCGCGCACCGCTTCCACGAGCTTCTCGCGCGTCCAGTCACGCCGGGCAGCCAAGAAGGCGAAGACTAGAGGGCGAAGACTAGAGGGCGGGCTCGACGGTGCCCGGGACCGGCCGCACGCGAAAGAGCACAAAGGCGGTGGCGCTCGCAAGCACGAGCAGGGCGGATGCGAACCCGTATGTCCACCGCGGTCCGACAATCTCTGTGAGGGCCCCCGCGGCGACCATCGAGACACCGAGCACGGCATTGTGCGCGCTGATGATCACCGTGAAGACACGACCGCGGAGCCGGTCGGTCGAGTTGCGCTGCACGATCAGCACCGTCAGCGGGAACGCCAGGCCGTTCCCGAAGCCCGCGAGCACCATCGCGGCCGCGGCAACCCAGAGATCCGGTGCGATGCCGGCGCAGAGCAGGCCCGCCGCCCACGGGAGGAACACGAGCGGATAGACGACCCGCATCTCGCGCCGTTCGACCAGCGACCCGCTGATCACGCTCCCGACGACAAGACCGACGCCGGTGGCAGTCCAGAGCAGGCCGTAGCCGAACGCGCCACGGTGGAGGGCGTCCTCCGCCAGGAAGATCTCGGCGACGTTGTTCAGGCCGACCGCGAACATCGCGAAGGCGAACGCGAAGAGGACGGTCTGCAACGGCCGCGAGCGGCGGAAGGCGCTCATCCCGTCCACGAGGTCGCGCCAGTGGCCGCGAGTGATCGCCTGCTCGCTCTGCAGGAGCCGGGCCGGGATCCGCAGGAGCAGGAGCGCGGAGAAGAGGAACGTTGAGGCGTTGATCCAGTAGACGACGTGCGCGCCCCACGCGCCGACGATCAAACCGCCGAGCACCGGCCCGATGGCGGCCGCGGCCCAGTCGGTCGCCTGCAGGACCGACGTGCCGTGCGCGAGCTCCTCTTCGGCGACGAGGTTCGGTACCCCCGCGAGCACGGCCGGCCGGAAGAACGAGTTGGCCGTGCCCGCGATCGCCGCGAGCGCGATGATGGCCACGGGGCTGTCCACGAACACGAGCGCGACGAAGACCGCGAGCCGGATCAGGTCGGCGTTGACGATCAGACGCCTGCGCGAGAGGCGGTCGACGAGCGGGCCCGCCGCGAGCCCGACCACCACCGATGGCAGGAACGTGACGATGAAGAGCAGGCTCACCCACCACGGAGAGTGGGTGCGCGCAGTCAGATCCGCCGTGAGGGCGATCGTCGCCATCCAGGTGCCGAGGCCGGAACCGAGTGTCGCCACGAACAGCAGGCGGAAGGACCCGGAGCGCCGCAGGAGCGCGAGCTGACGACGAAGGAGCGACGGCACGCGCTGACCAGAGTAAGCGATTTGCGCGTGCGTTACGCGCGTTGCAGCACGCGGCCGAGCACGTCGCCCAGCACCTCGAGCTCTTCCGGGGTGCCGACGGAGATGCGGATCGCGGTCGGCGCGCCGAATCCGGCAAGCGGCCGGACGATGATCCCCTCGCGCAACAGCCTGTCGAACAGGTCGTTGGCATCGTTGCCGGTCTCCACGTAGACGAAGTTGCCGACCGAGGGCACCGGATCGAGGCCGTGCTCGCGGAGCAGCGACTCGAGGCCTGCGAGGCCCTCGGTGTTCACGGCTCGGCGCCGGGCGATCTCGGGCTCGTCGTCGATGCTCACAATCGCTCCGACCTGCGCTGGGGTGGTCAGGTCGAACGGGCGGCGCACCTTCGCGAGTGCCGCGCAGACGCCGCCTGGGCCGACCGCGTAGCCGACGCGGAGCCCGGCGAGGCCGTAGATCTTCGAGAACGTGCGCAGCACGACCACGCGCCGTCCGTTCTTGAGATAGCGCTCGACGGCGTCCGGGTAGTCGCTCCGCTCGATGTACTCGAAGTACGCCTGGTCGACCACGGTCAGGACCTGTTCCGGAATCCGCTCGAAGTAGGCGTCGAGCTCGTCGGTGGTGTTCATCGTCCCGGTCGGGTTGTTGGGGTGGCAGATGTAGAGGAGCTTCGTGCGCGGCGTCACGGCCGCGAGGAGCGCGTCGAGGTCGTAACGATGATCGACGAGCGGCACGAGCTTCGCCTCGGCGCCCTGCTTGCGCGCGTAGATGACGTAGCTCGGGAACGACGGCCAGCCGCAGACGATCTCGTCGCCGGGATCGAGGATCGCCTGGCTGAGCATGTCGATGCAACCGTCCGCACCCGCGCCGACGCTGATCTGGTCGAGCGCGACGCCGTGCCGTTCCGCGAGCGCCAAGTGGAGGCGGTAGACGCCCCCATCCGGGTAGCGGTTGAGCTCCGCGGTCGCGCGCGCGATTGCCTCCTGCGCCGCCGGGAACGGCCCGAACGGCCCTTCGTTGGACGCGAGCTTGATCACCCGGGCCAGCCCGAGCTCGCGCTGGACGTCCTCGACCGGCTTGCCCGGCTGGTACGGCGTCAGCCCGCTGACGCTCGGCCGGAAGAAGGAATCGGCGAAGTCGGAGTACGCATTGCTCACGGTCACGGACACTACCCTCAAGCCTCTGATACGTAGGGTGCGGTGAATGCCCGAGCTTGGCCTCTTTCCCCTCCCGATCGTGCTCGTTCCGACGGAGCGGATCCCGCTGCACATCTTCGAGCCGCGCTACCGGGAGCTGATCGACGAGTGCATCGAGCTCGGCGAGGAGTTCGGGCTCGTGCTCGCGACCGGTGACGGCGCGGTGCACGAGATCGGCACCCGCGCGCGCGTCGCCCAGGTTCTCGACGTGCTCGACGACGAGAGCGTGAACATCGTCGTCGAGGGCGGCGAGCGCTTTCGGCTGCTCGAGCTCACGTCGGGTCGCGCGTTCACGACGGGGATCGTGGAGCCGGTCCAGGACGACGACGAGCCGCCACTCCGAGCAGACCTCGAACGCGCGCTGGAGGTCTTCGGCGAGCTCGCCGCAGTCTCCGAGAGCGACGTTGACGTGCCCGACGCCGACTCACCGTTCCTCGACTTCGAGCTGGCGGCACGCGTCGACTTTGCGCCCGAGGCGAAGCAGGAGCTGCTCTCCATGACCTCGCCGCGCGCGCGGATGACGGCCTTGGTCGGGCTGCTCGAGGTCGCGCTCGAGGCGATCAGGCTCGAGCAGACGCTGCGGGAGCGAGCGGGCCGCAACGGCAAGGTCGCCCCGCTCGACCCCGAGAGCTAACTACTTCAAGGAGGAGCCGTCGTGTCGTCGCCGTTCATCTTTATCGCCACCAACCGGCTCAAGCCAGGGCAGCTCGACCGGGAGCGGAACCGCGTGCCGGGCTTGGTCGAGTTCATCGAGGCCAACGAGCCGCGTTTGATTGCGTTCAACGAGTACGTCAACGAGACCGGCGACGAGGTGACCGTGGTGCAGATCCACCCCGACGCCGCGTCGATGGAGTCGCACATGGAGATCGTCCGCGAGCGGGCCTCGGCGGCGTACGCGGAGACCCTCGATGAGACAGTGCGCGTTCAGGTCTTCGGCCGGCCGACCGACGCGATCCTGGAGATCCTCCGCCAGCAGGCGGGCACCGGTGTGGAAATCAGCGTCAACGGCGAGCACCTCGGCGGGTTCACCCGGTCGGCCGCCCAACTCTGAGAGGCGCACGTCACACGCCGACCACGACGCCGGCTCCGCCCCGACGCGCGTCGCCCGCGGCCGCGAGCGTCCCGCCAGGCAGCACCTCGACGGCGTTCGTGCCGCCGAAGAAGAGGTTGCGGCGGCGCCAGCGGATCACGTCGTAGCCCGCGGCCTCAACCCGAGCGAGCTCGGCCTCGTCGAAGCCGCCCTCGCAATGAACGTGCGGCTCGTCGACGTGCACGCGCGGCAAGTCGATCGCGTCTGCGACTCCGAGCCCGTGCTCGACCACATTCGCGATCACCTGCATGATCGCACCGCGCAGGCGCACCGATCCGGCACTTCCGACGACGAGCCGCGGTCCGTCGAGGCCCACGACAACCGTCGGCGCCATCATGCTCGTAAGCCGCTTGCCGGGCGTCGCCGGGCCGCCCGCGACGAGGTCGTACTCACCGAGCATGTTGTTCAGGTGGATGCCCGTCCCCGGCACGATCACGCCCGAACCGGAGCCGGTCGAGGACGAAAGCGATGCTGCATTCCCGTCGGAGTCGACGACGGAGACGTGCGTCGTCCCGGCGGGGGCGGGCTCGGGCGCTCCGGGCGCCGACGCCTCGATGCGCGCCACTCCGGCCGCGATTCCCTCGTCCGAAAGCAGGCGGCGGGCGAGGCCTCCGCGGTGCAATGCGCTCGCGAAGCTCTCGTCGCGCGCGCGTGTCTGCTCGCGCATCACCCCGGCGAGCGAGGCGATCGCCTCGGCGGTGCCGGGACGGCCGCGCGACACGCGCTCGAGCAACGCGAGCCCGTAGGCGATCAGGATCCCGCCCGACGACGGCGGCGGGTTCGAAACGACCTCGTAGCCGCGGAAGCGCGCACGGACCGGCCGCCGCCACACGACGCGATAGACGGCGAGATCCTGCTCGGTGATGCGGCCTCCACCCTTCCCGACGGTCGAGACGATCGCGGACGCGAGGTCACCGCGATAGAAAGGCGTCGCACCCTCCCGGGCGATCTGCTCGAGCGTGCGGCCCAGGTCGGTGAGGCGAAGATCGTCGCCGGGCACCATCCTCGTTCCGTCGTCGCGGCTGTAGATCCGGCGGCCCTCGTCGGTGTGGCGGAGGATCAGGTCGAGGATCGCATGCAGGTGGGCCTGCTCCCGCGTAACGGCGATTCCGTCCCGCGCGAGCTCGATCGCCGGCTGGAGCAACTCGTGCCACGGAAGGCGGCCGTAGCCGGCATGGACCGACTCGAGCCCGGCGGCGGCGCCGGGCACCGCGCACGAGGCCTCACCGATGCGGAAGACCTGGGTCGTCTCGCTGTCACCCCCGAAACCGACGTCGATTGCGTGCATCTCGGCGTCCGGCGGCACGGGACGGCCCAGCCCTGGCGTCGAGACGAAGAAGTCGGCGACCCGAGGCGCCCGCCGGTCGCCGGGCAGGACGAGCGCGAAGCCTCCGGCTCCCGGCCCGGTGAGCGGGCTCTCGGTCACCCAGGCGGCGAATGCGGCGGCAACGCAGGCATCGACGGCGTTTCCGCCCTCCTCGAGCACCCTGGCCCCGGCCTCGGCGGTCAGCCTGTGCCCCGCCGCAACGGCGCCCTTCACTTCTCGCTCAAATTGGCCGATGGTGTGGCAAGGCGTTGTTCATCTCTGAATCTTCACCTTTTCACTACTAACTGGATGCCAGGTACCGCGTCTCGGAGAGTGAACGTTCTCGTATGACCCTCTGTCGCAAACAACTCATGATCTCTGCCTTCGCCTTAGCGGCGCTGGGCGCGGTCGCCATGACACCGGGACTGCTCGGCGGTCGAGTTGCCTCGGCTTTCTTCGCGCTTGGGGGCGCAAACCAGAGCTGGTTGCTTCTCGCGATCGTCGGTTTCGTCGGGGCATTCGCGTGCACGGTCGGCGCCTGGCGCAGCGGGTTCTCGGCGGCCGGTGGCCGCATCTCTCCACAGCGCGCTGCCGCCGGCCTCGGTGTCGGCTCGATGGTGAACTCGTTCGCGCCGGCCAAGCTCGGCGACGCGGTCAAGGTCGCTCTTCTCTCGCGCGCGATCGACGGCCCGGGCCGGTTGTGGACCGGCGGCGGCGTCTATGCGGCGCTCGCCGCCGCACGCTCGCTTGCGCTCGCACTCCTCGTCGTCGTCGCGTCCATCACGGGCGCGGTGCCTCTGTGGCCTGTCTTCGCCCTCTGCGCGGTGGTCGCGGTCCTCGCCCTCGTGGGCTCGCTGTCGGGACGGGTACGCCGGCATCCGCGCATCGCCCAGGTGCTCGCCGGCTTCGCCGCGCTCGAACGCTCGCCACGTGCGCTCGCGACGGTGCTCGCCTGGACACTCGGTATGGTCGCCTGCCGTCTGGGCGCCACGGTCGCAGTTGCAGCCGCGCTGGGGCTGCCGCACCCGATGCTCGCTGCGCTCCTGATCCTCCCCGCTCTCGACGTCGCCTCCGCCTTCCCGATCACGCCGGGCAGCATCGGGATCGGAAGCGGCGCCGTGGCCGTCGCCCTCGCCGGACGCGGCATCGCGATGCCGCAGGCGCTTGGCACCGGGTTCGCGATGCAGGCACTCGAGACGCTCGTCAGCATCAGCACCGGCTCCATGGGAGCGCTCTACCTCGCAAGCGAGCACGCGGTGGTTCGCCGGTGGACGGTCAGGGTTGCCGCAGTCGGCGGCTCAGTCGGCCTCGCACTGGTCGGCTATTTCCTGCTCGACCTCAGTTAGTAGAGGCTTGACCACGGCGCTTTCGGGCGCTGAGCCGGCCGAGCGACGTCGGTCGGTTTGCGATCGCTCTCAGCGCTTGCGCAGCACGCGGCGCAGAACCGCGTCGTATTCGTTCAGGCCTTCCCGGTAGAGCCGTGCCTCGGGGCCGGCAGCGATCCCCACGCGTTCCGGAATCACGCCCCAAACGGGGACGCTCTCTGCCTTCCACCAGGCGATCGTCTCGTCGAGATCGTTCGTCCCGAAGCGCGCCGAGGCGATGAGGACTCCGCGCGGCGTGCGGGTGGGGATCATCCCGAGCGTGACCGCCACCCGTGGGTACTCGACTCCTCCGGCCCGGGTCGGGATGAGGACGGCGTCGGCCGAGTTGATTGCCGATTGGACGAGTCGCTCGTCGCCCGGAGGGGTGTCGACGATCGCGATCCCCTCGTGCCGGCTCATCGCACGGGCCAGCGTCCGTTCCGACGGCGCTTCGACGACGGTCACGCCCTCGATCGGACGCTCCTCCAGCCACTCGGCCGACGAAGCCTGGCGGTCGGCGTCGATGAGCAGTACCTCGTCGTATCCCTTTGCGGCCGCGACCGCCGCCAGGTAGACGGCCGTGGTCGTCTTCCCGACGCCGCCCTTGAGATTCGTGACAACAACATTCATGGAGACGCGCCAGTGTAGTGGGCGGCCCGCATCGCCTGGTTCGGAACCGGAATCGGCGCTAGGCGTTGCGCAGGAAAGACGGCGTTTCGAGCACTTCGCCGCGGCCGCCCGATGGGGCGGTGACGAACGTCCCGCGCCGGCCGGTCGCCTTGCCGATGCCCGTCGCGATGACGGTGATCCACATCTGCCCTTCGAGCCGGTCGTCGATCGTCGCGCCGAAGATGATGTTCGTGTCGTCCGTCGCAGCCTCCCGGACCGCCTCCGCAGCCTCGTTGACCTCGTACAGCGTGAGGTCGTCGCCGCCGGCGATCGAGAGCAGGATGCCGCGCGCGCCGGTGATCTCCGTCTCGATCAGGGGACTGCGCAGGGCGCGCTCGGCCGCTTCCTTCGCGCGATTCTCACCGGTCGCGTACCCGATGCCCATCAGCGCGGAGCCGGACTCGGCCATGATCGTGCGCACGTCGGCGAAGTCGAGGTTGATCAGCCCGGGGTTTGTGATCAGGTCGCAGATGCCCTGAACGCCGTGGCGCAGGACGTCGTCGGCGATCCGGAACGCGTCCAGCATCGAGGTCGACTTGTCGAGGACCTCGAGCAGGCGATCGTTCGGCACGACGATCAAGGTGTCGCAGGCCTCGCGCAGCGACTGCAGGCCGTCGTCCGCCTGCTTCTTGCGCCGTGAGCCCTCGAACTTGAACGGCATGGTCACGATGCCGACCGTCAGGGCGCCAACCTCACGCGCGACACGCGCTACGACGGGCGCCGCACCGGAGCCGGTGCCGCCGCCCTCGCCGGCCGTGACGAAGACCATGTCTGAGCCGCGCAGCGCGCGCTTGATCGCGTCGTAGCCATCCTCGGCCGAGCGACGTCCGATCTCGGGGTCCGCGCCGGAGCCGAGGCCCTCGGTGAGCTCGCTGCCAATGTGGATCTTCGTCGACGCGTCACTCATCTGCAGCTGCTGGATATCGGTGTTGACCGCGATGAAGTCGACCTGCGTGATGCCGGCGTCGATCATGCGGTCGACCGCGTTCAGCCCCGCGCCGCCGACGCCGACGACGCGGATGACCGCGAGGTAGGACGCGCTGTCGCGCGCCCGCTCGAGTCGCGCAGGCTGATCGGGAAGCGGGTCGAGCCAGCGCGCGGCCTTTGGAGGATCGGGGCGCTGTTGTTCCTGCGCCGGCTCGGGTTCGACATCGGGTGCGGGCGCGAGCGAACGGATCGGGGTCGGCTCCGGCGCGCGCTGCTTCGGGCCGCGTTCGCGTGGTGGCTTGCCCGGCGGGGCAACCGGCGGCTCGACGGGCAGCTCCTGCTGCCCGCTCTGGTCGTTCTTCGCCGGGGTGCCCTGGCGCTGCGCCGCCTCGGTCGCGCGGAAGAGCTCCGCGAGCGGGCCCTCACGCATGCTGGCGCGGTTTCTGGCCATTGAGCACCTCCTTTGCAAGGTCGCGATACATGCCAGCGGCCTCGCCGGTCGGTTCATACGCGAGGACGGAGGTGCCCTTGACCGGTGCCTCCGCGAAGCGGACAGTCTTGCGAATCCGGGTCTTGTAGACGAGATCGCCGAAGTTCTCGCGCAGGATCTCGTCGGCCTCGCGCGAGTGCGTGATGCGCTTGTCGTACATCGTCGGGACGATGCCGATGATCGAGACCTTCGGATTCAGGTTCTCGCGCACCATCGAGAGCGTGTTCTCGAGCTGAACGAGGCCGCGCAGGGAGAGGTACTCCGTTTGCACGGGCACGAGGACACCGGTGGCCGCGACGAAGGCATTGATCGTCAACAGGCCCAGCGACGGCGGCGTGTCGATCAGGATGAAGTCGTAGTCGTTGCGAATCGGCGCCAGGCCCTTCTCGAGGGCGCGTTCACGTCCGATCTGGCTCGAGAGCGACATGTCCGCACCGGCCAGATCGATCGAGGAGACGGCGATGTCGACCTCACGGGTCTCGATCACCTGGGTGATCGGCAGCCGGTGGACGAGCACGTCGAACATCGAGCGCTCGATCGTGTCCGGGTTCAGGCCCTGCGACATCGTCAGGTTCCCCTGCGGGTCCAGGTCGACCAGCAGCACCTTGAAGCCCTGCTCCGCAAATGCGACGCCCAGGTTCAGGGTGGTTGTCGTCTTCGCAACGCCACCCTTCTGGTTCGCAAGGGCAATCACCTGGGTTTCCCCAGGGGCCACTGCGCTCGCAGGGCGAACGTTGGGACGCGGAAGGAGGCGCGCGAGACCCATGTGGAAGCGCATTTCGGGTCGCCTCAGCTCATTCCTTCCGCCTCCTCCCGAAGTTTCGAGACGGCGGCTCGCGCCCGCGCATCGCCCTCCGCCCTCGCCCACGCCTCCGCCTCCGGCACGAGCGCCCGCAGCTCGGCCAGAAGGCCGGTCCCGCCCCCGGCCTCCCTGAGCTCGTCGATCCGCCTCAATCGGGCCAACACCCGCTCCGACTCGTCCACCCAGCGACCGTAGCCGCGAGGCTGTGCCGTGTCTGTGCCGGCTCAGTGAAGAATCAGGCGACGCGCAGCACAGACGACGGCCGCGGCCGGAGGCCGAGCAGCGTGTCGTCGAGGGCGACGACGAGCTGGGCGCGATCCCCGTGCAGGAGCGTCTCAACGAGCGTGCGCCGAACCGCGTCGCGGGCGTCGGCGCCGAGCCGGTCGGCGCGCAGCCCATCGAGCATCTCGCTGCGCTCGCGCGTCTTGTCGCCGAGCAGCACCGCAGTCCGCATCGCCGCCGCCCACGCGCCACCGTCTCCCCCGAGCAGGCAGGTGAGCGACTCGCGCACCTGCGCCGAGCGGAACGGCTCTTCCGAGAAGAGCGAGAGCTCCCAGCGGTCGAGCGCTTCGCCGAGCTCGCGATCGGAGTCGGCGAGCGTGAGCTTCTCGCGCAGGTCGGCCGCGAGGCGGGCGCGAACCTTGTCGAGCCGTGTCGCCTCCCCGCGCGGCTGTGTCGCGGCGATCGGCAGGAGCGCTGCGACGCGAAGCGGCCGGAAGTCGAGCCGTTCGAAGACGACTGGGCCCGCGGCGATCGCCCCGGCCGTCGCGAGCCGCAGCGCCGTCACGGCGTCGGCGAGCTCCGCGGCCGCGTCCGGGGGCTCGGACTCCTCGGGCTCGAGCTCCCGCTTCAGCTCGAGAAGCAACAGGCGGTCGACGTCGCGGCCGAACTCGACAGGCATCAGGCCCTGCGCCTCGGGCCAGAGATTCGAGATCTCGCCCGAGGCCACCGGACGAAGCATGATGCCGCCGCCGAGGTCCGCATCGGTGCCGGCCGAGAGACCGATCACCGGCGCGAGCGCGACGTAGGTGCGCGCCGTGCCGAAGAGCGTGCGCTCGAGGTCGGCGTACGCGCCGTCGAACGCCTCGTCCTGCCAGTCGAACCCGCCGCAGCGCTCCGCCGTCCACGTCAGCATTGGCAGGAGGATCGAGCGGAACAGCGCCTCGTCGCCGGTATCGCCGATGCCCGCGTGGGCGCGCGCGAAGATCGCGGCGGCCGGCTCGCGCTTCAAGTCGTCGATCGCGTTCCGCGCATCGGGCAAGCGGCGCAGGGTCGGCGACTGCTCCTCGACGAACCCTCGCACGAGCGGGCGGTACTCGTAGAGCGACGGGCCCTCGCGGGTGGTGTGCTCCTCGAACGCGAAGGGGATCTGCGCACCCCGCTCGGCGGCGAAGGCCGCGAGGCAAAAGCCGCGCATGGATTCGTAGAGATGGGGCGCACGAAGCACGCCGTCAACTACGAGCGCCGCGGATCGTCTCCTGCCTGGCACCCGGGACACCAGTACGCCATCCGGTTGTCGTCGCCCTGCCCCCACGACCGGATCCTCGTACGGCAGCGCGGGCAGGGGTGCCCGACGCGGCGGTAGACACGGTGGCGGCGACCACCGCCGGTGTCGACCGAGTCGCGCATCAACTCGGCCGCCGCCGCGAGCGAACGCCTGCGCTCCTCCTCGGGCACCTCACGCAGACGACGCCACGGCGAGAGCTCGACCTCCCAGAGGGCCTCGGCCAGCCACATGTTCCCGATCCCGGCGACGATCGACTGGTCGAGCAGGGTCTCGCCGAGCCAGCGCGTTTGGTCGGCCCTTCGCATCCGGTCGAGCATCGCGTCGATCTTCGGTGGGCGCTCGAGGATGTCCGGGCCGAGGCGCACGAGCGCGCGCGTGTGCAGCTCGAGCACGGGCCCGTTCCAAAGCACCCCTTCGACGCGCTCGCCGCGGAGCACGAGCCAGGGCTTCCCGCTGCGCGCCTCGCCACGCGGCCGGATCGACCAGCGCCCCGACATGCGCAGGTGCGAGCGCAGGACGATGCCGCTGTCGAACCGCAGGATGAGGTTCTTGCCGTGCGCATGCACAGACTCGAGCGTGCGCCCGTCGATCCGTTCGGCGATGCGCTCGGCCTGTGCGCGCGGGTGCGGCGATACAGCCGCGATTCGCTGACCGACGAGAACCTGCAGGCGGCGCGCCGCGCGATGGAGCGAATCCCCTTCGGGCACGTTTCCCAAGTTAGCGAGACGGGGCAGACTTCCACCCAGACGTTCGTCTCGTGATTCCGAGTCTCAACATCGCAGCGCTGACGCAGCGCACCGGCGTTCCCTCCGACACGATCCGCAAGTGGGAGCAGCGCTACGGCGTGCTGCACCCCGAGCGAACCGCCGGCGGGCAGCGACGCTACAGCGAGCTCGATGTCGCTCGCGTCGAGTGGCTGAAGGAGCGGATCCACGAGGGCTACCGGATCGGTGAGGCTGCGGCGCTGCTCGGCCCCGGGGCCCAGGTGGCGCGCACGGTCGAGGAGCTGCGGCACGCGATCGTCGCGGCAACGATCGCCAGCGACGTCAATGCGCTCGGGCAGCTCGTCGACCAGGCACTCGCGCTCTCGACGCTCAACGAGTCGTTCGTGCAGGTGCTCACGCCGGCGCTCGTCGAGGTCGGTGAGCGCTGGGCCTCCGGCGCGGTGACCGTCGCGCAGGAGCACCTCGTGAGCTCAACCGTGCGCGCCGCGCTGCAGAAGCTGATCTCGGACCGGCGCGCCGCCGTTCACGGGACCGCGGTGCTTGCGTGTGCGCCCGGTGAGCGTCACGAGATCGGGCTCTTGATGCTGGCCGTGATGCTGCGCTCCGACGGCTGGCAGGTCGCCTACCTCGGCGCGGACACGCCGTGCGCCGATGCGGTTGCGCTGGCGGACAGCCTCGATGCGACGGCTCTCTGCTTCAGCGCTGCGTCGACGAAGAGCGTCCGGGCCCTCGACCGCGCGCTTGAGGCGACACCGCCTCCAGGCTCGCTGACGGTGGTCGTCGGCGGCCGTGGGACAAAGCAGACCGACGTGCGCGACACGGTCGCGCAGCTGCGGACGCTCGCGGCGTGAGCCGCACGCGCGCGGCGCTCTCCGGAGCCGCAGCGACTCTCCTCTGGGCTGCGCTCGAGCCGATCGACAAGCGCATCTTGCGCAACGACTACTCCGACGTTGCAGTGCTCGGCAAGTTCGTGACGCGCACGCGTGCGTGGCCTGTCGTCGGCGTCGCACTGCACACCGTCAACGGTGCGCTGTTCGGCCTCGCCTTCGACGAGGTGCGAAGACGCACGTCTGTCCCACCACGTCGACTCGCGCTCTCACTCGCTCTCGCCGAGAACGTCGCACTCTTCCCGCTGTCGTATCTCGTCGACCGCGCACATCCGGCACGTGGCGAGCCCGGTGTTGTCTCACTGTTCAGCGCGCGTGCCCTCGCGCAGGCGACGCTGCGTCACACGATCTTCGGAGGCGCCCTCGGCCGGCTAGCCTCTCTAACTAGGCGCGTAGAACAGCGCGGCGCGGGCCGGCGAGGAAGCCGGCTTCGACGAGCAGCGGCATCGCCTCGGACTCGACCACCGGCTCGCCGTCGAAGCGCTCCACGCCCAGCCGCTTGACGCGGCCCGAGCGGACTTCCGCGACGAGCGCTGCGAGCGCCGGACGAAGCCATTCCTCATCGGGATCGCGGAGCGGCACCAGTGAGCGTCCGCCGCGCTCGACGTAGAGCACGGGCTCGCCACCGAGCGACACGACATACGCGCCTGCGACGCGCGCGGCACGCGCGCCTGCGCGCTTCGGCCACGGCAGGGCAGCGCCGTACGGCTGGGCTGGATCGGCGGCGGCGAGCACGAGCGCGTCCGGGTCCTCCCCACGCTCGCGCAGCTCGCGGATGCGTTCCACCGCGCCGCCGAGCGCGAACTGCGCGCCGCCCAGTCCCTCGACGAAGTAGCCGCGCCGGCAGAGGCCGAGCGTCTCGAGCGCACGCAGCTCCGCGTAGACCGCGCCGTAGCCGCCGGGCATGCCTTCACCACGCACCCCGTCGCGCGTCACGATGCCCTGCCGCTCGAGCAGCAACTCGGCGAGCGCGCGGCGATCCGGCGCGCCGGAGAAGAGCCGTTCGGTGCGTGACCAGCGTCCCGCCGTCGCAGTCGCGCCCAGAGCGCGACGCCGTGAGAAGCGGCGAGGACGGCGCTCCTGCTTCGGCTGGCCGAAGCGGCGCGAGGCGCGCAGCGGCGTCCACGCATCGTTCGTCACCTCGCCCGCCCAGACGAGATCCCAGAGTGCGGGCAGCGCGACTGCTTCTTCGAGTTGAGTCTCGGCGAGCAGCTCGTCGAAGAAAAGGGCGCCCGCGAGCGCAGCGCGAATCTTGTCGTGCTCCTCACCCTCGGGGCGCGGCGCAGCGGGCACCTGGCCGAGCACGGAGGCGTCCTCACGGAAGTACAGCGCGACCCGGTCGGGGCCGGCGCCGACCCAGACCACCTCGCCGCTCGCCGTCAGCGCATCGAGATGCTCGGGGCGGTAACCGGGAACGCGACGCGGCAGCACCTCCGACTCCCACAACGCGACGGGCAGGCTCAACGATTGCAGCGGCACCAGGGCTTCGCGCAGCGTCGCGCGGCGATCGACGCCGTGCCAGCCCGGTAGGAACCGCGCGAGTGCTTCCTGCTCGACCGGCTCGACCTCCTTGCGCAGCGCCGCCAGCGACGCGCGCCGCAAGCGGCGCAGGACGTCAGGATCGCACCACTCGCGCTCGGTGCCGCCCGGTCGCAACTCGCCCCGCACGAGCTGCTCGTCGTTCTCGAGCTCGACGAGGATCCTGGACACGTCGCGCCCGAAGCGTTCGTTCGCCTGCTCGGTCGTGAACGGGCCGCGTCCCTTCGCATAGCGCAGGACGAGCTGGCGCAGCGAGTCGGCGCCGCCGTCGAGATATGCGTCGGGCAGGCCCGACGGTGTCATGACGCCGAGCGCGTCGCGGTAGCGGCCCGCGTCCTCGACGGCGATCAGCCGTTCCTCGCCCGCGATCTTGACGAGGAGCGCGCGACGCTCGGCGAGCAGCGGCTCGGCGAGCTTCGGGTCGTACTCGCCGACGCGCAGGTCTCCGCGCAGGCGAAGCTTGTCGTGCAGGTGGTCGGGCGTCGTCGGGTCGCCTTGCAGCTGGCGCTCGACCTGCTCGACCGCATCGTGGTCGAGCAGGTCGCGCAGCTCCTCCTGACCGAGCAGCTCGCGCAACAGGTCGCGGTCGAGCGACAGCGCCTGCGCACGGCGCTCCGCGGGCGGCGTGTCGTCCTCGTACATGTAGGTCGCGATGTAGTCGAAGAGCAGCGAGGTGCTGTAGGGCGACGCACTCTGCGTCTCCACCTCCACGAGGTCGAGCTCACGCGTCTTCAACCCCTGTAGCAGCGAACGCAGGGCGGGCAGGTCGAAGACGTCCTGCAGGCACTCGCGATAGGTCTCGAGGATCACCGGGAACGAGCCATACTTCCGCGCCACCTGCAAGAGCGACTGGGCCTTCAGCCGCTGTTGCCAGAGCGGCGTGCGCTCACCGGGGCGCCGGCGCGGGATCAGCAGAGAGCGCCCCGCGTTCTCGCGGAAGCGCGCGCCGAAGAGCGCGGTGTCGCCGAGCTCCGCGACGACGAGGTCCTCCACCTCCCCTGGGTCGATCATCAGCTCCTCGAGCGGCGGCGGCGTGTCCGACTCGGGGAAATGCAACGCGATGCCGTCGTCGGACCAGATCGATTGCGCGTCGATGCCGAGCGACTCGCGCAAGCGAGCGGCGATCGCCATCGCCCACGGTGCGTGCACGCGCCCGCCGAACGGCGACAGGATGCAGACGCGCCAGTCGCCGATCTCGTCGCGGAAGCGCTCGACGACGACCGTACGATCGGAAGGCACGGCGCCTGTCGCGTCGTGCTGGTCGCGCAGGAAGGTCAGCAGATTGCGCGCTGCGCGCGGGTCGAGGTGGTAGTCGTCCTGCAACAGCGCGGTCGCCTTGTCGTCGCTCATCGCCGACAGCTGACGCGAGGTGGCGCCGATCTTCTGGCCGAGCTCGTACGGACGGCCGACCCCCTCGCCCTTCCAGAACGGCACGGCGCCGGGAACGCCGGGCGCCGGCGAGACGAGCACCTGGTCGCGCGTGATCTCCTCGATCCGCCAGGTCGACGCGCCGAGCAGAAACGTCTGGCCCGCGCGCGCCTCGTAGACCATCTCCTCGTCGAGCTCGCCGACGCGACCGCCACCGCCGACGAGGAAGACGCCGAAGAGCCCGCGGTCGGGGATCGTGCCGGCGTTGGTCACAGCCAGCCGGCGTGCGCCGTCGCGCGCGCGGATCACGCCCGCCGTGCGGTCCCACACGATGCGCGGCCGCAGCTCGGCGAACTCGTCGGAGGGATAGCGGCCGGCGAGCATGTCGAGCACGTTCTCGAGTTGCGCGCGGGACAGATCCTTGAACGGGTACGCCCGCGTGACGAGCGCGTGGAGGTCATCGACAGCGATTTCGGCGTCAGCCGAAATGGCAACGATCTGCTGCGCCAAGACATCCAACGGATTCCTGGGAATCTTCGTCTCCTCGATCTCCCCGCCCCGCATCGCGCGCGCGACAACCGCGCTCTCGAGCAGGTCGGCACGGAACTTCGGGAAGATGCGCCCTTTCGACGTCGCGCCCATTTCATGGCCTGCGCGCCCAATGCGCTGCAGGCCGCGCGCGACCGACTTCGGCGACTCGACCTGGATCACGAGGTCGACGGCGCCCATGTCGATGCCGAGCTCGAGGCTCGAGGTCGCGACGAGGCACGGGATGCGCCCCGCCTTCAGGTCCTCTTCGACGAGCACGCGCTGTTCGCGGGCCAAGCTGCCGTGATGCGCCCGCGCGATCTCCACTGTGTCCTGGGCATTGCCGTCGCCGGCGGCAAGCTCATTGAGCCGCAGCGCGAGCCGCTCGGCGAGGCGGCGGTTGTTGACGAAGACGATCGTCGAGCGGTGCTCCCTGACGAGCCGCAGGATCTCCGGGTAGATCGACGGCCAGATCGAGTTCGTGCCGCCCTCGGTCGAGGTGAGGAGGGCGCTTCCGTCGGCGGCCGGCGGGTTCTCATAAGACGTCGTCGTTCCGAGCTCGCGCATGTCCTCGACCGGGACGACGACCTCGAGGTCGAGCGGCTTGCGCGTGCCGGCGTCCACGATCGTGATCGCGCGGCCACCGCTCACGAACTGCCCGATCTCCTCGATCGGCCGCTGCGTCGCCGACAGGCCGATCCGCTGCATCGGCTGTTCGACCAGCGCTTGCAGGCGCTCCACGGAGATCGACATGTGCGCGCCGCGCTTCGTGCCTGCGACGGCGTGCACCTCGTCGAGGATCAGCGTGTCGACGGAGCGCAGCATCTCGCGCGCCTGCGAGGTCAGCATCAGATACAGCGACTCGGGCGTTGTGATCAGGATGTCGGGCGGCTCCTTCAGGATCTCCCGGCGTTCCTTCTGCGACGTGTCGCCCGTGCGGACCGCAACCCTCAACTTCGACTCGAGGCCTGCGAGCGGGCCACGCAGGTTGCGCTCGATGTCGTAGTTGAGGGCTTTCAGCGGCGACACGTAGAGGACGCGCAGTCCCTCCCCCGGATTCCTCGTCAGGCGCTCGATCGCATACAGGAAAGCGGTGAGCGTCTTCCCCGACCCGGTGGGGGCCTGGATCAGGACGTGAACGCCCGACGCGACCGCCGGCCACCCCTGCGTCTGTGGCGGTGTCGGCCCGTCGAAAGTGCGCTCAAACCAGGCCCGCGTCGCAGGAGAGAAGACAGCGAGCGGATCCATCCGCCCCAGGGTACCCCGCGCCTATTTGCTCAGGTAGTAGGCCGAGAAGGCCAGGATGAGCAGGATCGCGACCACCACCGCCACGAAGATCGTCACGCCGCTCAGGACGATCAGCGGCGTGCGCGCGCTCTCGCCCTCCTCGGCCTCGTGGGCGAGCTCCTCGACCCGCTCCTCGACCCTGTGTTCGAGGTGCTTCAGCGGTTCGGTCATGCACTAGGCCTACCCGTTGCGCTGCTCGTAGGAAACCCACAGGTCGGCTGTTTATCTTCAGCCCATGGATGAACCGATCACACGCCGTCGATCGCTTGCCAAGCTCGGCGGCCTCGTCGTCGCGGCCGCGGGCGGGAACGCGCTCCTCGGCGCGTCCGGCGCCGAAAGCGGCAACAGGGCGGTCGAGACCGGCGCGGTCCAGTGCGTCCTCACGCCCGAGCTTACCGAGGGGCCGTACTACATCGCAGGCGAGAAGCTGCGGCGCGACATTCGCGAAGGGCATCCGGGAACGCTGCTCACGCTGCGGCTGACCGTCCTCAACGCCTCGACGTGCAAACCGATCAAGGGCGCCGCCGTCGACATCTGGCACGCGGATGCCGCCGGGAACTACTCCGGGTTCGGCTCCGACACCTCGAGCCGGACCTTCCTGCGCGGGATCCAGAAGACCGACAAGAACGGCCTCACAATCTTCACGACGATCTACCCCGGCTGGTATCAGGGCCGCGCGGTGCACATCCACGTGAAGGTGCACGTCGGCGGCCGGGTCGTGCACACCGGCCAGCTGTTCTTCCCGGATGCGCTGACGCGGGAGGTCTACAAAGCAGCGCCCTATGCGGCGCGCGGCAACCCTTCGACGGCCGACGCGCAAGACTCCATCTACGTCAACGGCGGCAGGCGGGGTCTGCTCGCGCTCAAGAAGAGTGGCGCGGGCTACATCGGGACGCTCGCGATGGGAGTCCACAAGTAGGCTTGGGGGATGCCCGACGCGCTGCATTTCACGGCCGACCCGAAGGCGTGCAAGCTGATCGCGCAGGACCCATTCGCATTGCTCGTCGGGTTCGCGATCGACCAGCAGGTAACGGTTCAGAAGGCGTTCGCGGGACCGCAGGTGCTGAAGGAGCGCGTCGGCACGCTCGACCCGAAGCAGCTTGCTGCAATGGACCTCGCACCCGCGTTCGCGGAGAAGCCGGCGATCCACCGCTTCCCAGGCGCGATGGCGGAGCGCGTGCGCGAGCTGGCCGCGGTCGTCGCCGAGGAGTACGGCGGGGACGCGTCGCGCATCTGGTCGGAGGCGAAGGACGGGCCGGAGCTGAAGAAGCGGATCGGGTCGCTTCCCGGCTTCGGTGAGATGAAGATCAAGTCGCTCGGCGCGGTGCTAGCGAAGCAGTTCGGCGTCAAGGCGGCAGAGGATCTCGCCCCGGCGCACCCGACACTCGGGGACGTCAAGTCCCCCGAAGAGCTGGAGCGCTACCAGGAGTGGAAGCGCGCCTACAAGAAGGCCGCCAAGGGCGCCTGACCAAGTAACAGACTGTTACAAGCGCACGGACTGCCCGCGGCGGATGGCTGCAGGCCCCCACACGGAAGTGTCACGAACGAGTCGAACTGCCTGCACATGCCGCGCTTTGGTCGGTGCCAGGCACAAGTAACAGTCTGTTACATGTGCCGCTCTTCGATCGGTGCCAGGCACAAGTAACAGTCTGTTACGAGCGCAGTGCCTTGAGCGCCGGGCCGAGCGCCTGCCTCGCGTGCAGCACGGGCTCGAAGAGATCGCCGTGCTGCGCAACGCGGTCGAGCGCGACCTGCATCGAGAAGTCACGCGGTCTGATGTCCTCGGTGAGCTCGTCCCAGCGCAACGGCATCGACACCGGCGCGCCCGGCTTTGGCCGCACCGAGTACGCCGACGCGATCGTCTTGCCGTGGCCGTTCTGGCGATGGTCGACGAGCACGCCGGCGCGCTTCTTCTTCAGCCATTCGGTGGTCACCTCACCGGGATGCTCCGCCTCGAGCTTGCGCGAGAGCAGCTCGGCGAACTCGTAGGTGTCCTCGAACGTCGAGCGGCGGACAATCGGGACGAGGATGTGGATCCCGTCGGCGCCGCTCGTCTTCACATGCGACTCGAGATCCAACTCGCCGAGCGCGTCATGCAGGTAGTGCGCGACGCGCACGCACATCGCGAACGCACCCTCCTCCTCCGGCGGGTCGAGGTCGAACAGCACCCAGTCGGGGCGATCGGGCTTGTCGACGCGCGAGTACCACGCGTTCATGTCGATGCAGTGCATCTGCACCATCCAGAGCAGCGCCTCGCGCGAGTTGACGAGCGGGAAGTCGACGAGCCGCGACTCGCCCTTTCCGCCGCGCGGCCAGGTGCGGAACTGCCGCGTCGGGATCCAGTCCGGGATGCCCTTCGGCGCCTGCTTCTGGAAGAACGAGCCGCCGGGCAAACCCTCGCGCCAGCGCTTCATCGTGAACGGCCGGTCCTTGAGGTGCGGGACGATCGTGTCGGCGACTGTGTCGTAGTAGCGGAACAGGTCGCCCTTCGTGATCCCGTCGTCCGG
This sequence comes from Gaiellaceae bacterium, assembly GCA_045805985.1. Lineage (GTDB taxonomy): Bacteria > Actinomycetota > Thermoleophilia > Gaiellales > Gaiellaceae > PALSA-600. The sequence goes on along the minus strand of JBJMKA010000013.1, from coordinate 209,754 downwards.
GAAGAGCACGCGGTCGGCCGAGGAGAGCTTGACCTCGGGGCTCACGCGCGCACTGCCCACATGATGTTCGCGCGGTTCGGAATCGCGAACGGCCCGTCAGTGAGCAGCTCATCGAGGCGCTGGATGATCGCCTCGCGCTCCCCGTCCGGGCGGCTCGCGATCCAGCTGACGGAACGAGCGTTGTCGAGGAGCCCTGCGCGGTCGAGCACGTGGTCGTGGGGCACGGCGCCTGCATGCACCTCACCGAACGGCCCACGCGCGATCACGTCCTGCCAAGGCGGCGCATCGTCGAATGCCGCCATGCCGACGGTGTGGAGCTCCTCGACATACGCCTCGTACTGCCGCGGCAGCGGCGACGGACGCTCGTCGTCCCGCTCGTTCCAGATGAGGGCCAGCACGCCGCCGGGGCGCAGCACGCGCGCGATCTCCTGGATTGCCACATCGTTCGCGAACCAGTGGAATGCCTGGCCGGCGAAGACACCGTCGACGGACGCATCCGGGAGCGGGATCGCCTCAGCGCTTCCGGCCCGGGTCTCAGCCGCCGGCACAACCCGTTCGAGGATGCCCCTCATCCCGTCGAGCGGCTCGACCGCGATCACGCGGCGATACCGCTGGGTGAGCAGGCGCGTCAGCTTTCCCGTCCCCGCACCGAGGTCGAGCACCTCCGCGTCCTCCCCAAGCGGCAACGCATCGAGCACCGAGGGCGGATACTCGGGCCGCGCGCGCTCGTACTCCTCCGCCGCGCGATCGAAGCTGCGGGCGCGCTCAGCCAACAGTGCCTCTACGAGACACCGGCAAGCAGGAAGGCGCGGTTTTCCTTGAGCATCTCGCGTGCGATCACGAGACGCTGGATCTGGTTCGTGCCCTCATAGATCTGCGTGATCTTCGCGTCGCGCATCATGCGCTCCACGGGGTACTCCTGGATGTAGCCGTACCCGCCGAGCACCTGCACCGCATCGGTCGTGACGTCCATCGCGACGTCGGTGCAGTAGAGCTTCGCCATCGCCGAGAGCTTCGTCAGCTCCGGGCCGGTGTCGCCCTCATCGATCATCCGCCCCACCTTGTAGAGCAGCCCGCGCGCGGCTTCGCACTTCGTCTCCATGTCGGCGAGCATCCCGGCGATCAGCTGATGCTCGCCGATCGGCTTGCCCATCGTCTCGCGCGACTTCGCATACTCGAGCGCGTAATCGGTCGCGCCCTGCGCGAGCCCCAGGCCCTGCGCGCCGATCCCCGGGCGCGAACGATCGAGGATGCGCATCGCGATCTTGAAGCCATCCCCCTCTTCGCCGAGGAGGTTCGCGGCCGGGATGCGCGCGTCGTTGAAGAAGATCTCGCCGGTCGTCGAGCCCTTGATCCCCATCTTCGGCTCGATACGGCCCACCTCGAAGCCTGGCGTGTCCGCCTCGAGGACGAAGGCGGAGATGCCGGGGTGGCCCTTCGCGGGATCGGTCTTCGCGAAGACGACGTAGACCGACGCGACGCCCGCGCTCGTGATGAAACGCTTGCCCCCGTTCAGTACGTACTCGTCGCCCTCACGACGCGCGGTGGTGCGCATCGCCGCGCTGTCCGATCCCGAGCCCGGCTCGGTCAGCGCGTACGCGGCCAGCCATTCACCGGTCGCAAGCCGCGGCAGGAAGCGCTGCTTCTGCTCCTCGCTCCCCGCGACCTTGATCCCCAGCGACCCCAGCTCCTGCACAGCGAGAATCAGGCCACTCGTCGCACAGACCTTCGAGACTTCTTCGATCGCCACGAGCGTCATCAGCGAGCTCTCGCCGACCCCCCCGTACTCCTCGTCGTACATGACCCCGAACAGATCGTTCTCGCGATACAGCTCGACCACATCCCACGGGAACTCCGCCGACTTGTCGATCTCCGCCGCACGCGGAGCGATCCGCTCGCGCGCCAACGTCCGCACCAGCTCGCGGATCTCACGCTGCTCCTCGTTCAGAGGGTCGAGAGCGCTCATGCTTTCGATTCTAAAGCCGATAAACGGCGCATGGTCATCCCGCTGCGGATCCTCACGCTCGTGATCGCCGCGACCGCCCTTGCCTGCGCGGCGATGACGCTCATGCTGTTCAGCGCCCGTTAGCGCCGGCGATCGTGGAAGACGGCCTCGACGTTGTGGCCGTCCGGATCGAGCACGAACGCACCGTAGTAGCCGGGGTGGTACTGCGGGCGCTCGCCGGGCGCGCCGTTGTCGCTGTAGCCGGCCGAGGTCGCCACGCGGTGGAACTCGTCCACCGTGGCGCGGTCGCCGACGCCGAAAGCGAAGTGCACGTTCTCCGTCGGCTCGTCGCCGTGGACGAACGAGAACGATCCGGCGCCGTCCGTGAAGCGCACTCGCTCGGGTGTGTCGTGCACGAGACGGATTCCGACCACGGAGGCGATCGTCTCGTAGAAACGCTTCGCCTCCTCGACACTGGGCGTGCGCAGCCAGAGATGGTCGATCAGCGACGCGTCGGGGTCTGTCGTGTGGTGATGGACGTACTCGATGCTGTTGCCGTCGGGGTCGAGGACGAACGCGCCGTAGTACGACTCGTGGTACCACGGCCGCACGCCCGGATCGCCGTCGCTTTCGGATCCGGCGTTCGTCATCCGCTCCCACCAACTGTCGACCTCGGCCCGGTCGTGCGCGCCGAAGGCGATGTGCAGCCGCTTTGCCGCCGGCTTCTCCGCCGACGCCGGAGCAATGTCGAAGTCGCCCCATGCCGTGAGCCATTCGGCGTCGTGGGTCGGTTCCCCGAGCGCAAGCCGGTAGAAGGCCTTCGCGGCGTTCACGTCGCGCACCCTGATCGTCACGTGATCGAACACGCGTAGATTCTGCCGCAGCGTGATCCTCGCGAACGGCCTCATCCGCACGCTCGACCCGCAGGTGCCGACGCAGCGGGCGCTCGCGATCGCCGGCGACCTGGTCGCCGGTGGCGTCGGCGTGCACGAGACGGCACTCGCCTCGCCGGAGGTGCTCGACCTCGGTGGACGCGTCGTCCTGCCCGGCTTCTCGGACGCGCACGTGCATTTCCCGACCTGGGCGATGGCCCAGAACGAGATCAACCTGGACGGCTGCGCCTCGCTCGACGAGGCGCTCGAGCGCTTGCGCGGCGTGCCGAAGCCCGAGGGAGGACGCTGGTTGCGCGGTTACGGGTGGCGCAGCGGCGACTGGCAGCCGCAGCGCGAGCCCACGCGACAGGACCTGGACGCGATCACCGGCGGCAGCCCTGCCGCACTGATCGCAAAGGACTACCACTCGGTCTGGCTCAATTCGGCGGCGCTCACGTTCGCCGGTGGCGACCTCGAGGTTGACGGCGGCGTCGTCGAGCGGGACGAGCAGGGCGAGCCGACCGGCGTGCTGCGCGAGGAGGCAGCGTGGCGGTTCAAGGAGCGCTACATGGTGTGGCCGGACGGCGAGTACCTGGACGCGATGCGCGCCGGGGTGAAGCTCGCGAACTCACGCGGCGTCACGGCGGTGCACGACAAGGACGGCTGGCTCGGCGCACTGCGTCTCTGGCAGCAACTCGATGAACGCGGGCAGCTGACGCTCCGCGTGTGGCAGTCGATCCCCCACGACAAGCTCGACGACGCCATCTCGATCGGCCTGCGCTCCGGCATTGGCAGCTCGATGCTTCGGCTCGGCTATCTCAAGGTCTTCATGGACGGCACGCTCGGCTCGCAGACGGCGTGGATGCTCGACGGCAGCGGCGTGCAGATCACGAGCGGCGAGGAGCTCGCCGAGATCGTGCGTCGCGGCGCCGAGGCCGGCTTCCCCGTCGGCGTGCATGCAATCGGCGACCGCGCGAACCGCGAGGCTCTGGATGCGTTCGAGCACACGCGGGACGAGTGGCAGCCGCGCGGCCTGCGCCAGCGCATCGAGCACTGCCAGCTGCTCTCGCCCGAGGATCTCCCCCGCTTCGCCGAGCTCGGGATCACAGCGTCCGTGCAGTTCTCGCACGCTCCGTCGGACCGTGACATGGCCGACCGGTTCTGGGCCGGCAAGACCGACGGCGCGTACGCGTTCCGCTCGCTGCTCGATTCGGGAGCCGTCGTCGTGAACGGCAGCGACGCGCCGATCGAAGAGCTCGACCCGCTCGCCGGCGTGCGCGCGGGCGTGCGCCGCTCGATCGACGAGCGCCCCGCGTGGCATCCCCAGCAGGCGCTGAGCGTCGAGCAGGCGTTCCACGCAACCTGCGTTGCACCGGCGTGGCTCGCGCGCGACGAGCGCAGGCGCGGCACCCTGCTGCCGGGCCATGCCGCCGACCTCGTCGTTCTCGACCGCGACCCGTGGGACGACCTCGACGCGCAGGTCGTCGCGACGATGGTCGCCGGCCGCTGGGTGCACAACCCGCCGCCCTGGGACTAACGATCGATCACAGGTCGCGATAGGCGAGAAACAGCGCGCGGGCCGCGGCGATGCCGAGCGGGACGTACTCCGCAACGAGCCGCTCGTTCGGTGAGTGGAGCTGCGAGTCGGGCAGCCCAAAGCCGGTGATCACCGTCGGGATGCCCTTGTCGGAGAGCGCGGCGACGATCGGCAACGTGCCGCCCGAGCGGACGAGCGCCGGGCGAACGCCGAGCACCCTTTCGAACGCGTCGAGGGCGAGCTGGATCGCTTTGGCGTCCGGCGGGACGAGCCCCGGTGGTGCAGCCGACCACCGCTCGATCTCGAGCTCCGCGCCCTCGGGGGCCGACTCGCGCAGCAGCCGCTCGACCACCGGCGCGACATCGTCGATCCTCTGGCCTGGGGCGAGGCGCATCGAGACGTTCGCGATCGCCTCGACCGGAAGCACCGTCTTCTGCAGAAGGGGAGAGCCCGTCGAGATGCCGTTCACATCGATCGCCGGCTCGGCAAACGTGCGCAGATAGAAGTCCTCCGCGGCGCGCGCGTCTTTCGGACGTGCGCCCTGGTCTGAAAGCTCGCTCGCACCCGCCGGCAGCGCCTGCCAGCCGGCCAGCTCTTCCGCCGTCGGGTCCGTGCGGCCGATGCGCAGCTCATCCACCAGCGTGCCGTCCTGCGCCACGAGGCCGGCGAGCATCTTGATCATCGCGTGCGCGGCGTTCAAGGCGGCGCCGCCGTACATGCCCGAGTGCAGGTCGCGCTCGCCGGTGCGCAGCGTGACGTGCCAGTAGATGACCCCGCGCATCGCGACGTTGAACGCCGGCAGGCCGCGCTTGATCATGCCGCTGTCGAAGATGATCGCCGCGTCTGCGCCGCGCCCGTCTTGCTGGAGGTACTCGACGATCGAATGCCCGCCCGTTTCCTCCTCGCCGTCACAGCAGAAGCGGACGTTGACCGGCAGCTCGCCGGCCTGCGCGAGCTCGCGCGCCGCCGCGAGCAGCATGTAGAGCTGCCCCTTGTCGTCGACGGTGCCACGCGCGTAGAGATACTCGCCGCGGATCTCGGGCTCGAACGGGTCGGACTCCCACAGCTCGAGCGGGTCCGGCGGCTGCACGTCGAAGTGGCCGTAGCAGAGCACCGTCGGTGCGCTCTCCGGGTCGACCGAGGCGCGAATCTCGCCGATCGCAAGCGGCTGGCCGTGCCAGTCGACGAGCTCGCACCCGCCGCCCGCCTCGCGCACGCGCTCGCACACCCACTCCGCCGCGCGCTTCACGTCGGCCGCGTGGGCCGGGTCCGCGCTGATCGAGGGAATGCGGAGGAAGTCCGCGAGCTCGTCGAACCATGGTTCTGAACTACGTGCAGCCGCCATCGGCGGCGAGCCTACCTAAGGCAGGTTGTACGGCCGCAGACAGACAGTTTGAGACTTTGAACCTGGTTAAAAAACGAACCAGGTTCCTACGCGACGTCGCGCAACTTGTTCGCATCCGCCAGCGCCCGGAGCTTCTTCAGCCCCTGGTTCTCAATCTGGCGGATCCGCTCGCGTGTCACCTGGAACGCGCGGCCGACCTCGTCGAGCGTGCACGGCTGCTCGCCGTTCAGCCCGTAACGAAGCTCGAGCACGCGGCGCTCGCGGTAGCTGAGCATCCCCAGGCACTTGGCGAGAGCCTCGGCGCGGAACGCGGTGTCCGCGGCCTCGTCGGGGAGCGGGGTGTGCTCGTCCTCGAGGAACTGACCGAACTCCGACTCCTCCTCGTCGCCGACCGGCTTCTCGAGCGACACCGGGGTCTGTGAGGTGCGGCGAATCGACTCGACCTCGTCAACCGCCATGTCGAGGTCGAGCGCGATCTCCTCGTTCGAAGGCTCTCGGCCACGCTCGGCGCGCAGCTTGCGCTCGGTACGCATGATCTTGTTCAGCTTCTCAACGACGTGGACGGGCATGCGAATCGTCCGCGCCTTGTCCGCGAGAGCGCGCGCGACCGCCTGGCGGATCCACCAGGTCGCATACGTCGAAAACTTGTAGCCCTTGCGCCAGTCGAACTTCTCGGCGGCGCGCACAAGGCCGATCGTCCCCTCCTGGATCAGATCGAGGAACGGCAGGCCCTGATTCCGGTAGCGCTTCGCGATCGACACGACGAGCCGCAGGTTCGCCTCGACCATCTCCTGCTTCGCGCGATGATCGCCGCGCTCGATGCGCTTCGCGAGCTCGACCTCCTGCGCGGCTGTCAGCAGCTCCACTTTGCCGACGTCCTTCAGGAAGAGTTGCAGCGAATCCGCCGAGAACTCGGTGTCCGCCGGCTCCTCGACCTCTTCGGTCGGCGCGGCATAGAAATCGGCTGCCGCGTCGGTTGCGACGTCGAGAGGCGTGACTTCTTCGTCCTCCGCGGCGACGACCTCGGCGTCCAGCTCGATCTCTTCCTCGAGCTCGCCATCTTCTCCAGCAACGTCCCCTGCCACGACAACCTCGTCCTTGCTCACGGGCCCCCCTCGCTAGCCGGAGCGTCGCCTACCGGATGCGGAACTGTCGCAAGAGAACCGGACGGACGCCATAGGCCGTGTGGCTCATTTGTGAGTGCGGTTAGTCCCACTTGTCACGAGTCCTCCCAGGAAGATCTTCGCTTGCTTTCCGAGCGCCGTGTTCGGCCCGAGCGAGCGTGCGAGCCGAAACTCGACGATCGCCTGGTCGCGCTGGCCCGTCCAGGCGAGGAGCAGACCGAGGTGGTAGCGCACGGACTGGCTTCGCGGGAAACGGCGGATCAGCGGCCCGAGCTTCGAGAACGACGCCGACAGGTTGTCCATGTCGAACAGCCCCACGGCGGCGGCGACCTGTGCCTCGTCGCTGCTCGGATGCAGCCGGGCGGCCTGCGCCCACACCCGCTCGGCGGAGTGCTGGTGCCCGCCCCGCTGGAAGATCGCGCCACGGACGAGCAAGGGATCGGTGGACTCCGACTGGAACGGCGGGTAGCCCTCCTTGAAGAACTGCGGGTGCAGGATCACGTCCGACTGGATCTCGTAGAACGTGTCGCGGCCGGCCTCCTTCGCGGCGCGAAAGGCCTGATCGGCGTCCGCGAGGAACCCGGCGCAGTAGAGGGCGGTCGCATAGTTGAACTGGACGACCGGGTCATCCGGGGCCCGGTACGCCAGCTGCTCGAGCGCACGGGCGGCGGCCACGGGCTTCTGGGCGAGCGCGGCGCGCACCGCGGCGACGTTGGCCGTCGGCGTTCCCGGGACGATGAAGGGCGCAGGGCGCTGCTTGCACTGGGCCGTGGGCTGCGCCGGGCTCTGCCGCGTCGCGTAGACGACCCCCACGACGATCCCGGCCGCAGCGACAGCGAGGAGCGCGACAATCAGCCTCACGCGGTTCGCCCGGGACATCGCGGGCAAGGTAGATGAATCTCGCTGGAAATACCCCGCGAGCCGCTACCGTTTGGATAGTTATGCCTACCTACCGCGAGCTGCTGCAACAGACGAAGACGGAGATCGACGAGATCGACGCCGGCACTGCCCAGGCGCTCGAGGACGCCGTGTGGATCGACGTCCGCGAAGCCGACGAGTGGCAGGAAGGCCACCTTCCCGGCGCCGTCCACATTCCGCGCGGGTTTCTCGAGTCGCGCGTCGAGGGCGTCGCGCCGGAAAAGGGCACGCCGGTCGTCGTCTACTGCGCGTCCGCGGCCCGCTCCGCGTTCGCGGCGAAGACGCTCCAGGACCTCGGGTACGGGAACGTCCACTCCCTCGCGGGAGGGTTCACCGATTGGAAGCGAAACGGCCTCGACATCACGCTGCCGCGAACGCTCTCGCCTGAGAAGCGCACGCGTTACTCACGCCACATCCTGATCCCGGAGATCGGTGAGGAGGGCCAGCTCAAGCTGCTCGACGCCCGCATCCTCCTGATCGGCGCGGGCGGCCTCGGCTCCCCCGCCTCGCTCTACCTCGCAGCGGCCGGCGTCGGCACACTCGGCATCATCGACCCCGACATCGTCGACGAAACGAATCTCCAGCGCCAGATCGCGCACTCGCTCGACACGCTCGGCATGCCGAAGGTCGACTCCGCCAAGGGCGCGATCGAGCGCCTCAATCCGGACGTCAAGGTCATGACCTACCGCGAGCGGCTCACCTCGGAGAACATCGACCGGATCCTCGACGACGGCTGGGACATCATCGTCGACGGCGCCGACAACTTCCCGACGCGCTACCTCGTGAACGACGCGTCGGTCTGGCGCGGGATCCCCGTCGTGCACGGCTCGATCTATCGCTTCGAAGGCCAGGTCACCGTCTTCAAGCCACACGACGGTCCGTGCTATCGCTGCCTGTTCCCGGAGCCCCCGCCGCCAGAGCTCGCGCCGTCGTGCTCGGAGGGTGGTGTGCTCGGCGTGCTCCCGGGGATCGTCGGCTCGTTGCAGACCAACGAGGCGATCAAGCTGGCGGCCGAGATCGGCGATCCGCTGATCGGCCGGCTGCTGCTCGTCGATGCGCTCGCCACCGAGTTCAACGAGGTGAAGATCGAGCGCCGTGCGGACTGCCCGGTCTGCGGCGAGCACCCGACGATCACCGAGTACATCGACTACGTGGAGTTCTGCGGCGCAGGTAGAGGCAACGGTTGAGCGTCGTTCGCGTTCCTCCGGTTCTGCGCGAAGAGGCGGGCGGCGCCCGCGAGGTCGAGGCGTCTGGCTCGAACGTGCGCGAGATCCTGGAGGATCTCGCCTCGCGAATGCCCGCTCTCGGCTTGCGCGTCTACGGCGGCGGCGAGATCCAGTCGTTCGTGAACGTCTACGTCGACGGCGAGGACGTCCGCACGCGCGACGGCCTCGACACTCCGGTGCGCGATTCGAGCACGGTGATCTTGCTACCGGCGATGGCCGGTGGTTGCTAGCTCCGTTCTCGACCTGATCGGGAACACCCCGCTGGTCGAGCTCGCGAAGCTCTCGCCGCCGGGCCGCACGATCTACGCGAAGCTCGAAGGGCAGAACCCGACCGGCTCGATCAAGGACCGCGTCGCGCTCGCGATGGTCGAGGCGGCCGACCTGCAGCCGGGCCAGGAGCTGCTGGAGCCGACAAGCGGCAACACCGGGATCTCCCTCGCGCTCGTCGCGAAGCTGAAGGGCCTGAAGCTGACGTGCGTGATGCCCTCGAATGCGACGCCCGAGCGGCGCGCGCTGCTGGAGCTCTACGGGGCGACGATCATCGAGTCGCCCGGCGAGCTCGGCTCGAACGGCGCCGTGAGGATGGCGCAGGAGATCGCAGGTCGCGACGACCGCTACGCGATGCTTTTCCAGTACGGGAACGAGGCGAATCCGCGCGCGCACTACGAAGGCACGGGCGCCGAGATTGAGCGGGAGCTTCCGCGCGTCGACGCACTCGTCGCGGGGCTCGGCACGGGCGGCACGCTGATGGGAACCGGCGCGCGCCTCCGCGAGGCGTTTCCCGGGGTTCAGATCGTCGCCGCGGAACCGCTGCCGGGCGATCCGGTGATGGGTCTGCGCTCGCTCGAGGATGGCTATGTGCCGCCGATCCTCGACGTCGACCAGCTCGACCGCAAGCTGCTTGTCTCGAATACCGAGGCGGCGGCCGCGGTGCGGGTGTTGCTCGACCGCGAAGGTCTGTTCGCGGGCGTGTCGGCCGGCGCGGTCGTGCACGTAGCGCGCCGCATCGCCGAGGAGCTGCCCGCGGGCTCGACCGTTGTCGCCGTGCTCGCCGACGGCGGCTGGAAGTACCTGTCCGCCCCGTTCTGGAGCGGCGAGGAGATCGACGAGGCGGTCCTCTGGTGGTAATCCCGGAGACGATTCGCGCGGAGCTGAAGGCGCATGCGTCCGAGGACGCGCCGAACGAGTGCTGCGGCCTCCTCGTCTTCAAGGATGGCGTCGCCGAACGTTACGTGCGCGGCCGCAACAAGCTCGCCTCGCCGTACCGCTACGAGCTCGAGATCGACCCGAGCGTGTGGTTCCTGGAGGACGACGGCTACGAGCTCGCGGTCTTCCACTCGCACCCCGAGACCGACCCGCGCCCGTCGCGGACAGACCGGGAACTGGCCGGCCTCTGGTCGGGCCGGCCGTTCCTGATCTACGGCCTCAAGCTCGACGACCTGCGCGCGTGGCGCATAGCCCGCGACGCCGTCGAGGAACTGCCGCTCACTAAGTAACCGTGAAGGAGCCCTTCATGATCGTCTTGTGGGGATCGCAGATGTACTTGTAGGTCCCCTTCTTCAAGGTGACCTTCCACGTGTACGTCTTCACCGCGCCGACGCTTGTCGCCTTGTTCACGCCGGGGCCGATGAGGTGGAAGTTGTGGATGTTCGACTTGTCCTGCACCGTGATCGTGTAGGTGCCGGCCTTCAACGTCTTGACGGTCTTCCCACCCTGCTTGAGCGAGATGGTGAAGCCGGGGCCGTCGGTGGCGACGAGCTTGCCGGTGGCCGCACCGGCGGCGGGCGCGGCGATGGCGGCGACGATTGCCGCGAGTGCTACGAACTTCATTGTCGGAACTCCTCTGGGTTCGGGATTCCTGCCTTTGACAGAGTACGCTCGCGCTGATGGGTGTCGCGTCAGTCGTCTCCGCTGAGTCGCTCGTTGAACCTCAGGGCCGTTATCTCGCGGATCTGATGGGCCGCGGCGTGCAGGGAACGGCGGAGGCCGTCGTCCTGCCCTCGTCGGTCGAGGAGGTCGCGGCGGTCGTGCGCTGGTGCTACGACAACGACGTTCCGCTCACGGCGCGCGGCGGCGGCACGGGCCTCGCTGGCGGCGCGATCCCGGTGCACGGCGGTGTCGTGATCGGCTTCGAGCGGCTGAACAAGATCCGGCAATTCGACCCGCTGCTCTGGCGGATGCACGTCGAGGCGGGTGTCACGACCGGCGACGTGCAGCGCGTCGCGCGTGAGGGTGGCCTGCGGTTTCCGCCCGATCCGGGAGCCGCCGAGATCTCACAGATCGGCGGCAACATCGCCTGCAACGCCGGCGGCCCGCACGCGTTCAAGTACGGCGTCACCGGCAATTGGGTGACGGGGCTCGAGGTCGTCATCCCGCCGGGTGAGATCGTCCACATCGGCGGTCCGCTGCGGAAGGACGTGGCCGCCTACGATGTGAAGAGCCTGCTTGTCGGTTCGGAAGGGACGCTCGGCCTGATCACTGCGGCGTGGCTGAAGCTCGTCCCCGCGCCCGACCTAGAGCTGCCCGTGATCGGTCTCTACGGCGACGCGGAGGCAGGCATCAGCGCGATCGAACGTGTGCTCGCGTCGGGCGTCGTGCCCGCTGCGATCGAGTACCTGGACGCCGTCACGCTTCAGTACTCGGGCGCTGCATATCCCTTCGGCGTGCCCGAGGGCGCCGGGTTCATGGTGATTACGGAGGCCGACGGGTCGGCTTCGGAAGCACATCGCGTCGCGGCCGAGCTGCAAGAGGCGCTCGCCGAGGACGCCGTCGCCGTCCACGCACCGCTCGAACCGAGCGACGTCGCCGCGCTCTGGCGCTGGCGCGGCGGCGCCGCGTTCGCGATTCTCGCGCAGCGCGGCGGCGCCTACAGCGAAGACATCGCCGTTCCGCTCGACAAGCTGCGCGACGTCGCGCGCGAGACGCTCGCGATCGGAGAACGCCACAATGTGCCCGCGCTGTCGTTCGGACACGCGGGCGACGGCAACATCCATTCGACGTTCCTCTTCTCGCCCGACGATCTCGAAGAGGAGCAGCGCGCCGACGCCGCATGCCACGAGCTCTTCGAGCTTGCGCTGCGGCTCGGCGGCACGCTCACCGGCGAGCACGGCGTCGGCTGGCTGAAGCGCGGCCAGCTCGAGCACCAGCTCGGGCCCGCGGGCTACGACCTGCACAACCGGATCAAGCAGACCTTCGATCCGAAGAACCTCCTGAACCCCGGCAAGAAGCGCTGAGTCCCGGCCGAAGAAGAAATGTCGGGGTCGATCTCACACGGCCCCGGCAGGCCGGCTCAACCCTAGACTCGCCTGGTGTCCACCGACTCGCACGACGCCCTCCGCCGCCGCGCTCGCGAGGGGCTCGTCTCCGGAGCCGAGCGCGCTCCGGCGCGCGCGCACTTCCGCGCGATGGGGATCGACCCCGCCCGCCTCGGCGGGCCGATCGTCGGCATCGCCTCGACGTGGACCGGGACGATGCCGTGCAACCTGAACCAGCTCGAGCTCGCAGCCCGCGTCGCCGGGGGCGTCACGGCAGCCGGGGGCGTGCCCCTGGGCTTCAACACGATCGCCGTGTCCGACAACCAGTCGCAGGCGACGCCCGGCATGCGCGCGTCGCTGATCTCGCGCGAGGTGATCGCCGACTCGATCGAGCTGATGGTGCACGCGCACGACTTCGACGCACTCGTCTGCGTCGTCGGCTGCGACAAAACCGTTCCCGCAGCGCTGATGGCCCTCGCGCGCGTCGACAAGCCCGCCGTCGTGCTCTACAGCGGCCCGATGCGCGCCGGACGGCTGCGTGGCCGTGAGGTGACGATCCAGGACGTCTGGGAGGCCGTCGGCGCAGAGGAGCGCGGGTTGATCCCGCGCGAGGAGCTGGACGAGCTGGAGCGCGTCGCGTGCCCCGGTCCGGGAACCTGCGCCGGCCACTTCACGGCGAACACGATGGCGGTCGCGCTCGACTGCCTCGGGATCACGCACCTCGGCGACGGGCTGATCCCGGCCGACGAGACCGCGGCGAAGGACGTGGCCGCCAAGCGCGCCGGTGCGCGCGCCGTCGAGCTGACCGAAACGGCCCGAACCTTCCTCGACAAACGCGCGCTGCTGAACGCGATGGCGGGCATCGCCGCGACCGGCGGCTCGACGAACGGGATCCTGCATCTGCTCGCGATCGCGCACGAGGCCGGCGTGCCGTTGACGCTCGACGAGCTCGCCGATGTCGGCAGCCGCACGCCCGTGATCGCAAGCCTGGCGCCGTCGGGCCGCTTCATGGCCGAGGACCTGCATCGCGTCGGCGGCACCGCGTCGCTGATCCGCGAGCTCGTGCGCGGCGGTTACTTCGACGGGTCGGCGCCGACCGTCGAGGGCTCGACGCTCGAAGAGGCCACGCGCGATGCGGCGCCGCCGGACGGCGAGGTGCTCTTCACGCTCGAGCAGCCATTCAAGCCGACCGGAGCGCTGCATGCGCTGCGCGGCAACCTCGCGCCTCACGGAAGCCTTGTGAAGCTCGCAGGCGGCCGGCGTGTCCACCGAGGCCCTGCGGTCGTCTTCGACAGCGAAGAGGCCTGTACGGACGCCGTACGCGCGGGCGTGGTGACCGAGGGCGCGGTGCTCGTCGTCCGCTACGAGGGCCCCGCCGGCGGGCCCGGCATGCGCGAGATGCTGAGCGTCACCGCATCGGTCGTCGGCGCGGGACTCGGCGAATCGGTCGCGCTCGTCACGGACGGCCGCTTCTCGGGCGCAACGCGCGGCCTGATGGTCGGCCACGTCGCGCCCGAGGCTGCGCGCGGCGGACCGCTCGCGATCGTCCGCAACGACGACACGATCGCGATCGACATCGACGCGAAGAGCCTGACGCTCGAGCTCGACGACGCAGAGATCGCCGGACGCCTCGCGGCGTGGCAGCCGCCGCCGCTTCCGTATGCGGGTGGCGTCTTCGCGCGCTACCGCGCCCTCGTCGGCTCCGCCTCAGAAGGTGCGGTGCTCCTACCATGGGCGCAATGAGCGTAGGCTTGACGGAGCGAAAGTGCTGAGCTTCGAGGGGAAGCGCGCGCTCGTCACCGGAGCGGGCTCGGGGATCGGCGCCGCCGTTGCGCGGCGGCTCGCCGCAGACGGCGCGGAGGTGATCGTCGCCGACCTCTCACCGCATGCGGTGGCGGAGGACATCGGTGCGCAGGCGGTCGTGCTCGACGTGCGCCACGAGGCGGAGGTCGAGTTCGCGATGGCCGACCTCGACGTGCTCGTCAACTGCGCCGGCATCGGCTCCACGACGAACGCGCCCGAGACGACGCTCGACGTTTGGGAGAACGTGATGGCGGTCAACGCGCGCGGCACGTTCCTCTGCTGCAAGCACGCGATCCCCGGCATGGCCGCCCGCGGCGGAGGCTCGATCGTGAACATCGCGTCGGTCGCGGCGCTCGTTGGCCTGCGCAACCGCGCCGCCTACTGCGCGTCGAAGGGCGCAGTGATCTCGCTCACCCGTGCGCTCGCGGTCGACCACGTCGGAGAAGGCATCCGCGTCAATGCCGTGGCGCCGGGCACCGTCGACTCGCCGTGGGTGCGCCGCCTCGTCGAGGACGTCGGCGAATCCCTCGACGCGCTGCGTGCCCGCCAACCGATGGGCCGACTCGGCACACCGGACGAGATCGCTGACGCCGTCGCCTATCTGGCGGCGGCCGAGTTCGTCACGGGCAGCGTGCTGGTGATCGACGGTGGCTTGACCGCCGCCTGATGCTCGCGCTCGTCACCGAGCCGGCCGTACCCCACTCGACGCGCGTTGCGGACGTTCCCGAGCCGACCGGCGACGGCGTGCTGCTCCGCGTGCTCGAGGTCGGGGTCTGCGGGACCGACCGCGAGATCTCGGAGGGCCTGTTCGGCGTGCCCGCCGAGGGCAGCTCGCTCGTGCTCGGGCACGAGTCGCTCGCGCGCGTCGAGCGTGACGGTCACGGCTTCAGCAAGGGCGACCTCGTCACGGCCACCGTGCGGCGTTCGTGCCGGCACTGCCTCGCGTGCGAGGAGGGCGCGCCGGACTCGTGCCTCACCGGCGACTACTTCGAGCGCGGGATCACGCGCCTCGACGGCTTCGCACGCGAGCTCGTCGTCGAGGATCCGGCGCAGCTGATCCGGATCCCGCCTAGTCTCGGACGCCTGGGCGTGCTCGTCGAGCCGACGTCGATCTGCCAGCGCGCGATCCGCCACGCGCTGACCATCGGCCGCCGACAACCGTGGCAGCTCGAGCGCGCGCTCGTGGTCGGGGCAGGAGCGATCGGGATGATCTCGACCTACCTTCTCCGCCTTGCCGGCGTGGAGGTGTGGACGGCATCGCTGGAGCCGCGCAGCGAGCTCGTCCCCGCGTCGGGAGCGCGCTATGTCTCGACGAGCGACACGTCGCTGGCCGACCTCCGTGACGAGACCGGCGGCTTCGACCTCGTCGTCTCGGCGGTGCCCGACGCACAGGCGATGGCGGATTCGCTCGGCCTGCTGCGGCGCAGCGGCATTGCATGCTTGCTCGGGGTCGACGGACGCGAGCAGACGGTGTCCATCGACGGCCCGACGATCGGGCTCGACGCAGTTCTTGAGAACCGCGTTCTCTTCGGCAGCGTCAACGCGCACCGCCAGGACTGGCTGGCGGCCGTCGACTCGCTCGACCGTGCGCGCGAACGTTGGCCGGAAGCGCTGGAGGCGTTCGTCGGCCGTCGCGTGCCGCTTGACCGCTTCGCGGAAGCTTTTGCCTACCGCGGCGTCAAAGCGACGCTCGTGCTCGACGGCGGGTGAACCTGGTTCGGGTTTGAAACTCATGAACCAGGTTCAAAAAACGAACCTGGTTCGAGCGCGAACCGATCAAGCGCGATAAGAAATCGCCTCGCGCTGTCCGGACTCGCCGGAGCGCACGATCGCGTCTCCGACCTCGGATGCACGGTAGCCGTCTTCGAATGTCGCGCCATACGGTGCGATGTCGGTGTCGTCGGCGATCGACTTCAAGACGTGGTGCAGCTCGTGCACGAACGTGTCACCCCAGCCGATGATGTGGCCCGGCGGCCACCAATACTCCCAAAACGGATGATTCGTCTCCGAGACGAGCACGGTCTTGAAGCCGCGGGCGCGGTCCCCGTCGGCACGAAACACCTGCAGCTCGTTCAGACGCTCCATGTCAAACGCGACCGATCCCTTCGAGCCGTTGATCTCCCACTGGAACGCGTTGCGACGACCGAGCGCGAGCCGCGTCCCTTCGATCGTGCCGACGGAGCCGTTGTCGAACTCGACCGCCGCCTCGAGCGCGTCGTCCACCTTGCGCCCTTCGACGAACGTCTTGACGAAGCCGGAGACAGTCGCGATCTCGCCATTCAGGAACCGTGCGAGGTCGATCACGTGCGTGCCGATGTCGCCGAGCGCGCCGGAGCCTGCCTCGTCGGGAGCGAACCGCCAGGTGTCGAGCGATGGATCGTCAGCCCAGTCCTGGAGGTAGCGCCCGCGGAAGTGACGGATCTCGCCGAGCTCACCTGCCTCGATCATCTCGCGCGCGAGCCGGACGGCCGGCACGAACCGGTAGTTGAACGCACACATGTGCTTGACGCCGGTCGCCGCGACGGCCTGCCAGATGTCGTAGCTCTCGTTCGCGTCGCGCCCGAGCGGCTTCTCGCAGATCACGTGCTTGCCCGCCTGCGCCGCCGCGATCGTCGGCTCGGCGTGCAGCGAGTTCGGGCCGCCGTTGTCGAAGAGCCCGATGCGGTCGTCGGCGATCAGCTCGTGCCAGTCGCCCGTCGCGTACTCGTAGCCGTAGCGCCTCGCCGCCTCGCCGACCGCTTCGGTGTCACGTCCGGCGATGCCGACGAGCCGCGGCTCGAGCGGCGGCGGCCACGTGATGTAGGAGATCTTCTTGAACGCGTTGGAGTGGGCCTTGCCCATGAACGCGTAGCCGAGCATGCCGATGCCGATCTCGCCCATCACGCGATACTACGCGTGTCCAATCTGACGAAGGAGACTGAAGTGGCCGACGCAGTCAAGTGGGGAATCATCTCGACCGCCGACATCAACCGGAAGGTGATTCCCGGCGCGCACGCGTCGTCCAAGGTCGACCTCGTCGGGGTCGCGAGCCGCGACCAGCAGCGCGCCGAGGAATATGCGAAGGAGTGGGACATCCCGCGCGCGTACGGCTCGTACGAGGCCCTGCTCGCCGACCCGGAGATCGAGGCCGTCTACATCTCGCTGCCGAACAACATGCACTGCGAGTGGTCGATCAAGTCCCTCCAGGCCGGCAAGCACGTGCTTTGCGAGAAGCCGATGTCGCGGCACACGAGCGAGGTCGAGGAGGCCTTCGATGCCGCGGACAAGGCGGACCGGCTCCTCAGCGAGGCGTTCATGTACCGCCACAACCCGCAGACGAAGCGCGTGACGCAGCTCATCGACGAGGGCGCAATCGGCGAGCTCCGGGTCGTCCGGTCGGTCTTCAGCTATTCGCTCTACGACCAGGACAACATCCGCCTGCGGACGGACGTCGAGGGCGGCGCACTGATGGACGTCGGCTGTTACAACGTCAGTAGCTCGCGACTTGTCGGCGGCGAGCCCGAGAAGGTGTTCGGAGTCGCGTGGTATGGACCGTCGGGGACCGACTGGGTCTTCAGCGGCACGCTGCGCTTCCCAGGGAACGTGATCGGGCTCTTCCATTGCGGCACGGCGCTGCCGGAGCAGGACGAGCTCGAGGTGATCGGCAGCGAGGGCTCGCTGTTCCTCGACGACCCCTGGCACTGCAATGTCCCCGTGATCGAGCTGCGGCGTGCGGACGGCGTCGAGCGCATCGAGATCGAGAAGGAGGACTCCTACCGGCTCGAGCTCGAGAACCTGAGCGATGCGATCCGTGGCGAGGGCGAACTCCTGCTCGGACGTTCAGACGCCGTCGGCCAGGCGCGCACGCTCGAGGCGCTGCACGAGTCCGCCACGAACGGGCAGCCGGTCCAGATCTAGGTCGAGAGCCCTGCCGCTTCGATCGCGCGTCGCGCCAGCTGCTCGTCGACCTCCCCGGGGAGGCCGCTCACGCCGACGGCTCCGACCCGCGTCGCGCCGTCGAACGCCGCGACGCCGCCGAGGAAGAACGTGAAGAACGGGTCGAAGCTCGCGCGCTCGACCGCGTCGTCCTTCACCTTCTTGGCGAGCTCGCGCGTCGAGCGCGCGTCGCTGCGGGCGGCCGTGTACGCCTTCCGCTGAGCGTTCAGGCGCGTGTCGGGCGCCGCGCCATCCATCGTGGCGGCCGCCACGAGCTCCCCGTGATCGTCGGCGACGAAGACCGAAACGGCGCCGGGAGCCTCGGAGACCACCAGATCGACGATCGCGCGGGCGTGCTCGAGCTGCATACCGCGATTCTGCACGACTCGTCATTCGCATGTTCGTCAAATGCACCGTTCGGCACTACCATGACGAGGCGATGAGCGCGCACGCCGCACTGGCCACTGCCGGCCGCACGCTCACGATTCGCGGCACGCGGTACCCGGTGCTGCTGCCGAAGCTGAGCGACCCACGGCTGCACCTCGCGGCGGTGATCACGACGCTGCAGGTGCTCGGTCAAACCGTCTTCCAGTTTCGCGTCTCGATCGCCCAGATCCTGATCTCGCTGCTGACCTGCGCCGTGCTGGAGATCGCAATCACGTTGCGCAAGCAGCACGTCCTAATGTGGCCGGCGAGCGCGATGCTGACGGGGAACGGGGTCGCGTTCATCCTGCGCGTGCCCGGCACCCACCACGGCGACTGGTGGAGCCTGCGCGGCTGGTGGATCTTCATGGGCACCGCCGCGGTTTCGCTGCTCTCGAAGTACGTGATCAAGTGGCGAGGAAGCCACGTCTTCAACCCCTCTAACATCGGGCTCGTCCTCTGCTTCGTGCTGCTCGGACGCAACCGCGCCGAACCCCTCGACTTCTGGTGGGGGCCCGTCTCGCCGTGGCTCCTGTTCGCGTTCGTGGTGATCGTCACCGGCGGCCTCTTGATCCTCTCGCGGCTCAAGCTGCTCTGGATCGCCGTGAGCTTCTGGCTCGCGTTCGCCGCCGGGATTGCCCTGCTGGCCGCCACCGGGCACGCGATGACAGCTCGCTGGCACCTCGGCCCGATCACCGGCGCGTACTTCTGGCGGTCGCTCCTCACCTCGCCCGAGGTGCTCGTCTTCCTCTTCTTCATGCTCACCGACCCGAAGACGACGCCGCGCGGCCAGCGAGACCGCGTCGTCTACGCGGTGAGCGTCGGTCTGCTGGCCGCGCTGCTGATCGCGCCGCTGCGGACCGAGTGGTCGACCAAGGTCGCGCTGCTCGGCGCGCTGACGATCGTTTGCGCGGCGCGCCCGCTGGTCGCGCTGGTCCCGCTCGCACGGTTGCGACTGACCGGGCCGCGCCTCGCGATCACAGCGGTCGCCGCGGCCGCCATCTACGCGCTCAGCCTCGTCGCGGTCAGCGGCCCGGCAGGCTCCGCGGCCGCGACCGGCTCCATCTCGGCCAAGGGGCTGCCCACGATCACGATCCTCCCGTCGCGTGGCGTCGAGTCGCAGCTGAACCTGCACACGGCCCGCTGGATCGCACGCGACCTCCTCTCCGGCCTGCCCCGGACGGAGACGGGCCACCATGAGACGCTGCGCGTCTGGCTCGAGCCGGGCCAGGGCCAGGATCCACCCATCGCAGTCGCGCAGCTCGCGAGCACCCAGTACAAGCTGCACCAGGCCGGCGGGCACTGGGTGCTCGGCGCCACGGCCGCACCGGCCGCGGTCGCCGCGCCGACGGTCACCGGACCCACGCTGCCAGGCTTCGGCCTGGTGAACGTCGCGAGCCAGGTCGGCCTCGACTTCCGCCAGGCCTCGTTCCGCTACGGGATGACGAACGACCCCACCGCGATGATGGGCGGCGGGGTCTGCTGGCTCGACTACAACAACGACGGCTGGCTCGACCTCTACGCCGTCAACTCGTACACCGACGACAACCTCCCCGCCTTCGAGGCGCACGGCGGCCTGCCGCGCAGCGCCCTGTACCGCAACGACCACGGGAAGTTCGTCAACGTCACCGCCGCGTCGGGCACGGGGCTCCGGACACGCGGCGAGGGCTGCGTGGCCGCGGATCTGAACGGCGACGGCTTCACCGACCTCTACGTCACGACCTCGACCAACGACGCGCTCTACTGGAACAACGGCGACGGGACGTTCACCGAGGGCGCGCGCAAGGCCGGCGTCATCTCGTTCGGCTGGCACTCCAGCGCGGCGGTTGCCGACGTGAACGGGGACGGGCGGCCAGATCTCTTCGTCGCGGGCTACACGAACATGGCGAATCCGATCGTCGGGTCGGTGAAGGGCTTCCCCTCGAACACCGAGGGAGTGCGCGACGAGCTGTTCCTGAACGAGGGCAACAAGCACTTCAAGGAGGTCGGCGCGCAGGTCGGGCTCGACCCGCCGCCCTACGACCACAGCCTCGGCGCGGTCTTCACCGACCTGAACCACGACGGTCGCCTCGACCTCTACGTGGCGAACGACGAGGACCCGAACCGGCTCTACAGCAACGAGCCCGGCGGCCCGCTCGGCTTCCACTTCGTCGACCGCGCGAAGCAGGAGAAGGTCGCCGACGCGAACGCCGGCATGGGCATCGCGGAGTCCGACTACAACGGCGACGGCTTGCAGGACCTCTTCGTCAGCAACTCCCGCAACCAGACGCACGCCGTCTACAGCGGCACCGGCTCCGCGTTCGCTGACGTGCGCAAAGCGTTCACGCCGCTGATCGGGAGCCGCACCGGCTGGGGAGACTCGTGGGTCGACCTGAACAACGACGGCAAGCTCGACCTCGTGCTGACGAGCGGCGCAATCCCAGTGACGAACCTCGCGAAGGACGCCGGCCCCCTGCAGGTCCTCACCCAGCGCGAGAACGGCTCATTCTCCACCGCGAATCTCCTGCCGGCACTGCGCACCAACGGGCGCGGCCTGGCCGCTGCGGACTACGACAACGACGGCCGCGTCGACGTCGCGATCAACTCGATCGGCGGCAAGCTGATCCTGCTGCACAACACGAGCCGGGAGGGCCACTGGCTCGACGTGCAGGTGGAACCGTTCTCGCCGGGCGCCGTCGTGACGCTCGTCGGCGTCGACGGACGGCAGGTGCGCGAGGTGCACGCCGGCTCGAGCTACCTGTCCTCCGAGGATCCGCGCGTCCATTTCGGCCTCGGTCCATACACCGCCGTGAACGAGTTGATCGTCCGTTACCCGGACGGGACCGTGAAGAGCACGCGCGACGTCGGCGCCGTCGACCGCGTCGTCACCGTGACGGGCTAGCGCTAGCGGCCGGTCTTCGCCTGGCGGCGGCGCGCGATCGTGTCGAGCGTGACGGCGAAGAGCAGGATGCAGCCCGTGATGATGAAGATCGTTCCCGGCTGGTAGCCGAGGATGAACAGGCCGTTCGCGATCGTGGCGATTACAGCCGACCCGAGGACTGCCGCCCGCACCTCGCCACGGCCGCCGAAGAGGCTCGTGCCGCCGATCACCGCGGCGGAGATCGCGTCCAGCAGCAGCGTGCCGCCGCCCTGATCCGGACCGACCGACTGGAGGTTGCCGGCGAGAATCACTCCGCCGACGCCGGCCATGAATCCCGAGATCATGAAGACGAGGATCCGGATTCGAGGGACGCTGATCCCGGCGCGGCGCGCCGCTTCTGCGTTGCCGCCGACGGCATAGACGTGGCGGCCGAAGGTCGTCCGCTTGGCGACGTAGGTCCAGAAAAGCAGGAAGAAGATCATGATCAGACCGGCCAGCGGCACACCGCGATCGCTGTTGCAGATTCCCACGACGAGCGCCGCGGCCGCCGGGATCGCGATCGTCTTGGCGGCGACCAGATAGGGATAGCGGATGCTCACGCCGTGGCGTCGCTTGCTGAGCACACCAAAGACGACGCTGCCGACATAGGCGAAGCTGAGTAAGAACCAGATGATCCACCCGGCCTCTTTCGAGAAAAAGTACGACGCGGTGTAGTTGACCCACCGGTTCTCGATGATGATCGGTCCGCCTGCGCCGAGCGTGCGCTGGACGAAGCCCTGCCAGGCGAGCAGGCCGGCGAGTGTGACGACGAAGGACGGAACGCCGATGATCGCGACGAACGAGCCCTGGAAGGCACCAATCAGGACCCCGACCGCAAGTGCGGCGACGATCGGCCAGATACCTGGCAGGAAGTGTCCGCTGTCCGGCTTCTGGAGCTCGGCGCAGACCACACCGACGATGCCGCTCAGGTACGCGATCGAGAGATCGATCTCGCCGAGCAGCAGCACGAAGACGACGCCGAAGGCGAGCATGGTCGTGCCCGCCATTTGGACGATGATGTTGTTGAAGTTGACCGCCGTGAAGAAGTTCTGGGCGGTGAAGGCGAACAGGATGACGATCACCGTCAGGCCGACGGCGACCGGCAAGCTGCCGAGATTCCCTCCCTTGAAGTTCTCCCAGATCCGGGTCCCGAGACTTTCGTCGGGCGGGGCGACGTCGAACGCCGGAGCGGCTTCGGTCGTCACGAGGGGGCCTCCGCCGGGATGCCCGAAACCTTCGTCGGCGTTCCGGCCGTGATCGCCTGAACGACCTCCTGCTGTGTCGTCGCCTTGCGATCGAAAAGGCCTGCATTCCGGCCGAGCCGCAGGACGCTGATCCGGTCTGCGACCGCGAAGACGTCGTGGAGGTTGTGTGAGATGAGGATGACCGCGAGCCCCTGCTCCCCAAGCCGTTTGACGAGGGAGAGCACCTGCTCGGTCTGGGCGACTCCGAGCGCGGCGGTCGGCTCATCGAGGATCACGAGCTTCGAGTTCCACATGACGGCACGCGCGACCGCCACTGACTGGCGCTGACCACCCGAAAGCGTCGCGACCGGCTGGCGGATCGAGCGAATCGTCGTCACAGCGAGCGACTTCAACGTCGACGCAGTCTTCTGCTCCATTACCGGCTCCTGCAGGATCTGCAGCGGATTGTGCGCCTCCCGGCCGAGATACATGTTCTGCACGACGTCGAGGTTGTCGCAGAGGGCGAGGTCCTGGTAGACGACCTCGATTCCGAGCCGTGCGGCGTCCTTCGGTCCGGAGATCGAGACATGGTTTCCTTCGAACCAGATTTCACCCGAGTCCGCGCTGTGGATGCCGGCGATCGACTTGATGAGCGTGGACTTGCCGGCACCGTTGTCGCCGACGAGCGCCAGCACTTCGCCGCGGTGCACCTCAAGGTCGACGTCTCTCAACGCCTCGACCTGCCCGAAGGACTTCGAGATGCCGCGGAGCTCGAGGACTGGTGTTTCGTCAGGCAATGAAGATTGGTTCCTAGCACAGTTGGGGCGCCCGGAGGCGCCCCAACTGCGAGTCACGTAACCGGCTAGCAGTACTTCTTGTACTGCCCGATGCAGATTTCGCTCTTCTTGAGGAACCCGGACGTGTAGATCTTCGTCCAGTTCGACTTGTAGAGCGCGACCGGCGCGATGATGTATGCCGGCTCCTTCTTCGAGCCGTTCGGCACCGTTCCGGTGGTCGTCAGCTTCTGTCCCTTGAGCAGCTGAACGGCCGCCTTTGCGGCTGCCTTTGCGAGCACACGCGTGTCCTTCCAGACCGTCATCGTCTGCCAACCGCTGATGATGTTCTGGAAGCCCTGCGGCGTCGCGTCCTGACCCGACACGGGGATCGGCTTCAGCCCGGCCTTCTTCAGGGAGGCGATCACAGCGCCGGCCATGCCGTCGTTGGCGACCGCTGCCGCATCGATTTTGTTGCCGGTCTTGACCAGCATCTGATCGAAGATCGTTCCCGCCTTCTGGTTGTCCCAGCCGGGCACGAACTGGTCCGGCCCCTTCTTGAAGGTGCCGTTCGCGTAGAGGGGCTTGAGCACGGAGTCGTACCCGCCCTTGAACAGGAACGAGTTCGCGTCCGTGGCGCCGCCGTTGACCTCCGCGACGACCGGATGCTGCGAGTACTTCCCGTTCGCCTTCAGACCGTTGACGATTCCCTTGCCCTGGAGGACACCGACGGCCCTGCCGTCGAACGAGACGTAGATCGACGCGACGCCGCCCTTGACCTGGCGGTCGTAGTCGATCGACGGGATGCCCTTCGCCTTCGCAGATTTCTCGATCGCGGCCGCCGAGCCGGCGTCGATCGCGACCTCCACGATCACCTTGGCACCGTTGCCGAGGCACTGGTCGGCCTGCGCCTTCTGCTTCTGGGCGTCGCCACCCGCGTTGTAGATCTGGTAGGTGACCCCGGCTGCCTTGAGCGCCGCGGTCATGGCCGGGGCGTCGTAGTGCACCCACCGGATCGACGTCGCCGGGTCCGGGAACAGTACGCAGACTTCGCCGCCTGCGGCCTTCTTGCTCGAGCTTGCGGTCGCAACAGCGACGGCCATCGTCGCGAGCACGACGACGCCCGCAACGATCAGCAGCGTCGACGTCCGAAAGACTTTCTTCACGTGATTCCTCCTGACAGGGGGGACAGCTTGACGCGCGTGGGAGTCCCACTCGAAACGAGCAGGTCACCTCCACAAGACGGGAAACTCTCTTAAAAGTTGGCTCCCGTCAAGGGATACCGGCCGATTCAGCTATCAAAAGGGAAGGACGGCGGCGCCGCCAGCGACCCGTTCAGGCGGCGTTCAGGTCAGCGATCGCCGATCGCGTGCATCACGTAGCCGCCCTCGAGCATCGCCGGCGCGCGCTGCTGGAGGCGCTCCCAGGTCGGCACGTCCCAGCCGAGCGAGTCGGCGAGGCGGACGATCATGTTGAACATGCCGCAGACGGCAGCCGCGTCGCGGAGCGCCTGACGAGAGACGCCCGCCGCGTACACCGCCTCGGCGTCCGCGGGCACGAGCTCGTCGGGGCGGAGCGTCAGCTTCTCCAGGAAGACGAGCGTCGCCGTGAGCTCGGGCGAGAGCGGCGCGGTCCGCCAGTCGTCGACGACCGCCTGCCAGACCTCCTCACCGAGCGCGTACGACGCAACTGCGCCGTGGGAGCCCATTCAGAATGGACATTGGTTGAGCAGGGAGGTGAAGCCGGCAAATAGCTCCCGCTCCCCCGCGCTCCAGTCCGAGGGGCCGCGCATGACGACGTCGAGCTCTTCCGAGAACGGCGTGCCGAAGAGCTCGGGGCGGTAGAGCAGCGTCTTGACGACGCCGAGCGGCTCGGCGCCGCTGCGCTCGCGGATCGCGGCGAGCATCGCGGCCTCGTCCGGCCGGTGGCCGTTGTCGACGACGGAGAGCCTCATCCGATCACCGCCGACGCCGCGTCGAGCCTGCGCAGTCCTTCCGAGATCGCAGCGGCGACCGTCTGCTCGAAAATCTCGTCCTCCGACAGCCCGGTCGCCCTCAGCTCCTCGACGTCCTGGTCGGTGACCGTATAGGCGCGGGCGCGCACCTTCTCGAGGTAGGCCGTCAGCTCCGGGGACGGAGCCGCGGTGTTCGCAACGTTCGCGCGCAAGGCGTCCAGGTGCTCGCTCATGCGGCGATCCTACTCTTGCGACTCGGTCGCGTCAGTCGGCGCGGGCTCGTCGACTCGGTGCCACGGCTGGAACTTCACGGTCAGGCGGTCGATGCGCTGGCCTTCGACGGAGTCGACGGTGAAGGTAAGCCCTTCGTAGGAGATCTCGTCCCCGGGCTCCGCGGCGCGCCCGAGCTGGCCGAAGACGAAGCCGGCGATCGTGTGGTAGTCGTCCTGCGGCAGTCCGCACCCGAAGCGCTCGTTGAAGTCGTCGATCGGGAACGTGCCGTCGATGCGGATCGTCTCGTCGTCGACGCGCTCGACGGTCTCGTCGGGAAGATCGAACTCGTCCTCGATCTCGCCGACGATCTCCTCGAGCAGGTCCTCGAGCGTGACGATGCCCTCCATCGAGCCGTACTCGTCGATCACCACCGCCATGTGCTGGTTCGTCCGCCGGAACTCCGTCAGGAGCGCCCCCAGGTCTTTCGTCTCGGGGACCATGTACGCCGGCCGGACGAGCGTCTCGAGGTCGACGTCGACGATCCCGCCGTCGTGCATCGCAACGATCAGGTCGCGGATGTGCAGCACGCCGACGATGTCGTCGAGCGACTCGCGATAGACCGGGTAGCGCGTGTACGGCGAGTCGAGGACGGCCTTCAGCGCCTCTTCGGCAGGAAGCGCGATCGAGATCGCGACGACTTCGGGACGCGGCACCATCACGTCCGAGACTTCCTTGTCGGCGAAGTCGAAGACCTTGTAGAGCATCTCCTGCTCCTCGTGCTCGATCTCACCCTGGTCGGCCGACGACGAGAGGAGCATGCGCAGCTCGGCCTCGGAGTGCGCCTCGTGCTCGGCGCCCGGGGGCTCCAGCCCGAGCGCGCGCAGGATCAAGGCAGTCGACTCCTGCAGCAGCCAGATCAGGGGCCGCAAGAGGACGAAGAACCAGCGCACGGGCGTCGAGACGGCGAGCGCGGTGCGCTCGGGGTGGCCGAGCGCGATGCCCTTCGGCACCAGCTCGCCGATCACCACGTGCAGGTAGGTGACGATCAGCAGCGCCAGGATCACCGCGAGCACAGACGCCATCAGGCCGTCGAACTTGCGGGCGAGCACCTGCTCGCCGAGGGCGCCGATTCCCAGGCTCGAGATCGTGACGCCGAGCTGCATCGCCGAGATGAACCGGGGCGGATCGCCGGTGATCTTCAGCACCAGGTGGGCGCGCCTGTTGCCCTCGTGCTCGAGCTCCATGATCCGCGTGCGCCGCGAGGTCACGAGCCCGTACTCGGCCGCGACAAAGAACGCGTTCACGAACAGCAGCCCGAGCAGGGCCAGCATCTGCAAGAGGAAGGTCACGTCAGGCGTAGGCTCGACGGAGCCGTCCATAGAGCGGAGGTGCGCCCCGAAGGCGCGCGCGTACTGGGCGGCAGGTCGTCGTCCACGCGAATCAGTCGGCGGAGTATAGCCACCCGTTGGACGGCACGAACATATGTTCTATGATCAGGGGATGCGGGTCGCCTATCGCGAAGAGCCCTGCAAGGTCGCGCTGAACCGTGTGAAGGGGATGCCCTTCGAGTGGTCGCTCAATCCGTACATGGGCTGCGTGCACCGCTGCACGTTCTGTTACGTCCGCGCATTCGAGCTGCGAGCCGACCGACCCTCCGACCACCGCTACGGCACGTCGATCCGCGTCAAGGTCAACGTCGCCGAGCTCCTGCGCGTGCAGCTCGCTCGCAAGAGCTGGCACGGCGATGGGATCGCAATCGGCGCTGCTACCGACCCCTACCAGCCGGCGGAGGGCCGCTACAAGCTCACTCGCGCGTGCCTCGAGGTGTTGCGCAACGCCGCGAACCCGTTCTCGATCATCACGCGCGGTCCGCTGATCGTGCGCGACGTGGACGTGCTCGTCGAGGCGTCGCTGCGTGCCCCCGTCTCCGTCACGTTCTCGGTCCCGACCGTCGACGACGACGTCTGGCGCACGACCGAGCCCGGCACCGCACCGCCGCGACAGCGCCTGCGCGCACTGAAGATGCTCGTGGATGCCGGCGTGCGCGCGTCGGTCGGCATGGCGCCTCTCCTCCCCGGCCTCTCCGACCATCCGAGCTCGATGGCACGGGTGGTCACGGCGGCGCGCGAAGCGGGCGCCTGCGGCATCTGGGCGAACCTCCTCTACCTTCGCCCCGGCACACGCGAGCACTTTCTCGAATGCCTGGCGCGAGACTGGCCGGAGTTGCTCCCGGAGTACGAGCGCCTCTACGCACGCGGGGCGTATCTGCCGCGAGCGAAGGCTGAGCCTGCCCGCAACGAGGTGCGGCGGCTCGCACGGGCGCATGGGATCCGCGATCGCAGGCCCGAGCCACTGCGCCCAAAGCCCGGCGACGAACAACTTTCGCTGCTTTCAGCGTAGGATTGCGAGCCACATGGCTGACGAGATCACGACGATGATCGTGGACGATCACGAAGTCGTCCGCGAGGGGCTCCGCCTATCGCTCTCGCGCGCGCCGCACATTCGGGTCATCGGAGAGGCAGCCGACGGCGCCTCCGCGGTCGAAATGGCCGAGCGGCGCAAGCCGGACGTGATCATCATGGACGTCCGGATGCCGGGCATGGACGGGCTCGAGGCAACGAAGCTCCTCACCGAGAAGGTGCCCGAGTCGAAGGTGCTGATCTTCACCGCGTACTCGGAGCGCTCGCTGCTCGGCCGCGGCCTCGAATCGGGCGCGAAGGGCTACATCCTCAAGGAGGCCCCGCACCAGACGCTCGTGAGGGCGATCGAGAAGGTCGCGCAGGGCGACGGCTATGTCGATCCCGCGCTGATGCCGGCGTTCCTCGCCGGCAAGGACCAGACCGACATGCTGACGACCCGCGAACGCGAGATCCTTCAACTGCTCGCCGACGGCATGTCGAACGCGGATGTCGCGGGCCGGCTCTTCATCTCGCAGGAGACGGTCAAGAGCCACGTACGCCATATCCTCTCCAAGCTCGAAGCGGATACGCGAACCCACGCGGTTGCAATCGCGCTGCGCGAAGCGATCATCGACTAGTGATGTCGCGTGAGCGACTCTGAGAGCCTCGACCGGCTGATCGCCGCCGAGCAGGACGAGCGGCGCCGGATTGCGCTGTTTCTGCACGACGGTCCGGTGCAGAACCTCGCCGGGATCGCGCTAATGCTCGATGCCGCGCTGCACGCGATCACGACCGGGAAGCTCGAAGACGCGCGTAGCGTCCTCTCCTCGGCGCTCGACCGGCAGCGCTCGACGATCCGGGAGCTGCGCGACCTGTCATTCGCGCTCGAGCCCGTCGTGCTCCGCGACCAGGGCTTCGGCCCTGCGTTGCAGGCTCTTGCGGAGCACGTCGGAACGGCGAACCGGATCCGGATCGACCTGGACATCGCCGCGGCCGAGGAGATCGGCGAGGCCGGGCAGGTCGCGACGTACACGATCATCCGTGAGCTGCTCGACCAGGCAATCCGGCGCGGGCCGCCGACGACCGTGAGCGTCCGCATGAAGGCGACCGACGACGGAGGACTCGAGATATGCGTCGCCGACGATGCCGAGCCCGAACGGCGCAGGCGCTCGTTCGAGGCGATCGAGGAGCGGGTCAAGCAGCTGCACGGGAAGATCGACGTCCATGTGGATGACGAGGGCACCCGCGTCGTCGTGAGGCTGCCGCCGTACGCGACCCGGAGATAAGCTGCCGCCGATGGCCGAGGACTCCAGCTACCTCCTCTTCCTCTGGTCGCCCGCGGGGTACAGCCTTCGCGAGATAGAAGGAGACCCGCCGCAGGTGGGGCACGAGTTCGAAGAAGGCGATCGCATGCTCGTCGTGAACAAGATCGGCGTTTCGCCGCTCCCGGGCGACACCCGCGCCTGCGTCTTCTCCGTCGGCAAGTAGCCGGCAGCCAACGTCGGTGCCAGGCACCGACACAAGACTGTGACAAACCGTGCACACCCCTTGCCGCGACAGCGCATCGCGCGCAGAATCACGGGACTCGGGTGGGATGCCCGCATCGGTGCCAGGCACCGAGGGAAGGCTGCGGCACAAGCGCCGCGTTACAACTGAGCGAACGATCCCTCGTCTGGCGAGCGACGTCTGGCGAGCGACGTCTAGCGAGCGACGTCTTCGGCCGCGGCAAGGCCCTGCACGAGCGCCTGCGCGAGGCCGCTTGCGTACCCGCCCGTCGCAATGCCGCCGGCGTCGACGCCCGCCGCCCAGAGGCCGTCGGCGCCGATCACCCGCGCGCGCTCGTCCACCTGCAACCCGCCGATCGTGTGCGTGATCGATGCGATCACCCGCACCGCGGCGGCTGTCCCGCCGAGCGGATCGAACGGCAGATCGGCGATCGCGACTCGCGCTTCGGCGGGCGCGGCCTCGACCATCTCCGCGACCGTCCGGCCGCGCACGCGCCGGTCGAGCGCCTCCGCGTCGAGCAGGTAGAACGCGCGCGCATTGCGGCGCTGGGCTGTGGCCTGCACGACGTTCGTCTCCGACCACGACACCTCGCTCTGGCTGAAGAATTCCACGCCGTCCTCGTCGAAGATGCGGGCAAAGCGCGCGTAGAGCTGAGACAGCGACACGAGCTGCGTCTCGTCCCACGGTGCATCGGGCATGTTGCGTCCGTAGAACTGCTCCATCCCCGGTGTCACGCTGGCACCGCGGTCGAGCGCGAAGGAGAGCCCATCGCCCTCCGACCATGGATTCGCCCGGAGACGCAGCGAGGCAGCGGGCCGGATGTAGCGCGTGACAAGGTCGGACGACGCTGCGAACCCACCGGTGCAGAGGATCGTCACGTCGTCGGCGCAGCCGTCTGCCCGCAGCTCGACCTTGCCCGCGAGCGCCTCGACGACGCCCTTCGGGTCGAACCGCTTCCCGACGGTCAAGGGGTTGCCCGTCTCTTGCCAGACGACCGGCGCGCCGCGCGATTCGAGCCACGCGATCGCGTCGTCGAGCCGCTCCCACACCACGCGCTGCAGCCGCTCGTCGCCGTCCGGGCACTCGCGACGAAAGTCCTCCCACCTGCGATGACGCCAGACGACGCACGACGAGAGCAGCATCGAGCCCCCGATCCGCGTGCCCTTTTCCCGCACGACGACCTGACGACCGAGCTCGCGGAGCCGCGCCGCCGCGACGAGACCGGCCATGCCGGCCCCTGCGATCACGATCACCTCAGCGAGAAGGTCGGCTTGTGCTCGACATACTCAATGCGCACGCGCTCCGGCCCCCAGAGGAACGCAGCGAACGTGTTCGCGGCATCGACGATCGACTCGACCTCGATCCCGAGCTCCTTCGCGTCCGCGACCACCTCGTCGGCGGAATCGACCAGCACGGCGAGGTGATTGAGAAGCGGCCGTTCGGGCTCCCCTGGCGCGCCGGGAAGGAACTCGACATACGCGCCTCCGACCTCGACCCGTGCGGGCCCGGCGGGCTCGAACCCGTAGCGGAGGTACTCCGCAGCGGTGCCCTCCGGATCGCCGGAGAAAAGGGCGACGTGATCGAGGTCGTACTCGACGTCCGTCGGCGCCTCGACGAGGGTGATCCGGACACCGCCGCCGGCATCGAAGACCTGAGGTGTCCCGTCCGGCAGCTGCGCGCGGGCGGCGGCGAGGTCGGAGACGCGAAGCGCCACGTGGGCGAACGCTCCCGGCTCACGCGCCGCCTCGGCGTCGAACAACGTGAGCTTGCCGCGGCGAGCGTCGCTGCCCATCAGCGTGAAGTTGTCCTCGCGGGCGATGACGTGCATCCCGAGGTGGCGTTCGAGGAACTCGGCGATCGGATCGCGGTCGGCGACCCAGAACGCCACGTGGTCGAGGGTCTTCGGCTGCACGGCGCGCGCATCATATAGACGCGAATACGGATGCCGAAACGCCGACGCCCGGGCTCCCGTTCGTTGCGGAGCCCGGGCGTTCAGCGAGGTGCTTACCGCTTGCGGCGGCCGGTCTTGCGCGTGCCGGTCCGTGACCGCGTTGCGGCCTTGCGGGTGCCGGACTTGCGGGCCGTCGAGCGCTTGGCGGTGCTGCGCTTCGCAGCCGTGCGCTTCTTCGCCGTGCCACGCTTGGCAGTGCTCCGCTTCGCGGTGCTCCGCTTGGCAGCCGTGCGCTTCTTCGCCGTACCGCGCTTCGCAGCCGTCCGCTTCTTGGCGGTGCCGCGCTTGGCAGCCGTGCGCTTCTTCGCCGTGCCCCGCTTCGCGGTGCTCCGCTTCGCAGCGGTGCGCTTCTTCGCAGTGCCCCGCTTCGCCGTTGACCGCTTGGCGGTCGAGCGCTTGGCGGCTGTCCGCTTCGCAGCGGTCTTCTTCTTCGCCCCGGACTTCTTCGCCCCGGACTTCTTGGCACTGGACTTCTTTGCGCTGGACTTCTTTGCGCCCGACTTCTTTGCAGAAGACTTGCGCGAGGAAGATGAGCGAGATGAGCGGGAGGAGCTACGCGAGCCCGAGCGCGACGAGGAACGCGTTGCCGCCGCGATGGCGGGTGCGACCTCAGCACTCTCGACACTCGACGCTTCGCCAATGGCGGAGTCGCCCCAACTGACGTCGGCGGCAGGTGCCTCCGACGTGTCGCTCAACGAGCCGGTGTTGGACGTCGGCGACGTCTCTCCGGTCCCGCTCCAATCCTCTTGGGTCATCAATGACCTCCTGAGTTGGATTGCGCGTGCACGATTCCCTACCACGTTCGTTTCTAACGTGCAACGCGGACGGACAACTTCCTGCCGCACGTTGCTGAAAAGGTAAACGCAATGTGCGATCCGCGTGGAGTGAACTACACGCATCGGACGTTGTACATGACTCAGCGCTTGCCCGATGGACAACACATGCCCGCATTGCGCTCGAAGTAGTCGTTCGCTACGCGCGTGCACCGCGCGGGACGGTCCTACTCGATGGGCTGGTTCTGGACGTTGTGCTCGGTGGCGTACTCATCGGTGAGCTTGTTCACCACGTCCATGCCTTCGCCGTAGGCGTAGTTGATCTTCACGAACGGCTCCCACTTGTCGGGCAGCGCGTCCTCCGGGAAGATCGCCTCGACCGGGCACTCCGGCTCACAGGCGCCGCAGTCGATGCACTCCTCGGGATCGATCACAAGGATCCGTCCCGCCTCGTGGATGCAGTCCACGGGGCAAACGTCGACGCAGGAGCGATCTTTGATGTCGATGCACGGCTCGGCGATGATGTACGTCACAGCGATTTACTCTACCGATGACAGCAGCGGATCGATCAGCTCACGCGTCCGCTCGAACAGCGCGGACTTCGCGACGACCTGATCGAATCCGGCGGCATGAGCTCGCCGCAAACCCTCCGTGTCCGTGTGGTTCGTGTAACCGAGGATCGGCACGTCGGGGTAGTTGTCGGCGACATCGTTGGCATCGATCCGCGCAATATCGGCAATCACGAGATCAGCCGGTTCGACACCGTCCGTCGTCTGGAAGCGATGCTCCGGCAAGAGTGCCTCGAGCTTGCCCCGGATGAAGAGGTCGACCCCGCACAGGAGGATCGTTGCCATGCCTGAGCCCGACGTTAGCACCGTGGACGGTTCCTACCAACACGGACTCGAGCTGGCGCGCGGCGGACAGTTCTTCGAGGCCCATGAGGCGTTCGAGACGGCGTGGCGCGCGTGCACGGACTCGGAGCGCGACTTCTTCCAGGGGCTCGTGCACGTCGTCGTCTCCGCGTATCAGCGCGGGCGCGGCCGTCCGATCGCCACCGAGCGCCAGCGGCTCAAGGCGCTGAGGCGGCTCGCGGCGTACGAGCCCGCCCACCGCGGCCTCGACGTCGCCGCGCTGCGCGCGGCGCTAGACCGTGCTGAGCCCGACCCGCGTCAGTATCTGGTCGATCGCCGTGCTCAGCCACCAGTCGCGGTTGAAGAACAGGAGCAGGCCGAGGGCGACGAGCATGGCGCCTGATGCACCTTGCACGACCGCGTAATGGTCGCGCACCCACCGGAACGCGCGCATCGCATGCGCAAACGCAACCCCGGCGAGCACGAACGCCGCGCCGAGGCCGAGCGAATAGGCGACGAGGAGAACAATCCCGCGCGCGATCGTTCCGGAGCCGGACGCGAGCACGAGGATCGACGCGAGCACGGTGCCGATGCAGGGCGCGGCGCAGACCGCGAACGCGCCGCCGAGCAGCGCCTTGGAGCCCCGCCGCCGCGCGTGCTGCAAGAGCCCGGGTGCCACCGCACGCTCCGGCCACGGCAGCAGCCCGAGGAACGCGAGCCCGAGCACGACGAGCACGAACCCGGCGATCTTCAGCTGCGTCGGCTTGTCGACCGTGCTGCCGATCGCCGCAGCTCCTGCGCCGAGGAGGACGAAGATGACGGTGAAGCCGAGGATGAACGGCAGGCTCGCAACCGCGATGCGCTTCCCCACCCCGCGCTCACCGAGCCGATCGACCTCGACGGCCGAGATCGCGGAGAGGTAGCCCGGCACGAGCGGCAGCACGCACGGCGTGATCACCGAGAGCAGCCCCGCCAGGAACGCGATCGGCACCTTCTCAATCATCGAAGCGTTCGAGCTCCTCGTCGACACGCCGCTCGTCCTCCGCATCGAGCCCCGAGCTTTCTGTCGAGTCGGCACTTGCCAAGGTTCGAGAGTGTGACCAGTGCCGTGCCCCGAACCCGAGCGCGGCCGCGCCGAGGGCGATCCCGCCGAGCGGCAGGAGCCACGCGAGCAGGTCGAAGCCGTGCGTCTGCGGCGTCGACAGCACCGTCGGCCCGAACTCGGCGACCATCGAGTCGAGGATCTGCTGTGTCGTCCGGCACGCGGCGATCTGGCGCGCGATCTCCGCCTTCATCTCGATCGCGAAGGACGAGTTGGATTCGTCGAGCGTCGTATGGCACTCGATGCAGACGAGCTTCGTCTCGAGGTCGGCCTGGCTCGCGCGCGGCGTGCAAGCCGAGGCCGGCGCCGCTAGCGCGAGCGCCGCAAGCGCGGCCACGAATGCAGCTCTCACGACTGCAGCGCGCGCCGGATGCCGGCGTCGATCGCCGGACGCGACGCCCCGCTGATGATGTGCGGCGGCACGACGCGTCCCCGGCGGTCGATGAAGAACGTCTCTGGCACGCCGGTGATCCCCCAAGCCGGCGCGAGCTTCCCGATCGGATCGCGCACGTTCGCGTAGGTGATCCCGTAGCGCTTTAGATATGCCCGCGCGGGACCGTTGAAGTCCTGTGTGTCGATGCCGAGGAAGACGACGTCGTTGCGCTTCGCCGTCCAGGCACGGTGCGCGGCCTCGATCTCCCGCGCCTCCTGCTTGCACGGGTAACAGAACGACTGCCAGAAGTTCACGACGACGACCTTCCCCCGGAGCGAGGCGAGACTGACCCGGCCCGGGCCGGTCAGGAGCGGCAGGTCGAACGCCGGCGCCGGGATGATCTTGCCCTTGTCGACCTTCGCCGCGACACCGGGGCCGTTCTGGTGCGCGAGGTCCCAGACGAGCAGTCCGAGCAGTGCGAGGACGGAGGCGACCGCGACCGCTCGAAGGGCGCGCATCATAGGACGAAGACTGTAGTCCCGATGTCCACGTGGTCGAATAGCCACTCGGAGTCGCGCACTTGCATCCGCACACAGCCGTGCGAGGCGCTGTAGCCGATGGACGCGGGGTTGTTCGTGCCGTGGATGCCGACGCCGGGCGAGTCGAGCCCCATCCAGCGGGTGCCGAGCGGGTTGGACGGGCCTGGTGGCACGGGTTTGAGGCCGCGCGCCCAGCTGTCGTTGAGCGGCGGGTACCACGTCGGGTTGCGGTACTTGACGACGATGTGCCACCTGCCGCGAGGCGTCGGGTAGCTGGCCTGCCCCGTCGCAACCCCAAACGTGCGACGCAGCTTGTCGCCCGCGTAGAGGTAGAGGCGGTTGAGTAAGCGGTTGATCACGATCACGTCGGCGTAGGTGCCGACGGAGACCTTCGGCGCGACCGCCTTCGTGCGCACCCGGACCGGCAGCCGCGTGTTGCCGCGGAGTGCCGCCACGATTCGCTCGGTCAGGCGCGTCGTGTTGAGCCTCCGGCCGGGCTTGTCCTTCGTGAGGAAGGGCTTGCCGTTTCGAAGCTTCAGCGTCGCATCGACCGGTGCACGCTGGAAGCGCTTGCCGAGCCCTGCCATCCACGTCCGGAGCGAAGCGCCACGGACCGCGACGACGAGATCGACGTTCGTGCCGGCGCTCGAGACGCGTGCTCGGGCAACCGCCGTCTCGACGTAGGCGGACGCGAACTTCGTCGGGTCGAGGTCGAGGCGGCTGCGGTCGACCACGACCGCGAGCGGCCGGGCGAAGGCTTCGCGCACCGCCGCGACGGCGTCACTCGGGCTCAGCCCGCCGACTTGGATGCCCGCTACGCGGACGCTTGCGGGGATCCTGTTCGTGGTCGTCGTGGTCGTCGCGGTCGTGGTGGTCGTCGTTGCCGCGGTGGTCGTCGGCTCGGTCGTCGTCGCCCCGGTCGTCGTGGACGACGAGGTGGTGACGTCGGCGATCACAGCGCCGGAGAAGGCCCCCGCGGCCATGAAACCGAGCACGAAGAGGAAGGCAACGTGCAGGCGCTTCACAACGCGAGCAGTGTAGCCACGGTCATTTCCGGGTCGTCAGAGACGATGCCGTCCACTCCTGCCGCCGCCACGCGCCTGACACCGGCGGGGTCATTGACCGTCCACGCGAGCACCGGGGCCCCCAGCCGATGCGCAGTCGCAACGGCCGCACGGGAGCACAGAGCGTGGTGAAGCGAGAGCGTGTTCGCACGCGCCCAGCGGAGGAGCACGGGCACCCGGGCCGGCATTGCCTGCCGCAACGCCGCCGCGCCCACCCGCTGCAAGGGCCGCGGCCAGCTGAGATTCGACACGCCGAGCCGGTCGCGCGGGTAGCCGATCGCGCGCGGCACCTCGGGCGCGAGTGTGGCGAAGCGGCGCGCGGTGACGGCGAAGGCCGTTGAGAGAACCGCCCGCTCCGCCAAGCCGTGCCGCCGGATCGCCTCGAGCACCTCCTCCTCGTAGCCAGGCAGCTTCACGTCGAGGTGAACGCCGATTCCGTGGGCCTTCAGGAACCCGAGCGCGTCGTCGAGCAAGATCTCGTCAACGGGCATCTCGTCGAGCGAGTGCCCGAGCCGCAGGCCGGGAGAGATGTCGAACTCGACGAGATCGACGCGCGCGGCAACCGCCGCCGCGAGCGCCGCGAGCGTGTTCTCCGGCGCGACGGCGGCGGCACCCCGGTGGCCGATGACGAGCGGGCGGCCGTCAGTCTTGCGCAAGATCACGTGCGGCGCGGGTTCACGGCGCGATTCAAGCAAGCCGTTTGATCGCGACGATGGCACAGTCGTCGGGAAGATCGCCGCCCGCGTAGTCACGGCACGCGGCGAGGAGCTCGTCGGCGAGCACCTGCGCCGGCTGAGACGCGTTCGCCGCGAGCACCTCGTCCATGCGCTCCTGCCCGAAGAGCTCGCGGCCGCGACGCGACTCGATCACACCGTCGGTATAAAGAACGACCGCGCCCCCGGGCGCCAGCTCCGCACGCACCTGCTCGTATGTCTGCGACGCGTCGATCCCGAGCGCGAGCCCGCCGCACTCGAGACTGGTGACGGTGCCGTCGGGTTGCACGAGCCGCGGCTCCGGATGACCCGCGCTCGCACACACGACCTTTCCGCACGGCTCGACGGTGAGGTACGCCATCGTGATGAACTTGCCGACCGCGATCTCCCCGACGACGACCTCGTTGGCGTGCGCGAGGAAGTCCGACGGCTCGGAGTGCTCGCGGGCGAGCGAGCGGAAGACGAATTTCGCCATCGCCATGTCGGCGGTTGCGTCGATCCCGTGACCCGTGACGTCGCCGAGCACGACGGCGAGCCGGCCGTCGGGCAGCTCCAGGAAATCGAAGACGTCCCCGCCCACGTCGACCTGCGCCGCCGGCTCGTACACGGTACCGACCTCGAGGCCGGAGATCGCCGGGCGCTCGCGCGGCAGCAGTGATTGCTGCATCGTCTCCGCAAACTGCTTTTGCTGCTGGTAGAGCCGCGCGTTGTCGATTGCGAGCGCCGCCTGCTGGGCGATCGTGCCCGCCGTCGCCAGCGTGTCGGCGCTGATCGGGCGCGCAGGATCGAGACAGAGGATCGTCAGCTGAGCGAGAAGCTCCGTGGCGGTCGCGATCGGCAGGAGTGCGGCGGTCGAACCCTTGTCGAGGAACGGGATCAGAAGCGCGTGTGCGCCACCGAGCCGCCGCGCCGTTGTGGCATCGAGGACGAGCGGCTCGTGCGAACGGGCCGGGCGCGGCTGCGGCCGCTCGAGAATGGTGCGCACGGCATGATCCATCCGCGTGTCGGCGACGTGCACCGCGCGCGGGACGAACAGGTCGCCGCGCTCGTCGGGGACGCGGATCACGGCCGCGTCGACGCCGAGGACATCGACGATCGTCGACGTGACCGTGGCGAGCGTCTTGTCGAGGGAGAGGCTCTGGGCGAACGAGCGAGAGATCTCGTAGAGCGCGTTCACCTGGCGCGAGGACTGCCGCTCGGTCTCGAGCACCTCGCCGAGCGCCTCGCCCAGCTGCTTTGTGCGCTCGTGCAGCCGCGCGTTCTGCACCGCGACGGCGAGCTGCGCGGCGAGCGCGGCCAGGAGCGCCGTGTCGCTCTCGCCGATCGTCCGCACACCGGGGTACGCGACGAGCAGCCCGATCGACTCGTCCCGCACGTGCAGCGGGACCGCCACGGCCGAGTCCTGACCCGCGGACGCGAGGGCGGAGCGCGTCGCCGCGAGTGCCGGGTCGCGACCTCCGGCGCGCGCGTGGATTGCCGAACGCGCACGCAGCGGTCCCGAGAGCGCGTCGCTGAGCCGCCCGGCGATCTCGTCGTGGCCGCCGGCCAGCCCGCGTCCGGCAGCCGCAAAGAGCCGGCCGTCCTCTCTGAGATAGACGCCGACCTGGTCGACCTGGAGAAGCTCGGCGATCCGCTCGACCGCCGTCTCGAGCGTGTGCGCAAGTGACAGGCGCGCAATCGCCTCACCGATCACCTCCAGGAGCGCCCGGGTCCGTTCGAGCTCGAGCTCGACGTTCGCCGCTCGCTCGGCGGAGCGGAGCGCATGGGCGGCGCGGGCCGCGAAGGCCGCCAGCGCCGGCAGATCGGCCTCGGCGGGGACCGCGTCCTCGGTGTAGAAGAGCTGTAGGGCGGCGAACGGCGGCTGGCCGAGGGGGAGGGTAGTGACATACGTCGCACGGCCCGGCAGAGCCGGGTCGTGCTCGACCGTGGTTGGGCTCCAGGACTCGACGGCCTCGCCCACGAGCTCGGCGGCACGATCGAGGCCTGCTTCCACGGGCCCGAGCGACGCGATCAGCTCCTGCGGCCGCTCACCGGCGACGTGCCAGAGCGCCCCGCCACGCGCGCCGGTCGTCTCGACGGCGACGCGCACGGTCTGTTGCGCAGCGCGATGCGCATCGCTACCGGCGGCGAGAGCGTCACCGGCGAGCTCCAGCCACTTCGCGCGCGTGCCCGGCGAGCCGATGTCTGGCGCGAGGGTCCGCACGGCCAGCGCGACCTGCGTGCCGACGAGATCCGCAAGCGCCCGCTCGTCGGCGTCGAAGTCCTCGCCGATCCGGACCAGCTCCACCGACCCGACGATCCGGCCGGCCGCACGCGCCACCACGACGAGGACGCCCGCAGCGCGTGCTCGCTCGGCCGCCCGCCGTGTCGGCTCGGGCACCTCCCCCGCGACGACCGCCTCACAGGCCGCCCTCGTCCCCGCAACCTCGGCCCCGAGGGCCGAGCCCTCCGGCGCCAGCGCGCGCGCCACGAGCTGCCCGTCGGCATCGAGCACGCGCAGCACGGCCAGATCCGCGCGAGTCGCTTCCGCCGCCGCGCGGGCAATCGCTCCGAGCGCGGAGCGCAGATCACCGCTCGCGGCAACCTCCGCCGCTGCCCGTGCGAGTGTCTCGACGGGCAGCCGCTGGGCCTCGACGACCATCGTAAGAAGAGATATTGCCTACACTTTCGCCATGCCAGAGCCCGCCCCGGCACCGGAGGACGCACCCTCTCTCGATCCGCTGGCGATCGAGCGGAACTACCGGCGCGAGCGGGCACGCCGCCGGGCCAAGGTCGAGCGCCGGAGTGCCGTCAAGCGCTCGAACGTGCGGTTCTGGGTCACCTTCCTGATCCTGGCGTTCCTGACGGCGTTCGCGATCCTCGCCGCCTGGCACGAAGTGCAGACGCTCTTCGGCGTCTAGCCGTTATCTCTAACCGCTACTGCAGACGCGAGGCCGTCGTGAACGGGCTCCAGTCGTGGGGCTCCCACGTGGTGCCGGAGCACATCGGGCACTGCGGCAGCTCGGCGTGAACGGTGATGCCATAGCCGCAGTCCGCGCAGTGGTAGGCGCCCGCCGCCGAGGTGCCTGCGGGGACGAACTCGGCGTAGTCGACGCCTGGACCTTCAACCTCACGACCCTGATCGAGCATCTGGACCCCTTCCCGGTTTGCCATCTCCCGCGGCTTCCGACCGGAGTGATCCCCATAATGGCAGCGTGGAAACCCCAGACTTCTTCGAGCTCGATCCGCCGGCGCCTGGACCGCCCGCCTCGGCGGGCTACGCGCGACCCGCTCCGTCAGGAGGCTTCTGGGCCGCAGGCGAGCGCATCACCTGGATTGCGGGGCTGGTCCTCGCGCTTTCGTCCTTCATGGATTGGTACGCCGGGTCGGGTGTCGGCGTGAAGCTCGCGGTCATCGGCTGGCACAGCGGCGTGCTCGGCAAGCTCGTCTTCTTCATCGGCCTCGCCGTGCTCGCGATCGTCGTGCTGCACGAGCTCGGCTTCGAGCTGCCACCGTCCGTGCCCGAGAGCCTGCTCATCCTGGGCCTCGGCGCCCTGGCGGCGATCTTCGTGCTGATCCGCGTGATCTCGATTCCCGACGCCGTCCTCCCGGCGGACGGGCGGGGAATCGGCATCTGGATCGCGCTCATCGCGTCGCTCGGCGTGATCGCCGGCGGCTTGCTGCGCGCGGCAGAAGAGCTGTAGCTACTCGAGCCCGGCAGACGGCCGCAGGCGCCAACCGCGCTTCGACACCCGCAGGACGGCGAGCCCCACGAGCACGCCGAGTGCACCGCCGGCGAGGACGTCCGTCGGATAGTGGACGCCGTTGTAGACGCGTGAGAGCGCGATCAGCGCGGCCAATGCGAAAAACAGCTGGCGCCAGCGCGGCGCGAACGAGGCGAGCACGGTTGCGCAGGCAAACGCCGTCGCCGAATGCCCGGAGGGGAAGGAATGGGTCGACGTGGGCGGCCCCAGCTGCGTCTCGAAGGGCCGGTGGCGGTCGAAGACGGCCTTGCCGAGCTCTGCGAGCACGTCGGCGATCACGTCGGCGACGACGACGGTGAGAAAGACCGACGGACGCCGCCACAGCACCGCCAGCACGAGTGCGATCGCGACCCAGACGAGGCCGAGCCGGCCGAGCCACGAGAGATCGATGAAGAACCAGTCGAGCCAGCCGACTCGCCGGAGCACGATCCAGTGTTCGAGGTGCTTCTCCCAGGCCACGTGCCTACGGTTAGGCCGGGACGAGCTGCTTCGCGCGCTCGATCAGCTGCTGCGGGTCGAACGGCTTGCCGACGAACCCGCGCGCACCGCGCTGCTCCGCGTCACCGGCCGCGTTCGCGTCGACCTGACCGCTGAACATGATCACGGGGATTGACCCGTAGCGTTCCTGCATCCGCTGGAGCATCTCCCAGCCGTCGACGCCCGGCATCACGACGTCGAGGAGCACGAGCTCGGGAGCCTGGTCCTCGATCGAACCGAGCGCCTCCTCGGCGCTGGAGGCCTCACGGACTGTGTAGCCCTCCATCTCGAGGTTGACGCGCATGAACTCGCGCAGGCGCGGGTCATCGTCGACCACGAGCACGAGCGGTCCGCCGGTCTTGCCGCCCGGCCCGGAGCGGTCGAGAAACGTCTCCAAGTCGCGCCGCCGGTAACGGCGGTGGCCCCCGGGCGTATAGAAGGCCGGGACGCGGCCCTGGTCGGACCACTTGCGGATCGTGGACTGCGCCACGCCCAGGAACTTGGCCGCCTGGCCGAGCGTCAGCCAGTCTGGCTCGCCGGTCGGAGCTCGTCTCCCGGGGTACGTCATGTCCCCAAAAGTAGCCAAAGCTCCCAATACCTAAACCGGGATTACTTCTTCTGGACCGTCACCGTCACTGTTTCGCGTGCGGCTGGGGCGAGCGGCAACGGCTTGAGCGTCCGGATCAGGGTCTGCCGGCCGCCCGGCTCCGGATTGTCGTTCAGCGCCTGACCGAGGCCGACGCCGAGCGCAAAGACGACGATCGCGACGCCGGCGAGGACGATCCGGCGGATCACGGGCGGTAGTCGGCCGCGCCGCGGGCGTAGACGTGGAAGGCCGCGTCGGCAACGGTGCCGGCCTCGGCGGCGGGAGGCGCCTCCGGGTCGGCGGCCTCCTCGAGCAGCTCGCGCGCCCACTCGTCGGCGCCTTCGTAGGCTTCGGCGAGCTCCCCCAGCGTGAAGACCTGACCGACGCGCTTGCGCAGGCCCGCAACGACGACGTCCACCTGCCGGCTCAGGTCGACGTAGCGGCGATTGTCGACGCGCGCGTCCTCGATGCGCCGATTTCCGTCCTGCCATTGCTGTCTCGCGAGCTCGACGTCCATCTACTCAGTACAGCAGGAGTCCGGCCAGACCGACGGGAGCTCCGCGAGGATGCGGTCGCCGAGCTCGTAGCCCGGCCGTGCGAGGGCGAACGCGGCATGCGCGTGCAGGCACTTGAGGCTGCCGCTGCGTGTCGAGCCGCCGATCCCCGCGTCGAGCTCGGGCCGCAGCCTGCGCTGCTCGGCCTGTGCCTCCGCGAGGCTGCGAGCGAGCTCCTCGTCCTCTTGCGCCGCACGTGACCAGCGCTCGACGCCGCCGTTCGCCTCGAGGCGCGAGATCGCCGAGACCAGGTGCTTGCAGGTCACGTAGAACTGCGTCGGGAAGGGGTGCCCGTCTTCGTCGATCGCCGCCTGCTCTGTCACCGCAGGCTTGCCGAAGGGACAGCGAACCGCGGCGCGCACGAACGCGCGCGGCCGGCGGCCGAGCTGGCGCTCGACGATCTCCTCGTCCGTCACGCGGACAGGCTAGAGGCTCGATGTGGATTGGGGTGCTATTCAGTGATGCTTGCGCCAGCCGGCGATGCCGCGGACGATGAACAGCTTCTCGCCCGGCTTCACGAGACCGAGCCGCCGCGCCTCCCGCACGAGCTGCCCGCCCGTGCCGGCCTGAACGATCCGCTTCTGCAGCCGCGCCTTCTCGTCACGCAGCGCGCGCACCTCGGCCTGCCGCGCCTGCAGCTCGTGGTTCGTGCTCAGGTAGGTCTGCGTCGGCTTCCAGTAGAGAAACCCGACGAGCGCGACTCCGCCCAGCGCGAGCAGCCGTGTAGGTCTGAGGCGAAGCATCGTGACCCGATTCGCCGGGACACGCGGGATCCCTACGCGACGTCGACCTTGATCACGTTCGTCGAGCCCGGGAGGTTCACGGCGGTGCCGGCCGTGAGCACGATGCGGTCGCCCGCATCGATCGAGCCGCTCTTCAGGGCCGAGTCGATCGAGCGTGACCAGAGGTCCTCGACGTCGTCACTCTGCTGCATCAGCACCGGCGTGACGCCCCACTCGAGTGCCATCTGCTGCACGGAGGTCTGGTGATGCGAGAGCCCGATCACCGGTCGACGCGGGCGCAGGCGCGCGACGGCGGATGCGGTGCGCCCCGTGAAGGTCGGCACGAGGATCGCGCGCGCGCCGAGTGCCTCTGCGAGGTCGCAGGCGGCGTTGGACATCGCGCGACCGACCGTCGTCTCCTCGCCCGGCTCGGGCATCTGGTGCCGGTACCCCATCGACGGCTCGACGGCGCGAGCGATGTTGTCCATCGTTCGGACCGCTTCAACGGGATAGTTGCCGGTCGCAGTCTCGGCGGAGAGCATGATCGCGGAGGTGCCGTCAAGGATCGCGTTCGCGACGTCGCTCGCCTCCGCACGCGTCGGCTCGGCGTGCTCAATCATCGACTCGAGCATCTGCGTGGCGGTGATCACCGGCTTGCCCGCCTCCAGGCACCGCAGGATGATCCGCTTCTGGAGCAGCGGCACCGTGGCGGCGCCGATCTCGACCCCGAGGTCGCCGCGGGCGACCATCACCGCGTCCGCCTCGAGCAGCACCTCCTCGAGCGCCTCAACCGCCTCGGCCTTCTCGATCTTCGCAATCACCCGCGCGGGAGAGCCGTGCTGGCGGATGATCGCCTGCAGGTCGCGGACGTCCGCGGCCGCACGCACGAACGAGAGCGCGACGAAGTCGGCGCCGAGGCCGAGCGCGAACTGCAGGTCGTCGAGGTCCTTCTTCGTCAGCGACGGAATGGGTACGGGAACGCCGGGAAGGTTGACGCCCTTGTGCGACTTGATCTCGCCGCCGACGAGGACGCGGCAGCGCGCACGGCCGAGCGAGACCTCCTCGACCGCCAGCCGGACGAGGCCGTCGTCGATCAGGATGTGGTGGCCGGGTCGCAGCACCTCGCTGATCACCGCAGGCGCGATCGGAAGCTCACCGTTCGACGCGTGCATCTCCCCGACGACGACGATCTCCTCGTCCTTCAGGAGCACGCGAGGCGCGTCGAGGTCACCGATTCGAAGCTTCGGCCCCTGCAGGTCGGCGATCAGCGCAAGTGGCTTCCCGGTCTCGGCCTGCACGTTGCGGACGAGCTTGGCGCGGGACTCGTGATCGGCATGGTTCCCGTGCGAGAGATTCAGGCGAATGGCGTCCACCCCGGCGTCGACCAGCGCACGCACAGAGTCATGGGTCGAGGTGACGGGGCCGATCGTCGCGACGATCTTCGTTCTGCGTCTTTCCGTTGCCATCGCTTCCAGACTAGCGAGGAGTCACCCGGCGTCTGTCAGACACCTGGAGAGCTCAACTCTTCTTCGCACGCGGGAACGCGTCCCAGCCCGGGTAGACCGCGCGCGAGCCCAGCTCCTCCTCGATCCGAAGCAGCTGGTTGTACTTCGCGACGCGATCCGACCGCGCGGGAGCGCCCGTCTTGATCTGCCCCGTACCCAGCGCAACGGCGAGATCCGCGATCGTCGCGTCCTCGGTCTCCCCTGAGCGGTGCGACATGACTGCCGAATACCCATTCGCCTGTGCGAGCTGCACCGCTTCGATCGTCTCCGTGAGCGTCCCGATCTGGTTCACCTTCACGAGGATCGAGTTGGCGGTGCCGCGCTCGATGCCCTCCCGGAGGCGCACCGGGTTGGTCACGAACAGATCGTCGCCGACGAGTTGCACACGGTCGCCGAGTACGTCCGTGATGCCCTTCCACGCGTCCCAGTCGTCCTCGGCCGCGCCGTCCTCGATCGAGACAACGGGATACCGCTCGACGATCTCGGCCCAGAACTCCGGCATCTCCGCGCTCGTCTTCTCACGACCCTCGAAG
Source organism: Gaiellaceae bacterium (assembly GCA_045805985.1). Classification (GTDB taxonomy): domain Bacteria; phylum Actinomycetota; class Thermoleophilia; order Gaiellales; family Gaiellaceae; genus PALSA-600. The sequence continues at coordinate 164,978 of JBJMKA010000013.1, read as the reverse complement.
CGATAGACGCCGTCGGAGAAGACCTCGCTCGTCGCGGGGTCAAGCGCGATCGCGATGCGGTCGCGCAGACCGACGCGCTCGGCTGCCTCGAGAATCGCCTCGATCGCCGCCTCGCTCGACTCGAGGTCGGGCGCGAAGCCACCCTCGTCGCCGACACCCGTCGCCAGGCCGCGATCGCCGAGCACCTTCTTCAGCGCGTGGTAGACCTCCGTCCCGATCCGCAGGCCCTCCGAGAACGTCTCGGCTCCAACCGGCACGACCATGAACTCCTGCAAATCGATCGAGTTCGCCGCGTGCGCGCCGCCGTTGATCACGTTCATCAGCGGGACCGGCAGGGTCGTGCTGGTGTCACCGCCGAGGTAGCGGAAGAGCGAGGTGCCCTCATCGGCCGCGCTTGCCTTCGCCGCTGCGAGCGAGGCGCCGAGGATCGCATTCGCGCCGAGGCGGCCTTTGTTCGGCGTGCCGTCGAGCTCGATCAACGCCCGGTCGACGCCCTCCTGGTCGGACGCGTCGCGCCCGCGCAGGATGCCGGCGATCTCGCCGTTGACATGGGCGACCGCCTGCGAGACGCCCTTGCCGCCCCACTCCGTGCCGCCGTCACGCAGCTCGACCGCCTCGTGCACGCCGGTAGACGCGCCCGAGGGGACGATCGCCCGCCCCGGCGCGCCGGACTCGAGCACGACGTCCACCTCCACGGTCGGGTTGCCGCGCGAGTCGAGCACCTGCCGTCCGTGCACCTCAGCGATCGTCGTCACGTCACTCCAGCTCCTTTGCCTTGTCGTAGTACGCGTCCTGCTCCTTGAGCGGGAGCTCCGTCCAATTCTTGCTGTCCGCGACCGCGAGCTCCGCGGCTTGCTCGACGCGCGCCCGGAAGCGCTTCGTCGCGGCGCGCAGCTCGAGCTCCGGGTCGACGTTCAGCCTGCGTGCCACGTTGACCGCCGCGAAGAGCACGTCGCCGAGCTCGGACGCAACGCGCGCTTCGGGCTCGGTCTCTGCAGGTGGGTCGGCATCCGGCAGCTCGGCACGAAGCTCGCGCAGCTCGTCCTCGAAGTCCACCAGCGCGCCGGCGAGATCCGGATACTCGAACCCCGCTGACTTCGCACGCTGCTGCGTCTTGCGTGCATAGAGCAGCCCAGGCAGGCCTTCGGGCACGTCGTGGAAGATCCCCTCGCGACCTTCCTGCTCGCGCTTCAGCTCCTCCCAGCGGTCCTTGACGCGCGCGGCTGACTGTGCGACAGCATCACCGAAGACGTGAGGATGGCGCGCGACGAGCTTGGCGTGAATCCCACGCGCGGCACTTTCTAGATCTCCTGTTCCGCGTTCTTCCAACAACAGTGCGAGGAAGAACGACTGGAACAGGAGATCACCGATCTCGTCGAGCAGCTTGGCGTCGTCTCCCGCGATCGCTGCGTCCGCGACTTCGTAGGCTTCTTCGACGGTGTGGGGGACGATCGTGCGCGCGGTCTGCTCGCGGTCCCACGGACATTCGCGGCGTAGACGCTCGGTCAGCTCTTGGAGCTCGACGAGCGCGTCTGCGAGCGACATGAGCTGGGTCTTAGCCGGTCGAGGTGGGATTCGTCGTCGTCGTCGCGGCGCAAGGATCGGGATTCGCCTTGTAACCAACCTGATACTTGACCTTGTCGCCGGAGCAGTAGCTCTTCGCGGTCGTCGCAGCCCAGTCCGTCATCTTCGCGTTCTTCTTGTCCTGAAGCAGCTTCTGCTTGATCGAGCTTGCCACCTGCTTCTCCGGTGTCCAGTGGCTCGGCTTGACCGCGCTCAGCGGCTCGATCACGAACCACGACTTGTACTGCGTCGGGTCGTAGATCGGCGCATGCACCTGCTTCGTCGGCTGCGTGAACGCGACGTTGTCGAAGGCCGCGACGGTTTGGCCCTTGGTGAACGTCGCCTTGCCGCAGTTCTGGCCGCTCGCATCCTTCGCGTACTTCTTCGCGAGCGTGCACCACGCCTTGTCGCCGCCGGCCTTGACCTGGGCGAAGACAGAGGCGGCGTCCGCCTTCTTCTTGACCAGGATGTAGCGCACGTCACGCGACTGCGGTTTCGAGTAGAGCTCGGGGTGCGCGATGTAGTACGCATGCACGTCGCTGGACGACACTGTCACCGCACCCGTCACCTTGCTGAAGAGCGCTTCCGAGATCAGCTGTGAGCGGATGTCGCTTCGCACCTGCGCGTCCGTCAGCTTCTGCTTCTTGAGCTGCGCCAGGTACAGCGACTGCTTGTTCTGGAAGTACTGCTTGATGATCTTGGCGAGACGCTGGTCGACGTTCTTGTCCGAGATCTTGATGCCCATCGAGGCTGCCTTGTCCTCGCGCTCGGCCTGCTGGAGGAGGAGCGATACCGCTTGGCCCTTCACGGTCTCGTAGTTCGTCGTCCCCTGCTTCGGGAACGGCTGCTTCTGCTGCTTGAAGCTCCGCCGCGCCTGTTCGAGCACCGCGTCGAACTCAGGCTTGGTCACGTGGACCTTGCCCACGGCGATGACGTCGTCCTTCTTCAGGCTGGCGCTGCCACCGCCACCGCACCCTGCGACGAGGGCCGCCACGAGGACGATCGGAAAGAGAAATGTCTTCTTCATTACAGAGGAAGCGCCGGCTAGGCCGCCTGGCGCGCGGCCAGCATAGCATCGACAAGATCGACAGCACCTTTGAATTCATCTCCCCGTAACGTGACCTCGCGGTTGCCCGTGGAGTAGACAGCTGTCTCAACCTGAGCGCGCAACTCGCGCAGCTCGGCAGAGCCGAGGACAACCGGTCCGACCGACGCCCGCCCGCCGCGAAACACAAGGTAGTCGGCGCCGAGGCGGGCGAGCTTCAGCTTCACCTCTTGGATCGCGAAGAGGTTCTCGACCGGCTCCGGAACGGGGCCGTAGCGGTCCTCCGTCGCGATCCGGAGCTCGTGCAGCTCGTCCTCGTTCTCGGTCAGCGCGATGCGGCGGTGCAGGTCGATCTTCAGCGCCTCGGCTGCGATGTAGGCGGCCGGGACGTAGGCGTCGACGCGCACGTCGATGCGCACGGGCTTCGCTGCGAGGCGGCGTTGCCCGGACAGCTCGGCGACCGCTTCGTGCAGCATCTCCACGTAGAGCTCGAAGCCGAGGGCGGCGACATGGCCGGACTGCTCGGCGCCGAGCAGGTCGCCGGCACCGCGGATCTCGAGGTCGCGCATCGCGATCGCGAATCCGGCGCCGAGCTCGGTGTGGTCGGCGAGCGTGGCGAGCCGCGCACGCGCTTCGGGCGTCAGTTCGTGCGCGTCGGGATAGAAGAGGTACGCGTGCGCGAGCTGGTCGCTGCGGCCGACGCGCCCGCGGATCTGGTAGAGCTGGCTCAGGCCGAGCTGGTCGGCGCGCTCGACGATCAGCGTGTTCGCCTGCGGAATGTCGAGGCCCGACTCGATGATCGTCGTCGAGACGAGCACGTCGGCATCGCCCGCGAGGAACGTGATCATCTTGTCCTCGAGCTCGCGCTCCGGCATCTGCCCATGCGCGACGAGGAAGCGTAGGTTCGGGCACATCTGCCGCAGCTTCTCTGCGGCCTCCTCGATCGTGTCGACGCGGTTGTGGAGGTAGAAGGCCTGACCGTTGCGCGCGATCTCGCGGTCGAGCGCCTCCTTGATCAGCTCGTCGTCGTACTCGCCGACGAAGGTGCGGATCGGCCGCCGCCCTTCCGGAGGCGTCTCGATCACGGAGATGTCGCGCAGGCCGGCGAGCGACATGTGCAGTGTCCGTGGGATCGGCGTCGCGCTGAGCGCGAGCACGTCGACCTCGAGGCGCAGCTGCCGCAACAGCTCCTTCTGCCTGACGCCGAAGCGCTGCTCCTCGTCGACGATCACGAGCCCGAGCTCCCTCGAGATCACGTCGCGGGAGAGCACGCGGTGCGTGCCGATCAGGACGTCGACCTTGCCCTCGGCAAAGTCGGCGAGCACCTTCTTCACGTCCGACGGCTTACGAAAGCGCGAGACCATCTCGACCCGGACGGGGTAGTCGCGATAGCGGTTGCGGAACGTGTTCCAGTGCTGCTGCGCGAGCACGGTGGTCGGCACGAGCATCAGCACCTGCTTGCCGTTCACCGCGACGGTGAACGCGCCGCGCAGCGCGACCTCCGTCTTGCCGAAGCCCACGTCGCCGCAGACGAGCCGGTCCATCGGATGCGCCGATTCGAGATCCTCCATCACCGCCTCGATCGCCGTGCGCTGGTCATCGGTCTCGCGATAGGGGAACTCGCTCTCGAGCTGCTCGACCCATTCGTGCTCGACGTTGTAGGCGATACCGGGCTGCGTCTGCCGCTGCGCGTACAGCTGCAGCAGCTCGCCTGCCATCTCGCGCAGGTGCGCGCGGGCACGCGTCTTCAGGTTGTCCCAGGCCTTGCCGCCGAGCTTCGACAGCGTCGGCGCCTTCGAGTCGGCGCCGATGTAGCGGCTGACCTTGCCGATCTGCTCGTGCGGCACGTACACGCGGTCGTCGCCGCGGTAGGCGAGCAGCAGGTAGTCGCGCGTGACACCGGCGACCTCCTTCGTCTCGAAGCCCAGCAGCTGCGCGATGCCGTGGTCCTCGTGCACGACGTAGTCGCCGGTGCGCAGGTCGGAGAAGCTCTGCAGTGCGCGACCGGGCGCGGCGGTGGCGCGCGGCGGCCGCTTGCGGAAGACCTGCGTGTCGGGGAGCAGCGCGAAGCCAAGCTCGCGCCAGACGAAGCCGCGCCGGGCGGGCGCGACCGCGAACGTCAGGCCCTGCGGGTCGTCGCCGGAGTCGAGCATCGTCGCCGAGACGCGTCGCAGTAGCGTCTGCTGGCGAAGCGCCTCCCCGCGATGCGGGAACGCGACGATCACGTCGAGCCCCTGCCGGAGGAAGCCGCCCAGCTCGTTCTCCGCCTCCGAGAGACCGCGCGCCGCGATCGCAGGGCGCTGGGCGTCGAAGGAGAACGGCTGGCCCTGCGGGAGCGGCGCGAGCTCGGTCGCACCGCTGAGGTCTGGCCCGCGCAACTTCTCTTCCTGCCACACGGCCTGCACCTCGTCGGGCGACCAGACGATGTCGGGTGCGCGGTCGAACGGCGGCACGAGATCGTCGGGCACCTGCGCGAACGCTTCCTCCCCCTCCTCCATGCCGAGGTCGATCTCGATCAGCTCGCGGCGGCGCTCGCCCGCCGGATAGACGGTCGCCTGCTCGACCTCGCGCAAGGCGCGCTGCGTGAACGGCGAGAACGCACGAATCTGCTCGACCTCGTCACCGAAGAGCTCGATGCGCAGCGGCTCGCGACCGGTGGTCGGAAAGACGTCGACGAGCCCGCCGCGCACGGCGAACTGCCCTCGCTCCTCGACGCGCTCAACCCGTTCGTATCCGGCAGAGGCGAGCTGCTCGGCGAGCGAGTCGATGCCCGGCTCGTCCCCGCGCGCGACCCGTAGCGCCTGCGCGCGCTCGGCGACCGGAGGCAGGCCCTCCGCGACCGCGGCCGCCGATGCGCAGACGAGACCGTCGCCCTCCAGCACCGCGAGCGCACGGGCGCGCTCGCCGACAAGATGCGGCGGCGGCTCGAGGCCGGAGCCCCAATGCACGCCGCGCGACGGAAAGAGCGCCACCTGCTCGTCGCCGAGGAACCAGGCTGCAGCCTCGGCTGCATCGCGCGCGTCTGCGTCCTCCGGCAGGAGGACGATCAGCCCGCGGCCGACCTCTTCATGGAGCGCCGCGAGCACGAGCGGGAGCACTGGCTCCGACACGCGGGCACGCGCAGGCAACGCGGCGGCGAACTCGGTGAGCCGCTCCTCCGCGCGGAGGCGTTCGACGAGGCTGTAGAGCACGGGACGGTCCATGGCAATGGGCCGAACGAGGCGTTCGGCCGGATCGCCATGGTACGTGGCGGAACTTGATCGCGGCCACTAGGCGCTCCGGCGTGTCGCTGGGCGTGCGGCGCCGGAGGGGACAATGCACGGCCCCGGAAGGCGACGTGCGGTCAGCGCGCGAGGCGGCGGCGGAGCCGGGCTTGCCCCGGCGAGAGCCGCCGCCGGCCGGTGCGTCTAGCGAAGCAGGCGGCGGGCGCCGTCGTAACGGCCCGAGTACCAGCCGCTCAGCGAGGCGATCGAGACGCGGGTGCCGCTGTGTGGCGCATGGATGAAGCGGCCGCTGCCGATGTACACGCCGACATGGCCGAGCCCGTCGAAGAAGACGAGGTCGCCGGGGCGCAGGCCCCACCGGGAGACGCGGCTACCTCTTCCGAACTGCGCGCCCGAGTAGTGCGGCAGCGTGATCCCGAAATGCGCGTAGACGAAGCGGGTGAAGCCGGAGCAGTCGAATCCGCTGCGCGGCGAGGCTCCGCCGTAGACGTACGGGATCCCGAGCAGGCGACGGGCAAAGCGGACGACCTTCGCCTGCTCGTGGGCGACAGCGGTCGCGTGGCTGACGGTCTTGTCTTTTCGATTGGTGGCGCCCAAGGCACCGCCGACGCGTGCGGTGACGCACGTCACGACGACGAAAAGAAGCAGCGCAAGGCGGATGCGGTCGGTCACAGGAAGGAATCCCTCCGGCAGGGGCGGCGCGCACAGGAAGGCGCCGCGCTGTCGTTGGCTCAGCCCATGTCAGCAACGCCCACAGGCCCCAGCCACCCCTCGGTCCGGGGATCTCCCATCCCCCAAAAGGGGTAGGCCGTAGGGGGTCACCCGACGGGGGTCAGCCGGGCCAAGACGCCTGCCGGTGGGCGTTTCCGCCGCACCAACCCGGATTCAGGACGCGCGTGCCCGCTGTTACGAACGTTTGCCGTTGATCGCGCGTTGCGCGGCTTCGAGACCCTCGGCATCGAGGGTCTCGACGGCGTCCGCCGCGGCGCGGACGAGCCCTTCGGGGTCGTCCTCGGGGCGAAAATCGGCGAGCACGAAGTCGGCAAGGGGGCGTGGGTCGCCGCGCTCCGGCCGCCCCACGCCGACGCGCAACCGCATGAAGTCGGGCGTTCCGAGCTGCTGCGCGACCGAGCGCAGGCCGTTGTGGCCGCCCGCGCCGCCGCCGAGCCGCGCCTGCAGCCTGCCGAGCTCCAGATCGCCTTCGTCGTGGACGACCAGGACGGCGTCGGGATCGAGCTTGAAGAACTTCACCGCCGCCTGAACCGCGCGGCCCGAGTCGTTCATGAACGTCTCGGGCTTGAGCAGCGCGACCTTGTGGCCGTCGATCCGGATCTCGGCGAGCTGCCCGTTGAACTTCGCGCGCCAGGAACCGCCGTGCCGCCGCGCGAGCTCGTCGACGACCAGCCAGCCGACGTTGTGACGGTTGCGCGCGTACTCGCGGCCCGGGTTGCCGAGCCCTGCGACGAGCAGGTCGAGCGAGGTTCCGTGTCTACGCGGCCAGAGCCGCATAGCCGCAGCTCCTAGCCTTCGGTGGTGCCGGGCTCGCCGTCGCCGCCGGTGGCGGTTTCGCCCTCGGCTGCGGTCTCGCCTTCGGCAGCTTCTGCGCCCTCGGCCGCTTCGCCCTCGGCGGCCTCTTCACCCTCGACGGGCTCGGGCTCCTCTTCGCGCATCGGCTGCGTGACGGTGGCGACGACGGTCTCCTCGAGGTCGTCGAGGAGCTTCACGCCCTCGGGCGGCGTCAGCGCGGAGAGGCGCAGGGTGTCGCCGATGTTCATCTCGGAGACGTCGGCCTCGAGATGCTCGGGGACCTCCATCGGGAGGGCCTCGACGTTGACTTCGTTCGTGACCTGTGTGAGCACGCCGCCTTCCTTGACGCCGACCGGCTCACCATGGAGGTGGAGCGGCACCGTTGCGTGGATCGGCTGGTCGAGGCGAACTTCCTGCAGGTCGACGTGCATGATCAGGCCCTTGACGGGGTGCTGCTGGTACTCCTTGAGCACCGACGAGTGGATCTTGCCATCGTCGACGACGACGTCGAGCACGGCGTTGAGGCCGCCGCTCGTGGTCAGTGCCGAGCGCAGGGCGCGCTCCGGGATCGTGATCGCGACCGGCTGCTGCTCGCGGCCGTAGAGAACGCCCGGGATCAGGCCCCGGCGCCGGAGGCGTCGGGACTCGGCCGAGCCGAGGACGGCACGGTTCTGGACCATCAGCTTGACGCGCTCACCAGCCACGACGCAGGAGTGTAGCCAGAACCTCCTTGAATCAGCGGTGAATGTGCAGGTTGATCCCGAGCAGCAGGAGCGGCCAGAGCACGATTGCGAGGATCGCGCTCAGGAGCGGCCGCCAGCCGTTGAGATGGTCGAGGTAGTGCTTCTGCGCCGCGATGGCGACGCCGACGATCACCCAGATCACTGTGAGGAGCCGGCTACGCAACATGTGAACCGCCCTTCCCGGTAGAGCGCAAGGTTGAACCCCGGGCGGCGGTCTACTCCACACAACCCACGCGAGCACAAGCCTCTGTGCTCTCGCCACTCCCAGCGAAGGGCCCGGCGTTTCGGCGTTGGGCTCTTCGCGCTAGAAGAGCTGGTTCTCGCCGCCGAAGATCGCGGAGACCGAATCGTCGGCGAAGACGTTCATGATCGTCTCCGCGAGCAGCGGGGCAACGGTCAGCACCGTCATGTGCTCGGGCTTCGTGATCGGATCGATCGGCACCGTGTCGGTGACGACGATGCCGGCGATGTCGGCCTCGCTGAGGTTCTTGAGGCCGGCCGGCGAGAGCAGCGCGTGCGTGACGAACACGTGGACCTCGGTTGCCCCGTGCTCCTTGAGCGCCTTCGCCCCGGCGATCAGCGTGCTGCCGGTCGTCGTGATGTCGTCGCCGATGATCGCGATCTTGCCGTTGACGCGACCTGTCACCTCGGTGACGGCGACGACGTCGTGCGCAGGGCGCGTCTTGTGCATGATCGCGAAGTCGGCGTCGATCATCTCCGCAAAGCGGACGGCGTGCTTCGCACGGCCCGCGTCCGGCGCCACCGAGACGACACCGTCGCCGGTCAGCCCGAGGTCGCGGAAGTGCCGGGCGAAGAGCGGCAGCGAGGTCATGTGATCGACGGGAATCGTGAAGAAGCCCTGGATCTGACCGGCGTGCAAGTCCATCGTCAGCACGCGGTCGGCGCCCGCGAGCTGCAGCATGTCGGCGACGAGGCGCGCTGAGATCGGCTCGCGCGGTTTCGCCTTGCGGTCTTGGCGCGCGTATGGGAACCACGGGATAACGGCGGTGATGCGCTTCGCCGACGCGAGCTTCGCCGCCTGGATCATCAGCAGCAGCTCCATCAGGTTCTGGTCGACCGGCCAGCAGCCGGTCTGGACGAGGAAGAGGTCGGCGCCGCGAATCGACTCGTCGAAGCGGCAGTAGGTCTCACCGTTGCCGAAGGTGTGCAGCTCGATCTCGCCGAGCTCGACGCCGAGCTGCTCGACAATCCGCTCGGCGAGCGGCTTGTGCGAGCGGCCGGAGAAGACCATCAGCCGCTTCTGCGGGCCGCGCTCGATCCAGTGATCCGGCTTCGGCTGCGTCACGACCTCAGGCGACTCGAGTCCGGGCAGGGTGAGCTCAGGGGTCGCGCCGACGGGCTGCATAGCCCTCCTTGTTCTCCTGGCGCGGACGGGAAATCCCCAGCGCATCCGCGGGGACATCTTTGGTTATCACCGATCCGGCTGCAATCCATGCTCCATCCCCGATCTCGACCGGCGCGACGAAGCCATTGTGGATGCCGGTCTTGACGTTGCTGCCGATCGTCGTGCGGCCCTTCGGCTGCCCGGGCCTGTGTGGGAAGTTGGCGGTGATCGCCCCGGCGCCGATGTTCGTGTCGTCGCCGATCTCGGCGTCGCCGATGTACGAGAGATGGGGCACCTTGGTGCGGTCGCCGATGCGTGAGTTCTTGATCTCCACGAAGGTGCCCGCCTTGGAAGACTCGCCGAGGACCGTTCCGGGGCGAAGGTAACAGAACGGCCCGATCGTCGCACTCCGCCCGATGTGCGCGTCGATCGCGACTGTGTTGGCGCCAATCTCCGCTCCGGTCGCGACTTTCGTCTGTCCGCGCAGGCACGTGAACGGTTGGATCGTCACATCCGCATCGATCTCGACCGTCGGCTCGATCCACGTCGTCTGCGGGTCGACAATCGTCACGCCGGCGAGCATGTGCGCCTCGTTGATCCGGTCGCGCAGGACGGCACCGGCGTGTGCGAGCTCGACCCGTGTGTTCACACCGTCCGTCTCGCGCGAGTCGGCCGCAATGTGCGCGGCGACCTTGCCACCGCCGGTGACGATGATCTCGATCGCGTCGGTGAGGTACAGCTCGCCCTGCGTGTTCTTCGGCTGAAGCTGCTCGAGCGCCGGCCAGAGCGCGCTCGAGCGGAAGACGTAGATCGACGAGTTGATCTCGCTGATCTTCTGTTCCTCGTCGCTCGCATCGGTTCCCTCGATCACTTTGCGCACGGTTCCGTTCCGGTCGCGGACGACGCGCCCGTAGAGGCGAGGGTCGGGCGGCTCGGCGCTGAGGATGGTTGCGTCGGCGCTCTCGCGGTGGTGCGCCTCGACGAGGTCACGCAGCAGTCCGGCCGTGAGCAACGGCGTGTCGCCCGAGAGCACGAGGATGTCGCCGTCGTGCCCTTCCAGCGCAGTGCGCGCGGCGCGCACGGCGTCGCCCGTGCCGAGCGGCGTCTCTTGGATCGCAACCTCGACCGCGCTGTCGGCAAACTCCTCGCGCGTTGCGGGCGAGGCGATTACGACGAGCCGGCGCGCACCTGCCTCACGCCCGGTCTCGATGATCCAGTCGATCATCCGACGACCGAGGATCTCGTGGAAGTGCTTCGGGACGGCAGAGCGCATCCGCGTACCGAGGCCGCCGGCCATCACGACGGCTGCAAGAGGCGTATCGGCCACGGAGAGAGACTAGAGGGAGAGCTGGGGCGCCAGGATTCGAACCTGGGATCGCGGGACCAAAACCCGCTGCCTTACCGCTTGGCTACGCCCCATCGCTTGTGGATTCTAGGGACGCGAGCCCGCCGCTCTGCGCGCACCATTCCGCACACGGGCGTCGCGGCGCGTCGCGGCCTCTGGGAACGATTCCCGGCCTTGCGCGGCGAGGAGCTACGAACGCTCTTTGAAGAGGAAGAACAGCGCGACGATCGCCAGGATCGAGATCACCACGACCGCCGCCAACTTGAACACGGCGAGTGCGGTCGGCACGCAGAGGACGAGCAGCTGCGACGCCGCGAAGATCCAGCTGACCTGCCGGAGGGTGTCCGAGCGGTTCGACCGGCCGACGTACCACCAGAACCCGACGGCGATGATCGCGAGGGCGACGGCCGCCCACCAGTTCAGCGCGTGGAAGAGGTAGAGCAGTCCCTCGAATGCGGCGATCCAGAGCGTGAAGCGCAGACGGCGCTCGCGCAGCCAGCGACCACTGCGCGTCGTACCATGCTCGATCGCCTGCGCACCGTACATCGCGTTCAACCGTACCACGCTGGAACCGTGATCCAGAGACGCCCGAGGTGCCCGAGCGCACGTGCCGCGCGCGTCGCATCGGCCGTCCGGTTGAAGAGGCCATAGAGCGTTGGCCCGGCGCCGCTGACGTCGGCGCGAAAGGCGCCGTGCGCGCGCAGCTCGGCTGCGAGCGGCGAGCTCGCCAGGTCGTTCGGCGGCAGCGTCGCGAGATCCCGCGGACGGCGCACTGCCGCAAGTGCGGTGCGCAGCGCGGCTGCGCGCTCGTCGAAGCCCGCATCTCCCACGCGCCGATCGAATTCGGCGTAGATCTCAGCCGTCGACGACTTGTGCGCGTCCTTCGGCAGAAGCAGCAGCACGGCGAAGTCCTGCGGCAGGTCGAGCGGCTTGAGCGTCGCCCCGTCGCCCGTTCCAAGCTGCGGTCCGTCGTGGAGGAAGAACGGCACGTCTGCGCCAACCTGCGCCGCGAGCTCTCGCAGCCGCTCGGGCGGGAGCGGCAGCTCGAGCTGCGCGTTCGCGAGCCGCAACGCCGTCGCCGCGTCGGAGCTGCCACCGCCGAGGCCCGCCGCGAGCGGCACATGCTTTTCGATGGTGACGCGCCAGCCGTGCGGCGCGCCGAGCAACCGAAGTGCCTCGCGCACCATCGTGTCCTCGGGGAAGCCGCCGATCGTCGTCTCGCGCGCGGGCTCGACCGTGAGCCGGTCGCCGAGGTCGATGCGCTGGAAGACGGTCACGAGCTCGTGCTTGCCGTCGGCGCGCTGCGGCCCCACGACGAGCGCGAGGTTGAGCTTCGCCGGGGCCGGGCCCATCATGAGAGCGACTCGGCCAAAGCGATGAACTCCAGCGGTTCGAGCTCTTCGGCACGGGCGTTCGGCGGGCGACCGATTGCGGCGAGCCCCCCGACGGCCTCGTCGCGCGACGCGACGCCCGACAGCGCGAGCGAGTTGGCGAGCGTCTTGCGCCGGTGGCCGAACGCCGCCTCGACGATTCTCTTGACGCGCGGCGTCGCGCCCGGCGCAGTGCGGCGGAACGCAACGAGCGCCGAGTCGACGTTCGGCTTCGGCCGGAACACCTCGCGCGACACGGGGTGCAGTCCGGTGCGTTCGGTCGCGAGCTGGACGAGCACGGAGACCGACCCATACGCCTTCGTCGACGGCTGCGCGAAGAACCGGTCGGCGACCTCGCGCTGCACCATCATGCACCAGCGCTCGAGCTGCTCGGCCGTGAGGCTCTCGGCGACAACCGGCGTGGCAATGTTGTACGGCAGGTTGGCGACGAGCTTCGTCGGCGGGGGATCGAGTGACGCGATGTCGAGCCGCAGCGCATCGCCCCAGTGCACCTCGGTGTTGGCGATGCCGTCCAGGTGCGCCCAAAGGCGCCGGTCGACCTCGGCCGCATGGATGAACGCGACACGCTCGGAGAGGTAGCGCGTGAGCACGCCGAGACCGGGACCGACCTCGAACACGACGTCGGTCGGCTCGAGCTCGGCGAGCCGCCCGATCACCTCGAGGATGTTGTCGTCGACCAAAAAATGTTGGCCCAGGCTCTTCTTCGGCTGGAGGCTCAGAGCTCGAACACCGCCTCGGCGTTCGCAACGATCTGGCGCGCGAGGTCTTCTACGTCCAGCTCGCGCACGCGCGCGAGCTCCGCGTAAACATGCGTGACGTACGCCGGCTCGTTGCGCTTGCCGCGCACGGGCTGCGGCGCGAGGTACGGGCTGTCCGTCTCGGCGAGCAGTGAGTCGTGCGGGACTTGGCGCGCAGCATCGCGCAGGGCGTACGCGTTCTTGTAGGTGACGTTGCCGGCGAACGAGACGTACCACCCGTTTTCGATCGCGGAGCCGAGGAGGTCGGGCGACGAGAAGCAGTGGAGGATCACGGGGCCGTCGTGCTCGACCAGGCGCTCCCAGGTGTCCTCGTCGGCGTCGCGTGTGTGGATGACGACCGGCTTGCGGAGGTCGCGGGCGATCGCGAGGTGCGCGGCGAACAGCTCCTGCTGTGCGGCATGCGACGCATAGTCCCGGTGGTAGTCGAGACCGGTCTCCCCCACCGCGACGACGCTGGGGTGCGCGAGAAGCTCGCGCAGCTCGTCGAGGTCACCCGGGTCGTCTGCCTCGTGGGGATGCACGCCGAGACAGGCGTAGACGCCGTCCTCGCGTTCGGCGCGTGCCACCACCTCACGGGCACCGGCGATCGTCGTTGCGATGTCGATCACCTGCGTCACGCCGGCCGCCCGCGCACGCCGGAGTACCTCGGATGCGTCGTCGCCGCTCAGGTGGGCATGCGTGTCGATCACGCGCGCTCGCTCAAGCCGCGTCGGCGGCGTCGCGCATGCGCTGCAGCTCTTCCTCGACGACCGAGTCATCGAGCTTCTTGAAGAGCTGTCGCGGCTCCTGCAGCGTCTGGCCTGGCTGCAGGTCGCTCGGGGCCCAGCTCCCGACCCATGACCCGTAGTCACCAGTGAGGATCTCGTGCTTCCGGCCGTCTTCCTCCTCGACCTCGCGGAAGACGAGCGGTCCGGCGATGAAGCCTTTGTGCCCGAGCAGCTCGTGCACGACCTGCGAGGTGTGCGGCAGGAACGGCGTGAAGATCGTCTTCAGGCTGTCGACCGCGCGCAGGGCGACGAACAGCACCGTTGCGGCGCGCTCGCGGTCGGTCTTGACAAGTGCCCACGGCGCCTGGTCGCTGACGTAGCTGTTCACGGTCGAGGCGAGGCGCATCGCCTCGGCGAGCGCCGCGCGGAAGCGCCCGTTCTCGATGTGCTCGCCGACGAGGTCGAAGCCGCCGGCGACGCCGTCGAGGAGTGCAGTGTCCTCGGCCGTCAGCTCGCCCGGCTCCGGCACGGCGCCGAAGTTGCGGTGCGCGCTCGTCAGCGTCCGGTTGACGAGGTTGCCCCAGTTCGCGAGCACCTCGTCATTGTTGCGGCGCACGAACTCCGCCCACGTGAAGTCGGTGTCCTGTGTCTCCGGCCCCGCTGCGATCAGGTAGTAGCGCAGCGGATCGGGGTCGTAGCGGTCGAGGAAGTCGCGGATGTAGATCGAGTTCTGGCGGCTCGTCGAGAACTGCTTGCCCTCGATGCCGAGGAACTCGGTGGCGAAGACGTTGTCCGGAAGCTGGAGCGGCGCCTTGCCCGCGCCGTACTCGCCGCCTTTCTCGTAGCCGAGCAGCATCGCGGGCCAGATCACCGTGTGGAAGACGACGTTGTCCTTGCCCTGGAAGTAGGAGTGCAGCGAGTCGTCGTCCTGCCACCAGTCGCGCCACGCCTCGGGATCGCCGGTGACTGCGGCCCATTCGATGCTCGCCGAGAGGTAGCCGATCACCGCGTCGAACCACACGTAGATGCGCTTGTTCTCGTCCTCGGCGTAGCCGGGAATCGGGATGCGGATGCCCCAATCGAGGTCGCGCGTGATCGGGCGCGTACGAATCTCGTCGAGCAGGCGAAGTGAGAAGTTGCGCACGTTCGGCCGCCACTCGTCGTGCTTCTGGATCCAGTGGCGCAGCGCGTCGGCGAACTTCGGCAGGTCGAGGAAGAGGTGCTTCGTCTCGCGGAACTCAGGCGTTGTCCCGTCGATCTTCGAGCGTGGATTGATCAGGTCGATTGGGTCGAGTTGGTTGCCGCAGTTGTCGCACTGGTCGCCACGCGCCTCCGGGTAGCCGCAGATCGGGCATGTTCCCTCGATGTAGCGGTCAGGCAGCGTGTGGCCGGTCGCCGCCGAGAACGACACCATTTGGGTCTCCTCCACGATCGCACCGTGCTCGTAGAGCGTCTTGAACAAATCCTGTGTGACGCGCTCGTGGTTCAGCGTTGTCGTGCGGGAGAAGCAGTCGTACGACAGGCCGAGCCGGCGAAAATCTTCGCGGAACGCGGCGTTGTAGTAATCCGCGATCTCAGCGTAGGACTTCCCCTCCCTGTCGGCGGCCACCATCACCGGCGTGCCGTGCTCGTCGGTTCCGCTCACCATGAGGACGTCGTTGCCCTTCAGCCGGTGATAGCGCGCGAACGCGTCCGAGGGGACGCCGAAGCCCGCCACATGACCGAGGTGACGGTGACCGGCCGCATACGGCCACGCCGGAGCGACCAGGATCTTCTTGGGTGCCGGTGCCACAGCGAACCATCATACGAACGGCTCCCAGCACCTCCGCGAGCGCGGCGGCGGCCAGCAGCATCACGACGGCAAGCACCGGGAGGAACAACCCGCCTCGGCGCGGCTCATGGCGCGGCGCGACCGCGTCCACCGGAGCGGTGGGCAACGCGCGCGGTTGAGCGATCGGGCGCCGGCGAGCGGTCCGACGTGCTTGCGTGCGCCCGCGCGCGTCGGCAGCCGTGCGCTCGAAAGTGTCCACGGCGCGAGTCGCCCGCGCACGGTTCTCGGACGCAGCACGCTTCTCGAAAGCACGCGTCTCGAAAGCACGGCGCGCCGGCGATGACGGCGCGATCCGGCCACCAGGACGAAGCGCGTCTTCCGCCGCGGCGTCTGCGGTCGCACCGGCGTCGATCGCAACTGCCGCGTGAGCCGCGGAGACGTCGGCACCACCGCGCAGGGGCCGGTTCTCCGCGTCGGGCCGGGCAAGCACCGAGGGCGACGGTGCGACCGGCTTGTCCGCGGTCGCGGCCGGGCGGGCAGGGTCGGGCGCGGACGCCGCTGCCGGCGCCGACGCGTCCGGCACTGCAACCGCCGCAGGCTCGGGCACAGCCATGGGCTCGGGGTCGGCCACGGGTGCCGGCGCAGGCTCCGCCACAGGCAGCGGGGCGGCCGGAGGCTCGGCGACGACCGGCGGTACGAGCGCCCCGGGCGCGACAACCCGCGTAGGCAGGAACGTCAGCGGGTCGAGATAGCCCTGCGCCTCTGCTGCGATCCGCACGCCGAGGTGAACATACGGCTGCGACACCTCGGCGTCGCCGCTGTCGGCGATCGTCCCGGCGCCATCGCCCTCCACGACCGCCGCTCCGCGTGCGACGGTGATCGAGCCGAGATGCGTCAACGTCACGGCATAGCCGTCCGCGGTCGCGATCGTCACGCTCTTCCCTGAAGACGGGACGGTGCCCGCAAAGGTGACAGTGCCGGCGGCGGGCGCAAGCACCGTTTCACCCGGATCGCCGCCGATCGCGATGCCGCGGTGCTGGCCGGCCGCGTACGGGTGCGCCGAGTCGAAGAGGAATGCCTGCAGGACAGCGCCGGAGGCCGGCCACGTCCAGGCCTCGCCGGTAGGCGCGAACACGAGCGCAGCGAGGACCGCCGCAAGGAGCTGACGACGCATGAGGACCACCTTTCGTACCGTGCTGTTGTCTGAGGAGTGAACGCTCAGTCACGGTAGGGCCGGGCCGTCCGTGTTGTCAAATAAGATTACAAAGTTGTCACAGAGAGCCGCGGTAGAGGTCGTTGCGGGACGTGTCCGTCAGCCGCGCGACGACCTCGGCGGCAACGCCCCGGGGCGTTCCGGCCTCGACGAGATCCGCTACCGCTCGGCGCGCCGCGTCCGGATCGGACTCGGCCACTCCGGCTTCGACGACGAGCGTGAGCTCGCCCTTCGGCGGCTCGACCAGGCGCTCGGCCAGCTCGGCAGCCGTCCCGCGCGCCACCTCCTCGAAGCGCTTCGTCAGCTCGCGGCAGACCGCCACCTCGCGGTCGGGGTCGAACGCCGCGAGCGAGCGCAGTGACGCGGTGAGCCGGTGCGGCGACTCGAACGCCACGATCGGGCACCCCCACTCCGCCGTTTCACGCCAGAGCGACTCGAGCTCGCCCGCCTTCCGCGGCAGAAACCCGACGAACGCGTAGCGCCCGCCGGCCAGCCCGCTCACGACGAGCGCGGTCTCAACCGCCGAGGCTCCGGGCAATACGGTCACGTCGAGACCTGCATCGAGCGCGGCACGGACGAGCCGCGCGCCGGGGTCGGAGATGCCCGGCAGCCCGGCGTCGCTGACGAGCGCGATCCGCTCGCCCGCCTCCAGCCGCGGGAGAAGCTCGGCCACGCGCGCCGCCTCGTTGTGCTCGTGGTAGGAAAGCAGCCGCGCTTTGATCCCGTGCCGTTCGAGCAACCCACGCGTGTGCCGCGTGTCCTCGGCGAGCACGAGATCGGCTTCCCGCAGCTCTGTGAGCACGCGCAGCGTGATGTCCTCGAGGTTCCCGATCGGCGTCGCGCAGACCGCCAAGGGCATTACAGCGCCTCGAGCGCGACGAGGCCGGCGCCGATCAGGCCCGCCTCTTCACCGAGCTCCGCGTGCTCGATCTCCAGCTCCTGGCCCGATGGCGCAAGCGCCTCCGTCAACACGGCGAGCCGCGCCGCCGGTAACAGCAAGTCGAACGCCGCGATCCCAAAGCCGCCGCCGATCACGACGCGTGTCGCACCGAAGATGTTGACGAGCGAGCCGATCGCGACGCCGAGATAGTGGCCGATGTCCTCCAGCACCGGGTGGTGGTCGCGCACGAGGTCGTACGACGTCGCGTTCGGACCGACGAGCTCCTTTGCGAGCTTGTCTGCGGCACGGCCCGAGCAGTAAGCCTCGAGGTGACCGCGACCGGAGCACGCGCCCTGGCACGGCAAGCCATCGGCGACGATCACCATGTGGCCGAACTCCGTGTACGCACGGAAGAGGCTGCCGCCGGAGATGACACCGCCCCCGACTCCGGTGCCGAGCGTGAGCAGCACCAGGTCGCGTACGCCACGCCCGGCGCCGAGCCGGTACTCGGCGAGGGCGGCACAACTCGCGTCGTTCTCGATCTCGACGTGCAATCCGATGCGGTCGTGCATCCAGTCGCGAAAAGGAACGTCGCGCAGCGGAATGTT
Organism: Gaiellaceae bacterium; assembly: GCA_045805985.1. Lineage (GTDB taxonomy): Bacteria > Actinomycetota > Thermoleophilia > Gaiellales > Gaiellaceae > PALSA-600. The sequence continues at coordinate 146,858 of JBJMKA010000013.1, read as the reverse complement.
CACCGACCCGAGTGCCACACCGTGTGCGTGATCGATCCTCGTCGGGATGCCGAAGCCGACCGCCTCGATGCCCTCCTGCGGAAGCGAGAGCACCTGGTCGGCGAGCGCTTCGAGGAGCGCTGCCTGTGAGGTCGTGACCGTGGGACGCTCGACCGTCTCGTGCACCTGACCGTCCGCGTCGACGATTCCGGCGAGAACCTTCGTTCCGCCGATGTCCACGCCGATCACACGCTTGGTGCTCATACCCGGTGGGTAACCTAACCGCCCGGATGGCTGGGGAAGAAAAGCCGTACCGCACCTACCGGGGCGGACGGGCCAAAGGGAAGGTTCCGTCGGCGACGCCTCGCCCCAGCCGCACGAGCGACGGCAAGGGCGGCCGCCGCGACAAGCAGGGCGGGGCGCGCACGGACTACCGCGGTCCGGGCGCACGCAGCGGCACGCAGAAGAACGTCCGCTGGGGCCGGCGCGTTGCGCTCGGCGGCGTGGTGCTGCTGGTGCTCATCCTCGTGTGGGCGATCGCGAGCTGGTTCGCGTTCTCGAGCGGAGTCTCGAAAGCGAACAAGCAACTCACGCCGGATGCGAGGTCGGCGCTTGCATCGCAAAACGGACTGCTGTTCTCGCATCCGACCACCGTTCTGCTTCTCGGCACCGACAACTCGCAGATCGGTGGGCGATCGGGCGACCGCCACTCGGACTCGATCCTGCTGCTGCGCACCGACCCCTCGCACCACCGGCTCTATTACCTCTCGATCCCGCGCGATCTGCAGGCGACGATCCCCGGCTACGGCACGGAGAAGATCAACTCGGCGTACCAAAGCGGTGGAGCGGCGCTGGCGATCAGGACGATCCACGAGTTCACGGGACTCGACATCAATCACATCGTCGTCGTCAACTTCGCCGACTTCAAAGATCTGATCGACGCGCTCGGCGGCATCGACGTGAACGTGCCAAAACCGATTCGCTCGAACCGCTTCGATTGCCCCTACGCAACGCAGGCGCGCTGCTCGCAATGGCAGGGTTGGCGCTTCCAGAAGGGCGAGCAACACATGGACGGCGAGCGCGCGCTGATCTACTCGCGCATCCGCGAGAACATGCTCGATCCCAGTGAGACCGATGTGACGCGCGGCGCTCGTCAACAGCTCGTGATGGATGCGGTCGCGTCGAAGTTCACGTCACCCGGCACGTTGCTCAAGCTGCCGTTCGACGGTGGGAAGCTCGCGAAGCCGCTGACCACCGACCTGAGCGCGAGCCAGCTGATGCAACTCGGCTGGGTGAAGTTCCGCGCATCGGCGTCGATCTCCGTGCATTGCCGGCTCGGCGGTGACCTCGGCGGCGGCGGGAACGGCGGGCCGAGCGAGGACAACCCGGCGACGATCGCGATGTTCCTGGGCAAGTCCGCCCCGCAGCCTCCGACGGGTCAGTTCAACCCGGGCTGCGTCGTCGGTCACACGCTCCAGTAAGGTCGCACAGCACTAAGGTGACAGGGTGGGGATCGTCTCCTGGGTGCTCTTCGGTTTGCTGGCGGGCTTGGTCGCGCGCGCGGTCACGCCCGGACGGCACAAGATCGGCTGCCTGCCGACACTCGCGGTCGGTCTCGTCGGTGCACTGGTCGGCGGCCTGATCGGCGACGTCGTCCTCGGCCACAAGGTGCACTTCGGCTGGGACCTCGGCCCCTTCCTGCTCGCCGTCGTCGGCGCGGTGGTGCTGCTGCTCGCGCTTGAAGCACTCGCCGACAGACGGCGCAGGTTCTAACTCTCGGCGGCCTTCTTCTTCGCCTCGCCGCCGCCGGAGCCGTCCGAAGAGGAAGCAGAAGACGCCGAGTCGGACTTCGACGACGAGTCGGAGGACGAAGAGTCAGACGACGACGAGTCGGACGAGGCGCCTTCCTTGACCGGCTTCTTGCCCTTTCGGCCGTAGTCGGTGCTGTAGAAGCCCGAGCCTTTGTAGTGGACCGCGACCGGATGCAGGACGACCTGCAGAGGAGAGGCGCCGCACACTTCGCACACCTGTGGGCCCGTCTCGGTCATCCCGTGGAAGACCTCGAACAGATGCCCGTTCGGGCACTTGTACTCGTAGATCGGCATCGAGGCGGCAAGGCTAGCAGCGTGGCCTTGCGCGACCAGCGGGCGCTACGCTCGCCACTCGTGAAGCGGACCGTCGTCCTTTTCGCTCTGGCCGCGTTGATCGCGCCGGCGAGTGCGGCGGCTCACGCCACGTTGATCGGCACGACCCCTGCCGACGGAGCGGTCCTCGATCGCGCGCCGCAAGCGGTCCGCGTCGAGTTCGACGATTCCATCCACCTCGCGCCGGGGAATGCGGCGGTGTCCAACTCGAGCAACGCGTCGGTGCTCGGCGGAGCGCCGCGCATCGCGGGACACACGCTCGTCCTCCCCCTGCGCACCGGGCTCGCGGACGGCCCCTACAGCGTCCGCTGGAGCATCGTGTCCGACGACGGGCACCGTGAGCAGGGCGTGCTTGCCTTCGCGGTCGGCAGCGGCAACGCCTCACCGCATTCCGTCCTCGGCGCGTCCGCGCCTCTCAGCTGGAGCAACCTCGTGCTGCGCACCCTCTTTTTCTTCGGCGTGCTCGCCGCCGCGGGCGCCACCGTCTTTTGGCTGCTCACCCGTCAGGTGCTGGGCGACCGCATCCGGGCACCACTCGCGCACCTTCTCTTTTTTGCGCTGCTCGCCGCGTTCCTCGGCGCCAGCGGGATGGTCCACGGCGCACCGCCCGGCACGCGCTTCGTGCTCGTGGTCAAAGTGGCGATCAGCGTGGCACTCGCCGGAGCTGCGGCAGCTGCGCTCGCACCGGCCATTCCCATGCTGCTGTACGTCGCGGGCGCGTGCTCGCTGGCGCTCATCTCGGCGCCGACGTTTGCGGGGCACGCGCTCGACCGCGACCAGCCGCGCGTGCTCGCGCCGCTCGTCGACGCGGCGCACATCGCCTCGGCGGCCGTCTGGCTCGGCGGCCTCTTGTCGCTCGTGTACGTACTGCCGCGCGCGAGCGATGAAGGCGGGGCACGCGCAGCGGCGGTGCGGCGGTTCTCGACCTCGGCGCTCGTTGCCGTGATCGTGCTCGGCCTCTCGGGGCTTACGCGCGCGCTGACCGAGCTGTCGGCGGTGCATCAACTCTGGACGACGTCGTACGGCCGGACGCTGCTCGTGAAGACAGCGCTCTTCGCACCCCTGCTCGGTCTCGGCTGGCTCAACCGCACGCTCCTGATCGGCGCCTTCGCGCGTCTTCGCCGCTCCGCCTTCGTGGAGATCACGCTGCTCATCGGAGTCGTGATCGCGGTCGCAGTGCTGACCGAGCTCCGGCCCGGCGGAGCGCAGCGGGCGGTGGCCGCGCCCGTAGCGGTCGCGCGACCGGCCGCCCTCCCGTCAACGCGAGCGGTCGTCGCCGCGCAGGAGCTCGGCTCGCTCGTCCTCGCGGTCGCACGCACGCCCGCCACCGTCACCGTGACGCTGATCGGACCGGATGGCACCGGTGTCGACGGACGCGGTGTGACCGTCGACGGCAGATCCGCGCGATCGTGTGGCCCTGGTTGCTACAGCGCGTCCGCCGTGCCGGGCGGGCTGAGCGTCGGCGTCGGCGCCAGGACCGCGGTCTTCGACCTGCCCGCACGTGCGCCCGATGCCCGTGCGCTCCTCCAGCGCGTCACCCGCACGTATCGCGCCGCGCGGACAGCCGTCTTCGACGAGCACCTCGCCTCCATACCGACCAACGGCCAGACGACGCGCTTCAGGCTCGTCGCGCCCGACCGGCTTGCCTACCAGGCGAAAGATGGGCCGGCCGCGATCGTGATCGGCACGCGGCGCTGGGATCGCGACCGCGCCGGTGCGCCGTGGGTGCCGTCAGCACAGACGCGGCTCGACGTCATGCAGCCCTACTGGGACAGCCCGACGAACGTCCACGAGGTCGCGCCGAACGTGTTGACCTTCCTCGATCGTCGGGTCCCGGCCTGGTTCCGCGTGACCGTCAACGGCGTTCGCCCGCTGCGCGTCGAGATGACTGCCGCCGCGCACTTCATGGTCGACCGTTATGTCGGCTTTGACGTCCCCGTCGGCATCTCGCCGCCGCCCTCGCGGTAGCGCTGCGCTTCCTCGCCCACGATCTCGAGGAAGCACGGCGCATCCTCGAACGCGGCGAGACCGCCGGCTGCGTTGCGCGGACGGCGCGAGCGGTGCGACGCGCGGCGCACAGTTGCGATCGCACCGGCGGCGCCGACGAGGCTGCCGATCGCGAATGAGCGGAGCTTGCTCCCGCGGCCCGTGCTTTCCATGCGACGATCCTACGCATGCGGCTGACCACTCTCGGCGACCTCCTCCTCGACGTGATCGTCCGGCTCGACCAGCCGCTCGTCCCCGGCGACGACCAGACCGCCGTCACGCGCACCGGCCCGGGCGGCCAGGCGGCGAACGTGGCGGCCTGGGCTGCGACCCTAGGGGCCGAGGCGCGCTTCGTCGGCCGCCGGGGCGACGATCCGGCAGCCGAGATCGTGACGCGCGCGCTCATCGGCCACGGCGTGGACGTCGTCGGTCGTGCCGGCGGACGGACCGGAGTCGTGGTCTCGCTCGCCTCGGCCGGCGACCGGACGATGGCGTCCGACCGCGGCGTCTCCCCCGACCTCGAACCGCACGACCTCGAGGCCGCGTGGTTCGATTGCGACGTGCTGCACCTCTCCGGCTACTCGTTGCTCCGCGACCCGATTGCGTCCGCCTCCGTCGCCGCCGCAGCGCTCGCGCGTGACCACGGCGCGCAGGTCGCCGTCGACATCTCGACGTGGACCCTCGTCGACGACGTGTTTCGGCAGCGCGTGCGCACGATCGCACCGGATGTGGTGTTCGCAACCGAAGCCGAACGCGACGCGGTCGGTGAGCTCGACACGCGCTGGGTCCTGAAGCGCGGCGCGCGCGGCCTCGACGTCGACGGCCGGTCCTATCCGTCCATCGCGACCGACGTCGTCGACACCACCGGCGCCGGCGACGCACTCGCCGCCGGCTTTCTGATCGGCGGTGTGGAGCTCGGGCTCGAAGCCGCTGCACGCTGTTGCTCGCAACTCGGAGCGATGCCGTGATCCGGATCAGCGACGAGATCCAGCAGGCACTCCACGAAGGACGCGGCGTGGTCGCGCTCGAGACGACGCTCGTCGCGCATGGCTTCCCGGCGGGAGAGGGCGTCGCCGTCGGCCTGGGCTCCGAAGCAGCGGTTCGCGCCGGCGGCTCTGTGCCGGCGACAATCGGCGTGCTCGACGGAACGGTGATCGTCGGTCTGACGCTGCCGGAGCTCGAGCGCTTCGACGCGTCCGCTCGCAAGCTCGGCCCGCGCGACCTCGCGGCGGCGGTCGTGCAGGGCGCACCCGGTGCGACGACGGTCGGGGGCACGCTCGCCGTGTGCAAGCCGGTGGGGATCCGCTTCATGGCGACCGGTGGTCTCGGCGGCGTGCACCGTGGCTGGCCGACTCCCCCCGACGTCTCCGCGGACCTCGGTGTGCTCGCGCAGACGCGCGCGCTCGTCGTCTCCTCCGGCGTCAAGTCGCTGCTCGACGTGCCGGCGACCGCGGAGCTGCTCGAAACGCTCGGCATTCCCGTGCTCGGTTGGCGCACGGAGACCCTGCCGTTGTTCTACGCGGCCCGCGGAGGCCCGCCGGTATCAGCGCGTGTCGAGTCTGCCGCGGACGCGGCGCGGATCGCCGCGGCGCACTGGGAGCTGCAAGGCGGCGGGCTCGTGGTGGGGCGCCCGCCAGAGGAGAGCCTCGACGACATCGAGCCGCTGATCGAACAGGCGCTCGCCGCCGCGGCGGCCGAGAACGTGCACGGCCAGGCCGTGACTCCGTTCGTTCTGGCCTATCTCCACCGCGAGAGCGGTGGCCGCACCCTCGCCGCGAACCGCGACCTGATCGTCGGCAACGCTCGGCTCGCAGGCGAGATCGCGGCGGCGTTCTAACGAGGTGTCAGACACCAAAGAGCGGTGTCAGACACCAATCCAGCGGCCGTTCTTCTGCACGACCTTGCCGTCGGCGTGGAGCTCGCCGTTCGTACGCAGGTCCTTGACGATGTCCCAGTGGATCGTGCTCGAGTTCGTGCCGCCGGTGAACGTGTAGGAGTTGCCGACCGCGAGGTGCACGGTGCCGTCGATCTTCTCGTCGAAGGCGACGTTCTTCATGTGGCGCTGGATGCCCGGGTTGCAGCCGATGCCGAGCTCACCCAGGCGCCGTGCGCCCTCGTCGGTGTCGAGCGTCTGGATCAGGAAGTCTTCGCCGGACCGCGCAGTCGCGTCGACGATGCGACCACCTTCGAACACGAAGCGCACATCGTCGACTTCGTGCCCGTAGTAGACCGCCGGGAACTCGCGGAAATGGATCACGCCCGCGGCAGAGTCCTCAACGGGCGAGTAGAAGACCTCGCCGCCCGGCATGTTCACATGTCCGTCGTCGACCGAGCCTTCGCGCCCGGCGAGCGAGAGCGTCAGCTCGGTGCCCGGACCGACAATGCGGACCTCCTCGGCGGCGTCGAAGATGTCGGCGATCTTCCGCATGCGCTCGCCCTCGGCATCCCAGTCGAGCAGGACCGAGTCGAAGACGAACTGCTCGTACTCGGACAGCGTCATGCCTGCGTCCTGTGCACCCGACAGCACCGGATACTCGGCGATCACCCACGGCGCCGCCAGCGACATCGTCCGCTCGCGCATCGGTGTGCTCGCCTCCTGAAGCGCCGTCTTGCGCTCGTCCGGCAGGTCAGCCCCCTCCCGGGAGTTCTCCGGCGCCCAGATCGCGATGAACGCGTCGACCTCCTCCCAAATCCGCCGTTGCAGCGGCGCGGCGACGCGCAACGTCTCGAGCGGCGCTTCGCGTGCAAACGGCCCGCCGACCAGCTCGAACGACATCTGCAACAGCGGGTAGGCGCCGCGACGCGCGATCTCCTCGAGCACTGCCTCGACGAGCGGGCGCGCGAGCGGGGTCGCACGGATCTGCACCTGCCAGCCCGGTTGGACGCCGATCGACCGCTCGACGAGCAGGCGTGCGTAGTCGTCGATCCGTGGATCGCGCACTATTCAAGCGTCCGCAGGAACTCTTCGATCTCGAGCGCCGGCAGCGTCGCAATCTTTGTCGAGCCGCGCGCACCGAGCGCGACCGACACCTTGGCGACCGTGGCGATATCCGGCGACTCGACAACGTTCACGAAGTCGAACTCGCCGAGGACCGCCCACTGGTGCAGCACCCGGCAGCCGAGCTCCTCGACGTCCTTGTTGACCTCGCGGAGCCGCTCAGGGTTCGACTTGAGCGTCGTGACGCCCTGCTGGGTCAGCGTCGACAGGAGGATGAAAGTGGGCATCGCGGCGTCTCCTTCGGTCGGATGCCGCGGACCCTACCCTGGCGGACTGGTCTATATACAGGAGCGCGGCGCCGAGGAAGAGCAACGGGCTGAGCACGACGTCGGAGACGAGCACCGCGACGCGCTGTCCGTTGTCTCCCTGGCTGTGCAGCAGCGCGCTCAGCGTGGTCGCTGCGACACCCACGACCACGACGAGCGCAGCGAGGGAGCCGAGGGCGTGGACGTAGTCGGTGACGCCAAGCTGCCGGCCGCGCACGAGCGCCGCGCGGAAGCGAAGGCCCTCGACCATCGCCGCCGGGACAGCGAGCCCGATCAGCGCAAACCAGGCGATGCCCGGGAGGATGAACAGCGCGCGCAACGCCGGGAACGGCAGATAGATCAGCACGGCGAGCGCGACCGCGGTCCGGTTCGGCCGCGCATCGAGCACGAGCGAGCACGCATAAAGATACGCCACCACGAACAGGGGCGTGGCCGCCCACCACACGAGCATCTGCAGCCCGGGCGACTGGCGCACGCTCAGCTGGTCGACGATCGCGACGGGAAGGCCGAGCGGTAACACGAGCCAGAAGCGCTCGCCGTAGGCGCGGATCGTCTCCGCGACGACCTGGCCCACCGTGCGCTCGGCCGGCGGCAACGGTGGCGGCAGCTCACGCGTGCGCACGGGCAACCTCCTCGATCAGCGCCGGTAGCGCGCGCGCCAAGACATCCTTCGCCTGGTCGAAGCGCCACTTCGCGCGGTCCGGCTCGCCGACCGCATTCGAGAGCACGCGCACCTCGACGGCGGGAACGTCTGCGAGGGCAGCGGCGCGCAGAACGGCGTAGCCCTCCATCGCCTCGACGTCACAGCCGGCGCTCTGAGACGACACCGAGCCGCCGACGCGGGCGGTCGTCCCGATCGGCTCGACGCGCGCGTCGGGCAGCGCGCGGCAGGCCGCGTCGACGAGGCCGGGATCCGCCGGGACGCGCAGCTCGATCCACCGCGGATCGTCCGCGTCGCAATACACAGCTTCGCTTCCGACGACGAACAGTGGGGCGTCAAACGACCGGCCTCCGGCAATGCCGACGTTGAGCACCGCGTCCGGCGCCTGCACGGCGAGCGCGGCCGCCGTGCGGACGGCCGCCTCGACGGGGCCGACCCCGCAGACCAGCGTGACGGCGCCGTCGGCGCCGCGAAGCTCCTCCGGGGTCGCAGCGACGACGAGGATCACGGCGCTCACCGTATCCGCACGCGCGTTAAGGCTCTAGCTCCCGCGGCGTGCTCGCGCTTGCTTCCACCAGCGCCCTCAGCTCGGCGACGTCGGCCTTGATCTCGCGGAGAATCCGCACCAGTTCGGAACGCTTCTCAGGACCCGGGTTCTTCATCCTCGCCCTCCTCCCTAGAGTGAACCTGGTTCGGTTTTTGAACCAGGTTCATGAGTTTCAGACCGTCGCGGGCTCCCGTTCGACGACCTTCGTGAACACGAGCTCGCCGTTCTGGGCGTCGACCATGATCGTGTCGCCGTCGGCAAAGTCGCCTTCGAGCAGCCGGCGGGCGAGCGGGTTCTCGAGCAGGCGCTGGATCGCCCGCTTCAACGGCCGCGCACCGTACGCCGGGTCCCAGCCGGCGTCGGCGAGTGCCTCCTTCGCGGTGTCGGTCAGCTCGAGCATCAGCCCGCGCTCGGCCAGCCGTGCCCGCAGCCGCGTCAGCTGCAAGTCGACGATGCCGGTGAGTTGATCGCGCGACAGCGCCTTGAACTCCACGATCTCGTCGATGCGGTTCAGGAACTCGGGCCGGAAGTGCTCGGTCATCGCCTCGACGCTCCGGATGTTCGACGTCATGATCAGCACCGCGTTGCGGAAGTCGACCGTGCGCCCCTGGCCGTCGGTGAGCCGGCCGTCGTCGAGCACCTGCAAGAGCACATCGAACACTTCGGGATGCGCCTTCTCGATCTCGTCGAGGAGCACGACCGTGTACGGCCGCCGGCGCACCGCTTCCGTGAGCTGGCCGCCCTCGTCGTAGCCGACGTACCCGGGGGGCGCACCGATCAGCCGCGACACCGTGTGCCGTTCCTGGTACTCGCTCATGTCGATGCGCACCATCGCGTGCTCGTCGTCGAACATGAACTCGGCGAGCGCCCGCGCGAGCTCGGTCTTCCCGACACCGGTCGGGCCGAGGAAGACGAACGAGCCGATCGGACGATCGGGATCCTGCAGGCCGGTGCGCGCGCGCCGCAGTGCGTCTGCGACCGCGGCCACGGCATGGTCCTGGCCGACGACCCGCTGGTGCAGCCGCTCCTCCATGTGAATCAGCTTCTGCGTCTCGCTCTCGAGCAGGCGGTCGACCGGGATGCCGGTCCAGCGGGCGATCACGGCCGCGATGTCGTCCTCGTCGACCTCTTCCTTGACCATCGGGTTCTCGAGCTTCTCGCGCTCCTCGAGCTCCCGCTCGAGCCCCGGGATCTCGCCGTAGCGAATCTCCGCAACGCGCTGGAGATTGCCTTCGCGCTCGGCGCGCTCCGCTTCCATGCGCAGCTCGTCGATGCGCCGCGTGATCTCGCGGACGCGCTCGAGCACCTCCTTCTCCCTCGCCCAGCGGGCGGCGAGCGCGTCACGCTCCTCCTTCGCCTCGGCGAGTGCACGCTCGACCGGTTCGCGGATGTTCGGCGGCTCGTTGGCCATCGCGGCCAGCTCGATCTCGAGCTGCATGACGCGGCGGTTCGCCTCGTCGAGCTCGCGCGGGCTCGAGTCGATCTCGATGCGCAGTCGCGCAGCCGCTTCGTCGACCAGGTCGATTGCCTTGTCGGGCAGGAAGCGGTCGGCGACGTAGCGGTGACTCAGCACGGCAGCGGCGACCAGTGCCGCATCGCGGATACGCACGCCGTGGTGCGCCTCGTAGCGCTCCTTCAGACCGCGGAGGATCGCGATCGTCTCCGCGACCGTCGGCTCGTCGACGTACACCGGAGCAAAGCGCCGTTCGAGCGCCGCGTCCTTCTCGATGTGCTTGCGGTACTCGGCCAGCGTCGTGGCGCCGATGCAGCGCAGCTCGCCGCGCGCCAGCAACGGCTTCAGCAGGTTCGCGGCGTCGACGGCGCCTTCCGCGGCGCCCGCGCCGACGATCGTGTGCAACTCGTCGATGAAGAGGATGACGCGTCCCTCGCTGTTCTTGATCTCGCCCAGGACCGCGGTGAGACGCTCTTCGAACTCGCCGCGGTACTTCGCGCCGGCGAGCAGCAGCCCGAGATCGAGCGCCCAGACGCGGCGGTCGCGCAGCGTCTCCGGGACGTCGCCCGCCACGATCCGCTGCGCGAGCCCTTCCGCGATCGCGGTCTTGCCGACGCCGGGCTCGCCGATCAGCACCGGGTTGTTCTTCGTGCGCCGCGAGAGGATCTCCATCACGCGGCGCACCTCCTCGTCGCGTCCGATCACCGGGTCGAGCTTTCCTTCCTCGGCCGCCTCCGTGAGATCGCGTCCGAACTTCTCGAGCGCCTGGTAGGTCTCTTCCGGGTTCTGCGACGTCACGCGGCGGCCGCCGCGGACCTTTTCGATCCACGCCTCGATCTCGACGCGCGGCACGGGCTCGAGCGCGAGGAACAGATGCTCGCTCGAGACGTACTCGTCGCCGAGCCGCTCGCGCTCCTCGTCGGCCTTGTCGAGCACGCGCGAGAGCGCGGCCGACACGCTCGGCTGCTGCTGGCCGCCTTGCACGGCCGGCAGGGCCGCAACCTTGCGCTCGGCATCTGCGCGCAAGCCCTGCCAGTCGCCGAACAGCTCCTGGCCGAGCAGCGCGAGGAGCAGATGCTCCGGGGCGATCTCGGGATTGCCGTTCCTACGCGCGAGATCCTGCGCAGCCGCGACGGCCTCTTGACTCTTGATTGTCATCCGGTTGAAGTCCATCTACGACCTCTTCTTCTCTCGTCGAACCGTTGGCGCCTGGGGCGGCCGGTAGAGGACGAGGTCGCGCCGGTAGTAGCGGTGCACCTCGTCGAGCGAACGTCTCATCTCCTGCTCCATGCGCTCCATGCGCATGCGTAAACGGTCGAGCTCGTCCTCCATGTGCAGGACCCGTTCCACACCGGCCAGGTTGAGGCCCCAGTCGGTGGTCAGGCGCTGGATCAGCCGCAGCCGCTCGACGTCGGCATCCGAGTAGAGCCGCGTGTTGCCGGCCGTGCGCTGCGGGTTCACGAGACCCTTCTGCTCATAGATGCGAAGCGTCTGCGGGTGCATCCCCACGAGCTCGGCGGCGATGCTGATCATGTAGCGAGGGCGGTCGCCGTCGGTCATGAGCCCGCCTTCTGCAGCGCCTCGAGCGCCTCGCGCTGCTTCTTGTTCAACTTCTTCGGGACCTCGATTCTGATTCGCGCGAGCACGTCGCCCCGACCTTGGCCGTTGAGGCGCGGGACACCGCGTCCCTTGATCCGCAGGAGCTTGCCGTCCTCGGTTCCCTGCGGGATCGTCAGCTGCACCGGGCTGTCGGGCGTCGGGACCTCGACCTTTCCACCGAGCGCCGCAGTCGTGTACGGAACCGGCACGGTGACGATCAGGTCGTCGCCGCGCCGCTCGTAGACCTTCGACGGCTCGACGCGGGTGATCACGTAGAGGTCGCCTGCGGGCGCGCCGCCGTAGCCGGCCTCGCCCTTGCCCTTCAGCTTGATGCGTGTGCCGTCCTTGACGCCGGCGGGGATCTTCACCGTGTAGCGCTTCGTTCGACGCTCGCGGCCGCTGCCGTGACAGGTCGGGCAGGGCGTCTCGACGATCGACCCGCGTCCGTGGCAGCGGGGGCACGGCTCTTGCAAGGCAAACAGCCCTTGCGACGTCGCGACGACGCCGCTTCCGCCGCAGACGGGACACGTGATCGGCGCCGTTCCCGGGGCCGCGCCCGTGCCATGGCACGTGTGACACGCGAGCTCGAGCTCGACGGGGATCGTCACCTGCGCGCCCTTCAGCGCGTCCTCGAAGGAGACACGCACCTCGACTTCGACGTCGTTGCCGCGCTGGCCGCGCTCCTGTTGCTGCTGTGCCCGGCCGCCGCCCCGGTTGAACAGCCCGCCGAAGATGTCGCCGAGGTCGAAGTCGGCGAAGTCGTAGGTCGTCCCGGGGCTGAAGCCGCCGGCGCCGGCGCGCGCCCGGCCGTTCGTCGAGCCCAGGGTGTCGTACTGCTTGCGCTTCTCCGAATCGGAAAGCACGTCGTAGGCGCCCTGCACTTCCTTGAAGCGCTCCTCGTTCCCCGGGTTCTTGTCCGGGTGAACCTCGCGGACGAGCTTGCGGTACGCCTTCTTGATCTCGTCCTGCGTCGCGTTCTTCGACACGCCGAGGGACTCGTAGAGGCTCTTAGCCACTGTCGTCAGGGCCTGCAGAGATGACCACGCGTGCGGGCCGCAGCACCCGATCGCCGAGTGAGTAGCCCTTCTGGAGCACCTGGATGACCGAGCCTTCCTCCTCGTCGGACGGTTGCGAGAGCAGCGCCTCCTGCGTGTGCGGGTCGAACCTCCCAGCGGTGTCGACCTCGGTCAACCCTTCGCGCGCCAGCAGATCGCCGAGCGAGCGGTGCACGAGGCGGACACCTTCCTCGAGCTGTGCTTCCTCGTGCTGGGCCGCCGCCTCGAGCGCACGCTCGAGATCGTCGAGGATCGGCACGAGCTCCTTCACCAGCCGCTCGTGGGCGCGCGCGGCCAGCTCGTGCTGGTCGCGCGCAACCCGCTTGCGGTAGTTGTCGAACTCGGCCTTCAACCGCTGCAGCGCATCGAGGTACTCGTCGCGCTCCTTCGTCACCAAAGCGAGCTCGTCGACGGGTGCCTCCTCGAGCTCCTCCTCTTCGATCCGCGGCTCGTCGGTCACTTGTCGTCGACCACCTCGTACTCGGCGTCCTCGACCACCTCGTCGTCCGAGACGGACGAGGAGCCGTCGGCGCCGTCGCCGCCGGCCGGCTGCTCGGAGGACGCCTGCGCGTAGAGCGCCTGAGCGGCCTCCGTCCACGCCTGCTGCAGCGCGTCGGTCTTCGCCTTGATCTCGCTGACGTCGCTCGACTCGAGCACGCCGCGCAGCTCCATGATGCGTCCTTCGACCGTCGAACCGACACCGGCATCGAGCTTCTCGCGGTTCTCGTTCAGCGACTTCTCGATCTGGTACGCGAGCGACTCGGCGTTGTTGCGTGCGTCGACGAGCTCGCGCAGGCGGCTCGCCTCCTCGCGGTGCGCGTCGGCCTCCTTCATCATCCGGTCGATCTCGTCCTGGCTGAGCCCGGAGCCGCCTTCGATGCGGACCTGCTGCTCGTTACCGGTGCCGAGATCCTTCGCGGACACGTTGATGATCCCGTTCGCGTCGATGTCGAACGACACCTCGATCTGCGGGACGCCGCGGGGTGCGGGCGGGATGCCGACGAGCTCGAACTTCCCGAGCGTCTTGTTGTACGTCGCCATCTCGGACTCGCCCTGCAGCACGTGCACCTGCACGGACGGCTGGTTGTCCTCCGCGGTCGAGAAGACCTCCGACTTGCGCGTCGGGATCGTGGTGTTTCGCTCGATCAGCGGCGTGAACACGCCACCCTTCGTCTCGATGCCGAGCGACAGCGGCGTGACGTCGAGCAGGAGCACGTCCTTGACCTCGCCCTTGAGCACGCCGCCCTGGATCGCGGCGCCGATGGCCACGACCTCGTCCGGGTTCACGCCCTTGTGCGGGTCCTTGCCGACGACCTCCTTGACCTTCGCCTGAACTGCCGGCATGCGGGTCATACCGCCGACGAGGATCACGTGGTCGATGTCCGACGCGGTCAACCCTGCGTCCTCGAGGGCCTTCTTCGTCGGGCCGACCGTGCGCTCGATCAGGTCGTGCGAGAGCTCCTCGAGCTTTGCGCGCGTCAGTTGCAGGTCGAGATGCTTCGGGCCTTCCTGCGTCGCGGTGATGAACGGCAGGTTGATCTGCGTCGTCATCGTCGAGCTGAGCTCGATCTTCGCCTTCTCCGCCGCCTCGTAGAGACGCTGGAGCGCCATCGGGTCCTTCGAGAGATCGATGCCCTGGTCGCGCTTGAACTCCGCGACCATCCAGTCGACGATCGCCTTGTCGAAGTTGTCGCCGCCGAGGTGATTGTCACCGTTCGTCGACTTGACCTCGAACACACCGTCGCCGAGCTCGAGCACGGAGACGTCGAACGTGCCGCCGCCGAGGTCGAAGACGAGGATCGTCTGGTCGGCCCCTTCCTTGTCGAGGCCGTACGCGAGCGCGGCCGCAGTCGGCTCGTTGATGATGCGAACGACGTTGAGGCCGGCGATGCTGCCCGCAGTCTTCGTCGCCTCGCGCTGTGCGTTGTTGAAGTAGGCGGGAACGGTGATGACCGCGTCGTTGACGGTCTCGCCGAGGTAGGCCTCCGCGTCCGACTTCAGCTTCTGGAGGATCATCGCGCTGATCTCTTCGGGGGCGTATTCCTTGCCGCCCGCCTGGACGCGCACGTCTCCGTTCGGGCCCTCCACGACCTTGTACGGGACGATGGTCATCTCCTCGGTGACCTCGCTGTACTTCCGGCCCATGAAGCGCTTGATCGAGAACACGGTGTTCTCGGGGTTCGTGACCTGCTGCCGGCGCGCCGGGGCGCCGACGAGCCGCTGACCGTCCTTCGTGAACGCGACGACGGAGGGGGTCGTGCGACCGCCCTCCGCGTTCGGGATCACGGTCGGCTCGCCGCCCTCGAGGGTGGCCATGCACGAGTTCGTCGTGCCCAGATCGATGCCGATCGTCTTTGCCATGCGTGTGTGCTCCTTACTGGTGAGACTCAGAAAATCTGAGTCGTTTTATATCAGATCACCGGCCTCCCTTGTCGTGGTGCGGCTTCTTCCCTAAGGTCCTGTTCATCGACCCGGCGGCGAAACGTGAGCTCGAGGTGACCATTGCGGCCCGCCAGGAGCTGGGGCCGGAGCACGACGACCAGCTGATCGCCGGTTTCCTCGACCGGATCGAGCACGAGCTCGACCGCCGCGTCGACGAGCGCGTGGCGCGGCTTGCGCCCGTGAAGCGGCGCGGGTCACCGCTCCACCCCGGCAACATCGCCGTCTGCATCCCGATCGTCGCGATCGCGGGCGGGATCGGCGGCCTCCCCGGCCTGATCACCGCGTTCATCGCCCTCGTGCTCGTGTTCGGCGTCGCCGAGTTTCATCGCTAAGCGTCTAGCGAAAGGCGCCGATCGTCGCGCTGCCGAGCACGACGAGCAGCGCCCCGAAGGCGAGCTTCCGCCCCACGCCCTCGGTGTGGCGGATCAAGACCGCCGAGAGGCCCACGCCCCACAGCGACTCCGTCGCGACGAGCGGCGAGACGACGCTCACCCGGCCACGCCAGTAAGCCTCGAACAGGCAGACGTACGAGAGCCCGAAGCAGACGCCCGCCGGAGCGAAGCGGCCGAGCTCCTTCTTCGTCGGCGCCCGGCGCGTCCACGCGAGCGCCACCAACGTGCCGGCGATCAGCGTCGCCGCAGCGGCGGTCTCCGGGCTCGCGTGCGCGTGCAACGCACGCACCACGTTGTCACGCGTTGCGAAGAGCACCGAAGCGCCCGCCGCGTAGAGCAGGCCGCGCGCCCGGAGGTGCCCGGGGCGGTCGCGCTCCGCGGCGAGCAGGATCCCGCCCGTGACAATCGCGAGCGCGCCGAGGATGAGCGGTGCGCGCAGGGGCTCGCCGAGGAAGACGAGCGCGATCGCGACGGCGACGAGCGGCGCGGCGCCGACCGCGACCGAGGTCCGCGATGCGCCGATCTCCCGCACGGCGAGCGTGAAGAGAAGCTGCGAGCCGCCCGGCGCGAGCAGCCCGGCGAGCAGGAACGGCCACGCGTGGTGAAGGTCGTGGCGGAACGCCGCCGCGATCAGCGCGATCGTGAGCGCGGGGATGATCGTCGCCAGCACCGCGACTCCTGTGGCCGAAAGGTCGCGCAGGCCGAGCCGGAGCGCAACGGTCATTCCGCCGAACAAGGCGGCGGAGGCGAGTGAGAGCAGGATGACGGTCATAGTCGACGCGCGAGTCTCGCGAGCACCCCGGCTGCCGCGGGCTCGGCGACCACGATCCCGGCCATGATCACCGCGCAGCCGATCCACCCCAGCGAGCCAAGGCGGTCACCTGCCAGCGTAAAGCCGAAGAACGCCGCCCAGACCGGCTCGAGCGAGAAGGCGACAGCGGTCTGGGTCGCCGTCGCGCGCCGCTGCGCCCAGGTCTGCGCGAGAAACGCGAGCGCGCTCGCGAAGACGCCTGTAACAAGCAGCGCTCCCCACACGGTCCGACCGTGGGGCACGTGCAACTGGCCGAGCGCAACCGCAATCGCCAGCAGGCCGGCGAACGACGTCACCATCTCGACGAGCGTGAACGCGATCGCGTCGTACCGCGGCGCATAGCGCTCCATTAGGACGATCTGCAGCGAGTAGGTCGCGGAGCCGGCGAGCACGAGAAGATCGCCGAGAACCGCTCCGCTGTGGATCCCGGAGAGGAGTGCGAGGCCGACCGTCGCGAGAGCTACTCCGATCCACGCGGACGAGCCGACGTGCGCACGAAAGAGTGCAAATGCGAGCAACGGCGTCAGCACGACGGACATGCCGGTGATGAAGCCCGTCGAGGAGACTGACGTGCGCTCGAGTCCGGCCGTCTGCAACGCGTAGCCGCCGCCGAGCAGTGCACCCGCAAATGCGCCGGCCGCCCACCCACCGCGACCCAGCGTGCGCAGCCGGCGCGCGCCCGGCGGCGCGAGCGTAAGGCTGGCAATCGCGAATCGGAGCGCGAGGAACGCGAACAGCGGATAGAGCGCGACGGCGTCCTTCACCTGCACGAAGGTCACGCCCCAGACCGCGGTGACCGCGATCAGAACGGCGAGCGGCTTCATCCGGCGATCTGCTTCGGCCACCGCCGGCGCTACGTCGTCGATCGGAACCACCGCGCGATTCAACCCGAAACGGTGTCTGACACCGAGCCCCCGCAACCGCCGGCCGGCCGCACGCCGGTGTCAGACACCCTGACGAACGCAGTCGACAAAAGACACCGTCGAGGGGGACTTGCCTGACCCGAAACGGTGTCTGACACCGAGCCGCCGCGACCGCTGGCCGGCCGCACGCCGGTGTCAGACACCCTGACGAACGCAGTCGACAAAGACACTGTCGAGGGGGGACTTGCCTGACCCGGGCGGTGTCTGACACCGGGCCGCGGCGACCATTTGCCGGCCGCACACGGTGTCAGACACCGCCCGTGTCACATGTTTTGCGAGCCCGGGCCGCCGTCGTCCGAGCCGATGCCTCCGTCGTCGCCTTCGTCGGGGGAACTGTCTTCCAACGCCCCACCGATTGCGCCGTCGCCGTCGCGATCCTCGTCTTCGGGGATGACTTCGCTCATGCGAGCTACGGTTTCCACCATGGACGCGCTTGACACCTTCGGACGGCCGCTGCGCGACCTGCGGATCTCCGTCACCGACCGCTGCAACTTCCGGTGTGTCTACTGCATGCCGAAGGAGGTCTACGGCCGCGATCACCGCTTCCTCGAGCGGCGCGAGCTGCTCTCGTTCGAGGAGATCGCGCGCGTCGCGCGCACCTTCGTCTCGGCCGGTGTCGAGAAGCTCCGCATCACCGGCGGAGAGCCCCTCGTGCGCCGCGACCTCGAGCGCTTGGTTGCACAGCTCGCAGAGCTCGACGTCGATCTCACGCTGACGACCAACGGCTCGCTGCTGCCGAAGCAGGCCCAGGCGCTGGCCGACGCGGGCCTCCGCCGCATCACGGTCAGCCTCGATTCGCTGGACGACGCGATCTTCCGGGCGCTGAACGACGTCGACTTCTCGGTCGAGCGCGTGCTCGACGGCATCGACGCGGCCTCGGCCGCCGGCTTGCCGGTGAAGGTCAACGCGGTGATCAAGCGCGGCGTGAACGACGACCAGGTCGTCCCGCTCGCCGCCTTCTTCCGCGAGCGCGGCCACATACTTCGCTTCATCGAGTACATGGACGTCGGCCACACGAACGGCTGGCGCCTGAACGACGTCGTGCCGGCAAAGGAGATTGTCGCGGCTCTCGACGACGCGTTCGGGGTCGAACCGGCCGAGCCCCACTATCGGGGCGAGGTCGCCCAGCGCTGGCGGTACACAGACGGCGCCGGCGAGGTCGGCGTGATCGCCTCGGTCACGCAGCCGTTCTGCGGCGACTGCACCCGCGCGCGCCTCTCGGCCGAAGGAAAGCTCTTCACCTGCCTGTTCGCAGTACGCGGCCACGACCTGCGGGCGCTGATCCGTGGCGGCGCCTCGGACGAGGAGCTGGAAGCCGCCGTCCGCCGGGTCTGGGGCGGCCGGACCGACCGCTATTCCGATCTTCGCTCGGCGGCCACCGCCGGCCTCGCCAAGGTCGAGATGTCGTACATCGGCGGCTGAATCGCGCTCTTACGGCGGATTCCCGGCACCCGCCACTGCCTCTAGAATCAAGGGGAGTGTCTGCCATGGTCGCAGCGGGGAGGCGTCATTTGCCGCGTGGTTGGTCGGATCTGGGTCGCCAGCTGGCGATCTGGTTCGGCTTCGCCGTGCTCTACCAGCTCGCCCGCGGGGTCGCCGACCGCAATCCGGCCAAGGCCTTCGACAACGGCCAGGCGGTCTTCAACTTCGAGCTCAAGTTCACGCACCGCCTCTACGAGCTGACATTCCAGAACTTCGTCGACCAACGGCACCTGCTCGAGACCATCGTCTCCTGGACCTACTGGAACTCGGAGTTCACCGTCGTCGGACTGGCGATCCTCTTCGTCTATGTGCGTCGGCACGAGGCGTTCACACGCTTCCGGAACACGATCCTCCTGGCCAACGTGATCGGCCTCGTCGGCTACGTCTTCATGCCGACGGCTCCGCCGCGGCTGCTCGGGTTGGGCTTCGTCGACCAGCACCGCGACGGGTTCATCAGCCTCGCCGCCAATCCCTATGCGGCGATGCCGAGCCTGCATGCTGCGGACGCGCTGATCGTCGGCGTCGTTCTTTTCAGCGTCTGCCGGAACCGCTGGGTGAAGACCTTTTGGGCCGTCTGGCCTGCCTGGGTCTGGTTTGCCGTGATGGCGACCGGCAACCACTTCTGGCTCGACTGCATCGCGGGCATCGGCGTGGCCCTGGTGGCAATGGCGATCGTCTACAACGACCGCGCCCGCCAGCTCTTTGCCGCTCGTCCGGCGTAATCGACCGCCTGCCGACCCGCAACGAGCGGAAGCGCAACCCGCTGGTACGGTCCGAGTCGTGACCAGGGCGGCCGCGATCAAGCACGGGTACACGACGGGTGCCCGCACGCTCGCGTCGCGGTCTGTGCTGGGGCTCACCCGCACGCGGGTGACGCCGAATGCCCTCACGGCGAGCGGCGTGCTGCTCTGCGGCATCGCCTCCGTGCTCGTCTTCCTCGAGGGCCGCGATGAGCTCGTCTTCTACTGGCTGGCCGCACTCGTCTTCGTCATCGGCTCGCTCCTCGACGTCCTCGACGGCGCACTGGCCCGTGCCGGGGGCAAGACCACGCCGTTCGGCGCCTTCCTCGACTCGACGACCGACCGCATCAGCGAGGGCTTCATGCTGACCGCGATCGCGTACGTCCTCGCCCGGCACCACCATCCCGTCTTCGTCGCCGTCGCGATGACCGCAGTCGCGGGCTCGTTTCTCGTTTCCTACACGCGTGCGAAGGCGGAGGCGCTCGGCCTCCGAGGCGACGTGGGCATCGGCTCACGCGCAGAGCGCGTCGTCGTCATTACCGCAGGGCTCGTGCTCGCACCGTGGGGCGTGCTCCCCTGGTCGCTCGTGCTCCTCGCCGCCACGGCGTGGATCACCGTCGCTCAGAGGGTCCTGCACGTCCGCAAGCAACTGATGGAGGCTTCTAGTGAGTGAATCGAACGGGAACGGGCGCGGGCGTCAGCAAGACAAGGTCCGCGTCGCGATCATCGGCGTCGGCAACTGCGCGAACTCGTTCATGCAGGGGCTGACCTACTACAAGGACGCAAAGCCGGAAGAGTTCGTCCCCGGCCTCATGCACGTCGACCTCGGCGGATACCACATCCGCGACGTCGAAGTCGTCGCGGCGTTCGACGTCGTCAAGGGCAAGGTCGGGGCCGACCTCGCCGAGGCGATCTGGGCGCACCCGAACGACACGATCAAGTTCGCCGACGTGGAGAAGACGGGCATCATGGTCAACCGCGGCATGACGCTCGACGGCATCGGCAAGTACCTCTCGGAGATCGTCGAGAAGGACGACGGCCCGACCGACGACATCGTCGGCATCCTCAAGGAGCGCCAGGTCGACGTCGTCGTCTGCTACCTCCCGGTCGGCTCCGAGGATGCGGTGAAGTGGTACGCGGAGCAGATCATGGCCGCGGGCTGCGCGATGGTGAACTGCATGCCGGTGTTCATCGCACGCGAGGACTACTGGAACAGGCGCTTCCAGGAGGCCGGCGTGCCGATCATCGGCGACGACATCAAGTCGCAGGTCGGCGCGACGATCACGCACCGCGTGCTCACCTCGCTCTTCCGGGAGCGCGGCGTGCACCTCGACAAGACGATGCAGCTGAACGTCGGCGGCAACTCGGACTTCCTCAACATGCTCGAGCGCGAGCGTCTCGAGTCGAAGAAGATCTCGAAGACCAACGCCGTCACCTCGATGCTCGACTACGACCTCGGCGCCAAGAACGTGCACGTCGGCCCGTCCGACTACGTTCCGTGGCTGACCGATCGCAAGTGGGCGTACATCCGCCTCGAGGGGTCGGCCTTCGGCGACGTGCCGCTGAACGTGGAGCTGAAGCTCGAGGTGTGGGACTCGCCGAACTCCGCCGGCATCGTGATCGACGCCGTCCGGCTCGCGAAGCTCGCGCTGAACAACGGCATCGCCGGCTCTCTCGAAGGCCCGAGCTCCTACCTGATGAAGTCGCCGCCGCGGCAGATCCAGGACGACGACGCCGCAGAGCTCGTCGAGGAGTTCATCGAGCGCAACCGCCGCGAGGTCTCCTCGCCGGCGCCCGCGCAGGTCTAACCGTCCCGAATCGGATCGCATCGTCCCGGGGCTAAGCTCCGGGACGATGCGCATCTGCCTGGTGACGCCGTTTGCGTGGTCCCAACCCCACGACGTGAACGACCACGTCGCAGGTGTTGCCGGCGGCTTGCGCGCGCTCGGCCACGAGGTGACGGTGCTCGCGCCTTCGACGCGGGCCGCCGACCTGCTTGCGGGCCGGCGGGCCCTGCTGCGGGGCGAGCAGGCCGACGTGATCGCCGTGGGGCCTGCGATCCCCATCTCGCGCCGCTCGCAGCTCGGCGTTCCGGTCGGTGTCCAAGCCAACCTCCGCCAGGCGCTCGCGCAGGGCGCATTCGACGTCGTGCATGGCTTCGAGCCGGGCCTCCCCTCGCTCTCCTACCTCGCGCTCCGCGACACCGACGCGCTCGCGGTCGCGACCTTCGTCTCGCCGAATCGGCTCGGCTACCCACCCGCGCGGTCACAGCGCGAAAAGCTGCTGGGTCGGCTCGACGCGCTGATCGCGCTCTCCGAGCCGACGCGCGAGGCGGCGGAGGAGCGCTTCCCCGGCGACTACCGCGTCCTCTCCCCCGGCGTCGACGCCGACCTCTTCCACCCCGGGCCGAAGCAGACGAGGATCGTCGTCGAGCTCCGGCCGAACGAGCGCGAGCTCGCGCGCGGCGTGCTGCACGCGGTGCGCGAGCTGCCCGCGTGGGAGGTCGTGCTCCTGCGGACGCGCGCACTGATCGGCCGCCCCGTGATCCCGCGCGATCTTGCACCGCGCGTTCATTTGCGTACCGCGAAAGATGCGGCCTCGCGCGCCGCGCTCCTGAACGTGGCAGCGATCTTTGTCCCCGGCGTCGAGGGCCTGCGCCGCGTCACGCTCGAGGCGGCCGCGGCCGGGTGCGCGATCGCGCGGCCGCGTGGCGTCGAGACCCAACCGGAGCTCGCGGCCGCGGCAGCGGCACGCCTCGCCGACGACGACGAGCTCCGCGAGCGCGAAGCGGCGCTCGCGCGGGCCGGCGCGGAGACGCAGACCTTCGACCACGTCGCCCGCGAGCTCGAGGCCCTCTACAACGCCGTCGGCAGCCGGCGGCGCAAGCCCCGCCAGGCCGAGCCGCTCTCGGACCGCCCGTGGATCGTCGCCGACCTGCACATGCACACCTCGTGGTCGCACGATTGCAGCATCGACGCCGCCGAGCTCGTCGACCATGCGGAGGCCGAGGGGCTCGGCGCGATCGCCGTCACCGATCACAACGTCTTCGGAGGTGCGCTCGAGACGGTCGACTACGCGCGCGGCCGCGACCTCGTCGTGATCCCGGGCGAGGAGGTGAAGACCGACAACCAGGGCGAGGTGATCGGCCTCTTCCTCGAGCGGGAGATCCCGCGAGGCCTCAGCTTCGGCGACACGATCGCCGCGATCCGCGAGCAGGGCGGCTTGGTCTACGTCCCCCACCCGTTCGACCGCCTGCACGCGATCCCCGACCCTCGGACGCTCCATCGGCACCTCGCGGACATCGACGTGCTCGAGGTCTACAACGCCCGGCTGCTCTTCGAGGCCTACAACGACGAGGCCCTGCGATTCGCCCGCAAGTACAACCTGACCATGGGGGCCGGCTCGGACGCCCACGTTCTGCAGGGAGTCGGGACCGGCGCCCTCCGGATGCGCGCGTTTCGGGATCCGGAGGAGTTCCTCATCTCCCTACGCACGGCCGAAGTCCTGCGCCGGCCGAAATCCCTCGCCTATCTTCAGTCGTTGAAGTGGGTTGCCCAAGTCAAGGAACGGGTTCGCTAGGAAAAGGTCGCCGGGTCCCGAAAGGTCCCCCTGCCGCGTGGGCTCCACCGTGACCACAGATGAGATCTATGAGCGCTATCTCCGCAAGGCGATCACCGAGATCAATCGCCTTTCGCACGAGATCGCACAAGCCGCGGACGGGGCTCCTACTGCGCTGCCCACGGGACACCCGCTCGCGAACATCTTTCTGCTCAAGTACGGCCCCCAGGCCCAGGAACTGCAGGAGGGCGTCGCCTTCCACGGCCGGGCCGGAAACGCACTGATCAAGTCGCTGCAGCGCCTCCACGTCGACCCGATGGAGGTCTACGGCACAAACGCCGTCAAGTTCGCCGGGTGTGACCTCGAGCTCTCGGCGGAGTGGCTGCGCCGAGAGCTGCGGATCGTGGAGCCGAAGCTGGTGGTCGTGATGGGAGAGGACGCGCTCGAGTTCCTGAACGGCACCGGGTTCCAGCTGTCGCAGCCCGTCGAAGCTAAGGTGGGCGAGCTGCAGCGCTTCACGCCGACGATCGAAGCGCTCGCCGTCCCCGACATCGACTCATCCCTCGACGAGGCTCCTGCGAAGACTGCGTTTTGGAACGCGTTCAAGACCGTGGGCCCCTGGTGGGCCGCTTTGCCGCCCTATTAGGGCCGAGGCTCAGCGTGGGATCCGCGCGCTGGGCCGCGACCCTGGGGCTATTCGCGCTTCTCGTCGTCTACTACGAAGTCGCGCCGCACCTCTGGCGCGCCTCTGTCTGGTGGGACGTGGCGTGGCTCGGTTTCGTGCTCATCCCCGCCGTCTTCGCGCTCGTGCTGCTCGCCGTGCCGCTGCGCGAGGCCCGCGGGCTGCTGCCGGTCGGGCTTGCGTTCGCCGTGCTGGCGGCCGTGCTCACCTACGCCGACGTCGACGTCTTCGCGAACTTCGCCCGCCTCGGCGCGTGCACGTTGCTCGGCTGGTGGTTCCTCGGCTACTTCGAGACGGTCAGCTGGGTCGTGCTCGTGGCGGCGATCATCCCGTGGGTCGATGCGTATTCCGTCTGGCGCGGGCCGACGAAACAGATCGTGGAGCACCACGCGAACGTCTTCGGCGTGCTCTCCTTCGCCTTCCCGGTCCCGGGCGAGCATGCGGCGGCGAACCTCGGCGTGCCGGATCTCCTCTTCTTCGCACTCTTCCTGGCAGCCGCCGCGCGCTTCGGCCTTCGCGTCTACTGGACGTGGGTGGCCCTCGTCGCAGCGCTCGGGCTGACAATCGCCGCCACCGTCTGGTGGGACCTCAGCGGGCTTCCCGCCCTGCCCGGGATCGCGCTCGGCTTCCTCCTCCCGAACGCCGACCTCCTCTGGAGACGGTGGCGTCGTCAGGTGTCTGACACCTCTGAGCCACGAGAAGCGTGAGCGCAGCACGCAAAGGTGTCAGACACCTTTTGCAAGCTGCGACGCGCAAGCGCTGCTCGGCCACGGTGTCAGACACCGGTTCTCTTCGTTACGAGGGCAGGCCTGGTTCGGTGACCGCTCGGATGTAGCGGTCGGCCGAGCGGCGGACGACCTGTGAGCCCTCGGCCGCGACGAAGCGGTCCCACCATGCGCCGTAGATCGTGTCGAACTCGAACGGCGCGAGCGCAGCCGCGATGTGCTGCACCTTCGACGGCGGCAGCGGGAGCAGGTTCGGATACGAGTACATGAAGCTCACGTAGCGCCGGTCCGGGATCACCATCACGATGTCGCCGGCCAACAGGGCTCGCCGCTCACGCCAGTGCAGCACCTGCCCGCCCTCGTAATGGCCGCCGCAGCGGATCAGCGTCAGCCCGCCGCCGAGGTCGTGCGTTTCGCCTTCCCAGAAGCGCACCAACGGGTCGCTGCGCATCACCCACTTCCGCTCGGCCGCGTGCAGGTAGATCGGGCAGCCGAACGTGTGCGCCCACTCGACCATCGCGGAGTAGTAATGCGGGTGCGAGATCGCGATCGCGGCAAGCCCACCCTCCTCGCCTATGCGCTCGGCGATCTCGTCGTCGAGGTACGAGATGCAATCCCAGAGCACGTTGCCGGCGTTGCTCTTCACGAGCAGCGCACGCTGGCCGATCGAGAACGCGGGCGTGCAACCGAACCCGAGCAGTCCGTGGTCCTCGCGGATGTCCGCCTCGTGGCTGTCGAGGAGCTCCTGGAACGTCAGCCATACCTGGCCTTCGTCGTGCGGGATGTACTGCCGCGGGTCCTCACAGATCGGGCACGCCGCAGGCGGCTCGTCGCTCGGCGGGTACTGCGTCCCGCACGCCTTGCAGACGTAGGTCGTCAACGTGGGAGCGTTGATGTGGATTTAGAGCACTCGCGGATGGTGGCTCCGACGCGGCGCATCTCGCCCGGGTCGGCTATGACGCAGCCACCGCTATGCATGGCTCTTTCTGAAATGCGTGCCCGACCCGAACGACCTGCTTGGTCTGAGCCATCCCCGCAAGCACCCCAATCCACATCAACGCTCCTCGAGAAGAGCCACGCACTCGACGTGCGGCGTGTGCGGGAACATGTCGACGGGGCGCGCGCGCACGAGGCGGTAGCCGTAGTCGTCCGACAGACGCTTGAGGTCGCCCGCCAGCGTCGTCGGGTTGCACGAGACGTAGACGATGCGTGGCGCAGCGATCTCTCCGAGGCGCTTCAGCGCCTTGCCGGCAAGGCCCGCGCGCGGCGGATCGACGACAACCACGTCAGGGTCGCCCGCGCGGGTCCGAAGATCTGCGAGCACCTCGCCGACGTTGCCGGCGAAGAATGCGGTGTTGCCGATCGCGTTCAGCTCTTGGTTCTCGATCGCGCAGGCGACGGACTCTTCGCTGATCTCGATCCCCCACACTGTCATCGCGTCCTTGGCCATCGAGAGGCCGATCGTGCCGATGCCGCAATAGAGGTCGTACACGGTCTCGTTGCCCGTCAGCCCCGCGAACTCCCGGGCGATCGCATAGAGCTGCTCCGCCATCTCCGTGTTCGTCTGCAGGAACGCGTTCGGGCGCACGCGGAAGCGCAGGCCGCCGATCTCCTCTTCGATCGCGTCCTCGCCCCAGACGAGCTCGGTCGGCAGCTCGGTCGTCTCGGAGACGCCCTCGTTGATCGACCAGTGGATCGACTTGACCTCGGGGATCGCGGTCAGCACCTCGATCAGGCGCTCGCGGTCGAAGCGCTCGCCGCGGTTTGTCACGAGCTGGACGAGCGCTTGGCCCGTGTTACGCCCCTCTCTGATCATCAGGTGCCGGAGGTACCCCTCGTGCGTCTCCTGGTCGTACGCGGTCAGCCTCTCCTCGCGCGCCCACTCGCGCATCGTGTTGCGGATCGCGTTGCCGGCGTCGCTCGTCAGCCAGCACTTCTGAATCTCGAGCACCTCGTCCCAGCGGCCGGCCTTGTGCAAGCCGAGCGTGGGACCGTCTTCCAGCTGCGTGAACGAGTACTCCATCTTGTTCCGGTAGTTGAACTGCGATGCGGCCGGGACGATCTCTTCCAGCGGTGCGTCCGTCAGGCCGGCGATCCGCTGCAACGAGTCCGCGACCCACTGGTGCTTCGTCGCGACCTGCGTGTCGTAGGCCAGATCCTGGAAGCGGCAGCCGCCGCACGCGGGGTAATGGGCACACGGCGCGTCGACGCGCACGGGTCCCGGTGTGACGATCTCGGTCGCGATCGCCTCGGCGTGGCGGCGCTGCACCTTGGTCACGCGCGCCTTCACCGTGTCGCCCGGCAGGCCGCGCCGGACGAAGACGACGAAGCCGTCCAGGCGCGCGACGCCGTTCCCGCCGAAGGCGAGAGATTCGATCGAGAGCTCGAGCTCCTGGTTTCGCTGGACGGGGGCGGCCACGCCGAGGACGTTAGCGCGCCTGCGAGCTGGCTTGCGCTAGGCCAGGACTGTGACGTAGACCGAGCGCGTGCGCGGGCCGTCGAGCTCGCAGAAGAAGATGCCCTGCCACGTGCCAAGCGCCAGCTCGCCGTCGTCGCGGAGCGGAATCAGCACCTGCGGGCCCATCAGGGCGGCGCGGATGTGCGACGGCGCGTTCTCCTCGCCCTCCTCGATGTGCTGCCACCTCCAGCTCTCCGGCGCGATCTTCTCGAGCGCCATCTCGAAGTCGCGCGCGACGAGCGGGTCGGCGTGCTCGTTGATCGTCAGCCCGGCCGTCGTATGGGGGACGTAGACGAGAACGGCCGCGCCGGTTGCGCCACGCGCTGCTTCGCGCACCTGCCCGGTGATGTCGAGCAGCTGCGTGTGGCGCTCGGTGGTGACTGTCAGCTCCTGCACGGGCCCGTATCCTAGGCATCCGTGTCCGCCGCACCGCCAACGAGCCGCGAGCTCGATCAGTTCCGCGACCAGGCCGACAGCTTCATCCGCGACCTCGACGAGGAGTACTACCTCCACTTCGCCGGGTTCAAGGAGACGCTGGACGTCGAGCAGGTCTACGAGCGCTACGAAGAGCTGACGAAGCTCGAAACGGCGCAGAAGCTCAGCGGTGCCCCGACCGAGCTCTGGCGGTTCGCCTGCGAGGGCTTCCTCGGGAACCTGACGCGCGAGCACCAGGCACGCGTGGCGAAAGCGGAG
Source organism: Gaiellaceae bacterium (assembly GCA_045805985.1). GTDB lineage: Bacteria > Actinomycetota > Thermoleophilia > Gaiellales > Gaiellaceae > PALSA-600. The sequence goes on along the minus strand of JBJMKA010000013.1, from coordinate 119,264 downwards.
GCCGAGCTGGAGGCTACGGCGGACGGCGAGACGATCCCGTACCGGATGCTGCGCGTCGCGATGTCCAACGAGCCCGACCGCGACAAGCGCAAGCTGCTCGAGGAGGAGCGCCTCCGCCTGCTCGACGAGCAGATCAACCCGATCTACCTCGACGCGGTGCAGATCGACCACGAGGCGGTGCGCCGGCTCGACGCACCGAACTACTACGAGCTCTACAAGCGCTTCGGCTTCCGGCTCGACGAGGTCGCAGCGGAATGCCAGGAGCTGCTCGACGACACGGAGCGACTCTGGGAGCGCGAGGGTGACAAGCTCTTTCGCTCGCGGCTCGGCATCGGGCTCGACGAGGCGAGGCCGTGGGACGTCGTGCGGCTGTTCCGCGCGTCCGAGCTCGACCTGCTCTATCCGAACGACCAGATGCTCCCCGCGCTCGAGCACACGCTCACCGACCTCGGCATCGACCTGCGCTCACAGGAGAACGTCCACCTCGACCTGGACTCGCGGCCGAGCAAGTCGCCGCGCGCGTTCTGCGCGCCGATCGAGGTGCCGGGGAAGGTGATGCTCGTCATCCAGCCGATCGGCGGCAAGGACGATTGGGAGGCGCTCTTCCACGAGGCAGGCCACACCGAGCACTTCGCGAACACCAGTGGCGACCTGCCGATGGAGGCGCGGAGACTCGGCGACATGGCGGTCACCGAGGGATGGGCGATGCTGATGCAGCACCTCGTCACCGAGCCCGCCTGGCTGAACCGCCGCCTCGACGTGCCGCGCGTCGAGGAGCTCGCCCACGACGGCGCCGTCTCGCTGCTCTACATCGTCCGACGCTACGCGGCGAAGCTGCTGTACGAGATCGAGTTCTTCCAGACGGAGGACATCCCGTCGATGCGCAGCCGCTATGCGGAGATCCTGGGTGACGCGCTGAAGCTGCCCGTCAACCCGGAGAGCTACCTCGACGACATCGACGGCAGCTTCTACGTCACCGGCTACCTCCGCTCATGGGCGTTCGAGGCGCAACTGCGCGAGTTCCTGCGCAGCGAGCTCGGGAACGACTGGTTCGCAAAGCGCGACGCGGGCGACCTGCTGCGCGAGCTCTGGTCGCTCGGCCAGGGGCCGACCGCAGATGCGCTCTTGCGTGACGTCACCGGCGCGAAGCTCGAGATGGCGTCCGTCGCGGAGCGCATCCGCGAGGGCCTCGCGAGCTGAGTAGAGGCGGGCTCATGCTGCCGCTCTTCGACAACATCCCCACGCGCCGCTTCCCGCTCGTCACCTACGCGCTGATCGCGGCGAACTTCGCGGTCTGGTTCTGGGAGCTCGGCGCCCGAGCGGGGCGGATCGACCAGTACGCGTTCTATCCGTGCGCGGTGAGCGGCCCGTGCCTCGGTGCCGCCCGCGACCACGTGCCGTGGCCCGAGGGGACGCTGACGTCGATGTTCATCCACGCGAGCTGGCTGCACATCCTCGGGAACATGCTCTTCCTCTTCATCTTCGGGAACAACGTGGAAGACGTGATGGGCCGCCTGCGGTTTCTCGTCTTCTACGTCGCCGGCGGCTTCGCGGCTGCGCTGACGCAGACATGGGTGACGCTGCACTGGTCCGGCGCCGTCGCCGCGAGCATCCGGAACGTCGGAGCGAGTGGCGCGATCGCCGCCGTGCTCGGGGCCTACCTCGTGCTCCTCCCCCGCGCACGCCTGATCACGCTGCTCTTCGGGTTCCTGCCGTGGCGGATCTCCGCCGGCTTCTTCCTGATCGTCTGGTTCGTGTTCCAGCTCTGGCAGTCGAACTTCTCGATCACGCATGCCGATCAAGGCGGCGGCGTGGCCTTCGCGGCGCACGTCGGCGGCTTCGCGTTCGGCGTCCTCGCGGTCAAGGCGTTTCAAGTGCGCCCGCCGCTCGCACCCCGGGTGCGCGCGTGAGGTTCGAGGAGCACGTGCGCCGGGCACTCGATGAGTTGCCGCCGCAGCTTGCGAAGGGGCTCGAGAACGTCGCCGTGGTCGTCGAGGAGGAGGCGGCGGACGACCCGGAGCTGTTCGGCCTCTGGGAGTCGGCCGAGTACCTGCCGGACAAGATCACGATCTTCCGGAGGCCGCTCGTCGAGGCGTTCCCGGACGCGGCGGACCTCGAGGAGGAGATCAGGATCACCGTCCTGCACGAGCTCGCCCACTACTTCGGGATCGACGAGGACCGGCTCGAAGACTTGGGGTATTCGTAGGAATATCCCTCCCGCTCGCGGCGTTTGAAAAGACATGAGAACGCTGAACGAGATCAGAGACGAGATCGACCGTCTCTCCGCCCGTCGCGGAGAGGTCATGCGTGCGCTGTCCGAAGGGTACGACGCGACGCTCAAGAGCGAGCACCTGGAGCTCGAGGAGCAGATCGCGGAGCTTTGGGACGAGCAGCGCCAGGCACGCGCCTTGCTGCGGTTCGGCGACCGAGACGTGATCATCCAGAAAGCCCGCCAAGAAGAGCGGCTTTCCCGCGCGGCCTAGGCAAGGCCCGCATCCTCACCCGCGAGACGTCCCGCTAAGGGGCGTCTCGAGGCGCGGTACAATCGGCCGCGCTCGGGGCGTTAGCTCAGCTGGGAGAGCGCCGCCTTTGCAAGGCGGAGGTCATCGGTTCGATCCCGATACGCTCCACTTTTTCGGACATTGCGCAAACTGCCGGCGTGACGAGCCGGTAGGTCGGCAGGATCTCGGCCCGGCTGTTGACGCGCGCTGGCGTCCGCTTGCGATCTTGAATCGAGCGCTTCACCAACCGCTGATTTTGGGAGCGATCGCGGCCGTGATCGCCAGGATCACTCTCGCGGCGATCTACGGGCATTAGCAACTGCGAGCCAACTCTGTCCGCGCTTAGCGGCAAGCTTGCGCAGTGGAGACGCCCGAACAAGGTGAGGTGGACGAGGGCACAGCCGAGAAGAACGCCACTCCGATCGACTGGCCGCAGTGCATCGAGGAGGATTGCATCGGTGTCCAGGCTCCGGAGAAGGATCGGTGTCTTGGTCATCTCGAATTTCGTGAGCGCTATGAGTTGCTTCAGAGAGGTCTGACCGAGATCGATTTGCGCGGCGTCCAAGCCGACAGCGTTCTGGTGGGGCGCGTCATAGCCGCCCTGCCAGTCACCGGCGACAACATCCGACTCGCGGAGGACTGCCGCTTCGACCACGCGACGTTTATCAACTCCGTGCACTTTCGGCGTGTGCAGTTCGCCGGCTCATGCACGTTTCGGAATCTCACGACGCGTGACTTGCTTAGCTTCGGCTACTGCAGGTTCGAGCCTCGCTTCGCGGTCATGTTCAGCGACTGCAGCCTGGCGAAGGGGATCTCGATCTCCGACACCGGCTTTGCAGGTCGGATGTTTCTGGCGAATAGCCGAGCGGAGGCGCTGTCGGTGTCCATCAAGAACTCGCAGTTCGACAACGACCTGACGATCCTCGGCCTTTCAGGCGAGTACCTCTTCGTGGACAACTGCTCTGGGAGCGGCCTATCAGTTCAAGGATGTGAGCATCGATTGGCCAGCCTCACGAACCTCGAGTTCGAGACCATCGCGGTTGGCGCACTCTCGCTCGAGGAGTCGTTCCTACTCACGCAGGCCGTAGCGGCGAAGGCCGGCCTCGGGGAGATCACGGCCAAGGAACACGTCCTCGTGGATCACTGCGAACTGGGCGGCACAGAGAACATTGGCCTCCTCAAGGCCGGAGACAGCGTGCGGGTGCGCCGAACCACGTTGACTACCCGCCGCAGTATCGCCTGCGAAAGCAGGGTTCTCGATCTGAGCGACACACGCTTCATCGACGGCGTCACCATCGCCGCATCGGCTGGGAGCATCGTCCTCGACGAGACGCATTACGGCCGTTCGGCCTTGATCGTTTGCTCGGCACCCGACGGGCAGCCACTGCTTCTCTCTGCACGCCGAGCCGATCTTCAGAACCTTTCCCTCGACAATGTCGACTTGACCGACTGCGCGTTCACGAACGCTCACAACCTCGACGCGCTCCGACTGCAGCGCGCCACATTTGCGCCGTCGCCGTCCGGACTCGCAGCGAGTCCAGTGAAAGCGATCACCAAACGCCGGGTGCTACTGGAGGAACGGCTTTGGCGCTCGCGCGCCGGCAGTCAGGGTTGGCCAACCGTCGAAGGAGCGGACGACGCGCCCGACGCAGCCGAGATCGCCGCGCTCTACCGTTCGTTGCGAAGCGGCCTCGAGACAGCGCGCAACGAACCTGGCGCTGCGGACTTCTATTACGGAGAGATGGAAATGCGCCGCCACGATCGCAACGCTCCCCGTGCCGAGCGAGCGATCCTCCGCACCTACTGGGCACTTTCTGGATACGGACTGCGAGCGAGCCGATCGCTAGCAGCATTGGTGCTTCTGATCTTCCTCGCTGCACTCGGATTCTGGGCGGTTGGCTTTCAAGGAGGCCACCCCTCCTCGTTCTGGCCAGCGCTGACCTACGCCACTGGGGCGGCAACGCTGCATCCGCCTGCCCGACATCTGACCACGAGCGGAGAGGCACTCTCGATCGCCTTCAGGGTGATCGGACCCGCGCTTCTCGGTCTCGCGGCGTTCTCGGTCCGCGGTCGAGTTCGTCGCTGACTCGCACCTAGCCTCGGCCGCCTTTCCCGGACTCGATGGCCGCTCAAGGTGACGTCCGCATCGCGGCGGAGAATGTGGCGCCCATGGCCACGAACGAGAATTGCGTCTGGTGTCGGAGAATCAGGACGACGCAGCCGATCACGTTCCCTTGGCGCGAGGCAAGCCTGCCGCTGTGCGCCGTATGCGCCCGATTGCTCGCACCATCAGCGTACGAAAGCGACCTCCACGACGACCTCGACGTCCGCTACCTCTCTCAGGAAAGCCTCGATCAACGGCTCAAGGAGGTATTCGCGTCAGGTGCCGGCAGCAGTGATCGCTGCTGGTGGTGCGCTCGTCCCGCCGCGCCTGTCGATTGCACAGTCAGCTTGGACGGCGAGTTGCTGTTCGAGGACCCCGTCCTCTGCGCGGTTTGCGTTGGTTTGAGCGGCCACGTCACTGGTGGCTTCGCCCGTCTTGATGAGGAATGGGAGCGGGCCAGGGAGGCGGCACTTGAGGTGCTCGAACGCGAGTTGGTGCCGGTCGGTCCTGGCCTGCGTGAACGAGCCATCGAGCTCGTCCTCGCCAAGCTTGCTCTCTTGGAGATCCAAGCGACTCGGTATGGACTCGACTATCCCGGTGACGGGTTCTACGAGTTCGCGCACAGCGTCGGTCTTGCTGAGAAGGAAGGACGCGCTCAGATCATGCGTTTGTTTGACGAGCCAGATTCCGTTGTGACATTCCGACGCCGCGACGACACCATCGTTCCCGTCCTCAGCGCGGTTGGACGAGCGCGGCTCGAAGCGCTGCAGCGCGAGTATCGGAACGGATCGCCCTTTGCAACGAAGGCACTCCGAGCCTCGTCGTTGCAGCGGACACTCGACCGTCTCGAGGTCGAGACGACCACGTCCGCTTAAGGGCGGACGCCAGATGTGTCCGCCGCGTTCGACGGCGAACCGGCGGACCCGGGAGTTTCCCAGTCTCGGACGCGGCGCAAGTTCCCGCCGAGTCGTTCCCATCGTCGGCCCGTCGCGTCCACAAAAGAGATCTTCAGCCGAACTGGATCACGGACTTTCCCTGTGTCGGGCATCGTCTGGTCGAGTTCGATGTGCTGCCCGGGACCGACGTCGATCCAAGCGAGCGACGCGACGCCCAGATCTCCGCCGTCTGCGGCGACGATGGTCGCTTCTAGATCGCTGACGAGTTCCTGACTGTCATTGCGGATCATCAGTTTCACTTGAACCAGGTCGAACTCAACTCGTCCAATGGGCAGCTTCAACGGAGTGCCGGCCCTGATCAGACTCACGCCACCGGGCACCCAACCGGACACGCGTCGGGCCTGAGCGCGGCGTTGTTCCCGTTGCGACTGCGCGTAGATCAAAAGCGCAATCCCGAAGGCAAGAAGAGTGCCGACCGCGCCAATCCACGTTGGCACGTCGCCCCAGACGCCGACGGTGATCTCTCGCTCTACCGCAACCATGAACGCAGGTTCTAACACCGTCTCGCCGTGGACATCACCGTCGGCGGCCGACTGCGCTCAGCAGATCCGACATCGCTCTTCGTGAAGTTGCTCATGCGCCCATCTTGGCCCGCATGCACGGACGAGGAGTGGATCAGCCGAGCGGTTCGCCCCGGAGCGGCGGCTCAGATGCTCGTCGAGTGCGCGCGTATGGGAACTCCGCGGTCTGCGAAACGTCGACCGTGAGGTCGTTCACCTTCGCGACCCGGCGCACGTAAGCGCGATCGTCCTCGCCCTCGTGCCGCTCATGCCCGAGCGCCTCCATCCAGTGGGGCAGCAGCGCGGCGCGCGGCCAGTCCATGCGCTCCTCTTTCATGGTGAAGCGCGACATCTCGATCAGGAGCGACAAGAGGTGGGAGCGACGGTACAAGTGGCCAGTCGTCGTCGTCAAAGCGAGAGCGAGCAGCGCAAGTGCGGCACCGACGAGCACCTCCGTCGTCCCGGTCCGCACGGAATGCGGACTTGCCAGGGAGGCCAGGTAGCCGATGATCGCAAGCGTGAATCCGGCGCCAATGCCAAGGAGACCGGCGAGGGCGTCGAGCCGGTTCTTCGCGACATCGACGGCCTGGTAGGAGTTCGAGCCCCAGAAAGAGCCCGCCAGGCGCGTGAGTTCGGCCGGGCGGTTGATCAGCCCGCGCGCGAGCAAGAACGCACCGCCGAGATCGCAGCCCCCGCCCGCGACGTAAAAGTCCTGGATCTGCGGCGAGCCGAGCACTCCTCGGGCACTCTTGCAGCAGCGACGGACGCGGCGAGCTCGCTCAAGAATGCCGCATCCCGCACGGTAGAGCCGGACGTGCACATCCTTGTCTGCCTTTACTCAACGCTAAGTGGCTCGTAGGCAAGTGTGTGGTTTGCGCATGTTCGATTCGGCCCATTCGAAACAGGTACCGTCCTCCTTTACTTCCAGCTGCTAAGGTAAAGGAATGAGCACGATCTCGCGCAAGAACCAGGTGACCTTGCCGGTCGAAGCGTTGCGCGCAGCTGGACTGGAGCCGGGCGACGACGTCCGCGTCCAAGCGGTCGCTCCTGGGCGGTTGGAGCTTGTTCGGGCCGACGATCTAATCGCCGAGTTCGCCGGCGTGTTCGACGCCAAGGTCTATCCCGAGGGCTACCTCGACGACCTTCGCCGCGAATGGCCGTAGTCGTTTTCGATGCGGATGTCTTGATCGCGTATCTCGGCCGGGACGATGCCCACCACTCGGACGCAGTCGAACGGATGCGTCACGCCCTGGAACCCGGCACTCGCAGACTCGTGTCGGCGGTCAACTACTCCGAGGTCCTGATCGGCCCGCTTCAGACGGCCGGACGCGCCGGCGCCGAGATCGTGGATGCGATGTTCGTCCGGTTCGGGATCGAGACGATTCAGGTGGACATGGCACTGGCGCGACGAGCCGCCGCCGTGCGTGCGAAGACGAAGCTCAAGCTTCCCGACGCCTATGCGCTAGCAACGGCAATTCACGCCGAGCACCGCGGACAGGAGGATGTACGGCTCGAAACCTTCGACAAGAACGTCGTCAAGGCCCACGCCGACCTGTAGCCGCTGCCGTCCGACCTGTCGTAAGGGAATCCGCGGGATCAGTCGAGAGCTGGGACCGGTTCGGGTGCGCCTGTGGTCCTGCCCCGGCTGAGCAGGACGCCCACGACGATCAGCCACACGGGAAGCAGGATGAACCCGAAGAAGCCGGCCGGCGTGAGGAGCGAGGCTCCGACGACGATCGTCGCCCACGCAACCGGGGCCGGCAGCATCCGATTGCGGCGCGCGCCGAGGCCGGTTGCGAGGAGGACGGCTGCAAAGGATGCGTTCCAGCCCAGCCAGTCGTAGGAGTGGAGCTGGTTGAGCGTGTAGACGGTTTGGCGCTCCCCTTCGTGCGCTGCGTTCGTCATCGCCCCTTCGAGCATGCCGACCAACGTGAACGTCGCAGCCGCGAGGATCGCGCCCCCGAAGGCGACCGAGCCGTGCCCAGAGCCGCCGCTTTCGTGCTCGAGCCGGCGCTTCAGCCCTGCGCCGAAGAAGAGGAGCAGGAACGCGATCAGGGGCGCGACCAGCAGGCCGATGATCTGGTGCTGGCCGTGGTTGTCCTGCCAGTAGGAAAAAGTCTCGACGGGCCCGGTCTCGCTGCTCGGATCGTCTCGCAGCAAGACGAGACCGGCAAGGAGCAACAGCCCGGCGAGCACACCTGCGAGCGGAAAGAAGCGATCGAATCGGTTAGCGGCCACGCGAGTCCTCCCTCTTCGGTTTCGTCGTGCGCTCGGGCGCACGTTGCACCCACACGCTAGGAGCGGCGCGGCCCGCGGTCGTCGTGACGGGCACTGAGATGCGCCTCGGTGGCAGCACCGAGATCGCTCGTCCGTCAGACGGCGGACGCGCGCAAGTACGCCAAGACCGCGAGCACGCGTCGGTGGTCGTCTCCGCTCGTAGGGAGCCCGAGCTTCCCGAGGATCGAACGGACATGCGTTTCGACAGTGCGCTCGGTCAGCCAGAGCCGCTTCGCGATCGCCGCGTTCGTTCGCCCTTCCGCCATCAGCCCCAGAACCTCGTGCTCGCGCGCGGTCAACCTGTCGAGCGTCTCCTCGCGCGGCTGCGGTGAGAGAAGCGTGGCGACGACTTCCGGATCGAGGGCCGAGCCCCCATCGCACACGCGCCGCGCCGCGTCGAGGAAATCGTCGACGTCGAGTACACGGTGCTTGAGCAGATACCCGAAGCCGCCGCCCGTTGTGACCAGCTCGAGTGCGTGGCGAGTCTCGACGTGCTGGGACAGAACGAGGACGGCCGTGCCCGGGTGTCTCTTGCGGATGTCTGCGGCTGCACGCATGCCCTCGTCCTCGTAGTCGGGCGGCATGCGTACGTCGACGATGGCGAGATCCGGCTCGTGCTCCGCGACGACCGCGAGCAGCGCTTCGGCATCGCCGACCCGCGCGACGACCTCGTGCCCGGCGTCCTCGATCAGCCCCGCGAGCCCTTCGCGCAGTAGGACCGTGTCCTCGGCGATCACGATCCGCATGGCAGTTCCACCTCGAGCCGCGTGCCCGCGCCCGTCGGGCTGTGGATGAGCAGCTTCCCGCCCTGGGCCTCCACCCGGTCGGTCAACCCCATGAGCCCGGTGCCGCCCGCCAGGGTTGCCCCGCCCACACCGTCGTCGGCGACCAGCAATCTCAGCGCTCCGCCCATGACGGTGGCTTCGACGCGGACGCATGACGGAGACGCGTGCTTGACGGCGTTGGTGACCGCCTCGCAGACGACGAAGTAGGCGGCCGCCTCGACCTGCGGAGGAAGCCGCTCGTGCGTCGCCTGCAGCTCGACCGGAACGGGAGCCGCGCGCGCGAGATCGGCCAGGGCCACGGCGAGGCCCTCGTCCAGCCGCGGCGGTCGCACGCCGGCGGCGATCGTGCGCAGGTCCTCGATCGCCCGCCCGACCTCGTCGACTGCCGCGTCGAGCGCCGGCCCGACGATTTGCGCCTCGCGCGGGAGCGACCGCTGGAGGCGCCGCAGGACGATCCCGAGCGTCACGAGCCGTTGCTGCGCGCCGTCGTGGAGATCGCGCTCGAGCCTTCGGCGCTCTTCATACCCCGCCTGGACGACACGAGCTCTCGAGCTCTCCACCTCGACAAGCTGAAGCCGTACCTCTACCCGGAGGCGCGCGATCTCGATCGCCAGGCTCGCAGCGCCGAGAATGCTCCGAAGCAGGTCCGGCCGCTCGAGGAGGGCCGGCGTATGCAGGAGGAGTGCGATCTCCTGCCCTCGATGCTCCACGCTCGTCACCGCGCGCCCGTCGTCGGGTGGGCCGGCGACCACCGCTGCGCTGCCGTCCGTGTACGCCAGGCTGGCGGGCAGCCGAAAGAGCAACTCCGCGCGCGGGTCCCGCAGGGCGGCGGCGAGCACGGCTCCGACAGCTTCCGGCTCGCTCCGTCCTTCGCGCACGTCGTCGACGAACGCTCGCACGCGTCGCAGCCCGTCATAGCGTTGGCGGTCGAATCGCCAGTCGACCGCCGCCTGAGCCCTCTGCCTCAGCGGCCTGAAGGCAGCCGCAACCACGAGTGCGGCGAGGGCCGTCACCCAGATCGAGCCTCGGCCGGCGGCGACACCTGCGACGACCGCGACGACCGCATACACAAGACCGAGCGATGCCGTGACGAGGGCGTAGACGAGGGTCCGGTTGATCAGCCGATCGATGTCGTACAACCGGTGGCGCGTGACGGCGATCCCGACCGCGAGCGCGACGGTTGCCTCCATCGCAAGCAGAAACGCGAGCGCCCCGTCACCGGGCTCGCCGAAAACGAAGCCCGAGACAAGGAACGCCACGACCCCAAACGGGATCAGAAGCGCGGCGTAGGCCAGCCAGAGCATCTGCAGCCGCTCGATCCCCGCGGCGCGCTTGTACCGAGTTCGCGTCGCGGCCACCCCGACAAAGAGGCTTGCGAAGACCGCAAGCCAGATCGGGAGTCTCAGAAAACCGAGAGCGTCCGGCAGTCGAAGCGGGAACGGGTTCGGCACATCCGAGAACGGCTGCTCGAGATGCACCGACACCACGAGCAACACCACCAGCAGTGCCATCGAGACGGATGCGAAGAGCGCGTACGGACGCCACCGTGGTGACGGAAGCCGACCGTTGGGGAACACAAAGGCGATCGCCAGTGGCCACGCGAAGAAGAACGGCCACTGCGACGCAACGAGTGCGGCCCATGAACCACCGGGAACCGATCCCGGGTACGCGTCGAGTGCCACCCACGCGTACGACTGCGCCGCGAGCACGGCCGCGAGCGACAGTGCGCCGAGAACGAGGATCCAGCCGATCGGATTGCGAGGCCGCCGTGTCGAGATCAGCGCCCCTACGGCCGCCGGCGCGGAGACGGCAGCCAGCAGGAAGGGGTACAACCAGACCGAGCCGGCCCCGGGCACGTGGTGCCGAGCAGCGATTCGGTCGAGCACCAGCCCGCCCACGATCAGGACGAGAGCTGCTAGCGCAAGCACACCAGCAGCCAGGCGTGGCGCAATCCGCACGTGCCCATTGTCTCCCAGTGGGGCACCGCCGGCCACAGTGGTGACACCGAACTCTGTTTGAGCGCGGACGCGCGCTACCGTTCGGCCCGTGGGCGGCAAGCAGCGACTCACCCAGCGAGGCGTGCAACGGATGCGCGAGCGAGAGGCGTCGACGGGCCTCGATCAAGGCGACGAGGCGGCGCGCTGGCTCGAGGAGCACGATCCCAAGCCGCCGCCCCCGACGCCGAAGTGGGCGAAGAAGTCGGTGACGCTGCACCGCTTCAGACAGCGCAACGAGCGTGCATGACGAATTTTGTCGTAGAGCGCTTCCTCTCTGCTCAACCTGATTAACAGTCGAACCGACGCTGCTAGCTTGACCAGGTGAGCAGGCGTTTTCTCTCTGTCGATCCTCCGGATCTGAGTCTTTGGCCGACGGCGAAGGGGCTCGTCGGGCTGTGGCGCGAGCAACGACGGCTCGTGATCCTCGGCTTGGTGTGCGCCTTCGTCATGACCGGCCTCTCCCTGGCGATCCCGCTCGTCATTCAGCGGGCGATCGACCACTCGATCGCGCCTGAGAGCGGGCACCGCGCGGCGCTCTGGCCGTACCTCGTGATCGTCGTCGTGCTTGCGGTCGTGCGCTGCTTCGTCAACTTCACCCGCCGCTATGCGACCGCGCGCACCGGTGTGCGCGTCGAGGCACGGATGCGCGAGCTGCTCTACCAGGCCTATCTGCGGTACCCGCGTGCGTTCTACGACCGGCATGCGACCGGCCAGGTCGTTTCGCGCGCCACGAACGACCTCTACCCCATCCGCTACTTCATCGGCTGGGGCCTGACACAGGGGATCCAGTCCCTGATGATGATCGTGGGAATCGCGATCGTCCTTTTCCTGGTGGACGTCAAGCTCGCGGCGCTCGCGCTGATCGCGATGCCGTTTGTCGCGGTGCTCACGTTCACGTTCGGTCGCAAGGTGATGCCGGTCTCGCGCGAGGTGCAACAGCTGAAGGCCGACGTGACCGAAGCGGCGGACGAGGCCGTCGTCGGGATCGAGATGGTGCAGGCGTTCGGGCGCGAGGACGACGTGCAGGCACGCTTCGGCGAGAAGGCCGAGGCGGTCCGCGACGGCGTGCTGCGGCAGGCGCGCATCGAGGCCGCGTTCCTCCCAGGGCTGCTCTTCCTGCCGACGCTCTCGATCGCCGCGGTCGTCTACTTCGGCGGGCGCGACGTGATCAGCGGCACGCTCACGTACGGCCAGTTCTTCCTCTTCTACCAACTGCTCCTGCAACTCGTCTGGCCACTCGAGGCGCTCGGCTGGATCCTCTCGCTCGCCCAGCGCGCGACCGCGTCGGCCTCGCGCAGCTTTGCCTGGCTTCAGGGAATCGAGACGATTCCCGAGCCGAGCCACCCGACGTCGCTACCGGCCGGCCCACTCGGCGTGCGCTTCGAGGACGTGCACTTCTCCTACAGCAGCGGCTCTGAGGTGCTTTCCGGCATCCAGCTCGAGGTCGCGCCGGGCGAGGTGATCGCCGTCTGCGGTCCGACCGGCGCCGGGAAGACATCACTGCTCAACCTCCTGCCGCGCTTCTACGATCCCACCGACGGGCGCGTGCTCGTCGGGGGTGTCGATGCTCGTGATCTGCCGCTCGAGGACTTGCGAACTGCGGTCGCGATCGTCACGCAGAAGCCGATCCTGTTCTCGATCCCGCTGCGCGACAACCTCACCGCGGCACGGCCCGACGCACCGTGGGACGAGGTCGTCGCGGCCTGCGAGGCGGCGGGCGTGGCCCAGTTCGCGTCGGAGCTGCCGGACGGCTACGACACGCTGATCGGGGAGCGCGGCGTCAACCTCTCGGGCGGGCAGCGCCAACGCGTCGCGCTTGCGCGTGCGCTCGTCGCAGGCGCACGCGTGATCGTGCTCGACGACCCGATGTCGGCGGTCGATACACAGACCGAACGCCACCTGGTCGAGAATTTCCGGCCGGCACTTGCGGGACGAACGGTCCTCATTGCCACACAGCGGCTCTCGACTGTCGAGGTCGCCGACCGCGCGGTCGTCGTCGATGACGGCGTGATCGTCGAGTCGGGTACGCCCGACGAGCTGCTCGCGCGCGGCGGTCTCTTCGCGCAGCTCTTCGGCGAGGAGGTCAGCGCTGCCGCGTAAGCAACGCACCGGCCTGACCCGCCTCGGGCGCTATCTGATCGGCCGCCGCAAGCGGGTCGCGGCGCTGGCGCTGCTCGGCGTCTGCTCTGCCGCGGCACCGGTGATCGCGCTCCTGATCGTGAAGGACGCGATCGACCACGGCATGCGCGCCCACGACAAGACGCGTCTCGGGATCGACGTCCTCGCCTACCTGGCGCTCAACGGCCTCGCCTGGATCATGCAGACGACGTTGGTGCGCGGTCTCGCAGGCGTCGGCCAGAACGTCGTACTCGGCCTCCGTCAGGATCTCTTCGACCACCTGACGACGCTGTCGCTTCGCTACTTCTCGCAGCAGAAGGCGGGCTGGATCATCTCGCGTCTCACCTCCGACGTCGACGCGCTCTCCGACGTCCTGTCGCAAGGATTGACGACGCTCGTCGTCAACACGCTCACGCTGCTCGCCGCGATCGTTGGTCTCTTCGTCCTCGATTGGCGGCTCGGGCTCGTTGCGCTCGTGATCCTGCCGCCGACCCTCGTGCTCACGCGCTGGTTCCAGGTGACGTCGCACGCCGCCTTCCTGCGCGTGCGCGAGACGATCTCGGCGCTGACCGCACAGATCGCGGAGTCGGTCTCGGGGATGGCCGTCATCCAGGCGTTCAACCGCGAGCGCGCGTTCCTCGCCGAGTTCGACCAGGCGAACGACGCCAACCGCCGCACGAACACCTACGCGCAGTACCTGAACTCGATCTTCTTCCCGGCGATCGAGCTGCTCGGCGCCGTCGCGATGGTGGCGGTTCTGTGGGTCGGCGGCCGGATGCTCGGCCACGGGTCGCTGACGATCGGCACGCTCGTCTCGTCGGTCTTCGTCCTCAACCTCGTGTTCCAGCCGCTGCAAGAGCTCTCCGATCTCTACGGCCAGGTGCAGTCGGCCGGGGCGGCGATGGAGAAGATCACGACGGTGCTGGACACCGAGCCCGAGATCCGCGATGGGCGCGATGCCGTGCGGGCGCCACGCATCGACGGCGACTTGGCGCTCGACCACGTCACCTTCGCCTACGGGCGCGAGCCCGTCCTGCACGCGATCGACATCCACGTGCCCGCCGGCGGGTGCCTCGCGCTCGTCGGCGAGTCCGGCGGCGGAAAGTCGACGACGGCGAAGCTCGTCGGCCGCTTCTACGACCCGGACGAGGGCGCAATTCGCGTCGACGGCCACGACCTGCGGACGCTCGAGCTGCGCTCGTACCGCCGCCAGCTCGGCGTCGTCCTCCAGGATCCCTTCCTCTTCGCCGGCACGATTGCCGACAACATCCGCTTCGCTCGTCCGGAGGCGACCGACGAGCAGGTCGCCGAGGTAGCGCACGCTGTTGGTGTCCACCGGATCGCGCGGCGCTTCGAGTCGGGCCTGCTGCACGAGGTGCGCGAGGGCGGCGCGGGCCTCTCCGCCGGCGAGCGCCAGCTGATCTCGATCGCGCGCGCACTGCTCGCCGATCCACGCATCCTGATCCTGGACGAGGCGACCTCGAACATCGACCGGCCGACGGAGATCCTGATCGAGCAGGCGCTCGACCGGCTGCTGAGCGGCCGCACCTCGATCATCATCGCCCACCGCCTCGCGACCGTGCGCCGCGCCGACGAGATCCTGGTCCTGGAGCACGGGCACGTCACGCAGCGCGGCACCTTCGACAGCCTGCTCGCAGTCGAGGGCCCCTTCCGGCGGCTCGCGAGGGAGCTACAGGGTGTCGAGCCTCAGCTGCAGTCGATCGACTTGCCGGTGACCGGCAACCGTGAGAGCAGCTCGGCAAGGGTCGCGAGCTCCGAGCCCGAGTAGCGCCCGAGGAACAGCTCGTCGATGCCGCGCAGATGCGTGACCGACGCATCACTCAGCTTCTCCCGGCCCTCGTCGGTCAGCTTCGCGTACGAGACGCGCGCGTCTGACGCGCAGGTCTGCTTGCAGACGTAGCCCGAGCGCTCGAGCCCTTCGAGCAGCCGGGTGATCCCCGACGCGGTCAGGAGGATCGTCTCCGCCAGGTCGACGCGGCGCATCATCCCGTCCTCAGAATGTGAGAGGACGAGCAGCACCTCGTAGTCGTTCAGGGTCAAGCCGTGCTCGCGCTGGAGCTGCGCGGACAGCTCACGGGTGATCGCAGAATGCGACCGAATGAACGTGATCCACGCTGCGAGCTGCTCGGGAGGTGCGGAAAGTTGGGTCATAGTTGAGTCCTCAAGTGTAGCGCAGATCGCACGCCGGAAGGCGTGGATAGATTCTCCTATATGAGCCGGTCTGACAAAGTCGAGAGACGCCGGGATAGCGGTACACGCCGCCTCGGCGCTCTTGGCGTTCTTCGCATTTTGGGCAAAAACCGCCTCGCGCGGGGCCGAGCGCGCCGGTTAGGCGGATCCGCACGGGAATAGGCTGTCATTCCCACCGTTTTTCGAGGTGAGATGACCCGTAGCTCCGATGCGGTCAGTCAGGCCAAGGGGAAGGCGAAGATGGTCGGAATAGACCGGCCGATGCTTCTGTTCTTCACCTCTCAGACGAACGGACGCTGCCGGCGCGCGGAGGGATTTCTCGCGCAAGTGCTCCAACGGCGGCACAACCACGACACCTTCTCCCTACGCTTCGTCGAGCAGGTCGACCGTCCCGATTTGCTCGCACGCTTCCGTGTCCTGAAGACACCGACGCTGATGGTGGTCGCGGACAAGATGGTTCGCGGCACGCTCGTCGAACCACGGGGCTGCGAAGAGATCCAGGCGTTCCTTTCGCCCTGGCTTCACTAGAGATCGACCCGGCCGAAGCCGGACGCCAACGCGCGACTCCGCCGCCGGCGCATCACCTCGCCGCCGTTCGAATCGTTGCCGACGGCCGTGTTGCCGTCGACCGTGTGCAGCTCGTCACCCTTGACGCGGATGACGATCCCGACGTGGTCCGGCAGGCCGCGGTCCCAGTCGAAGATCGCGAGGTCGCCCGGGCGCGGCTCCTCGACCCAGCGTCCGGTTGACTTGAGCCAGGCGGCAAGCGTCGGGACATAGGCGACCCCGCGCGGGCCGACACCGGCTCCATGCCAGCCACGGCAGAGGACGACACCCGCGCCCACATCGAAGCAGTACGACGCGAAGATCGCGCACCAGGGCACACCGTCCGCACCGAACCACCGCCCAAACATGGTGTGGTTCGAGCCCGGCGGCGCCTCGCGCACGCCCACGTGCCGCAGCGCCTCGGCCAGCGCGCGCCGGCCCGGTGAAGCGCTCATGACGCTGACCGTACCGTCCGGTTTGACGGCGTGCAAGTGCAGGCAAGAGAGGCGTGCGATGCAGTGGAACCGGGGTCGGACATTGGCAGTCGGAGGACTCGCCGCGGGCACCGCGGCGGCTCTCGTTGCAGTCCTCGCAGCGCTTTCGGCCCCCGCCTCCGGCGTTCGCGGCGCTCAGGCGACGCTGACCTCGCGTACGACGAGCTTCGGGGCCGCCCGCGTCAGGGTGCAGGCGCTGCCGGCGGGCATCGTCTGCTACCGCGTCACCGAGAGCACCGGCACCTCGCGCGCGTGCCGCTCGCGCGTTGGGGCCAGTGAGATCGGATTCACCATCTCCCCGATCGGGATCGGCGGCGTCGCGGGCAGCGATGTTCGCGCCGTGATCGTCAAGCTGACTCGCCGCGGAACCGTGTGGACGACGCTCCGGGACGGCGTGTTCTACGCGGACGTGCCGGCCGCCTACCGCGTGCGCGCGGTCGTGAAGGTGCTGCGCGACGGCTCGCGCAAGGCGTTCGCGGTCACAGCGAGCTCGTGAACGCGCCGTAGCCGGTCGACTCTCCGCGCCTGTTCTTATTTGACGAATGATGATTTCTTATGTATTTGTTCACCATGCCTATGAACAAAGCCCAAAAAGTGAGCCTCCTCGCCGCCGTCCTCGCGGCCCTCGCCGTGGCATCCGTCGCGGCCGCCGGCACGAACATCTCGCTTGTCGGCTACTCCACTCCCAAGGCCGTGATGGGAAAGATCATCCAGGCCTGGCAGCAGACGCCTGACGGCAAGGACGCGTCGTTCAGCCAGTCCTACGGCGCCTCCACCGATCAGGCCCGTGCCGTCGCGAACGGCCTGAAGGCGGACATCGTCTTCCTCTCGACCGGCGATGACGTCAACCTGCTCGTCGACGCGGGCCTCGTCGATTCCAAGTGGAACCGTCAGGCCTACAACGGCATCGGCGCCGACACCGTGGTCGTCTTCGCCGTGCGCAACGGCAACCCGAAGCACATCAAGGGCTGGAACGACCTGATCCGCCCGGGGATCCAGGTGCTCACGCCCAACCCATTCAGCTCCGGATCGGCGAAGTGGAACATCCTCGCCGCCTACGGTGCGCAGCGCCGCCTCGGCAAGACCGACAAGCAGGCAACCGCGTACGTGCAACAGCTCTTCAAGCACGTCGTGTCGCAGGACACCTCGGGCCGCAACGCGACGAACACGTTCCTCAGCGGCAAGGGCGACGTCCTGATCACCTACGAGAGCGAGGCGCTGAACGCGCGGCTCAACGGTCAGGACATCCAGTACGTCATCCCGCGCCAGTCGATGTTGATCGAACTGCCGATCGCGGTGCTCAAGAACAGCTCGAACAAGGACCTCGCGAACAAGTTCATCCAGTATGTGAAGGCACCGGCCGCACAGGATCTCTTCGCGCAGTACGGCTTCCGGCCGGTCAACCCGACCGTTGCCAAGAAGTACGCCTCGAAGTTCCCGGCGCGCCCGGGCATCTTCAAGGTCGACGACAAGATCATCGGCGGCTGGCGCCACGCCGACGACGTCTGGTTCGACCCGAACAAGGGGCGCATGGTCGCGATCGAACGGGCAATTGGAGGACCGACCACTGGCTGACACCGCGCACGCGGGCCGTCTGACCCGCAGATCACGACGCCACTCCAGCGAGGGGGCCACAGCAGCGGCCCTCTCGCTGGGTTTTACGACCTCGTTCCTGTCGGTGATCGTGATCCTCCCGATCGCGGCGCTCGTGTGGGCGTCGCAGAAGAACGGCCTGCACCAGTTCTGGGCGGTCGCGACCTCGCCTGAGGCACTCGCCGCGCTGAAGCTGACGCTCGGCGTGTCGGTGATCGTGTCGCTCGTCAGCGCGCTCTTCGGAACGATCACCGCGTGGGTTCTCGTCCGCGATGATTTCCGCGGCAAGACGATCGTCAACGCAGTGATCGACTTGCCGTTCGCGCTGCCGACGATCGTTGCCGGCCTCACGCTGCTCGCGCTCTACGGGCCGCAGTCACCGGTTGGAATCGACATCTCGTTGACACGGAAGGCGATCGTGCTGGCACTGCTCTTCGTCACGCTGCCGTTCGTCGTGCGCACGGTGCAGCCCGTGCTGCTGGAGCTCGATCTCGAAGCAGAAGAGGCGGCGCGTGCACTCGGTGCAAGCGAGTTCCGCGTCTTTCGGAGCGTCGTGCTGCCGAACATCCTCCCCGGCATCCTCTCGGGTGTCGCGCTCGCATTCGCGCGCGCGGTCGGCGAGATCGGCGCCCTCGTGCTGATCGCCGGCAACACGCCGTTCAAGACCGAGGTCGCGTCGGTGTTCGTCTTCCTGCACATCCAGGGCGGCGACCAGGCAGGCGCCTCGGCCGTCGCCGTCGTGATGCTCGCGATCTCCTTCGCGCTGCTGCTCGCGATCGGCGGACTGCGCTTCCTCGCGACGAGGCACGAGCGTGCGTAGGTACGTGCTCCGCTTCCTCGCGCTCGGCTACCTGGTCGCGGTGCTGCTCGGGCCGCTGTCGATGGTTTTCTTCCGAGCATTCGACAAGGGCACAGGCACCCTCTGGAAGACCTTGAGCGACCCGAACACGGTGCACGCGTTCAAGCTGACGCTGATCATCGCGCTGATCGCCGTGCCGCTGAACGCCATCTTCGGCGTCGTCTGCGCGCTCGCGATCGTTCGCCGCCGCTTCCCGGGCGCCGGCATCGTCAACGCGATCGTCGATTTGCCGCTCGCGATCTCTCCCGTGGTCGTCGGCCTCTCCCTCTTCCTGCTCTACGGCCGTACCGGATGGTTCGGGCCGTGGTTCGCACGACACGGCCTGCAGATCCTCTTCGCGCTGCCCTCGATGGTGATCGCGACGATCTTCGTCTCCCTGCCCTTCGTCGCGCGCGAGGTCGTGCCGACCCTGCGTGAGATCGGCGACGAGCAGGAGCAGGCCGCGCGCACGCTGGGTGCATCGAACTGGCAGACGTTCTGGAGGATCACGCTACCGTCGATCCGCTGGGCAGTCATCTACGGCGTCGTCCTGACGACGGCCCGCTGCCTCGGCGAGTATGGCGCGGTCGCGGTCGTGTCCGGCAACATCGAAGGCAAGACGCAGACCGCGACCCTGCGCGTGCAAGATGCGTACGAGAACTTCAACCAGTCCGGCGCGTACGGGATCTCGCTCGTGCTCGCTGCCATCTCCGTTGTCGTGCTCGTGACGATGACGCTACTGCGGCCCAAGGAGGAAGAGGCGCTGTGAGCATCGAGGTACGCAATGTGTCCAAGCGGTTCGGAAGCTTCCAGGCGCTGGACGACGTCTCGATCGACGTCGAGGGCGGTGCGCTCACCGCGCTGCTCGGACCGTCGGGCTCCGGCAAGTCAACGTTGCTCCGCATCATCGCGGGGCTCGAGTGGCCGGACAGCGGGGAGATCCGTCTCGCCGGCGAGGACGCCACCCCGCTCACGACCCAGCAACGTGGCGTGGGCTTCGTCTTCCAGCATTACGCGGCGTTCAAGCACATGAGCGTGCGCGAGAACATCGCGTTCGGGCTGAAGGTCCGCAAGCGCCCGAAGGAAGAGGTGCGCTCGCGCGTCGACGAACTGCTCGAGCTCGTGCAACTGCAGGGCTTCGGCGACCGCTACCCCGCACAGCTCTCAGGCGGCCAGCGACAGCGCATGGCGCTCGCGCGCGCGCTCGCACCGGAGCCAAAAGTGCTGCTGCTCGACGAGCCGTTCGGCGCACTGGATGCGCGCGTGCGGGCCGAGCTTCGCGTGTGGCTGCGGAGGCTGCACGACGAGACGCACACGACAACGGTGTTCGTCACGCACGACCAGGAAGAGGCGATGGACGTCGCCGACAGCGTCGTCGTGATGAACAAGGGTCGCGTCGAGCAGGTCGCCGGGCCGCGCGAGCTGTACGACACTCCCGCGAACGAGTTCGTGATGTCGTTCGTCGGGCAGGCGACACGGATCGACGACGCCTGGGTCCGCCCGCACGACTTCGAGCTGGTGCTGGTGCCGAACGGCTCCACGCGCGAGGCGCAGGTCGAGCGCGTCGTGCACCTGGGCTTCGAAGTCCGCGCGGAGCTCGTGCGCGACGACGGCGAAGCGCTCGCCGTCCAGCTGACGCGTGACCAGGCGGCGCAGCTCGAGCTGGAGCGCGGGCAGATCGTCTACGTCCGCCCCA
Source organism: Gaiellaceae bacterium (assembly GCA_045805985.1). GTDB lineage: Bacteria > Actinomycetota > Thermoleophilia > Gaiellales > Gaiellaceae > PALSA-600. Next base: position 98,648 of record JBJMKA010000013.1, on the reverse strand, counting down.
CGCGCGCCACGGTGTTCTAGTCCTCTCTGAACGTGTCAGTGCGGCGCCCAGGCGTCCGGGTCGGCAGCCAACACCCGCACCGACTCCGGTAGCTCGCCGCGTGCGAGATCGGCGAGCGTCACCTGCTCGAGCACGCCGCGCAGGCTGGCGCGCACGGCGACCCACACGTCGCGCAGCGGCGCCGCGCTGCCCTCATAGGTGACCTGCTCCGAGCGCACACCACGAACGTTCGCGAGCGGGCCGTCGACCGCGCGGATGATGTCCGCGAGGCTGACCTCCTCGGCGGGACGCGCGAGCCAGTAGCCGCCGTCTGCCCCGCGCCGGCTCGCGACGAGGCCGGCGTTCCGGAGGTCGCCGAGGATGTTCTCGAGGAAGTTCGACGGGATGTCCTGCGCCTGTGCGATGCGATCGCCCTTCAGCGGGCCGTCGCCGGCCGCCGCGAGCTCCACCGCCGCGCGAATCGCATAGTCCGCCTTCGCAGAGACCCTCACGCGCCCCATTGTGCCTCTTTACGTTCTCGGGAGCTCAGGACCCACCCACGGCCGCTCGCCTGGCCGGACAGTAGATTCACTCCCGTGTGGATCTGCGCATCATGCGGTCAGGAGAACCCTGAAGGCTTCAAGTTCTGTGGAAGCTGCGGGGCGCCGCTCGCCGCGCCCGCTCCTGTGCGCGAGGTGCGGAAGGTCGTCACGATCGTCTTCTGCGACCTGACCGGCTCAACCGCGCTTGGCGACCACACCGACCCCGAAGCTCTGCGCGCGACGATGCGCGGCTACTACGAGGAAATGCGCACGATCCTCGAGCGGCACGGGGGCACCGTCGAGAAGTTCGTCGGCGATGCGGTCATGGCGGTGTTCGGTGTGCCGATCTCCAACGAGGAGGACGCACTACGCGCCGTCCGCGCCGCCTGGGAGATGCGTACCGCGGTCTCGCAGCTGGGCTTGCAGGCGCGCATCGGCGTCAACACCGGCGAGGTCGTCACCGGCGAGGGTGACACTCTGGTCACCGGCGACGCCGTGAACGTGGCCGCGCGACTCGAGCAGGCCGCGGCCCCCGGCGAGGTCCTGATCGGCAATGAGACGCGACGGCTCGTGCGCGACGCCGCCGAGGTCGAGCCGATCGAGGTCACCGCGAAGGGCAAGCCCGAGCCCGTGATCGCCTATCGGCTCGTCGACCTCGACCCTGAGGCGAGCGGCGTCGCCCGACGGCTCGACACGCCGCTCGTCGGCCGCGAGCGCGAGCTCGCGCTCCTCCGCCAGGCATTCGAGCGCGTGGTCGGCGAGCGGGCCTGCCACCTCTTCACGCTCCTCGGGCCTGCCGGTGTCGGCAAGTCGCGGCTGACCGCCGAGTTCCTCGAGTCGGTCGACGCCACGGTCGCCCGCGGCCGCTGCCTCGACTACGGCGACGGCATCACTCTCTGGCCGGTGATCGGAGTCCTGAAGCAGCTGGGCGACGAGGACGCGATCGAGCGGATCACCGGGACGCTGGCGGCGACGGAGCTGTTCTGGACCGTGCGTACGGCGCTCGAGCAGGTTGCGGAGGGCCATCCGCTCGTCGTCGTGTTCGACGACATCCACTGGGGCGAGCAGACATTTCTCGATTTGATCGACCACATCAGCGATCTCACGCGCGACGTTCCGTTGATGCTCCTGTGCATCGCTCGGCCGGAGCTCCTGGACGAACGGCCCGGCTGGGCAGGTGGAAAGCTCAACGCGACGACGACGCTGCTCGAACCGCTTTCGGACGACGCCGCCGTAGCGCTCGTGGAGGAGCTCGGAGGTGATCTGGAAGAGTCGGTCCGCGCCCGCGTGCTCGCAGCGGCCGGCGGCAACCCCCTCTTCGTCGAGGAGATGGTCTCGCTCGCGCGGGAGGACGGAGACGTTCGTGCGCCGTCGACGGTGCAGGCGCTGCTCCAGGCGCGGCTCGACCGACTGCCGCCCGCCCAGCGCTCGGTGATCGAGCGCGGCGCGGTCGAGGGCGAGATCTTCCACCGGCTGTCCGTCACCGAGCTCTCCGGCGAGCCGATCGACGGCGAACTCGTCGGTCTTGTGCGCAAGGAATTGATCAGGCGCGAGCGCGGCACGATCACCGATGACGATGCCTACCGCTTCCGGCACCTCCTCATCCGGGATGCCGCCTATGACGCGCTGCCGAAGGAGACGCGTGCCGATCTCCACGAGCGGTTCGCGCGCTGGCTCGAGCGGCGCGGCGGGCTCGTCGAGCTCGACGAGATCCTCGGGCACCACTTCGAGCAGGCAGCTCTCTATCGCCGAGAGCTCGGCCGCGGCGACCCAGCGCTCGACCGTGCCGCCGCCGCTCGACTCGCGTCGGCCGGCGTGTCGGCGTTGCGGCGCGAAGACTTCGTGGCCGCCGAGAAGCTGCTCGAGCGAGCGCTCGCGCTCACCCCTCCCGACGATCCGGACCGGGCCTCGCTGGTGCGAACGTTGACGGGCGCCCTGTTCAGCTCGCGGCCTGACGCGCTCAAACCCCTTGCCGCAGAGCTCGAGCAGAGCGAGGACCCCGTGCTCGCGATGCACGGAAAGGTGCTGCGCGCCTACTTCGACTTCACGCACAACGCGCGCCTCGACATGGATGCGACGACCGAGATCGCCGAGGAGGCGATCGCGTTGTTCGCCCGCGCGGGGGACGACGCCGGCCTTGCCGATGCGTGGTCGCTGCTCGCACAGTTGCACTGGATCCGCTGCCACGCGGTGAGGACGCTCGAGGCGGCCGAGCACGCGGTCGCCGCCCGCCGGAGGGCCGGAAACCACCCGGGCTACATGTGGGTCCTGGGCCCGCTCGGCCACGGCCCCTTCCAGCCCGACGACGTCCGGCGCCGCCTCGCGGCGCTGCTCAATAACGATCGCGGGCGCTATCTGGCGGCGATCAGCAAGCTGACGGAGTCATCGCTCCTGTGCCTGGAGGGCCGCTTCGACGAGAGCTTCGCAACCTGGGAGAAGGCCGACGCCGCGATCGGCGAGCTCGGTCAGAGCTTCATGCGCACGATCATGTCGGCAGAGCCGGGAATGATCGCGCGAGCGCAGGGCGACTGGGAGCGCGCCGAGTCGACGATCCGGGCGGCGTACGACAAGCTGGGCGAGTTGGGCGAAACCGGGTTCCGGTCGACGATGGCGATCCACCTCGGCGGGATCGCGTACGAGCAAGGGCGGCTCGACGACGCCGAGGCATTCGCGCACGAGGGGGAGGAGATGGGCGGCCCCGACGACCTGACGAACATGGTCCTCGGACCCGCGCTCCGCGCGAAGATCCTCGCCGACCGCGGCCAGGCAGCCGACGCGGAGGCGCTTGCCCGCCGCGCAGTCGAGCTGGCGGAGACCGGCGACCTCCCAGAGATGCGCAGCGGGGCGTGGAACGCGCTCGGGCACGTGCTGGGAAAGCAGAACCGAGTCGAGGAAGCGCGTGCGGCCTACGAGCGGGAGATCATCGAGCACGAGTCGCACGGCGACATCGTGAACGCGGCGAAGGTGCGGGCGCTGTTAGAGGCGTGATGTGAAATACACGCACCCAATTCCACATCAAGCCTCTACTGATAGAGCTTTGAGCGCCAGGCGCTGCGGTAGATCTGCTTCACGTCCTCGACCCGCTCGACGTACGCCCGCGTCTCCGCGAACTGGATCGACTCACCGTTCGCGCGCCACTTGTCGACGTTCCCCTGCCCCGCGTTGTAGGCCGCAAGCACGAGCCGCTCGTCGCCGTACTTCTTGAAGAGGTTGTCGAGGTACCACGCGCCGTACCGGATGTTGATCTCCGGGTTGTAGAGATCCTGCGTGTGGAATGCGCTGCCGTGGGTGCGAATGGCGATCCCGCGCGCCGTTTCGGGCGTCAGCTGCATCAGGCCGATCGCACCCGACGAGGACTTCGCGCCGGCCCGGAACTTCGACTCCTGGTAGATGACGGCCGCGAGGAGCGCCGGGTCGAGGTTGTGCCGCTGCGCGTGCACGCGCACGTACTCCGAGTAGCGCAGCGGATAGCGAAGACGCTCGTACCAGGGTGGGCTCGTGAGGTCGACGACAGCGAACGTGACCGCCACGAGCACGCCGAGCGTGACGAACCAGACGAGCTTCCTCACGAGGACGAGAGCTCCGCCATCACCGACTTCACGAACGCGTCCAGCTCCTCCAGCGAGCCTGTGTTCTTGAAGGAGAAATCCGCACGCTGCACCTTCTCCGTGTCCGGGATCAGCCGCGACTCACGGTCGTCCGTCGCGACCTCGGAGCGTGCCTTGCGCAGCTTGGAGGGCGCGGTGATCACGACCACCTTGTCGAAGCGGGCATCGCCGCCGGTCTCGTAGAGCAGCGGCACCTCCGTCACGGAGACCCGCGGAGCGTCCGGGAGCTCGGCCAGCTGATCGCGCCACTGCAGGTACTCGACCGAGACGAGCGGGTGCAGGAGCTCCTCGAGCCAGGTGAGCGCGTCGCGATCGTTGAAGACGACGGTCGCGAGCGCACCGCGGTCGAGCTCGCCCTTGGGCGAGACGACGCCGTGCCCCATCCGCGCCACGACGGCATCGCGCACCTCGGGACGGCGAAGCAGGTGATGCACGATCTCGTCGCTGGAGACCGTCGCCGCGCCGTGGCGCGCGAATGCCTTCAACGCCTCGCTCTTGCCTGCTCCGATGCCGCCGGTGATCGCGACAGCGACCGGGCGAATCACTTCTCGTGGGTGGAGGCTTCCGGCTCGGCGGCGGGCGCGGCTTCTGCTTCCGGCTCCGCAGCGTCGTCGGATGCGTCCTCGGCCGGCGCGACGCCTGCACCGGTGGCGTCGGCCTCGGCCGAAGGCATCTCGTCTTCGGTCGTCGGCACTTCGAACGGCGATACCACTTCTTCCGCCTCGCCCTCGATCGTGACCGGCGCCTCGGCGAAGACTTCCTCGGAAAGATCGATCGTCGGCCGCGGCTGCGTGTGCACCGACTCGCCGCCGTCAGCGCGCGGCTGCACCGGATCCGTGTCCTCGACGCGCTTGAGGGAGAGCGAGAGCCGGCGGCGCTCCCCGTCGACCTCGATGATCTTCACGTTCACCGGCTGGCCCTGCGACACGACCTCGCGCGGGTTCTCGACGTGATGCTGTGCAAGCTCGGAGATGTGCACGAGGCCTTCGACGCCCGGGAGGATCTCGACGAACGCGCCGAACGTGACGACCTTCGTGACGCGACCTTCGACGACGTCGTTCTCGTGGTAGTTCTCGATCACCTGCTGCCACGGATCGCTCTGCGTCTGCTTGAGGCCGAGCGAGATGCGCTGGCGGTCGCGATCGATGTCGAGCACCTTCACCTCGACCGTCTGGCCGATCTCGAGCACCTCTGACGGATGGTTGACGTGCGACCACGAGAGCTCGGAGATGTGGATCAGGCCGTCCATGCCGTCGAGGTCGACGAACGCGCCGAAGTCGACGATGTTCGAGATCTGGCCCTCGACGACGTCGCCGGGCTGAAGCTTGTCGAGGATCGTCTGCCGCTGCTCCTTGCGCTCCTCTTCGAGCACCGCGCGGCGCGAGAGCACGACGTTGTTCCGCGAGCGGTTGAGCTCGATCACCTTCGCGCGCAGCTCCTGGCCCAGGAACTCGTCTAGGTCCTGCACGCGGCGGATGTCGACGAGAGACGCCGGCAGGAAGCCGCGCACGCCGAGGTCGAGAATGAGACCACCCTTGACGACCTCGATCACGCGACCGTTGACCGGGTCGCCGGACTCGGCGGCCTGCTCGATGTTCTTCCAGGCGAGCTCGAACCGCGCGCGCTTCTTCGAGAGGATCAGGCGCCCTTCGGCGTCCTCCTTCGTGAGCACCAGCGCGTCGATCTCGTCACCGAGCGCCACCTCGTCGGCCGGGTTCACCGAGCGGCGGATCGAGAGCTCGGAGACCGGGATGACGCCTTCCGACTTGTAGCCGATGTCGACGAGAACCTCGTCCTTGTCGACACGGACGACGGTGCCGTGGACGACCTGCCCCTCGTTGATCTCGGGGAACGTCGAGTCGTAGTCGGGGATCAGCTCGCCGTCGGGGCCTTCGACCCAAACACCGGGCTCAAGCTGCATGAGATCGTTGGTAGCCAAAGCGGCCGGGAAGTATAGCCACGTTCCCAATACGTCCCGAAAGAGCGCCCGGTTTGCCGCCGGCGCGCTCCCCGCCGGTGTCAACCACCGTCCAAAGACCGCGGGGCCATGGGTCCGAGGGCCACGGCCGGTGTCAGACACCGGGAAGTGCGCTTCGCAGGGAAGCCACGTTCGTTGCGGCGCCGTCTTGACTGGGCCGCGCTAGGACTTGGCTTCGGCCCAGTTGTCACCGGCGCCGACGTCGACCGCGAGCGCCGGGTCGAGGTCGTACGCGCCACACATCTCCTCGCGCACGAGCTCCTTGACCTTCGAGAGCTCGACGTCGGGCACCTCGAGGAGGAGCTCGTCGTGCACCTGGAGAACGAGGCGCGCGCCTCTCCCCTCCTCGCGCAGCCGTCGCGCGATGCGGATCATCGCGACCTTGATGATGTCTGCGTTCGAGCCCTGCATCACGAAGTTGACGGCCACCCGCTCGCCGAACCCACGCGTCTGCCGGTTCGACGCGCGCAGCTCGGGCACCGGTCGACGCCGCCCGAGCAGCGAGGTGACGTACCCGTCGGCCGCCGTCTGCGCGATCGTGCGCCCGATGAAGTCCTGCACGTGTGGGAAGCGCGCGAGGTACGCGTCGATGTAGCGCTGAGCCTCGTCGCGCGGAATCTGCAGGTTCTCCGACAGGCCGTACGCGGAGATCCCGTAGACGATCCCGAAGTTGATCATCTTCGCGATCGAACGCTGCCCTGACGTCAGCTTCGCGGGCTCGATCCCGAGCACCTCGGCCGCAGTCGCCGTGTGGATGTCGTCGCCGCGCGCGAACGCCTCGCGCAGCTTCGGCTCGCCGGACACGTGCGCGAGGATCCGCAACTCGATCTGCGAGTAATCCGCGGAGAGAATCCGATGGCCTTCCTCAGCCACGAACGCCGAGCGGATCTCGCGACCGAGCTCGGTGCGGATCGGAATCGACTGCAGATTCGGGTCGCTCGTCGAGAGGCGGCCGGTCGCCGCGACGGTCTGGTTGAACGTCGTGTGCAGCCGACCGTCGGACTCCGAGAGCAGCGAAGGCAGCGGGCGCAGGTAGGTGTTGAGGAGCTTCGCAAGCTCGCGCCACTCCTCGATCACCGGCACGACCGCGTGGTCATCGCGGATCGAGCGCAGCACCTTCGCATCGGTCGAGTACCCGGTCTTGCCTTTGCGCCCCGCGGTCAGCCCGAGCTTCTCGAACAGCACACGGCCGACCTGCTGTGTCGAACCGATCATGAACTCCTCGCCCGCGAGCTCGTACGCCTGCGTCTCGAGCTCCTCGACACGGTCCGCGAGGCGTGCGGTGATCTCCCCCATGCGGTACGTGTCGATCTTCACGCCCGCTTCCTCCATCGAGGCGAGCACAGAGGTGAGCGGCAGCTCGATGTTGCGGTACAGGTCGGTGACACCGCGCTCCTCGAGCCGCTCGAGCAGCGGGCCGATCAGACGGCGTGGGGTCTCCGCGCCGCGGACGAGCGCCGTCGTCTCCTCGTCGGCCTCCGGCTTCGGCAACAGCTCGACCCCGTACTCCGCGGCAAGATCGTCGAGCTCATAGCCGGCGCGGCCCGGATCGATCAGGTACGCCGCGAGCAGCGTGTCCTCCTTCGCGTCGACGCGCAGCGACTTCGCGTCGTGCACGATCAATTGAGCATCGGCCGGCTTCTCTAGCGATCGGCGACCGACAACGACTTCGTCCCCTGCCGCCACCGCCGCGCGGTCGCCGATTGCGGAGTACCCGACCACGCCGCGGAAGTCGAGCTCGCCTTCGCGCCAGGGCACTTCGACGCCGGTCACCTTCATCGGAGCAGACGGCACCGCCACATCCAGCTCGTCCACACGGTTCAGCAGGTTGCGGAACTCGAAGCGCCGGAAGATCTCCTTCAGCCCATCGCGGTCGGGCGGGTCGAGAACGAGTTGCGCCGGATCGCATTCGATGTCGAGGTCGCGCCGCATCGTCGCCAATTCCTTCGAGACACGGGCGATCTCCGCATGCTCGGTGATGTTGCGGGCGCGAGCCGGCGAGAGCTCGGCCGCATGCTCGATCACCGATTCGAGCGTCCCGTACTGGGCGATCAGCTGCCCCGCCGTCTTGTCGCCGATGCCCGGGACGCCCGGGATGTTGTCGCTCGTGTCGCCCTTGAGGCCGATGAAGTCCGGCACCTGCTCGGGCGTGACTCCGTAACGGGCTTCGACGCGTTCAGGCGTGTAGACGTTGACGTCGGCGACGCCGCGCGGCGTCATCATCAGGACGATGTTCTCGCTGCAGAGCTGGAACGCGTCGCGATCGGTGGAGACGACGCAGGTCTTGATCCCTCCCATGTCGGCGCGCGTCGCGAGCGTCGCGATCACGTCGTCCGCCTCCCAGCCTTCGAACTCCAGGTTGCGGTAGCCGAACGCCTCGACGATCGGCCGAAAGTGCGGGAACTGCTCGCGGAGCAGGTCCGGCATCGGCTTCCGGCCCTCCTTGTAGACGACGTCCGCCGCCTCGGCGGTCGCCGTGCGGTGCACGGGGCGCGAGTCCCAGGCGACGGCGACACCCTTCGGCCGGTAGTCGGCGAGCAGCTTGAAGAGCATGTTCGTGAAGCCGAGCAGCGCGTTCGTCGGCTGGCCGTCGGTCGTCGCCAGCTCCTCGGGCAGCGCGAAGAAGGCGCGGTAGGCGAGGTTGTTCCCGTCGACGATGAAGAGGTCGGACTCGCGCGCGGGCGCGTCGTCCAGGTCGAGCTCGGCTCCGGTGAGGGTCTTCGGCACAGGTCAAAGGTATCTTCCGAAGTCGATGTCGAGCCTCGAGATTCACCCACTTTCCGACCTTCGGGACGAGGCCGCGCGGCTGCTCTCCGAGCGGTTTGCGCGCCAGCGTGCGGCGGAGCCGCTGCTGCCGGAGATCGACGACGTTGCGGCGCACGTGCCGGACGCGGAGGGCGTCGTCGCGACCCGCGGTGGCGCGGCTGTCGCCTACCTCGCCGGGGAGGTCACCGGCGAGATCGCGACCGTCGGCTTCGGCGGCTGCGCCGCCTCCGAGCCCGAAGCGATGCGCGACCTCTACGCCGTGCTGGCCGAGCGGTGGGACGCGTCCCGATTCGCGGTGGCCGTTCCGGCGTCGGAGGAGCGGCTGATCGATGCCTGGTTCCGGCTCGCCTTCGGCTGCCAGTTCATCTGGGCGATCCAGGAGACGCGGGCGGCGGAGCCGGTCGACTTCGGCGGCGCGATCCGCCCCGGCACCCGAGACGACCTCGAGGCCGTGGCCGAATTTGACGAGATCCTCTGGCTGCTGCAGGCGCGGTCGCCGAGCTTCTCGGGCCGGACGGTCCCGCCGCGCGCGGAGTTCCGCCAGGAGTGGAGCGATCTCTGGGACGACCCGGAGACCTTCACCCATTTCGTCGCCGAGCGGAATGGGCGCACCGTCGGGCACGCGCTCCTCTTCCGCCGCCCCGAGGGGGACCTTCGCGTGCCGCCCGGCAACATCGACCTCGCGCACGCCGCGACACTCGACGACGTGCGCGGCACCGGCGTCGGCCTCGCGCTCGCGCACCACGTCCTCGGCTGGGCGCACGAGCAGGGCTTCCGCTCGCTGACAACCGACTGGCGCTCGGTCAACCTGCTCTCGTCGCGCTTCTGGCCGCGGCGCAGCTTTCGCCCCCAGTACCTGCGGCTCTACCGGGCGGTCCCTTAGACGATGCCCACCGCCTCGACACTCGCCCTCTTCCTGCTCGCCGCGACGGCGCTCGCAGTCGTCCCGGGGCCGGCCGTCGCCTACATCGTCACGCAGAGCATCGACCAGGGCCGCCGTGCAGGGCTCGTCTCGGCGATCGGCGTCGCGTCGGGTGGGCTCGTGCACGTCACCGCGGCCACGGTCGGACTGTCGGCGCTGATCGCGTCCTCGGCGACGGCCTTCAGCGTGGTGAAGCTCGTCGGCGCCGTCTACCTGATCGTGGTCGGCATCAGGCGCGTCGTCTCCGGCGACGCCGAGGAGACAGAGTCGCGCGCCCTGCGCGCGCCGCTGCGGCGCATCTACCGGCAGGGCGTGATCGTCAACGTGCTCAACCCGAAGACGGCGCTGTTCTTTCTCGCGTTCCTGCCGCAGTTCGTCGACCCGCACCGTGGCGCCGTTTGGCCGCAGGTGGCGCTGCTCGGCATCGTGTTCGTGTCCGTCGCCGTGCTCTCCGACATGACCTACGCGCTCGTCTCGGACGCGATCGCGGGCCGCATCCGCCGCACCGGCACGGGCGCGAAGGTGCGGCGCTGGCTCACCGGCGGCGTCTTCGTCGCGCTCGGGATCACGGCGGCGGCCGCCCGGCGCAGCACGTGACGCGCATCCCACTGCTCTACGACGCACGCATCGTCGTCGCGGAGCCCGGAGAGGACGATCTCGTGCTCCGGCCGCCACTCCCACGCGAGTCGCTGGAGGACGTGGGACAGGCCGTGCGCGACGCGCTCCAGTTTCCACTCGCGGGTGAGCCGCTCGAGCGCCTCGTCAAACCGGGCGGGACCGCGACGATCGTGATCGAGCAACCGTCCCTCCCGATCCCCGCGGTCCACGTGGGACCGCGCCACGTCGCGATCGCCGCGGTCGCCGACGAGCTCGACCGGCTGGGCGTGCGCAGGACGACGATCCTCGTCGCCGGCGGGTTGATGCGCCGCACGACGCCGCGTGACATCGGGACACTCGTACCCCCCGATTTCCGGCGACGCTTCAAGGGCCGGGTGATCGTGCACGACGCCGAGGCCGACGACCTCGTCGAGCTCGGGCAAGAAGGCAACGTCACATTGCGCGTCAACCCGGCACTCGTCGAGACCGACGTCATCGTCACGGTCACTGCGGCGGAAACCGTCCTGCACGGCGGTCCGGCTGCGTTGCTCGCGGCCAGCGGAAGGGAGCAGCAACGCGCTGCGGGAGCGCTCTCGCTGCTCGAGACGAGCGGCTCACAAGGCTGGCGTCTGGCGGTCGCGCTGGAGCGCTTGCTCGGCGAGCGCGTCTCCGTGACCGGCGTTTCGCTGACCCTGAACACACCGCGTGTCGGGGGGCCGATTGCCGGCTACCCCTACGATCAGGCGGCGATCGAGCGGATGTTGCGCTCGCGCGTGCGCCGCGCCTTCCAGCTCGCGCCGGGACGAATGCGGCAGCGAGTCCTCGAGCGGCTGCCGCGCGAGCAGACCGCAGCCGCGGTCTACGCCGGGACGCCGTCGGTGGCGCACACCGAAGCGCTGCTACGGGGAACCGTCTTCAAGGGCATCCAGCTCGACGAGCCGCTCGACGCGATCGTGATCGGGATCCCGCCGACGACGCCGTCGTTCCCACGCGAACGGCCGAACCCCGTCAACGCCGCGTATCTCGGGCTCGGTCTCGCCCTGCGGCTCTGGCGGAACGCGCCGCCGCTCGTCGAGGGTGGCACTGCGATCCTCGTCCATCCCTTCGCGCGCAGGTTCGCGCGCCCGACGCAGACGCCGTACCGCTCCCTCTTCTTCGACGCGCGCACCGCAGGCGACATCGGAGCGATGCGAGCCGCCGAGAACGCCGCGGTCAACGACGCGCGCGCGATTGTGGAGTACCGATCCGGGCATGCGTGCCATCCGTTGCAGCCGTTCCTCGAGTGGAGCGCATGCGATGCGACCGCGCATCGTCTCGGAGCAGTCCTGATCGCGGGCTGCCGCGACGCGCAATCTGCCCGGCAGCTCGGCTACGTGCCCGCCCATGGCCTCCCCGCGGCGCTCGAGATGGCCCGCGGCCGCGGGGCGGAGCGCATCGGCTACCTGCTCGCGCCGCCCTATTCCCCGCTCGTCGTCGGTTCCAGCTGAGGCCGCTAGCGTGCAGGGCATGGAAACGGTGATCGAAACCCACGCGCTGACGAAGAAGTTCGGCGACCGCGCAGCCGTCAACGGCGTGAACCTGACCGTCCCCGCGGGCGTCGCCTTCGGTTTCCTCGGCCCGAACGGGGCCGGGAAGACGACCATGATCAGGACGCTGCTGGGCCTGACGCGGCCCACTTCCGGCGACGTCACGCTCCTCGGCCTCCCCCAGCCGGCCAAGCGGGCGGAAGCGCTCGCACGCGTCGGGGCGATCGTCGAGGAGCCGAAGTTCCACCCGCACCTGACCGGCCGTGAGAACCTGAAGATCGTCGCGGCCGCACGCGACCGCGCTGCCGAGGGACGGATCGCCGAGTCATTGGACCGTGTCGGGCTCTCCCACCGCGCCGACGACCGCGTCAAGACGTACTCGCTCGGCATGCGCCAGCGGCTCGGGATCGCCCGCTGTCTGCTGGCCGACCCGGCGCTGCTGATCCTGGACGAGCCGATGAACGGGCTCGACCCTGCCGGAATCCTCGACATGCGGCGACTCATCCGCTCGTTCGTCGAAGAGGGCCGCACCGTGTTCCTCTCGTCGCATCTGCTCGATGAAGTCGAGAAGACGTGCGATCAGGTCGCGATCGTCGACCTGGGCGTCGTGGTGGTGCAAGGGGCGGTCGGAGAGATCGCCGCACAGGGCGAGCCGACGCTGCTGATCGAGATCGACGACGCGGTGGCCGCACGCAAGGTGCTCGGCGGCGACCCGCGGATCACACACGTCGAAGACGAAGGCGCGTCGATCCTGCGCCTGACGCTCAGCGACGGGCTCGTTCCTGCGGAGGTCAACCGCACACTCGTCACTGCAGGCGTCGGCGTCTCCCGGCTCGAGCCGGCCCGCGCGACGCTCGAAGAGACGTTCCTGTCCATCACCTCGCGGCTGGAGGAGCACGAATGAGAATGATCGGCGCGGAGGCGCTCAAGCTCAGGCGGCGGCGAGGCCTGATGATCTGGTCGCTGCTCCTGACGATCGGCGTAATCGCAACCGTCGAGATCGTCATCGTTGTCCTTCACGCAGTCAATCCGACTCACCACGGACCGGCCGGCGGCGAGTCGAACTTCCGCGGCGCAGCCGAGACACTCGCGCTGCTCGGAACGGTGACGGCGATCCTGATCGGCGCGACCGCCGGCAGCCAGGATGTCACCAACGGCGTGTTCCGCGACCTCGTCGTAACCGGCCGCAAACGGTCGACGCTGTTCAACGTCCGCCTTCCCGGCGCGCTGCTCGTCCTCCTGCCGATGCTCCTGATCGCATTCGGAGTCGCGGCCGTGTGCGGGTTCCTGTTCGCGGGTGACCTGCCGACCCCGCCGGGGAGCCTCGTCGGGCGCGAGCTCGTGTACGTGCTGGCGTTCACTCTGGTGAACCTCGTGATGGCGATCGGGTTTGCCGCGTTCGTGAGCGCTCGCATCGTGATCGGCGTGCTGATCGCGTGGAACACCGCAATTACGCACATCCTGATCTCGTTCCACACCCTCGGCGGCGCGCGAAAGCTGATCGATGTCGCAGCGGTTGAGCACTTCCTCCCCGGCACCTCGTCGGGCCACCGCGTCGACATGACGACGGCCACCGCGATCATCGTTCTCGTCGCGTGGGCCGGCGTCTTCTCGAGCGCCGGCCGCTGGTGGACGACCCGCCGCGACGCGTAAGAACCTGGTTCGGTTTTCAACCAGGTTCGTGAGTTTCGAAACTCATGAACCAGGTTCAAACTGCGAACCTGGTTCGAGCGCACTAGGTCTCGCCGAGGTACGTCTTGCGCACTTGCTCGTTCGTCTTCAGCGACTCGGCGGAGTCGGCGAGGACGATGCGTCCGGTCTCGAGCACGTAGCCGCGGTTCGCGGCCTCGAGCGCCATCAACGCGTTCTGCTCGACGAGGAGGATCGAGGTTCCCTGCTCGTTGATCTGCTTGATGATGTCGAAGATCCGTTCGACGAAGATCGGCGCCAGCCCGAGCGACGGCTCGTCGAGCAGCAGCAGCTTCGGGCGCGCCATCAGCGCGCGGCCGATCGCGCACATCTGCTGCTCGCCGCCGGACAGCGTCCCGGCCTTTTGAGTGCGGCGCTCGTGCAGGCGCGGGAACAGCTCGAAGACGCGATCCATGTCGCCCTTGATCTCGCCGCGGTCCTTGCGCTGGAACGCACCCATCTCGAGGTTCTCGATCACGGTCATGCGCGGGAAGAGGCGGCGCCCTTCGGGTGACTGCGCGATGCCGCGCTTGACGATCTCGTGCGCCGGGACGGAGGTGATGTCGCGGCCCTGGAAGCGGATGTTCCCCTGGCGCGGACGGTTGAGCCCGTTGATCGAGCGCAGCGTCGTCGACTTGCCGGCGCCGTTCGCGCCGAGCAGCGTCACGATCTCGCCCTCGCGCACCTCGAGCGAGATCCCCTTCAGCGCGTGGATCGATCCGTAGTACGTGTGGATGTCCGACAGCTGGAGGATCGGCGCCGCGGCTGCGTTGCCGTTCGTACTCATGCCAGTCCCTGCCGCTTCATGTCTTCGACCGCAGCCTTCCCGAGGTAGGCCTCGATCACGCGCTCGTGCTGCTGCACCTCGCGCGGCGTTCCCTCGGCGATCTTCTCACCATAGTCGAGCACGGAGACGCGATCCGAGACGCCCATCACCACGCGCATGTCGTGCTCGATCATCAGTACCGTCAGCCCGCGCTCGTCCCGCACGTGACCGACGAAAGAGGTGAACTCCGCCGACTCCTGCGGGTTCATGCCGGCGGTCGGCTCGTCGAGGAGCAGCAGCTGCGGGTCGGTCGCAAGCGCGCGTGCGACCTCGAGTCGACGCTGGTCGCCGTAGGGCAGGTTCTTCGCGGTCTCCTGCCACTTGCGCCGCAGGCCCGTGTACTCGAGCAACTCGAGCGCACGCTCCCGCGCGGCTTTCTCCTCGCGCTTGACGCCCGGCGTGCGAACGATCGAGTTGAAGAGGTTCGCCTTGAGCCGCGCGTGCATGCCAACGAGCACGTTCTCGAGCGCGGTCATGTTCTGGAACAGGCGGATGTTCTGAAACGTGCGCCCGATGCCGCGCGCGGTGATCGCGTGCGGCGGCTTGCCCGTCACGTCCTCGCCGAGCAGGATGACCGTGCCCGCCGTCGGCTTGTAGACGCCGGTCAGCATGTTGAAGAACGTCGTCTTGCCCGCGCCGTTCGGCCCGATCAGCGAGATCACCTTGCCGCGCGGGACGGTGAAGTCGACGTTGTTGACCGCGACCAACCCGCCGAACTCCTTGCGAATGCCGGTCGCGACGAGGATGTTGCCATCGGTCTCGGTTGCGCTCATGTCTCGCTCCCTGCGTGCTGTGCGTCGTACAAGGGTTCGTCTTGCACGCCCTCGTGCATCTCGGCGGCGACGCGCTTCGAGGGGATCAGCCCCTCCGGTCGGAAGAGCATCACGATCAAGATGATCGCCCCGTAGATGCCGGAAGCGAAGAGCGGCACGTCGAGTCCGGGCGTGTCGCTGCCCGGCAGATGCATGTTGCCGATCACCTTGATGTTCGCGTTCAGCCATTGCCCGGTGTTCGCAAGGCCTTCCTGATTGAGGTACGCGAGGAACGCGGCCCCGACGATCACGCCCCAGATGTTTCCCATCCCGCCGAGGATCACCATGCAGAGGATGAACACGGAGATGTTGAAGTAGAAGTCGCCTGGGAACGTGGCGCTCTTGAAGCTCGCGTAGTACGCACCTGCGACTCCACCGAAGAACGCGCCGGTCGCGTACGCCCAAGTCTTCGTCCGCATCAGCGGCACGCCCATCGCAGCGGCCGCGGTCTCGTCTTCGCGAATCGCGATCCACGCGCGCCCGAGCCGCGAATACTGCAGGCGCAGCGAACAGAAGACCGTGATCAAGAGCAGCACGATCGCCGTCCAGAAGAAGACATCCGTCGATTGCACCTGGTGCCCGAGCACGTTCGCGTTGCAGCACTGCAGGTAGTTCGAGGGTAGGAAGCCGTGGGTCGCGTTCGAGATGCCGTGGCCAAAGCCGAGCGAGTCGAGCGGCGTGATCCCATTTGGGCCGTTCGTCAGGTTGAAGCCCGTCCCGAAGAAGTTGTCGCCGTTGCGCGCGATCTGCGGGAGGATCTCGCCGAAGCCGAGCGTCACGATCGCGAGGTAGTCGCCGCGCAGGCGCAGCGTCGGGAGGCCGATGATGATTCCGGCAAGCGCGGTGACCACTCCGGCGAGCGGCAGCAGCAACCAGAGGGAGATGTGGATACCGGGCAGATTGGGCGCGATACCGACGGCGCCGAAGTGGAAAAGGTGCGCCGGGAACTGCAGCGATGAGAACCAGGCCGCGGTGTACGCGCCCATGGCGTAGAACGCCACGTAGCCCAGGTCGAGCAAGCCTGCGTAGCCGACGACGATGTTCAGACCGACGGCCATCATGATGAAGACGAGCATGTAGACGCCGGTCGCGACGTCGGGCCATACCCCGAAGACCGGGATCACGAACATCTTCGCTGCGTAGAACGGGTAGAGGACGGCCAGCGCGACCGCCACGACCGGCAGGACCCAGGAGCGGTAGCGCTCCGGCGTCCAGAAGACGGCGAACGCGATCGCCAGGGCAACCGCGAGCGACGGCACGCCCGTGACGAGGAAAATCGCGATGAGTACGAGCTGGCCCGCGAGCCGCCACGGGAGCGGCGGCAAGCGACGCAGCCAGATGAGCGCCGCGACGGCCGCGATGGCGTAGCCAAGAGAGCGGTCGACGAAGAAGAGCCCGATCGCGAGCAGGAGCTCGAGCCCGATCGAGATGCCCACGCGGTGCCAGAACGGCAACGCCTTCCAGCGCGCCCGGAGCACGTTGCGGATGCCGACGACCTCCGGCGGATCGGCGAGGGACTCGGTCATCCGCCCTCAGGCGTTCGTTCGCCGAGGAGGCCCTCGGGCCGGAAGACGAGGATCAGGATCAGGATCGAGAAGACGATCGACTGCGTCCAGTCAGAGCCCGGCATGTGCCACGGGAGGCCTTCGTTCCAGGACTGGATTAGTCCGATCAGCACCGCACCGAGCACGGCGCCCGGCAGGTTGCCGATTCCGCCGAGCACCGCGGCGGTGAAAGCGATCAGTCCGAGTTGGAAGCCCTGGTCGAAGCGCACCGTCGTCACGTAGAGCGAGTAGCAGAGGCCGGCCGCGCCCGCGAGCGTGCCGGCGATCAGGAACGTGAACGAGATCGTCCGGTTGACGTTGATGCCCATGATCGCGGCGGCGTCCTTGTCCTGCGCGGTCGCGCGCATCGCCTTGCCCTGCCGCGTCTGCTGCACGAGGTAGAGCAGGCCGAGGAGGACGGGGATCGTGATCGCGACGACAATCAGCTTGTTCCAGCCGTAGTCGACGCCGTGAAACGAGAAGACCTTGCTGTGCGGGAAGACGTCCGGCGCCGTCACGTAGTTCGGCCCCCAGAAGAAGAGACCGATGTCCTCGATGATGAAGCTGACGCCGATCGCCGTGATCAGCGGCGCCAGCCGCGGCGCATTGCGTAAAGGCCGGTACGCGATGAACTCGATTGTCGCGTTGAGGAGCCCGCAGGCGAGCATCGTCAGAATCAGCGTTGCGAAGACGATCGGGACGATCGCGAACCCTTGGCCGCTGTGCAGGTTGAAGAAGCTCGTCGAGATCGTGATCGTGAACATGCCGCCGA
Organism: Gaiellaceae bacterium; assembly: GCA_045805985.1. Lineage (GTDB taxonomy): Bacteria > Actinomycetota > Thermoleophilia > Gaiellales > Gaiellaceae > PALSA-600. Next base: position 81,087 of record JBJMKA010000013.1, on the reverse strand, counting down.
GCATGAACACGTCGCCGTGGGCGAAGTTGATCAGCTCGAGGATCCCGTAGACGAGCGTGTAGCCGAGGGCGACCAGCGCGTACACGCAGCCCGTGGTGAGACCGATCAGGGTCACCTCGATGAAGCGCGAGGGCGATACCGTCAGGTTCTTCAGCAGCAGCGCAGCGGCGCCGAGCACCACCACCATGCCGATGAGACCGATGACGCTCGGGCGTTGAAAGCGGTTCGCGAGGGTCGGTGCGGAAGCGTCTGCAGCCACAGGTTTCAGCGACTTTACTGCTTCGGGCGGCAAAGTCCTATTGAACCGTCGAAGCTACGATGCCCGCGCACGCCGGAGTGGCGGAATCGGTATACGCAGCGGTCTCAAAAGCCGCCGGCCCTAGGCCTTGTGGGTTCGAGTCCCACCTCCGGCACTACGCTCAACCCGCTGCCCCAACCTGGTTCACAGAACCGAACCAGGTTGAGGACTGAGGGCCGAACCTGGTTCGCACTTCAACCAGGTTCGAGGGTTGCGCCTAGTGCGCGAGCGTGGCCGCGATCGCCGCGACGTGCTCCGGCGTCGAGCCGCAGCAGCCGCCGACGATCCGTGCGCCCCGGTCGACGTAGCCACGGATGTGCTCGGCCAGGTCGGCCGGGCCCGCGTCGTAGATCACGCTGTCGCCGACCATCCGCGGCACGCCTGCGTTCGGCTTCACCCACAGCGGCAGCCCGTCCGCGGCGGCGACCAGCTGCTCGACGATCAGGTCGGTGTCCGCCAGCGACTTCCCGCAGTTGGCGCCGATCGCCGCGATCCCGAGGGGCGCGAACGCCTCGACGACCTGGCTCGGCGTGAGGCCCATCATCGTCCTTGTCCCCTGATCGAAGCTATACGAGACGACGAGCGGCAGGTCGCTCATGCTCTGGATCCCCTCGAGCGCCCACAAGCCCTCGTCGAGCGAGAAGAACGTCTCCAGCACGAGCAGGTCGACGCCGCCGTCTGAGAGCGCCCCCGCTTGCTCGGCGTACGTCGCCACGGCAAGGTCGCGGGTCAGCGGGCCCAGCGGTTCGGTCAGGTGCCCGGTCGGCCCGAGCGATCCCGCAACGAGCACGTCGTCTCCAACGGCCTCGCGCGCTAGCTCGGCGGCGCGCCGGTTCACATCGACCGCGCGTCCGGCGAGCCGCTCGTCGGCGAGCCGCAGCGAGGTGCCACCGAAGCTGCACGTCAGCACGAGCTCCGAGCCGGCCTCGACGAAGCGCCGGTGCAGCTCCTGCACGTTCTGTGGCGCGTCGACCACCCACTCTTCGGGCGCGACGCCGGGCTCGATCCCCATGTTCTGGTAGTTCGTTCCCGTCGCGCCGTCCGCGAGGAGCACGGGGCGCTCCGCAAGGAGTTGGAGAAAGGACGGCATCGCGACAGCCTAGAGGTGCGTCACGCACGAGCGGGCTCACGGGGCAGCATCCCGCTCGGCCCGCCGCCGCGCAACCGGTTAGGCGTTCAGCTGGGCCAGCCGCCGCGCGACGCGGGCGGCGGCTTGCGCGAGCTCGGCGGCGGCCTCGGCGTCACCGACTACCGACGAGCTGAGCTGCCCGCGCACGTGCTCCGCAAGCTCGGAGATCTCGTCGGCGCAGGCGGCGATCTCCTCGGGCACGCCGACGATGCGCGCACGGTTCTGCTCGTTGCGATCGGCCATGAACGCTGCATAGGCCTCCGAATCCTCGTCCGCGAGCTCGGAGAGCCGCGACCAGAGCGTCTTCGCCCGCACGACACTCGCCTCATCTCCGGCAAAGCGCCCCGCCAGCTCGACGAGCGCCGCCGCGAGTGCGGCCGTCAGCGCGGTTGCCGCGCCACTCGCAGGCGACGCCGTACGCTCGCCGAGCGCCGCCAGGAAGTCACCGACTCGCAGCTCGCTCAGTGCCATGGCGATAAAACTCCGCCTCCGCCGGAGGAAGCGGTGTGTCGCCGCGGATCAGATCCGCGGCCTTCTCGGCGACCATCATCACCGGCGCGTAGATGTTCCCATTCGGCACATAGGGGAAGACGCTTGCGTCGACGACGCGCAGCCCTTCGACACCGTGCACACGCATCGTCGCCGGATCGATCACCGACAGCTCGTCGACGCCCATCTTCGCGGTGCACGACGGATGCAGCGCTGTCTCCGCGTCGCGGCGCACCCAGTCGAGGATCTCTTCGTCGGTCTCAACGCTCGCGCCCGGGGAGAGCTCACCGCCGTTGAAGCGGTCGAACGCCGGCTGGTTGAGGATCGAGCGCGCGGCGCGCACGCACTCGACCCACTCGCGACGATCCTGGTCGGTCGAGAGGTAGTTGAAGCGCAGCGCCGGGTGCACGCGCGGGTCGATCGAGGTGATCTTCACCGAGCCGCGCGCGTCCGAATACATCGGGCCGACGTGCAGCTGGTAGCCGTGCCCCTGGGGCGCGGTGCCGTCGTAGCGCACGGCGATCGGCAGGAAGTGGAACATCACATTCGGGTAGGCGACCTCGTCGTTCGAGCGAATGAATCCGCCCGCCTCGAAGTGGTTCGTCGCGCCCGGACCCGACTTGAAGAGCAGCCACTTCAGGCCGACGAGGGGCCGGTTCCGCCACTTGTACGCCGGCGCGACCGTCACGGGCAGCTTCGAGGCGCATTGCACGTACACCTCGAGGTGGTCCTGCAGGTCCTCGCCGACGCCCGGCAGGTCGTGCACGACGCCGACGCCGAGCGCCTCGAGCTCGAAGGCGTTACCGACACCGGAGAGCTGCAGCAGCTGCGGCGAGTTGATCGCGCCGCCGCACAGGATCACCTCGGCGGCGCGGATCGTCTCGCCCTTCACCTGCACGCCGACGGCACGCGTGCCCTCGAAGACGACGCGCTCGACGAACGTGCGCGTGCGCACCTCCAGGTTCGGCCGGTTCATGGCGGGGTGCAGGTACGCGCGCGCCGCGCTCAAGCGCCGCCCCTTGCGAATGTTGCGGTCGAACCTCGCGAAGCCTTCCTGGCGGTAGCCGTTCACGTCGTCGGTCAGCGGATAGCCCGCCTCCTGCACCGCCTCGAAGAACGCGCCGAACAGCGGACCGCTTGCGGGGCCGCGCTCGAGCTGCAGCGGGCCGTCTCCCCCGCGCCACTCGTCGGCACCGGCGAGGCAGCTCTCCATCCGCTTGAAGTAGGGCAGGCAGTGCGCGTAGTCCCACTCGCCGAGCCCCGGCTCGGCCGCCCAGCGCTCGTAGTCGAGCGGGTTGCCGCGCTGGAAGATCATCCCGTTGATCGAGCTCGAGCCGCCGAGCACTTTGCCGCGCGCGTGGTAGATCCGGCGGCCGTTCATGAACGGCTCCGGCTCCGACTCGTACTTCCAGTCGTAGAAGCGGCTGCCGATCGGGAACGAGAGCGCGGCCGGCATGTGGATGTAGAGGTCCCACCAGGAATCTGTTCGACCCGCTTCTAGCACGAGCACCCGGGTCGAGGCGTCTTCGGTCAGCCGGGCGGCAAGCGCGCTCCCGGCTGACCCGCCGCCCACGATCACGTAGTCCCACACGCCCCTCACCGTCGCGTGACGCTCACGAGATGACGACGGTCTGCAGCTCGGTGAACGACTCCATCGGCGCGCTGCCCCCGACGCGCCCGATCCCGCTCGCGGTGCCGGCGCGGCCGCCGAATGGCAAATGCGACTCCCAGTAGTTCGAGCTGTCGTTGATGTTCACCCAGCCGGTGCGCACCTCGTCTGCAAAGCGCAGCCCCTTCGCGAGGTCACGCGTGAAGATCGCCGAGAGCAGCCCGTACTGGGACGCGTTCGTCAGCCGGATCGCGTCGTCGAGCGACTCGATCTCGACGACGGGCGCGATCGGGCCGAAGGTCTCCTCCAGAGCAACGAGCGAGTCCGCCGGCACGCCGTCGAGCACGGTCGGCTGCCAGTAGAGGTTCGTCGGGAACCCCGACGCCCGCTCGCCGCCGTGGATCAGCTGCGCGCCGCGCTCGACCGCGTCGGCGACGTGCTCGTCCATCTTCTCGGCGACGCCCGTGTTGTTCAGTGGGCCCATGGTCGTCCCGTCGGCGAAGGGGTCGCCGAGAATCACGCGCTCGGCGACCAGCGCCGCAACGCGCGCAACGAATTCCTCGCGCACGTCCCTGTGCACGAGCAGGCGCTCGCCTGCGGTGCAGCTCTGCCCCGCACACATGAAGCACGCGGTCACCGTCGCCTCGGCGGCGAGGCCGAGGTCGGCGTCCTCGAGCACGACGACCGGGCCATTCCCTCCGAGCTCGAGCACCGCAGCCTTGCCGGCGGCGGCCTCGGCGACCTTGCGGCCGGTCTCGGTCGAACCGATGAAGCCGACGCCGTGCGTGCCCGGGTTGCGCGCGATCTCGTCGCCGACGACGGAGCCCGGACCGGTCACGAGGTTGAAGACACCTTGCGGCAGGTCGGCCTCGACGACGCATTGCGCGAGCGCGACGGCCGCGACCGCCGTCGAGGACGCGGGCGTCCAGACGACCGTGTTACCCGACGCGAGCGCGGGAGCGATCAGCTCGGCCGGCATTGTGTACGGCCAGTTCCAGGGCGTGATCACGCCGATCACGCCCCGTGGCCGGCGCACGAGCAGCACGCGCTTGCCCGCCGTGAACGAGTTGGCGAGCCGGCCCTCGAGCCGCTTGCCGTCCTCGGCGGCGTTGCGCCAGTACTGGATCAGCTCCTCGACCTCCTCGCGCGACTCCTGCAGCGGCTTTCCCTGGTCGAGCGTCAGGGTGTGCGCGAGCTCCTCGCGGCGCGTCTCGACGGCGTCCGCAACCCGGTGCATCGCGGCGGCGCGGTCGAACGCCGTCATTCGCGCCCACCCGTCCGACGCGCGGTTCGCCGCGTCGATCGCGCGCTGCGCGTCTTCGCGCGAACCTTGCGGGATCTTGCCGATTGCCTCGCCCGTTGCGGGCGAGTCGGCGGTGAACGTCTCGCCCGACGCGGACTCTGTCCAGGCGCCGTCGACGAACATCCCGGTGTTGCTGAAACTCTTAGACGCCACGGGGGCTCACATCGTCGAGCACTACGCGCATCAGGTCGCGGATCGAGACGATGCCACACGGCGTACCGCCGTCCAGCACGGGCAGATGGCGGAACCCGCCATGGATCATCACGACGCCGGCCTGCTGCGTGCTCTCGTCCGCGTCCACCGTCTCGGGGCCCCGCGTCATCCAGTCCGCGACGCGGCCGCCGACGTCGCCGGAAGCGCACGCGCGCATGACGTCGCGCTCCGTGAGGATCCCCGTCAGCCGGCCGCCGGAGACGATCAGCACCGCGCCGACCCGGCGCGCAGTCATCGCAGCCGCGGCCTCCACGAGCATCGTCTCCTGCTCGATCGTCAGCAGGTCACGCGACATCACCTCGCCGACCGTCGTCATCTCAGTCCCCGAGCTCCGTCCGCCTGCGGTCGACATAGGCCTTCAGGTCGTCCTTCAACCCTTGGTCCAGCTCCGGCTCGACGTACTCCTCGAGCGTCTTCTCCGAGATCTCGGTTGCGCGCGCGGCAGCGTCGCGTCCGCCCATGCGGTTCCAGCGCTCGTAGTTCTCCGTCGAGGAGAGGAGCGGCCGGTAAAAGCACTCGCGGAAGCGCTCGAGCGTGTGCACGGCGCCGAGGAAGTGGCCGCCCTGCCCCACTTCCTGATGCGCGCTGAAGGCAAGGGTCTCCTCGTTGATGTTCAACGGCTGGAAGACGTGATGCAGCATCCGCAGCAGCTCGACGTCGACGATGAACTTCTCGTAGCACGAGACGAGCCCCGACTCGAGCCAGCCCGCGGAGTGCATAACGAAGTTCGTGCCGGCAAGGAACGTCGGCCAAAGCGTCATCGCGGCCTCGTACGCAGCCTGCGCGTCGACGGTCTGCGACGACGTGAGCGCACCGCCGCCGCGGAACGGCAGCTTGTAGTGGCGCGCGATCTGCCCCGTGCAGAGCAGCCCGATCGCGGACTCCGGCGTGCCGAAGCTCGGCGAGCCCGACTGCATGTCGGTGTTCGAGAGGAATGACCCGAAGACGACGGGGCAGCCCGGACGGATCGTTTGTACGAGCGCGATGCCCGCGAGCGCCTCCGCCACCTGCTGTGCGAGCGACGACGCGACCGAGACGGGGGACATCGCGCCCATCAGCAGGAACGGCGTGATCACCATCGCCTGGTTCGCGCGCGCGTACTCGAGCAGCGCCGAGAGCATGCGGTCGTCGTAGCGCAGCGGCGAGTTGACGTTGATCAGCGAGATGATCGCCGGGGTCTCCTCGAGCGACTCCCTGCCGAACACCAGCTCGGCCATCGCGATCGTGTCGAGCGCATTCGGGCCTGACGTCACCGAGCCCATGAACGGCTTGTCGGAGAGCGTGAGCAGCGCGTAGACCATGTCGAGGTGGCGCGAGTCGAGCGGTTTGTCGTTCGGCTCGCAGATCGTCCCACCCGGGGTGTCGAGCTGCTCGAACGACTGCGCCAGGCGCACCAGGTTCTCGAAGTCGTCGTAGGTCGCTTCCCGGCGCTCGAGCCCGCGGCGCACGAACGGGCAACCGTAGACGGCACCGAACGCCATGTGCTTGCCGCCGATGTGGATGTTGTTCTCGGGGTTGCGCGCCTGCAGCTCGAACTCCTGCGGCGCCTTCGCCACCTGCTCGAGAATCCAGTCGGGATCGAACTTGACGAGCTGGCCGTCGACCTGCTGGCCCGCGGCCTCGAGCGCGGCGATCGCGTCGTCGTGCAGGAAGTCGACACCCAGCTCGCTCACGATCCGGCGCCAGCCGCGCTCGAGCTCCTGCATCGAGAACTCGTCGAGGATCTCGTACCGCGGCAGTTCATTTATGAGCACGGTGCCCCTTCCGTGAATGTTGTTGGATGGCTCGGTCGCGAGCACCAAGCGATGCAAGGACGCAGGGAGTCCCGATAGCGGTGTTCTATCGGGGCGACTGAGGACGCGGCAGCGCGCCGCGTGATCGCGGGCGAGACGCCATCAGATATTTGCGGATGGGGCACTTGCCTCCTGGAGAAGTTGTTCGAGGGCACGTTCGAGTCCGGTGTCACCGGTCTCGCGGATTTCGAGCGGCAGGCCGAGCTTCGCAGCAGCGGCCTCGGCGCGCTCGTGCAACTCGGGCGTCGGCTGCTGCGCCAGCCACACGACGCGCTCGTAGTTGCGAAAATAGTCGTCGCGCAGCTCCGGATGCCGGTCGAGCCCGAGCCCGCGCCAGACGACGCGGTCGAAGGAGCGCACGAGGAAATCCGTCAGGTAGTACGTGCCGAGCTCATGTTCCATGCCACCAAAGAGCTGGTAGCAGTCGGCGCCGGCGAGCCGCGGCAGGTCGTCGAGCGCGCCGCGCGTGCCGCAGTCGGCGTAGGCGACGACGTCCGCCTTGCCGGCAGCATCGACGGCGGCGCGGATCTTCTCCGGCCGGTTGTGCAGCTCCGGCGGGATCGGGCGCACCTCGAGGTCCCAGCCGCGCCGCTTCGCGATCTGGTCGATGTGCAAAGCCAGCGCTCCACAAGCTACGACCACCTTCGTCATGTCGGGAACGCGAGCTGGTCGATGAAGAGGTCGTTGAAGTCGGTGCGCCCGGAGAGCTCGACGTACTTCACCTCGTCGAGCACGGCCTGCGCGGCCGCGCGTTCCGTGACCGACAGGGCCGCGATCTTCGCGCCTTCGCCGGCGACGTTCCCAGCCGAAACGATGCGCATCAGCGGCAGCTTCGGCACGAGCCCGATCTTCACCGCGCTCGCGGCGGTGAGGTACGTGCCGAACGAGCCGCCGAGCAGCACCTGCGAGATCTCCCTGGGGTCGACGCCCATGTCGTTGCAGAGGATCTGCCAGCCGGTCGCGATCGACGCCTTGGCGAACTGCAGCTCGCGCACGTCGCGCTGCGAGAGATAGACGTCGTCGTGCAGGTAGAAGACGTTCTCCTCGCCGATCTTGCCGAGGCGCGGCGACGAGCCGAGCACGAAGCGACCCGAGTGGTCGAGGATGCCCGCGCCGACGAGCTCGGCGACCGCGTCGACGAGGCCGGAGCCGCAGAGACCGACCGCCTCGACGTCGCCGATCACCGTCAGCTCCACCTCACCGTCGATGATCTTCACGCCCTCGATCGCGCCGTCGGCGGCGCGCATGCCACAGCGAATCTGCGCGGCCTCGAACGCGGGGCCTGCCGGCGCGGCGGTCGCGAGCGCTTTGGCTGACGAGCCGAGCACGATCTCCGAGTTGGTGCCGACGTCGATGAAGAGGCGGGTGCGCTTGTCGAGCGTCAGGCCCGTCGCGAGGATCCCGGCGACGATGTCGGGGCCGACGTAGGCGCCGAGCGCCGGGAACAGCACGGCGGGCGCGCGCTCGTGGACGTGGACACCGAAGTCAGCCGCCTTCGCCGCGGGCAGCGTGCGCGCCGCGATCGTGAAGGGCGCCATCGAGAGCGGCTCGGGATCGATCCCGAGTGCGAGCTGCATCATCGTCTGGTTGCCGGTGATCACGATTTCGTAGACCTCCGACGGATCGACGCGCGCTTCCTCGCACACCTCGGCGGTCAGCGTCGCCAGCGTCTCGTGCGCGCGATCGCCGAGCATGCCGAGCGCCTCCGGATCCATCATCGTCGCGGAGATGCGCGTGATCACGTCGGCGCCGAACGGCTGCTGCATGTTCAGGATCGACTGGACGGCCGCCGGCAGGCCTGTCTCGAGGTCGAGCAGCGTCGCGACGCACGTCGTCGTGCCGAGGTCGTAGGCGATCGCGAAGCGGCGTGCCGTCGTGTCTCCCGGCTCGATGTCGACGAGCAGGTCGTCGACGAGCACGGCAGTCACCTGCCAGTTCGACTCGCGTAGCGTATGGCCCATCGCCCTGACGACCTCGAGCGGGACGCGCGGCTCGACGTCGTCCATCGCCTGCAATACGCGCTCGAGGTCGGAGGTCTGGTCTTCGAGCGTCGGCTCGGTCAGCTCGAGGTACCGCTTCTGCACCGCCGGCCTGAGGATCACGTGGCGGCCGACGCCGGCGAGCGCGGCTTTCGGGCGCGTCTGCAGCGGCGGCACTTCGACCACGAGGTCCGCCGCCGCCTGCGCGCGGCACGCGAGCCTCCACCCTGCCCTCAGCTCTTCGGACGTGAACGCACGCGGGTCGACAGCGTCGATCGCCTGCTCGCCGGTCGCGACCCGCACCTTGCACTTCTTGCACGTGCCGTGACCGCCGCACGTCGAGTCGATCGCGACGCCGTTCCAGCTCGCACCGTCGAACAGCGTCGTGCCCGCCGGGACGCGCGTTTCCTTGACCGCGCCGTCGGCTTGCTCGAAGACGAGCCTGACCCGGTCCGGGTGCACTTCCTCGATCACAGGCTCCGCCGTCATCAGGTTGTCAGCGGCTCCGTCAAGCCTACGCCGGCGAGCGCCGCCTGCTTCTTGCGGAAGGCGGCGATCCACGCGGCGCCCCATTCGTCGTGGCCGAGGAGAAAGTCGGTCGCACGCACCGCCTCGACGATCTCCTGCGAGCGGGCGTCCATGATCGCGCTCGTCAGTCCGTGACTCGCGGCGATCGCGAGGAACCCCGCGCCGAGCGTCTCGCGCCCGGGCAGGCCGAACGACGTGTTCGACGCGCCGCAGGTCATGTTCACGCCGAGGTGATCGCGAATCAGACGCACCGTCTCGAGGAAGAGCGTGACCGCGCGCGGCTCCGCGCCGACGGGCATCGCGAGCGGGTCGATCAGCACGTCCTCGGGCGGGATGCCGTAGTCGCCGGCGCGCGAGACGATCTTCTTCGCGACCTCCAGGCGTCGCTCCGGCTCCATCGGGATCTCGTCGTCGTTCGCGAGGCCGATCACCGCGGCTCCGTGCTTTGCGACGATCGGCAGGATAGCCTCGAGCCGTTCGTCCTCGCCGGTGACGGAGTTGACGAGCGCCTTGCCCTGGTAGGCACCGAGCCCGGCTTCGAGCGCCTCGATCACGGACGAGTCGATGCAGAGTGGGACGTCGGTCAGGCTCTGCACGAGCGGGATCGCATTCCGCATCAGCTCGACCTCGTCGGCAAGCGGGTCGCCGACGTTGACGTCGAGCATGTCGGCGCCGCCCGCAAGCTGCTGTGCGACGTCGGTCTCGATGCGCGAAAGATCGCCCTGCTGCAGTTCGGCCTGGAACTTCTTGCGCCCGGTCGGGTTGATGCGCTCGCCGATCACGCAGAACGGGCGCTCCGGCCCGATCACGATGGTCTTAGACGACGACTCGAGGACGGTCTCCACTCAACTCCCTTTCGGCGCGGGTTGGAATGTTCAGGCGGCTGCACAGGCGTGCGATGCCGGCCTCCTTGCGAAAGCTGATCAGGTGCAGACCGCGCACTCCGGGGATGCGGCGCGCGGCTTCGGCGAGCTCGCACGAGACCTCGAAGCACTCGGCTTCCGGGTCGGCCGCGTTCTCGCAGCGCTCGATCACCTTGGGCGGGATCGAGATGCCGGGGACCTTCTCGTCCATGAAGCGCAGCGCCGATGGCGAGCGCACGAGGCAGATCGAGGGCAGGATTGCGCACTGCTCTGCGAGCCCGCTAGCGACCGCCTCGGCCATGAAACGCTCGAGCGGCGCGAGGTCGAACAGCACCTGCAGTTGCAGAAAGCGAGCGCCCGCGCGCACCTTCTTCAGCGCGCGCTCGGGGCGATAGTCGACGGGCGGCGCGGCGGGGTTCTCGACGGCGCCCAGGAAGAGGCGCGGCGCCGGGTCGATCTTGCGCCCCGAGAGGTAGTGGCCGTTCCGCATCGCGTTCGCGGTGACGAGCAGCTGGATCGCGTCGAGGTCGAAGACGCGGCGGGTCTCCGGCTCATCACCTGCGGTGACGTCGTCGCCGGTCAGGCAACAGATGTTCTCGATTCCGTGCAGCGCTGCACCCGCGATCTCGGCCTCGAGCGCCAGGCGGTTCCGGTCGCGGCAGACGAGCTGCATCACTGGTTCCATCCCGAGCTGCTGCAGCGCGATTGCGACGGCAAGCGGTGAGGCGTGCGCGTGCGCTGCGGTGTTGTCGGTCGCGTTGACCGCGTCGACGTACTCCTCGTACGGCGCGAAACGCTCGTGCACCGCGTCGAGCCCGCCGCTGTTCACGGTCAGCAGCTCCGCAGTCACCACGAAGCGGCCCGCATCGATCGCGTCCTCAAGCCTCGACACGCCACCCCTTGGGCGCGAGCTTGTCGCGCTTCGTGAAGTGGTTGACCCACGACGAGGTGTTCCAGAGCCGGTTGTCGACCGGCTGGCGGATGTCGTGGATGTCGTCTGCCCATGGAGTCTTCGGCGCACGCTCGACCGCCTTCACCCAAACACAGCGCATCTCGGGCTTGACCTCGCAGTGGCCGTCCGGACGGACGCCGCCGCATGGCCCGTTGCGCAACGTCTTCGGGCAGTTCATCGGGCACGTCATGCCGGTCGAGTGCAGCACGCACTGACCGCACATCTGGCAGCCGAAGACCGGCTTCTTGGCCGCGGCCTCGATCAGGGCGATCGGCTTCAATGCGTCGCCTCGTGATGTGCTCGAGCTACTGGGGCGCGAGCACCAAGCGATGCAAGGACGCAGGGAGTGTCAATAGTGGGTTCTATTGACACGACCGAGGACGCGGCAGCGCGCCGCGTGATCGCGTTCCAGGAGCCGAGTGATATTGCGAGGTGATGCATTAGGCCGGGACGGCCGACCGCTTCTTCTCGATCAGGTCCTTGGCAAGACGAACTGCGGTGGATGCATCGGCCGCGTAGCCATCTGCGCCGACGGCGTCGGCGTACTCCTGTGTCACCGGTGCGCCGCCGACCATCACGATCACGTCGTCGCGAATCCCGGCCTTCTGCAGCGCGTTGATGTTCGCCTTGAACATCGGCATCGTCGTTGTGAGGAACGCCGAGAAGCCGACGACGTCGGGCTTGTGCTCCTGGATCTGCTGCACGAACACCTCGGGCGCGACGTTGACGCCGAGGTCGTAGACGGTGAAGCCCGCGCCCTCGAGCATGATGTTGACGAGGTTCTTGCCGATGTCGTGCACGTCGCCCTTGACGGTGCCCATGACATACGTGCCGATCGGCTTGGCGCCGGTCTCGGCGAGCAAGGGGCGAAGGATGTCGAGCGCGCCCTGCATCGCGCGCGCGGCGATCAGCATCTCGGGCACGAAGTAGTCGCCGCGCTCGAAGCGCGCGCCGACCTCTTCGAGTGACGGGATGAGCGCGTCGTAGAGCATCGATTCGCAACCGAGGCCTTCCGCGAGCCCCTTGTTGACGAGGTCTTTCACCTCTGGCGCGTTCCCGACGAGCGTCTCGTCGTAGAGGCCCTTCAAGATCTCTTCGTGGGTCATGCGGCACCTCGCTGGTCGTGGTTGCCGAGTCGCATCGAAACGAGACCGGCCTGTTCGAGCAGGGCCGGGAGCAGCTCGGCGATGCGGTCGCGGGTGAGCCGAATGGTCGGCCCGGAGATGGAGAGCGCCGCGACGGCATCACCGTCGGGCCCGAAGATCGGTGCGGCGAGCGCGGCGAGGCCGTGCTCGAGCTCGTCGACGGCAGTCGCGTAACCGCGCGTGCGGATCTCTTCGCCGTCAGGCGTGCGCGACGCGAAGGCCTTCAGCACCTTGCCGTTCGCGGTCGACTCGTACGGGACGCGCCGGCCGACCCAGTTCGTGCCGCCGACGAAATGGCGACTGTCTTCCTGCGCGAGGTGCTCGACCCCGAGCGGTGTGGGCACGCCGAGGTTGATCGTCTCGCCTGAGAGCTGTGAGAGCGCCCTCAGCGCGGGCGCGGCGATCTCGACGAGGCTCGCGCCGAGGTCGCGGTGCGCGAAGCGCAGCAGCACCGGCCCGGGCGCGACGCGGCGGTCGCCGGCGCGCTGGACGAGCCCGCGCCGCTCGAGCGCCCCGACAAGGCGAGACGTCGTGCTCTTCGGCAACCCGGCGCTCTCGGAGAGCTCGCCAATCCCAAGCGGGCGCGCCGATTCGACGACGCTGACGAGCAGATCCGCCGCGCGGTCGATCGCCTGCGTTCCGGTCTCGGCCACTTCGACCCATATGGTGGAACACCCGTTCCACGCTGTCAAGCTAGTAACAGTCTGTTACTAGCGGCAATCGGCTCGCGATGGGCGCTTCGACGACGCTTGTAGCAATCCGTTACTTGCCGAATACCTGCCTCTTCCAGTCCTGACCAACGTGTGAAGCGCACTTCACGGTGCCTGGCACCGGCCTTTGGTGCGTTCGCTAGAGCCGGGCGTCCTTGCTTGCGGCGACCTCGAGGCGGAAGCCGTCCGGGTCGAGGAAGAACGTCGCGTAGAAGTCCGGGTGGTACTGCGGCCAGAGCTTCGGCGGGTGGAGGATCTCCGCTCCCGCTTCGACCGCGGCGACATGAGTGGCATCAACGTCGTCCCGGGACTCCACGGCAAGCGCGAGATGATGGAAGCCGGGCGCGTAGAGCTCGAATGCCTGGTCACTCTGCGCCTGTCGCAAGCCGATCGAGCCTGAGCCGGCGGCGGGGAAGCGGAGGTAGTGGATCTGCTCGCCGCGCTCGCCGTCGAAGAGTGCGGGCGGTTCGAGGCCGAGCGGCCCGAAGACTGCCGCATAAAAGGCGAGCGACTGCTCGAGGTTCCGGCACACCAAGTCGACGTGACCGAGGCCGACGAGCATCAAATTCTACGTCCGGCCGCTTTCGTCTTCCATGGACTCGACGAGCAGGGTCGACACGTCGACGACGCGCAGCTGCTTGCCCATCGAGCGCACGCCGTCGTCGAGCATCACCGTGCAGAACGGGCACGCGACCGCCAGCGTCTCCGCGCCGGTCTCTGCCGCCTCGCGCACACGCTCTTCGTTGATCGGCGTACCGCGCTCCTCCATCCACATGTGTGCGCCGCCGGCACCGCAGCAGAACGTGCGCTTGCCGTTGCGCGACATCTCGACCGGCTTGCCGACCGCGGACACGAGCTCGCGCGGATCGTCGATCACGTCGTTGTGCCGAGCCAGGTAGCAGGAGTCGTGGTAGGTGATCTCCTGCTCGCTCGCCGTCGTCTCGAGCCTGCCGTCGCGCAAGAGCTCCGCCAGGAGCTGCGTGTGGTGCATCACCTCGTAGCGCCCGCCGAAGTCGGGGTACTCGTTGCCGAGCGAGTTGAGGCAATGCGGGCAGCTCGCGACGATCTTCGTCACGCGCGCCTCGTTCAGTGTCGCGATGTTCTGCGCCGCGTACTCCTGGAACACGTACTCGTTGCCCATCCGCCGCGCCGGGTCGCCGGTGCACGCCTCGCGTGCACCGAGGATCGCGAAGTCGACGCCCGCCTTCTGCAGCAGCTTCGCCGTCGACTCGGCCGCCTTGCGCGCACGCTCGTCGTACGCGGCTGCGCAGCCGACCCAGTACAGGACCTCCGGGGGCTCCTCGCCCTCCTCGAGCACGCGCACGCCGAGCTCCTCGGCCCACGAGGCGCGATCGCCCTGCGGCTTGCCCCACGGATTGCCGACACGCTCGACGTCGCGCAGCATCGACTCCGACTCCTGCGGGAAGCTCGACTGCATCATCACGAGGTCGCGGCGCAGGTCGACGATGTGGTCGACGTGCTCGATCGACACCGGGCACTCGTGCACGCAGGCGCCGCACGTGACGCAGTCCCAGATCATCTCCTCGGGGACGCCGTTGCCGGCGATCGGCGACAGCTCGCCGCCCGCGAGGAGGTTCGCGCCTTCGGCGAACACCTGGTCGCGGATGCCCATGATCAGGAGCTTCGGCGAGAGCAGCTTCCCCGTCGCATACGCGGGACAGACGTCCTGGCAACGTCCGCACTCGGTGCAGGAGAACGAGTCGACCATCTCCTTCCAGGTGAGGTCGCCGATCGTGTTCACGCCGAGGCGCATCTCCGCGTCGGGCACGTCGAAGTTCAGCGGCTCGAGCCGCCCGCGCTGCCGCGTGCGCGAGAAGAAGACGTTGATCGCGGCGGTCGCGATGTGCAGGTGCTTCGAGTACGGCAGGTAGACGAGGAACGCGAGGATCACCGCGACGTGCGCCCAGTTGAAGACCCGCTCCATGACGCGCGGCGCGGGGATCGCCCCCGACACCCAGTTCGAGAGGAACGACGCGCCCGCCGGCCACTCGTTCAGACCGGCCGCGATGCGCGACGCGTGCCAGCCGAGCAGCGTCAGGACGACGAGCGCGATCATCGCGAGGATCAAGTCGGCCTCACCGAGGTGGGAGCCGTCGAAGCGCTTGGGCCTGACGACTTTGCGGATCCACACCGCCATCGCGATCCCCGCGAGCACCGAGAGCACGAACACGTCGACGAGCGCCATGAACCACCCCTGCGCACCTAGCCACGGGATCGACCAATCGCGATTCACCGCACCGACGAGCGCCATGACAATCGTCGGGAAGAGCACGAGGAAGCCCCAGAAGATCAGCGCGTGCATCACGCCCGGCACGAGCCGCTGGAACAGCTTCTTCTGGCCGAGCACGATCACGGCCTCGTTCTTGACGCGACCCGGCAGATCGTCGAACCGCTCGGTCGGCTTGGCCGCGCGCACGAGCCGCGTCAGGAAGAGAGCCCGCCGCGTGAAGAGCCAGCCCGCGATCGCGAGCGCGGCGGCAAGCGCGACGGCGCCCACGAGGGTGGCTATTTCCCTCGGACCTTCCTGAGCTCGGCGGTGATCGCGGGGACGATCTCGTGCAGATTCCCGATCACCGCGTAGTCCGCGTGGTTGAAGATCGTCGCCTCGGGATCGTCGTTGATCGCAAGCAGCTTCTTCGCACCCTTGCAGCCGGCGATGTGCTGCGTCGCGCCGCTGATCCCGCAGGCGATGTAGAGATCGGGCGACACCTTCGTGCCCGTCTGGCCGACCTGATCGGTGTGCGGCCTCCACCCCGCGCTGGTGACGACGCGCGAGCAGCCGACCGCGCCTTCGAGCAGCGCCGCGAGCTCCTCGAGGATCGCGAACCCTTCGCTCGAGCCGACACCGCGCCCGCCCGAGACGACGACCTTCGCGTCGGCGAGCGAAATGCCGCCCGTGTCCGGCGCGACGTGCTCGATCACCTGCACTGCGCCGTCGACGTCGGGTCGCAAGGTCTCGCCGGCCGGCGCTTCCCCCGGGGCGAACGCGAACGGCGCCGCCGTGAGGAGCTTTCGCTGCGCGTCGAGGCGTGCCTCCTCGAGCAGAGTGCCGCCCCAGCGCTGGCGCGTGACTTCGTCACCGCGCACCTCGGTGACGTTCGCAGCCATCGGCAGATCGAGCTGCGCGGCGACGTGCGCGAGGATCTCGTTTCCTCGTTCGGAGCCGGGACCGACGATGTCATCCGCACCCGCCGCTTCGATCAGCGCACCGGCCCACGCACTCGGCGCGTACGGGCCCTCGATCGTCACGGCGCGGACCTCGCCGCCAAGCGACTGGGCAAGCGTGACCGCCTGCAGCGAGAGGTCGTCGCTCCCGTCGAGAAAGACCAGCGTGCTCACGCCACACCCAGCTTCTGCATCACCTCGACGACCGCGGGGGCCGCGTCAGAGCCATGGCCGAGGATCTCCGCCTGCTTGCCCTGCCCCTCCGGCACGACGAGCCGCAGCTTCTCGAGCTTCGACGCGGGCCGCTCGACCGGCTGGGCAGCGACCGGCTTGCGGTTCGCGCGCAGCTTCGCGGGCACGGACGGATAGCGCGGGAGGTTGAGGCCTTCCTTCACCGTCACGACCGCAGGCAGCGGCACGTCGTAGACGTCGCGCCCCGTCGCTACCTCCTGCTCGCAGCGCGCGCGGCCGCCCGCGACCGTCAGGCCCTTGAGGCCGGTGACGACCGGCAGCCCGAGCGCGTACGCGATCCGGATGCCGACCTGGTAGTTGCCGGCGTCCGCAGACTCATTGCCAAACACGATCAAGTCGAACGGTTCTTCTGCACGAATCGCCTCGAGCAACGCCGACGCCGTCGCCTGCGCATCCCACTCCTCGTCCGTCACGAGGTGGATCGCGCGATCGGCGCCGAGCGCCATACACTCGCGCAGCTGCTCCTCTGCCTCCGCGGGGCCGAGCGTCAACACGACGACCTCGCCACCTTGCGCTTCCACGATCCGGACCGCCTCTTCGACACCGCATTCCTCGTGCGGCGAGATCGTGAAGCCGAGATGCCGCGTCTGAATCGACTGCTCGTCATCGGTCAGCACCATCTTCCCGCCGGTGATTGGCACGCGCTTGACGGCGACGAGAATCCTCACGACTTCACTCTCGAGTTGTCGGGATCGAACACGGGAGTCGAGTCGTTCGTCGCGACCATGACGGGGTACTGCTCGCCGAGGTATTCGACGAGCAGCTCCTCGCCGACATTCGCGTTCTCGGGCGGGAGGTAGCTCATCAGGATGTGCTTGCCGATCGACGGACCTGCGCCTGCGCTCGTCACGTAGGAGCGCCGGCCGTGCGCGTCGAGCAGCGGCTCGCCCTTCTTCGAGAGCACCGGCTCGCGGCCGAGCATGTAGCGCTTCGTGCCGTCCTTCGAGGTGTGATCATCGACGGTGAGCGTGCAGAGCACGGCGACCGGATCCTGCTCGCGGTGCTTCACGTGCGCACCCTTACCGATGAAGTCCGGCGTCTTGACCTTGCCCCACGCCATGCCTGCCTCGACCACGTCGTAGTCGGCGTCGAGCTCAGCGCCGAAGGCCCGGTAGCACTTCTCCAGGCGGCCGGTCGTGCCGTAGACGCCGATGCCGGCGGGCACCACGCCGTGCGGCTCGCCCGCTTCCCAGACGAGATCCCACAGCTTCGCTCCCTGCTCGAGCGGAACGTAGAGCTCCCAACCGAGCTCGCCGACGTAGGAGATGCGCGACGCGAGCACGCGCAGCGAATCAAGCTCGATCGTGCGGCAGCTCGCGAACGGAAATGCCTCGTGCGACATGTCGTCGGACGTGAGGCTCGCGAGGATCTCGCGCGAGCGCGGCCCCCAGAGCCCGAGGGTTGTGTACGCGGAGGTGAGGTCGGTGATCTGGGCGCTGCCGTCCTCGGGCAGACGGTCCGCGTACCACTTCAGGTCCGCCATCCCGTGCGCACCGCCCGTCACAACCCGGAACTGCTCGTCGCCGAGCTTCATCACGGTCAGGTCGCTCTTGAACGTTCCGCTCGGCGAGAGCACCGGCGTGTAGACGACCTTGCCGTCCGCAACGCTCATCTGGCGCGTCGACACCTGCTGCACCACGTCGAGCGCACCGGGGCCGGTCACGTCGAAGATGCAGAACGCGGTCAGGTCGAACATCGCCGCGCGGTCGCGCATCGCGAGGTGCTCGGCGTTGATGATCGGCGACCACCAACGGGAGTCCCACTCCGCCTCGCGGCGGTTGATGCGGTCGCCGTACTCATCCAGCAGCTTCGCGTTCGACTCGTACCACTGCGGACGCTCCCAGCCGGCGGCTTCGAAGAACGTCGCGCCGAGCTCCTGTTCGCGCGCGAAGAACGGCGAAAGGCGCACGCCTCGGTTCGACTCCCACTGCTCCGACGGGTGAACGATCCCGTACGTCTTGTTGAAGCCCTCGGCCGCGCGCGCCTTGATGTGCCCCTTCGACTTCTGATGCTCGTAGAAGCGCGCGATGTCGGACGCTTGCAGGTCGATCTCCGACTCGCCGTGCGTCATCCACTGCGCGACCGACTTGCCGACGCCGGGGCCCTCCTTGACCCAGACGGCGGCGGCCGACCAGAGGCCCTTGACCTCGGGCGTCTCGCCGAGCAGCGGCAACCCGTCTGCGGTCAGGGAGAGGAGGCCGTTGATTGCATACTTGATGCCGACGGACTCGTCGTTCAGCACCTCGGGGATCAGCTCGAGCGCGTCCTCCATCTGTTTCTCGAAATCCTTCTCGGTGAACGGGAACTCGGTCGGCGACAGCGCCGCCTCCTCGTTCGACGGAATGTCTTCGACGTCGTGGAGGATCGGCCGGTGGGCGTACGAGCCGATCTCGAGCCCGCTCCCGTCCTGGCGCTCGTACATGTTCGTGTCCATGTCGCGCACGATCGGGAACTCGATCACACCTTTCGTGTCCTTGAAGTGCGGCACCGGCCCGACGTCGATCATCTGGTGCACCGCCGGGGTCAGCGGGATCGAGGCGCCGGCCATCCGCGCGATCTTCGGGCTCCACACGCCGCAGCAGACGACGATGCGATCGGTCTCGATGTCGCCCCGCGACGTCTTGATCCCCGTCACGCGCCCGCCCTCGACGTCGATGCCGAGCACCTCGGTGTTCGCGAAGACCGAGAGTGCGCCCTTCTCCTGTGCGCGCTCGCGCGCGATCGTTCCGAAGCGGAGCGAGTCGACGATGCCGACCGACGGCGTGTAGAAGCCGCCGACGATCACGGACTCCTCGATGTAGGGAACGAGCTCCTTCACCTGCGCCGGAGTGAGGATCGCAACGTCCTCGATCCCCCACGCCTTCGCCGAGGCGACGCGCCGCCGCAGCTCTTGCATCCGCTCCTCGGTGCGCGCCACTTCAATGCCACCGCTCTCGGTGAAGACACCCGCCTCCCGGTACTGGCGCACCGACTCGAGCGTCAGCTGGGTCATCTCCTTCGAGTGGTCGACCGGAAAGATGAAGTTCGAGGCGTGACCGGTCGAGCCGCCCGGGTTCGGGAGCGGCCCCTTGTCGAGTAGGACGAGATCGGTCCAGCCGAGCTCGGCGAGGTGAAAGGCGAGGCTGTTGCCGACGATGCCGGCGCCGACGATCACGGCACGCGCACGGGCGGGAAGCGAAGGGGTCTCAGTCATGTCACTGATATATCACGCTTCGAGAAGGACACCACGCATCGCCCGCTCGAAATGCTCGACGTGGGCCCGCATCAACCCGGCCGCCTGCTCGCCTTTCCCGCGCGCGATCGCGTCGAGGAGCTCGTGGTGCTCGAGCACGGCGCTCTGCAAGGTGCGCGTGCGATCGAGGGCGAGCATCCAGATGCGCAGCGCGTGCGTGTAGTACCACTCGAGCGTCTCCTCGAGCAGCTGGTTGTGGCTCGTGCGGTAGATCGTGCGGTGGATCCGCTCGTCGAGGTCGATCAGCGCCCGGTCGTCGCGCCGCCGTCTATCGAGGAGCTCCGCGATCAGGGCGTTGATCTCCTCCAGATCCGGCCTGGTTGCGCGCTCTGCGGCCAGCCGCGCCGCCTCCGGCTCGAGCACGGCGCGCACCTCGCAGAGCCGAGCGAGATCGCGGACGTCGACGGTCGTCACGAACATCCCGCGCCGCGGATAGACCTCGACCAGGCGTTCCAACGCGAGCCGGCGGAGCGCCTCCCGGACCGGCGTCCGCCCGATCCCGAGCTGGGCGGTGAGGTCGGGCTCACGGATCGCGGCGCCCGGCGCGAGCTCCAGCGAGACGATCAGACCGCGGATCGCGGCGTAGGCCTGATCGGCGAGCGATGCCCCGTCGCCCAGGGACGAAACGGAGAGCCGAGCGGTACCTGCCCTAGCCACGGAGATATATTAGTCGTATCCTCCGCGTCGATCACTCGAGCGAAAGGACGACCTTGGACACGACGATGCCCTCGTCTCTCCGGATCGCGCAGGAGCACCAGCTCCGCCCGATCCAGGAGATCGCCGCGGCCGCTGGGCTCGAGCCCGACGAGGTCGAGCCGTACGGCCGCTACAAGGCGAAGATCGACCTCTCCGTGCTCGATCGTCTCGCCTCGCGGCCGGACGGGAAGTTGATCGACGTCACGGCGATCACGCCGACCAGAGCAGGCGAGGGCAAGACCACGACGTCCGTGTCGTTGACGCAGGGTCTCGGACAGATCGGCAAGCAGGTCGCGCTCTGCCTGCGCGAGGCGTCCGTCGGCCCCGTCTTCGGCGTCAAGGGCGGCGCCGCCGGAGGCGGCTACACGCAGGTCGTCCCGATGGAGGACATGAATCTCCACTTCACCGGCGACATCCACGCGATCGGCGCCGCCAACAACCTGCTCGCCGCGATGCTCGAGGCGCACCTGTTGCACGGCAACAAGCTCGGCATCGACCCGCTGACGATCAGCTGGCGCCGCTGCATCGACATCAACGACCGCGCGCTGCGCGACGTTGCGATCGGCCTCGGCGGCAAGGCGAACGGCTACACGCGCCAGACGGGGTTCGACATCACCGCTGCTTCCGAGGTGATGGCGATCGCCGCCGTTGCCGCCGACCTGCAAGACCTCAGGCGCCGGCTCGGCGCGATCACCGTCGGAAACACCTACGAAGGCGAGGGGGTGACCGCCGAGCAGCTTCAGGCCGCCGGCGCGATGACCGTCCTGCTCAAGGAGACGATCAAACCGAACCTCGTGCAGACGCTCGAAGGTCAGCCGGCGTTCGTGCACTGCGGCCCGTTCGCAAACATCGCGCACGGCAACAATTCGGTCGTCGCGGATCGCGTCGCGCTGAAGCTCGCCGACTACGTCGTCACCGAGAGCGGGTTCGGCTCCGACATGGGCATGGAGAAGTTCTTCGACATCGTCTGCCGGCTCGGCAACCTGCGTCCCGACGCGGTCGTGCTCGTCGCGACCGTCAAGGCGCTCAAGCACCACGCGAACGACCCGGACGGCGGCCCCGAGGCGATCGAGATCGGCGGGGCGAACCTGGCCCGCCACCTCGACATCGTGCGCGAGTTCGGCCTCAACGCTGTGGTGGCCGTCAACCGCTTCCCCGGCGACACCGACGACGAGATCGAGCTCGTCCGCCGGATCGGCTTGGAGCACGGCGCCTATGCCGCGGAGGTCAACGACGGGTTCACGCACGGCGGGGCCGGCGCCTCGGCGCTGGCGGAAGCCGTCGTGGCTGCAAGCGAGGAATCGTCCAGCTTTGACTACCTCTACCCCCTCGACGCCCCGATCGAGGACAAGATCGAGGCGATTGCAAAACGTGCGTATGGGGCCGACGGGGTCTTCCTTCAGCCCGCCGCACGCGCAAAGATCCAGTTGTTCAACAAAGCCGGGCTGGACAAGCTCCCGATCTGCATGGCGAAGACCCACCTCTCCCTCTCCCACGACCCGTCGCTCGCGAATGCGCCGACCGGTTTCACCGTTGGTGTGCGCGACCTCCGCGCATACACGGGCGCCGGTTGGATCGTCGCGCTCTGCGGAGACATGCAGACGATGCCCGGCCTCGGGAAGAAGCCCGCGGCGTTCGACGTGGACATCGACGAGAACGGAGAGACGGTTGGCCTCTTCTAACGGACCCACTGCTTCTAACGGACACACCGCGCCGCTGATTCGCGCCGAGGGGATCTGGAAGATCTTCGGCAAGAACGCCGGCAAGGTGATCGGGACGGCCGACCTCGAGCTCTCCCGTGCGGAGCTGCGCGAGAAGACCGGCTGCGTGGCAGCCGTGCGCGACGTCTCGTTCGACGTCTACCCCGGCCAGGTGTTCGTCGTCATGGGGCTCTCCGGTTCCGGCAAGTCGACGCTCGTGCGCACGCTGATCCGGCTGATCGAGCCGACCGCGGGCCACGTCGAGATCGACGGCCGCGACGTCACCGCTGCAAACCGTGAGGAGCTGCTGCAGCTGCGGCGGCACACCTCCTCGATGGTGTTCCAGCACTTCGGCCTGCTCGCGCATCGCACGGTGCTCGACAACGTCGCGTTCGGGCTCGAGGTCCAGGGCGTCGCGAAGGCCGTGCGTCACGCGCGCGCCGGAGAGGTGCTGAAGCTCGTCGGACTCGAGGATGCGGCCGGGCAGTTCCCGGACGAGCTCTCGGGCGGCATGCAACAGCGGGTCGGGCTCGCGCGCGCGTTCGCGGTCGACCCGAAGGTCATGCTCTACGACGAGCCGTTCAGCGCCCTCGACCCGCTGATCCGGCGCGACATGCAGGACGAGGTCTGCCGCCTGCAGGAGGAGACCGGCAAGACGATGGTCTTCATCACGCACGACCTGCCGGAAGCGCTGCGCCTCGGCGACCAGATCGCGATCATGCGCGACGGCCGCGTCGTGCAGCAGGGCACGCCGGAGGAGCTCGTCGGCTCCCCGGCCGACGAGTACGTCGCGAACTTCGTGCGCGACATCCCCCGTAGCCACGTGCTCACGCTCCGCTGGATCATGCGCGAGCCACGGGCCGGCGAAGAGGACGGCCCGAAGCTCGACGTCGGCACGACGGTCAAGCGGGCGGTCCCCGTGATCTCGAGCAGCGAGCGGCCGGTCTGCGCGGTCGAGAACGGCAAGATCGTCGGCGTCGTCGACAAGACCGCAGTGCTCGCGGCCATCGCCGGCGAAGGCGATTAGGTGCCTCTAATGGCCGTCGCCGAGGCCGTCCACCGCGTCCCACGCACGCTTCCGGCGCCGTGGTGGCGTGGCAAGCGCGGCGCAGCGGTGCTCGTCGTCCTCGGGATGGTGATCGCGTTCCTCGGCTGGAAGAACCAGGCGAACTGGCCCGCCGCACTGACGTGGAACTCGCTCAGCCCGCACCTCGATCGCTTCCAGATCTGGCTGAGCGACAACCGCAACGTGCCGCACCCGAACCTCGCGTTCAGCGTCTTCAACGGCTTCGCGAACTTCCTCGACCATCTCGTCGGCTGGCTGACCAGCTTCTTCCACAAGCTGACGTGGGCGGGGACGGTCGCGCTCGGCACGCTCGTCGTGCTCCGCTTCGGCGGACGCAAGGCCGCGCTCGGCGTGCTCGCCGCGTTCGCGAGCTTCGCCGCGGTCGGGCTCTGGGAGGAGTCGATCGAGACGTTCTCGCTGATGCTCGCGGCCGTCTCGCTCTCGCTGGCGGTCGGCGTCCCGCTCGGCGTGCTCGCCGGACGCTCCGCGCGCTTCAACCGCATTGTCACGCCGGTGCTCGACGCGATGCAGATCATCCCCGCCTTCGCGTACCTGATGCCGGTCGTGATCCTCTTTTCGGTCGGCCCCGGCGCCGCCGTCGTGACGACGATGATCTACGCAGTCCCGCCTGCGATTCGCATCACCGCGCTCGGCATTCGCGGCGTCGAGCCGAACACCGTGGAGGCGGCGACCGCCCTCGGCGCGACGCGCTGGCAGGTGCTGACGAAGGTGCAACTGCCACTCGCGCGGCGCATGCTCCTGCTCTCGGTCAACCAGACCATCCTCTTCGCCCTCTCGATGGTAGTGATCGCCGGGCTGATCGGTGGCGCCGGTCTCGGCGACTCCGTGACGAACGGCCTCTACACCGACCCGGTGATGGCCATCTTCGCGGGCGTGGCGATCGTGATCATGGCGATCGCTCTCGACCGCGCGACCGAGGCGATGGCGAACCGCACCGACCCGGCGCACCGCCATCTCGATGCGGACAAGTCGCGGCAGTTGCGCCTCTACACGGCGGCCTGCGCGGTGGCCGTGATCGCCACCGTCGTCGTCGGGCACGTCGTGAACGCCGGCGCCGACTGGTCGCGCTGGACGGCGCAGGACTGGCTGCGTCAGTACGTTCAGCGCGCGCTCGACTACATCCAGAACCCCGGCACGTTCCTCTTCCGCAACATCACGAACCCGACCGGGAACTTCATCGTCCAGCACGGGATTCAACCGCTGCGCAGCTTCTTCATCGAGACGCCGTGGCCGGTCACGCTGATCGGCCTCGTGCTGATCGCGTTCCTGCTCAGTGGCCTCCGCCCAGCGCTGATCGCGCTCGCAATGCTCTTCGTCGTCGGCCTCGTCGGCGAGTGGGGCAACGCGATGGACACGTTCTCGCAGGTGCTCGTCGCGACGCTGCTGACGGTGATCGTCGGCTTCGTGATGGGCGTCTGGGCGGCGGAGAACCGGCGCGTGTCGCGCACGTTGCGACCGATCAACGACGTGCTGCAGACACTGCCGCAACTCGTCTACATCATCCCGTTCATCTACCTGATGCCCGTCTCGGGCGTCCCCGGCGTCGTCGCCTCGGTGCTCTACGCGTCGCCGGTGATGATCCGGCTCGTGCAGCGCGGGATCGAAGGCGTGTCACCGGAATCGGTCGAGGCCGCAACATCCTTCGGCGCCACACGTCTACAGGTGTTGGTGAAGGTGAAGATCCCGCTGGCCCGCGACGCGATCATGCTCGGCGTCAACCAGGCGATCATCATGGTGCTCGCAGTCGTCGTGATCGGCGGGCTTGTCGGTTCAGGCGCGCTCGGCTATGAAGTCGCAACAGGGCTCCAGCGCAACGCATTCGGGCTGGGCGTGGTCGCATCGGTTGCGATCCTCGCGCTCGGCATCACACTCGACCGCGTCACCCAGGGACGGGTACGCGCGAGGCAACAGGCGTAATGCCAACCACAGAGGAGGCACGGATGTCGGACCGGTTCAGAGGGCGCCGCAGGCTTGCGCTTGCCGCGGCAGGTCTTGCAATCGCAGCGACTGCCGTCATGCTCGCCGGCACTGCCGGCGCGGCGAAGTCGGCGTGCGGGACCGTCACGCTCAACGAGCAGGCGTGGGCCGGATCGACGGCCAACACCTATATCGCGAAGGCTGCACTCGAGAAGTACCTCGGCTGCACGGTGAAGATCACGCAGATCGCGGAGATCCCCGTGTACCAGGCGCTCGCCAACGGCAAGACGGACGCCGTGCTCGAGGACTGGCAGCACGTCGACCAGTACAAGCAGTACATCACCAAGCAGAAGACGGTCGTCATGGGCGGCCCGAACGGCGTCGTCGGTCACATCGGCTGGTACATCCCGGCCTATCTGATGAAGGCGCACCCCGAGTTCAAGACGTGGCGCGGCCTGAAGGGCAAGGAGTCGCTCTTCAAGAGCCCCGAGTCCGGTTCGCAGGGGATGTTCCTCGGCGGCGACCCGTCGTACGTCCAGAAGGACCAGCAGCTGATCAAGGCGCTCGGGCTGAACTTCAAGTTCGTGAGCGTCGGCGCGGAGCCGGCGCAGGTGGCGCGTTGGACGCAGCTGTACAAGCAGAAGAAGCCGGTCATCTTCTACTGGTACACGCCCCAGTACCTGAACCAGGAGTTCCAGCTCGCGGAAGTGAAGCTGCCGCCGCGATTCAAGGGTTGCCAGGACGACGCGAAGGCGGGCGGTGACGTCGCAAAGTACAAGTGCGCGTACGACAACACCGTGATCGAGAAGGTCTTCAGCAAGAAGTTCGCCACAGGTGGTAGCCCTGCCTACGCGGCGCTGAAGAACTTCAAGCTGACGAACGCCGACCAGGAGCTCGTCGCGAAGTGGATCGCAGGCGACCACGTGAAGCCGGACAAGGCCGGCCAGAAGTGGATCGCTCAGAAGGCTGCGAAGGTTAAGGCCTGGTTCGGAAAGTAACGGCAGGCCCGCTCGAAGGAAAGGGCGCCCTCCGGGGGCGCCCTTTTTCGTTTCCGAACCTGATTCGGCGGCGCCCGGCGCTTGCCCTCATCGCCGACGTGCAGGCCGAATCAGGTTCGAGAGTTTCTAACTGGCGACGGCCGTCCTAGAGCGCGAGCAGCGCGACGCCTGCGACCACGAGCACGGCGCCGGTGAGCCGCAGCGGCCCGACGTTCTCGCGCAGGACGGTTCCCGCGAGGACGGCCGCGATCACCACGCTCGTCTCGCGGACTGCGGCGACGGACGCGGCCGAAGCGCGCTGCAACGCCGCGAGCACGAGCGTGTAGGCGGTGAACGTGCACACGCCGGCGAGCATCGAGGCCGGGCCGATTGCGGCGCGCACCTTCGCCACACCCTTGACGCGTAGGACCGCCGCGGCGTAGAGCACGGTCGGTCCGAGCATCGAAAGCTCCTGATAGGTGATCGGCCCCGCGTGCTGGATGCCGCTCTTGTCGACGAGCGTGTACCCCGAGATCATCGCGGCGATCGCGACGCCGAAGGCGATCCCGCGCGGATCGGCCTCGCGCACTCCACGCACGAGCAGGATCCCGGTGACGACGAGCATGACCGCGGCGACCTGAGTCCACGTCGTCATCCGTCCGAGCGCGACCGCGCCGATCAGGAGCACCAGCACCGGCGCGCCGCCGCGCGCAATGGGATAAACGACAGAGAGCGGGACCGTTCGGTACGCAGTCCCGAGAAGCGCGAAGTAGACGACCTGGAAGACACCCGTGACCGCGAGGAACGGCCAGACGGACCGCTGCGCGTCCCAGGTAAACCATACGACTGGTGCGAACACGACCTCGGCGGTGATCAGCGCCACGGCCGTCGCCGCCTCGATGTCACGCGCTCGGGCGAGCAGGACGTTCCACAGCGCGTGGACGAACGCGGCACAGAGTGCGAGAACGAGCGCAGAGGTCGGCACGCCGCTGACGCTACTCGTCTGTGAGCGCGGAGCGCTCGCCGGCCGTGAGCGGACGGGAACGGCCCGTCTCGCTGTCGCGCGCCACGACGACCGCCTCGGCTTCGGCCGCCACCTCGCCACCTTGCGTCGCGATCACCTCGGTCGTGCGAATGCTCGACGTGCCGAGCCCGGCAAGCGTGCACCGGGCCACCGCGATCTCGTCGTCGAGCGTCAGCTCTCGCTTGAAATCGATCGCAATCCGTGCGAGCACGAAGTCGTGGAGATCGACGTCCTGCAGCGCCCGAGCGAGCCACGCCGTGCGAACTTCCTCGAGGTACGCGAGGTACACGGAGTTGTTCACGTGCCGTGACGAGTCGAGATCGGACCAGCGAATCTCGATGCGCTTCTCGAACGCCGTCAGTCTTTGCCCCACTCTTCCGCATGCCGGCGTGCGTCGTCGCTCTGGGCGAGCATGCCGTAGGCGAGCCGCTCGATCATGATTCCGGCCTCCCGTGAGGTCTCGGGCATCAGGTCGATCGCCTGCTTCGTGAGCGACACGGCGAGGGCGGGCAGATCCGCGAGGCCTCGCGCGATCTCCAGCGCCCGTCCGCGCGCGTCGCCTGCGACCTCGTTCACGAGGCCCGCCGCGAGCGCGCCGGGTGCATCGAGCCGCCCGCCGATCAGGATCAGCTGCTTGGCACGCCCCGGACCGACGAGCCGCACGAGGCGATGCGTCCCGCCGGAGCTCGGCACGATCCCGAGCGAAACCTCGGGGAAGCCGAAGACGGCGGAGTCGTCGGCGATGCGAAAGTCGGTCGCGAGCGCGAGTTCGAGCCCGCCGCCGAGGCAGTAACCGTGAATCGCCGCGACGGTCGGCTGCGGGAGCGCCGCCATCCGCTCGTACACGTTTCCCGTCGCGCGGTAGTAGGCGATCACCGCCTCCGGTGTGCGGTCACGGAACTCCGTGACGTCGGCGCCGGCCGAGAAAGCACGGCCGGCGCCTGTCAGCACCAGCGCGGCGCTCGACCGGACCGCATCGTCCTCGAGCGCCGCCCCGAGGTCGCGCTCGACCTCACCGGAGAGAGCGTTCAGCTTTTCTTCGCGTCGCAGCGTGAGGATGCAGACCTCGCCGTCGCGGTCGATCTCGACGAGACTCACCGGAATAGGCTCCGCGCCACGATCAGTCGCATGATGTCACTGGTGCCGTCCCAGATCTCGTCGAGCTTCGCGTCGCGCAACCACTTCTGCACCGGGGAGTCGCGCAGATAGCCGGAACCACCGAGGGTCT
The DNA here is from genome assembly GCA_045805985.1 of Gaiellaceae bacterium. Lineage (GTDB taxonomy): Bacteria > Actinomycetota > Thermoleophilia > Gaiellales > Gaiellaceae > PALSA-600. The sequence goes on along the minus strand of JBJMKA010000013.1, from coordinate 52,777 downwards.
GACACGCGGCCCAGGTCGCGAAGAACGACGCCTCGGACGCCGCGAGCTTCGCCATTGCAGCTTCCGTCGAGAAGCGCTCACCCTCGTCGCAGAGGCGCGCCGCTTGCCGTGCGAGGAGCCGGGCCTGGTCGAGCTTCACCTTGGCGTCGACCAGGCGGAACGACACGGCCTGGTACTCGGCGATCGCCTTGCCGAACGCCTCGCGCTGCTTCGCGTGCCCGACCGCGTGCTCGAGCGCAGCGCGCCCGATCCCGAGCGAGTTCGCCGCGAGTTGCACGCGCGCACGGTCGAACACCCACATGAGCCCGGAGAAGCCCTGGCCTTCCTCCCCGAGACGGCGGTCCTCGGGGACGAAGCACTCCTCCAGGTGCAGCTCACCGGCGGGGAAGCACCGGCTCCCCATCTTCGGCAGGCGTTCGCCACGGCGAAAGCCCTCGTCGCCGTGCTCGACGACGAACGCCGTGATTCCCTTGGCGCCGCTGCCCGGCGCCACCGTCGCGAAGACGACCGCGCGCTCGGCGATGTGCGCCTCACCAATGAACTTCTTGTGCCCATTGAGGACGTAGCCGCCGCCGACGCGCGTCGCCTCGGTGGCGATCGCCGCAGCATCGGACCCGGCTCCGGGCTCCGTGATCGCCACCGCGACCGGCGGAGGCTCCGGCCCGCAGAGCGCGGGCAGCCAACGCTGCTTCTGCTCGTCACTGCCGAGCGCGAGCACCGGCCAGGCAAAGAAGCCGCCTTGCGTGATCACCATTGCGATCGGGCTGTCCCCCCAGCTCAGCTCCTCGAGGACGCGAATCGAGTCGCCAAGGCCGGTGCTCCCGCCACCGCCGTATTCCTCGGGCAGGTCGTAGCAGGTCAGACCGAGCTCGGCCGCGCGCCGCAGCTCTCGCCGAGGAAACTCTTCACTCTCGTCGTAGGCCAGCGCAACCGGACGCAGCTCCGTCTCGGCGAACTCGCGTGCACGCGCGACGAGCTCGTCGATCATGCCGGAGCGCCGTCGAGGGAACCGATCCGCCTGCCCGCGCGCTCGGGCCACGCACGTGCGCTGTGCGCGTCGACGAGCTCTCGCACGCGCGCCAGAACGGCAGGCGCGGCGGGCGCCGCACGGCCCATCTTCGTGTCGACGTGGAGCAGCATCTGCTCGACCGTCGCGAGCAGGTCGTCGTCGCGCGTGATGCTCACGAAGACGTGGATGCGCTTCTCGTCGGCGCCCAGCAGCTGCGTCGTCACCTGCAGCCGGTCACCGGCCTTCGCCTCGCCGAGATGGCAGAGGTGCGTCTCGACTGTGTAGTAGCTGCCGCCCGAGCGAAGGTAGTCGGCGTCGATCCCGATCAACCGCAGCAAGTCGTCCACCGCATGGCTCGTCATGAGCAGATAGGAGCTCTCGGTCGCGTGGCCGTTGTAGTCGACGGCCTCCGGAAGCACGCGCGTCTCCCAGACGAGCGCGTCGCCGGATGACGGCGCCCGCTCAATCAGTCTCCGCTCATGGTCGGCAACCGTTTCGCCCGCACCGACGCCGTTCGCGCGAAGCGCCTGGAGCACATCGACGAGACAATCGTCCCGCAACTGCTCGAGCTCGCCGACCGATCGCCCCGCTGCCTGCGCATCGGATTGCCGCTCGAGCCGCGCCAGCAGCTCCTCGGTCAGCTCGGGCACGTCGGTCAACTTCGACCACGGCCACTGCAGAGCCGGGCCGAACTGGGCCATGAAGTGGTGCATCCCCGCCTCGCCTCCTGCGATGCGGTACAGCAGGAACGTGCCCATGCTCGACCAACGCAGCCCCGGCCCGTAGCGAATCGCGTCGTCGATCTCCTCGACGGTGGCGACGTCGTCGTTCACGAGCCACAGCGCCTCACGCCAGAGCGCTTCGAGCAGGCGGTCGGCGATGAACCCGTCGACCTCACGCCGCACGACGAGGGGATGCATCCCGACACTCCGGTAGAAGTCCGCCGCACGCTCGACCGTCTCCGGTGAGGTCTGCGAGCCCGCGCAGACCTCGACGAGCGGAAGGAGGTAGACGGGATTGAACGGATGCCCGACCGTCAGGCGCTCGGGGTGCGTCATCCCTTCTTGCAGCAACGAGGGCAGCAGCCCCGACGTCGACGATGCGATCACCACGTCGCGCGGCGCGGCCCGGCTCGCCGAGGCGAGCAGCTCTCGTTTCACGTCGATGCGCTCGGGCGCGTTCTCCTGGATGAAGCCGGCGCCCTCCGCGGCTTCCTCGGCCGATGCGACGAAGGTAAGCTTCCCCGGCGACGGCAGCGGCGCGTACGTCAGCCGGCCGAGCGCGCGCCGCGCGTTCTCGAGCATCGCGTCGACCTTGCGCGCCGCGTCCGGATCGGGGTCGTACAGGCGGACGTCGAGCCCGTTGAGCACGAAGCGCGCCGCCCAGCCACCCCCGATCACGCCCCCGCCGAGGAGCCCGACGCTCACGTCGCGCTCCGAAGCTGCAGCTTCTCACGGACCTCCGCCGGCCCGAGCACTCGGACGTTCATGCCTTCGAGGACGTGCACGGCGCGCTCGACGAGCTCGCCGTTCGAGGCGAGCCGGCCGCGCGAGAGGTAGAGGTTGTCCTCCAGCCCGACCCGGACGTTCCCGCCAGCCAGCGCGGCCATCGCCACGAACGGGATCTGCATCCGGCCGATCGAGAACGCCGAGAAGATTGCCCCCGGCGGCAGCCGGTGGACCAGCGCGAGCAGCGTCAACAGGTCGTCGGGTGCGCCGTAGGGGATGCCGGTGCAGAGTTGGATCAGCACCGGGTCGTCGAACAGGCCCTCGTCGATCATCTCCTTGACGAGCACGAGGTGACCGGTGTCGAACACCTCGAGCTCGGGACGCACGCCGAGCTCGCGCACGCGCTTCGCCATCGCGCGGAGAATCCCGGGCGTGTTGACGAGCACGTAGTCCCCGCCGGCGGCGAAGTTCATCGAGCCGCAGTCGAGCGTGCAGATCTCGGGCCGGAGCTCCTCGACGTGCGCGAGCCGCTCGGTCGCGCCGGCCAGGTCGGTGCCCGCTTCGTCGAAGGGCAGCGGCGCCTCGTCGCCGCCGAGCACGAGGTCGCCGCCCATGCCGGCGGTGAGGTTGATCACCACGTCGGTGTCGGACGATCGGATGCGCTCGACGACATCCCGGTAGAGCGCAGGGTCCCGCGAGCCCGTGCCGTCGGCCGGATCGCGCACGTGAATGTGCACCACGGCCGCGCCGGCCTCCGCCGCCTCGACCGCGGAGGCCGCGATCTCCTCGGCGGTGACCGGGACGCGATCGCTCCGGGCGGCGGTGTCCCCGACACCGGTGACGGCACACGTGATGAAGACTTCCCAGTTCATTCTGTGCACGATAATCTCACGCAGTGGACAATGTGAACAAGCCCCACATCGTCCTCGTCCTTGCCGACCAGGTCGCGGCAGGGGCGCTCCCGACGTACGGCAACCGCGTGGCGATCGCGCCGAACCTGGCGCGCCTCGGCGCCGAAGGCGTCGTCTACGAGCGCGCCTACTGCGCTTCCCCCCTCTGCGTGCCCTCACGGGCCTCGCTGATGACGGGGCTGCTGCCCTCGCGAACCGGTGCGATCGACAACGCCGGAGAGCTTCCGGCGGGGGTGCCGACGTTCGCACACCACCTTCGCCTGCAGGGCTATCGCACCGTGCTGGTCGGGAAGATGCACTTCATCGGGCCGGACCAACTGCACGGCTTCGAAGAGCGACCGATGACGGACGTCTATCCCGCCGGCTTCGACTGGATCCCGGACTGGGAGCTCGCCGCCGACGAGCGCTTGCCGTGGTACCACGACCTGAGCAGCGTCCTGCGCGCAGGCCCGGTGACGGCGACCCTGCAGAGCGACTACGACGACGAGGTCGTGCGGCGCGCGCAGGACGTGCTCGCCGATGTGACGCAGCCGCTCCTGCTCGTCGTCTCGTTCACGCACCCGCACGACCCATACGAGGTCCCGCATGCCTACTGGGACCGCTACGAGGGCGTCGCGATCGATGCACCGGCGCGGCCCCAGCCCGGTGACGACCCCTCGACGCGCCGCCTCCGCGCGATGGTCGACGCGGAGCGGATCCCTGTGCTGGACGAGCAGGTGCAACGCGCGCGGCGCTGCTACTACGGGGCGATCTCACTCGTCGACGACTACGTCGGCCGGATCCTCGATGCGCTCCCCGGCGATGCCGTCGTCGTCTTCACGTCGGACCACGGCGACATGCTCGGCGAGCGTGGGCTCTGGTACAAGATGGCGCCCTTTGAGCAGTCCACGCAGGTGCCGCTGATCGTCCACGCGCCGGAGCGATTCGCACCGCGCCGTGTCGCCCAGGCTGTGTCGCTGCTCGATCTCGCCCCGACGCTCGTCGCGCTGGGCGGCGGAGCACCCGACCAAACGATCGACGGTATCGACGTGCTCGGCGGCGAGGCGCCGGCGCGCGACATCCCGCTCGAGTACCTGGCGGAAGGCGTTTGCTCACCGCAAGTGACGCTCGTGCGCGGCGACCGGAAGCTCGTGCGCACGCTCGGCGAACCGGACCTCGTGTACGACGCGCAGGACGAGCTCGTCGACGACGGCTCGCTCGCGGCCGCGGCGGACGCCCGCTGGGATCTCGAGGCGCTCGACCGCGAGGTGCGGGCGAGCCAGCGCCGGCGGCGGGTGGTGCGCGACGCCCTCGCGACCGGCCACGTCACGAAGTGGGATCACCCAGAGGGTGACGGCCGCTACATCGACACCGGCGACGACTTCTGGTCAACCCTCGAGCGGGCGCGGCGCGTCTAGGTCCGGCCGTGCAGACACGAGTGGAGAGCGGTGAGCAGGCGTTTGGCACGACCGTCGTCCTCGAAGCGGCGCAGCTCCGTCGGCGCATACGAGAAACCGACGCCCTCGTCGGGCCAGGCACCGTGGGCCGAGCCACCCGATCCGGTGTGGCCGAAGGCGTTGCCCGGCGGCCCGAGCGTCCCGAGCTCCGTCTGCAGCTCGAAGCCGACGCCGAACGCGTACGGATAGCGCGTGATCGCGCAGACGTCGCGCGACAGCTCGGTTCGGCCGAGCAACTGCGTCTCCGGCCGGAGGATCCGGTCGAGCCGGCCGTACAGGAGCGCGACCGACCGCGCCGTCCCGATCGCGTTCGCGGCCGGGATCTCCGCTGCGTGGAACGCCTCCTCGTTCCAGGGAAACCGCGTCAGCAGCGGCCCGTACTGCGCCTCGAGGAGCCGCAGGTCGTTGCCCTGAAAGCTGACGGCATAGTCCGGCGCCCGCACGAGCTCGGCGACACGCGGCTCGAGCTCCTCTGGCAGACCGATCCACAGCTCGAGGCCGAGCGGACCGGCGACTTCCTCCGCGAAGAACCTCCCGATGCTCTGGCCGTCGATGCGGCGGACGAGCTCGCCGCACAGCCAGCCATACGTGAGTGCGTGGTAGGCGAGGCGCTCGCCCGCCGGCCAGAACAGCTGCTGCGCCGCTACGCGACCTGCCATCCGCTCGTCGTCGAGCAGCTCCTCGAGCTCCGGCGGCGGCACGAGGCCCGGCAGGCCGGCCGTGTGCGACACGGCATGTCGGACAAGGACGTCGCGGTTTCCGAACTCGGGCCAGTAGGTCGCGAGCGGCTCGTCGAGCGCAAGACGTCCCTGCTCGATCAACTTGAGGAGGCAGATCGCGACGAGGCCTTTGGTCCCCGAGAAGATGAGAACCAGATCGTCGCCAGCGCCGAGATCGACGACCGGCTCGCCGTCGACAGTCGCAGCGAAGAAGCCGCCTGTAAATGCGTCCGCAACCGGCTCGAAGCCCGGCGCAACCCTCACTCGATCGCTGTCTCGGTGTCCCATGTGCCGACTATTGCAAACCGTTGTCGAGTTGCAGTATGTTCACCTGGTTGCGCTATGAACAACGCATCTCACAGCGTCGAACGCGCGGTGCAGCTCCTGCTCTCGTTCGACGCCGAAGAGCAAGCGCTGTCGGTCGGGGAGATCGCAACGCTCCTGAACGTGCACAAGAGCACCGCCTCGCGCCTCACGGCGACGCTGCACCGGGGCGGGCTGCTCGAGCGCATCGCGGGGGACGGCCGGTTCCGGCTCGGTCCGGAGCTCGCGCGCCTCGGTCTCCTGGCCCTGGCCGGGCGCGATCTGATCAAGGTTGCCCGTAAGCCGATGAACGACGTCGCTGCGGCGACCGGGGAGACCGTGACGCTCGCGGTCCTTGACGGACACGGGCTGATCACGATCGCGCAGGTCGACTCCCCCCACGTCGTCGGCCCGCGCAGCTGGCTCGGCCGACGCACGCTCTTGCACACGACCTCCGACGGCAAGGTCTTTCTCGCCTTTGCCGACGCAGCGCTGCCGCCCGGCCGGCTCGTCGCGCTCACGGACCACACGGTGACGCAGCGGCCGGCGCTGAAGCGCGAGCTCGCGGAAATCCGGAACCGCGGGTGGGCGGACGCGCTGGGGGAGCTCGAGGAAGGACTGCACGGCATTGCGGCCCCCGTGCGCGATGCAGCAGGGAACTGCCGTGCGGCACTCAGCGTCTCGGGTCCCGCCTACCGCCTGGCGCCCGAGAAGCTGCCGGCCGTCGCGAGCGCTTGTGTCGAGGCGGCCACCCGCATCGGCTCACAGCTCCCCGGTTCAGCAAACGGAGCGATGTCGACGGGAGGTGAGCGACCCACGCACTGACGAATCGTCGCGTGCGCACGTCTCCGCGACGGAGAGCGAACCCCACCAACGGAGGTCAGACGCCATGAGTGGCGACGACGAAGCGAGGATCGACGAGGAAGCGCGGGCGCAGGGCATCTCGCGTGAGGATCTGCTGAAGCGCGCGGCGGTTGCGGGCCTCGCCATCGCCGGCCTGAGCGGCGGTCTGGCGCGCACTGCGGGCGCGGCCATCGAGGCTGCGGGACCGAAGCGCGGCGGAACGTTCCGCCTCGGCGTGCCGGGCGGCTCGGCCAAGGACTTCATCGATGGCCAGTACATCGTCACGACACCCGACATCGCACGGCTGATGACCGGCTGGGAAACGCTGGTCGTCAACGATTCGAAGTTCAATCTCAAATTCGACGGGCTCGCCGAGGAGATCACCCCGAACAAGGCCGCTGACGTATGGACGATTCGCGTCCGTGACGGCATCGAGTTCCACAACGGCAAGACGCTGGGCGGCGCCGATGTGCGCTACTCGCTGCAGCGGCTGATCAACCCGAAGGTCGGCCTGGGTGGGCAGGCTCTGCTCGCCTCGATCGACCCACAGCGGATCAAGAAGCTCGACAAGCGGACGATCCGGCTGACTCTGAAGACGGCCGACGGCACGATCTTGGACGCGCTCACGCTCTATACGAACGGAATCGTTCCCGTCGGTTACGGCCCGACCGGGGCCGGCACCGCGAAGCCAAACGTCGGTACCGGGCCGTACAAGATCCAGAGCTTCACACCGGGCCAGCAATCGGTGCACGTTCGCAACCCGAACTACTGGCGGTCGGGTCAGCCCTACTTCGACAAGGTCGTGATCATCGACTTCCCGGACGACACCGCCCGGGTGAACGCGCTGCTCGGCGGACAGGTCGACGCGATCACGGACGTTCCACCCGCGTTGATCCCGCTCATCTCCGGGCACGCGGGCACCAAGGTGCTGGAATCGCCGGGCGCCGCCTGGCCGCCGCTCTGCATGCGCGTCGACCAGCCGCCGTTCAACGACGTCCGCGTGCGGCAGGCGATGCGCTTGATCGTCGACCGCCCGCAGATGGTCCAGCAGGCGTTCTCCGGGCACGGTCACGTCGGCAACGACATCTACTCGCCGTTCGACGAGGCGTATGACACCTCGCTGCCGCAACGCAAGCAGGACATCGAGAAGGCCAAGTCACTCCTGAAGGCGGCCGGACAGGAAGGGCTCGCGGTCGACCTCCAATCGACGGCCGCCGCTCTCGGCATGAACGAGGGAGCGCAGGTCTTCGCGCAGCAGGCGAAGGCGGCCGGCGTCAAGGTGAACGTCAAGATCCTCGACGGCGGCACGTTCTACGGGAGTCAGTACCTGAAGTGGACGTTCTCGACCGACTTCTGGAACCCGAAGAGCTACCTGTCTCAGGTCGCGGCCGGCAGCCTGCCGACCTCGCCCTACAACGAGACGCACTGGCCGGACAGCGCACACGCGAGCTTCCTGTCGCTGTACGCAAAGGCGAAGAAGACCGCCGACCGGAAGAAGCGCTTCGCGATCCTGCACGAGATGCAGAAGATGGAGTACGACACCGGCGGCTACATCATCTGGGGCTTCAACAACCGCCTCGATGGCTACAGCAGCAAGGTGAAGGGGCTCAAGACGGGCTACAAGAGCACCCTCGCACTGAACCAGTTCGGAAGCGGGTACCGGACCCTTTGGTTCGGCTGATCGGAGCAAGCCGGGGCCGCGTTTGTCGCGCGGTCCCGGCTCCGGGCCCGGACGTCCAAGCGGGCCGGGTGTAGCCCCGCATGGCGGCAGTGACGCCGATGAGAAACCGCGTCCTCGCGGCGCCGGTCTTCCACGGCATCTGGGGATTCGTGCTGCGACGGATCGCGCTCGGCGCGCTCACTCTGCTGCTCGTCTCGATCGTCGTCTTCGCCGCGACGCAGGCGCTCCCAGGCGACCCCGCACGGGCGATCCTCGGCCGGAACGCGACGCCGGAAGCCTTGAAGTCGCTGCGCACGCAGCTTCATCTGGGCGAGCCGGTCGTCCAGCAGTACGTGCACTGGCTCGGGGGCTTTCTCCACGGCGACCTCGGTCACTCGCTGGCCGCCCGCGGCGAGCCGGTGTCGACACTGATCGGCAAGCGGGTCGAGAACTCGGCGTTCCTGATGCTCTTTGCCGCCGTGCTCAGCATTCCGCTCTCGATCGTGATCGGCGCCGTCGCAGCCCGTCGACGCGACGGGCCGTTCGATCATGTGACGTCGGTGCTGATGCTCGGGCTCGCCGCCCTGCCCGAGTTCGTCGTCGCGATCGCGCTCGTGGTTCTGTTCGGGACCACGATCTTCCAGGTTCTGCCCGCCGTCTCGTTGATCCCGCCGGGCGACTCGCCACTCAGCCATCTCCAGGCGCTCGTCTTGCCGACGACCGCCCTCGTGCTGGCGGTGACGCCCTACATCGCGCGGATCATGCGCGCGTCGATGGTCGAGGTGCTCGAGAGCGACTTCGTCGAGATGGCGCGGTTGAAGGGGATGTCGGAGCAGAAGGTCGTGTGGCGCCACGCCGTGCCGAACGCAATCGCCCCCGCGATCCAGGTGATCGCTCTCAACCTGGCCTACCTCGCCGGCGGCATCGTCGTCGTCGAGTTCGTCTTCGGCTACCCCGGCATCGGTGCCGGGTTCGTGGATTCCGTCGCGAACCGCGACCTGCCGGTCGTGCAGGCACTCGCGATCCTGATCGCCACGGTGTACGTCGTGCTGAACGTGTGCGCCGACGTCGCGACGATCCTCGTCAGCCCCCGGCTGAGGACGTCGCTGAAGTGAGCGGCTCGGTCGCATCGCCCGCAGCGGTCTCCGTCGAGCACGCGCCGCGGCGCCAGCGCCCGGTGGTCCTGCTCGTCCGCCGCGCCTTGCGCCTCGGCCGGACGCGAGTCGGCCTCTCGCTCGTCCTGCTGCTCGTCGGCACGGCCATCTTCGGACCGTTCTTCGCGCCCCACGCGCCCGCGGAGTTCGCGAGCCTCCCCTACGCACACCCGTCGTCGACGACCCTGCTCGGGACCGACAGCCTCGGCCGCGACGTGCTGAGCCGCTTCCTCTGGGGCGGACGCTCCGTGCTCGGTCTCTCCGTTGCGGCGACGGCGATCGGCCTCGTGCTCGGCGCAGGGATCGGCCTGGTGGCCGCCTACACCCGTTCGCTCCTCGACGACGTGCTGATGCGCGGCATGGACGTCGTCCTCGCGTTCCCGTCGATCGTGCTCGCACTCGTTGCCGTCGCGACCGTGGGGCCGAAGCTCTGGCTGCTCGTGCTGGTGGTCGGACTGACCACCGCGCCGCGGGTCGCGCGCGTCACGCGCGGCGCGTCGGTCGAGGTTGTCGAGCGTGACTTCGTGCAGGCGGCAGAGGCGATCGGCGAAGCGCGCCCCAAGATCTTGCTCGGCGAGATCCTGCCGAACATCACGAGCACGTTGCTCGTCGAGGCGAGCCTGCGGCTGACCTATTCGATTGGCCTGATCGCCGGCCTCAGCTTTCTCGGCTTCGGGCTCCAGCCCCCCGCCGCCGACTGGGGACTGATGATCAACGAGAACCGGCAGGGCCTCACGATCCAGCCGTGGGGCGTCGTCCTGCCCGTCCTCGCGATCGCCCTGCTGACGATCGGGACCAGCCTGATCGGCGACGGGCTGTCCCGCGCGGCGGCCGGCATCGACCGGGGAGGGATCGAAGAATGAGCGCGCCGGTGCTGGAAGTCGACGATCTCCGCGTCGAGGTCGAAGGGCGCGGATTCGACATCGTTGACGACATCTCGTTCACGATCGACGCGGGCGAGGTCCTTGGGCTGGTCGGTGAGTCCGGCTCGGGCAAGTCCACCGTCGGGCTCGCGGTGCTCGGCCACACGCGCCGTGGCGCGGCGATCAGCCGGGGCGCGGTTCGCATCGAAGGGCGCGACATCCTCACGCTTTCCGAGCGCCAGCGGCGCGGGCTGCGCGGCCGGACGGTCTCCTACGTCCCGCAGGACCCGGCCTCGGCGCTCAATCCCGGCCTGCGGATCAGGACGCAGCTCGAGGAGATCCTCGAGGCGCATGGCTGGGGCGAATCCCGCCTCGCCCGCGCTGCGCGACTCGCGGAGATGCTCGACGAGGTGCTGCTCCCGAAGGACGACAAGTTCCTCAGCCGCTATCCCCACCAGCTATCGGGCGGGCAGCAGCAGCGAGTCGGTCTCGCGATGGCGTTCGCCTGCCGCCCGCGAGTGATCGTCCTCGACGAGCCGACGACCGGCCTCGACGTCACGACCCAGCGCCACGTGCTCTCCACCGTGCGCGACCTGTGCAGTGCCCACTCGGTCGCGGCGCTCTATGTCAGCCACGATCTCGCCGTGGTGGCGTCGCTCGCAGACCGCGTCGCGGTGATGTATGCAGGGCGAATCGTCGAGAACGGTCCGGAGCGCGTGCTCTTCCGCGGCGCGGCGCACCCGTACACGCGCCGGCTGATCCAGGCCATCCCGGAGATGTCGGGGCGCCACGCGCTCGAAGGCATCGCGGGCACCGCCCCGCGCCCCGGGCAGCGGACCGCGGGCTGCTTCTTCGCGCCCCGCTGCACGGAGGCGATCGAGCAATGCGTGGAGGCCTTTCCACCCGTCGAACGGGTGTCCGAGCATCACACCGTGCGCTGCATCCGCCACGCCGACGTGCTGGCCGGCGCTGCACACGCCCGCCGGCCGGCGCAGGAGCTGCCCGTCGCAGAGATGGACACCGCACTCGTCCGGATCAGCGGCGTCAACGCGACGCACGGCGACAAACAGGTGCTCTTCGACGTCGACCTCAGCGTTCAGCCGCGCCAGTGCGTTGCCCTCGTCGGCGAGTCCGGGTCCGGCAAGACGACGCTCGCCCGGTGCATCGCCGGCCTCCATCGCAGCTTCACGGGCGAGATCGCACTGCGCGACGTTCCGATGCCGCCGGGAGCCCGCGCGCGCGACCGCGAGATGCGTCGCGAGCTGCAATACGTCTTCCAGAGCCCGTACAGCTCACTGAACCCGCGCAAGACGATCGGCCAGATCGTCGCGCAGCCGGTGCGCCTCTTCTTCGACCTCGACCACCGAGCAGCTCATGAGCGCGTGGTGGCGACGCTCGAGCGGGTGCGTCTCAGCCCGTCGGTGATGCCGCGGTATCCGCACGAGTTGAGTGGCGGTGAGCGGCAGCGCGTCGCGATCGCCCGTGCGCTTGCGGCGGAGCCGGCCGTCCTGATCTGCGACGAGGTGACGTCGGCTCTCGATGTCTCGGTGCAAGCCGCGATCGTCGACCTGATCGCACAGCTCCAGCGCGAGATGGATCTCGGGCTCGTCTTCGTCACGCACAACCTCGCGCTCATCCGGACGATCGCCGAGGAAGTCTCGGTGATGAGCGCCGGACGGATCGTCGAGTCCGGGAAGGTCGAGGACGTCCTGCGCTCGCCGCAGAACGCGTACACGAAGGCGCTCCTCGCCGATACGCCGACGCTCGAGACGGCGCTCGCGGCCGCCGGGGCGTAAGAAAGAGGGACAGTCCCAACGCGGGGACACTGTGCGATGCTGGGGAGCATGCTGCACCGCGAGCTCGCAGCGCTCTTCTCCCCCGCCTCGGTCGCGGTCGTCGGCGCCTCGCACGACCCCCAGAAATGGGGCGGCCGCTTGGCGCGAGGCGCGTTGAAGGGCGCGCACCGGCGAAGCGTCGGACTCGTGAACCGGCACGGCGGCGAGATCCTCGGCACGGACGCCTACCCCACTCTCACCGACCTCCCGGATACACCGGAGCTCGTCGTCGCTTGCGTCCCGTCCGCCTTTCTCGGCACGACGGTCGACGAGGCGCTCCGCGTGGGCGCCCGTGCGATCGTCGGCATCAGCGCAGGCCTCGACGCCGACGAGGAGCGGGCGGTCGGAGAGCGCGTACGCGCCGGCGGCGCCGTGCTGCTGGGCCCGAACTGCCTCGGTGTGTTCGACCGAGACGAGGAGCTCGACCTCGCGCCGTGGGTGGACTTCGCACCGGGCGAGATCGGGCTGATCGCGCAGAGCGGCAACGTCTCGCTCGAGCTCGCGCTGCTCGCCGAGCGGGAAGGGCTCGGGTTTTCGCGGTTCGCTTCGCTCGGCAACCAGGCCGACCTGGAAGCGGCCGAGCTGGTTGAGGAGTTCGCGCGTCACGAGCCCACACGCCTGATCGCGCTCTACATCGAGGACTTTCGCGACGGCCGGGCGTTCGCGCGCGCGGCGCAGGCCGCCGGCAAGCCCGTCGTTCTTCTCGCCGCCGGCGAGAGCGAAGCGGGCGAGCGCGCCGCACGCTCCCACACGGGCGCACTCGTGAGCGGCCAGGCTGTCGTGGACGCAGCGTGCCGCGCGGCGGGAATCGTGCGCGTGTCGACTCCACGCGAGCTCGTGGATGCGGCCGCGGCTCTCCTGCGCGGCAAACGACTGCGCGGCCGGCGCATCGCTGTGATCGGCGACGGCGGCGGTCACGGCGTCGTCGCCGCCGACGTGGCGGTGCGGCGCGGGCTCGAGCTTCCGTTGCTGTCGGACGCACTCTCCCGAAGGCTCGCCGGTGAGCTGCCGGCGACCGCGTCGACCGGCAACCCGGTCGACTTCGCGGGGGGCGCCGAGCAGGACATCACGAGCTTCCAGCGCGTCGCCCGGCACATCGCGGACTCAGCCGAGGTCGATGCGCTGCTCGTCACCGGCTACTTCGGTGGGTACGGCACCGGGGACGAGCGCTCGGTGGCGACGGCGCTCGCCGCACTCGAGTTGCCGGTCGTCGTGCACACCCTGTACCCGGAGTCGGCGGCCGCGGATGCCCTGCGCGCGGGCGGCGCGCTCGTCTACGACGCGATCGAGCGCGCAATCGGCTCGTGCGCCGTCCGCATGCCTCGCGAGACGCGCGAGATCCTGCCGCTCGAGGACACGGTCGAGCCGGTTGCAGGTGGGTATTTCTCGACCCGGACGCTTCTGGCCTCGGCCGGAATCCCGTTTGCGGAGGCGCGGCCCGTGCGAACGTCGGACGAGGCAATCGCCGCTGCCGGCGAGCTCGGCTTCCCCGTCGTGCTGAAGGACCTGAGTCACGAGCACAAGTCGGACAGCGGCGGCGTCGTCCTCGACATCGCCTCCCGCACCGAGCTCGCAGCGGCCTTCGGCGCAGCAGGTGAGTGGTCGGTCGAACAGATGGCGCCGCTCGCGGACGGCATCGAGCTGATCGTCGGTGCGCGTCGCGATCCGCGGTTCGGGCCGATGCTGCTCGTCGGCATCGGCGGCGTGCACACCGAGGTCCTCACGGACGTCGCCGTCGCCCTCGCCCCGGTCGAGCCCGCGGAAGCGGAGGAGCTGCTGCGCTCGCTCCGCTCCGCCGCGCTGCTCTCGGGCGTGCGCGGTCGTCCGCCGGTCGACGTCGCGGCCGCCGCCCGCGCGGCCTCCGCGCTGTCGTACCTCGCCGCCCGGTCGCCCTGGATCGACGAGATCGAGATCAACCCGCTGCTCGTCACGCCACACGCCGCCCTCGGTCTCGACGCGCGGCTCGTCACGGGAGGATCGCGATGACCGACGGCGGCAACGGCCTGCGCACGATCCAGTCCGTCGACCGCGCGGCCGCGCTGCTCAAGGCCGTCGCGAACAGCAAGGAGCCCGTGACCGTCGTCGAGCTCGCAGCCCAATGCGGACTGAACCGCAGCACCGCCTGGCGGCTGCTCGCGACGCTCCAGGGCCAGGGGCTCGTCGACCGCGACCCGGTGACGCAGCGCTACGGCGTCGGCTATGCGATCTTCCAGCTCGCGGCGGCCGCGGACCACGACCCGCTCGTGCGCCGCGCGCGTCCGGTGCTCGCGCGCCTCGCCGTCGAGACAGGCGAGACCGTGAACCTCGCGGTCACGAAGAGCTTCCACCTCGTCTACGTCCATCAGGTTGAAGCGCCGAAGATCATGTCCCCGAACTGGCTTGGCCGGGAGGTGGCGCTGCACGCGACCTCCAGCGGAAAGGCGTTCCTCGCGTGGCTGCCGAAAGAAGAGCGCGACGTCATCCTCACGACGAGCCTCGAGCGCTTCACCGACACGACGATCACGAACCGCAAGCGCCTCGAGGAAGATCTCGCTTCGGCGCGACGCGACGGCTACAGCGTCTGCCTCGGAGAGCTCGAGGAAACGCTGTACGGCGTCTCCGCCCCGATCCTGAACGAGCGCGAACGGCCGATCGCGATCGTCAGCGTGTGGGGGCCGCACCATCGCGTCCCGGCCGAGCGGCTGCCCGAGATCGGCGTCAGGACACGCGAGGCGGCGGCCGAGATCCAGGCACTCCTCGCCTGAACATGGTGGGAGCGCCGGGCTATAGGGTCGCGCCGTGACGCCGTTCGAGAGTGAAGGCATCTGGCTGCGGTGCGCACTGCATGCCCACACCAACAACTCGGACGGAGAGCTGAGCCCCGACATGCTCGTCAGCCATTACGAATGGGCGGGCTACGACGTGCTGGCGATCACGGATCATTGGGTGCGGACGAACGAGCCGGGCACGAAGAAGCTCCTCGTCATCCCCTCGGCAGAGTTGAACGCCAACGCGCCGACCCAGGACAACGACGCGCATGTGGTCGCACTCGGCCTGGCCGTCGATCCCGTGCTGCCCGAAGGATCGTTCGCGGGCCTGCAGGAGGTCGTGTCGTGGATCTCGGACAACGGCGGGGTGCCGTTCCTGGCGCACACGTACTGGAGCGGGCTGCACACGCGGCAGTGGTGGGACTGCGAAGGGCTGTTCGGGATCGAGGTGTGGAACACCGCCTGCGAGCTCGAGCTCGGTCGCGGCGACTCGTCCATCCACTGGGACGAGGCGCTCGAACGCGGGCGGATGGTCTATGCCCTCGCAACCGACGACTCCCACCATCCGGGCTTCGACAGCGGCTTCGCGTGGACGTGGGTGCGCGCCGCGGAGAAGACGCAGGAGGCCGTGCTCGACGCGCTGCGCAACGGCTTGTTCTACGGCTCGACCGGTCCGGAGATCAAAGACCTCGAGCTGAGCGACGGCGACGTCGTCCTCCGCTGCAGCCCGGCGCAGAGCATCACGCTCTACTGCGGCCGCTGGCACGGCGCGCGAGCGAACGCCGGGCGCCTCGGCTACCCGGGCCACTCGGAGATCCTCGAGCGGGACGACCGCGGCCTGATCACCGCTGCACGCCTGCTCCGCCCCCACCGTGCGCCGTACGGCCGTATCGAGGTCGCCGACGAGCAGGGGACGAAGGCGTGGACCAACCCGTTCTGGATTGCCTAGGTAGTTGCCAGACGTACAAGCAGTTGTCTTCGACTTCAACGGGACGCTCTCGAACGACGAACCGCTGCTCGCCCGCGTCTACCGGGAGCAGTTCGCCGAGCTCGGCCGCCCGATCAACGACGCGGAGTACTACGAGAACCTCGCAGGCCACACCGACGAGGAGATGTTCACGCGCTGGTTCGGCCACGCCGACCCGGCGCAGATCGAAGACCGGATCGCCCGCTACAACCGGCTCGCCGCCGACGGCTCGACCGTCGACGACAAGATGCGCGCCGCGATTCGCTTCGCGGCAACCCGCGCCCCAGTCGCGATCGTTTCCGCCGCAGCACGCGGCGAGATCGACCCGGTCGTCGCGGCCTCCGGGATCGGCGACGCGATCGCGCTGATCGTCTCGCAGGACGACGTGACGAACGGCAAGCCCGACCCCGAGTGCTACCTCACGGCCGCACGCCTGCTCGGCATCGAGCCCGCGGCGATGCTCGTCTTCGAGGACACCGACGTCGGGGTCGCCGCGGCCAAGGCGGCAGGAGCCCGCGTTGTCGGGCTCACGCGCACGCTCGGTGCGCAGCGGATGGCCGGCGCGGACGAGCTCGTCGAGCGGATCGACCTGCCGCTGCTGGAGCGCCTGCTGTGCTCGTGATCGCGCACCGCGGCGCGTCCCTCGACCTCTCCGAGAACACCCTCCCCGCCTTTGAGCGCGCGATCGAGGTCGGCGCGGACTACGTCGAGTTCGACGTGCACAACGACCTTTCGGTCACTCACGACCGCCCGAGGCGCGGGCTCACCTACCCGACGCTCGACGAGGTGCTCGAGCTCTGCCGCGGCCGGATCGGCGTGATGGTCGAGCTGAAGCGCCCGCGCGGCGACACCGTCAAGCGCACACTCGAACGCCTCGATGAAGACGCCGTGCTCGTCTGCTTCCAGCGGCCCCCGCTGGAGGAGGCGCGCCGGCTACGTCCGGGCATTCGCACCGTGCAGCACGTCGGCTTCGGCGTGAGCATCCGCCGCGCGGCGCAAGGCGCCTGGGCTGCCGGCTTCCAGAACGAGCGCGTCACGAAGCGCGGCCTGCTCACGGCGCAGCGCCTCGGCCTCGAGACAACGGTCTACACGGTGAACGACGAGTCGCGCATGCTCGAGCTGCAGCGGCTCGGCGTCAGCGGGATCTTCACCGATCGCCCGGATCGAGCACTGCGCGCACTTGGACGAGGGCGGAACAAGTCGGAATCTTGATCACCCGTCAGTCGAAGTTCCGCTCTCTGGCTGCGCCTCAGTGCGCGGTGCCGGTGGTTGCGCGAGGCCGAGTTGGAAGAGGACGCTGAGTCGGTCTGGGACTCCCCAGTGCTCGACGATCCTTCCGCCGGCGACGCGACAGACGTCGAAGACGTCCGTTTGCATTCGGCGGCCAGTCGGAGGGTTGCCCATGAACGAGCCGTCGTTCGTGCCGGAGCCGACCATGCGGAGCCAAACCTTCTCGCCATCGACGGTGAGGTCCTGAATCTCGAGGTGGAAATCGGAAAAGGCGCTTCGCAGTGACGTGATGACTGCTTTCACGCCGGCCGCACCGGAGGGATGGTTCGGTCCGAAACGTTGATGCTCTACGGCCTCCGGCGACGTCACCTGCTCCGCAACTTCGAGTTTGCCCCCGTTGAAGCCCTCCTCGATCAGGCGGCGAACGACGGATTCGGCTGTCCGAGACATGCTTCTCCTTTAGATACAGTGTGACTGTATTGGATACTGCGTTACAGTGTCAAAGATGGACGAGGCTGTCAAGAGGCCCTATCGTTCTATGCGGCGACGCGAGCAGGCCGACGAGACGCGAGAACGGGTCCTCGCCGCCGCCGCCCGCGTCTTCGTCGAGCGCGGGTTCGAGGCTGCCACTGTGAATGCGATCGCGACCGACGCTGACGTCTCGCCCGAGACGATCTACGCCCGCTTTGGTAACAAACGAGCGCTGCTCATCGAAGTCGTCGGACGCGCCGCCCGCGGTCCGGACGCGTCGCCGATCCTCGAACAGGAACGGCCACGTGCCATCGCCGCCGAAACCGACCAGCACGAGCAGGTACGGCTGTTCGCCGAAGACGTCGTGCGGCGGCTCGAGCGAGTCGGGCCACTCTTGGCCGTCCTCGCCGGCGCAGCGCGGTCCGAGCCGGAGCTCACAAAGGTCCTGAAGGGGATCCACTCAGCACGACGCAAGAACCTACGGGTCTTCGTGGGGTTTCTTACAGCGAACGGGGCGCTCAACGTGGACGCGGATGCCGCAACCGACACCGTCTGGGCGCTCGCGAGCCCTGAACTCCACCAGCTCCTCGCCGGCACACGCGGATGGACACGCTCGCGCTACAGCAACTGGCTAGCGGCGACGCTCAGCGCGACGCTGCTTCGTTAGTCAGTGCGGCGCCGGCCCGCGTCGACACACGGTCAACGACGAAGCGCGCATGCCCGAGGTGCAACGGCTGGGCGTCAGCGGGATCTTCACTGATCGCCCGGATCGAGCACTGCGCCTGCTTGGGCGCGCCTCGCAAGGCTGACCTGAGACGCCAAGGCCCTTGAACTTCAGTTGACAGCGAGTTAGAAGTAGGCCGACTGATCTGCAAGGAGGGGCAATGGCCTGCGATCCTTTTTCTCCGCAAGTTGGTGTATTCGGCTCTTCAGTCCCCTGGGGAACCACCGCACAGGCACCTTGGTCGTTCACGCTCGCACCGGATCCAGCGACGGGACAGACGCTCTACGCGCTCAAGAAATCGGGCGCAGCCGTAGCAGCGGTTCCCATGCCCTCGTCGTATGTTGGGCGATGGGCGTGGTTCCCCGGCGGCACGTTGGCCGCCCTTCGCGGGATGGACAACACCTCCGTCCCCGGCACCACATCGGTGAAGGTGTTCCTCTTTTCTTTGATCAGCCCGACGCCCGCGCCGCGCGAGGTGGTCGGACCGCTCTCGGCCAACGGCGCGGTAATCAACTTCCACGCCCACGCAAGTCCCGATTCCTCGCTGGTGTTGATCTACCTGATCGACGATGTCCAGACCTCGAGCGACCATCGAATCTTGCGGACCGACAACGGGGCGAACCAGCTCACCTACGGCGGCGTCACATCACCCGAGTTCCGCGCTGCTGAAGTCACGGCGGGCCATGCCCTCCGACTCTTCACAAGCCCGGCGCCGCAACCGAATGCCGGATCGGGGACCACCATCTTTGCCGTCCAGCTCCCCCAACCGGTCGCAATCACCGGAGGTGTATTCAACGCTGTAGGTGCGGATCTGCCCAAGGAGGTCGTCAATATCGAGAGTTGCGGAACCGTTTCGATCGACCTGACGGGTTGGACGCTGTCCGACAGACAGCACCACGTTTACACCTTTCCCGCGTTCACTCTCGCCGCGAAGGCGAAGGTCAACGTCTGGACTAAGGCGGGGCCCAATTCGGCAACGGACCTGTTCATGGGTTATGCCAACCCGGTCTGGACGAATACCGGCGACGTCGCGATCTTGCGCGATGCCGCCGGAACCGAGGTCAGCCGCTTCGACTACCCAGGCGGCGCAACACCCGGCGGCGGAGGCGGCGTGGGGATCCCTCACGTCCCGGTCGATCCTCCACCGCCGCTCGTCTCGAGTGCGGTGTTCGACGTGCCGGAAGATACGACCGGCGTCGACACCGGGATCGATTTGCTGGCGTCCGATTGGATCGACGTCATGGCATCCGGCGCAATCTGGGCCGGCGTCGCACTCACCGGCGAAAACGGCCCCCAAGGTTGGGATTGGGTCGACCACGACCCGAAATTCCCACTTCACGATGGCGTCTATGCACATCCCTTCTCGCTCATCGCGTTCATGCGGAGCGCGAGCGGGAACGGCGCACCGTTCTACATCGGCGATGCCTTCCTGGCTCGCACCCCGCAAGCGGGGAGGCTCATTCTCCGGACGAACGACGACGTGCCCGGCAACGGGTCAGGGGCGTTCAGGGCGACTGTCGGCGTGCGTCGAGCTTCGAGCACGACACTTCCGCCACCTCGCCCGGTGGTCACAGTCGATGTGCCCGAATCCTCGTCCGGCGTAGACACAGGCGTCGACGTTGCCGAAGGTGAATACCTCCAGATCGACGCCAACGGTTCGATCTGGGCAGGCGTGTGGCTCACCGGAGAGAACGGCCCTGAAGGCTGGTCGTGGATCGACCACGATCCCAAGTTTCCGCTCCACTCTGGCCCGTTCGCCCGTCCCTTCGCACTCATCGGTCATTTCGAAAGCTCCGGGACGTCCGACCCCTTCTACGTCGGCAAGACGTATGGGCCGCAAAAGCAGGGCCCGCCGTTCACAGGCCGTCTCTTCCTTCGTACGAACGACGACACGCCGGGCAACGGCTCAGGTGCGTTCCAGGCCGCCATTCGCGTGCGACCCGCTTCCTAGTCAGGCCCAGACGTTGGCGCGGATTACTGATCGACCGGATCGAGCACCGGCAGCCCTGGGCCATCGTCCGGCAGGCTGATCAGCTTCGCGCCCTCGGACGGGATCTTCGCGGACACGCGGGCTCCGACCGGAAGCGCCGCGGCACGGGCCGTCGACATGTCGGCAATCAGATCGGTGCCGCTACCGGTCACCTTCACGCGGGTCACCGGGCCGAGGAAGGTCTGCGTCAGCACCTCGCCCGCGAACGAGTTCGGTGCGCCGCCGTTCGTCGCGGCCTCCAGTTCCAGTGACTCGGGGCGGATCAACACGAGCACACGTTCGCCGTTCCGGCGGCCCTTCGCTGCGTCGACCTGCAGCCGCATCCCGCTGTGCTCGACCTCCCCCGTCCCTCCGTCGACGACGGTCGAGTCGAGGCGGTTCATCGTGCCGATGAACTCGGCGACGAACGGCGTCGCAGGCGCGGTGTACATCTCGGACGGCGTTCCCATCTGCTCGATCACGCCGCCGTACATCACGGCGACATGGTCGGACACGGCGAGCGCCTCTTCCTGGTCGTGCGTGACGTAGAGCGTCGTGATCCCGAGCTCGAGCTGAATGCGACGGATCTCCTCACGCAGCTGGACGCGCACCTTCGCGTCGAGCGCCGACAACGGCTCGTCGAGGAGCAGGACGCGCGGCTGAATCGCAAGGGCTCGCGCCAGCGCAACACGCTGCTGCATACCGCCCGAGAGTTGATGCGGATACCGGTCGACAGCATGGGAGAGACCGACCAGCTCGAGCAGATCGTCGACGGGCTTCGCCCGGTCGCCCTTGCTCGTGCCGCGGATCCTCAGCCCGAATTCGACGTTCTGGCGCGCGGTCATGTTCGGGAAGAGCGAGTACGCCTGGAAGACCATTCCCATGTCGCGCTTGTTGGGCGCGACGCCCGTCACGTCCTTGCCGTCGACGACGATCCGACCCTGATTGGGACGGTCGAAGCCGGCGACGAGCCGCAGTGCAGTCGTCTTGCCGCAACCCGACGGCCCGAGCAGCGAGAGGAACTCACCCTCGCCGAGGCTGATGTTGATGCCGTTCAACGCCTTCACGGTTCCGAAGTCGCGATGAAGGTTCTCGAGCTGGAGATAACTCATCTGGCTCCCGCGATAATGCGGCTCGACTGACCGCGTTTACGACCGACAAGCAACAGCGACAGCATTGCCGCCCAGGTGATGCCAAAGCTCATCAGTGTCAGCGCGCCGGCCGGGAAGCCCTGCGACTCGCTGACGAACTGGATGAAGATCGGGAAGGTGTGGAACGCGGCGAGGTTCGCGATCGTGAACTCGCCCATCACGATCGCCAGCGTCAGGAAGGAAGCCGCGAGCGCCGCCGACCGGATGTTCGGGAGGATCACGCGGAAGAGCGTCGTCGTCCACTTCGCGCCGAGGCTCTGCGACGCCTCGGTCAGCGTGTGCACGTCGATCGAGCGGAAGCCCGCGTCCAGCGAGAAGAACATGTACGGGAACGCGAGGATCACGTACGACGCCGCGAGGAATCCCCAAGGCTTTTGGTAGAACCAGTCGGGCGTTCCCTTGAACGTCCTGAGCAGCCCGACGACCATCACGATCGGCGGCACGATGAACGGGATCAGCGCGAGGAACGCGATCACCGGACGCAGCCGCGGCAGCTTCAGGTGGACGAGGTAGATCGTCGGGACGAAGAGCGCGAGGCTGATCACGATCGTCTCGACGGCGAGCAAGGCCGAGAGCTTCAGCGTGTGCCAGAAGTCGCCGTTGTGCAGCACCCAGCCGTAGTTGGCGCCGACGCAGCACTTGCCGGTCTGGGTCGACTTGAGGCTGACCAGCAAGGTCGCGAAGAGCGGGATGATGAAGTACGCGGCCGCGAGCAGCAGCCAGATGACAGCGGAGAGCGTGATGCGGGGACGCTTCACTTCGCCCACCGTGCCGCACGCCGCTGCAGCGGGATGTACACGAGCATCATCAGCGCGAGCACGGCGAACATCCCGAAGGCCATCGCCTGGGCGAGATGCGGGTTGTCGAGCACGTTTCCGCTGTAATACGCGCCGATCAGGATCGGAACGATGTTGACCGAGCCGGAGCTGAGGCTGTAAGCCGTGGCATACGCGGCGAACGCGTTGCCGAAGAGCAAGATCATCGCGCCGAGAATCGACGGCATCAGCACAGGTAGCCCGACGTAGCGCCAGAACTGCCACTGCTTCGCGCCGAGATTGGCGGCCGCCTCGCGCCACTCCTTGCGCAACCCGTCGATCGCGGGCGCGATCACGAGGATCATCAGTGGCAACTGGAAGTACATGTACGTGATCTCCACGCCCAGCTTCGAGTAGATCGCGAAGTTATGGCCGTAGAGGTCGAAATGCAGGTGGTTCTTCAGAAACACGGTCACGATCCCGAGCGGACCGAGCGATGCGATGAACGCAAACGCCAGCGGGATGCCGCCGAAGTTCGCCGCGACGCCGGAGAACGTCGTCAGGATCGACCGGACCCAGGCCGGCGTGCCCTCGCGGATCGCCGCGTAGGCGATGAAGAGGCCGGCGATGCCGCCGATCAATGCGGTGACGATGCTGATCTCGAAGCTCGTCTTGTACGCGTCGATGTACGGGTGGTCGAAGAGGAGCCGGATGTTCGCAAGGGTCGCATTGTCGTTCTTGTCCTGGAACGCGCCGATCAGCACCGCCCCTGCCGGTACGAACAGGAAGGCGATGGCGTACGCAAAGAACGGCACCGTGCCGAGCCATGCGAAAGACAGGCGCCTCCGGCCGGACACGACGTCCGGCCGGAGTGCCTGCGGTGCTGCCTCGGTCGAGATCCCTACCCGACCTTCGTCGGCCACTGGGCCGCGATCAGTGCCTTCGCCTTCGTCTGCTGCGAGATGCTCGCGAACTTCGCCTTCGCGTAGAGCGCCGGTGCCGGAAGCGCGTTCAGCAGAGCCTTCGGAAGCACCTTGCGCTGGGCCAGGTCGTTGAACCGGGCCGGATGCGCGAAGCCCTTCAGGTAGAGGATCTGACCCTGGTCGGAGTAGATGAACTCCTCCCAGAGCCGCGCCGCGTACGGGTGCGGTGCGGTCGCGTTGACCGCCTGCGCGTAGTACCCGCCGTAGACGCCGTCACTCGGGATCGAGACGCCCCACTTTGCCGCGGGCAAGCCCTTGACGTAGGCGAGGTTGTTGTAGTCCCAGTCGATCGAGATCGGGGTCTGGCCGGAGGCGACCGTCGCCGGCGTCGTCTGAATCGGGATGAAGTTGCCCGACTTCTTCAGCGTTGCGAAGAAGTCGATCCCGGGGCCGACATCGCTCACGCTGCCGCCGTTCCCGATCGCTGCGGCGATGACGCCGGAGACGGCCGAGTTCGACGTGAGCGGGCTGCCGTTGAGCGCGACCTTGCCCTTGTACTCGGACTTGAGCAGGTCCTTCCACGTCTTCGGCGGGTTGCTGACGAGGTTCTGGTTGTAGCCGATCGAGATGGCGCCCCAGTAGTCGCCCATCCAGAAACCGCGTGTGTCCTTCATTGCGCGCGGGATCGTCTTGTACGTCGACGGGAAGTACTTCGCATACAGGCCCTCGTTGGCGCCTGCGATCGCGAAGGACACACCGACGTCGACCGCGTCCGGAGCGCGCGAGTCACCCTTGAGCGAGCGGATCGCCTCGTTCTCCTGTGCGGAGCTGCCGTCAGGGTTGTCGTTCGTGATCTTGATGCCGTACTTCTTGACGAACGTGTCCATCAGCTCGCCGTAGTTCGCCCAGTCGCGAGGCAGCGCGATCGTGTTGAGCTTGCCTTCCTTCTTCGCGTTCTTGATCAGGTCGGCCATGCCGGCGGCCGTGCCCTTGAGCGGCGGGGCAAAGGCGCCGCGGCTCGAGGCCATCGCCGTCCCGGCACTGCCGAGGATCGTCAAGCCGAAAGCTGCCGCCGCGCTGCGCCGCAGCATCGACGAGCGGCTCATGCCTTCTTCTTCGAGCTTTGCCCAGAATTCGACCTCTTGGGCCTCGTAGTCCTCCATGCATTCCTCCCGGTCCGTGGTGTCCTCTAGTGGATCACGTAACGCTCTCTCATTTCAAGCTATCCGCGACCTAACTTTTAGGCAACGAGTGGTAACGATGTTGCGTCGTTACGCTCTCGCTGTGAATCCATTCCGGGCAGAAGGCGTGTGGCTCCGCTGCGCGCTTCATGCGCATACGACGAACTCCGACGGGGAACTGGCTCCGGAGCTGCTCGTGCGCCACTACGAATGGGCCGGCTACGACGTTCTGGCGATCACCGACCACTGGGCACGGACAGTCGAGCCCTCGACGAAGAAGCTGCTCGTCATCCCATCGACGGAACTGAACGCGTACGCCCCGACGCGGGAGCACGACGCGCACGTGCTCGCCTTCGGGCTCGCCGTCGACCCTGTGCTGCCCGAAGGCAATTTCGCACCGCTCGAGGAAGTCGTCGCGTGGATCGCCGAAAACGGTGGCGTTCCCTACCTCGCCCACACCTACTGGAGCGGCCTCCGCGCCGAGCAGTGGTGGGACTGCCCGGGCCTCTATGGGATCGAGGTCTGGAACTCGGGCTGCGAGCTCGAGCTCGGCCGCGGCGACTCGTCGATCCACTGGGACGAGGCGCTCGAGCACGGCCGGCCGTTCTTCGCCCTCGCGACCGACGATTCGCATCATCCCGGCTACGACAGCGGCTTCGCGTCGACGTGGGTGCGCGTGAGGGAGAAGACACAGGACGCAGTGCTCGACGCGCTCCGCACCGGCATGTTCTACGGCTCGACCGGCCCAGAGATCCGCGACATCGAGGTGAACGACGGCGACGTCGTCGTTCGCTGCAGCCCGGCCGAGGCGGTCACGCTCTATTCAGGACGCTGGCGCGGCGCGCGCGCAAACGCGGGCCGGCTCGGCTACCCGAACCACTCGGAGATCATCGAGCGCGACGACGACGGATTGATCACCGCCGCGCGACTCTTCCGTCCGTACGAAGCGCCGTACGGACGCGTCGAGGTGCTCGACCGCAGTGGCAACAAGGCTTGGAGCAACCCGCTGTGGACCGCGTAGAGGAGCTCGCCGGGAACCAGTTCGACCTGCTCGTGATCGGCGGCGGGATCATCGGCGCCGGGATCGCGGAGGCCGCGACCGCTCATGGAAAGACGGTCGCGCTGGTCGAGCGCGGCGATTTCGCGTCTGCGACCTCGTCCGCGTCGTCGAAGCTGATCCACGGCGGCCTGCGCTACCTGCAGATGGGCGACGTCGGCCTCGTGCGCGAGGCGCATCAGGAGCGGCGCGCGCTGATGACCGTCGTCGCGCCACACCTCGTCCACCGGTTGCCGTTCCTCTTTCCGCTCTACGACGACGGTCCGCACCGCCCTTGGTTCGTGCGCACCGGCGTCCTGCTCTACTCGGCACTCGCGCGCGCGAAGCTGAACGGTCGCGTCAGCGAGCAGCGGGCGCTCCGGCTCGTACCGCAGCTCCGTACCGAGGGTCTGCACTCCTCGGCGCTCTACGCCGACGCGTGGACGAACGACGGCCGGCTGACGCTCGCGAACGTGCGCGCGGCCGCCGACCGTGGCGCCGTCGTTCTCAACTACGCCGAGGTGACCGCGATCCACGGTGACGGCGCCGACGTGGTCGTCGACGGTGAAACGGTTCGTGTGCAGGCCGCCTCGATCGTCAACGCGACGGGCCCCTGGCTCGACCGCGTGCGCCGCCTCGAGGATCCTGACGCTGCGCCGTCGATCCGCCTCAGCAAGGGCGTGCACCTGGTGGCCGACGGCGGCGAGGACTGGAGCGCCGCGGTGACGATCCCGCACGACAAGGTGCGCGTCAGCTTCGCGATCCCGTGGGAGGGCAAGCTGTTGCTCGGCACGACGGACACGCTGCACGAGGGCGAGCCCGAGGACGCGCAGGTCACCGACGACGACGTGCGCACGATCCTCGATGAAGCCGCCGTCGCGGTGCGCGACATCGGTCAGGTGCGCGCGTCCTTCTACGGCCTGCGCGTGCTACCCGGCGGGCCTGGCGCGACGGCGAATGCCCGGCGCGAGACCGTCTACACACGCGGCGCCCAGGGAATGCTGAGCGTGGCGGGCGGCAAGCTGACCACGTATCGCCGGATCGCGCTCGACGCGCTCGAGCAGCTCGGCGTGTGCAACCTGGACCGCAGGCCGCGCCCGCTCCCGGGCGCCGGCGGGCTGAACAGGATCGACTGGCCCGTCGAGCTCGACCCCGCAACCCGCTCGCACCTCCTGCACCTCTACGGCTCGCTCGCCCCGGAGGTGCTCGCGCCCGCAGTCGACGACCCGTCGCTCCTCGAACCGATCGTCGCCGGCCGTCCCGACCTGCGCGCCCAAGAGCTGTACGCGCGCGAGCACGAATGGGCCCGTACCGACGAGGACGTCTACCGCCGCCGCACCACCGTCTGGCTCCAAGGTTCTGAACCTGGTTCGCTCTTCAACCAGGTTCGAGAGTTCCGGGCCGCCGACGCCAACTCGTGAACCTGGTTCGGCCTGCACGCCGCGAGCACCAGACGGTCAACCGCACCGCCGAATTGACCGAACCTGATTCGCGCACCGAACGCGACGCCCCTTCACCCCAAACGATGCGCGCGAACCAGGTTCGAGAGTTCCGGGCCGCCCACGCCAACTCGTGAACCTGGTTCGGCCCGCGCGCCGCCGGAACGAGGCAGCCAACCGCACCGCCGAATTGACCGAACCTGATTCGCGCCACCGAACGCAACGCCCCTTCACCCGGACGATGCGCGCGAACCAGGTTCGAGAGTTCCGGGCCGCCGACGCCAACCCGTGAACCTGGCTCGGCCTGCGCGCCGCCGGCACGAGGCAGCCAACCGCACTGCCGAATCAGGTTCAGCGCCTTTGACCGAACCTGATTCGCGCCACCGAACGCGACGCCCTTTCACCCCAAACGATGCGCGCGAACCAGGTTCGAGAGTTCCGGGCCGCCGACGCCAACTCGTGAACCTGGTTCGGCCTGCGCGCCGCCGGCACGAGCGCACTCAACCGCACCGCCGAATCAGGTTCAGCGCGACGTTCCATAATGCGGAACGAAACGCCCAGGTTTTCGGTCTAGGATCGGCGCATGCCTCCGAGGTACACGCGGCTGACCCAGCCGCTCGTTCGTGACGCCGGAGAGTTGAGGACCGCCACCTGGGACGAGGCGCTCGACCGCGCCGCCGCCGGCTTCCGCCGCGCTGCCCATCAGGGAAAACAGGCTGGGATCTTCAGTTGCTCCAAGGCCACGAACGAGTTGAACTTCGCAGCCCAGAAGTTCGGCCGGGTCGCTCTCCGCACCAACAACATCGACAGCTGTAACCGCACCTGACACGCCCCTAGCGTCGTCGGTCTGGCGACGGTGTTTGGTGCCGGCGGTGGAACCAGCTCCTACGAGGAGCTGCGCGAGACCGCGGACCTGATCGTCCTCTGGGGCTCGAACGCGCGCGACGCGCACCCGATCTTCTTCCACCATCTGCTGAAAGCGGTGCATCGCGGGGCGAAGCTCTTCGTCGTCGATCCGCGCCGCACTGCGTCGGCGCAGTGGGCCGACCTCTGGCTCGGGCTCGACGTCGGCACCGACATCCCGCTCGCGAACGCGGTCGCGCGCGAGGTGATCACGGCCGGGCTCGTCAACGAGGACTTCGTCGCGCGCGCAACGAGCGGCTACGACGCGTACCGCGACTCGGTCGAACCGTGGACGCTCGAGGAGGCGGAGCGCGTGACCGGCGTGCCGGCCGACGCGATCCGTGAGCTCGCGCATGCGTGGGGCAACGCGAAATACCCGCAGATCTGCTGGACGCTCGGAATCACGGAGCACCACAACGCCGTCGACAACGTCCTCGCGCTGATCAACCTCTCGCTGCTCGTCGGCGGCGTCGGCCGCCACGGCGCCGGGCTGCAGCCGCTGCGCGGCCAGAACAACGTGCAGGGCGGCGGCGACATGGGCGCGATCCCGAACAAGCTGCCCGGCTTCCAGGACATCGAGGACGACGCGCTGCGCGCGAAGTTCGACGCGGCCTGGGGCGTGACGATTCCCCCGAGGTACGGGCTGCACATGACCGGCATGTTCGAGGCGATCGAGGAGGGCACGTTCAGCGCGCTCTACGTGATCGGCGAGAATCCCGCACAGTCGGAAGCCGACCAGACCCGCGCGCGCAAGCTCCTGTCGAGCCTCGACACGCTCGTCGTGCAGGACATCTTCCGCACGAAGACGGCGGAGATGGCGGATGTCGTCCTCCCCGCCTCCGCCTCGTGGGCCGAAGCGGAGGGCACGGTCACCTCCAGCGAGCGGCGCGTGCAGCGTGTGCGCAAGGCACTCGACCCGCCGGGAAAAGCGCGCGACGACGTCGAGATCGTCTACGACCTCGCACGGCGGATGGGTGTCGAGCTCGGCAGCCCGCGCCCGGAGGACGTCTGGAACGAGCTGCGCACGCTCTCCCCCATGCACGCGGGGATGTCGTACACGCGGCTCGAGGAGCTCGGCGGCATCCAGTGGCCGTGCTGGGACGAGGATCATCCCGGCGACCAGTTCCTGCACGGGCGGTTGTGGGACGACGTCGTCGAGCAGCCCGCGCCGTTCACGCCGGTGAAGCACTCGCCGCCGGTCGACCTGCTCGACGCGGACTTCCCGCTGCGCCTCACGACGGGACGCCGGCTCGAGTCGTTCAACACGGGCGTGCAGACCGGCGGCTTTTCGTCGCCGCTGCATGTCGGCGGCGAGGCGCTGCTCGTCTCGCCGGAGGACGGCGCGCGCTACGGGTTGAGCGACGGCGGGCGCGCGCTCGTGACGTCACGGCGCGGCGCGGTCGAGGCGCCGGTCGCGTTCGACAGAAACCTCCGCCCCGGTCTCGCGTTCATGAACCTGCACTTCCCAGACCTCGTCGAGACCAACGTGCTGACGATCGACGCAACCGACCCGAAAAGCGGCACGGCGGAGTTCAAGGCGACAGCGATCCGGGTGGAAGCGATTGCCTGACCTCCGGCTCCTGAACGCCGAGCCGAGCGAGGCCGAGCGGATCGCGATCGACGGTGTGCTGGGGGCGGGCAACGGTGCGAATGGCCGCACGGCGCGCGACGACCGTACGAAGCGCCATCTGTTGCTCCCCGCCCTGCGCGCCGCGCAGCTGCGCGTCGGTTGGCTGAGCGAGGGTGCGCTCGGCTACGCATCGCGCCGCCTCGCCGTGCCGCCCGCCGAGGCCTATGGCGTCGCGAGCTTCTACGCGCTGATCGCCCTCGAGGAGCGGCCGGCGGACGTGACGCACGTCTGCACCGACCTCTCGTGCATGTTGAAGGGCGCGACCGTTCCCGAAGGCGCGCATCCTTCGCCGTGCCTCGGCCTGTGTGAGCGCGCGCCGGCCTCGTACCGCACGATCGCCGGTGAGCAACCGGTCGAAGAGCAGATCCCCGCCGTCGGGCCGCCGCTCCCGCAGACGGGCGAGTCTGGTTTGCGCCTGCTGCGGCGGATCGCCGCAGGCGTCGATCCGGAGTCGATCGACGCGTACATCCAGGCCGGCGGCTTCGAGTCGCTGCGCCGGGCGCAAGAGCTCGGCCCCGAAGGGGTGCTGCGTGAAGTCACGGAGTCGCGCCTGCTCGGCCGCGGCGGCGCCGCGTTCCCGACGGGCGTCAAGTGGGCGGCAGTCGCGAAGCAGCCCGCGCACCCGCACTACATCGTCTGCAACGCCGACGAGTCCGAGCCCGGGACGTTCAAGGATCGCGTGCTGATGGAGGAGGATCCGTTCGCGCTGATCGAATCGATGGCGATCGCGGCGATCGCGACGGGCAGCAGCCACGGCTTCATCTACGTGCGCGCCGAGTATCCGCTCGCGCACCATCGTTTACGGAATGCGATCAGCCTCGCACGGAGGCGCGGCTTCCTCGAAGGGGTCGACATCGAGCTGCGCATCGGCGCCGGCGCCTACGTGTGTGGCGAGGAGACGGCGCTCTTCCAGTCGATCGAGGGCTTCCGCGGCGAGCCGCGCAACAAGCCGCCGTTCCCGGTCGAGGTCGGGCTCTTTGGAAAGCCGACCGCCGTGAACAACGTCGAGACGCTCTTCAACGTGCTCGACGTGGTGACCGACGGCGGCGAGGCGTACGCCGGGGTCGGCACGAAGGACTCGACGGGCACGCGCCTCTTCTGCGTCTCGGGCTCCGTCGCGCGGCCCGGCCTGTACGAGCTGCCGTTCGGCGCGACGCTGCGCGAGCTGCTCGACCTGGCGGGCGCCGAGCCGCCGAAGGCCGTGCTGCTCGGCGGTGCCGCAGGCGCGTTCGTCGGTCCGGATCTGCTCGACCTGAAGCTCACCTACGAGGACACACGCGAGGCGGGCGTCACGCTCGGCTCGGGCGTCGTGATCGTCTACGACGAGAGCGCGGATCTCGTCGCTGCGCTGCTGCGGATCGCGGCGTTCTTCCGCGATGAGTCGTGCGGCCAGTGCGTCCCGTGCCGCGTCGGCACGGTGCGACAGGAGGAAGCGCTGCACCGGCTCGCTGCGGGCCGTGCGCACGAGGATGAGCTCCAGACACTGGCGGAGCTCGCGCAGGTGATGCGCGACGCGTCGATCTGCGGCCTGGGCCAGACGGCCGCGAACGCGGTAGCGTCGGCGATCGTGAATCTGAAGGTGTTCGCAGCATGAGCGTGGTCCTCGCCACGCCGAAGAAGATGATCGAGCTGTCGGTCGACGGTGAGGCGGTCCGCGTCTTCGAGGGCTCGACGATCCTCGACGCGTGCCGCATGCTCGGAAACGAGCAGCCCACACTCTGTTACGGGGACACGCTCACGCCGGTGAACGTGTGCCGCGTCTGCGTCGTCGAGGTCGAGGGCGCGCGCACGCTCGTCCCGTCGTGCTCGCGGATCGCGGAGCCGGGGATGGTCGTGCAGACGAACTCGGAGCGGGTGCGCACGAGCCGGCGCCTCGTGATGGAGCTGCTCGGCTCGTCGGTCGACCTGTCGACCGCGCCGGAGGCGCTCGCGTACATCGAGGAGTACGACGCGAAGCCCGATCGGTTCGGCCCGGACGCTGCAACGGTCGCGCAGGACGTGAAGATCGACAACGACCTCTACGTGCGCGATTACTCGAAGTGCATCCTCTGTTACAAGTGCGTCTCGGCGTGCGGCGAAGATCACCAGAACACGTTCGCGATCGCCGTCGCGGGCCGCGGGTTCGACGCGCACATCTCGACGGAGCTCGACGTGTCGCTGCCGGAGTCGGCGTGCGTGTACTGCGGCAACTGCATCGCGGTGTGCCCGACAGGCGCGCTGATGTCGGTGCCGGAGTACGAGAAGCGGCAGGCAGGCACGTGGGATGCGGAGAACGAGAGCGTCGTCTCGACGGTGTGCCCGTACTGCGGCGTCGGCTGCAACCTGGAGCTGCACGTCCAGGACAACGAGATCGTGAACGTCACCTCACCGCACGACCATGACGTGACGGAGGGCAACCTCTGCATCAAGGGTAGGTTCGGCTACCAGTACGTGCAGAATCGCCGCTGATGCAGGTTCGTGTTCTCTACTGGCAGGAGATCCCGTCGCTGATCCGCGTCACGGCGGAGAACGGGACGCAGCAGTCGCGGCAGCTGCCGGACTGGTACCAGCAAGAGATCGACCGGGTCGCAATGGAGCAGGGCCTGGTCGGCAGCGACGCATACCTCGAGCAATTCACGTGGCGCGAGCTCGACCCGCGCGACGGCGCACCGAACGACGTGCTCGACGCGGTCGAGGCCGAGCTCGTCGCCACGCGCGGCACCTGATCTGCCAGGATCGGCGCCCATGGCAGAGCGCGCCGCCCATCTCCGACCGTACGAGGAGGGTGCGGCGGAGGTCAGGCTCATCGAGCTGTTCTTCGATCTGGTCTACGTGCTCGCTGTCACGCAGCTGACGCGGCTCTGCTCGCAGCTCTAACGCTGCGCGGCGCGCTCGAGACGGCGCACTTCCACATCCCGATCGTCGCGGGCATCATCGTCGCGCTGCAGGCCATGAACTGCGGTCGTCGTTGCGAAAGCGTGGCGGTCCTCCGGTGCTCCGAACTTGCGCCATCCTGAGGCCCGCGTCCCTGATCGAACTCCAAGACCCGACGACCTTGACCGGCAATAGAGCCACGGTCTGACGCAGAAGCGCGACTCGATGGCCATCGCGTTGGACGTAAGAGCTCTGGCTCTAGCGACTCCGAGCTGAGTCACGACTTGACGCAAAAACGTGATCCGAAGGATGAGCCACCGTGGAAGAGTTCGGGGTCTTCCAAGTCCTCAACTCCCGCGAGAGACATCTCAGTCCTTCCGAGTGTTGAACTGTAATGACACTCACGCCAACGCCCCAAGACGGTTCGCTCGACGGCTGCAGTCGTCCGCCGGTACTGCCCCGCGGCGGCGTGCCGCCGGACTCGATTCCGCACAGAAGAGGGACAGGCCTACTTTGCTCGTGGGGACGCGCGAACAGGCGCTCCCCCACGCTCGAGACGTTCCGCCACCACTTCCCACAGACTCGTCGATTCGTCGGATGCAACGGCGAAATATCCGGTTAATGCGGCTGCAGCTACGAATCGTCCGTATAGATCGTCCAGTCGCTGTCGCTCGTGGTCGTTCGCGTACAGCCGTCTTACAGCCAGACCGGTTACCAAGGCACTGAGAAGCACTTCGAAGTCATCGGGCTCGAACTCATCCCTCGGGACAAGCTTGAACTCCCGCGCAAGTGCGTCCAGCAGCTTCGACCATTCCGCGTCAGATTGCCGCTCTCGTTTCTGGAGCATCGCAATCACCGCTGCTCGACCCGGGAACGTCGGGTCGAGCCCGACCAAACCATAGGCGTAGAGGCGAAGTGGAAACAGCGCATCGTCGGCAACGCCTCGGAGTTGGTCGCGGCCTCGAGATTCGATGAAGTCTCGTAATGCTTCAACCGACACGTGGTCCTGAAGCTCCATCGCGGCCGCGACTTGCTCAAATGCCGAGGTGGCCCCTTCTAGACGGTGCCTGGCATGCTCTCGACGTAGCAACTCAGTGAGTACCGCCAAGCGGAATTGTGGCTGACCTCCCGGAAAGCGCGGATATGCCGCACCTCGGCTCAAGGGCTGCTCTGGGTTGTCCTCCGCGGCACGCTCAACCGCGTCTGCCAGCCGCAACTCGTGGAACGGAGTGCCCTCCTCGATCAACTTAAGTGCGGCACCAATGATGCGCTGCCCAGTTGGATCATCCGGAGACGGATTCCAGTACCGCTTCTGTTTAGACCGTGCCGCGCGGGCGTCGGTCACACGACCACCGCCATCAGGCTGATCCGAGGACTGCTCGCCCGAGAAGGAACGGGGATGGGGATGTCACGAAACGTAATGTCACCTCCGGGCTAGCGGACCACGAAATAACCCCTTCCGGGAACGGACGAAGCCTCCTGCTTGCGCAACATACACCGTGTTTGCAAACAAACTGTATGTTGTGGTATGCTCGATGTCTCTACCACCGCCGCAGGTGAAAGGAGAGGTCGTGACAACGTCTTTCTCGCCGCCAGCTCCCCCAATGGGGTTTCAAGAGGCGTATGCGCTTTTCATGGACTCGCTGGAGCGCGGAGGAGCGCCCCAACACCTGATGGCAAACGGTCGAACGATCGCTGAGATCGCTTGCGCGCTCGGAATCACCCAAGCATCGGTAGGACGTCTGCTTGGACAGGATGTTGCGCAGCCCGGAGGTCGCCGAACGGGGAACCCTCGGCCGGGAGTCGGCGGCGAGCGACCCGCGACCGTGCCTCGATACCTCAGGCCTGCGGGTCTTCCGCAAACCGTTCCATCCTGATAAGGCACGAATGCGGACGCATCCTGTCGATACGAATCCGCAGCTTAAGTCCGCCGTCGAATGGCCACAGGCATGCCGCGGCTCGACGACATGTCAAGCGGTGCCGTGCTCGTTGCGCGGAGAACGCCTACGTGAACTCTACGGTCGGGCTCTCACGCTCCTGCTTCATGAGAGCCGGCTAGTACTCGACCGAGGAACCAGTTTCCTTTCCACCAACGCGATCCTCTTCGCCGGATTCACGGTCTTGACGACGCGTCCCGGCGCGGTGGGTGATCAGGGTTTCCGGCTGGCGCTCTCCGTGTTCGGTCTGGTGCTTTGTCTCACGTATCTCGTCGTGTCTGCGCAGACGTTGAACGCCCTTGAGTTCTGGCGTGGGAGTCTGGCGCTGATCGAAGACGATCCCGACTATTGGTACCCCGGCCGAACCTTGCGCGACGAGGATCTAGATCTGTTCCACGCGAGAGCGCGCGACCACGCCAACCTGTCGACGAAGCAACACGAGCAACCAGTTCAACACAGGATCCTTCCGCGATGCATTCATCGCCTGGCGCTTCGGTCGATTGCGCCGAACCAGTTCTACGCAGGGCTCCTGCCGGCCGCATTCGCGTCGCTCTGGCTTGGGGCGTTCACCTGGAGTTGCTTTGACCTTGCTTTTTAGCGTCGCTCGCATCCGGTGAAGATCCTTTCGGGCTTCGAGACGGAAAGACTCTTGAGCGCCGGTGATCATCACCGATCAGTCCAGCACGCATGCAATACACGGGTTCTCGAACGGGCGGTACTTAGCTCGATCAGTTGCCCAGCTTGTCGAGTCTGTAGCTCTCCACGCCCGAAGCATGATCACCAACCGCAGCCAGCTCAGCGGAGCCGCGAGACCAGAGGGCGCCGAGCGTACGACGGAGACGGCGTGCAATTTTGCGTTCGCGGAGAGAGCTCTGGCTCTCTCATCTCCCACGCTCCCGAACCTTCCGACCTCCGAGTGCGCAACAACGAGACTGCGAGCGGCTTCCTAAGCCGAGTGCACAAATCCGGCCTTCCGCGGACTAAACGAACACGCCAACGATTCGCGGTCGGGCGCTACTGGCTAACTCGAAGGTGCTTCCGGCCAGGAGAAGGCGTGGCGTGTTGATCGGCTGCCTTGCGAATCTCGAGCCCGGCAACCTCAAGGGCGTAGCGCCACCCTGACGGACCAAGCCAGTCGCCGGAATGCCCCCGCGGACATTGGCCGAGGCAGTCGAAGCAGCCATCGCAGATCACGTCGCCGTCAGCGTTGCTGTAGTGCTGACCAGTCGAGCACAAGCAATCAGCAGCACACCGCGTGGGAACGAAACGGCGGATGCCCTCATCGAGCGCCTCAGCCAGGAACAGTTCAGCAACCCGGTCGAACCGAGGCCACTCGCGGTCCGGATCGCGCGACTTCGACCAGTCGAGTTGCCTCGGCGCGAGGCCGCCGTGGAGCTGTGCCCAACGGTCGAGGGCGTCGAGCATCCACTGGCGCTCGTCGGCAATGGTTTCAGGTAGCGCGAAGAGCGGGGCCACGGCTTGCGACTGCATTGCTGGCTGATAGCCACGGGTTCCAGCCGGCCAAGGTTGAGCGCTGATGACTTCGCCCTTCTCGACCATCTCATGCAGGTGGTACGTAACCTGGGCCGTCCCGCGGCCTAGCATTTCCGCGACGCGAGTGGCAGTCGTCCACCTGCCTGGGTACCGCTCGGGCCAAGCCGACACCGGCGCGTCGACCTCGCGCACGGCGGTTGCGACGGCTTGGCAGATGGCACTGCCCAGCGTTGGTGTCGAGGTCGGCATTGGTCTCATCGTGGCAGACGCGCTGGACGCACCTAAGCCTTGATCACCGACTGCTGCTCCGACACAGGTGGGCTAGCCATTCACGTGAGCGCGGCTCGGATGTCGCTCCATTCGGTGTCGGCAATCCAGCGTTCTACGACGCGGACGCGCCCGTCCGCAATCCGGTGATCCCAGGCGTTCGCGATGGCGGGGCGGGCGTTCGCAACAAGACCCACGCTATTACCGTGGACGACGACGAGTCGGTGCCTCGGCGAGCGATGCCACCATCCGATCAGCCTCGCATTGATGCCCTTGTCGCGGAAGCCGTAGCCGACGGCGACGACCGCATCGGCGGTCCGCAGTGACTCATGAAACCTTCGGCCGGAAACTCAAGGTGTTCGCCTGCTGCACCGCGCTTGTGGCCGAGACGATCTTCGAGTGCGTCGACGATCACGGTGAGATTCCTCATGCGATGCCTCGAAGCAGAGTAAGCATGTCGGTACGTCGCGATACGGCTTCGGGTTGCGAAGCGCTCGGACGTGCTCGTACTCGATGCTGGCTAAGCCGAGCGCCTCAGCCAGCTTGGTCTTCGGATCTGGCTGATGTCGCGCTGAGGTTCGAGGTCTAGAGCCGTTCGACGTCCGACTTGACCTCGATTACGCGCCCTGCGTCAGGCTCTCGAACCTCGTAGCTGAGCTTCTCCAGAATGCGCAGTCGAACGCTTCGAAGGACAAGGTCGAGTTGTTCTTCGTGGGTCCGTCTGTCCGGCCGCTGATTGTCGAACGCATACGTGTCCGGCGCGTCAACAAGTAGTGCCTCTGCGCTCGCCTCGTCGAAGGCCTCAAGCTCGAATAGGAGCGTGTCCTCTAGAAGTTGAGCGCCCTTAGGGATGTCGGGTCTGTACTGGTGCCATACACCAGTTCGGCGAAGGTCCGCTACGACGATGAACGCACTGTTTGCCTCGTGGACTTGGTATACGGCGTGACCTTTGAAGAGGCCGTTCGGCTGGGGGAGCGAATCGCTTGGAACGGCGGAACCCCATTCGAACTCTTCTGACCTTCGGAGCGCCCAGAGGGCGGGGTTGACGCCGACCATGATGATGACGGCGTCTGGGGCATCGACGCCATCAAGAGCCTCAGTAACCGCTCTGATGACCTCTAAGCTGTCGAGCGGGTCTTGGCTGAAGCGCTTGAGCTGCGAGGTGAGCTTCTCGGCCGCGAACCGATCCTCGCCCACGGTCATCGCTCGGCCATACTCCACTCCGACTCGATCAATAGAGAAGCGACTCGGCTCGATGTACATCTCTTTCAGGTCGAGCTTGTGGATCGCCAGAGGCGAACCCACGTCTTCGTCCGTCGAGTGGTATCGGTACGGGCCGAATGCTCTGAACACCGCTCGAAGGTTGCTCGACTCCTTCCACCCCTTGACGATGTCGTCTCGGAGCAGGTCGACTCGTTCGGTCGAGACGGGCGATCGTTTGATGTGCTCGATCCGTTCATTTTCGGCTTGAGTCTTCAGGGTCGCGAACAACGGCCGGAGCTTCTCCGCAGCCGCATGCACATCGAAGTCGACGAGAGCGCGGACCCGTTCTGACGCCTCTAGCTCAGCTAGCTGCGTATTGACCGGACCTCGTTCGCCGAGTGCATAGTCGAGGTTGTCGGGAAGGTCGAGTGGAATTGTATTCACGGCGTCCTGGTTCAAGTCTTTGGTGAGTTCCATCAACCGGAGCAGCACGTCGCGGAGAACAAGCCAGCTGAAGTCGGCCCCAACAAACGCGCGTCGCGATTCGTGTTCGGCAACTTCCCACCAAGACCATTCGAACCTGCGGTCGTACTCACGGTGGGTCGTTCGCACGTAGAGATTCCAAACCTCATGTGCCTCGCTCGGGATCATCAGCTGGCCGCGGTACCGGCGGGCTGCGGGAACATCTATCTTCTCCGCGAGTAGGTCGCGGAGTATCCAGGCATCAAGGCCGATACTCATGACCTCCAGAAATCGCGCAAGGTTGACGATCGCGGACTGGGTCGCATTCAGCGGCGTGTCATCGAATGGCCAGCGGTAGGTGAACTCGTATCGCCTGTACCCCGGCTGAAACACGTCGTACAGGTCCTTTGCAAACACGCTGAAGTCACCGTCTTGCCGTTGGTCGTATGCCCGCTTCAGAAGAGCGTTGTACGTAACAAGAGCGTCCTCGATGAACACGGCGATCGAGGCGATCTCTAACTCGTCGGCCGCTCTCTCAAGGGTTGGGAGGACCGAATACGAGAGAAGTTCGTGGAGGCGCAAGCCGACGTGCTGCGCGACATTCGCATGCACCCTAGGCGCAGACTCGACTGTCGCTTCCTCTGTGCTGAGCAAATAGGCCAGCCGGGCCCAACCCATAGCAATGCCGAACACGGCAGGGTCTCGTGCATCCCACGCCCGGTAAGCAACGCCGAGGGGGAACTCCATGACGTCGTTCAAGATCCCGCGTCGTGCTCCGTGGAAAGCCGCCTCGATCATCTCGACGTAGGCATCGCTGATCCAGCGGAGCTCTTCCCAGCTCCGCGCATCAGTGGCGAGCGTCTGTGACGAAATCGCTGGGTCAGTGAATCGGCTGACCACATCCATGAACGTCACGACCAGCTCTTCGTAGGTTTCGAGGCCGTCCTTGACGAGACCGGAGTTGCCCCTATCTATGGCCTGAACTATGTTGTCCCGGAGGTATCCGAGATCGATCTCGAGGTCGCGACGCCTAGAAATCATCACTGGCCCGTAGATGCACACATGCGTTCAATGCTGACGTGATGCCTGCTTCGTCGATGTCTTCGAACGCATCTCGCCGGATCCGCAAGAACGCGACGCCCGGTGGCCGAATGAGCCTGCCGTAATCGAGCAAGTACCAGATGGCCGGCTCTGGCGTCGTCGTTGGAGAGGCTGTCGGAAAAGTTTGAGTCGTCGAGGCATCGACATCAGACTTTCGTGGCAGCCTGTTGAGGAATCTCCTCAGAGCTGGCAGATCGACATCGTCGAGATACTTCGGTTCCGAGGTCTTGATCGAAATCGTTAGCTGAGTTGCGGCGTCTTCGTTTTGAAAGAGCCACCTGTTCACACCAGCGGTTTCGAACTCGCGTCTGAGTAGTTCGCCTCCTTTGAGAAGTCGCCCTGATCGCCACGCGGCATCGGCCATCCGCTCGTTACCCAGCGCTAAGGACCGGTCGTGAAGGAGTGAACTACTCATCAGGAGCTGGACGACCTTGAAGTACGCGTACATCGCGAGCACGAGCGTCAGTGCAACGAGCACGAGATCAAAGAGCACAACGGCGGCGGAAGATCCGAACCACGCCAAGTCGAGTCCGATATGGCCGACGACGATGAACGAGAACGCCATGATTTGGTAGGCGTAGCTGTCTCTCAGGAGAATCTCGGGGCTGCGAAACGCAGCCCGTGGGTCATCCCGGGAGCGCTCAACCACGAAGAGCAGCACAGGCAGCGCAAGCGCGGCAATACCCGCCTGAACTTGCCACATGGTGGTGTAC
This sequence comes from Gaiellaceae bacterium, assembly GCA_045805985.1. Lineage (GTDB taxonomy): Bacteria > Actinomycetota > Thermoleophilia > Gaiellales > Gaiellaceae > PALSA-600. The sequence continues at coordinate 13,440 of JBJMKA010000013.1, read as the reverse complement.
AGATCGTTGAGGGAAGCGCCTATTGGCAAGCCGAGACGCCAGCTCAGGAAGTTCAGGCCCACGGAGCACGCTGCCAGGACGAGCGTCGACGCCACGATCACTTCCATCACCAAGAGCGGTGTTGAGCGCGGCAACTCGAAGCCAAGCGTCTTTCCGATCGAGGCCGACGGCCGTGCCTCCTTTGTCGCTCGGTCGATCTCTTCGCTCAGCCACCCCCGCTTGCGGGTTGCGATACGCCGGATTGGTGCGTAACGCTCGATGGTCCATAACCGAGTCCAGCGATAGAACCGAAAGACTTTGGCCTCGAAGAACCACCTGAGTGCGTCCTGATAGATATTAACCGCGCGATGGACGATCCAGGCGTTTGCGCGCAAGACGCGCGGGCGGAGCCGCCCCCATACAGCCACCAACCTATCTCGCACAGCAATCCAAGCCTGTGTGGCGATTCCGGTAAGCCATCCCCGGACAGCACGAAGACGGCCCTGCGGCAACCCGTTCGCCACCGCTAAGCCGCGCCCACAGGCTCGTTCTGAGCTTGTTGGATTACCCGGCTCAGCTGTTTGGTGCGTGGGGCCAGGAGCTCGGACATGTCACGCAAGGCCGTTCGGAGATAAGAACCGAATGGGCGCTTGTTCCAGACGGCAGCTGCCAGCGCCTCGCGCAGCGCTTGGCGCTCCTCGATAGAAATCCACTTCATGCGACCGTCATTCTCTCCGCCGGAGCGCTTGGACCTAACAAGACTTGAACCGGCCCGCGTTGGGAGAGCCAGAACCCACTAAAACCTGCTTTCGGTCGTAGAGCTTTCGCTCTCCGCATCGTGAGTACAGAGCGTGTCGCGACAACGGGAGTCCACACAATGAGCCATATTCGTGACTCAATTGCCGATCGATCTCCCGATCTTGTCACTCAGCAGACCGACGTAATGAGCAGTCTGTTGTTGGTCTCTGATTCAGGCGAACTTATGCCCGGGACATCATCAGAGCGGAAGCCCTGCGGCAAGCGACTCGATCGCGTAGTCGGCGCCGGCCTCGCGCAGTTGGTCTGCCGTGAAGTGGTACGCGCCGACGCCCACGCACGCGATCCCGGCGGCGTGGGCACCTTCGACGTCGTGGGGCGTATCGCCGACCACGAGCGCTTGGGCCGCGGTCACCTCCTCGCCATAGACCAGTGCGGCGCGCTTGAGGGCGATCTTCGTCAGCTCGCCGCGGTCGCTGGCATCTGACCCGTAGCCGCCGAAGGAGAAGAAGCGGTTCAGCCGCGCTCGATGGAGCTTGATGTGGGCGGCCGCCTCCACGTTCCCCGTCACCAGGCCTAACAGATAACCGTCCTCGATCAGCTTCGGCAGGAGCTCCTCCACGCCCGGAAAGACCTTGTAGCCCTTCGACTCCTCGACCGTCGTGTGCAGGTAGTGGAGCCGCCGCTCGAGCAGCCGGGTGAACTCTTTGCGCTCAGGCTCGCGCTTCAGGACCGCTTCGAACGTCTTGCGCCCGACGTCGGGATCGGTCATCCCCGCATCCGTGAACTTCCCGATGTCCGCCGGGATCCCGTAGAGCTCGTCAAACGCCAGCCGCCACGACGCGGCTCCCGCGCCGCCCGTCGAGATCAGCGTGCCGTCGATGTCGAACAGGATCGCGACGCGCTCGCCGGCCATCTCAGAGTGCCTCGGCGTGACGCACGTAACCGCCGTCGACGTAGTACGTCGAGCCGGTCACGTACGACGCGCGGTCTGACGCGAGGAACAGTACGACCTCCGCAACCTCGGCGGGCTCGCCCATCCGCTGCAGCGGGACGATTGCCTGCAGCCGCTTCACCTTCTCGGGATCGGCAAGCGTCGCGGCGTTGATCGGTGTCGCGATCGCACCCGGGGCGACGTTGTTCACGCGGATGCCGTACTGAGCGAGCTCGAGTGACGCGTTGCGCATCAGCATTCGCAGCCCGCCTTTCGCCGCCACATACGGAGCGGCCCGCGGAAAGGGGAAGTCCTCGTGAATCGAGGAGATGTTGACGATCGAACCGCCGTCCTTCTCCATGCGTCTCGCTGCGGCCTGCAGACAGAGGAACGGCCCCTTCAGATTGACCGCTAGCGTGCGATCCCAGTTCGCCTCGTCGGTTTCGAGTAGCGGCTGCTGCTGCTCGATGCCGGCGTTGTTGACGAGGACGTCGAGACGCCCGAACCTCTCGACGGTCGTCGCGACGAGCGACTCGACCGCGCTCGCGTCCGAGACGTCTCCCTCGAGCGCGATCGCCCGGCCGCCCGCCGTCCGGATCTCGCGCACCAGCTCATGCGCGGCGTCCGCGTGCTCGAGATAGTTGATGGCGACCGCCGCGCCATGCTGGGCGAAGAGCTGCGCGATCGCATAACCGATGCCGCTGCTCGCGCCGGTGACGATCGCGACCTTGCCGGCAAGGTCTCCCGAGCTCGCGTCTGGCATGCCTGTGGGACCATAGACAACCGCGTCAGACGAGACGGGATCGGCCTTGCCGGTCTCCACGTACTGCTTCAGCTTGACCACGACCTAGCGGGCAAACGCGATCAACCCGCTCCGGTACTTCAGGGAGTCAGGGTTGTAGCCCGGAGCGATTTCGAACATGGCGTCGAGGATCGTGAACTGGGTGATCTTGTCCACGCTGAAGTGACGCCAGGCAGGAAGCGGCCCTGTATGCGTGAAGCCGGCGACTTGATACGTATCGAGAAGCTCTTGGCCCTTCGCCCCGCGGTACAACACATGCGGCTGGATGAGACGCGGCGCCTCGCCCTCGTAGCGCAGATCTACTACCGACCGGGAATTGATCGCGGCGACTATCTCGTGGCGGTTGACCGGCACAGGTCGGTCGAACTCTAGGCGAGCGCGCGACGCACCTCTCGACGAGCGTCACTATCTTTTTTGTAGGATCGCGGCCGATGGCAGCCACCTCCATTCGCGCGACGGTCTTTCCGCGCGCCACGCCCGCGGTCGACGTCGTCCTCGCGCTCGGCGGGGCCGCGCTCATCGCGGTGGCTGCGCAGATCAGCATCTCGCTGCCGTTCACGCCCGTGCCGATCACCGGCCAGACCTTCGCTGTCGCCACCACCGCTGCCGCACTTGGACTCCGGACCGGGGCGGCGTCATCGTTTCTCTATGTCGCCGCAGGACTCGTCGGGCTTCCCGTCTACGCGGACGGCGGCTCGGGTTGGCATGCCATCTCCGGTGCGACCGGCGGCTACCTGATCGGCTTCATCGGTTGTGCGCTGATCGTGGGCTGGTGCGGCGACCGCGGCTGGACGTCCAGCTTCTCTTCGACAGTCGGAGCCATGCTGCTCGGGGAGACAGTCATCTACATCTGCGGCCTGCTCTGGCTGCGCCACGTGCTGCACACCCCGCTCGAGAAGACGCTCGAGTTCGGGCTCTACCCGTTCGTCGTCGGCGATCTCTTGAAGGTCTACGCCGCCGCGGCCGTGCTGCCGCCGGCGCACCGGTTGGTTCGCCGCCTTCGCAGCGCCAACCAAGACGCCTCGTAGCTCCACCTATTCCTGCTGCAGATACGCCAGGACGGCCAGCACGCGGCGGTGATCGGTGCCGGTTTGCGAGAGCTGGAGCTTCGTGAAGATGCTCGCGATGTGCTTCTCCACCGCTCCCACCGTCAGAACCAACGCGGCGCCGATCGCCGCATTCGAGCGGCCCTCCGCCATCAGTTGCAGGACTTCCAGTTCGCGCGGGGTCAGCCGCTCGAGCGGGCCCTTCGCCCGCCGGCGTGAGAACAGCTGCGCGACGACCTCGGCGTCGAGCGCGGTGCCGCCCTCCGCGACGCGCCGCACCGCATCGACGAAGTCGTCGACGTGGAGGATGCGGTCCTTCAGCAGATAGCCGACGCCGCCTTCGCCGGTCGCGAGCAGCTCCGCTGCATACGTGTGCTCGACGTACTGCGAGACGACGAGGATCGCCATCTCGGGAACCGACTCGCGCAGTTCGAGCGCAGCGCGCAGGCCCTCGTCGCGGAACGTCGGCGGGAGCCGGATGTCGACGATCGCAATGTCCGGCCGCTCGCGCTTCGCCGCATGGATCAACGCCGTGCCGTCGGCGACCGCATCGACCACGTCGAAACCGTTGTCACGCAACAGGCGAGTGAGCCCGTCACGGAGCAGCGCGAGGTCTTCGGCGATCAGGACGCGCAAGGCAACTCTGCGCGTAGCGTGGTCCCACCGCCGGACGAGCTGTCGATCGTGAGCGTGCCGTCGAGCGCTTCGACGCGCCGACGCAGGCCGTGCAGCCCCTGGCCGTTCGGATTCGCGCCGCCGTGGCCGTCGTCGACGACTTCCAACACGAGCGTCGCCGGCCCCCGCACGATGTGGACGTCGATCCGCGTCGCGCCCGCGTGCTTCGCCGCGTTCGTCAGTCCCTCCGCCGCGACGAAGTAGGCAGCCGTCTCGACCGCCGCCGGCGGACGCTCGGCGACGTTGGCCGTGACGACCACGGGAATCGGGCTGCGGTCGGTGAGCGAGGCGATCGCCGCCTCGAGTCCACGATCGGTCAGTACCGGCGGATGAATCCCGCGTGCCAGGTCGCGCAGCTCGCGCAACGCTTCCTCGACCCCGAGGCGCGCCTCCGTCACGAGCTCGCGCGCACCGCCGAGATCGGAAACGAGCTTCTGCTCGGCCATACCGAGGTTCATGCCCAGCGCGACGAGACGCGCCTGCGCGCCGTCGTGCAGGTCGCGTTCGATGCGGCGGAGCTCCGACTCCTGCACGTCGACGGCTCCCGCGCGCGTCGTCTCGAGTACGTCGATGCGCTCCTCGAGCTGGCCGCGCGTCTTGCGCCGCAAGAGCACGACCAGCCCGTGGCCCGTCAGCAGGATCCCGAACGCCAGCATCGGCCAGACCGGCCAGAAGGTGTGGTGCCGCGTCATGGCCCAGAGGAAGACGAAGAAGATCGCCAGCGCGGTCGAGACCCCGGCGTGAATCGCGAACGCCTGGGCCGGGCCTCCTCGACGATCTCCGCTGCGACTCATCACGACGCCGACCCAGGCATGGATGGCAAGTGGCAGTGCCAGAGCGAGCAGCGGCCACTGCGGCCAGAAGTAACTCGAGCCGGTCAACGCCCACACGACGACGACCACGGCACTGACGAAGACGGTCGCAAGCCCGTGGGCGAGCAGGCTCTTGCGCCGGAGAGCGCGCGCTTCGGCCCGGCTCGTGCGCGGCGCTTCGTCGCCGCGAAGGAGGCTGCCGGCGATCCGAGCCCAGACGAACGCCAGCGGCCGGACGATGTTCGCCGCGAGCACGAGGCCGACGAGCCCGACCGGCACGACGAGCACGGCCTTCTGCAGCGTGTCGATCCGCCAGATGCCGAAGTCCTGATTCGTCCAGCGGTAATAGAGCGGCATCCCGATGAAGAACAGCGAGTTGAAGAACAGTCCGAGGACAACGGCTGCGAACGGCCAGCCGACGATGATCCTCAAACCGAGATAGGCCTGCGCGCGCCAAAACGAGCGGTCCTTGAGCACCGCCTCGCCGCGCGCCCAGAAGCCGCCGCCGCCCGAGCTTGTGCGTCCCGCGCGAACCTCCACGCCGAGCAGCTTGCGCGCCAGCGACGCCTCGACTCCCGCCAAGGCTCCGACCGCGGCGCGGAAGCCGAGCATGACCGGAATGACGAGCGGCGTGATCAGAACCGATGCAGTCAACGACCAGCCCACGATCAGCACCGCGAGCGCAACCGAGCCTGTGACCCAGGCCGAGCCCAGGAAGAGCAGCGACCGATAGGTCGCTGCCTCCCTGAGCGGCTGGACAAGCCTGGTCATCAGTCGACCTCCGTCACCGGGCGCGTCGGTTCGAGGCTCCAGTGCGGGAGCCAGCTCAACGTGCGCGGGAGGTACCAGTTCCAGCGGCCGAGCAGCTTCATGGTCGAGGGGAGAAGCACGCCACGGATGATCGTTGCATCCAGGAGCACCGCAACCGCGAGCCCAACGCCCATCTGCTTCAGATCGAGCGAGCTGAGCGACGCGAACACCGCGAAGACGGCGACCATCACGGCCGCGGCCGACGTGACCGTGCTTGCCGTATTGCGGATGCCTTCGGCGACTGCGTCCTCCGTCGAGTGGCCCCGATCGACGAGCTCCTTGATCCGGCTGACGATGAACACGTGGTAGTCCATCGACAGCGCGAAGAGCACCGCGAACAGGAAGAGCGGCAGCCAGGTGACGATGCCGCCGTTCGAGTGGAATCCGAGCAGCCCTTCGAGGTGGCCCTGCTGGAAGATCCAGACGAGCACGCCGTACGACGCCGCAACCGAGAGCAGGTTGAGCGCGATCGCGGTCAGCGGCACGACGATCGACCGGAACGTCGCGAGCAGCAGGAGGAACGCGAGCCCCAGCACGAACGCGAACACGTATGGGAACCGGTTCTTGATCGTCGCGTTGAAGTCTGCGTTGCCGGCCGTGTCGCCCGTCACCGCGTGCTGCACGTCCGGAATGCGACCGATCGTGTTCGGGAGCACGGTGCTCCGCAAAGTCTCGATCGCGCGGTTCGAGGATGCGTCGTAGCCGTTGCCGCGCAGCGGGATGTCGATGCGCGCCACCGTGTGGGGAGCGTTCACCGTCACCGTCACCGGCTCGGAGAGCAGCCCGGTCGCGACGGCTTCCTTGCGCAACTGCGCGATCGCTTGCTTGACCGGCGCCACGTTCACGTCGCTCGCCTCGACGACGACCGTTGCCGGCACCTGCGAGCCCGGGAACGTCTTGTCGATCTTCGCGTACGCGCTGACGACCGGGATGCTCTTCGGCAGGTCGTTCAAGCCGGGCATCTTCGTGTGGATCGAGAGCGCCGGCAGCGCCAGCAGGAGGAGCGCCCAGGTCGAGACGCCCGCTGCGAGCCACGGATGACGCAGCACCGGCCGAAGGATGAGATCCCAGACCCGTGACGTTTCACGATCGCCCTTCGCCCGTTGGAGGAACGTGCGGCGGTCGCGGAGCCGCGCGAGTGCGTTCGACCTGATCCCGACCGGGCGAAGCGCTCGGAGGACCGTCGCCGCGAGGACGCTCAGCACGCCACGGTCGATGCGGTCGCCGAGCTTGCCGAGCAGCGCCGGCAGCACGGTCAGTGATCCCGTCACCGCGATTGCGACGACGAGCATCGACGCGATCCCGAGCGCGGTGAAGATCTTCGACCCGGAGATGAGCATCCCCGCCATCGCGATCATCACCGTGCCGCCGGAGACGAGCACTGCCATCCCGGAGGTTCCTGCCGCCCGAATCAGGGCGTAGTCGCCGTGACCGCGCCGCCGTTCCTCACGCTCGCGCTTGACGTAGAAGAGCGAGTAGTCGACGCCGACCGCCATGCCGATCAGCAAGATCACCGACGATGCGGCGTCGGTCGTGTGCACGAGATGGCTGACGAGCGAGTCGAAACCGATCGCCGCGAGCACCGCCGACATCGCGAGCAGCACCGGCAGGCCCGCGGCGACGAACGCGCCGAACACGATCAGCAGGATCAGGAACGTGATCGGGAGCGACAGCTTCTCCGCGTTCGCGAGGTCCTTGCCCATCGCGTCGCTGATCTGATGGTCGACGCTGGCGCTGCCGAACTCCGCGATCGTGTACCCCGGCGAGGCGAGCTGCAGCGCCGACACCGTGTCGAGCACCGGCTGCACGCGGGCGTCGGCGGTTGCCCGATCGCCGCGCAGGTCGAACTCGACGAGCACGGATTTCCCGTCCTTCGACGTCTGGGTGCGGCGGACGTTCGTGACCTGCGGCTGCGCCTTCAGGCGGTCGACGACCGTCCCGAGCATCGTCCCAAAGACCGGGTCGGTCGCCACGCGGTGCGTCTTCGACTGCACGAGCACGCTCTCCCCGGCCGGGCGCTTGAAGCCCGAGCTCGAGAGGATCGCCTCCGCGCGCGCCGATTCGCCGCTTCCTTCTTCCGAGTTGGTCAGGTTCACCGCGCCGAGCATCGTTCCGGCGGTCACCGCGGCGACCACCAGGGCCAGCCAGGTGAGCGTCGCGGTCTTCCAGTGGGCGGCGCTCCAGCGTGCTGCGCGCGCCGTGACATTGAGCTTCATCTGCATCTCCATTTCGCTGTTGTGACCTCTCGTTCGAGGCTGCCTGCGCGGGTGGCGCGGCGAAATGGGACGGACTGGTGTGTTGGGTGGGGTTAACCCCCGTGTCGATCGGCCCTAATGAGGCGTCAAACGAACACTGGGGCCGGTGTTCCGGTCTCGGCGTACTCCTTGAGCTTGACCATGATCTGGCCCCATGTGTAGGCGACCGCCCCCGTCTCCCAGTCGTCGCCGAAGCTCCCGTGGCGGAACCTGACCGTCGAGCCACCCTCCCGCTCGTCGACCTCCCAGCGGATGCTCGTGCCGACCCAGTGCGGCGGGAAGCTCTCGGTGCGCCAGACGACCGTGCTCTCGTCCGACTGCTCGAGGCGGAGGTCGAACGGCTTCGGCGCGATTGGGAATCCGACCTCGACAATCTCGCCGACAATCTCCGATGCGTCCGCCTGGGTCGTCCAGAAGCCCTTGATCCCTTCGGTCGTCTTAATTGCCTCGAGCACCGTCGTGCGCGGTGCGTCGACGTCGAACTGGAACAGCACATCAGCCATGTTCGGCTCTCTCATTTCAGTCGGGGCGAAAACGTAACATACATTTCGCCATAGGCTAAAATGAAGTTGTGGACGCACTGAAACTCGTCGCCGAGCCTCGCCGGCAGGAGATCCTGCGCCTCGTCTGGGATGACGAACGCGCGGTCGGCGACCTCGTGGACGAACTCGACCTGAGTTACGCAGGGGTATCGCAGCACCTCGCGTTGCTGCGCGACGCCGGCTTCGTCACCGTCCGCCGTGACGGCAAGCGGCGGCTGTATCGCGCCGATCACGCACAGCTCGGCCCGCTGAAGGATTTCCTCGAGTCGTTCTGGAGCAGCAGCGTCGATCGCCTTGCGCAGCTTGCGGAGCGGGCCGAACGCAGGTGAGCGACGTCGTCGTCACGCAACTGATCGCCGCGTCACCGGCAACCGTCTATTCGTTCTTCACCGACATCGAGCACTGGACCGAGTGGCAAGGCGTCGGCGGAGAACTGGACCCGCGCCCCGGCGGTTCGCTGCGAGTCGAGATGCCCGGCGGCCAGGTCGCCTCGGGCTCGTTCGTCGAGCTCGTCCCCCACTCCCGCATCGTCTTCACCTGGGGCTGGGAAGGGGACGCGACGCCGGTTGCACCGGGCGCTTCGATAGTGGTGGTCGAACTCGAGCCCACCGGCGCCGGGACGCTCTTGCGCCTGACACACAGTGGCCTCGCACCGCTCCACGTCGCCGAGCACCACCGCACCGGGTGGGAGCGCTACCTCGAACGCCTGCACATTCGCGCCGAAGGCGGAGAGCCGGGCCCTGACAGGATGCCGAGCTAGGCGACCGGCAGCGTGAAGGAGACGCGGGCGCCGCCCGTCGCCGCTCCTTCGGCCCAGATCCGGCCGCCCTGCGCCTCGACGAGCCCGTGCGCGATTGCGAGCCCGAGGCCCGCCCCGCCGGTGCGCGCGGGATCGCTACGCCAGAACCGGTCGAACATCCGGCGCGCCGCATCCGGGGTGAGTCCGCTGCCGGTGTCCTCCACGCTGACAGTGACGTGATCGTCGGCGGCGTCGACCAGGACCGCGATCGACCCGTCGGAGGGTGTGTGCTGCAGCGCGTTCGTCAGCAGGTTCAGCAGGACGCGCTCGACCTGGTCGGGCGAGCACCGGACCGGCGGTGTTTCCCCGAGCCGCTGGTCCAGCGTCACCCCACGCGCCCGCGCCTCCGCTTCCACTCCGCGTACGCAAGACGCGACGAGCGGCGCGACTGCGACGACCTGCAGCTCATGTGAGAGCGCGCCCGCGTCGATCCGTGCGAGCTCGAAGAGATCGTCGACGAGCGTCCCCAGCCGGCGGGCATGTTCGTGCAGCGGGGCGAGGTACTCCTCGGGCGTCGCGAGCCCGTCTTCGATCGCCTCGAGCATCGCGGTGATCGACGCGACGGGCGTACGCAGATCGTGACTCGCGGCCGCGACGAGCTCGCGGCGCGCGTCGAACAGGCTTTCCAGCTCGGATGCCATCGCGTTGAACGAGTGGCCCAGCTTCGCGAGCTCGCGCGGCCCGCCGGTCGGCGCGCGCACGGTCAGATCCCCGGCGGCCAGGCTGACCGATGCGGCGCTCAGATGCTCGACCCGTCGCGTGATCGACGCGGCCAGTCCGAGAGCCACGGCAACGGCGCTCGCCGCGGCTCCGGCCGCGACGGCGAGGATCTTCAGGTCGGCGCCCATGTGGAACATCACCCAGCCGGAGGCCAGCACGGCCCCGAGCGGCAGCAACACCGCGACGAGTCCGAACGCTGCGAGCTGCAAGCGAACCGTCGGCAGTCGTCGGAGTGCGACGGCGCCGAGCAGGCCGGCCACGAGCGTCGAGCACGCCACGACGAGCGCGAGCTGGATCACGGCACGAACCTGTAGCCGACGCCCCAGAGCGTCTCGAGGTGGCGCGGCCCCGACGGATCTCGTTCGATCTTCGAACGCAAGCGCCGGATGTGCACCGTGACAGTGCCGGTGTCGAGGGCCGCCTCGTACCCCCACACACGTTCCATCAGCTGGGCCCGCGAGAACACCTCGTTCGCATTCGACGCGAGAAAGAAGAGCAGGTCGAACTCCTTGCCCGTGAGCCGCAGCGACTCACCGTCGCGCGTTACTTCGCGACTCTTGCCGTCGATCGTCAAACCGTCGAACGACAGCGTCTCGCCGGCGCGCGGTGGCGCCTCCGCTCGTTTCAGCACGTTGCGAACGCGAATCGCCAGCTCGCGCGGCGAGAACGGCTTTGTCACGTAGTCGTCCGCGCCGAGCTCGAGGCCGACGATCCGGTCGGCCGCCTCCCCGAGCGCGGTGAGCATGATCACCGGAAGGTCGCTGTCCGCGCGGATCCAGCGGCAGAGCGCGAGCCCGTCGGTGCCCGGAAGCATCAGGTCGAGCACGACGAGGTCGGGACGGGCGCTCTCGATGAGAGCGCGCGCTGCGTCGCCGTCGCCCGCCTCGAGCGTGTCGAAGCCGTCCCGCTGGAGGTACCGAACGACGACGTCGCGCACGATCGACTCGTCGTCGACCACGAGAACGGTTGCCATCTCGCTCATTGTCGTCGTTCGCGCGCCCATTTGGGGTGATGTTTCTCGGCCCAGTCGAGCCGCACCGAGCCCGTCGTCATCCCTCGCAGCGAGTGCCGGGTCGCCGGATAGATGAGCGCGAGGTAGAGATGGCCGACGAGGAGGAGCAGCGAGAAGAGCGTCAGCCAGTCGTGCAGCAGGATCGTGCTCGCGAACTGGAACCGGTGGTCGCGCTCGCCGAGCCAGAGCAGCGAGCCGGAGACGGCGAACAGCACCGCGAACGCAGCGGTCAACGCGGCGTTCACCTTCTGCCCGGCGTTGAAGCGCCCCTGCGGCGTCGGGTAGCGCTGCAGCCAGAGCACGTCGTCGGTGTCGAAGGTCTCGAGCTCCCGCAGCGTCTGGCGCAGCCGTCGGCGGTCCCCGAAGACGACGACCAGGAGGAGTGCGGCAACCCAAGCGACCGCGGTGTACACGTGTGCGTCCTTGACGAGCGGCCGTCGTCCAACGAGTTGGCTGAGGCTTGGCAGATAGAGCACGAGCCCCGTCCCGAGGAGCGCGAAGAACGCGACCGCGTGCACCCAATGCGCCGCGCGCTCGGTGCGCGTAAAGCGCTCGATGGTCTCAGGCGCCATTCGAGCGTCCCACCCACGCGTCGGTATCATAGCCGCGCTGCTCCCAGTAGCCGGGCTCGGCCTCGAGACCGAGGGTGATCCGCTCGACCCACTTGACGCCCTTGTAGCCGTACATCTCGGGGATCACGACGCGCACGGGCGCACCGTGCTCCCGCGCCAGCGGCTCGCCGTCCATCTCATACGCCAGCATCGCGTCGGCCAGCTGGGCCTGCTGCAGCGTCAGCGTGTCGACGTACGGCTTCTCCGCGGACGTGAACGTGAGCACGCGTGCCTCCTGGCTCGGCTGTGCCGCCGCGAGGAGGTCCGCGAAGCGCACGCCACGCCAACGCACGTCGTCCACGGTCCAGCCGGTGACGCAGTGGAAGGTCGAAACCTGCTCCGCGCTCGGCAGGGCGCGCAGCTGCTCGTAGCCGATGCTCTGCGGAGCGCCGACGAGACCGTCGATTGTCAGCCGCCACGTCGCGGGGTCGAAGCGCGGCATCGTCGAGGCGACGGTGTAGATCCGCCAGCCGGGAACGAGCCCCGGCGGCGCGACCGCGACGAAGGCGTTCCACGCGCTTCGTCCCCAGACGAGCGACGAAAGGCCTGCGGCCGTCACGCCGAGAAAGGCGCGACGGCCGTAGGTCTTGGTCTCGTGGCGATCCACGCGGCTAGTGCACCTTGACGACGAACCAGCCGTCGACGCCGTTGCAGAGGATCTTCGTGGGACTGTCGCCGTGGAAGGTGTAGAGCGGGTGCCCGTTGAAGGTCACCTGCGTCTTGCCGTCCGGGCGCATGACTTCGCCGAACGTCCCCATCACGCCGGCGATGTGCTTCGGCGCCATCGTGCCGTGCGGGATCGTGATCGGCGGCCACGTCTTCGCGCAGGCGCCGGTGCACTTCACCTTGCGGACCTTCTCCTGGTTCCAGGTGTAGAGAGCGAGGTGGCCCTTCGTCGCGAGGATCGGCCCGAACTGCGCCGTCTTCCACTTGACGACGGTTCCGGTGGCGCGGGTTGAGGCGAATGCCGACGCGGCAAGCACGGCGGCGGCAACGACGAGAAGTGGCAGTACGAGGCGGCGCATACGAGCTCCTTGGTCCGAGTGTGTCTGTCACCTCGTTCTACGGGCGGATCTGCCGGTGCGCGAGGAAACGGCGAGGTATTTCACGGACTGTTCAGATTCAGCGGACGACTATCTTTTTTGTAGTATCGGCGGCCGATGGCAGCCACCTCGATCCGCGCCACGGTCTTTCCGCGCGCCACGCATGCGGTCGACGTCGTGCTCGCGCTCGGCGGCGCCGCGCTCATCGCACTGGCGGCGCAGGTCAGCATCACGCTGCCGTTCACGCCGGTGCCGCTCACGCCCCAGACCTTCGCGGTCGCCGCGACCGCCGCGGCGCTCGGGCTGAGGACCGGCGCCGCCGCGTCGCTCCTCTACGTCGCGGTAGAGCGCGGCCAGCGCGGCACTGACGAGATGTCCCGCGCGTCGGACTAGTGACCTGAGTCGTTGATCCGCTGGCAGTAGGCGGCGAGGCTGTCGAGGATCTCGTCTGCGCTCTTGTGCCAGACGTAGGGCTTGGGATCGTGATTCCAATTGGTGATCCAGGTGCGGATCGAGGCGACGAGGTCGCGGACCGAGCGATGGGCGCCGCGTTTGATCCATTTCGTGGTCAGCTCGGCGAACCAGCGCTCGACGAGGTTGAGCCAGGAGCTGTAGGTCGGTGTGAAGTGGAGCGTGAAGCGCGG
>JBJMKA010000012.1:0-231914 GCA_045805985.1 Gaiellaceae bacterium | reverse complement strand
CCGGGCAAGGCCGCGCGCGCGACCCGCAAGCACCCGAGCGCTGGCCGATCGAACGCACCAACGCCTGGCTGCACAACAACCGCCGCATCACGACCCGCTGGGAACGACGACCCGAGCTCTACCTCTCCTTCGCCGAACTCGCCTGCGCCCTCATCCTCTGCCGCCGACTCGAAGGCGCATTTTGAGAGCAGCTCCTGGTTCGAGAGGTTCGAGGCTAGGGCGACGGCGTCACGTCGAACGGCACGACGACGGGCACTAGCCGCTTCGGGTATCCGTCGGCTTCGTAGGCCGTGACGAGGCCCACGAGCCGCGGGACGTCAAGTGGCCACGGATCGAGCTTGATCGATCCCTGACCATCGAGTGCGTACGCAATCCCGCGCACTTCGCCCTCGCTCGCTTCCTCGAAGCAAAACGCAAAGGCGATCCGATCGCAGACATTCGTGATCGCATCGGCCTCCTCCGCGTCCTCGGCTGGAACGCCGGCCGCATCGAGGAGCGATGGCAGCAGCGCGCCCACCTCGGCGAATGCCGCGCGCTCGTACTCGTCGTCCTGCGACGAGAGCAACCGCCGGACGTGCATTGCGGCGACGAGGTCGACGACCGGGTCGCCACTGCGCGCGGTGAAGCCACGCCGTTGAATCTCCGTCCAAGGTTCGCTCGCGACGGCTCCGATGTCGGCGGTGTCGTGCTCGCCGTAGCCGCGGTCGTGGTCGGCGACGCCGCGCACGAACGAGTCGAACGGCAACGCCGGCCGCTCGCGCCACGCGAGCGCGATCGAGCCGGCGAGCCGCGCATGGTCGGCCTGCGGAAACACAATTGCCCGGCGCCGCGACCTGAACATGCACCGACCCTAACTTTCAGGCGCCGCTTGAAAAACGCACGAACCTGGTTCGGCCTGCGCGCCACCGGCGACGCGACGCGCCGGGCACCGCCGAATCAGGTTCAACTCCCAGAGAACCGAACCTGATTCGCGCAACCCACAACAAGCCCCACCGGCGGAGCGCGGTGCGCGCGAACCAGGTTCGAGAGTTTCGAAGCTAGGAGGCTTCGGGCTCGGGCGGCTGCATCGCCGCGCCGCCGGGAAGCGGGAACGGGCGCGGCTTCGCCGGGGCGGGGCGCCGCTCGGGCTCCTTCTCGGGCTCCGGCTCGGGCTCCGGTGCGGCCGGGAACACCGATTCCTCCGGTTCGCCGGCAAGCAGCGCGGTGAACTGATCCTTGTCGATCGTCTCGTGCTCGATCAGGATCTGCGAGATCCGGTGCAGGTCGTCGAGGTGCTCGCGCAGCACGCGGGTCGCGATGTCGTGACCGTCTTCGATGATCCGGCGAATCTCGTCATCGATCTCGCGGGCGACCTCTTCCGAGTAGTCGGGCTCGTTGCTCATCGAGAGGCCGAGGAACGGCGTGTCCTGATTGCGGCCGAGGACGCGCGGGCCGAGCTTTTCGCTCATCCCGAAGCGCATCACCATCTGCTTCGCGGTCGCGGTGACCTTCTCGATGTCGTTCGCGGCGCCCGTCGTGACCTCGTTGAAGACGATCTCCTCCGCCGCGCGACCGCCCATCGTCATCGCGATCTGCTCGAGGAGCGCCTTGCGCGTCGTCAGGTAGCGGTCCTCGCCCGGCAGCGAGATCGTCAGGCCGAGCGCCTGGCCGCGCGAGACGATCGTGATCTTGTGGATCGGGTCGGTGTGCTCGAGGAAGTGGCCGACGATCGCATGGCCCATCTCGTGGTACGCCGTGATCCGCTGCTCCTTCTCGGAGAGCAGGCGGGCCTTCTTCTCCGGCCCGGCGATCACGCGCATGATCCCTTCCTCCAGCTCCTCCTGCTCGATCACCTTCTTGCCTCGGCGGGCGGCCAGCAGCGCGGCCTCATTGATGAGGTTGCGCAAGTCGGCGCCCGTGAAGCCGGGGGTCCCGGCGGCGAGCGAGTCGAGATCGATCGACGGCGCGAGCGGCTTGCCCTTGGAGTGCACTTCGAGGATCTTGCGGCGGCCGTTCCGGTCGGGCCGGTCGACGACGATCTGCCGGTCGAAGCGGCCCGGGCGAAGCAGGGCCGGATCGAGGATGTCGGGGCGGTTCGTGGCGGCGATCAGGATGATGTTGTCCTTCATCTCGAAGCCGTCCATCTCGACGAGCAGCTGGTTCAGCGTCTGCTCGCGCTCGTCGTGACCGCCGCCGAGGCCGGCGCCGCGATGGCGGCCGACCGCGTCGATCTCGTCCATGAAGATGATGCACGGAGAAGCCTGCTTCGCCTGCTCGAACAGGTCGCGGACGCGCGACGCGCCGACGCCGACGAACATCTCGACGAAGTCGGAACCGGAGATCGAGAAGAAGGGCACGCCGGCCTCGCCTGCGACGGCGCGTGCGAGCAGCGTCTTACCGGTGCCCGGAGGGCCGTAGAGGAGGACGCCCTTCGGAATGGAGGCGCCGAGCGCCTGGAACTTCTTCGGGTTCTCGAGGAACTCCTTGATCTCCTGAAGCTCTTCGACGGCCTCGTCGACGCCGGCGACGTCCTTGAAGCCCATCTTCGGCGTGTCCGGCGCCATCCGCTTCGCGCGCGACTTGCCGAAGCTCATCACCTTCGAGCCGCCGCCCTGAACCTGGTTCATCAGGAAGATCCAGAAGCCGATCAGGAGCAGGAACGGCAGGAACGATCCGATCAGCGCGAGCCACGAGAAGCCGCCGACGCCCTTCGAGTCGTAGCTGACGCCCTTGTTGATCAGGAGCTTCTCGAAGTCGAGCTCGGACTGGTCGGTCGGGTAGTGGACGTTCGCCGTCTTCCCGCCCACAAACGTGACGCCGATCTGCTTCTTGCTCGGCGTGAACTCGATCTTCTGGACGTCCTGCGGGGTCTGCGTGATCGTCTGCCGGAGCGACGAGTAGGTCACCCCGGGGCGCGTGTTGTTCTTCTTCGGGATCAGCGTCTGGCTCGCGAGCCACACGAGCAGAACGATCACGATGAGCGGGAAAAACGCGCTGCGGAAGAAACGGTTCATACGAGGGTTCGTTTAGGGTAGCTCTTTGGCTGTTCCCTGGGTCAGGCGCTTACCCTTCCCTTAGAAACGGCTTCAAGCCCCTTCTGGCATCAAATCCCGGTGCAGGACGCCCACGTAGGGCAGATTCCGGTACCGCTCCGCGAAATCGAGCCCGTAGCCGATCACGAACTCGTTCGGGATCTCGAATCCGACGTAGCGGACGGGGACGTCGATCTCCCGGCGGTGGGGCTTCGTCAGGAGGGCGCAGATCTCCAAGCTGGCCGGCTCGCGCGACTCGAGGTTGCGAAGCAGATAGGACAGCGTCAGACCGGAATCGATGATGTCCTCGACCACGAGGACGTGACGCCCCTCGATGTTGATGTCGAGGTCCTTGAGGATTCGAACGACGCCGGACGAGTCGGTCGCGGCGCCGTAGGAGGAGATCGCCATGAAGTCGATCTCGCAGGGAACGGAGAGGTTCCGCATCAGGTCGGCCATGAAGAAAACCGCGCCCTTGAGCACCCCGACGAGCAGCAGCTCGCGCCCGGCGTAGTCCTCCGACAGCTCCCGACCGAGCTCGCGAATCCGCTCCTGCAGGCGCTCCTCGTCGATCAGGATCTTGCCGACGCCGGCTTCGACCTCAGTCTGCGACACGGGTGGCGGTCACCCCCTCCGCCTCGACGATTCCCGGGACCGCGACAACCTCGTCGCCACGCACGACGAGCGGCCAGCCTTCACGATCGGAGCGAGGGATCTTTGCGTCCACGAACACATCCTGGATCTTCTTCGAACGGCCCGCCAGCCGGTCTCCTGCGCGCCACCCTCGTACCTTAAGCCCTGCCAGGCGGGACTCGATGCGCCATGGCCCCCACTCGAGCGTGCCCTGCAGCTCCTGCGGGCCGGGCTCGAGCCAGAGCCGGTCGTGCTCGCGCACCGCCTGCACCCCTCCGCCCAGGTCAACACGCTTCGAGCCGGCGCGCGAGTCGAGCAGCTCCGCCAGCGCGGGCGGCATCGTGCGGCGCTCGTCCAACGCGCGCAGGACGTTCTCGCGCGCGGCGGGATGCAGCCGCGTCAGCAGCGGGACGATCTGGTCGCGGATCAGACCACGAAGGGTGTCGGAGTTCGTCGAGTCGGTGCGCCATTCGAGCCCGCGCTCCCGGCAGAAGGCCTCCGTCTCCTCGCGCCAGACGCAGAGCAGCGGACGGATGACGCCGTCCTCGCGCCGCACCTTGATCCCCTTGGTGGTGCCGCTCGCCGCGAGCCGGTAGACGATCGTCTCGACCTGGTCGGAAAGCGTGTGCCCGGTCGCGCGCAGCTCACCGCCGCGGAGCGAATAGCGAACGTCACGAAGCGCCGCCTCGGCTTCGCAGCGAGCCGCCGCCTGCACGACCTCGGCGCCGAAGCGCTCGGCACACCAACGCGCATCCCCGTCCGACTCCTCGCCGCGCAGGCCGTGGTCGACGTGCAGCGCCGACACGTTGAAGCCGAGCTCGCGAAGCGCGTGGAACAGGCAGGTCGAGTCCGCGCCGCCCGAGACGAGGCACAGGATGTCGCCACCCGGCTCGATCAGGTCGTGCCGGCGGACGTGCGATTCGATCCGGCGCAGGAGCTCCAGGCCTCCAGTGTGCCAGGCAACGGGCTGGATCAGAAAAGGTCGGTGACGTCGCAGCCTGCGGCCGCGAGGCCGGGCTGCGCTTCCTGCAGGACGTCGTTCACGTGGGCGCCGATCCTATATGAGCGGTACATCGCAGGCCCGGCGTCCTTCTCGGCTGCGCGAGCCTTCACCGCCCTGCCGTACTCGAGGAACATCGACGGTGCGTACTGACGGACGAGGAGGAGCGACGGATCGATCGGCGCCGAAGTGCGCACCACGCGCGCCGCCTCGCGCGCCGCGCCGATCACCTCCTGCGCCTTCGCCGAGCCGGCCAGATAATCGTCGCCGTACATCCCGACCGCGAGGAGCTGCACCTGGTAGTTCGAGATGAACTGCCGGTCGGTCAAGCCGCACGTATGCCGGACGGAAACGGGCGCAGACGACCGCCCCGAGGAAGTGAGAATCGCGCCGATCGAGACGAGCACGAGCACGGCCACTGCGAGCCTCAGCATCGGAGAGGCTATCGGTGGTTCTTCAATCCCCCTCGATCCCTCGTTCGGGACCGGGCATCCAGCCTGGGGGATGCGCGGAATCGAGAGGCGCGGGGCCGGGCGCACGGGGATGGCGGCCCAGGTACGCCGCGACCTCCCGGGCCAGCCAGCGCCCGAGCCAGGCGAGGATGGCCAAGCGCAGGAACCGCCTCAAAAGAGAATGCTCCGGTACTCGAGCACCTTGCGCATCCCGATCGTCTCGTAGGTCGCGATCGCGGGCGCATTGTCGGTGCGGACGAAGAGCGTCACGGTCGGCGTCGTCTCGAGGAGCAGCCGGACCAGATCGCGCATCCCGCGGGCGCCATGACCGCGGCCGCGGGCCTCCGGGTCGACCCAGACCTGCTGGATCTGCACGGCGCTCGGCGTCCACGCGGACGCCTCCGCCTTGAAGAGGATCACCCCGTCCTCGAGCCAGATCCAGGAGCGGCCCTCGTCGATCTGCGCCTCGGTGCGCCAGCGAAATGCTTGCGGGTCGCGCGCGAGCGGATCGAGGTGCAGCTCGAGCCGGTGCGCGGCCGCGCACGCCGGCAAGAGCCGGTCGACGTCGGCCGGGATGGCGGCGCGCAAGCCGGTATCTCCTGGGGCGGGACGCTCGCTGATCGTGTACACCGGCTGGCGCTCCCGGTCCTCGCGCGCCGGCGGGAGCTCGTCACGCGCCGCCTCCCACAGCTCGGTCACGGCGCCCGCCTCGCCGATGATCATGCGCGAGCGTGCCCCGGCGACCGCGTGACCGAAGGCGGCGCTCCCCGGGCCGGACGGCACGAGATTCGCGCCGACGTGGCAGAGCGCAGACAGCGAGCCTGATCTATCGGCCACACCGTAGAAGCGCCCGAGCCCGCGCCGCGCGACGTCCTCGAGAAACACGCGCTCGACGGGCTCGCGCGCGCAGAACGCGAGCACCTGCTCCTGCGAAGGCTCCATGGGGGTCATTCCACAAGTCTTCTATAGGCTCAGCGCCCATGCCGATTCACGTTCGCGCCGAGCCGGGACAGTACGCGGAGGCAGTCCTGCTCCCCGGCGATCCGCTCCGCGCCAAATACATCGCAGAGACCTATCTCGACGACGTCGAGCAGCGGAACGCCGAGCGCGGCCTGCTCGGCTACACGGGCACCTACAAGGGCAGGCCCGTGTCGGTCCAGGGCACCGGCATGGGCTGCCCGGGCGCGACGATCGTCTTCGAGGAGCTCGTGCAGCTCGGTTGCAAGAAGCTGATCCGCGTCGGCACCTGCGGCGGCCTCCAGCCTCACCACGCGCTGGGCGATCTGATCGTCGCGCTGACGGCCGTGCCGGCCGACTCGACGGCGATGCACCTCGTCGGCAACGAGCCGCATTGCCCGACGGCCTCGTGGTCGATCATCCACGGCGCCGTGCACACCGCGAAGGAGATCGGCCAGGAGCTGCACGTCGGCCCGATCGTCTCGAGCGACCTCTTCTACAACCCGGACGACGGTCAGTACGAGCGCTGGTCGAAGCGCGGCGTGCTGGCAGTCGAGATGGAAGCGTCCGCGCTCTTCACCGTCGGCGCGATCCGCGGCGTCGAGACCGGCTGCCTGCTCACCGTCAGCGACATCGTCGTCGAGGGCGCGTTCACGCGCATCTCCGACGACGACCTGCGCGGAGCGGTCGACCGGATGACGAAGATCGCGCTCGACGTAGCAATTGCAGAATGAAGCTGAGACTTCATTCCGCTGGTAGCTGAGCTTCCGTCCGTGAGTGACCGTGTCGTTTTCCTCGTCAATCCGGCATCGGACAACGGTGCTACGGGGAAGCGCTGGCCCGAGCTCGCACATCGGGCGGCGCGCCTCGGGCTGACGGGCGAGACGCTCTTCTCGGAGCGGCCGGGGCACCTGATCGACCTGGCGCGCTCCGCGGTCGACGGCGGCGCGACGCTCGTCGTCGCCGTCGGCGGAGACGGGACGCTGAACGAGGTCGTGAACGGGATCGCCGGCCGCGACGTCGACCTCGCAACGATCCCTCTCGGGACGGGGATGGACTTCGGCCGCACATACGGGATCCCGACGAAGTTCGACGAAGCGGTGCGGCTCGTGCTCGAGGGGGCTCCGCGCACGATCGACGCCGGGCGCGTCTCCTACCGCACGTGGGGCGGCGAGGACGCTGAGCGCTGGTACGCAAACGTCGGCTCCGTCGGTATGAGCGGAGCCGTCGCCCAGCGCGCGAACGGGATGTCCAAGGCGCTCGGCGGCAAGGCGACCTTCTTCTATGCGCTGACGCGCGTCTTCTTCGAGTGGGAGAACACCGATGTCACGGTGCGCTTCGACGGGGAGGAGCGCCACGGGAAGATGCACGACGTGATCGTCGCGAACGGCGTCTGGCACGGAGGGGGCATGAAGCTCGCTCCCGACGCGCGATCCGACGATGGCGCGTTCGACGTCGTGCTGATCGGCGACATCGGCAAGGTCGACTTCCTGACCACCGCCCCGAAGCTCTACAAGGGCAAGCACGTCGCCCACCCGAAGGTGGAGGTCGTGCGCACCGCGCGCGTCGAGGTCGACGCCGCAGAGCATCTGCCGATCGAGCTCGACGGCGAGCAAGTCGGGACGACGCCGGCGACGTTCGAGGTCGTCCCGGGCGCCCTGCGCGTGCGCGTCTGACACCAACGGTGTCCGACGGTGCCTGGCACCGACCTTGCCTATCTGACGACGATGCCGACGAAAGGTGCCCGACGAAAGGTGCCTGGCACCGGCCTTGTGCCACACGCGTGTGCCGGATGGGTGACGATGCTTCCACATTCCTTGCGGTTCAGTGGCTCTGCGGACACACTCGCTGGGCGGGCGCAGTTTCCCGCCGGTGCCTGGCACCGACATAGCGGCCGCTACTCCGGTGGGATGCCGGTCCTGCAAACGCAGGGAGCTGCCGCGCCCGATGTTCACTCGAAGCTGCGTCCAGGTCGACCAGGATCCGCGCCAAAATACGCACGCTCATGTCGCGCCGCGCCACGGTGTCCGACACCGATGAGAAGCCGCTGGTCGGCGGCAGATCCTCATGACGTCTGACACGGTGACTGACACACGTGGCAGTTCGACACGCGCCCGCGCTACGAACAGGTGTCAGACACCTTCTTCGGGTCGAGCTACGACTTCGGGCTCGACGTCTTCTTCTTCGCGGCGGTCGTCTTCCGTGACGTCGAGGGCGGCGGTTTCTTCTTCGCGGCGTACTCGATCTTCGAGAGGCGCCGCTCGAGCTGTGCCAGGCGCTTCTCCATCTGCTCGAGCCCGCGCACGCGCTTCGACAGGTCGTCCACGCGGTCCTTCAGCTGCATCGCGCCCTGCAGAAGACGATGCGCAGCGGGATTCTGCTGCGCCTTGCCGAGCACTTCCTCCCCGAGGGAGGCGAGACGGTCGAGTGGGCTCTTGGCCATGCGGGTCCTTTCCCCGGTCAGCGCACGCGGCTAACCGTGTAGGTCATCTGAAGAGCGCTGTCGTGATGTGGCTCACGGGTTGATTATCACGGGTGTGCCCGCGAGGGTCACGCGGAAGAGCTTCTTCAGAATCGGGTTCGGCAGGCGGATGCATCCGTTCGAGACTGCGTGGCCGATCGACCAGGGCTCGTTCGTGCCGTGGATCGCCACCGGCCCGCCCTGCGTCCAGCCGGTCAGGACGTCCGAGAACGCTGAGATGCCGATCGCGCCGGGGCCGAACGGACCGCCGGCGTCGGTCGGTATGAGGCGCTGGTTGACGTAGAAGCGACCGGTCGGCGTGGGCGTCGACGGAGACCCGACGGCCACGGTCGCCGTCAGCACCGGCCTGGCCATCCGGTAGAGCGTCAGGCGACGCTTCGCCACCTCGACGACGATCCGCGTCGGGACGGTGTCGACGCGCAATGCGGGTGCGCGGACGAAGCCGGTGGCGCCGTTCGGCTTCTTCGGCAGCTGAACCCGGTACCACCGTGGGGCGCAGTCGCGCCCGAGGACCACGCCGACGACGCCGAAGACGGTCGGATAATCGTTGACGTTCTTTGGGCCGAAGCGCGCCACGACGGCGCCGCCGGGCCGCTTGAACGCGATGGCGCCGCGCGGGGCGTCGGCGGCGTAGGCCGTTCGCGCCGAACCGAGCGGGAGCAGCTTCCCGGCGACGCAATGCTGCGCCGGCGCGGCGGGCACGTGCGCCGGGGCCGCGCTCTTCTGGCCGTCGGAACTCCTCTGGTCGCCACAGCCGGCCAGCACCAGGACGAGCAAAGCGAAAGAGCGTTTCCGCATGCGAGTAGAACGTGGAGCGGCGCCGCCGGTAGCGGCCGTACCCTTGAAGCCCATGATCGTTGCACATCTCGATCTCGATGCCTTCTTTGCGGCGGTCGAGGAGCTGGAGAATCCCGAGCTGCGCAAGGTAGCCCTCGTCGTCGGCGGGGATCCGAAGGGCCGCGGCGTGGTCGCGACGGCGAACTACGTCGCCCGGGGCTTCGGGATCCACTCCGCCATGTCGTGCGCCGAGGCCTATCGCCGCTGCCCGCAAGCCGTCTTTGTCCGGCCGCGGCACTCGCTCTACAAGGACTACTCGCGCGAGGTGTGGTCGACGATCCGGGAGATCGTCCCGACGGTCGAGCAGGCCGGGATCGACGAGGGCTACCTCGACCTGGGCGAAGTCGCGCCGGTCTTCGACGACGCGCGTGGGCTCGCCGAGGCGGTGCGGGCGGTCGTGCGGTCGCGCACCCGGCTCTCGTGCTCGCTCGGCGTCGCGACGTCGAAGGTGGTGGCGAAGGTCGCATCGGACCGGCGCAAGCCGGGCGGGCTCACGGTCGTCCGCCCCGGCAAGGAGGCGGAGTTCCTCGCGCCGTTTCCGATCCGCATCCTCCCCGGGATCGGGCCGCGTGCCGAGGAACGGCTCGTCGCGGTCGGCATCACGACGATCGGCGACATCGCCGCCCTCGAGGACGAGGATCTGCGCAGCGGTGTCTTGAACGGCAAGGTCGGACGGGAGCTGCGCGACCGGGCGCGCGGGATCGACCGGCGGACGCTCGAAGTGTCGACCGAGCGGATCTCGATCTCGCAGGAGGAGACCTTCGAGCGGGACATCGGGGATCCGGAGCGCCTGCACGACGAGCTTCGCCGGATGGCGGTGAAGGTCGGCGAGTACTTGCGCGGCCGCGGCCAGGTCGCGCGCACCGTGACGACGAAGGTGAGGTATCCGGACTTTTCGATCCGCACCCGCTCCACCTCGCTTCCCGTCGGCACGGACGACGTCGAGCGGATCGGCGAGCTTGCCTGCCAGCTGCTCGATCGCGCGCTACGCGACCGGCCGGGCCCGCTGCGGCTGGTCGGCGTGGGCGTGTCCGGTCTCGAGGAGCACATGCAACTTTCCTTCCCGGCCGTCGTCTGACTGGTTACTAAATGTGTGCAGGATTTTCACCCTTTCGAGGCACATGACAACCGACCCGAGTCCTAGATTGAGAGCGAGATGAGCGCCAAGCACCCCGTCAAGGTTCACGAGCACGTCGCGAAGCGTGTTCATGTGCTCTTGCAGCGAGCCGGAGTCCCGTATGAGATCGAGCAGCAGGTCTGCACCGCCTGCAGCCGAGTCCTCGACGAGAAGCCGGTCAAGCGCGCCGCCGCGTAGGCGCGAACGCCGCAGATGCCCGGCCGGCACTGCCGGCCGTCTCGGCGTTATTCACTCGAGCGACTTCTGCGAGCATGGCGGCTTCGTGCATGGGTTCAGCTTTTCAACCGATGTCAAGGTGCGTTTCGCGGAGACCGACGCGCAGGGGATCGCCCACAACTCGAACTACCTGATCTGGTTCGAGGTGGCGCGAGTCGAGTACCTCGAAAGCTACGCCGGCGGGTACCAGCGGCTGCGCGAGCTCGGCATCGAGGCGCTCGTGCTCGAGTCGCACGTGCGTTACCTGCAGCCGGCGCGCTTCGACGACCGCCTCGTCGTGCACGCGCGCTGCGTCGACTTGAAGGGCGCACGCTTCCGGTACGAGTATGCGATCGCACGCGACGGCGTCGCGATCGCGGACGGCTGGACGGCGCACGCGACGGTGGACGGCGAGACGCTGCGCCCGACACGCGTGCCGACGTGGCTCGCCGAGGCGATCGCTAATGCGGAGCGGTCGGCGCCGAATCGACCGGCGTCGTGACCGTCTTCTTCGGCTTCTTCGGCCCGACGCGCACGATCTTCGGTTCCGAGCGATAGCTCGAGTACCAGGTCGCGTCCGAGAGCAGCTTGCCGCCCGCGTCGTACACCTTGCGCTCGACCGATGTCGCTTGCGCGGGCACGCCGGACGAGTCGACGACGACCTCGCCGGGCTTGAGCGTGGCGTCGACCGTCTTCTGAACCGGCGGCGCCGCGACGACGCGCAAGGGCGCCGTCGTGCTCTCGATGCGGCGATGTTGCGGAGCGCCGTAGAGAACGACCGTCAACGACGATGACCCGACCCAGGTGCGCAGCAAGACCCAGTGCTTCGTGTCATTGACGAACTTGAGATCGACGCCCGGGTAGTCGACGGTCGCGTCGCGGCCGAGCGGGTAGTGCGAGATGTAGAGCGCATGGTTCGTCCGCGAGGTGATCGGCAACCCGGCGTCGTACGCGGCGTTGAAGACCGTCGTCGAGACCTGGCAAACACCGCCGCCGAGCCCCGTCTGCAACTCTCCGTTCACGATCACCGGCGCTTCGAGGAACCCCTTCGCTGCGGAGCGCTCACCCGTCGTGCCGTTGAACGAGAACGTCTCGCCCGGCGCGATGAACTTGTGGTCGACGAGATGAGCGACAAGCTGCACGTTGTGGATGCGGTTCGCGATCCCGCCGTAGAACGTCTCGTAGCTGCCCACCGTGCCGGTGATGCCCATCGCCTGTGCGTCCGCCGTCGTGCGCTTCGGCTGTTGCTCGGCGAGGACGAGCGTCGCGGAGCGGTCCGTCACCCTGGTGGCAGCGGCGAGGATGCGCCCCGTCGACTGCTGCACGTCGAGGGCGAGGCCCGGCCGCGACGGCACGATTCGCACCTTGCCGTTCGAGTCGATCGCGAAGTCGGCGTCCTTCGGCGGAGCGTCCACGGTCTTCTCCAAACGCGCGAAGAACGCGTCCGCCGCGGGGCCCGAGAAGCGCATCGTCGAGAGGTCGAGCAGCTTCGCCAGTCGCCAGCGCGGTACCCTGAGCCGCGTCGGGCCTGCGATCAGCGTGACGGGCGCCGCGACGATGCGCGACGCGGTCCGCTGCACGTCCGTCAGCGTTGCGACCGTCACACGCGGCGCGTCGATCCGGACCGGCAGGGCGACGGCGACGCGCGCGTCCCGTGAGAAGGAGGCCAGCGAGCGCACGATCACCTCCCGCGCAGCCTGCACGTCCAGCGAGCGGCCGGTCGTTCCCGCGGCGATCGTGATGTGAAGCCCCCGCCTGACGAGCCGCGCCTCTCGGTGGGGCCGGCCGACGGCCTTCGCGATCAGACCAAGCTCGTAGGTGAGTGCCGCGTCGTAGGCCTTGACCGGCGGAACGAGATCCTGCGGGAAGAACTCGAGCTCGAGCCGGCGGTAGCCGCGGACGAACCCGAAGCCGTCGCCCTGCTTCCTCGCGTTCGCGACGGCGGCTGCCCAGTCCACTTCGACACCGAGCTGGCGCGGCGTGAGCGAGAACCGCTTGGTACCCGAGGTGAAGACGACCGGCACGCCGGAAACGCGCTCGGACCGCCGATCGAGCAGCCGTTGCGCGGCCGCCGGCGTGAGGCCTCCGACGTCGATCCCGGCGATCCGCGTGCTCTTCGCGAGCTTGTCCGGCGACCCGGCGAAGATCAGGCCGAGACCGATGGTGATGATCGCCGCGGCCAGCACCAGCACTGCGAGGCGCGGCCAGAAACGGCCCCGCGCGGAAGCGCGGCGGCGGGTGCGGACAGCCGAAGAGGACGCAGCCACGAGCCGCGCATGGTAGCCCCGCTTCCCGCGAAACTCTCGAACCTGGTTAAAAAGCAAACTAGGTTCGGGCGTTGGACCTGAACCTGGTTCGGGGTTTGAACCAGGTCTAGGGTTTCGAACCGTCTCTAGAAGACGAACAGCTCGACGCCGCCCGAGACGTTGAGCTCGATCCCCGTGATGTACGAGGCGAGATCGGAGCACAGGAACGCGATCGCGTTCGCGATGTCCTGCGGCTCGCCGGGACGCTTGAAGACGGTCCGGTTGGCGATCCGCTCGTTCATCGACGCGTTCGCCATGTGGAAGGCCTCGGTGCCGATGATCCCCGGCACGATCGCGTTCGCGGTGATCCCGTGGCGGCCGCCCTCCATCGCCAGCGTCTTCGTCAGCCCGAGCACGCCCGACTTGGTCGTCGAGTACGACGCCTGGCCGAAGCCGCCGAGCGTTCCCGCGACGGAGGCCATGTTGATCACGCGGCCCCACTTGTGCTCCTTCATGTGCGGCCATACTGCTTGCGCGCAGTTGAATGCGCCGGTCAGGTTGACGCGCAGGTCGCGCTCCCAAAGGTCCGGGTTCTGATCGGTCAACTGACCGACGTGGTCGAGCGTACCGGCGTTGTTGATCAGGATGTCGACGGAGCCGAGCTCGTCGACCGCGCGCCCGACGGCGGCGGCGACCTGCTCGCGGTCGGTGACATCACAGCGAACGGCGAGCGCCCGCCGGCCCATCGCTCGGATCTCCTCCGCCGCGGACTCGGTGCCGACGAGCCCCTGCGTGCGGGCGACCGTTGCGAGCGGGCCGTAGGCGTCCGTTTCTTCCGTCAGCTCCGACTCGACGAGCAGGTCGGCGATCACGACGTCTGCGCCCGCGCGCGCGAGTGTCAGCGCATCGGCACGGCCGAGCCCGCGCGAGCCGCCGGTGACGAAGGCGACGCGCCCGGAGAGATCGATGTCCAACGCCATCAGCCGCGCGGCATGAAGATCTCTTTGGCGATCACGAGCCGCTGGATCTGCGACGTGCCCTCGTAGATCTGGAACAGCTTCGCATCGCGCATCAGCTTCTCGACGGGGTACTCCTTCATGTAGCCGTACCCGCCGAAGACCTGCACCGCGTCGGTCGTGACCTTCATCGCGGTGTCCGCCGCGAAGCGCTTGGCAAATGACGAGTACAGCGTCGCGCGGTCGCCCTGGTCCAGCATCCACGCAGCCTGCCAGGTGAGCAGGCGGGCCGCCTCGATCTCCGTCGCCATGTCGGCGATCATGAAGTTGACGCCCTGGTGCATCGCGATCGGCACATCGAACGTGACGCGCTCCTTCGCGTACTCGACCGCGAGCTCGTAGGCCGCCTGCGCGACGCCGACAGCGCCGATCGCCGTGCCGGGCCGAGTGAAGTCGAGCGTCTGCATCGCGAGCTTGAAGCCGTCGCCCTCTTCGCCGAGACGGTTGGCCGCGGGAACGAGGACGTCCTGCAACGCGAAGGCCGACGTGTCGGTCGCGCGCTGGCCCATCTTGTCGAGGTGCTGCTCGATCGTCACGCCCGGCGTATCCATCGGGACGATGAACGCGGAGATCCCCCGGTGACCCTTCGCGACGTCGGTCTTCGCGAAGACGACTGTCCAGGCCGCGTAGCCCGCGTTGGTGATGAAGGTCTTGGAGCCGTTGAGCACGTACTCATCGCCGCGCCGGACGGCAGTCGTCTTGAGGCGGGCCACGTCGGAGCCGGCCTCCGGCTCGGAGAGCCCAAACGAGCACAGGATGGGCTCCTCGATCAGCGGCGGCAACCAGGTGGCCTTCTGCTCGTCGCTGCCGGCGATCAGGACCGGCCCGGCGCCGAGGCCGTTCGCGCCCAGCGAGGTGCCGATGCCGGTGCAGCCCCAGTTGAGCTCCTCACCGACGAGCATCCCGTCGAACGCGTTCAGGCCGAGCCCGCCGTATTCCGTGGGGACGTTCAGGTTCATCAGGCCGACCTCGTGCGCCTTCGCGATCACGTCCGCTGGGTGCTTCATGGCGACGTCGTACTCGGCCGCCTTCGGGCGGATCTCCTTCGTCGCGAACTCGCGCGCGACGGCCCGCAGCTCCTTCTGCTCATCCGTCAGGGCAAATGAGACGCCGCCGGTGACTGCCGTTTCAGCGATTGCCATTCTTACGCTCCCAGCCCTTGATTGACCAGTCAGTCAACCAGGGTAGCGTGCTCCGGCTCGCCCGGCAACACCTGCGCCCCAGCCAGTGGCAGCCGGATCGTGAAGGTCGTCCCCCGCCCGGGCTCGCTGTCCACCAGCACGACTCCACCGCTCTGGCCGACGATGCCGTGCACCGTCGAGAGGCCGAGGCCGGAGGAATCGGCGAGCGGCTTCGTCGTGAAGAACGGCTCGAAGATGCGGGCTTGGGTCTCCTCGTCCATCCCGAAACCGTCGTCGACCACCGAGAGCACGGCCGTGTCGTCGTCGGTCAGAACGGCGACGGTCAGCGTCCCTCCCTCGGGCATCGCATCACGCGCGTTGACCGCCAGGTTCATCACGACCTGCTCGAGCTGCGTCTGGTCGGCGCGCACGATCACCGGCTCCGGGCCGAAGAGTGTCTGCAAGCGCACCTCGTCGCCGATCAGTCGCTTCAGCAGCGTGTCCATCTTCTTCACGACGTCGCGCAGGTCGATTTCCTGCATCTGCAGGATCTGGCGGCGGCTGAACGCGAGCAGCTGGCGGGTGAGATCGCTCGCACGCACTGCGGAGTCGCGAATCGCCTCCACCTTTTCGCGGTCGCCGCCGACCGCGTTACTGAGGAGGAGGTCGCTGTAGCCCATCACGGCGGTCATCAGGTTGTTGAAGTCGTGTGCGATCCCGCCGGCGAGCTTTCCGATCGAGTCCATCTTCTGTGCCTGACGGAGCTGGTCCTCGAGCTCGCGGCGGCCGGTCACGTCCTCGACCAAGCTGATCCCGAGACCGTCTTCGAGATCGAGCGTGACGATGACATGCGCCTCGATGAACGAGCCGTCGCTGCGGCGATACCGCTTGTCGATCGCAAAGACATCACGGCTCCCGGCATTGAGCTCGAGCTGCTGCTTGCTGTCCTGGTCATCCGGATGCGTGACGTCCGTGTAGTGCATCTGCGCGAACTCGCTTCCGGTAAATCCGAGCATCCGCTGCAGGGCGGGATTCGTCTCGCTCATGATTCCGTTGCTGCCGATCGAGATCCCGATCGGCGCCCGCTCGAACACCATTCGGAACTTCCGCTCCGATTGTTCCGCCTGATGGCGGAGGCGCTCGAGCTCCCAGACCAGCAGACCACCCCGTAGAACGACGCCGGCGGTGATCACGACCAGCGCAAGCTCGTCCGCGAAGGCGTTGACCTGCACTCCGAGCGCACGGTGCAGGAGCATGGCGATCGGCACCGCGATCAGGCTCACCCCGAGCACGAGCGCACGCCGGATCGGCAGGGACGGTCCGTGCTCGGCCCGCGGGGCCGCGAGGCGGGCCATCGAGGGCTGAAGAGCGGCCAGGCCGAAGAGGACGTAGCTCGTCAGCCAGCCGACGTCGAGCCAGCCGCCGGGGTGATACGAGTCGCTCGTTGCCGGCATCACGTATCCGACATCCGCGATCAAGAGCGAAACAACGGCGGCCAGCAGCAACCAGTAGGCGGACGAGCGGGTGCCGCGGACGAAGACAAGGCGCACGAGCAGCGCCAGGAGGACGAGGTCGGCGACCGGATAGCCGATAGCGACCATCCGCGCGCCGATCGTGCCGGTCGTCATCGAACTCGACGCGAAGAGCGCCCACCCACACACGCCGACGACGAGTGCGAGCAGAGAGGCGTCGAGGTACGAGCCCAGGTCGCGCTTGCCGCCGACGGAGGCGACCAGCCAGGCCATGGACAGGATCAGCAGGAGATCGCCGCTGAGATAGACCCCGTCCACCGGTGACGGCGAGGTCACGCCCGAGCCAAAGGCGATGTCCCCGATCGAAAAGAGGAGCTGCGACAGCGCGATGCCGACCCACGCCCGCCAGGCGGCCGGGCGGTTGAGGACCGTGCCGAGCAGGATCGCCCCAGCCGCAGCGAGGCCGACGCAGTCGTACAGCGCGTTGTTGCCGCCGAGGAGAGAGTTCAGCACGACGGCGAGCACACCGAAGCAGAGGTAGGCTCGTGCCGCAGTCGACGCCACACTTCGGTATCGGCAGCAAGCTCAGGTGTCGGCTCACCTGACAGAGTCATTGGCGTAACCCGTTTCGGGGATGGTACGACGGTGTCGGCGCCGCAGTTAGGCTGGCCACCGATGGATTTCACCCTCACCGACGAGCAGCGCTTGATCCAGGAGACCGTCCGCACCTTCGTGGACGAGCGCGTCCTCCCCGTGGCGGTTCAGAACGACATCGATCACAAGCTCGACCTGGAGCTGATCGAGGGGATGGCGGGGCTCGGGATCCTCGGGATCGTCGTGCCGGAGGAGTACGGGGGCGCAGGGCTCGACTATGTCGCGGAGGCCCTCGCGTGCGAGGAGATCGAGCGGGGAGAAGCCGCGTTCCGGACGCTGATCTCGGTGCACGTCGGGCTCAACTCGCTGTCGCTGCTCAAGTACGGCTCGGAGGAGCAGAAACAAAGGTGGCTGACGCCGCAGGCGAAGGGCGAGAAGCTCGCGTGCTTTGGATTGACGGAGCCGAGCGCCGGCTCGGACGTCGCGTCGATGCGCTCGACCGCGCGCCGCGAGGGCGAAACGTACGTGCTGAACGGACAAAAGAACTGGATCTCGTACGCCGCCGTCTCCGACCACGCGCTCGTGTTCGCCAAGACGGATCCGGGCGCGGGCCACAAGGGGATCAGCGCCTTCGTGCTCGAGAAGGGCATGAAGGGCTTCACGACGCAAGACACGGAGCACAAGCTCGGCATCTGGGCCGGCTCGACGGGCGAGCTCTTCTTCGACAACGTCGAAGTTCCCGCCGAGAACCTGATCGGGGAAGAGGGCCAGGGCTTCGAGATCGCGATGCACTCGCTCGATCAGGGCCGCTTCACGGTCGCGGCCGGCGGCGTCGGCGTGATCCGCGCATGCCTCGAACGTTCGGTCGAGTATGCGCGCGAGCGCGAGACGTTCGGGCAACCGATCGGGAAGTATCAGTTCGTGCAGGACATGATCGCGAAGATGGTGCTCGGCTACGAGACGTCGAAGCTGCTCGTCATGCAGGCCGCGTGGATGAAGAACGAAGGCAAGCGCAACACGCGCGAGACGTCACTCGCAAAGTGGCATGCGACGGAGTCCGCGTTCGAGGCTGCACATCTTGCGATCCAGGTGTTCGGCTCCTACGGCTATTCCGCGGAGTACGGCATCGAGCGGTACTTCCGCAACGCGCGCGCGCCGATCATCTACGAGGGCACGACCCAGATTCACAAAATGATGCAGGCGGAGCACGCACTCGGCTTTCGCAAGCTGAACGGCTCGAGTGGCGAGACGTCCCCGCTGTGCTCGTGGGCACCGGCACTCTCGCCCGTGCACGGTTAGTCACCGCTCGGTCACCAGGCCGTAACCCTCCCCCGCGCCCGCCTCCCATAGCGTCGGCGAAGACCACCATCGTCAGGAAGGGAACACCCATGCGGAACGTCTTCGTGCCCGCGGCGCTCGCCGACCGACACGTCGCAGAACGAAGCGACGCCGGCGTTCATCGATTCGATCAACAACGATCCGAGCGTCGACCTCGTCGCGCACGTCGGCGACATCCATTCCGGCAAGCAGTTCTGCACGCAGGCCTACGACCAGTCGCTCTTCGACCTGTGGCAGCAGTACAAGGACCCCGTCGTCTACACACCCGGCGACAACGAATGGACGGACTGCCAGAAGACGGGCAAGGGCGGCGGCACGACCAGCAGCTACTCCCTTGGCAACCCGGTCGCAAACTTCGCCCTTATCCGCTCGATCTTCTTCGCGAATCCTGGTCAAACGCTCGGTGGCCGCGACAAGCAGGTGGTCTCGCAGGCGCAGGTCGGGCAGGGCACCGACGCGAAGTACGTCGAGAACGTCCTCTGGGAGCAGTCGAGGACCGTCTTCGTGACCGTGAACATCCCGGGCGGCTCGAACAACGACGCCGACAACTGGTTCGGCGCTGCTCGCACCCCGGAGCAGACGCAGGAGATCGCCGAGCGCACGGCGGCCGATCTGCACTGGATCGACGCCGCCTTCGCGCAGGCGCAGGCCGACAGCGCGGAGTCGGTCGTGATCGTCGAGCAGGCCGACATGTGGGACCTCGACGGCAAGCCGGCCTCTCACATCACGAACTACAAGCCGTTCATCGACAACATCGCGGCGCACACGCTCGAGTTTGGCAAGCCGGTGCTGCTCTTCAACGGCGACTCGCACGTCTACCGCTCCGACAATTCGCTCGTCCCCGGAGCCCCGTGCGTGATCGGGCCGTCGTCGGGCGCCGAAGCGGTCCCGTGCACGAGCGACGCGTCCGCGAACCAGGCGGGCGCCTACAACGTCCCGAACTTCCACCGGGTCGTCGTCCACGGAAGCACCACGCCGCTCGAGTGGCTGCGGCTCACGATCGACCTGCGGGCGTCGAACCCGACGACCGCGACGAGCTTCGGCCCGTTCAACTGGACCCGCGTCCAGCCTTAAGGAACCGCACGAGGGGGAGGCGCCGGGTGGCGCCTCCCCCTCATGACCTGAACCTGATTCGGCGGTGCCCGGCGCGTCAGCGCTGCCGGTCGCGCGCAGGCCGAACCAGGTTCATGCGTTTTGCACCGGGCGGCGCAAAACCCTCGAACCTGATTCGGCGCAGGCCGAGCCAGGTTCAGGCGTTTGCACTGGGCAGCGGGAAACCCTCGAACCTGGTTCGCGCGCGGCGCGTGCTGCGGTGAGGTCCGTCGCTGGTTGCGCGAACCAGGTTCGGAACTACTGGCCTAAACCTGATTCGGCGGTGCCCGGCGTTTGCTCCCACCGTCGACGGACAGGCCGAACCAGGTTCATGCGTTTGCACCGGGCAGCGGGGAAACCCTCGAACCTGGTTCGCGCGCGGCGCGTGCTGCGGTGAGGTTTCCGTCGCTGGTTGCGCGAATCAGGTTCGGAACTACTGGCCTGAACCTGATTCGGCGGTGCCCGGCGCGTCAGCGCTGCCGGTCGCGCGCAGGCCAAAACTCACGAACCTGGTTCGCGCGCACCGCGTCAGGCGACCGCCGGCAGCCAACGGCGGCGCGAATCAGGTTCGGGTTCGTTTGAACCTGATTCGGCGGTGCCCGGCGTTCGCTCCCACGGTCGACGGACAGGCCGAACCAGGTTCCAGAGTCAGGTCTAGCTCTCGCCGTCCCAGTAGTCGACGGCGTCAACGATCCGGAACAGCTTGTTCGGTGGCCAGATGCCGATCTTGTCCGAGTCCGGGTAGATCGCCGCGCCCGGGTCGCCCTTGTTGGAGAGGATCGCGACGCGCAATGTCTCGTCGGTGTTGTTCGTCACCTTGTGCGCGCCGTCGGGGCCGTCGGGGAAGAACGCGACATCCCAGGGCCGCAGCTCGCGCTCGCCCTCCGGTGTGCGCAGCGTAGGGCGCCCGGTGAGCACGAGCAGCCACTCCTCGAACCCGACCTCGTAGTGGTAGGGGCAGATGCTCTGGCCCGGCGGCAGTTCGTACACCGACATGCCGAGCAGCCTGCCGCCGATCAGCGGGCCGATGCGCGCGTACGACGTGTGGTAGCCGTCGGGATCGTCCGCGTCCTTCGTCACCTCGACGTCGAAGAGGTTCACGGCGTGCCCTCCCAGTACTCGACCGCATCTCCAAGCCGTCCGCGGTGCGAGAAGCCCGGTCCGTAGAGCTTGAACAGCCCCGCGTCGGGATAGACGGTGCCGCCGCCGTCCGGCGCCGCGCTCGAGGGCATCGCGAACCGCGCGGTCGCCGTGCTCTCGTTCCGGACCGCGTGCGCGCCCGCGGCACCGGGCGGGAAGCAGGCGATGTCGCCGGCACGCAGCGTCCGCTTGCCCTCCGGCGTCCGCAACGTCAGCTCGCCTGCGATCACGAGCAGCCATTCTTCCTCGTTCAGCTCGAAGTGGTACGGCCACGTCGCCTCGCCCGGCTCCACCTCGTAGACGCCGAAGCCGGTCAGCAGGGCGCCGAGTCCCTCGGCCGGCGAGCGCAGAGAGAAGCGATGGCCCTCGGGCCCATCCTCGTACGCAGACAGCTCGAGCTCGCGCAGGTTGAAGACACGTTCGCTCATGCCGCCAGCCCCGCGTATGACACGTCTACCACCGTGACGACCGCGCGCTCGACGTCTTCGTCCTCCGCGGGCAGCTGCCCGAGCACCCACCCGGTCAGGATCTCCTCGAGCGCGCCGTACACGACCCAGGCGGCGAGTCTCGGGTTGCAATCTCCCCGCACCTCACCACGCTCCTGCGCGGAGGCGATCATGCGCTGCAGCGACCGGAAGACGCCGCCGACCTCGTCGGCTCGGTTGCCGAGGTCCGGACTACGGGCGATCTCGCGGACGAGCACCGCGATCAGCTCCGGCGTCATCAACCACGAGCCGAGAAAGACGCGCGCGAACCGGCGTAGCTGCTCGCGCAACGGCACGCCCGACGACTCGATGCGGTCGGTCTCGGTCGCCAGCAGCGCCCAGGCCTCGCGGAAGATCGTCTCCAGCACCTCTTCCTTCGACCGGAAGTAGTGGTAGAGCAGACCGTGCGCAACGCCCGCCTCCTCGGCGATGTCCCCGACACGCGATCCATGGAAGCCCTTGCGTGCGAAAACGCGCACCGCGGCCTCCAAGAGGTCCCTCCGTCTGTCGATTGTCCGCTCGGCCAACGCCTGCGCAGCATAATCGGCACGCATGCGTCCACTCGCAGGCATCGCCGTCGCCGACCTGACCCGTTATCTGCCCGGGCCGTTCGCGAGCCGTGAGCTGCTGCGTCTCGGCGCACGGGTCGTGAAGATCGAACCGCCGGAGGGCGACCCGGTCGCGACAACGAGCCCCAGCGCCTACCGCGCACTGAACGACGGCAAGGAGCTGCTCTCGTGGGACGCGCGCACCGAGCCGCCGCCGGCCGTGCTCGCCGAGGCGGACGTCGTGCTCGAGGGCTTTCGCCCGGGCGTCTGGGAACGGCTCGGCATCGAGCTGCCCGAGACCACGATCCTCTGCTCGATCACCGGCTTCGGTGCCGACGGACCGCACGCGCGCGATGCGGGCCACGACCTCAACTACCTCGGCTACGCCGGTGCGCTCGCGGACACCGCCCCTGCGCTGCCTCCCGTTCAGGTCGCGGATCTCGGCGCCGGCGCGCAGAGCGCGGTGATCGAAGTGCTGGCCGCGTTACTTGAACGCGCGCGCACCGGGAACGGCGCACACATCGTCGTCTCGATGACACATGGGTCGTATCGGTTCGTGGCGCACCGGCTCGGCGGCGAGGCGGTCCCGCGCCTTCTCACCGGCGGCGCCGCCTGCTACCGCATCTACGAGACCGCCGACGAACGGCACCTGACGGTCGCGGCGCTGGAGCCGAGGTTCTGGCGCAACCTCTGCGACCTCCTCGGGCGCCCGGACTTCGCGGAGCGGGCGTTCGACCCGGAGCTGCCGGAGCTCGCGCAACTTTTTCGCACGCGCCCGCTCGTCGATTGGCTGACCCTGCTCGAGGGGAAGGACACCTGCGTCGGGCCGGTACTGACGCTGGCCGAAGCCGCCGCCGAGCTGACACCGGGCTGACGCGCCGTCGTCAGCCGTCTCTAGCTTAGCGTCTGAGCCCGAACTCGCGCTGGGCACAGCTCGGACAGTAAAACGCGAGCGCCGGCAGCTCATCGGTGTCCGGGTCGTCGACCCGGTAGGCGCGCCATCCCTGCCAATACAGGCCGCTCGAGCTCTTGCACTCGACGCAATGGACGGTCGTGGCCCTGTGGTCTTGATGACTCCGGCTGCTCGCGTTCACTGTCGTGCCCCTTCCCCCAGTTCCCATCGCCCTCGATCGGCAGGGAAAGCATGGAGCGTGCGCTGCCCGTTGACCACGAACGATCCGCTCGATTGCGGCAAGACCTTCGGCGTGCCTCGAACGGGTGACCGCAAGGTCGCTCCGACTTCCCGTCGAGGCACTTCCAGCCGAACGTCCAGGGCGAGCTCGGCAGCAGAGAGATACATCGTGGGTATGCCAGTCGTCCGCGTCAGCGATCCGGCACTCCTGCCCGACCTTGTCGAGGAACTGAAGGAACGGGCCGACTGCATCGCCGAGACGATTGGGCCGGACCGGCTCGCCGTCAATGTCCTGGGCTCGTACCGGGGCGAGGCGATGCGAATGGAAGTCGAGCTCCGGATTCGCGCCTGGCAGGCCGCTCAGCGCAGTCGCGGCGTCGACGTCGACGTCGAGTTCGAGGGCTACAGCTAGCGCCCGCCCGACCCTAGTTACGCTAGCCCTCGAGGCGCTCGCCCGAGGCGGCGTAGGCGAAGGGATGGTTGAACGCGTCGAGCGCTCGAGCTCGAGGAACGAGGAGCTCGAAGCACTCGCCCGCTCTGAGATCGACGACGTCGACGGTGACGAGCTCCGCCGCCGCGTCCCAGTAGAGCGTGACGTCGATTCCGGCAGCACATCTGTGCGCCAGCTCGCGTCGCCGGGTCGACACCACCGTGAGCTCCTCGAGGACTGCCACGCTCGTCACCGGACGGCGAAGGCCGCCTGGGTTCCCTTCCAGTAGTGCCACGGCAGGTTGTCGATGAGCAGATACGAACCGCGCTTCAGGTGAACCACGAATGACGCGGTCCGCCCCGGCGCGACCAGCACGGGCGACCCGACCGGGCGCGCGACCGCACGGTCACCCTGAAGGCGCAGATCCTGCGCAAACTCGCGCGTACGCACGACCATCAACTGGTGGGGTTCGTAGCCGAGGTTCCGGACCCGAATGCGGACACTGCCGGCGCGAACGACGCCGCTCGAAGGAACGATGCTCCACTCCACGATGTCGGCGCCAAGGATCGCCGCGGGGCGCGGGGACGCTTGCGTGCCCGTCGCAACCGAGCACGCTGCCAGGAAGGCCGCCGCTGCGATCAAAACTGTCCTGCTCATGGACGGACACTGATCGGCCGCAATCACGACCGCGCTAGCCGGAAGCCGGGGTAGCCCCCGACCTTCGGCGCAAGGGTAGGCGCTCGGCTCGAAGCTCCCGGACCGAACCTGAACGCGTACACCCACGCGTTTCAAACGGCCTATACAAACGGCCGGATCTCTCCTAGCCCGCCTTGTAGATCGCCCATCTGAGTGACAGCTTTGTCTCGATTAACCAGGCGGAGACTTTGGACGTAGGAACGATTCTGGATCAAGAGGCGTCGAACGTGCGGCAAGAGCAAAGACGTCTTCCGGGTGCGCGCCGATGAGCGCCTCTCGCGCATCTACCCATCCCGGGAGCCAACAACCCACAAAGGGGTGGAGGGCATGAGGGAGAGATTCGGCCTGCGGCAGTCTGCTGGCCTCGCGACGATCGCCGCTGCGGCGGCCGTCACGAGCTTGGTGCTGGCGATTGGCGCCTCGGCGTCCGGCAACGCCGGCTATACGACATTCATCGACGCGAGCACGTGCGTCCATGGCAGCGTGATCAACTGCAACACATACGTCGCCAAGACAGACGTGTGGACGAACGGCGGCCCCACCACGGGCTCGGGGCTGACGGACGGCGATTATTTCTTCGCCGTTCTCGTCCCCGGTTTCCAGAACGAGGGCTTCATCGACGGCGCCGCCGGCAACCTCAGCGACGCGACGCAGTCACCCGACAAGAAGAGCGATCTTACGTACGCCGGGGCAGGGACCGGCGATACCGTCGACAACCGCACGTTCACCGTGTCTGGTGGCAAGATCACCGCATACGGCGGCACGCATGGAAGCTGCGATTCGGCAACGGGCGCGCTCTTGAGTCCGTGCCCGACCGCGACCGACCAAGGATTGCTCATCCAGCTGGCGCCCTTCGACGACACGACGAACGGCGGCGGCGTGTACATCCTCGCGATCTGCACGGTGGGAGCCACGAGTGATTCGGAGTGCAAGTTCGACGCGTTCAAGCTCCAGAACGGCGCCCCATGCACAACCGACTGCAACGCGGACGTCGCAGCCGATCTAACGGTAACGAAGGACGGGGCAGGAACCTACGACACAAAGTGGACGTGGGGAATCAGCAAGAACGTCGACAAGACGTCGGTCACCCTCACGGGGGGCGGGACGGCGACGTTCAACTACACGGTCGGCGTCACCCACGACAGTGGCGCCGACAGCAACGTCACGCTCACCGGTGGAATCGACGTCGTCAATCCGAACCCGACGGACGACGTGACGGGTGTCGACGTGGCGGACACGCTGTCGGACACCACCGTCTGCACCGTTGCGGGCGGAACGAACGACGGATCGAACGAAACGATTCCGGCGAGCGGTTCGACCCAGTTCACCTACTCGTGTGACGTGAGCGCCTACGCGCATCCGCCGCTCTCACTCTTCAACACGGCGACCGTGACGTGGCCCACGCAATTCCTCGCAACCGACGGAACGTTGGTCGGAAACGATGCGAGCTACACGTTCCCGACCGACCCGCTCGGCGACGGGATCGCGTTCACCCAGACGAAGATCAATGACTGTGTCAACGTCACTGACAGCCAGTACACAGGTGGATCGCCGACGGGGACGCTAGGGCAGGTATGCCAGTCCGACGCGAGCCCGACGTCGTTCCAGTACTCGAAGACGGTCAACGCACCGACTGCTGGAACCTGCAGCACCTACAACAACACGGCAACGTTCACGGCGACCGACGATGCCACGGTGTCGGGAACGGCGAACCAGTCGGTTCAAGTGTGCGACTACAACGGTGCGCTTACGCCGGGCTACTGGAAGAACCACCTGGTTCTAGATCGCAAGAATCCACTCAACCCGTACGTGAGCGAGTACCTACCGCAGTCCATCGGGGTATACGCCGTTAACACAACTACCAAGTCAACGGCGGTCTTCAACGCAATGAACTGCGCGAACAGCAATTACGCAATCAGCTGCCTCGCCGGCCACCTGCTCGCGGCGGAGTACAACATCGCGAACAAGTCCAATCCCTGCATCAGTGGGGTGATCACGTCGGCGAACGCATTCCTCACCAATCCGACGGCCACCTCGGTGACGTACGGTGGCTACACCGCGACGTCGATGAACTACACGGGGCCGCAGCCGAGCTATTCCGGCCTCACGAGCGCTCAGCGCAGCTTGGCGCTGGCACTCAAGAACGCACTGGACAAGTACAACAACGGTGGCGGCTGCTGATTGCCCGCCAGACTTCGCTGGACAAACGTCCGATGGGGGCCTCGCGCGCGCGGGGCCCCCTCCGCGTTTACGGGGTCGCCGTCGTCAGGTTCAGCGAGAACGAGCAGCGCCCGCCGCTGACGGTGTAGGTGTAGTTGCCTGCACTCAGGGTCGCATCGAGGCTGACGACGCTCGGCCCCGTCTTCGC
Source organism: Gaiellaceae bacterium (assembly GCA_045805985.1). GTDB lineage: Bacteria > Actinomycetota > Thermoleophilia > Gaiellales > Gaiellaceae > PALSA-600. Next base: position 205,531 of record JBJMKA010000012.1, on the reverse strand, counting down.
GCTCCCGTTCGAGAGCCCGAGGGTCAGCGAACTGCACTTCGAGAACGAGAGCTGAGCGTGGGCGACGCCCGCTCCGACGGTCACGTTGAAGGTACGAGACGGGTTCGGAGTATTCAGCGTGCCGGAGAAAGTGACGCTTTGCGTTGTCGCAGTCGCGGGTGCCGGCACCGCGGTGACCACATCGGTTTGCATCGAGACCGCCGTGGTCGCGCCGCCGGCGTTCGTCGCCGTGACGGCAACGCGGGCCGTCGCGCCGACATCCGCCGTCTTGACGGTGTAACTCGTCGCCGTCGCCCCGAGGATCGCAGCGCAGCTCGACCCGGTGCTGTCGCACGTGCTCCACTGATACGTGTAGCTCGTCGGCGAGCCCGACCACGAGCCCGCGGACGCGCTCAGGGTCTGCCCGTCCTGTGCCGCGCCCGAGACCATGGGCAGCGACGTGTTCACAGGTGCCGCGAGCGTCACCGTGCCGCCGACCGGCGCCGACAAGGGTGATGCGAGGGTGACCGATCCGAGACCGTTCTTCACCGTCACGAGGAAGCGGAGGCCGAAGCCCGAGTCGACGGCTTGAACCGTGTACTTGGCTGCCGTCGCGACGGTCGTACAGATCGTCGCGGGTGCATTGCACCGCTGCCACTGGACTCCGCCGACCGTGAGGGGCGCGGATCCGGTCCACCCACCCTGGCCGCGCAGCAGAACCTGCCCGACCTGCGGTGTCGAGGCGAGAGGCTGGTAGTTGTAGTCGCCGTTCGTCTCGAGCAGGAGCTGTGGCGCGTCCGTGTTGACAGGGCTACTCGCGGCCTGAGGGTCACTGAAGCCGAGCGCCCCGAGCGCGGCGAGCGCGTCGACACGTCCGTACTTGACGTTGAAGCCGACCGGCACGGCGCTCGACTCGAGCGCCTGCTCGACCTGGACGTTCGAAAGCCCGGGATTCGCCGAGAGGAGGAGTCCCGCGATGCCTGCGACCACGGGAGCGGCGCTCGAGGTGCCTCCGACCGGCGCGTATCCGGGAGCGCCGTTGAGCGACGGCCAAGCGGTCATGTTGCCCTCCGGTGCAGCGACCTTCACCCAGCTGCCGTAGCTGGAGTCGCCCGCCTTGTTGCCGGAGTTGTCCACGCCTGCGACCCCCAGGACGTAGGGGTCAGCCGAGGGATACGTCACGCAGTCGCAGTTCGAGTTGCCGGCGGCCGCGGTCATGACCACGCCGCGGTTGTGGGCGTAGGTGGTGGCGCTCGAGAGCGTCGCGGAGTCGCTCGTCCCCGCCCAACTCATGTTCGCGACACGTGCGCCGTGATCTGCCGCCCAGGTGAGCCCGGAGGCGATGTCGCTCAAGTACGCGCCCGAGTCGGTTCCGACCTGGACGATCATCAGCCTGCAGCCGGGGCAGAAGCCTGCGTTGCCGGCGCCGTTTCCGAACGCGAGGCCGGTGATTCCGGCGACGTACGTGCCGTGGTTGCCCGCATCGCTGCTGACGTCGGTCGTCTTCGTCATCGCGTTGTAGGTCGAGGAGATCTGACCGTTGAAGTCGGCGAGCCCACTCGTCTTGAGGCCGGTGTCGAGGATGGCGACGACGACAGACGGATCACCCTTCGTGACGTCCCACGCCTGCGTCGTGTGCGTCATCGTCCAGCCCCACGCGCCGCCGGCGATCGCGGACTGCTGCGGGAAGGAGGGGTCGTTCGGAAGGTTGTCCTGCGGCTCGAGCAGTTGGTCCACCTCGGCGTACCCGACGCCGGGATCACTGCGGAGCCTCCCGAGAGCAGCGTCGGCGGCGGCCGCGGGAACTGAGACCACCTTGACGTCGAGACCGCGCACGACGCCGAGCTTCTTGGCGCCGGCGGCGGCAAGTGCGTTCGCCTGCCGGTCGAGGGGCGTCGAGTCCTTGAACTTCACGAGGAGGCGAGTGGTCCCGCCAACGGAGACGGCACGCGCGGAAGTCGAGCGGCCGGAAGCGGCGGCGGCAAACACGAGCACGAGGCCGATCGCAAGAGCGAGCACCCAAGTGTGCGGCGACGACAAACGTTGACGAAGCATGCGGCTTACCTCGGTCGTTAGGCGACGGATCCGACCCGTTGCCTACTTCGGCAAGACGCGCACCGACTTGACGTGCGCTCCCTCGACTCAGGGATCTGATCGATGCCGCTTGTGTGTGCCGCTCATGGAGCGGCCCACCAGACAGTCCGCTACAGCGACGTCAACCACGTCACGAGCACGAACACGCCGCCCGCGATCCCGCGTAGACGCTGATGTTGCAGCAACAACAAAAGGGGAGCGGCCGAAGCCGCTCCCCTTCGTGTTCGCTGTAGCTAGGTGCCGTCCCGCTACTTGGTCGTCTTCAGCAGGAAGTAACCAGCAAGCGCACCGCCGCTGGCCGTTCCGTTGGAGACGTTACCGCCGCCGTAGTAGACGCTGATCTTGTAGCAGTTGCCCACCTGCAACTTGAATGCAGACGTGTCGAAGTTGTAGATCCAGAACTGGCCCGTCGTGTCCCAGCGGAACATGTTAGTTCCGGCGTTGGACAAGCCAGCATCAGCGTACGTCTCGAGATCGTCCGCAGCCGTTCCAAGGGCGCAGTCGACCTTGCTTTGCCCGCCGACGTAGACGGTGCTGCCAGCCAAGACCGGCGACCCGTCGTAAGTGATCGTGCTCTTGACGGGCACCACGCGGCCGAGCTTCGCGATGTTCATCGTCGGAGCACCATCAACCGGCGATAGGAAGCTCGTGCTGGCCACGTGATAAGCACACGAGACAGTGCTGAAGCGCCCTGCCTTGTCATAGCCCGTGATGTTCACGGTGCCGCCGTTCGCGTTGGTCGCCTGACCGGTTGCGGGCGCAGTCGCCGGACCGGAGATCGCGTCTGACACCCCCGCGGTGATCGTCGCCGGAAGCTGGCTCGCCATGAACGTCGGCACTGCTGGACACGTCACGGACGGATTGGAGAGATCGACCTTCAGACCCGTCACCGAGAATGTCTGCGTGTTGCTCGCATTGTCGGTAGCAGTGCCGCCGACGGACTGAGCAGACGCGCTCTCACCGAGCGTAATGCTCGCGCTCGCTGGAGATGCATCGTCAGCCACACAGCTCGCAACACCAGAGGTGGTGTCTCCGCAGGTGAAGGTCACCGTTGGAGCGGTCTTGTACCAGCCGTTGTTGCCGTCCACAGACGACGGCGACGTCACCGCACCGCTAATCGTCGGCTTCGCCTTGTCGACGTTGTAGCCGCTGCTCGTGACGCCCGCGTTGCTGTTGCCAACGGCGTCGGCACAGGCACCCGAAGACGCCGTCACGCCGACGCCCTGGCCGCTCGTCAACGCCGTCCACGGCGACGAGCAACTGCTCGCGAGGCCGGAACCACCATCGGTCGCCGAGAAGTTGACCGTGACGTCGTGGTTGTACCAGTCCAGCGTTCCGTCATTGCCGTTCGGGCTCTGCGTCGTCCCGTCATCGCTGATCGTCGGCTTCTTCTTGTCGACCTTGAGGTCGGTGATGGGACCAGCCGTCGCGCTGTGCCCGACGCCATCGGTGAGCAGCTTGCTCCCGGTCGACGCGCTCCCGGTCTCCGTTCCCGGCGCCACACTCGTGGAGAGCGAGAAGGTCCCGTCCGAAGCGGAGCTCAGCCCGGAGCCACCATCAGAGGCCGTGCAGTTGATCGTGATATCGGAAGCCGACCAAGCCGTCGGAGCCGCACCACAGCTATACGTCGGCGCCTTCTTGTCGACCTTCAGGTCGGTGATCGGGCCAGCCGTGACGGTGTTTCCGACGCCATCGGTGAGCGCCTTGCTCCCGGTCGACGCGCTCCCGGTCTCCGTTCCCGGCGCCACACTCGTGGAGAGCGAGAAGGTCCCGTCCGAAGCGGAGCTCAGCCCGGAACCACCATCAGAGGCCGTGCAGTCGATCGTGATATCGGAAGCCGACCAGGCAGTCGGAGCCGCACCACAGCTATACGTCGGCGCCTTCCTGTCGATCTTGTTGTCGCCGATCGGCCCGGCCGTAGCCGAGTTGCCCGCAGCGTCATAAACCGTCCTGCTGCCGGTCAAAGCGTTGTTCGTCTCGGTGCCGCTCGACACGCTGGTCGAGAGGTTGAAGCTCGCATCATTCGAGTCCGCAAGACCCGACCCGCCGGTGTCGCTCGCCGTGCAGGCAATCGACACGTCATCGACGTGCCAGTTGGCATCGGCGCTGCCGCAACTGACCGAAGGAGCGGCCGCGTCCCGCTTGATCGCGACAGCGACCGGACCCGTCGACCCGCCCGCGCTGGTCGCCGAGCACGAGTAGTTGGTCGACGGCTGATCAGCGGTGATGTTCTGGTCCACGCAGCCCGTCTTGGTCACCGAGTTCGGCGACTGCGGCTCACTGACATTCCACGTCAGCGTGACGTCGCTCTTGTACCAGCCGTTCAACCCACTGGGCGAGGCCGGGTTGAGCGTGTACGTGATGCTCGGAGCCGACGGATCGCTGATCGTGTAGGTCGCCGACGCCGCTGTCGTCAAGCCGCCGCCGTCAGTATACGAACACGTCGCTGTCTGCTGACCGATACCGTCGGCGGCGTATGGCCCTGTGATCGCGCTCAGCGTCGGAGTTGCGGCCGACGTCGAGTTACTCAGCCCGTCCTCAGTGTCGCTGACATGACAAACAGCAGTCGGCACCGACCCCTTGCTGTAGTCACCACCGTTGCTCACCCCGCTGATCGTCACGGTCGGCGCCGTATTCGCCGGAGGTGCGACGTTCACCGTGAACGAGGCGGTCGTAAGATCGAACGTTCCACCGGTGTTGTTGCTCGTCTGGGCGAGCGTGATGTTGGCGCTTCCCGCACTGTGCGGCGTCACCGTGATCGTCTTCACATCGCCACAGCTCGAGAACGTCAACGACGTTGGACTCACGGTCGCCGCCGATGAGTTGCTCGTGTTGACAGAAACGCCCAAGGTGGTCGACGACGTGAGGTTGCAGCCGTTCTTGCCGTCACCATTCGTCGGGTTCACGGCATAGGTGACGGTCTGCGTCGAGCCGTTCTGATTCAAGGCGAGCGTCTCGAAGCTCGGGTCAATTGTTGCATCAAGGGAGTTGTAGATCCGATCTGCGAGCGCCCCACCGGCGACCGCGAACACAACGCCCACCCCGACAGCAGCCATTAGCGCCGCCCGGCGGAACCCTCTTGTCTTCTTTGTCGTAGGTTTGGCCACTTTCATCAGTCCCTTCTCTGTCTGTGAACCGCAGAGACAGCCGCCCGCAGCGCCTGCCCCACGACCGATCCGCGCCGGAAGCGGCGGCACCTCCGAGACCCTCGTTCTCTCGGAGCTACCGCCCACCCGTGCGGGCTAGCCCCCGGCGGTCGGGTCAAGCTCGAAATGGTCAGTTATCCGCAGTTGACCTTGCTCCGGGGATACCTGCCAGGAGCGCCGACGCCGACAATCCCGGCTGCCGTCCGCACTTGACCGCCTGCCGGTATTGCCGCACATCTCTCTCCCCTCACAACCCCTCGTTGAATAGCCACAGAAAAGCACCGTTTACGACTTATGACACTGGTCTTCCGTCTAGGTTCTCGCTCAGCGATCTCGGATCGCTGACGGAAGCGCGGCTGCGCTGCGGCCGCCCGCGGGGTGGGGGGAAGAGAGTGACCGTCGGAGATCGCCAGCCTGCCGCGAGGTCTTGGCGGCGAGAGCGACGAGCGTTAAAAAGTGGCGACGGCCACCTGAGCCGTCGTTCGTCGGTGGTCGTCGCCGGTCGGAGGCCTTCGCGCCGCGACGGGACGACTCCTCCATCCGCACCTACGGACCTAGACGAAGGTCCAGTTCTCGACGAGTGCGATCGCTGCCTTGCGGTCTTCGACCTCCAGCTTGTGCAGCAGTGTTCCGATGTGGCGGCGGACCGTGACCTCCGAGATCCCGAGGCTCGCTGCGATGTCCTTGGTAGTTCCGCCCTGGCGCAGCAGCTCGAGCACCTCCCATTCCCGCGAAGTCAGGTCGACGGCGTCCCGCGACTTCAAGAGCAGCTGACGCCGCTTCCGGCGCTCCCGCAGCTCGTCGACCAGGCGGGTGACCAGCACTCGCGGAATCGCCGCCTCGCCGCGCATCACACCCCGCACGACGTACGGGAGACGGTCCGGGTCGAGATGCTCCGAGAGGTACCCCACGGCTCCGGCACGCACGGCGGCGAGGAGCTGATCGTCTCGAGGTTCGTGTGCCAGCACCACGATGTGGGCGTACGGCAGGGCCGCCGAGAGCTGCGAAACGATGTTCATCTCGTCGTGCCCCTCGGCGGCGACCAGGACGACAGTCGGGCGGGCTCCCGTGGCGACGGCCACGGCTTCGGCGATCGTCCGCGCCTCGTAGCAGTCGACCGACGGCTCGAGCGCGAAGCGAATGCCGGCCCGCGTGCCGGCATTCGCCCCGACGATCAGCACGCCCGGCCGCTCGCCGGCGGGGCTCGTGGGCTGGGCGCTCACGCCGCTGCCAAAGGACTGGGGGCTTGCATACCGAAGCCGAATGGGTACCTTCTGTTTAGGCCCGGTTCCCGCTGCCTCCAAATGTCCCCATGCTGAAAGTCGTCATCGCGGATGATCACCGTCTGATCCTCGACGGGATCAAGCGCGCGCTCGAAGACGACGGCGGCTTCGAGGTCGTCGGGGAGGCGAACACCGGTGAGCGTGTGCTCCCGCTCGTCCGCCAGACCAGTCCCGACCTCGTCGTGCTCGACCTCCGCATGCCCGGGAAGGACGGCCTGATCTGTCTCGACCAGATCCGGAAGAACCACCCCACGGTGAAGGTGGTCGTGCTCTCGGTCTCCACCGACGAGAAGCTGATCGAGAACGTCCTCAAGCGTGGTGCGAGTGCCTACATCGTGAAGAGCGTCAACCCGGTCGACCTCCCCGGCGCGCTGCGCCAGGCGGTCGAAGGCAACGTCTTCACCACCTTCGGCCTGCCCGATGCGACCGCGTCCGGCGCCGCCAAGGCTGCCGGCCTCACCGAGCGCGAGACCGTCATCCTCGGGGCGCTCGCCCGCGGACTGTCGAACGAGCAGATCGCGAAAGAGCTCTGGGTCGCCGAGCAGACCGTGAAGTTCCACCTGACGAACGTCTATCGGAAGCTCGGTGTCTCCAACCGGACCGAGGCGGCTCGTTACGCCTACCAGCAGGGGCTGGTCGAAAGCCCGCTGGACGAGCACGGCTGAGTCCGGTTGGAACACCATTGAGCCAACCTCCTCCGGCTAGCCAGTCACCGGAGGAGTGAACGCACCGATCACGCCGATCCTCGGCAGCGCGCAGCCCTTGTGGGCGACAGGCTGGAACCTGAGGATTCCCGGCTTGGCCGGCTTGACCGACATCCGCACGACTCCGCGTGCATTGGTCGGGCCCGACGTCTTGCTGATCCCCGCTCCCGTCACCCGGACGCGAGCGTTCTTCGCCGGCTTCCCGAGCATGTGCACGGAGAGCACGAGCGTGGAGCGCTTGCCGGCGAGCAGGGAGTGCGGGGAAACCGCGACCGCGTAGCAGCCCGTCTGGACCACCGGCGGCTTGAACGGCCCGTTCACGAGCGTGGACGTCGATGCCGTGTTGTTCGCCGGGTTGGTCTCTGCCTCCGTACCGACGGTCGTCGCCGTGTTGATGACGAGGCCGGTAGTGGTGGTCTTGACGAACAGGGTGATCGTCACGCTTGCACCGCTCGCGATCGTCCCGAGCTGGCAGCTGACCACCTGGCCACCTGTGCAGGTGCCCTGGGTCGTCGAGACCGAGGAGAACGCCACGTGGAACGGAAGCGGATCGCTCATCTGCACATTGTGCGCGGTGTCGGGGCCGTTGTTCTTGACCACGATCAGGTACCGCACCCGCGTACCGAGGACGTCCGGATCCGGGCTGTCGGCCTTCGTGATCTGAAGGTCGATCTTCGGAGCGGGCGGAGTCGGGACCACCGGCGGCGTCAACGGCGGCGGCGATGACGGAGGCGGCGAAGCTGCGATGTCGTTGTTGTCGATCGTGCACGTCGCAGCGTCGCCAACGGCCAGCGCCACCTCGTTATGTCCCTCGCCACCGATCTCGGCACCGGTGCAGCTCCAGCTGCCCGCGGCATAACCGGACGGGCCACCCGACTCGGACAGCGTGTACGTCACGCCGCCCATCACGTCGTTCGGGCCGTTCGTCGCCTGGTTCGCCCCCTCGTTCTGGGTGCCCGTACCGCTGAAGCCATCGGTCTCACCGGCAGCAGTCAGCGTCCACGCGCTTGCCAAGGCGCTGCCGCCATTGTCGTTCGTGACGGTCTTGACGAGCGTCAAGGTCGGAGCAACATCGTCGTTGGTGATGATGCACGTCTCTGTCGCACCATTCGCGACGGTGATGTCCGAGCAGTTGTTGTAGCTCGTGTCGTACTCGACGAACGGTGCACCATCTTCGACGACCGAGTAGGTGCCGGCGTCGACACTCAGGCTATTGCTGGCCTCGAGCGGATCCTGGCCATTCTGAGCGAAGCCAATCGGATCACCGCCGTTGACAGCGAACGAGAAGTCGCCCGCGGTGTTCGTCCCACCGTTGTCGTTGACGACCGCCTTCTCCACGATCAGCGTCCCCGCCTGATCGTCGTTGGTGATCGTGCACGTCTTCGTCTCACCAGCCCCGACGGCGATGTCCGAACACCCGGCGTAGCCCGCGGCGTACCCCGCACTCGAGGTGGCGTCCTCGGTCACGTTGTACGTGCCGGGGCTGACCGTCAGGGTGTTCTTACCCTTCGACGAATCAGAACCATCCTGAACGAAGCTCGTCGCAGTACCGCCGTTGACCTGGAACTTGAAATCGGTCGCGAGCTTCTGCCCGCCATTGTCGTTCACGACCGACTTCTCCACGATCAGCGTCCCCGCCTGATCGTCGTTGGTGATCGTGCACGTCTTCGTCTCACCATTCGCGACCACGACGTTCGAACACCCGCTGAAGCCCGCGGTATACCCCGCACTCGAAGTCGCATCCTCCGTCACCGAATAGGTACCGGCAGGAACCGTCAGCGTGTTCTTACCCTTCAACGGATCCGAGCCATCCTGAACGAAGCTCGTCGCAGTACCGCCGTTGACCTGGAACTTGAAATCAGTCGCGCCCTTCGTCCCACCATTGTCGTTCACGACCGACTTCTCCACGATCAACGTCCCCTCGGCCGGAGCGACCGTGAAGCACTCACCATGGATCGAGCTGTCACTCGTCTCGGTCGTTGTGTTCGTGTGCTCCGTGGGCGAGTAGATCGCGTCTGCGTCCGGCGTGTAGATCGCCCGGAAGCAATAGTGGCCGGCCTGTGTCGGCGTGAACGTCGGCGACTGCGCGAGGCCGTCATTGAGGTTTGTAACGACAACAGCGGAGCCGACCGTCGTTGACGGTTGGCCGGCAGATGTCGCGCAGTCGGGATTCGAGGTTCCCGGCCCGCAGACCGCAAACTCGACGGAGCCAGTCGGGGGGCCGTTCGCCGACACGCCGGTGAGGCTGGCGACGTCGTAGACAGGCGTGTCGACCGATACGGTCCCGGTGGAGTCCGCGCCGTGGACGTCAGTTTCGAAGGTGGGTACGGCAGGCGCGATCGCCGCCGCCTTCATCGACTTGTCCTGGCTTCCCGACGGCGCGCCATCGAGCGAGTCGACGCTCATGTGATACGGAGACCCGCTGATGTTCCCGGCGGCGGTACCGGCACCCCAGTTGATCTGCGACGCGACGTGGCCGCCCCAGGCGAAGACTGCAGTCGTGTCGGGCCCCGACGTCGTGAAGTTGATCGTCATGAACTGCATGTCCGCCAGCGGCGGCGCGCCTCCAAGGACGATGGAGAGGTTCGTGACGTTCCAGCCCGCGAGCTGGCGCTGAGAATCAGGAAGTGGCGTACCACCCCAACCCGAACCGAGGGTCGTGACAAGCGGGTCGAGCGGGATAAGCGCAGACGTCGGCGCCCCGCTGCAATAGGCAACCGGCGAGTGCGAACACGGATCGGCATCCGTCACGGTCCGGTTGTAGCTCGTCAGGTAGTCGTAGGCGTGCCTCCCCGACTTCAACGTGTCGTACTCGAATACGAACTGGTGCGTGCCCGCCGCAAGACCAGCGATGGACACGCGAAACGGGACTGAGTCCAACTCGCGGTAATGGGAGTTGTTGACGTTCAAGTCGCCGTTTTGCCAAGGCGGGCAGGTGTCCGGGACGGCGGCCGTCCCGTTCCCGCACTGGTCAAGGTTGACGTCGCCTGCGCGCGCCAAGCCCGGCAGCGCGAAGACGGCCAGTAAGGCGACCGTCAGGAGAACCACCTTTGAAGCCCACGACATCGAACTACGACCGCTGCCGGCTCTCACCGGCGCCGCCGTTCCACTAAAGCCTGTCATCAGTTTTGCTCCCTCGGTTCTCAATCTCGGCTGAATTTTTGGTCGAGAGCGAGGCAGGTCACGAGAGGGCCTGAGCGCTCCCTGTATGCCTACGTGCGGGGGCAAACGGAGCCGCCCCTCGAAGGTCGTGTGCCCGCCTAGCCCTTCGCCTCGACCGTTCAGGCCTTGATCGAGGGCCCGGCCGGCCGGATCCCCCAATACCTCGTTCGAGGGGTTGGCATTTCCGGCCGTTCAGGCGATGAACACCAGGTGCGCCGCCCCGTCCTCGCCTCACTCGCTGCAGGGCTCGTCTTCGCCGCTGCCCCAGCCGCTCACGCGTGCGGCTCGAGCGGCTACAGCTACGCGGGGATCTCTAGCCGCGAGACGGTTTCCGGGGTCAGCGCAAGCCTGACGTCCCTCGCTGCACCCGCCGTGCAGAACGGCCATGTCGCCGGCTGGGTCGGGGTTGGCGGTCCCGCCCTCGGGCCGAACGGATCGAGCGAGTGGATCCAGGTCGGATACAGCGGCTTCCCCGGCTTGCGCGTCGGGAGCCTCTACTACGAGGTCGCGCTGCCGGGCTCGAGCCCTCGGTACTACGAGGTCTCCTCGAACGTGCATCAGGGCGCAAAGCACCGCGTGGCCGTGCTCGAGGTCGCCCACCGGCACGGCTGGTGGCGCGTCTGGGTCGACGGCCGGGCCGTCAGCCGCGCCTACCGGCTACCGGAGAGCCACGGCGCCTGGCGCGGCATTGCCACCGCGGAAAACTGGGGCGGAGGCACACGCGCCTGCAACCGCTACTCCTACCGCTTCGACCGGATCAGCGTGGCCCGCCGTGCAGGCGGAACATGGAGCCGACTCAGCGCGGTCTACCGCATCCAGGGAGGCGACAACCGCCTCCTGCTCTCCTCGTCGAGCAGCTTCGTCGCTCGAACTGCAACGCTCCCCCGTCCCGAGGAGCCGCGTGTTGCCGCGACCGCCACAGCGCCGGCTCCCGAGACCGCGGCAAGCCCCACTGCTCCCAAGCCCGCGACCCCTCCAGCTGAGTCGTCGGCGACCGCGGTCGACGTCGCTCCTGCCAAGGCGTCGCCGGAGGATGGGACCGCGGGCGACCCCCGCGTCGCCCCTTAGTCAGGGACGATCGAGATCGGCGTCCCGAGCGGCGCGTAGCGACGCAAAAGGATCGCCGTCGCGTTCGAGACGCGCACGCAGCCGTGCGAGACAGCCTGTCCGAGCAATTGCGGCGCGCTCGTCCCGTGGATCCCGACGAGCCCGCCGCCCGGCCACTCGGTCAGCTTCGAATAGGCGCTCGTCTCGACGGCATAGCTGCCGAGAAACGGGTCGTCCGGAACGAAGCGCGCGGTCACGTAGTAATTGCCGAGCGGCGTCTCCCGGCCCGGCGCGCCGATCGCAACAGGCGCCTCGACGACCACCTTCCCGTCGTGGATGACGTCGATCTTCCGCTGGCCGCGATGCACCACGAGCTTGTCGTGCATCGTCGACAGACGAACCTCCGACGCCCTGATCCACCCGAACTGACCGTTCGGCCTGAGCTGGAGCCGTAGCTTCACCCACAGGACGCCACGCACGTCGCGCCGACCCGCAACTGCCAGCACGTACTGCGCGCGAAAGTCCGAGCGAAACTGGTGCAGCACCGTGACGCGGCGCGCGGCGTCAGTCGGCTGTGCCCGCACGATCGTGGTCGAGACCGCAATCTGTCCGCCGGCGGGAAAGGCGGGAAGCTTCACCGGCCGCGGTGCGGCGCTGTGCGCGGCGGGGGCGAGCATGCACGACGCGCAGACGAGCGCGGCGACCCGAACCGAGCCGAGCATCGTCAGCCCGAGGCCGTCTCAGCGCGAACGCCGGCGACCGGCTCCCAACTCGGGAGCGTCACACGAACCTGCGTCCCGGAGCCCGGCGTGCTGGTCAACGTGAACGTCCCGCCGAGCAGCCTCACTCGCTCGCTCATCCCGACGAGCCCGAGGCGACCACGGCGCGCCGCCGCGAGAACCGTGTGCGAGACGTCGAATCCCCCTCCGTCGTCGACGATCGAGAGTTGCACACCGTCGCCCAGCTGCTCCAGTGAGACCGACACCGTCGATGCCCCCGAATGCTCGCGCACGTTCGCGAGGCCCTCCTGCGCGATCCGGAAGATCGCAATGCGCTGCGACGCACTGCAGGCGTCGAAGGACCCCGACACGAAGAGGCTCGCGTCGATTCCGGAGCGACGGTCGAAGCCCGCGAGCTCGCGGCGCAGCGTGTCCGGGAGGGACGTGGTGCCCACGCGCGACGATTCGAGCGAATGCGACAGTTCCCGCAACGTCTGGTCGATCTCCGCCAGCCGGCCGCCGAGATCGTCGAACCGGCCGAGCAGGATCGAACGCAGATCGCCCGTCAGCGAGCCCGCGAGCTGCTCGCGGGCAAGCCTGAGATCGGACGCGAACGCGGCGACGTCCTGGAGCGCGCCGTCGTGAAGGTCGAAGCCGACGCGCAGGAGCCGGCGCTCGCTTGCGAGCTGCAGCTGCTGCTCGCGGGAAGTGCTCCGATCCAGAAGCACGTCGCGCTCGAGGACCGGCGCCATCATCGTGCAGCACTCGAGCAGGAAGACCGATGCCTGCACGCGGCTCCCTGGACGCGCCCGCGCAACCACGGCTCCGACCGACTGACCCCAGCGGAGGACCGGAAGGCCGTTGATGTGCGTTCGGCAGTCCTCGTCGTTCGGCTCGCGTACGCCTTCGATGGTCGCGGACGCGACACTCCGAAAGCGGCGTGTCTGAGCAGCGTTCCCGACAGCTGCGACGCACTGCGTCGAGCCCAGCTCGTCCACCCACAATGACGCATCGGTGATCGGCGCCAAGCCCACAAGCAGCCTCAGGTGAGCCTCCGCGGCGACGCGTGGCGGCAGATTCAAGAACTGTGGGCTCGCGCTTGCGCGCAGGTAGAGCGAGAAGGCTGCGGCGTCGGGCGACAAGCCCGTCACGCCTACGACCGCGTCAACCAACTCGTCGACACCGTCGATGCCCTGCGCGCCTTTCTCAATCACCATAGTCGTGAGCGCGTCGGCTGCGAAGACGATCGCGGCATCGGCACGATCGCGCGTGTGCGGTGACATCGTCTGCGCGATGCCAACCGCCCGTGCCTCGGCCGCGGCAAATCTCGACGAGGACGGAGACTCCTCGAAACGCCCGCCGGCCGCAACTGCCTCGACGCGCACGATGATCTCGCGTACGACGCTGTCGTCTTGCGATGCCTGTCTCGCCGATCTTGGCGCGAGTACCGAAGTCACGAACCAGCCCCTCTCCCCTAGTGCACTCCGCATTCCGCGACGCCGTTCAATCGTCGCTACATATGCACTTTGTGACAATGGGCCGTTCGGCACTTTCGTCGATCAACATCTGAACGACGCAGAATACGTGGACGGGGCTGGGTTCTCGCCCTTTTCGAACCTGTTTCTAAGCACGCTGTCCCGGCGTGCAAGCCGGAAATTGTCCTAGAGATCATGGGCCTACCGGCCCTTCGCGCGTTCAGTGAACTGAACGCTCAGCGGTGAATTGCCGGAGGAATGTCCGCCCAGGCGCCCTCGACCGCATCGACCAACGAGTCGAAGGGACCCCATTTCTGCACGAAACGCAGGCGGTTCGCAGAGGGAGCCTCATGGCGCGACGTCGAAACGACGACGCTGACCCGCTCCGTTGTCCCGAGCAGCGCGACCGCCTGGCCTACGGTGTCGCCGAAGGAGTCGCCTTCGACGAGGACGACCACATCCGGGTCGAACGACCCGACGTCCGCGAGCAGGGCAGCGTCCTTGGTCGAGCGCCGAATCTCGTAGCCGCGCCGCGAGAGCAGAAAGGCCGTGACCCGCAGGTAGCGCGGATCCCGTCCGGCCAGCAGCACGCGAACGGGACGCAGCGGCCGCACGTTCGCAAGCGCGGGCAGGCGAAACGGTGGATCAGGTTGTTCCACGTTCATCGCCTCCACTCGGACCCCTCCGCCACGCTTACTAAGACAGCCAACACGTAGTCCGCTCGACCCGTCCACGACCAAGGTCGAGTCCGCCCTCCTCCGGACCGGGGGATGTCGCGTTCAGTCCATGAGCGTCGTTGCACGCTGAGACAACAGCGCAGCCTCGCGAATCGTCAGCGAATGATCGCGCGCTGGTAGTCGCTCAAGCGCCGACGGTATGCCCGCCGCCGCCGTTTCCTCTGCCGCCGACAGCCGCGAGTAACGACCGCAACAGCCACCCCGTCGTGACGAAGAGCGAGAAGAAGAGCGGCAAGAGGAACCCGAACAGCACGAGGTACATGCCATATGGGAGACCTATCACGGTGGCGATCACTCCCGGCGCGAATTGCGCGCCGGCAAACGCGATGATCACGGGCCCGATCGCCGACGTGAGCGACTTCGGCCCTTTGCGGGGGCAGACGGTAAAGAACCAGGATGCAAGGAGGCCGGCGCCGATCATCTCGATGTACAGGAACACGGAGAGCGGGATCATGTCCGTACAACGGCTTTCGACGTGTTCGGATACGTGCCCATGTCTCCATATTCGACAACCGCGGCGCGATCCTTTAGCCCAGGCAACGGACGCCGTTACACGCACGGCTCGGCTTGGAACCTTTGAGCAGCTGTCAGGTGCCCGAGAACGTCTGCACGATGCTGTACGCAGCCGGTCCCAGCAGGATCAGGAAGAGTGCCGGGAAGATCAGGAACACGAGCGGGAAAAGGATCTTGATCGGGGCCTTCTGGGCGCGCTCTTCAGCGGTCGCACGACGCCGCTTGCGCATCTCGATCGCGAGATTCCTCAAGATCTGTCCGACGGAGATCCCAAGTCGCTCGCCCTGGGTCATCGCGCGCACGAACGCGCGTACCGCGGGCGTGTCGGTCCGCTGGAGCCAGTTGTCGAGGGACTCGGTCGGCGAGAGACCGAGGCTCTGCTCCTGCAGCGTCAAGCGCAGCTCGTCACCCAGCGGGCCTGACAGACGCTCTGCCGACAGCCGGAGCGAGGCACCGAACGCGAGGCCGGCCTCGATCGTGACGGCGAGCAGGTCGATCAGTTCCGGGAGAGCCTCGTCGATCTCCCGCAACCGCCGTGTCGCGCGCTTGCTCACGTGGTAGTGCGGCGCACCCCATCCGATCAGCACCGCCAGGAGGATGACCAAGAGCCCGGCGCCGACGCTCGCGCCGCTGGCAATGGCGATCCACAGGGCGAGCACGACCAGCGCGGTCGTCGCCAGCAACTGGTAGCCGATGAACCGGCGCGCAGGCGTGGTGTAGTAACCGGCCGCGATGAGCCGCCGCTGCGTCTCGTCCTCACGCATGAAACTGAGCTTCGGGCCGAAGCGCTCGCCGACCGAGGTCGCAAACCGGTCGATGCTTCCCACATCGGGCGCGGTTCCGCCTGGAGCGGCAGCGACCGTCGGGCCATATCCGTGCGCGGCGATCGTACCGAGGTGCTCGGCCATGCGCACGCGCGTTGCGGCGGCGGCGCGGAAGAACATCACGATCGCGAACCCGATCAACGCAAGGGCTATGAGGGCAACGAGGATCATCTAGACCTTGATGTTCACGATCTTCTTGATCACGAGCGACCCCGTGACGACCATGCCGGCGGCGAAGAAGAGGGCGATGCGACCCAACGCGTGATCGAACATCGGATTCAAGTAGCCCGGCGACAAGATGCTGAGCAGCAGCGCGAGCACTACGGGGATGAGCGTCAGAACCCACCGCGACAGACGGCCCTGGGCGGTGAGCGTCTTGACGAGGCGGCGGAGCTCGGCGCGGCCTCGCACCGTTTCCACGACACGGTCGAGGACCTCGGCGGAGCTCGAGCCGGTCTCCCGCTGAAGGCGCGCGATCAGCGCAACCTGATCGAGATCACCATTCTCCATCCGCTTGACGACGACGCTAATGGCGTCTTCGAGCGGCGATCCGAGTTGCTCGTCGGCGACGATCCGCGCGAACTCGCTGCGGGAGGGCTCGACGGCGCCCTCTGCCACATTCGAGAGCGCTCCGACCAGGCTGTGCCCGGCCCGCATCGCAGCGGCGAGCACCTCGAGGTTGTCGGGAAGCTGCTCGGCGAATTGCCGGCGCAAGCGCTCCGCACGACCCTTCACGTACATGTAGACACTGAACGGGAGGAGCAGCGCCGCCGCGATACCCAACAGCGGGCCGCCCACCAGCGAGAACACGAACAACGCGAGCACCGAGCTCAAGAAGGTCAGCGCGGCCAGATGAACCGGCGTCATTTCGATGCCCGCGATCTCGATCGCAGCGCGGAAGCCCGGCCAGAACCAGAGGCGCGAGAGTGAGATATCGGCGCCCTGCAGGAGCTCCTCGCTCAGGATCGGGGACTGCTGCGTCTTCGCCCGCGGCGCAGAGATGAAGGAACCGACGCGCGTCCGCACGCCGCTCTCGCGCGGCCGCACGACGTTGTAGAGCGCACCGAGAATCAGACCCAGCGCAGCGACAGTGACGACAAGCATGCTGAGCCAGGAAGTGACGAAACGCGACACGAGCGAGCGGTGATACTCAGCCGGAGCATTGAGGTTCAAGGAAGGCGTCGTATATCCCCCGCGGAAGTCGCCCTGGACACCGGCCACCGTGACCGATACGACGACCCGCTTGCCGGGACCGGCAAGGGAGCGGTAGGTCACGAGAAATTCGTTGGACAGCTTGTAGCCGAGGCTGTCGTAGATCGTGTGCAACTGCGACGCGGTATCTGCCTGGACATAGGTCCCGCCGCTGGCACCCGCGATCTCGGTCAGCGCCGACGAGTTGAGCGCGGAAGAAGCCAAGCCGACGGTGAAGACCCTGACGTGGCGATCATGGAGCCCCTGCTTCACCTGCGCGAGCGATGCGGAGCTGCCGACATCAGCGCCGTCGGAGAGAAGCACTACAGAGCCGGTCTTGACGCCGGCGGCCTCGAGCAACTGCGATGACCTGTCGAGGGCGTCGTACAGCCGCGTCTTCTCGTGAAGGCGAGGCACATGTGAGAGAGCAGCAGCGATTCGCGCGCCGTTCGTCGTCAGCCTCTCCGCGACCCGGATCGTGCGGTCGAAATAAACCACTGCCATCTGCTGGTTCGGGTTGCGATGGCCCGCAAAGGCGCGCGCCGCCTCGACGGCTGCACGGATCGGCTTGCCGCGCATGCTGTTCGACGTGTCGATCGCAAGTACCACAGCAAAGTTCCTCTGCTGCGCCGCGTCGGCGGCGAGAGCCGAGACGTCGCTGACGAGCGCGCCGTTCTCGCGCACCTGTACATCCGCTCCGGACACGCGGGTTCCCGGGGGGAGACTGAGGATGTAGGAGCGATCGGGGAACCGTGCTCCCCCGGCCTCGATGAGGTGGACCGAACCCGCAGCCGCCGCGGCAGATGCGACGACTAGAAGCGAGCTGACAGCAGCCGCCGCCGAGGCAAGCCGACGCAGGATCATCGTCCGAGAGCGCCTTCGGCGAATGCCGGCCGCGCCTCCAGGAACAGCGTCGTCGGCAGGGTGATGCCTCGCTTTTCGAACTTGTACAGGAACGTCGGCCGAAGCCCCGTCGCTCCGAGCTCTCCGATCACGACACGCTCGGGGGTCACGCGCTCCACGTTGAACCGGAAGAGCTCCTGCATCGTGATCACGTCCGATTCCATGCGCTGCACCTCGGTGATCGAGGTCACCCGCCGCGTCCCGTCCTCCACGCGCTCCAGATGGACGACGAGATCCAGCGCCGAGCAGACCTGCTGCCTGATCGCGCGCACGGGAAGCTCGTAACCGGCCATGAGCACCATCGTCTCGATCCGCGACAGCGCGTCGCGTGGCCCGTTCGAGTGCACGGTCGACAGCGAGCCCTCGTGGCCCGTGTTCATCGCCTGGAGCATGTCGAGCGCCTCCGCTCCGCGCACCTCGCCGACGACGATGCGGTCGGGCCGCATGCGGAGCGAGTTCCGCAGAAGCTCGCGGATCGTGACCTCGCCCTCACCTTCGATGTTCGGCGGGCGCGACTCGAGGCGCAGGACGTGCTTCTGGTTGAGACGGAGCTCCGCAGAGTCCTCGATCGTCACGATGCGGTCCTGCTCGGGGATCGCTGACGACAGTGCATTCAGAAGCGTCGTCTTGCCCGTGCCCGTCCCGCCGGAGATCAGGATGTTGAGCTCTGCGTCGACGCAGCGTTCGAGGAACTCGACCGTCTCGGTCGTCAAGGTCCCGAGGCGGATCATGTCCTGGAGATCAAGACGCCTGCGCGAGAACTTCCGGATCGTCACGAGCGGGCCGCTGAGCGAAAGCGGCGGGATGATCGCATTGACGCGACTGCCGTCCGGCAGTCGTGCGTCGACCATCGGGGAGCTTTCGTCGATTCGGCGGCCGACCTGCGCGACCATCTTGTTGATGATCCGACGCAGGTGCGATTCGTCGTTGAACTGGACCGTCGTGGGATAGAGCCGCCCCTGGCGCTCGATCCAGATGTCGTGCGGCCCGTTGACCATGATCTCGGTGACGGTGTCGTCGCCGAGCAGGCGCTCGAGCGGCCCGTGACCGAGGATGTCGTCGGCGATCTCGCTGGAGACGCGTTCCCGATCCTCGCGCGAGAGCGTCGTCTCCTGTGAGAGATGCCGGCGAATGTCTGTCAGGACCCGTTCGCGCAGTGGCGCAGGATCCATCTGAACGTTGAAGAGCTGTGGTCCCAACTCTCCGATGACGGCGAAGTGGATCTGATTCTTCAGGTCGCCGAACGGATCGACTTCGCGGTGCTCGGAGGCTGATGTGCGACCCGTCGCGAGGCGCTCGTGCAGGTCCATCAGGCGTTCCGTGGGAGCAGGCGCCGGAGCATCCCGCTGCGCTTGGGAGACGGGACAGCGCCCGCATTGATGATCAGAGAGGAAAGTTTGCGGAACCCCTCGGCGGCATCCGAATGTGGCCGCGCGGCAAGGATTGGCTGACCTTCGTTCACCGCACGAGGAATCTCGCGATCGCTCGGAATCAGAATGTCGGGCCGGCGGCCCAGGATCGCGAAGACGTCCTCTTCCGTGATGCCGACCTGGGAATTCGCCCGGTTGAGGACTAGATAGGTGTCATCCGCGGGGAAGCCCATGAGCTCGAGCGTTTCCAGGCCGAGCTTCGTGTTCTTGAGCGACAGCGAGTCGAGCATTCCCACCATCACGGCCGACGCGGAGCTGTCGATCGTGGCGATCACCTCCGCCGTGAAGCCCGGCGGCGTGTCGACGATGACGTAGTCGGCCATCTTGCGCATCACCGAGTACATGTCTCGGACGAGCTCGACCGAGATGCTGCTGGCATGATCGGGACGGCTCGGCGCGAGCATGACGCGTAGACCCAACGGGTGGGCTGTCAGGTAGCTCTCGAGCTTCTCCTCGTCAAGCGAGCCGCCGGCCTTTGCGAGGTCGTAGACGGTCGCCTCCGGTCGAAGCCCGAGCGTCAGCCCGACGTCCCCGAACTGTAGATCGAGATCGACAATGATTGTCCGCTCACCCTCTTGCGCCAGGCCGACCGCGAGGTTGGTGGAGGTGAGCGTCTTGCCCGTGCCCCCCTTGGGACCGAGGACCGAGATGATCTTCCCGGCAACTGCCCCCGTGGCCGACGTGCCGGCGTGCTTGCGGACGAGCGCCTTCTCGAAGGCGAACAGCACATCCGCCGGGTCCTGCGGAAGCTCGAGCACATCGTCGGCGCCCATCTCGAAGAGCCGCCGCATGAATCCTCCGGGCGACGAGAACGTGAACACGATCACCGGGCGGTTCGGCCGTTGCTTCACCGCCGCATCGATGAGGAACAGCGCCCGCTCGGAGTAGCCTGCGCAGGCGACCACGAGGACGTCCGACGGTGTCTGCTGAACGATCTCCCAGCTGTTCTCGATGCCGTCGATGATCCCGACGACTTCGACGCCGAGCCTCGGCAGACACCGTTCGACCGATTCCTGGCTGAGGCCGGAGTCGATAACGATCAACGACTGAATCGCGTCGGCCACGATTACCGCCCCGCCAAAAGGGCCGGAATGGACGAGTCCGCGCGCGGAGTCACGCTGGCGTTGGCCTGTGGCCGCAGCGTCAGCCAGATCTTCCCACTGTCGCCCGCGAGCGCGAAGTCGGCGGCGCGACCTGCAGGCACCCGGAGCACGACGTTGGACGAGCTTCCGCTCTTGCCGGCGCCCGGGACCGAGAGCACGAGGATGTCGGATGCCAGGAACTTGAGGATCGATCCGTTCTGACCGCCCAGATTCACGTACGCGTCGACGTGATCGCCGGGCTGAAGCGGGCCGATGAGCCCGTGCGCGCCGTCGAGCGAGATGGCGATCGCCCGCTGCGAACCGCTGATCTGCGCGGAGAGCGAAGTGGAGGCTTGCCCGGCAAAATCGGCGACCGTGAACTGCTGGCCCGGGTAAACGTCCGAGCTGGTGATGCGCCCCTGCACCGCCGCCGGATCGGAGAGCGCTCCGTCCTTGAGCTGGTTCTTCGGGATTCGGGTTACCTGGTAGAGGCCCTGCTGCGCGATCAACGTGCCTGCCGTCCCCTTCGGGATAAGGCGCTTCGCGACGAGCACCGACGCGGGCTCGGCGCTGGAACGCACGCTGTTACGGTAGGACCGCAGGTAGACGACGAGCAGCAGCGCTGCAAGGAGCGCGGCGCCGATGCCGAGCGTCAGTGCACCTGCGCGTGACGAAAAGATCCGACCTGACAAGGCGTGCTGCACGTGTCTCCCCCCACTTCCTAGTGCTTGTTAAAGAAGGTTGCCGGTCTGCGAAAACACTGCGATGAGCTGATCGCGCAGGAAACTCAGCGCGACGAGAGTTCCGAGCACGACGACCACAATGATGAGTGCGTATTCCACGAGCGCTTGCGCACGGTCGTCGACTAGAAAATCCCTGAACGAGCGAGACGCGTGATCGTTGATCAAGTTGTCTCCTCGAACGGTCGGAGCGCCGAAGTGCTTGTCGATGCTGCGCACCTCGACGCTCCGATCGCGTCTCCTAGAGATCGTTCCCGATCGTGGAAAAGACCGCCGAGATCTTGTCCTTGAGGAACACCATCGCGACGGTGACACCGATCGAGATCGTGACGATGATGAGCGCGTACTCCACCAGCGTCTGACCCTCTTCCTTCTTGAGGCTCAGCCCGCGGTTCAAGCCCGCGATCTGAAGACCGATTGTGCCGAGAATCCGGTTCAACATGTACCTCCCGCTCGAAGACCCGCCGCAATCGAGCGGCGGCAGCTGTCATAGGAGTTTTAAGTCGGTTCAACCCCCTACTACCCCCTACTCTCGGTTAGACGTTCCTAGACCCTCTGTGCAAAGGCACCGACCGCCGAGGACTTCGCTCGCGTACGCTGAACCTCGTTCCTTGCAATGCGAACCTCAGCGGAGCGCCTGAACCCACGCGCCGAGGCGGTCGCGGGAAGCCTGGGCTTTCAGTCGTTGTTCCGAGCCGCAGACCGCAACGTCTTCGTGTTGCTCGCGGTGATGTGCTGCGCCGCGCTGGGACTCGTATTCTCAGCCGGGCTCATCGGCGCCGACAGTTGGCTCAGCCTCCTCGGCGGCCGTACCGTCTTCCAGGACGGTCTACCCCACCGGGAGCTGCTGACCGTATGGGGCCATGGCCGGCGCTTGGTGGACCAGCAGTGGCTTGCGCAGATCGGCATGTACGGCCTCTTCAGGCTCGGCGGCATGGGCGTACTCGTCCTCGCGACACTTGCCGCCACGCTCTTGTCCGTCGGCAGCCTCATTGCTCTGAGCCGACGGGGGGGTGCTAGCGCACTTGCTGCCGCGATCGTCGTCATACCTCTCTTTCTCCTAATTCTTCCCGCAGCCGGCGTTCGCGCGCAGACCTTCGCGTACCCGTCGTTCGCGGCAGTCGTCTGGATTCTCTGGGGCGGCCGGAACCGTCCCTCCCCCGCGCGACTCGCCGCGACGCTGCCGATTCTCGCCGTCTGGGCGAACATGCACGGTTCCGTGCTGCTCGGTGCCGGGCTGGTGACACTCGCCGCGGCGGAGTCGGTAGTGCGGAGGCGCGACCCACGTCTGATCCCTCTCGTCGTTGCGCCTACCGCGGCGGCGCTTGCCTCACCGTACGGATTCGAGCTCGTGCGGTACTACCGCAAGGTGCTCGTAAACCCGGCGTTCGGGAAGTACGTCACCGAGTGGCAGGCGCCGTCGATCCGGCAGCAGACGCTCTTCTTCATCTTGGGGCTGGCCGCCACAGCTCTCATTGCGGCACGACACCAACGGTTCGCACCGTCAGAGCTCATCGCATTCGCGCTGACGACTATCGGCGGCTTCTTCGCCGTGCGCAACATCGTGTGGTTCGCGCTCTTGATGCTGTTTCTCCTACCGCGGTCACTCGACCTCGATCTTGGACGCGGAGGGGGCCAACGACATCCTCGCCTCAATGTCGCGCTCATCTCCGTCAGCGCTCTGGTTGTCGTGGTCCTCGCGATTGCAGCAGCGAGCCGCACCGACACAGAGTTGTCTCCTGCCTACCGGCCGGCCGCGCTCGCCGCGGTGCGCCGCGCCGTTGCGATTCATCCCCGTGCTCCGATCTGGTCCGACGAGCGGTATGCGGATTGGCTCCTCTTCGACCTTCCCTCGGCGCGAGGGCGCGTCCTTTTCGATGCTCGCTTCGAATTGCTCACGCCATCCGAGCTCATCGCGATCTCAGATTTTCGCTTTCATGTCGGCGCGCATTGGAGCGCGCCTCTCGACGGTGTGGGGACGCTGGTCGTTCCCAAGAGCACGTTGGCGAACGCACTCGAGCTCGTCGCTTGCCGCGGCGGACGCATCGTCTATTCCGATGCGGCCCTGGTGGTGGCGAGCCTCAACGTGACAACGCGTACAGCATCGCGCCGCGACTGCTGACGACGAGGCGCGCACGCGCCACGCGCCCGATCCGCGCCGCTGCCAGGCTTCTTGGGAGAACGAGGACCAGGTCGCTGTGCCGAAGAGCTCGATCGCCGAGCGGTTCGCCCCGGAGCCACGCGACGTACACGCGCTGATCGGCGCGGGCGAACGCGTCCAGCGGGTTCCCGACCCAGATGCGGCCGCCGCGCACCGCAACCTCCTCCGCAAGCGACCCCTCGGCGAGGATGGGGCGGCCATGCGCCCGCGTGACAGCCGCTTCGACGACACCTCGCTCCGGCGCATCGGGCCACGCGACGCTCGCGCCGACGGCAGCCACGACCGCCGCGGTCGTGAGCGCAAACCACACCCGCCGCAACGGAGGCGCCGAGAGACCGGCCGCGGCAGGCGCGACGAGCATCGCCAGCAGCCACACTCCTCCGCGCGACGCGTCCGCAGCGGCCCCGGCGAGCAGGATCATCGACACGACCTCCCACCCCGGAGGTCTCGATCTGCGCCCGGCGACAACAAGGGCCACGGCGGCGCCGAGAAGCGCGAGGTCCCAGGGCGACCGGAACGAGAAGTGCCTCCACAGCCCGACGTGCTGGACCGCCACTTCGTTCTGCAACAAGCGGGTGAAGTACCAGGGTGTCTCGAGGAGCGCGGAGTTGAGGAAGCACGCGGCAACGCAAGAGGAGGCCATCACTACGGCGGCGGCCGTGCCGGACACCCGTCTGCGATCGAGGAGGAGGTAGATCAGTGTCAGCGTCATCCCTACTAGGACTCCGCCGTGAAGGTTCGACCACAACGCGAGCAGAGGCGCCGCCAGCCAGATTCGTCGCGAGGGCGCACGGTGCTCGGCTCGGAGGAGTGCGAGTAAGAGCGGAAAGAGCGCGATCGAAAAGAGCTGCAGGCGCACGATGGCGAGCGCGGGCAAGGCTCCGACAAGAAGGCACAACAGCGCCAGCGCCGCGCCGGAGTCGGTGGCGCCCGCCCGTCGGGCATCCCGCGCAAGGACGATGAATGCCGTGGCGACCGCGCCCATTTGCGCGAACCCGAGCGCGCGATCGCCGCCGAGCACATACAGCCCGTGGAAGCTCAACGCCGCAAGCACGAGTGGGTCGTGCCAACCGGCAGTTGTCGCACTCGCGAACGGGATGCCCACCGGCACGCCGCCACCATGGGCGATCGCCGCGCCAAGCGCCGCGACCCAACGTGCGTCGCCGCCGACCGTGCCCACGACAGGGACAACCGCAACACCGAGCAGGGCGACGCTCACGCTGGAACGCCCGGGCGCCCACGACCGAAACGTCTCGGCGTACCGCCCACGATGTTGACTTCTATTGCGCGCGTAGGGCATTGACGCACCGGCAGACCGCCTGACATCCTTGAACGAGAACACGAAGACGTTCTAGCTCTTGGGGACGACGGCCGACGCTGGACGAATGGCTAAATGGCTTAGCAAAGGGGACGAGACGCCGATTCCGGATTGTGGTTCCGATTCGCAGGGCCAGAAGGCCGGGGAGCACCTAGCCGAAAGGCGGGCCAGATCGGTACTCCGGAACGAGGGCAGGGCAGCACGACCGCTCGATACTCCGCGTGTGGCACCCGAACGCCCAAATGGGGAAACGCCGTGCCCGCGCCGTCCGACCGGCGCACGGTCTCTGCTTCAGCGCCTGCGAGAGTGCGACGGTCAGGCGGTCGTCGAGCTTGCCGTCGTTCTCCCGGTGATCCTGATCCTGATTCTCGCCATCGTCGACATCGGCAAGGCCTACGGCTACCAGAACGACGAGACGCACCTCGCAAACGAGGCCGCCCGGTTCGCCGCCGTCGCGAGCTGCGGCAGCTGCCCGACAGGAATCATCAGCGACCAGGTCAAGCACGACGCCCCGCCCGAGCTCGAGAATGGAACCGGGTCGATCGCTTCGCCCATGTCGGTCGAGATCTGTTATCCCGACGGCTTCGCCGTGGGCAACCCCGTTCGCGCGACCGTGACGGCCACCTACAAGTGGCTTCCGTATCTGGTCTCGAAGGTCGGGCTCCCGACCACCGTGCAGATCAAGGCTTCGGCCACGTCGAGGATCGAGTCACCCAATCCGGTCCTGGAGGCGACGACGCCATGTTGAGCCGCCTCCGCAGCCGCGGCGGCTCGAGCGGACAGGCAATCATCCTGATCGCGCTCGCGATGCCGATCTTCCTCGCCATGGGCGGGTTCGTGATCGAGGGTGGCCACATGTTCGTCGCGAAGCGGCATCTCCAGAACGTCGCGGACGCTGCGTCGCTCGCAGCGGCGAGGGAACTACCGGGGAACGGTGCGGCCTGCAGCTCAACGCCGGCGTGTCCCGTGAACGTCTTGAAGCAGATCAAAGACTACAGCTCCTATAACAACTACACGCTGACGCCGCCGCTGCACTTCCACGCGTGCGATCCCCTCGATGCGGCGGATACGAATTGTTACCAGACCCCATTCAAGGGATCGAACGACCTGATCCAAGTTCGGGTGAGAGAGACGCTCCCGCCGATCTTCGCGAACGCCTTGGGTCTGGGGCCGTTCAAGATCTCGGCGTACGCGGTCGCGAGCGCCGCCGCCCAGACCACCGTTTCGAGCGATCCCGGTTACACCATTCCTGATTCGACGTCGACGACCACGTTTCCGTCGAGCACGACCGTCATCATCACCCCAGACGGGACGACCACTGTCATCACACCGGGCGGAACCAGCACAAGCACGACGCCGCCCACGACCACGTATTCGACGAGCACCGGCATCGAAACCGTGCCGGGGAACGGATCCGGCGGCCTCATGTTCGCGATGAGCACTGCTTGCCCAGCGATCACATACGCCGGCGCCGGATCACAAGGCACGGGCAGCATCGGCTCTCTGGAGACCAATGGCGGAATTTTGATCACCGGCGCAACGAAGACCGTGGACTATCTAGCCTGGGGCAAACGGGGTACCTCCGGCTGCGACCAGATCGGAGCGAACGCAACGGTCAAGCAACGGCTCGGGCCCTACAGCCCGCGCCCGTGGCCGATCCCGCCGCCGAGTCCGGCGCCACCAGCGGGCTGCAAAAACACGGACGTCGGAAACATTTCAAGCGCCACGTGGAAGACAAGCCATCCGCCAGGCATCTACTGCTACGACGGAGCGCTGACACTGAGTGCCAATGGTTTGTCGCTCGCCGGCTATACGTGGTACGCGCCATCGATCACCGTCAACTCGAAGGGCATGACACTCTCGCCGGCTTCCGGTCAAACCACGTTGCTAGACGCATACAGCGGCGACTTGACCCTCAACGGCTCGAACGACAACGTCTCGGGCGACATGTTCGCGCCCCTTGGACAGGCGAACATCGCGGGCGGCGCATTGGCTGCCGGCAGCGGATTCTTCGAAGCCCAGACGATCTCAATCACGGGAAACTTCTCCCAGTACACCGGAACCGGCGGGTTCGGCGGCGCGACCACGACGACCGTGACCACTACAACGCCTGTGACGATTCCTGGAACGACGACCGTCACCACCCTGCCGGACAGCACGAGCACGTCGACGACCACTGGCGGAACGTCCACCTCCGTGACGCCGGGCGGAACAACGGTCACCACCATTCCAGGCGTCACGCAACCAGGCTCGACGACGACCATCACGACCGGGACCACCGTCGGTCTGAACGAGTAGGCCGACCGGTCGCGCGCACTACACGAGCGGCGGCGGCGAGGCGATGACGATCGCCAGCGAGGCGCCGAGCACGAGGTAGGGACCGTACGCGAACGTGCTCCGCAACGACGCACGCCTCAGGACCAGGAGCGCCAGCGCCGCCAGCGCTCCCGCGAAGCACCCCACCAGCAGCGCGACGACGACGTCGGTTCCGAGCATGAGCCCGAGGAAGCCGACGAGCTCCACGTCGCCCATCCCGACGCCGCCCTTGAGCAGGAGGGTGAGCCCGAGGAACACCGCGAACGCGATCACGCCCGCCGCGATCGTCTGCGCCAAGGCGTGCGGGGCGTACACCGAGCGGAGCGCCACAAAGGCGCCCGCCGCGAAGACGAGGAAACCCGTCGGGATGAGACGAGTGCGCACGTCGACCCAGGCGATCGCAACCAGAAGCAGCTGGCAGAACGACCAGGCGATGCCCTCGCCGCCGACGCCGTACCGAATCAGGGTCGCTGCGACGAGCACCGCCGCCGCTGCGAGGACTCCCGAGAGCTCGTAGCGCGACGCGCGTTCGACGAACGGCGGGACCACACGCCGCGAGCTCATCCCGCCCGACCCGGTCGAAGGTCGACGGGGTCTTCCGGCGTGCCGTTAAGCAGCACGCGTCCTGAAGCAATGACCGCCAGGCGGCACGGGAAGCGCCGCGTCTTCACCTCGTGGCGCCAGACGCGCGCGGATCGGCGTGGCACCCCTCGTCGCGCATCCTGGAACCGCACCATGTAGTGCTCATCCTTACAGGCGAGGTCGCCGGCGCCCAAGGCTCATCTGACGCGCGCACCTGGACGATCGGATGAGGTTCGGGGCCGCGTCCGAGACAACGCTGTGGCCCATGGGGCTTTCGCTCTGTTGGCCTGCGTGGCTGAAGCTAAGTGCCCATACGCGTCCGCGAGAGTCGTTTTGAGCACTGGCCGAACGGTTGGTACCACCTAGTCGAAGGGGCGCTAGCCCGGTGGCCGAGCCCGTTTAGGCTAAGCAGGTGGCCACCTCGACCTTGCCTCGGATCGATGGAAGACTCAATCTGGGCGACGACTTTCTCCCGGCCGCCCACCGCCGATTGGTCTCGATCGTCGTGCCGCTTCTGAACGAGGAGGCCACTCTCGCCGCGCTTTACGACGAGGTGAGTAAAGCGTTCGCGCGGCTCGAGGACGACTGGGAGCTCGTCTACGTCGACGACGGCTCGACCGACGGCTCGTACCGCGAGCTCGTCCGGCAGCACAACACCCACGAGAACGTTCGTGTCGTGCGCCTCCGCCGGAACTTTGGCAAGGCGGCTGCCCTGGCCACCGGCATCGACGCCGCAGCCGGCGACGTCATTGTCACGATGGATGCGGACCTCCAGGACGACCCCGCCGAGATCCCGCGCCTGCTCGCCAAGCTCGACGACGGCTACGACCTCGTCTCCGGCTGGAAATGCGACCGGCAGGATCCGTTCTTCCGCAGGTTCGTCTCGCGGATCTACAACGGAGCGACTCGCTGGGCGACCGGCGTCGCCTTGCACGACATGAACTGCGGCCTCAAGGCCTACCGAGCCGAGGTGTTCGAGAACGTTCGGCTCTACGGCGAGCGGCACCGCTTCGTCCCGGTCCTCGCCCATCACCTTGGCTTCAGCGTGACTGAGCTGCCAGTGAACCATCGCCCGCGAATGAACGGGAAGTCGCGGTTCGGGATCGAGCGCTATCTCCGCAGTCCCTTCGATCTTCTTACGATCGTCTTCATGGGCCGTTACCGCCACCGGCCGCTCCACCTATTCGGTGGCATCGGCCTCGGCTCGTGCGTAGCAGGCTTCGGGATCCTGTCCTACTTGACCGCCGCGAAGATCGGCGGCGCCGGAATCGGCGAACGCCCACTGTTCATGCTGGGCGTCCTTCTGATGGTGGTCGGCGTTCAGTTTCTCTCGCTCGGTCTGATCGGCGAGATGCTGACGAGCTACCACGAGGAGAAGGCTCAGGCGTCGCACGTCAAGCGGGCATACGTTCGCGACATCCTCCGCTGAGCTGAGTCCAGATGATGGAGGCCGCAGGCGATCCTGGAGCCACGCTTCACGCAAATCTCCGCGCGCTGAGCCGAGCGTCGACGCATCGGGCGACCTGGGCGGGGACGGTGGTCTACGGTGCGACCGGGCTCTACGCACTCACGTTTGTCGCTGCGGCGGTGCTTCACTATCTCGTCTTCGGAAGCGCACACGTGGACCTCGGCACAATGGCCCAAGCAGTGTGGTCCACTGCGCACGGCCAGTTCCTGCAAGTCACGACGGTGGCCGGCAGAAACACGACCCGCCTGGGCATACACGTCGATCCCTTTCTAGCGCTCCTCGTCCCACTGTGGTGGCTGTGGTCAAGCCCAGTGATGCTCGCCGCCGTGCAAGCGGTCGCCGTCTCGGCTGGCGCGTTGCCCGTCTACTGGCTGGCCCGCAAGCACCTGCACAGCGAGCGTGCAGGAGCATACTTCGCCTTTGCCTACCTGCTTCTTCCAGCCACACAATTCAGCGCTTTCACGATCTCGAGCGGATTCCACGCGGTAAGCGTCGCCGTCCCGCTGATTCTCTTTGCGATCTGGTTCCTCGATCAGGATCGACTGGCTCTCTTCGCTGTCTTCGCGCTGCTCGCAGCGTCCACGAAAGAGGAGATCCCAATCGCCGTGGGGTGCCTCGGGATCTGGTACGCCGCCCGCAGTGGGAGGCGCGTGACGGGCGTAATGATCTTGGTGCTTGGCCTTGTGCTCTCGCTGATCAACTTCCTCGTCGTGATCCCTCACTTCTCGCCGAGTCGGATCAGTCCGTTCGTCGGGCGGTATGAGCAGGTTGGGGGTACGCCCGGCGGAATCGCGCTCAAGGCGGTGACCGATCCCATTGCATTCGGGCATGCGATTTTCACGCCGCACAAGCTTCTCTATGTGTTGCTCCTGCTCGGCCCGCTTCTCGCGCTGTGGTTGCTGGAACCGCTCCTCCTTCTCGGCGCCGTTCCCGATCTTGCGATCAATCTCCTCTCGTCGAAGGGTGACCAGACGGCGATTCCGTACCCCGGGACCGCAGGCATCATTCCGTTCGCAGTCGCCGCGACGATTTTCGGAGTCGCGCGCCTGAAGCGCAACCCGGATCGCGTTTCGTTCTACGTTTTAGCTGGTGCCGCGTGTATCGCGGTCTACAGCCCGATCTATTCGGTGCGCAGCGACCTCAAGGCTTGGGGTTCGCCGGCGCGAGCGGCAAAACTACGTGCGGTGGAGCTCGTCCCGTCGGGAGCTCCGGTCTCCGCTTCGAATCAACTCGGAGGCCATCTTTCTGCCCGCCGCTACAGCTATATCTTCCCGACCCTCGGTCGAGCGAGGTGGGTCGTGATCGACCGGGCCGATCCGACCTATGGCGACACTGCGGGATACCGGCGCACGGTGCGTGAGATCGAGTCCAGCCCGAATTGGGAGTTGCAGTACTCGTCTCACGGCGTAGTTGTTCTTCGTCAGCGAACCACCGAGCGCTGAGCACAGGATTCCCCGGGAAGTCGGGAGCAGATCTTCCTTTACGCTCCGCCTGTGCGCGTCGGCTACTTCGGAACCTGGGAGCGCGGCTATCCACGCAACGATCAGGTGATCTCGAGTCTGCGCAACCGAGGTGACGAAGTCCGGGAGATCCATGCACCGGTCTGGGCCGGAGAGCACAAATTTCGGCTAGGGCCGCGCGCGCTCCCAAGGCTGATCGCTGCGGAAACCCGGCTGGCGACGCATCGCGTGCGGAACGTCGACGTGCTCCTTGTCGGCTATCCGGGTCAGTTTGATCTCTGGGCGGCAAAACGACATGGAGTACCTGTCGCGTTCAACGCAATGCTTTCGCTGCACGACACGTTCGTCGAGGACAGAGGTCGATTCGACGCAGGTTCCGTGGCCGGGAAGGCACTGCGGTCGATTGATCGGTGGGCGTTCCGAGCCGCCGACCTGCTGATCGCCGACACAGCGGCCAACGCTTCGCACATGGCCGACCTCTCTGGACGCGACCAGGTGGCGCATGTCTATGTCGGCGCGGAAGAACGTCTCTTCCAACACACCTGGTCACAACCTGAGGACTTCAACGTCCTCTTCGTTGGCAAGTTGATCCCACTCCACGGCCTCGAGGTGATTCTCGAGGCGGCGCGGCTGATCCCGGAGGTTCGATTCAGGGTTATCGGAAGCGGCCAACAGAAGGAACTCTTGGCCGCGGTGCCCGCGAATGTCGAGCATGTCGCCTGGATCGACTATGAGCGGCTGCCGCTCGAGTATGCCAGCTCGGGTTGCGCGCTCGGAATCTTCGGCTCCAGCGGCAAAGCCGGACGGGTGATCCCGAACAAGGCGTTCCAGGCACTCGCCGTCGGCAGCCCTCTGATCACTGCCGACACGCCGGCTGCTCGCGAGCTCCTGACCGACGGAAAAGACGCGCTCCTTGTCGAGAGGACTCCGGAGGCGCTCGCCGCCGCGATCAGACAGCTCGCAGGAAATCCGGATCTCGCTGCGCGGATCGGAGCGGCCGGCCGCGCCACATTCGAACGCGAGGCGAGCGAGACGGTGCTGGGGCAACGCTGGCATGACTTACTCCGAGAGCTTACGAACCCGTCCAGCTCGCTTGCGTGCCATGCTCGGCCGCCAAAGGTTTAGCGATCGGAGTAGCAGCTGCTTAGGCGGTTGCCGGAACGGCAGGCGCCAGCCCCGCGGACGGTGCGCGGCGACGGCGGATTGGCTCTTCGATCCACCTTGTCGAGACGTATGCGACCACGATTGAGAGGCCGGCCGGGATCAGACGATGCTGCCCATTGAACGCCCAGATAAGCATGAAGTGCCAGAGGTAGAGGCTGTACGAGATCCGCCCAAGCCAACGGAGCGGCGACCATGACAACACGGCCGCCCATCCCGGAAGCGTGAGGGCCGCGACGAGAATCGCCACGCACGCGGCTTCGGCGATGGGCAACCCGAATGCGTCCCATGCCGGCGACGGATCGCGTAGGAGGAGCGCGTCGACCGCGATCGGAAGCGCGGCCACGGGGAGAAGCTTCGAAACAATGAACTGGGGGCTCCGCGCAAGCAGGAAGGCAACAGCCGCCCCGGCAAGCAGCCCGTCCGCATGTGTGTCCGGCCCGTTGTAGAGCCGGTGATGCGAGGCGCCGTTGACCGCCAGTGCGATGCGGTACAGCACGAGAAATCCGATCACAATCGCGAGGAGGCGCACGGGTCTGCGCACGAGCGCGACGACCGGAACCAGTAGGGGCCAGAGAAGGTAAAACTGCTCCTCCTGTGCGAGCGACCACAGATGGTCGAGACCGCTGCCGCTCAGAACGCCGGGATTTTGTCCGAACGCCTCGACAAGGTTGGCGACGTACAGGCCGCCGAACGCTGCGGCCTTGAGCCCGTTGTGTCCCTTTGCGGCGTCGATCGCGAGGTACGCGGTGAGGAGTAGCGCGAGGGCGGGAAGTAGCCGACGCGCACGACGGGCATAGAAGACGCGCAGGTTGATCCGGCCGGTCGCGTCGCGTTCCTCGAGCAACAACGTGGTGATCAGAAAGCCGGAGAGCATGAAGAAGAGGTCGACGCCGAGATGGCCCCCTTTCGGCCAGTCGAAGCAGTGGACGGAGAAGACGAGCAGGATCGCAACGCCACGCAGTCCGTCGAGTGCTGGAAGGTGCCCGCGACGTGCCACTGCGCTCAGGGTGCCAGGGACAGGCGGGCGTTACAACTAGCCAAAACGCCAGAGCGAGTCCGCCCGCGGGACGCGCGACGCCTTTCCTCGCGGCAGGCTTCGACCTGCCTGAGCGGTCTCGGAACGCGTGCGCGTGGCCAACGCTCTCTCGGAGCCATCACCCCACTCGCTTCGCCGCGGTCGCTTGCACCCTGCTCAGGCTGCATTTCCCCAAGCCGTCCGAGGTAGTTAGCCAAAAGGACAGGACGTCCTGGCGGAAGGGAAGCCCCCATCTCGCGACTAGGACATTACGGTCCGCACGATGTCAAGGAACGTCCCGCAGCCGGTTGCACGCCTCGAGGAGGTCGCGGCTTCCCACGTCAGGGAAAGCGGAAGGACCAGCGAATTAGAGCGAATCGCCGCCACCGCCTCCACTGAACCCTCGCCGGCATCGCCGGTCGGCGAGACATTCAGCAACGTACGGATCGACCACATCGTCTACGCGACCGTGCTTGCCTGGGCGATGGGATTTGCGGGGGTCGCAGCGGTGCGGCAGTACCTCTTCCTCGACCGCAGATACGATCTCGGCAACTTCACGCAGGCGGTCTGGGCGACGGCGCACGGCCACTTCTTGGAGGTCACCGAGGTGGGCGGAACGCAGGTGAGCCGGCTGGGAATCCACGTCGACCCGATCATCGTCGTGCTTGCGCCGCTCTGGCAGCTGTGGCCCAGCCCGGTGCTCCTGATCGTGGTCCAAGCGCTCGGCTTTGCGGCCGGCGCATTGCCGCTCTTCTGGCTCGGCCGGAAGTACCTGTCCTCGGAGAAGGACGCCGCGATGATCGCGGGCGCCTACCTGCTTTGCCCCTCGGTCACCTCGAATGCCCTCGTCGAATTTCATGCCGTGGCGCTTGCGGTTCCGCTGCTGCTCTTCTCGATTTGGTTTCTTGACGAAGGTCGTCTGGCTTTCGCCGCAGCCGCCGGAGGCGCGATGCTGTGCCAGGAGCAGATCGGCTTGATCGTGGCGTGCCTTGGGCTGTGGTATGTCGGGCGAACACGGAAATTCGTGCCGGGGATAGCGATCGCCTTCATGGGGCTGCTGGTCAGCGCGCTCGACTTCGACGTCGTCTTGAAGCACTTCTCAGGTGGGAGCCCGTACGCAGGACGCTTCACTGCCGTGGGAGCATCATCCGCGGGCCTTCTCGACAATCTCTTCTCGCATCCCCTCACGATCCTCGGCGCGGTTCAACCGACGGATCTTGTGGGGCTGATCCTCGTTGTTCCCGTGCTTGGACTCTGCCTCAGGTCGCCGTTGCTGTTCGCCGCGTTCCCGCAGGTCGCGATCCTCGTGCTCTCGGATCGCGTGGCGGACTGGAACTTCGCCACTCAGAACGTCCTGCCGATCATTCCGTTCGTCTATGCGGGCACGGTTCTGGCCTTGTCGAGCTCCACACGGAGGAGCAGAGGCCGGGGACCGAGAATCCCTGCTCGACACGTTCTAGCCGCGTCCATCGTCATCGCTATCTCGTTCTGGCTGAGCCTTGGCAGGCCCGATCTTCCATCCTGGTCTCGCGTTACGGCCGAGCGGCATGCCGTCAGCCTCGTCCCCGCCGACGCCAAAGTGTCGACGACCAACCACCTTGGATCCCACCTTGCCGCTCGGCGGTACCTGTACGTCTTCCCGGTGCTGCGGAACGCTGACTGGGTGGTTATCGATTCCGGTGACAACAATCTCCCGGACGTCGGGCATCTTCAACATAGATCCGGCATCGGGGTGGGTGTCCATGACCTCTACTGGCAACCACGGCTCATGCAGCGGGAGTTGAAGAAGCTTGAACGCAGCCCGCAGTGGAAGCTCGTTTACCGACGCAGTAACGTGTACGTCTTCGCGCGCAAGGCGCCCTACCGAATTGCGCCCATCAGCCGCGAATCCTAACCCAACGTTCGATGCGCAATCCACCGCTCTCGATACACGCCTGGCTGCGCTATGCGGCGATCCACCGCCTCCTTCCTGAGCAAGCGTCCGGAACCGCCCTCGAGATTGGCGTCGGCGGAGGAGCGGTAGGCGTCCTGCTCGCACGACAATTCGACTATGTCGGTGTCGAGCTCGACGACACGGCAATCTCTCTCGCCCGGAGACGTTTCGAACGGCACGGTCTCGACGTGACACGCCTGCTGAACGGCGGCCTGGAGAGCGTCGAAGGCCGAACGTTCGATCTGGTGTGTGCGTTCGAGGTCCTCGAGCATCTCCAGGACGATCGCGGCGCACTCGAGGAGTGGCGATCGTTGACGCGACCAGGCGGAACGCTGCTCTTCAGCGTGCCGGCCGGCCCAGAACGGTTCGGAGCGGCTGACAGAAAAGCCGGCCACTTCCGGCGTTATCGCCGCGAAGACATCCGCCGGCTACTGGCCAATGGAGATTTCGCACGCATCCGCATGCTGAACTACGGATACCCGGCGGGATACGCGCTCGAGGCAGCCCGGAACCTCCTGGCACGGCGAGAGCTACGCAAGGAGCGCACCCAGGTGGAGCGGACGCTTGCGAGTGGACGCTGGCTGCAGCCCGCCGACTGGGCGGCACCAATCACTCGCGCCGCGGCAATACCCTTGCAAGTCTCACAGCGCCCGTTCATGGAGCTCGACCGGGGTACCGGGGTCGTCGTGGCGGCGACGCGCGAATAGGTCCCGACTAAGTTGACCAGGCGCGCTCACGCGCGGTTGCCGAATAGTCCAGCCGAAGGTCCTATACCGGCCTAGCCGAAGGTGCGAGCTGAAGCGCTAGGAGGGATCGCAGATTCCGAGAATGGCGGTAACTGCGACGAGCTCGCTGGCCGAAGCGGTTGCCGCTTCGGCAGCGGAATCCGTGAGCCTCCTCCTGGCGCGGGTGTCGCTGATCGGCCTGCCGGAGGACGCATCGCGCGCGCTCGTGTTCGGCTGCGGTAGCGGGCACACGACGGCTGCATTGGCAGATCGCTTTGGCAGCGCCGTCGGCATCGACCCGTCAAGCGATCTCGTCTCGTGCGCCGAGCTCGTCCACGGCTCGCACGGGAACTGCGCGTTCGCCGTCGGCGGGGCCAGCGAGCTCGCGGCTCTTGCCGGGCGCTTCGACCTCGTCTATGCAGATCTGTCCCATCGCCAAGTCGTCGAACCTGCGGACGTCCCCTCCACAGTCTCAGCGCTCGTCTCGGCGCTCGCGCCCGGGGGCATCGCAGCGGTTGGCATACCCGCTCGGGCCTCCCTTCGTCGCCGCGCCTCGACTCGCTGGCCGGCCGTCGTCGGCGGGGTCGCGGTCGCCGGCGGGAAGGTCACCTGGGTCAGCGGACCCGAAGACGGCACGGTCTGGATCTTCGTTCGCGCACGGCCTTCGCACTTGCATTTGTTGCCCGCAGAACAACAACCCGACATTTCCTCAGGCCGGGGCTAGCGCAAGGCGCCGGCGCGCACTACGGTGCGTGAGCACTGAACGCCTGAACAGCGGCAACTGAGGGAGAGAAGATGGTGAGGGCCCTGCGGCTCCTCGTCGACAGCCCGATCTCGTCGACGATAGAAGCGTTCCCGTTCACGCCGTGAACGGATCGAGAACGGCCACGATCATCGCGGACGCACATCAAGCGTTCAGGGAGGGTGTGCGCGAACATCTGGGCTACGGCTTCGTCGTCGTGGGTGAAGCCGCGAGCGTCTCGGAGCTCGAGCAGGTTGCGTCAGCGACGAAACCAGCCCTTGTCTTGGTCGGGAAGACACTGCCCGGCGGCGGCCTCGCGGCCGCAGTTGACGTGATTCCACCTGCGGCCTCCCTGGTCGTCTTTGCGGACGAGCCGGGGAACGAGCACGTGGTCGAGGCCCTGAAGCTCGGGGCGTCCGGCTACCTCCTCAAGAGCATCTCGGCGAAGCAGCTCGATCCCGCCCTTCGAGCCGTCATGAGCGGGGAACACGTCCTCGATCGATCCGTGACGGGGCAGCTTGCGGAACAGATCGCGGAGCAACGCCTGCTCCGGCGGCAACGGCTGCGCCTCCCCACGGGCGAGCACGTCGTCCTGACGGCGCGTGAGAACGAGGTCGCCACGCTCCTCCACGCCGGCCGATCCACGAAGGCGATCGCCGAGGAGCTGGGGATCTCTGCGGTCACCGTACGGCGGCACATCTCGGTGCTGATGCAGAAGCTCCAGGTGGCGAACCGCACCGGAGCAATTCAGCTAATCGCCGGCTGACGTCCTACACGGCTCCAAGCTCGTCCTCGGCGCGCGGCTCGAGAGCGTCCGTGAGCTCCGCCAGGAGCCCGAGCGAGGCCGGGCCGCCCGACTTGACGAGTGCCGCGCGCAGCGCCGCGAGCTCAGCCTGGCTGAAAGCGTTCCAGCGGTCGTCGTCCCCGGTCTCGATCCAGCGCGGGCTGACCTCGAGCGCCGTCGCCAGATGCCTGATCACCTCCAGGCTCGGGGTGCGCGTCCCGCGCTCGATCCGGCAGATGTAGGCGTAGGTGACGCCCGCCGCCGCAGACAGCGTGCGCTGGGAGAGGCCCTGGGCGCGCCGCGCCGCACGGAGGCGTTCGCCGATCCCCGCGGTCCCCGCCGGCGTGTCGGTGGGCAACTGCACGCCGAATCGGATGTCCCGAGCAGCTTCTGTCATCAGCCTTTACCAGCTAAGACTTAGCAAACCTACCGCTTTTCCCCAAGGATTTTCGCCGGCGGCTAGCCGACGGGGCGCGTGCGCCGCAACTGCGCCGCCAGTGCGACCCGCTGCAGCCGCCCCTGCGCGTGCCACGCGCCGAGCGCGAGCACGAAGGCGGCGCCGACCGCCATCAGGAGCGCTTGGGCGGCGATCCCGAATGCGATCGCCTCCTCCGCGCGAATGCCTGAGGCGACGAGAATCGCTGCACCCGCCCCTGCCTGCATCGCGGCGCCCGCCGGCGCGACCGGCAGCACCGCCGACGCGGACGCGGCGCAAACGAATGCGAGCGCGAGCGCGAAGTCGGTCCCGAGCCCAAGCGCGGCGAGCAGCACGAAGACGGCGAGCGTGCGCAGTGTCCACGAAACGGCGATCGCACCCCACGCCCACGCCGCTTCCCGCGGCGAGGTGGAGTTGTCGCCGATCCAACGCCCCAGACGGAAGCGCGCGACCGTACGCACACGCGCGATCCGCGGCAGCGCGAAGACCAGCGCGGCGGCGAGCACGCCGGCGACCGCGATCACGATCAGGCCGGCCTGCAGCCACCCGCCGACGTTCGCAACGCCGATCGCGACGCCCGCCAGTGGCGTCAACGCGGCACTGTCGAGCAGGCCGAGCAGGAAGAGCGAGAGCGCCACGGCACCAAAGCTCGCTCGGCGACGCCGGCAACGCCGCACGACGGCGACGCGGAGCACCTCGTCGCAGCGGCCCGGAAGCGCGATGCCTCCGACGGACGCGGCGCCGCCGGCTGCGGCCAGCGTGAGCACGGCGGGACGCTCGTCCTTGCGGAACAACCGCTGCCAGCCCCACGCCTTCGTCAGATAGGCGCCGAGCATGACCAGGCCGGCAAGCCCGACCAGCCAGAAATTTGCGTGACGCAGGGGCCAGCCGGTGTGTGCGAAGTGGCGCGCGACGAGTGCGGCCACGGCCACGGCGGCAAGGACGAAGAGGACGTTGAGGAGACGCTTCAGAGCGGACAAGTACCGATCTATCGGCAGGGATGCCCTTACGTTGTAGCCGAGTCGTCCCCCGCTGGAGGGAGAAGCCGGTCGGAAAGGCCTCCGAGCGCCCGCGTGAGCTCGCTCGGGATCACCCAGACCTTGTTGGCGTCGCCCTGCGCGATCTGAGGCAGCACCTGCAAATACTGGTAGGCGAGGAGCTCCGCATCCGGCTTGCCGTCGTGGATCGCCTTGAAGACTGTCTCTATCGCCTGTGACTGGCCCTGCGCCGCGAGGATCGCCGCCTGCTTCTGCCCTTCGGCCTTCAGGATCGCCGACTGCTTCTCTCCTTCGGCGGTGAGGATCTGCGACTGCTTGATGCCCTCAGCTTGGAGGATCGCGGCGCGCTTCTCGCGATCGGCGCGCATCTGCTTCTCCATCGTGTCCTTGATCGACGGCGGCGGATCGACTGACTTGAGCTCGACGCGATGCACCCGGATGCCCCACTTGCCCGTCGCCTCGTCCAGGTTCCCGCGCAGTTGGTCGTTGATCTTCTCGCGCGAGGTGAGTGTCTCCTCGAGCGTCATGCCGCCGATCACGTTGCGCAGTGTTGTCACCGTCAGCAGGTCGATCGCGTTCACGGGATTCGCGATCTCGTAGGTCGCGGCCTTCGCGTCGGTGATCTGGAAGTAGATGACCGTGTCGATGTTCACGACGAGGTTGTCCTCGGTGATCACTGGCTGCGGCTCGAACGAGACCGCCTGCTCGCGCAGGTCGAGCAGCGGCCGCACGCGATCGATGAACGGGATGACGAGCGTCAGTCCCGGCGTCAGCGTGCGCGAGTAGCGGCCGAGGCGCTCGACGACTCCCGCGCGCGCCTGCGGAATAACCCGCACCGTCTTCGCGAGCAGCAGCAACACGAAGACCGCAATCACGGCGAGCACGATCAGCACAGCCACAGCAGACCTCCCTATTCGGCGACGAGAGCGGTAGCGCCCTCGATCTGGACGATGTCGACAGTCTGCCCCTCGACGAGCACCTGATCGCCGAGGTAGGAGCGCGCCGACCATTCCTCGCCCCCGACACGGATTCGGCCACCGACCCCGTCGACCTGCCGGGTGACGACGGCCTTGCGCCCGACCAGCGCGTCGGTCCCGGTGCGCGAGATCGCCGGCAGATGGACATGGCGGCGTGCAACCGGACGCAGGATCGCGAGCGAGGCGATCGAGCAGACGATGAAGACGACCAGCGAGCCGATCCCTCCCGCCCCGAGCAGGTCAGCGACGGCGGCCGCTCCTGCGGCGAGCGCGACGGGCCCGAGGAAGAACAGTCCCGGCGTCAACACTTCGCCGACCGCCAGGGCCACCGCGACGAGCACCCAGAGGAGCCAACCCACGGTGCAGACGATAGTGGGTCGGCGTCAGCTCGGGGTGAAACCGAGCGCAGCGGGCACCTCGCGCAGGTCGTCCAGCGCCTCGACCTCGTCGCCGTAGCGTCCTTCGCGGTCGACGAGGAGGGCTCGCATGCCGACGGCGTGAGCGCCCTCGATGTCGTCCTCGACGGTGTCGCCCACCATCACGGCCTCGTCGGGCGCGACGTCCAGCAGCTCGAGCATCCGCCGGAAGATCGTCTCGTGCGGCTTCGTCTTCCCGTGCGCGCGCGACGTGAGCACCGCGTCGACGCTCAACCCGTGGTGCGCGACGAACGCGTCGAGATCGCGCGCGGTGTTCGAGAGCAGCCCG
Source organism: Gaiellaceae bacterium (assembly GCA_045805985.1). Taxonomy (GTDB): domain Bacteria; phylum Actinomycetota; class Thermoleophilia; order Gaiellales; family Gaiellaceae; genus PALSA-600. The sequence continues at coordinate 165,718 of JBJMKA010000012.1, read as the reverse complement.
ATCTTCAGCCCGCGCGTGCGTAGCGCCTCGAGCGTCGGCAGCGCATCGTCGTAGAGCTCGAAGAAGTGTGCGTGGCTCCACGCGCCCTCCATCTCGACGGCCGCGCCGTAGGTGTCTCCCTCGCCTCCCATGCCCTCGATGATCCGCTGCGTGAACAGCACCCAGATCTCCTCGTCGTGATCGAGCTCCGGATGCCGCTTCAGCGAAGTGAACGCTGCACGCCGCGCATCCTCGTAGCGCTCCGGGGCGAGCGTCAACCCGTAGCGCTCGCCGAGCCGACGGTAGCCCTCGGGACCGAGATCGGGCCCCGGCCGCGCGATCGTGTAGTCGACGTCGAAGATCACCGCTCTCAGCACGAGCCGACGATACCGTGACGGCATGACCGATCCCTTCGCGCTGCTCCGCGATGCGAAGACGATCGCGGTAGTGGGGGCATCGCCATCGCCGCACCGTGAGAGCCACGGCGTGATGCGCTACCTCCTGAACCAGGGCTACCGCTGCATCCCTGTCCGGCCCGATTGCGACGAGGTGCTCGGCATCCCGTGCGTGCCGACGCTGCTCGACATCGACGAGCCGATCGACCTCGTCGACGTCTTCCGCCGTCCGGAGTTCTGCGCACCGCATGCACGCGAGGCGGTGCAGGCAGGAGCGAGGGCCGTCTGGCTGCAGCTCGGGATCGTTTCGGCGGAGGCGCGATTGATCGCGGAGTCCGCGGGCATCGGGTACGTGGAGAACGCCTGCACCGCAGTCGTGCACGCCCGCGGCGTGCGCGATTATGCTTGAGCGGTCAACGCTTGAGCAGTCAACTTTGGGAGGCACACCATGGCGTACGGGCTCTTGCTTCTCCGGGTCGCGATCGGCGGGATCATGCTCGCGCACGGGCTCCAGAAGACCTTCGGCTGGTGGAACGGGCCGGGCCCGAAGGGGATCCACGGCTGGCTGAGCAGCATGGGCTTTCGCATGGTCGCCCTGCTGACGCTCCTGCTCATCCTCGCCGAGGACGGAGGCCTGCTGCTCGCGGTCGGTTTCCTGACGCCGCTGGCCGCGCTGATGATCGTCGCGAGCCAGCTCGTCGCGGTCGCGACCACGCACTGGAAGAACGGCTTCTGGAACGGCGGTGGCGGGTACGAGTTCAACCTCCTGCTGATCGCCGGCGCGGTCGCGATCGCAGCGACCGGCCCCGGTCGGTTCTCGTTCGACCGCTGGCTTGGCTGGGACGACAACCTGAGCGGTCTGTGGTGGGGCGTCGGCGTGCTGGGGCTCGGAGCCGTGGCGGCCGCCTTCATCGTCACGGCGCTGCGCAAAGCGCCGCCGCCCGTCCAGGAAGCAGCCGCGTAGAGGCTCGAAACGGCGAAGGGCGGGCCGCCGGCCCGCCCTTCGTCTCATCGGGGTGCGGAGATTTGAACTCCGGACCTCTCCGACCCGAACGGAGCGCGCTACCAGGCTGCGCCACACCCCGAGACGCCGAACAGGTTAGCGCGCCTGCGTGAACTCCAGGACGGCCCGCGCGCAGACGTCCGGACGCTCGCCGATCAACAGATGCCCGCAATCGGCGATCACGCGCAGCGGCGCGCGCAGCCGCCGGGCGTACTCGAACCCGTCCTCGAGCGGCACCTGCTTGTCGCGGGCGCCCCAGAGGACGAGCACCGGGCAGCGCACACGGTCGAGATCCTCGCGGGGGTCGTCGGCGACCAGCGCGAGGCCGGCGCCGAGCGCGTCCGTGTGCATCGTCGGCCCGCGCAGGAACCCGTGCACCGCACGCTCGGTCAGCAAGTCGGGGTTCGCGACCTCGAAGCCGCCGAAGACGAGCTTGCGAAGGCGCCGCGAGCGCGCGATCACGCCCACCCGGCGACCGGCGATCCGGCCGGGCTGGACGATCCCGGTGAGCCCGATCGTGAGCTCGGCCAGCCGGGTCGAGCTCGAGATGCCGGCAGCCGCCGCCAGGACGAGCCGCCGGACGAGCGACGGGTGCCGCTCCGCGAGGCGCAGTGCGACCACCCCGCCCAGCGAGTGCCCCAGCACGTCCACGGGGCCCTCGAGGATCCCGGCCATGACATCGGCGAAGCCGGTCAGGCTCGGCGCAGGGAGCGGCGAGGAGCCGCCGTGACCCGGGAGATCCGGGATGATCAGCCGCCTGCCTGCCAGGAGCGGCGCGAGCTCGGAGAAGTTCCAGGCCGCTCCGCCGAAGCCGTGGACGAGCAGCAAGGGCGGCCCCTCCCCGCCCTCGAAGGTGCGGATCAGGGCCCCGCGCCGCTCGTAGAGCCGCTCTTCGAGCCCCGGGAGGAGAATCGTCGCATCCGTCACCTCGATCGATTATCCTCAGTTGACTATGAGCTTGACGGTGACAAGGCGGGCCGACTGATGAGCCCCGTCCGCCGTCGCGAGGAGCTGGAGACCTAGCCCTTGAAGACCTAGCCCGCTTAGCGCTTTGTGCGCGGCGGGCTTTTTCGTGGAAGGAGTGAGATGGCAAACCATTTGACGCCCGACGAGCTCTCCAAGGAAGTCGGGATCGACCGCGAGGAAGTGATCCGCATCTGCCTCGAGGAGCACGTGCCGATCTACCACGGGAAGATCGACAAGACCTTGTTCGCATCTCAGCTGCAGGCGCTGGGGGCGCTCCCCGCGCAGCACTAGGAGATCGTCGGGCGTTACTTGGAAAGGTGTGACTAGGAAGCGGCGGCGCGTTTACGCGGCGCCGCTTTCTTCTTGGGCGCGTCCGGCTGCTTCGCCGAGGCAGCAGCGACCGACGCCTTCAAGGCTTCCATCAGGTCGACGACCTGCGCGGGCTCCGGCTCTTCGGGCGCTTCGATCTCGTGGCCCTCGAGCTTCGCCTCGAGCAGCTCGCGCAAGGACTCGCGGTACTCGCTCCGCAGCTCGTTCGCGTCGAAGGGCGCCGCCAGTGACGCGATGATCTGCTTCGCCAGGGCGAGCTCGGGCTTCTTCACCTCGGAGCTCGAGACCGCCTCGTCGATCTCCGCGTGATCCTTCACGTCCTCGTGGACGAAGAGCGTCTCGAGCGCGAGCGCGTCGCCCATCGGCCGGATCAGGCAGAGCTTCTCCTTACCGGCCAGCACGAAGCGGCCGAGTGCTGCGACACCCGCCTCCTTCATCGCCTCGAGCAGCAGCACGTACGGCCGGCGCTGCGCCTCGGCGCCCGCAGGCACGAGGAAGTAGGTGCGGTCGAAGTAAACGGGATCGACCTCCTCGAGCCGCACGAAGCGGTTGATGTCGATCGAACGGCTCGTGTCGCGGTTCTCGATCGCCTCGAGGTCGGCATCCTCGACCATCAGGAACTGGCCCTTCGCCACCTCCCATCCCTTCACGAGCTCGTCCGACTCGACGTCGCGCTCGTGGACGGGGCACCAGCGCTTCTGCTTGATCGGCGTTCCGCACTCGCGATGCAGCAGCCGGAAGGAAACGTCCGACTGGCGGGCAGCGGGCTTCGTCGCCGGCGCCAGGCCGACGGGGATGTTGACGAGCCCGAAGCTCACGGATCCATTCCAAGTTGTGCGCATCAGCAGGTGAAATCGTACCGGGGCGGCCTGGATTCGCGCTCGCCCACGTGGTTCCTGCAGTTAGATTGAGCGGAGTGGCCGGCGCCCGGACGATTGCGAATCTGTGGCGGGACGCGGTCGCGGCCGCCCATCCCGACCCGGCGTACCTGCACGAGGTCGACGGGCAATGGCTCGAGGTCACGTGGGCGGAGGCAGGGCGGCTCGTCGACGAGCTGGCAAACGGCCTGCTGGCGCTGGGCATCCGCAAGGGCGATTCGTTTGCGCTGCTCGCCCGCACGAGCCTGGAATGGGCGCTGTTCGACTACGCGCTCGCGCTGGTCGGGGCGGTCGGGGCCCCGATCTACGCGAACAGCTCAGCGCGCGACGTGCAGTACGTCCTCGAGCACTCGGAGGCCGTCGGCGTGCTCGTCGAGGACGACGAGCAGCGCGCCAAGGTCTCGCGCCTGGAGCAGGTGATCGGCTTCGACCAGCTCGCTGGGCTGCGTGAGCGCGGGCGCGCCTACGCGGCGGAGCACCCCGGCGCGCTCCAGGAGCGCGCCGACTCGATCGACGAGGACGACCTCTTCACCTTCATCTACACGTCCGGGACGACGGGGCCGCCGAAGGCCTGCATGATCCGTCACCGCAACTACTACTCGATGGTGCAGAAGGGCGACGAGATGGAGGAGCGCCTCACCGAGCCGGCCGACGTGATGCTGCTCTACCTCCCGCTCGCGCACAACTACGGGCGGCTGCTCCACCTCTCCGCCGCCTACACGGGGTTCACGATCGCGTTCCTGCCCGATCCACTGCGCGCGGCAGTCGAGCTGCCGCGCGTGCGGCCGACGATCTTTCCGAGCGTGCCGCGCGTCTACGAGAAGATGCACACGGCTGTCGTCACGAAGTTCGAGGAGGAGACCGGTGCGCGGCGCAAGCTGATCGACTGGGCGCTCACCGTCGGCTATCGCGTCTCGAGGCTGCGCCAGGCGAAGCAACCCGTGCCGCGTGCCTTGCTCGCGCAGCACAAGCTCGCGAACGCGCTCGTCTACAGGAAGGTGAAGGCGCGGCTCGGCGGACGTCTGCGGGTCGCGAACGCGGGCGGAGCTCCGCTGTCGCGCGACATCGCCGAGTTCTTCCACGCGATCGACATCCTCATCCTCGAGGGCTACGGGCTCTCCGAGGTGACGACTGCCGCGACGGTCAACCGCACGCACGACTTCAGGTTCGGCACGGTCGGCAAACCGCTGCCGGGCGTCGAGATTGAGATCGCAGAGGACGGCGAGATCCTGTTGCGCTCGAACACGGTGTTCGCCGGCTACTACCACGATGAAGCAGCGACGAACGCCGTGCTTGACGGCGAAGGGTTCGTGCACACCGGCGACGTCGGCCATCTCGACGCCGACGGGTTCCTCGTGATCACCGACCGCAAGAAGGACATCATCGTCACCGCGGGCGGGAAGAATGTCGCGCCGCAGAATCTCGAGAGCGAGCTGAAGTCACATCGCATCGTGTCCCAGGCGATCGTCGTGGGCGATCGCAAGCCGTACATCGCGGCACTGATCACCGTCGACCCGGAAGCAGCGAACGGCGAGGACGTGCACGCGGCGGTTCAGGTGGCGGTCGACGCTGTCAACGCGGAGCGCTCACGCTTCGAGCAGATCAAGCGCTTCACGGTGCTCCCGCGCGAGTTCACGCTCGAGCACGACGAGATCACGCCGACCCTGAAGCTGAAGCGCAAGGTCGTGCTTGACCACTTCGCCACCGAAGCAGCAGCGCTGTACGACGAGCGAACTGCAAACTCCTGAACCTGGTTCGGCCTGCACGCCACCGGCAACGCAGCGCGCCGGGCACCGCCGAATCAGGTTCAACCCCAGAACCGAACCTGGTTCGGCCTACACGCCACCGGCGACCCCGCGCGCCACGGACCGCCGAATCAGGTTCAACCCCGGAACCGAACCTGATTCGCGCACCCCGCCACAGACCCCACCGCCGAAGCACGCTGCGCGCGAACCAGGTTCGCGAGTTTCGATGTGCTGGGCGCGCTCGAGAAACTCCTGAACCTGGTTCGGCCTACACGCCACCGGCGACCCCGCGCGCCGGGCACCGCCGAATCAGGTTCAAACCCGGAACCGAACCTGATTCGCGCACCCCGCAACAGGCCCCACCACCGAAGCGCGCTGCGCGCGAACCAGGTTCGCGAGTTTCGAATCAGAGGATGCGGCGAGCGCCGACGTACGTGGAGCTGTACCAGCCTTCGTTGAGGCTGGAGATCTTCACGACGTCGCCCGAGTGCGGAGCGTGCACGAACTGGTCGCCACCGATGTAGATCCCCATGTGACCCAGGCCGTCGAAGAAGACGAGGTCGCCGGGCTGCAGCTGGTCCCGCGACACAGGCACTCCCAAGCTGTAGTCCGCATACGTCGAGTGCGGGAGCGAGACGCCGACCTGCGCAAACGCCCACATGACGAGGCCGGAGCAGTCGAAGCCTCCGGGCTGCGAGCCGGCCCAGACGTACGGCGTGCCGAGCTGGCTGAGCGCCGCGTCCGCCGCGCCGCTGTGTGTCGAAGGCGGCGCGACAACCGTGAGCGACTGCGGCGCGATCGCCGTGGCGCCGACGACAGTGTCCTGCGACTGGGCCCGCGAGAGACGCGCGACCGTGAGCCGCTGCTGGGCCGCGGCCGCCAGCTGACGTTGGCGAGCCGCGTCGGCGGCGACGATCCTCGCGATCTCACCCTTGATCGAGGCGAGCAGCGAGTTCTGCCGGCCGATCTGCGACTCGATCGACGCCTTGGCCGCCGCACGCTGCGAGACGACGCGCTGCTGCGCGACGCGGGCCTTTGCGAGCAGCTCGTGGTTCCGCTGCACGGCGCGTTTGAACGTCTTGACCTGCGAGAGCACACGAGCATCCAGCGACGTGACGCTCTTTGCGCTGTCCATGCGGGTGAGCATGTCGTCGAGGCTGCGCGCACCGAGGACCACCTCGAGCGTCGATGCCTGATCCGATCTGTAGAGCGCGACGAGCCTTCGCGCGATCACGCGCTGGCTGCCCTTCAGATTGTGCTTTGCAACCTTCAACTCGTACCTGTTCGCGCGCAAGTCCTTTTGGATCTTTGCGAGTTGCTGCGTCGATGCGTCGTACTGCGAACGCGCGCGCTCCAAGGAATCCGAGAGCTGGCGCAGCTGCCCCATCACCTGCTGCGCCTGTGCGCGCTTCGAGGTAACGGAGGGGTCGGCAAACGCCGGGACTGCCGCCAGGAGAGCGATGCAGATCCCCGTAAGAACGTACGGCGACCGACCCAGCCTACGAATGGCTATCCCCGGTGAGGGAACGGGACGGGCGCACCGGGAGGGGCCGGTACGTCACGTTAGGGCGAGGTTACCAACCTTTTCGGACAACCGTCAACGACAACTGTCACAAACGGGCCTGAAACATGCCCCTTTCTGCCCGAACCGGGAAGTCCCTGCATAAAGGTGTGGTACGGTCCGCCTCCGTGCTTGGGCAGGCACACAAGCCGCGTCGGCGGCTCTTGCCGTTCGCCGTGATCGCCCTGGGCGTGCTTGCGGCTCCGGCAGTCAGCGGTGCGATCACCTCGCACAGCGCCTCGTCGCTGCGCGCACACGATGCCGCCCTCGCCGCGAAATCGCGCGCCGCGGTTCTCGATCTCTATTCACTCGACCAGCAGCTCGCGAACTCGCAGTCGCGCCTCGGGACGTTGCAGCAGCAAGCGCAGTCGCTGCGCGCGCAGCGCGCGAGTCTTGCGCGCGAACTGCGGGTCGCAAAGCGCGGCGCAACGATTGCTCAGAGTCGCGTTGCAGAGCGTTTGCGCACGCTGTACGAGCAGGGCAGCGTCGAGCCGCTCGAGATCGTGTTCGGCGCGAAGACGATCGAGGAGGCGATGAACAGCCTCGACAACCTCAGTCGTATGACGAGCCAGGGCGAAGACGTGATCCGCGAGTTCAAGAGCGCGCGTCTGAGCCTCGATTCTGCGTCACGCCGATTGGCAGCGCGCGAATCCGCGCTTGCATCGGCTACCCGACAGGCTCGCACTACGGCAAACGCCCTCGCGTCCACACGCGTCGAGCGAAGCTCCTACATCGAATCCCTCGCCGCGTCGCGCCGTCTGACGCAGCGGCAGATCTCGGCTCTCGTCGCACAGGCGAGCGCCGCCCGGCTCAAGACCGAGCAACTCACCCGGGCCAGGGCGGCGGCGGTCTCGAGCGCTTCGATCGTCACCTCGGCTGTTGCACCGGCTGCCCCGAGCTTCGCTGCCGCGCCTCCGGGCACGACCGGCGGCCGCACGATCACGGTCTCGGCGACCGGCTACGCACTTCCCGGCAGGACGGCCACCGGCCTTCCGGTCGGCTGGGGCGTCGCCGCCGTCGATCCCTCGGTGATCCCGCTCGGGACGCACATGACGATTCCGGGCTACGGCGAGGCAGTCGCAGCCGACACGGGTGGCGCGGTCATCGGCGCCACGATCGATCTCTGGTTCCCGACGGTTGCGCAGGCGAACGCCTGGGGCCGACGCTTCCTAACGATCACCCTTCATTAGTCGACCGCCGGTAAACTGAGCGGCCCCGGGCAGGCCATAGGTAACCGCGCTGAGCGACCCAGCAGACAATCCCGAGCCCTTCACTCCCCGCGTCCTGCTCGTGGATGACCACGACCTATTCAGGACCGGGCTGCGCAACCTGCTCGAGGAACAAGGCGTCCACGTGGCAGGTGAGTGCGACAACGGCGCCGACGCGTTGCGCGCGGTCAGCGAGCTCGCACCCGACGTCGTCGTCATGGACCTGAACATGCCGGGGATCAGCGGCGTCGAGGCGACACGTCAGATCTCGATGATCGCGCCGCTGACCCGCGTCCTCGTGCTCACGATCTCCGACCAGGACAGCGACGTGATGGACGCGATTCTCGCCGGTGCCTGCGGCTACCTCTTGAAGGACGCGTCGATCAGCGAGCTGATGCAGGGGATCCAATCTGCATCCGTCGGCGAGTCGCTCGTTTCGCCGACGATCGCCGCGAAGGTGCTGCAGCGGGTGCGCGCCTCGAGTGCGTCGCACCGCGACGCCGAGGTGATCCAGTCGGAGCTGTCGGACCGGGAGATCCAGGTCCTGAAGCTGATCGCGAACGGCAAGGACAACGCGATGATCGCCGGCGAACTGCACATCAGCCCGAAGACGGTCAAGAACCACATCTCGAACATCCTGATGAAGCTGCAGATCGAGAACCGGATCCAGGCCGCGGTCTACGCGGTGCGCTCCGGGATCGTCTAGGCGGCGTCGCCGACGCGAACCGCTTCGGCGTGACGCCGCAGGTCGACGAGCCGCGAGCGAAGCGCCGTCAGGTCGCCGATGCTGCTGTCGACTCGGGTGGTGAGCGCTGCGAGCTCGCGAGCCTTTGTCTCGGTATCGCCTCGCTCGAGGCTTTGCGCGACCTCTTTGATCCGCTTCTCGAGGCGCCACTTCTCGGCCTCGAGTGACAGCACCTCTGCGTAGCCGTCGGTCAGTGTGCGCTCGATGATGTCGAGGTCGCGTGTCGGAGCGCTGATCAGGGCATTGATCTTCTGCAGCAATTCGGTCATCTCCCGCCAACAGCGATTCTCAGGCCGTGGCGCTCGGGCGACAAGGGCCGCAGGTCCCATCTTCCTCCCGCCTGAGGCCCACATTTGGTGCAACCGGGTCACAATGGCCGCGTGCGCCGGGGCCTCCTCACCGTCTGCGTCGCTTTGTTGCTGGCGCCAGCCGGCGGTGCCTCGCTCGTGCCGCTGCCGACACGCCTCGCGAACGCCCTCGCGGTCCCGGGCAACTCGAGCGACGCATCCGGCGCAGTCGTCGTCGATCTCCGGACCGGTCAACTGGTCTTCGCGCGTCATCCCGACCTCCCGCTCGCGCCGGCATCGAATGAAAAGCTGACCGTCTCGTTCACCGCGCTGAGCGAGCTCGGTGCCACCTACCGATTCCGGACCGAGGTCCTCGGTCGGGGCTACCAGGAGAACGGCGCCTGGAACGGCGATGTGTTCCTGAAAGGGTTCGGCGATCCGACGTTGACCTCGCTGCAGGTCGAACGCCTGGCGACGCAGATCGCCGAGCTCGGAATTACGCGAATCACCGGACGCGTCTACGGCGACGAATCCTGGTTCGACGCGCAGCGCACCGGGCCGGGATGGAAGGCGTCGTACTACATCGGCGAGTGCCCACCACTGTCGGCGCTGATCGTCGACCGCGGCTGGTACGACCGTCACACCGCACGGCAGCCTGCGCTTGCCGCCGCAGGCAAGCTCAAGCTCCTGCTCCGGAAGCATGGCGTCGCGGCGGGGGTCGTCGGGCTCGGCCGCGCACCGGCTGACGCCTCCGCGCTTGCGCAGGTCGAGTCCGCTCCACTGCCGGTCGTGGTCGCGAAGATGGACCGCGAGAGCGACAACTTCATCGCGGAGATGCTGCTGAAAGAGATCGGTGCGGAGGCCGGTGACGCCGGGACGACCGCCGCCGGTGCCGCCGTCGTACGACGCAATCTCACCGCTGCCGGCGTCCCACTCGCCGGCGTGCGCATCCTCGACGGCTCCGGCCTGTCGCTCGGCGACCGTCTGACCGCCCGCACGCTTGCGGCACTGCTCACCGCCGCCTGGGACGACATCGACGTCCGCAATTCGTTCTGGGGATCGCTGCCGATCGCGGGGATCAGCGGCACGCTCGACAAGCGGCTGCGACGAGCGCCTGCGCGGGGCACCGTGCGTGCGAAGACGGGCACGACCGACCGCGCGTCGGCCCTGAGCGGCTACGTGCGCGACCGCTATGGGTTCGCGGTGCTGCAGAACGGCTGGCCGGTGGCCCGGTTGCCCGCCGAGAAGGCGCAGGATCGCTTCGCGACCGCGCTCGCCTCAAGCTTCTAACAGCTGCTTCAGGTCGTCCTCGGCGAGGATCGGGACGCCCGCCTTCTGCGCCTTCGCGACCTTGGAGCCGGGGCTCTCGCCGACGAACACGCCGGTCGTCTTCTTGGAGACGTTGTCGGAGACCTTCGCGCCGAGCGCCTCCAGCGCCTCGCGGGCCTCTTCGCGGGACATCGACTCGAGCGTCCCGGTGATCACGTACTGGGAACCCGTGAGCGGCCCTTCGACGGGCTTGTCGTCCTCGTCGGACTCGAACCGCAAGCCGAGCGCGCGCAGCTCGTCGACGAGACGTCTGTTGTCGTCGTCCGCGAACCATTCCGCGATCGCCTCGGCACGCTCGGGTCCGATGCCCTCGCACTCCATGATCTCTTCCTGGGAGGCGTTCGCGAGGCGGTCGACGTCCCCGAAGTGGCGCGCAAGGTTCTCCGCCGTCACCCAGCCGACATCGGGGATGTTGAGCCCGAACAGCACGCGCTTGAACGGGATCTGCTTCGACGCTTCAATCGACGTGACGGCGTTCGTGGCGGAGATCTCGCCGAACCCCTCGAGCTCCAGCAACTGTTCCTTCGTCAGCCGGTACAGGTCGGGCAGCGAGCGCACGAGCCCGAGCTCCCAGAAGCGCCGAACCGCCTGCTCACCCACGCCCTCGATGTCCGCGGCGGACTGCACCCAGTTGATCAATGACTCGAGCCCGCGCGAGGGGCAGGCGCGGTTCGGGCAACGGTGCATCGCTTCGCCCTCCGGCTTCACGACCGCAGCGCCGCAAAGCGGGCAGTGCGTCGGCATCTTGAACGGCTTTGTTCCTCGGCGATGCGGCCCGGCCGGCCCGACGATCTGCGGGATCACGTCGCCGGCCCGCTGTACGATCACATCGTCGCCTTCACGGATGTCCTTGCGGTTGATGTCCTCTTCGTTGTGCAGCGTCGCGCGCGAGACGGAGACACCGCCGACGTTGACCGGCTCCATGATCGCCCAGGGGTTGAGCGCACCGGTGCGGCCGACGCGAATCATGATCTTGTCCAAGCGCGTGGTCGCCGTCATCGGCGCCCACTTGAAGGCGACCGCCCAGCGCGGCCGCGAGTGCAGCGCGCCGAGGCGGCGCTGCTGGTCGTAGTCGTCGACCTTGATCACGATGCCGTCGATCTCGTAGTCGAGCTCCGCACGCTTTCTCTCCCACTCGCGACACGCCTTCGCGACCTCTTCGATCGACTCGAGCCGCTGCGCGAACGGATTGATCGGGAAGCCGTGCTCCTTCAGCCACTGCAGCGTCTCCCAGTGCGTGCGCAGCTCGACACCCTCGTGTGCGCCGACGCCGTACGCCCAGAACGAGAGCGGCCGCGCCGCAGTGATCGCGGGGTTCTTCTGCCGCAGCGAGCCGGCGGCGGCGTTGCGCGGGTTCGGTGTCGGCTTCTTGTCCTCGGCGACCAGGCGTTCGTTGAGGTCGCGGAAGCCGCTCAGCGGCATGTAGACCTCGCCGCGCACTTCGACCAGCGCCGGGACATCGGCTCCGAGCATGCGCAGCGGGATCGACGGGATCGTGCGCAGGTTCACGGTCACGTCCTCGCCGATCTCCCCGTCACCGCGCGTCGCGCCGCGCGTGAAGAGACCGTGCTCATAGGTGAGGTTGATCGCCAGACCGTCGATCTTCGGCTCGAGCACGTAGGCGCCCGGCTCGTCGGTGTCCAGGCGCTTGCGTACGTCCTCGGCCCACTTGATCAGCGACTCGTCCGTCGTCACCTTCTCCAGCGAGCCCATCGGGGTCAGGTGGCGCACCTTCTGGAACTTCTCGGACGCTGGAGCGCCGACGCGCTGCGTGGGCGAGTCGGAGGTGATGAGCCCGGGATGCTCTCGCTCGAGCTCGACGAGCTCGTCGTAGTAGCGGTCGTAGGTCGCGTCGTCCACGCTGGGCTCGTCGAGCACATGGTACTCGTGCAGCCACCGGTTGAGCTTCGACCGGAGCTCTTCGGCGCGCTGCTCGACGGTTCTAGAGGAGGTCAAGCAGCTCCTCGGCGCTGTCGACGATCGCGTCGGCATCCGTCAGCTTCTCGGCCGTGTGGATGCGCCCCCAGCTGACGCCGATCGCGTGGAGGCCGGCGGCCCTAGCCGCCTGCATGTCGAACGGCGAGTCGCCCACATAGGCGGCGTCCTCGGGCGACGCGCCCAGGCGCTCGAGCCCGAGCAGCAGCGGGGCCGGGTGCGGCTTGTGGTGTTCCGTCTCGTCCCCGCCGACCACCGTCTCGAACAAGTGCTCGATGGGCAGCCGCGCGAACGCCAGGTCGACGGTGCGCCGCCGCTTCGCGGTCACGATCCCGAGCCGGTGGCCGCGCTCCTTCAGCGTCGCCAGGACCTCCTCCATGCCGAGGCAGCACTCGAGCGTGTCGTGCAACGGTTCGTTGTGCTCGCGGTAGACCCGCACGAGCTCGTCCACGCGATCCGGGTCGAGCCCGACCATCTGCGCCTCGAGCCCAGGGCCGCCCACAGCCTTCATCAGCTCGCGGTCCGTCCACTCGCCGCCGACCACCGTCTCGGCCGTGTGCCGCATCGAGGCGAGAATGATCGCGCCGGAGTCGATCACGGTGCCGTCGAGATCGAAGAGAACAACCGGATAACGCACGCGCCGATCGTAGCCAGGCCAACCGCCAAGGACGGGTGTCATCTAAGCGCTAGACCCAGAGCTGATGATTGAGCAAACGGTCCACGTACGCCTCAATTCCCTGCACGAAGAACGACTGCGAAACAAGGCGCTCGGAATCAATCGCGTTGGTCACCGAAGCCACCTGGTCGCGGTGCTTGAGGGTGACCCCCGAGCCCGTGCGCACGACGCCGACAGGGGCTGACCAGATTTCACGCTCGTCGAGCAACGCCCTCAGAGTTGAGTAGTCGCGTGCTCCACAACAACAGACCAGCGACCAATCCCCCCATCCGAGGCCAAGCCTGAGGGGGTCGATGTCTTCTTGATCTGCAACTTCACGAACAATCGGCGCCCATTCGACCTCATCCAGATCAAGCTCGACCGCGACGTCATTCAGCGATGCAAGCGCTCTCGCAGACGCGATCAAACCGTCCGAGTTATCGATGCAGGAGCGAACGATCCCGCTCGCTCGTAACACTTGGCCCGCACCAATCTGCGCGACGGGCCGCAGCACCGCATCGGGGTTGCCCTCACGGTGACGTCTGTACTTCAGAAACTCCGCCCAAAAGACTCCCAACGCGCCCACGGCTAAGAGCCGATCGCCGGGGGTACAACCGCGGCGCGAAAGTGGATGGCCGCCATCCGTTGACCCGAGGCCTACCGTCGTCATCTCCACCGTCCGTCCCTCACGGAGATTGCCACCCACGAAATACGTGCCATCGCGTCGAGCGCAATCGTCGAGACCGTCAAGCAGTCTGATGAATTTTCCAACGGTTAGATCGAGTGGCAGGATCAAGGATGACAGCAACGCGACGGGTCGGGCTCCCGCCGCGGCCAGATCACTCAGCGTGATCGTTGTCGCAAGCCAACCGTGGTAGTAGGGATCTGTGAATCCCAGCGCACGAGCGGCGGGCAGCGGACATGGATCGATCGTTGCGACTACGGCTTCTGTGCCCCGACCGAAACCACCGACAGACACGCAGTCGTCACCGAAATTGTCACTGTTTGCGGCATACCGAGGGCGAAGAACTTCATCGATCAGGCGCCGCTCTCCGACCTCGCTAAGCGGCGTTGCGAGATCAAGATTCGGGACGCGTGCCACTAAATCGAGTTGCGAACAATCCGATGACAGTTCCTGCCGACAGCGTTCCAAAGACGTAGAGAGTGGAGTTCTTCCAGCCTTGTGTCGTCGAAACTCGCGCGAAGCATGCAATCGAAAGAATAAGTAGGAAAACTTCGGTAACGATGAACCGAAACCAACCCCACGAGCGTACATGCGCGAGCAACAGGTGCGAATGCCTGGGCGAGGCTAAGTACGCCCTCAGCACACGCTGCGCCCATAGATGATCGAGCGCCGCACGTCTCCGAACGTTTCTGGGACGAAAGCGGCTACCAACGATATCCCGACTCACCCGGTAAACAACCTTCCGGACGTATGTCCTGGTGCGATAGGTCAGCTGCTCGGGACTTTCAAGAAGCGCGAGCGATGCGACGCAATCCGGAATGAGAGCGACGAAATCTCCCCCGCGCTTGTATGGACCCTCCTCGATGAAGTCGTGGCGGAACTGCTCGCAAACGAATTCGGGTGGCCGATATCTGGACCAGCGAGAGATTGATTGACGACACTTGATGATTGCCGGCTTGAGCCCGTTCACGATTTTCCCCGCCTCTGCGTCCGTATACGGCTGCATGGCCAGAAGAGCGACAGCGAACAGCGTCGGAACCTCAAGATCCGTTGGTTCCCAACTCCGCCGACTCAGAATTCGTTCACTCAACCACTCCAATGCCGCGGTGCACTGCGGCGAACCGCGAAAGCTCGTGAAGCGACGGAGGCTGTACAGCGCGAGCGAAGTCGCGACTTCCGTCGGGTTGGGGTCGGGATTACCGGTTTGGCCCGCGTAGTCCCCCCACCCGCCGCCCGGAAGAGCGGCGGCAACCAGAGCACTGGTTGCGGGCACGATGCTAGGTACTACGGCGGCGGTTGGGGACGTCGCCTCGACTCGCGCGATCAGTTTGTACGTGTTGAGGTGATCTTTCTTCTTGCGGAACACCGACCCGGCATCGTCAAGAAGGTCGAGCAGTGCGGTCGCATTTGAGACAAGGGTGTGAGTCTCACCGTAACTGGGAGCGAGCACCTGAACCCCGGCGCTCGTTCCGAAGATTCCGTATTGGCCCCCGGGGGAATCGAAAACTTGCCCCCACGCCCTACGACCGCCGGGTGCCGCGATGACCGCCGTCTCGAAGAGTTGAACAACCTCACGCTCTGCTGCCTTTGCCTGCACACGAAGCCGCCCCCTCACGGATGTAGACGCGAATCCGAGCCGCGAGGAAACGCGGTATCGAAGCGGCGGCGCCACTCGTCAGGAGTTACGCAGCAAGCGTCTCGTGGACTCGCCCAACGGTCTGCGGCTCCGGGTCCACTCGCCAGTTCCATCTATGCGGGCGCCCGACAGCGGCCGCGACCGCCCGCCGAAGCAACTGAGACGGAAACGTCCCTGGTGGGCCCGTGGCCACGAGGCACTGAGACTCTCGAGGGAGAGAGAGCGCCAGATATTCGCTCGCGCCGACTGCGCTGTTCAGCTCGGCCAGCGTATTGCCAGCCCCGACCCAACCGAGGTCTGGCAACACAAAACGTCCCATCGCGACCGCTGACAGAGGAACAACATGGATGTGCGCGTGGTCAACGGTACAAGGGATGACCTCGCTGTCCCTTCCAGCACCGTGCTCGAAGAAAACGTGCACTCCGTCGTAATGTCGATCAAGCAATGCCTGAATCTGACGTCGACAAGCGTCGAAGTCGTGTTGGATCGCGTCCATGTCGGCAAAACGCCTCGTATGGATCTTCGGACATATAAGAACATGACCCTCGACCAATGGGCCAAGGCTCGGCAACACCGCAAACGCCTCGGTCTCGAGAATCACCCGACGGCGATACTCGCCGCCCAGCAGGGCGTGAAGAGCATCATGGCGCGGATCGCCGGCTATCTGAGCGCAAATCTCGCACGCACTAGAAACAGGCTGTAATGGATCGCTATCGACCACGGTGCAACTATAGACAGCACATCGGCTAGGCGCCGCTAAGTCGGAGTCCCAGTGAGGTGCCCACGCGGTGAAGCTCTGGGGACGGCTCTCGTGTCGGGGACGAGGCCCAGCACGCCCACGAGGATCGTTAGAGGCGGAGCGAGTCGCGGAGCTGGTCGAAGAACGGCCGGCGGGTCGTCGGGGCGACGAACTCGGCCAGGCGCGCGGCCTCGTCCTCGGTGAGCGAGACCGCGGCATCGGCCGAGTCGCCCGACCAGATGCTGAAGCGAAGCTGCGGGGGCCGCTCGTCGCTCGCGAAATAGCGGGAGACCCGCAAGGCCCTGCCGGCATCGGTCGGCACGTCGGGATGCGGCGCGAAGAACTCGACGAGCTTGCTGCGCTGGGGCACGGCACACCAGGGGCAGAAGCGGAACCTGTCCTCGACGCCGTTCCCACAGTGGCGGCACGTGTGCACTCGCTGATTCTCTCCCCAGAACGGGCCCCGATCAAGCATCAATTCTGTGGACGAAAAGTCACACCCTCGTCGCGTCGTTTGGCGACGAGACAGGCCCGCGGAAGACTGGCCTCAGTAGGTCACGGCCGTGAGGTACAGGCCGTGCGGTGGGGCGGTGGCGCCCGCTTCGCTGCGGGGGCGGCCGGCCAGCAGCGGGGCAAGCTCGCGACCCTGCAGCATCGACCCGACGAGGGTGCGGACCATGTGGCGGAGGAACGAGTCGGCGGTGATCTCGAACGCGACGACGCTCTCGTCGAGCTCGAGCCACCGTGCCGCCTCGATCGTCCGGGTGAAGAGCCTGTGCTGCGTCTCTGCGGGGGTGAAGGCACTGAAGTCGTGCTCCCCCGGGAGCGACGCGGCATTCTCGTTCAGCGCCGCAAGGTCGACCGGCCGCGGATACCAGAGCGACCGCCGCGCCTCGAGCGCCGAGCGCTCGCGGCGGCGCCAGACGCGATAGCGGTAGGAGCGCGAGCGCGCGTCGTAGCGCGCGTGAAAGTCGTGCCGCGCCGGCTCGACGCGGCTGACAGCCACGTCAGGCGGCAGCAGCGTGTTGATCGCGGCGACCGCGCGCTCGGGGGGCGGGCCTCCCTCGACGTCGACGGACACGACGTTGGCGAGCGCATGCACGCCGGTGTCCGTGCGGCCCGCGACGACCAGCTCCCCGGCGCTGTACAGCTCGCTGAGCGCGCGCCGCAGCTCGCCTTCCACCGTGCGCGCGCCGGGTTGGCGCGCCCACCCGCGGAAGCCGGTGCCGTCGTACTCGATCGTTAGCTTCAGGCGCAGGTCAGGGACTCCTTGCATTCCTTGTAAGGTCTGCCTGATGCTCTATTCACTTGGCATCTGTTAGCTATACTCTACCCGTGGCCGACGAGCATCATTTTCTGCTGCAACGCGTGCAGCCCGCGATGGTGGGGCTGATCGACGGCTCGCTGTCGACGCTCGCGCCGATCTTCGGGATCGTGTTCTACACGCACAAGCCCCACACGGCGTTCATCGCGGGCCTCGCGACCTCGATCGGCGCCGCGATCTCGATGGCGTTCTCGGAGGGCCTGTCGGACACCGGTGAGCTGACCGGCCGCGGCAGTCCCCAGACTCGCGGCGCGATCACCGGAATCGGAACATTCCTCGGCGGCATCCTGCACACCCTGCCGTTCCTGATCACGAACTACCACGCGGCAGTAGTCGTCGCCGGAATCGTCGTTGCCTTCGAGCTGATCGCTCTCGCGGTGATCCGCTGGAAGTTCTTCCAGACCGGCTTCCTCAAGTCGCTCCTCGCGATCTCGGTCGGCGGCGCGATCATCGCGATCGTCGGCTCGGTCATCGGCTCCGCGGGCTAATCCCGCGAGGTCATCGGGCTCCGCGGGCTAGTCCCGCGAACGAGCGCTAGGACTTCTCGTCGGAAGCCGCGGGCTCGTCGCCCTCGGCTTCCGCGGCGGTCGCGTCTGCCTCCGCGGCGGGCTCCTCGACCGGAGGCTCCTCGGCGGCGGCGAGCACGTCCTCGGCCGCCTCCGGATCCTCGACGAGCTCCTGCTCGGTCTCGGGCAGCTCCTCAGCAGCCTCGACCGGAACGTCCGGAACCACAACCGGCTCTGCTGCTTCCACAGGCTCCGGAGTGCGCTCCTCGCGCTGCGTCGCGACGTATTCGTCGTCGACGAGCTCGATGTACGCCATCTCCGCCGAGTCACCGGGACGCGTGCCGATTTTGATGATCCGCGTGTACCCGCCTGGCCGGTCCTTGAAGAGCGGCGCCACGTCGGTGAACAGCTTGTGCACCACGTCGCGCGAGCGCAGGAACGCCGTCGCCTGGCGGCGGGCGTGCAGATCGCCGCGGCGGCCGAGCGTGATCATCTGCTCGACGTGCGGCTTCATCGCCTTCGCCTTCGTTACGGTCGTCTTGATCCGCCCGTGCTCGATCAGCGCACCCGCAAGGTTCGAGTAGAGAGCCTTGCGGTGCGCCGAATCGCGGCCCAGCTTCTTTCCTGCGCGAGCGTGCCGCACTGGGACTAGCCTTCCGCCCCGTTGGAGCCGCGGAGTCCGAGACCGTGCTGCGCCAGGGTCTCCTTGACCTCTTCGATCGACTTCTTGCCGAAGTTCGGGATCGCGGCCAGCTCGTTCTCCGACTTGGTCACGAGGTCGCCGATCGTCTCGATGCCGACGCGCTTGAGGCAGTTGTACGAGCGAACGCCGAGCTCGAGCTCCTCGATCGGGAAGTTCTCCATGCCGCCTGCGAGCGAGACGCCCGCCGGCTCGCCGGCGCCGTCCGAGGCCTGAGCGGCAGACTCGCCGAAGCCCTCGATCTTCTCGAGGTCGGTGAAGATCGCCAGCTGGCGGATCAGGATCTCTGCACCTTCGGCGATCGCGTCCTTCGGATCGATCGACCCGTTGGTCGTGACGTCGAGGATCAGCTTGTCGTAGTCGGTGCGCTGACCGACACGTGCGGCCTCCACGTCGTAGGCGACGCGGTTGATCGGCGAGAACATCGAGTCGACCGGGATGACACCGATCGTGTGCGCCTGGCCGCGGTTGCCCTCGGCGGGGACGTACCCGCGCCCGCGCCCGATCGTGAGCGTGATTTCGAGGCGGCCCTTCGACGAGAGGTTCGCGACTTCGAGCTCCGGGTTGAGGATCTCGAGATCGGCGGGAGCCTCGATGTCGGCTGCCGTGACGATGCCCTCACCGCGCTTCGTCAGCCGCACCTCCACCTCCGGCGATTCGCCGTGGAGGATGCAGACGAGCTGCTTCAGGTTCAGGATGATGTCCGTGACGTCCTCACGGACGCCCGGGAGGGTCGTGAACTCGTGCGCGACGCCCTCGATCTTCACCGAGGTGACCGCGGCGCCCTCCAGCGAGGAGAGCAGCACCCGGCGCAGCGAGTTGCCGAACGTGTAGCCGAAGCCGCGATCGAGGGGCTCGATCACGAAAACGCCGCGGTTCTCGTTCACTTCCTCGTGCGTGATCTTCGGGATCTGGAAATCAGTCGCGCGTACAGCCACTATGGTCCTTTCTAGAACGAGACGTACTTCGAGTAATTACTTGGAATACAGCTCGACGATGAGCTGTTCGGAAACCGGGGTGTCGATCTCGGCACGCTCCGGCCACTTCAAGACGGTGCCGCTGAGCCCGTCGTGGTCTGCCTGCAGCCACGGCGCGACGGCGGCGGTGAGGTCGGTCGCATCGCGGACGATCTGCTCCGCACCCGAGCCGGTCTTCAGCGAGACGACGTCGTCGGGCTTGACCTGGTAGCTCGGGATGTTCACGCGGCGGCCGTTCACCGAGAAGTGCCCGTGGCGGACGAGCTGGCGCGCCTGGGCGCGCGAAGCCGCGAAGCCGAGGCGATAGACGACGTTGTCGAGCCGCGTCTCGAGCATGCGCAGGAGGTTGTCACCGGTGACGCCGCCCTGCTTGTTCGCCTTCTCGTAGTACGTGCGGAACTGCGTCTCGAGGAGGCCGTAGTACCGGCGGGCCTTCTGCTTCTCGCGCAGCTGCAGCAGGTACTCGCTCTGCTTGATGCGGCCGCGGCCGTGCTCGCCCGGCGGATAGGAGCGGCGCTCGATCGCGCACTTCTCGGTCAGGCAGCGCTCGCCCTTCAGGAAGAGCTTCATGCCCTCACGGCGGCACTGCTTGCACTTCGGGGAACGATCGCGAGCCACTACACGCGCCTCCGCTTCTTCTGGCGGACGCCGTTGTGCGCCTGCGGCGAGACGTCCTTCACTCCGAGAATCTCCAAACCCGCTGCCTGCAGCGAGCGGATCGCCGTCTCGCGGCCCGAGCCCGGGCCCTTGACGAACACCTCGACCTTCTGCAGGCCGTGCTCCATGCCCTTGCGCGCGGCCGAGTCGGCGGTGACCTGCGCGGCGAACGGCGTCGACTTGCGGGAGCCCTTGAACCCGGCGGAGCCGGCGGACTCCCAGACGATCACGTTGCCCTCCTTGTCGGTCAGGGCGACGATCGTGTTGTTGAACGACGTCTTGATGTGCGCCTGGCCGATCGCAATGTTCTTGCGAACGCGACGGCGGGTGCGACCGCGCGTGGCGGCAGCTCTGCGAGGAGGAGCCATTACTTCGCCTTCTTTCCGCGCCCGACGGTCTTCTTCGGGCCCTTGCGCGTGCGCGCGTTGGTCTTGGTGCGCTGGCCGCGCGCCGGCAGATTGCGCCGGTGGCGCAGGCCGCGGTACGCGCCGATCTCCTGCAGGCGCTTGATCGCCTGCGTGCGCTCACGGCGCAAATCTCCCTCGACCTGACAGTGCTCGTCGATGTAGTCGCGAAGCTTGGCGACCTCGTCCTCCGTGAGGTCACGGACCTTCGTGTCCGGAGAGAGGCCGAGGGCAGCACAGATCTTCTGCGCGGTCGGCTGGCCGACACCGAAGATGTACGTCAGCCCGATCTCGAGCCGCTTCTGGTTCGGCAGGTTCACTCCCGCGATACGAGCCAAAGTTCTCCTTTACCCGTGCTTCCCTAACCCTGACGCTGCTTGTGGCGCGGGTTAGTGCAGATGACCATGGTGCGCCCGTGCCGCTTGATCACGCGGCAACGCTCGCACATGGGCTTGACTGAAGGTCTGACTTTCATGGCGTGAGAAGACCGCGCGCTGGCATAAGCCTCGCGACGCGGGCCGTCATGGTACCAAAACTCCCGTTTTCCCCGTCAGGATCCGGGGGCCCTCCGCGGTGACGGCGACCGTGTGCTCGAAATGGGCCGCCAGAGAGCCGTCGGAGGTCGAAATCGACCACTCGTCGTCGTGGATGTAGACCTCCGCCCCGCCCGCTGTGATCATCGGCTCGATCGCGATCGTCATGCCCTCTTGGAGCTCGGGCCCCTTGTAGGAGGAGACGAAGTTCGGCACCTGGGGGTCCTCGTGCATCGAGCGGCCGACCCCGTGCCCGACGAGGCTCCGGATGACGCTGAACCCAGCCGCCTCGGTGACCGTCTGGACGGCCCGGGAGATGTCGCCGACCGTGTTTCCCACTCGGGCCTCGCCGATCCCGGCCTCGAGGGCCGCCTTGCAGGCGTCGAGGAGCCGCTGGGTCTCCGCCGAGATCGTCCCGACCGGAAACGTCCAGGCGGAGTCGGCCACGAACCCGTCGAGGGTCACGCCGACGTCGACCGACAGGATGTCGCCGTTCGCGAGCTTCACCTTGCCGGGGATCCCGTGCACGACCATCGAGTTCGGGGAGAGGCAGGTCGCGGCCGGGTAGCCCTTGTAGCCCTTGAAGGTCGCCACGCCCCCGCGCGAGCGGATGAATTCCTCCGCGACCTCGTCGAGCTCGCCCGTCGTGACGCCGGGCTGGATGTGCTCCTCGAGGAGCGCGAGCGTGTCGGCAACGACCGCACCGGCCCGGGCCATCGTCTCGATCTCACTCTGGGACTTGCGAATGATCACACTGTTTCCCTCAACTGCGCCACCTGCTCGAGCGCATCGGAGATCTCGCGCCAGACCTCTTCGACCGTGCGATCCGCGTGCAGCGGAACGAGCTTGCCGGTCGTGCGGTAGTGCTCGACGATCGGCTCGGTCTCGCGGTGGTAGATCTCGAGACGCTTCGCGATCACATCGGGCGTGTCGTCCGCGCGGTTCTCGCGCTCGGCCCGCTTGAGGGCGCGCTCGAGGCCGACCTCGTCCGGAACGTCGAAGAAGAGAATCGCGTCGAGCCCGCGGCCGATATTGCCGAGCATCTCGTCGAGTGCCTCGGCCTGCGCGAGATTGCGCGGGAAGCCGTCCAGCACGAAGCCCTCGCTCGCGTCCGGTCGGCTCAAGCGGTCCTGGATCATCGCGACCGTCAGCTCGTCGGGCACGAGCTCGCCCGACTCCATGATCGCGCCGACCCGCTTGCCGAGGTCGGTGCCAGCCGCCTGCTCGGCCCGGAACATGTCGCCCGTCGAGACGTGCGGGATCCCATATTCGGAGGAGATGCGCGTTGCCTGCGTCCCCTTCCCGGCTCCCTGCGGACCGAGAACCAGGAGGTTCAGCGCAAGAACCCTTCGTAGGAGCGCATCATCATCTGCGACTCCATCTGGCGCATCGTGTCGAGCGCGACGCCGACGACGATCAGGACGGAGGTTCCGCCGAGCGCGCGGCCGGTCGCCTGCGAGAAGCCGAACTCCTTGATCGCAATCGACGGGAGCACGGCGATCACCGCGAGGAACAGCGAGCCGGGAAGCGTCAGGCGCGTCAGGACTCGGTCGAGGTACTGCGCGGTCGGCGGGCCCGGGCGGATGCCGGGGATGTAGCCGCCGTTCTTGCGCAGGTTGTCGGCCTGGTCGACCGGGTTGAACTGAACCGCCGTGTAGAAGTACGTGAAGATGATGATCAACGCCGCTTCGACGCCGAGGTAGGCCCACGACGACGGCGAGAAGTACTGGTTGATGAACGTCTGTGTGCCCGGCGCGAACGAGCCGATCGTCTGCGGGAGCGCGAGCAGCGCGGCCGCGAAGATGACCGGGATGACGCCCGCCATGTTCACGCGCAGCGGCATGTAGGTCGAGCCGCCTGCCGTTTGGCGGCGCCCGACCATGCGCTTCGCGTACTGGATCGGGATGCGGCGCTGGCCCTCCTGCACGAACACGACGGCGACGACCACGCCGATCGCGACGAGCGGGAAGAAGAGCTTCTCGAGCGGCCCGCCGTTCAGCCACGCGTTGATGCCCTGCGGCGCAGAGGTGAGGATCGAGGCGAAGATCAGCAGCGAGATCCCGTTGCCGATGCCGCGCTTCGTGATCAGCTCGCCCATGTACATCAGGAGGGTCGTGCCCGCGGTCAGCGTCACGACGATCAGCACGAGACGTCCCGGGTTCGCCGACAGCGCGCCCTCCTGGTGGAAGAGGTAGGCGTACCCCGCAGCCTGCGCCGCCGCGAGGACGACGGTCAGGTAGCGCGTGTACTGGTTGATCTTGGCGTAGCCGGACTCACCTTCCTTCTGCAGCTGCTCGAGCGTCGGAACGACGACCGTCATGAGCTGGAGGATGATCGACGCGGTGACGTACGGCATGATCCCGAGCGCGAAGATCGAGAAACGCGACAGTGCGGAACCGGAGAAGAGATTCAGCAGGCCGAGCAGCGAGCCGCCGCGGCCGTTGAAGAAGTTCTGGATCTGCGCGGAGTCGACACCCGGCGCCGGCATCCACGAGCCGAGGCGGTACGCAGCCAGGACAGCTGCGGTGAACAGGAGCCGGCGCCGTAGCTCCGGGACCCGCCAGGCGTTGGCGAGCCAGGAGAACATGGGCTACTCCCCGCCTTCTTCTGTCTGCTCGGTCGCCTCGGTGGTCTCGGTGGGGTCGGCGGTTGCCTCGGGCGTGTCGCCGTCCTTCGCGGAAACGCGGCCCTCGGGGCGGCGCTTCATGTTCTTCGGCTTGCGCACCTTCGGCTCCTTGAGGAGCGTCAGCGTGCCGCCGGCGGCCTCGACCTTCGCGCGCGCGGTCGCCGACGCGCCGTGCACGGTGATCGAGAGCTTCTTCGTCAGGTCGCCGTTCGCGAGCAGCTTCACGTCCTTGCGAATCGAGCGGATCAGGCCCTTCGCCTTGAGCGACTCCGGGGTGACGTCCTCGCCGACCTCGAAGCGAGCCTCGAGGTCGCGCAGGTTGACCGGCTGCGTAAAGGTCCGGAACGGGCCGACCGGCATTGCGTCGGCAGAGGTGTTGCCGCGCAACTTCGCGGTGCGCATGTAGAGCGGCATCTGGCCGCCCTCGAAGCCGGCGCGCATGGCGTGCGAGCCCGAACGCGACTTCTGGCCCTTGATGCCGCGGCCGGAGTAGCGGCCCTTGCCGGAGCCCATGCCGCGGCCGACGCGCTTGCGGTCCTTGCGCGGCTGCGCGGGCTGCAGGTTGGACAGATTCAGATCGCCGGCCATTTAGCTCTTCTCCTCGACTTGCACGAGATGACGCACCTTCCGAAGCATGCCTGCGAGCACCGGGGAGTCGTCGATCTCATTGGTCTTGCCGATCCGGCCGAGGCCGAGCGCCCGCAGCGTGCCGCGGTGGCGCTCCGACTGGCCGATGTGGCTCTTGACCTGGGTCAGCCTAAGCTTCGGCATCGGGCGTCTCTTCGTCTGCGGCAGGCTTCTTGTACGGGAGCACCTCGTGGATCTGCTTGCCGCGCGCCTTGGCGACTTCCTCCGGGCGGCGCAGCTGGCGGAGCGCCTGCTCCGCTGCCTTCAGCATGTTGATCGGGTTCGTCGTGCCCAGCGACTTCGCGAGCACGTCGCGGATGCCGCCGAGCTCAAGCACGGCGCGCACACCGCCACCGGCGATCACGCCGGTACCGGGCGAGGCCGGGCGCAGCAGCACGCGGGCCGCGTCGAACCGGCCGAGCGACTCGTGCGTGATCGTCTGACCGTGCTTCGGCACCGTGAAGAGATTCTTCCGTGCGTCGTCGACTGCCTTGGAGATCGCGAGCGGCACTTCGCGCGCCTTGCCGTAGCCGACGCCGACGCGATCGACCTCGTCGCCGACGACGACGAGCGCCGTGAACGAGAACCGGCGACCACCCTTGACGACCTTCGCGACGCGGTTGATCTCGACCACGCGCTCCTTGAGCTCTCTGCTCTCGTTGACGTCAATGGCCATTAGAAGCTCAGTCCTCCTTCGCGCGCGCTTTCGGCGAGCGCTTTGACGCGGCCGTGGTACAGGTAACCACCACGGTCAAAGACGACGCGTTCGACGCCGGACTTCTTCGCAGCAGCGGCGAGCCGCTTGCCGACTTCGGCAGCCTGCTCGGTCTTGTCGCCCTTGAACGAGGCGGGAAGTTCCTTCCACGACGAAGCGGCGAGCGTGCGGCCGGCGTCGTCGTCGACCAGCTGCGCGAAGATGCCGCGGTTCGAGCGGAAGACATAGAGGCGCGGACGCTCTGCGGTGCCGCGGATCTTGCCGCGCACACGGCGATGGCGGCGCAGGCGACTTTCCCGCGTCGTGATCTTGCTCATGCGCGCTTACCAACCTTCCTGCGGACGAACTCGCCCTCGTAGCGGATGCCCTTGCCCTTGTACGGCTCGGGCGGGCGAACCTTGCGAATCTCTGCGGCCGTCTGGCCGACCATCTGCTTGTCGATGCCGCGCACGACGACCTGCGTCGGGACCGGCACCTCGAACTCGATGCCCTGGCGCGGCTTGATCTTCACCGAGTGCGAGTAGCCGACCTGCAGCTCCAGATCCGTACCCGAGAGCGCAGCGCGGTAGCCGACGCCCTGGATCTCGAGGCGCTTCTCGAACCCGTTCGTGACGCCCTCGACCATGTTCGCGATCAGCGTGCGCGTCAGGCCGTGCAGGGCACGATCCTCGCCGCGCTCGGTCGGGCGCGTGACGGTGACCGTCCCCTCCTCCTGCGCGATCTGCATGCGCGACGGGACGTCCTGACGCAGCTCGCCCTTCGGCCCGGAGACCGTGACGCGGCCAGGGTCGATCGAGACGAGCACGCCTGCAGGGACTTCGATTGGCTTTTTCCCGATGCGACTCACAATGGATCCTTCCAGCTCAACTAGCCATTTCTGTGTCAGCAAAAATGGCCATTACCAGACGTAGCAGATGACTTCGCCGCCGATGCCTTCGACTTCGGCGGTGCGGCTCGTGACGACGCCGCGCGACGTGGACATGATCGCAATCCCCATGCCGCCCAAAACGCGCTGGCGGCGATCTTTGCCGGCGTAAATCCGACGACCGGGTTTTGACACGCGCTTGAGCCCAGAGAGGACTCGTTCGCGGCCCCTACCGTACTTAAGCTCGACCACGAGGGTCGGATGGGTGCCCGCGTCCGAGACGTGGTAGTCACGGATGTAGCCCTCCTCCTTGAGGATGCGGGCAATCTCGACCTTCAACTTCGAGTTCGGCATCTCCGCGCGATCGTGCAGCGCCTTGTTGGCGTTGCGGATGCGCGTGAGCATGTCGGCGACGGGATCGGTGAGCATCGTTCCTCCTACCAGGAGCTCTTGGTCATGCCGGGGATGACGCCCTCGTGGGCGAGCTCCCGCAGGCAGATACGACAGAGCCCGAACTTCTTGAAGACTGCACGCGGACGGCCGCAGCGATTGCAGCGCGTGTAGTTGCGCACCTTGTACTTCGCGGGCCTTGCAGCCTTAACGACAAGCGACTTCTTCGCCACTACCTGTTCCCTCCGTCTGTCGCCGCGAACGGCATGCCCAGCGCTGTGAGCAGCGCGCGAGACTGATCGTCGTCCTTCGCGGTCGTCGTAATCGCGACATCGAGGCCGCGGATCTGATTGATGCTGTCGTAGTCGATCTCGGGAAAGATGATCTGCTCGCGGATGCCCAGCGAGTAGTTGCCGCGGCCGTCGAACGAGTCTGGGCTCAGCCCGCGGAAGTCGCGGATGCGCGGCAGCGCGATCGAGATCAGGCGGTCGAGGAACTCCCACATCCGGTCGCCGCGCAGCGTGACCTTCACGCCGATCGGCATCCCTTCGCGGATCTTGAACTGCGCGATCGACTTGCGAGCGCGGCGCACCTGCGCCCGCTGGCCGGCGATGATCGTCAGCTCCTCGAGTGCCTGGTCGATCTGCTTCGCATCGGTCTTGCCCTCGCCGACGCCCATGTTGAGCGTGATCTTGTCGACCGTCGGCGCCTGCATGATCGACGACAGCTCGAGCTGCTCCTGCAGCTGGCCGCGCAGCTCGTCGTTGTACCGCTCTTTCAGGCGCGGAACGTAGGTCTCGATAGTCGCCATTACTTGTCGATCTCCTGGCCGCAGCCTTCGCGCTTGCAGACGCGGATCTTGACCTGCTCGCCCTTCACGTCCTTGATCACGTAGCCGACGCGGGTCGGCAGCTTGCACGTCGGGCAGACGAGCATCACGTTTGACGCCGACACCGCCATCGGGCGGTCGATGATCCCGCCCGGCGCGATCTGCGTCCCGCCCATGCGGTTGGCGTCGCGGATCGGGCGCGGCTTCTGGTGCTTCTTCATCATGTTGAGGTTCTCGACGATGACCTTCCCGTCGCGCGGGCGTGCCTCGATCACCCGTCCCTGCTTTCCACGGTCTTTGCCGGAGAGCATGTGGACGGTGTCGCCCTTCTTGATTTTCATTGCTGTCGCCATGTCTTAGAGCACCTCTGGAGCCAAGCTCACGATCTTCATGAAGTTCTTCTCGCGCAGCTCGCGGGCAACGGGCCCGAAGATGCGCGTCCCGCGGGGATTGCGGGCTGCATCGATGATCACCGCCGCGTTCTCGTCGAACGAGATCAGTGTTCCGTCGTCACGGCCGTAGGGCTTCTTCGTCCGCACGACGACGGCCTTCACCACTTCGCCCTTCTTGACCGTGCCCTGCGGGGCAGCGGCCTTGACGGTCGCAGTGATGATGTCGCCGACACGTGCGTAGCGGCGCCTCGAGCCGCCCGCAACGCGGATGCAGAGTAGCTCACGAGCACCCGTGTTGTCAGCCACCTTGAGACGCGTCTCCTGCTGGATCACTGTGCCTTCTCCACGATCTCGGCGAGGCGCCAGCGCTTCGTCTTGCTGAGCGGCCGCGTCTCGACGATGCGCACGGTGTCACCGACGCCGGCCGTGTTGGCCTCGTCATGTGCATGGAACTTCGCCGTCCGGCGGATGACCTTCTTGTACTTCGGGTGGCTCTTGATCACGTCGAGCTTGACGACGATCGTCTTGTCGCCCTTGTCGGAGACGACGACGCCGCGGCGTTCCTGGCGCCGGCCGAGCTCGGACTCCGGCTTCGGGACACGCGTGATCGCCTTGCGGGTCGCAGGCTTCTCGCGCACGAGCTTGGTGCGCGTGCGGCGGGCAGAGCGCGGGACGTGCTTCTGCGAGCGCTCCTGCTTGGCAGGCGCGGTGTCTGAGACCGTTTCCGCCTCGGGAGCGTCGGTGGCTGCCGCCTCGGTGTCTGACACCGCTTCCGGCTCGGAAGCCTCCGTGGCTGCCGCCTCGGGGTCTGACACCTCTTCGGCCTCGGGAGCGTCCTCGGCCACAGGAGTCTCCTCGACCGCTGCCGCCTCCGGCTCCGGCTCCGGCTCCGAACTGGTGTCGGACACAACCGCGGTGTCAGACACCTCCGCGGGCGTCTCCTCCACCTCCGCGGGCGTCTCCTCGACCTCGGCGGCCGGAGTCTCCTCCACCGTCTCCTCGGTTGTGTCCTTCTTCTTCTTGTCAGCCATCGCTAGCTCTGCACTTTCTGCTTGGTCGGTGAAGTCGTTGCCCTGCCGCCTCGGTCGTGCTGCACGGTCAAGATCCGTGCGATCTCGCGCTTCGCAAGCTTCAGGCGCGTCGTGTTCTCGAGCGCACCGGTCGCAGCCTGGAACCGCAGGTTGAAGAGCTCCTGCCTGGTGTCGGCGAGCCGGTGCTGCAGCTCGTCGTCGTTCAGGTCGCGCAGGTCTCTAGCCCGCAAAGAGATCACCACCCTCGCGCTTCACGAACTTCGACTTGATCGGCAGCTTCTGGGCGGCCAGGCGCAGGGCCTCCTTGGCCAGCGGCTCCGGGACACCGGACAGCTCGAACATGACACGGCCGGGCTTGATCACGGCGACCCAGCCTTCGGGTGAGCCCTTGCCCTTGCCCATGCGCGTCTCGGCCGGTTTCTTCGTGAACGGCTTGTCCGGGAAGACGTTGATCCAGACCTTGCCGCCGCGCTTGATCTTGCGCGTCATCGCG
The DNA here is from genome assembly GCA_045805985.1 of Gaiellaceae bacterium. Classification (GTDB taxonomy): domain Bacteria; phylum Actinomycetota; class Thermoleophilia; order Gaiellales; family Gaiellaceae; genus PALSA-600. The sequence goes on along the minus strand of JBJMKA010000012.1, from coordinate 136,573 downwards.
ATCCGGGCGGCCTCGATCTGGCGGTTGGTGATCCAACCGGCCTCCAGGGCCTTGATCCCGTAGTCGCCGAAGTGCACGGTCGTCTGGCCGCGTGAAAGCCCACGGCGCCTGCCGCGGTGCATCTTGCGGAACTTCGTTTTCTTGGGCAGCAGCATCAGCTATCGGCCTTCTTCTTGCGCGCCGCTTTCGGCTTGCCGCTGTCCTCGAGCTTGGTCGGATCCTCGACCTGCTTCTTCGTCGTGGTCGAGTCCGGCGCGTCGGCGACCGGCGCCGGGGTCGTCTCGACCGTCGGCTCGATCACCGGCTGCTCGCGACCCTCCGCCGACACACCTGCGTCGTCGGTGCGGGGTTTCTCGACCTGCTGATCGGTTGCGGGGCGCTGGCGTCCGCCGCTACCACCGCGGGTGCGCGGAGCGCCGGGACGGTTGCCTGCACCGCCGCCGCCGGGACGCGCCTGCCCGCCCCGCTGGCCGGGACGGCCGCGGCGCACGGGGCCGAGGCCCTCGCGATCCTGGTTGCGGTTGCGGCCCGACTCGCGCGAGGCGCCGAGGCCCTCGGTGACGCCGCCGCGGCGGCGCGCCGTGTCCTGGTCCCCGAGCCGGGTTTCCTTCTTCTCGGCCATGCCCGAGTAGCCCTGCGGCATGATCTCGCCCTTGTTGATCCAGACCTTGACGCCGATCCGGCCGGTCGGAGTCTTCGCCTCGACGAACCCGTAGTCGATGTCGGCGCGAATCGTGTGCAGCGGGACGCGACCCTCGGAGTACTGCTCCGAGCGGCTCATCTCCGAGCCGCCGAGGCGGCCCGAGCACTGCACCTTCACACCGGCGGCGCCGGAGCGAATCGCCGATGCGAGCGAGCGCTTCATCGCGCGGCGGAACGACACGCGGTTCTGCAGCTGCTCTGCAATCGATTGAGCAACGAGCTTCGCGTCGAGCTCGGGGCGCTTGATCTCGTTGATGTTGATGTGCACGTTCTTCTGTGTCATCGCGTGCACCTCTTTGCGCAGCGCGTCGACCTCGACACCGGACTTGCCGATGACGATGCCCGGGCGCGCGGTGTAGATGTCGATCGTGATCCGCTGCTTGTCCTTGCGGATCAGGATGTCCGACAGCCCCGCGTGCGAGAGCTTCTTCAGGATGTGCTCGCGGATCTTGATGTCCTCGATGAGGGCGCCCGCGAACTCCTTCTTGCCGACCATCCAGTTCGACTTCCAGTCGTGGATGACGCCGACGCGCAGACCGCCCGGATGAATTTTCTGGCCCATTTAGCTCTCCGTCTCCTCGGTCTTCTTGCGGCGCACGGGGTTGGTACGCGCAGCACGCTTCGGCTTCTCGGCCGGAGGCGCTTCAGCCTTTGCGTTCTGCGCGACATGAATCGTGATGTGACACGTGCGCTTCTTGATCGCGGAGGCCCGGCCACGCGCGCGCGCGCGCCAGCGCTTCAGCGTCGGGCCCTCGTCGACGAACACCTCGTCGATCACCAGGTCGTCGCCGCGCCAGTGCAGCTTGGGGTTCGACTCGGCGTTCGCAACGGCGGACGACAAGACCTTCTCGATCTCGACCGCGGCCGCGCGATCGGTGAACGCGAGGATCGTGCGCGCCTCGGGCACGCTGCGCCCACGGATGTTGTCCGTGACCAGGCGCGCCTTGCGCGGCGAGATACGGACGAACTTCGCAACCGCCTGCACGGTCTGCGGCTTCTCCTGCACCGCAGCCATCAGCGCTTCTTCACCTGCGTCTTCTGGTCGCCGGCGTGACCGCGGAAGTGACGCGTCGGCGCGAACTCGCCGAGCTTGTGCCCGACCATCTGCTCCGAGATGAAGACCGGCACGTGCTTGCGGCCGTCGTGGACCGCGATCGTGTGCCCAACCATGTCGGGGAAGACCGTGGACGTGCGCGACCACGTGCGAATCATGTTCTTGGAGCCCGAGTCGTTCATCTTCTGGATGCGCGCGAGCAGCCGCTCCTCGACGAAAGGCCCCTTCTTGGAAGATCTACTCAACGCTTGTCCTTCCCGCGGCGACGGCCGCGCACGATCAGCTTGTCGGATTCCTTGTGCTTCGAGCGGGTGCGCTTGCCGAGCGTCGGCACGCCCCACGGGGTGACCGGGTGACGGCCGCCCTTCGACTTGCCCTCACCACCGCCGTGCGGGTGGTCGACCGGGTTCATCGCCGAGCCGCGTACCCCTGGCCGCTTACCAAGCCAGCGATTGCGACCCGCCTTGCCGATCGTGATGTTGCTGTGCTCGACGTTGCCGACCTGGCCGACCGTCGCACGGCAGGTCAGGAGCACGCGGCGCATCTCGCCCGAAGGGAGACGCAGCGTTGCGTAGCCCTGGTCCTTGGCGACGAGCTGGACGCCGGAACCTGCGGAGCGCGCCATCTGGCCGCCCTTGCCCGGCTTGAGCTCGACGTTGTGGACGAGCGTGCCGGTCGGGATGTTCTCGAGCGGCAGAGCGTTGCCCGGCTTGATGTCGGCGTCGACGCCGGACTGCACGAACGCGCCGACGCGCACACCGGCCGGAGCCAGGATGTAGGCCTTGAACCCGTCCGCGTAGTGCAGCAGCGCGATGCGCGCAGAGCGGTTCGGGTCGTACTCGATCGCGGCGACCTTCGCCGGCACGCCGTCCTTCGTGCGCTTGAAGTCGATGAGCCGGTAGCGGCGCTTGTGACCGCCACCCTGATGGCGGGTGGTGATGCGGCCCATGTTGTTGCGGCCGCCCTTCTTCGTCAGCTTCTCGGTCAGCGCCTTCTCGGGCTTCGACTTGGTGATCTCCGCGAAGTCGGAGACCGACATGTGGCGGCGGCCCGGCGACGTCGGCTTGAACCTACGAACTGGCATTACAGCTGTGCTCCTTCGAAGATCTCGATCTTGTCGCCGGCGCGCAGCTGCACGACGGCCTTCTTCCAGCCCTGGCGGGTACCCTTGATGGCGCCGCGGCGCTTCGGCTTGGCCTGAACCTTGATCACGTTGACGCGCTCGACCTTGACCTCGAAGAGCTCCTCGACGGCCTGGCGGATCTGCGTCTTGTGCGCGCTCGAGTGAACGCGGAAGGTGTAGCTGCCGCGCACGGAAGCCGCGTACGACTTCTCGCTGACGATCGGCGCGAGGATGACTTGACCCGCGTGCATAGCTAAACAGCCTTCCCTTGGACGAGCGGCAGCGCGGCTTCGCTCACGAGGAGCGAGCGCGCCCAGACCACGGCGCCGACCTCGACCTCGCTCGGGCCGATCACGGCCACGCGCTCGAGGTTGCGGAAGCTCTTCGAGAGATTCTGCTCTTCCTGCAGGCAGACGAGCACGGTCGGGGTCTGCTGGCCCCACGCATCGACGATCGCGCGCGCCTTCTTCGTCGACGGTGCGTCGAACTGCGACGCGTCGATCACGGCGAGCGTTCCTTCCTGCGCATGCGACGCGAGCGCCGAGCGGAGCGCGGCCTTGTGCGCCTTGCGGTTCACCTTCTGAATGAACGTGCGCGGTGTCTTCGCGAAGGTGTGACCGCCGCCCTTGAACTGCGGGGCGCGGATCGTGCCCTGGCGTGCGCGGCCGGTGCCCTTCTGGCGCCACGGCTTCGCGCGACCGCCGGAGACGAGCCCGCGGCTCTTCGTCGCGACAGTGCCTGCGCGCTGCGCGTTCAGCTCGGAGCGCACGGCCTCGTGCACGAGGTGCGGCTTGATCTCGACCGCGAACACGGCCTCGTCCAACGAGACGTCCTTGGACTTCTTACCGGTGTTGTCCAAAAGCGGAGCCTTAGTGGCCATTAGCCTCTGACCTCCACAATGCCGTTCTTCGGGCCGGGGACGGCGCCCTTGACGAGCAGCAGGTTGCGCTCGGCATCGACGTCGTGCACGGTCAGCCCGAGCTGGGTGACGCGCTTGCCGCCCATGCGGCCGGCCATCTTGATGCCCTTGCGAACGCGCGACGGAGTCGCCGACGCGCCGATCGAGCCCGGCTTGCGGATGTTGTGCGAGCCGTGCGAGCGCGGGCCGGAGCTGAAGTTGTGGCGCTTGATCGTGCCCTGGAAGCCCTTGCCGATGCCGATGCCCGCGACCTTGACCTTGTCGCCAGGCTCGAAGATCGCGACAGTGACGGCCTCGCCCTCGACCGCGCCGTCGATGCCACCGCGGAACTCGACCAGCCGGCGGTGCGAGCCGACGCCGAACTTCGTCAGGTGACCGCGCTCAGGGCGCGAGAGCTTGCGGTCGGCGACGGCGTCGAACGCGAGCTGCACGGCGTCGTAGCCGTCCGCGTCCGCGAACTTCACCTGCACGACCGGGCACGGACCGGCCTCGATCACCGTGACAGGGGTGACTCCCCCTGTCTCCGGGTCGAACACCTGCGTCATGCCCAATTTGCGGCCCAGAATGCCCTTGGCCATCAGTACGTCACCTCATGGCCGCAAATTCGGCTAGCTGAGTTAGCGAGAGACAGCGCCGTGCAAGGGGCGCGAGTCTCACCAGCTCCACTAGGGAAACGCGCAGCGTTTCTCATAGCTTGATCTCGATGTCGACGCCCGCCGGGAGATCGAGTCGCATCAACTGGTCGATCGTCTTCGGCGTCGGGCTGAGGATGTCGATGAGGCGCTTGTGCGTGCGCACCTCGAAGTGCTCGCGTGAGTCCTTGTCCTTGAACGGGCTGCGGATCACGCAGTACACGTTCTTCTCCGTCGGCAGAGGGACCGGCCCAGTGATCGTCGCACCGCTGCGCTGCGCGGTGTCGACGATCTGCTGGGCCGACCGATCCAGCTGCTGGTGGTCGTAGCCCTTCAGGCGGATGCGGATTTTTCCCTGTGCCATGACGGTTACCTACTTGACGATCTCGGTCACGACGCCCGCGCCCACGGTGCGGCCGCCTTCGCGGATCGCGAAGCGGAGACCCGAGTCCATGGCGATCGGCTGGATCAGCTCGATCTCCATGTTCGTGTTGTCGCCCGGCATGACCATCTCCTGGCCTTCCGGAAGCTTCACCGCGCCGGTCACGTCCGTCGTACGGAAGTAGAACTGCGGGCGATAGTTGTTGAAGAACGGCGTGTGACGGCCGCCTTCGTCCTTCGACAGCACGTAGACCTCTGCCTTGAAGTGCGTGTGCGGCGTGATCGAGCCCGGTTTTGCGAGCACCTGGCCGCGCTCGACGTCCTCGCGCTTGATACCGCGGAGGAGCGCGCCTGCGTTGTCGCCGGCGTGCGCGAAGTCGAGCGACTTCTGGAACATCTCGAGACCGGTGACGACCGTCTTCTCCACCTTCTCGTGGATGCCGACGATCTCGATCTCGTTGCCGACTTCGATCTTGCCCTGCTCGACGCGGCCGGTCACGACGGTGCCGCGGCCCGTGATCGTGAACACGTCCTCGATCGGCATCAGGAATGGCTTGTCGGCGTCGCGCACCGGCTCCGGGATGTAGGAGTCGACGGCGTCCATCAGCTCGACGATCTTCGCCTCCCAGGCCTCGTCGCCCTCGAGCGCCTTGAGCGCCGAGCAGCGGACGATCGGGATGTCGTCGCCGGGATACTCGTACTTCGACAACAGCTCGCGAACTTCGAGCTCGACGAGCTCGAGGAGCTCCTCGTCGTCGACCATGTCGGCCTTGTTGAGCGCGACGACGATGTAGGGCACCTCGACCTGGCGGGCCAGGAGGATGTGCTCGCGCGTCTGCGGCATCGGGCCGTCGGCTGCGGAGACCACCAGGATCGCGCCGTCCATCTGCGCGGCGCCCGTGATCATGTTCTTGATGTAGTCCGCGTGCCCCGGGCAGTCGACGTGCGCGTAGTGACGGGCTCCCGTCTCGTACTCCACGTGCGACGTGTTGATCGTGATGCCGCGCTGGCGCTCTTCGGGAGCGTTGTCGATCTCGGCGAAGCTCTTCACCTGTCCGCCCCCGCCCTTCTTCGCGAGCACGCTCGAGATGGCGGCGGTCAGCGTCGTCTTCCCGTGGTCGATGTGCCCGATAGTGCCGACGTTGAGGTGCGGCTTGGTGCGTTCGAACTTCTGCTTGGCCATTCCCGTCCTTCCTTTACTTGGATCCGGCAGTTTTGGAGGTGCCGTCCTGATCGGTGATCTCGGCGGCGATCGATGCCGGCACTTCGTCGTACCGGTCGAACTGCATGGAAAAGTCTGCGCGGCCCTGTGACATCGACCGCAGGTCTGTTGCATAACCGAACATCTCGCTCAGCGGAACGCTTGCCTGGATCACCTGCGCGTTGCCGACCGGCGCCATATTGCCAACACGGCCGCGGCGGGACGCCAGGTTCCCCATCACGTCGCCGACGTAGTCCTCGGGCGTCGTGACCTCGACGGCCATCATCGGCTCGAGCAGCTTCGGCTTCGCGCGCTTCATCGCTTCCTTGAATGCCATCGAGCCGGCAATCTTGAACGCGCGCTCGCTCGAGTCGACGTCGTGGTAGCTGCCGTCGATCAGCTCGACCTTGACGTCCACGACCGGGTAGCCGGCGAGCACGCCGCTCCCCATCGCCTCGCGGATGCCTTCGTCGATCGGCTTGATGTATTCCTTGGGAATCTTGCCGCCGACGATCTTGTCGACGAACTCGTAGCCCGCGCCCGGCTCCTGCGGCAGCAGGTTGATCACGGCGTCGCCGTACTGGCCCGAGCCACCCGTCTGGCGGACGAACTTGCCCTGGATCTTCTCGGCCGGCTTGGAGATCGTCTCGCGGTAGGCGACCTGCGGGCGGCCGACGTTCGCGTCGACGTTGAACTCGCGCTTGAGACGGTCGACGATGATCTCGAGGTGCAGCTCGCCCATCCCCGAGATCAGGGTCTGGCCGGTCTCCTCGTCGGACTCTACGCGGAACGTCGGGTCTTCCTCGGCGAGCCGTGCGAGGCCGTTGCCGAGCTTGTCCTGGTCGGCCTTCGACTTCGGCTCGACGGCCACAGCGATCACGGGCTCCGGGAACGTCATCGACTCGAGCACGATCGGCGAGCTCTCGATCGACAGCGTGTCGCCCGTGGTCGTCGCCTTGAGGCCGACGCCGGCGGCGATGTCGCCCGCGCCGATCTCCTCGCGCTCCTCGCGATGGTTCGCATGCATCTGGAGGATGCGGCCGATCCGCTCGGTCTTGCCGGTGGTCGTGTTGAGCACGCGGTCGCCCGCCTTGATCTTCCCCGAGTAGACGCGGAAGTAGGTCAGCTTGCCGACAAACGGATCGGACATCACCTTGAACGCGAGCGCCGAGAACGGCTGCTCGACGGACGGCTCGCGCGTGATCTCCGCACCGGACTTCGGATCGAGGCCCACCATCGGCGGCACGTCGAGCGGGCTCGGCAGGTAGTCGATCACCGCGTCGAGCAGGGGCTGGACGCCCTTGTTCTTGAACGCGGAGCCGAGGATGACCGGGGTGATCTCGTCGGCCAGCGTGGCGGCGCGAATCGCGACCTTCAGCTGGTCGGCCGTGACCGAGTTCTCGTCGGTGAGGTACGCCTCGAGCACTTCGTCGTCGAAGTTCGAGACGGCGTCGATCAGCTGGTGGTGGTACGCCTGCGCCTGCTCGAGGAGCTCGGCCGGGATCTCGGTGACTTCGAAGTCCTCGCCGAGATCGTCCTTGTAGACGATCGCCTTCATCTCGACCAGGTCGATCACGCCGATGTGCTTGTCCTCCTGGCCGATCGGCAACTGGATCGGAATGGGGTTCGCGCCGAGGCGGTCGATCATCGACTGGACCGACTTGAAGAAGTCCGCGCCGGTGCGGTCCATCTTGTTGATGAACGCGATGCGCGGGACCTTGTACTTGTCGGCCTGGCGCCAGACGGTCTCGGACTGCGGCTGGACGCCGGCGACGGAGTCGAAGACCGCGACGGCGCCGTCGAGAACGCGCAGGCTGCGCTCGACCTCGACCGTGAAGTCCACGTGCCCGGGCGTATCGATGATGTTGATCCGGTGGTCGCGCCACGACGCCGTGGTCGCAGCCGACGTGATCGTGATGCCGCGCTCCTGCTCCTGCGCCATCCAGTCCATCGTCGCCGCGCCTTCATGCACCTCACCCATCTTGTGGGTGCGGCCGGTGTAGTAGAGGATCCGCTCGGTCGTCGTGGTCTTGCCCGCATCGATGTGGGCCATGATCCCGATGTTCCGGACGCGGTCCAGCGCCACCCGTTGTTCCGTTGTCGCCAAGTCTCTCCAGTCCCTACCAGCGGTAGTGCGCGAACGCCTTGTTGGCCTGCGCCATCCGATACATGTCGTCCTTGCGCTTGTACGCGTTCCCCTGCTGCTCGAGCGCGTCGAGGATCTCGCCGGCGAGCTTGTCGCTCATCTGCTTCTCGCGACGGTCGCGGGAGAACGTGACGATCCAGCGCAGCGCGAGCGTGCGGCCCCGTCGCTGGGGAACCTCGACCGGCACCTGGTAGTTCGCGCCACCGACGCGGCGCGACTTCACCTCGAGCACCGGCGTGACCGTCTTCACGGCCTGTTCCAGCACCTCGACCGGCGGCCGGCCCGTCTTCTCGCCCACCTTGTCGAGGGCGGTGTAGACGATCGCCTCGGCGGTCGACTTCTTCCCGTCGCGCATCACCCGGTTCATCAGCTGGGTGACAAGGGTCGAGTCGTAGACGGGGTCGGCGATGACCGGGCGCGGGGTGATTTCGGCGCGACGCGGCATTAGGACGTGCTCTTCTTGGCGCCGTACTTCGAGCGCCCCTGCTTGCGATCGGAGACACCGGAGGCGTCGAGCGCGGCGCGGATCACCTTGTACCGGAAGCCCGGCAGATCCTTGACGCGGCCGCCACGAATCAGCACGACCGAGTGCTCCTGCAGGTTGTGGCCCTCGCCCGGGATGTAGGTACCGACCTCGATGCCGTTCGTCAGGCGAACCCGGGCGATCTTCCGCAGCGCCGAGTTCGGCTTCTTGGGGGTCGTCGTCGAGACGCGCGTGCAGACGCCGCGCTTCTGCGGGGCTCCCGCGAGCGCAGGGGTCTTCGTCTTGGCCTTCTTGGACGTCCGGCCCTTGCGGATGAGCTGATTGACGGTCGGCATGCTGACGCTGAGGTTCTCTTTCGGTAGGTCGTAGGCAGACGGATGGCCGGGGGAGCACGCGGCTCCCACCGAACCGGCTGGGCATGGTAGCGAACCCGCGTGGGCGCTGCAACGATCGACCGGGTAAGAAAGCGACGGATTTCACCGCTTTAGGCCATAGATTCTGCGCAAATCCTCCCCTATGGTGAGGAGCTTGCGGTGACCCTCGTCGTCCTCATCTGCGCACTCGGGGTCGCGCTGTTGACTGCTGCTGCTTCGGCGGTTGCCGTCTGGCGCGTCCGAAACGCCGCCGACCAGCGGGTCGCCGACGCGGTCCAGAAGCTCGCAGCCGAGATGCAGGCGACGATGCGGGAGCTCGCGGACGCGGTCGAACGGGCCAATTCGCGCGCGGACCTGCAGGCGGGCGAGCTCGCGGCCTCCCTCGACGCGCAAGAGGTGACGCAGCGGACGCTCCAGGCCGCCTCGACGATCGCCGGTGTCGAGGCCGCCCTGTTGGACGCCGCAGCTCCGGAGGGCGCCCGCCTGAGCGCCACCGTCGGGATACCGCCCGAGGAGGCAGCCAAGGCCGCCGTCCAGCTACCCGAGAACGACAACCTCCGGGCGGTCGAGATCACCTACCGGTACCGGATCGACGACGTCGACAACTCCTCGGCGTCCCATGTCCGTTCCGGCATCGTCGTGCCCATGCGTGCGGACGGCGCGACGGTCGGCACCCTGAGCGCCTTCAGCCGCTCGGGCGAGCAGACGCTCGGCGAAGGACAGATCGACGAGCTCGAGCGGCTGGCGTTTCGCGCCGGCCCGGCGCTGGAGAACGCGCGCAAGTACTCGGAGGCGCGCGCCCTCGCCGATCTGGACGCCCTGACGAACCTGCACAACCGGCGCTACTTCTACGAGACGCTCGCGCGTGAGGTGGCCCGAGGCCACCGCTACAACCGGGGGCTCGCGCTGATCGTCTTCGACCTCGACGATTTCAAGGCGATCAACGACCGCATCGGCCACCTGGCCGGTGATGCCGTGCTGGCCGAGGCCGCCGAGCGGTTGCTCTCGGTCGTGCGCACGGCCGACGTCGCGTGCCGGGTGGGGGGCGACGAGTTCGCCGTCGTCCTGGCCGAGTCGAGCGGCGCGGAGGCCGAGCTGCTCGCCGGCCGCATCGCACGGGCGATCAGCGCGCGACCGATCGCCCACGCCGGAACGGTGACGCTGTCGGCCGGCGTCACGGAGCTACGTGCCGACGACCGGCCGACCGACCTCTTCGAACGGGCGGACGAGGCGCTCTACCGCGCGAAGGAGCTCGGCAAGGACCAGACGCACGTCGCCGCCGACGGCGCGTAGGAACCTGGTTCGGTCTTAACCAGGTTCATCAGTTAGAGCAATCGAGAGTCCAAGCCCTTGAACACGGTTCACACCCCGAGCCAGGTTCAGCCGAGCGAGAGGTACGGGAGCCAGTCGGTCAGGTCGACCGCCTCGGGTTGGGGCTGCTGGTCGTACTGGCAGGTAAGGCTGCCGAGCGACTGGTTCTGGCGGCGGCGGATCCACGTCGCGAAGGCGCCGCTCTTCAGCTGGTCGACGAACGCCTTGCGGATCGCGGGCGCCGCCTGTGCGTAGGGGAACGAGCCGAGGGGCGCCGGCTCGCCGAGTGCGGTCACCTTCACGCCGTCGATCGTCACCGTGGCGCCCGGGTCAAGCGAGAGCAGGCGTCCCGGCGCGACGCCCTGGATCGCGAGACCGGTCTTCAGGCCGCCGAGCCACGGCTCCGGCTTCGAGGCCCGTACGGGCCGCGTGAGCTTCGCATCGTAGGTCGCGTACCAGGCCTGCAGCTGGGCTCCCGCCGGCGCGGGCGTCCGTAGCGTCGCCTCGACGGCACGGCGGCGCAGCTCGTCGGCCAGGATCAGCCGCGCGAGGGCGGGCGTCGCCTTCGCGCGCGCGAGCGCTGCGTTGTAGGCGGCGCGGCTGCCGCCGAAGTGATCGAGGATCGCGTTCCGTTCCGCGGCGACAACGTCCTTCGGATCGATCGCCTTCGCCTCGACGAGCACCGCGTGCTGGAACTCTGCCGAGAAGGCGAGGTCGCGGTCTCCCGTCAACCGCGACAGAGCCGCGACGTCGTTCGCGAGCAACGGCGTCTTCCCGAGCAGGCACATCGTCCCCGCCGCGAGCGTCGCGCCGACGTCGAGCGACGGGTCGAGCTGCGTGCCCGCGAGCGCGGGCGCGTCGCAGAGCGTGTGGTCGCGCGTCCAGAGCCAGGTGCAGGCCACGGTCGGCTTGTCGGGATCGTTGCCCTTCGGGTTGAAGGCAGCCCAGCCCCAGGACCAGACGGTTGCGATGTCGAGATCGGTCGCAATCTGCTTCGCGGCGAGCGACTCCCACTTCACGACGTCGAGCCACTTCCCGAGCGGCTGCAGGTTCTCGCGGCCCCCGGCGCCGGGTGTCGAGCTGAAGGTGAGCATCATTCCGACCCGGTTCGTGGGGATCCCGATCTGGATCAGGTCCTCCATGCGCGTACGCATCGTCGCGCGCAGTCGGCGGCTGCCCGCGACGGCTCCTTGCTTCGACACGGACGGGCCCGAGAAGTAGACCTCCGGGACGATGTCGGCGACCTTCGCCACCTCGCGCCACCAGTCGTCGGAGGCCTGGTCGTGCGTGTACGGACGGTTCGAGAGGAGGAGGAACGGCCGCGCACCGCGCTCGGCGAGACGCTGGAGGAAGACGAGCACGTTCGCGCGGTACTGCGCTGTCGTCGGCGTCCACGGCGTCGGCAGCTGCGCGCCGAAGAGCTCGTTCTCGGCCATCAGCGGGTGGTCACAGCCGGAGGAGGTGACGGCGATGTCAAAGATCTTGTCAGCGCGCGCCTGGATCACCGACGGATCGGCGGGCTTCGTCGGCGTGCCGACACGGTTGTTCAGGTACATGTCGAAGTAAACGGTCTGCGCGCCCTTCGCCCGCAGCTGCGGCGGGACGATGAAGTTGGACGCGGCGCCGACGACGCCCGGCCGCGCGAAGATCGTCGACCAGAACGGGACGCTGCCGTCCGCAAAGTCGATCCAGAGCGGCTGCACCTGCGGCAGCCCGCAGGGCAACGGCAACTGCGCCGCCGGCGCCCCGCCGCGGGCGACACCGGCGCCGACCGCAAGCACTGCAAAGCCGAGAACAAGGATGATCCGCCTCACGCCGGGCGTTGTAGCAGGGGCACCTGCCAAACCACGAGTTTGTGATGACTCATCACAAACTGGTTCGGCGCCCGCTCACCGCAAACCTTCGTCCTCCCGGACCGGCAATGTGCCGGCTGCCTTCTCGAGCAGGACGATCGGGTCGCGGAGACGCAGGTCGACGTCGAGCAGAAGCTCTCCCCAGGAGGGTTCGCGATACCGATCGCGCTCGATGTGCACGAGCTGACGGACACGGGAGTAGCTCAGGCGATGCACACGGAGCTCTGCCGCGCGTGCACCGAGACGCCGGTTGATCTCTGCGATCGAGAGCTTCTCCCGAGACAGCCGCTCGAGCTCCCGCCTGAGGCGCGGCGAGAGCGAGCCTGCGCACACCACCATCTCTCCACCGTGCCTGCCCGAGCGTCACGTGTCTGTGTCAATTCAGAGCCCACTTCCTCGTTAGTGATGAGTCATCACAAACAATGAGGGCCCGGCAAATGCCGGGCCCTCAGGTAGTTCCAACGGTTCTGTTCGACTCAGTCGTCGAGCGGACTGTCGACCTCGGGGACTTCCTCGGCCTCGCCGGCTTCGTGGGTGACCGCCTTGTCCGAGCCCGGCTCGCCGCCGAAGCTCAGGTCGAGCGTGCCGAAGTCGATCGCGGCACCGCCGTCCTGGCCGATCTCCTCGAGTGCCTGCAGCAGCGTGTCCCGCTCGTACGCTTCGCGCACGATCGGCTCGCTGGGCGAGATGTCGATGTTCCGGTACCGCTTCAGGCCCGTGGCCGCCGGGATGAGCTTCCCGATGATCACGTTCTCCTTCAGCCCGAGCAGCCGGTCGACCTTGCCCTCGATCGCTGCGTCCGTCAGCACCTTCGTCGTCTCCTGGAAGGAGGCGGCGGACAGGAACGACTCCGTCGCGAGCGACGCCTTGGTGATGCCGAGAATCAGCGGCTCGAACGTCGCCTTCTCACCCTTCGCCTTCACCTTCGCGTTCTCGCGCTCGAAGATCGCCTTGTCGACGAGCTGACCCGGCAGCAGGTCGGTGTCGCCGTTCGACTCCACGCGGACCTTCTTCAGCATCTGCCGGCAGATCAGCTCGATGTGCTTGTCGTGGATCTCGACGCCCTGGCTCTTGTAGACCTTCTGCACCTCGCCGACGAGGTACAGCTCGGTCGCCGTGGAGCCCTTGAGCGCCAGCTTGTCGGCCGGGTTCTGCGAGCCCTCGTTCAGCGGATCGCCCTGTTCGACGACCTGGCCGTTCGTGACGAGCAGACGGGTGCGGCGCGGCAGCTGGTACTCGACCGGCTCCGGAAGCTCGCCGTCCTTGCCGACGACCTCATCCGGGTGGATGGTGATCTTCGGCCCACGCTCCGTCGGCTCGATCTCGACGCGCCCGCCGACCTCGACGAGCACCGCGGCGCCCTTCGGGTTGCGTGCCTCGAAGATCTCGACGACACGCGGGAGACCGTGTGTGATGTCCGCCCCCGCGACACCGCCGGTGTGGAACGTCCGCATCGTCAGCTGCGTGCCCGGCTCGCCGATCGACTGCGCGGCGATGATGCCGACCGCGTCGCCGATCTCGCACATCTCGCCCGTCGCGGGGAAGATGCCGTAGCAGGTCTTGCACACTCCGGTTTCGGCGCGGCACTTGAGCACCGACCGCACGCTGACCTCGAAGTCGGGGCCGAGCTCCTCTTCGAGAGCTTCGAGCTTCTCGAGCGTGAGCACGGCGCCGTTCTCTTCGAGCAGCTGCTTGCCCGGCTTGCCGGACGCAAGCGGCTTGTGCAGATCGCCGGAGACGACACGACCGAGCAGCGACTTGTTCAGCCCGTCGGGCGTGCGGATCGGCAGGTCGATGTGATCCTCGGTGCCGCAGTCGTGCTCGCGCACGATCACGTCCTGCGAGACGTCGACGAGACGCCGCGTCAGGTAGCCCGAGTCCGCGGTGCGAAGGGCGGTGTCCGCGAGGCCCTTGCGGGCGCCGTGGGTCGAGATGAAGTACTCGAGCACCGTCAGGCCTTCCATGAAGTTGGCCTTGATCGGGCGCTCGATGATCTCGCCCTTCGGATTCGCCATCAGGCCGCGCATACCGGCGAGCTGGCGGATCTGCTTGAACGAACCGCGTGCGCCCGAGTTCGCCATCATGAACACCGGGTTCAGCTCGTCGAAGTTCTCCTCCATCGCGGAGGCGACCTCGTCCGTCGCTTCGGTCCAGATGTTGACGATCGTCTCGTGGCGCTCGTCTTCGGTGATCAGGCCCATGTCGTACTGGCCGTGAACCTCCTCGACGCGCTTCTCGTACCCGCCGAGGATCTGCTCCTTGTTCGGCGGGATGATGATGTCGTTCTTCGAGATCGTCACGCCGGCCTTCGTGGCGTAACGGAACCCGAGCGTCTTGATCGTGTCGAGCACGGGCGCCAGCGTGTGCGCGCCGTAGCGGTCCGACAGCGAGAGGACGTAGCGATCCGTGTCCGGCTTCGCAAGCGTCTGGTTCATGAAGTCGAAGTCGAGCTCCTCGTCCGGCGGGAGCAGCTCGTCGAGCGCGCGGTACACGGCTGAGTTGAACAGCACGCGGCCGGCGGTCGTGAGGTGCAGCTCCTCGTTGAAGCGGAACTCGATCGGCTCCTGCAGCCCGACGGCCTTCATCTCGAGCGCGACCTCGATCTCATCGGCGGAGTCGAAGCGCCGCGGGTGCGGCTTGATCTTCGACGCCTCCATCGAGCGGAGGTCGAGGTTCGAGTACGTCAGGTAATAGATGCCGAGCACCATGTCCTGGGTCGGAGTCGCCAGCGGGCGGCCCGAGGCCGGGGACAGGATGTTGTTCGACGACAGCATCAGGATGCGCGCCTCGGCCTGCGCCTCCGCAGAGAGCGGAAGGTGCACGGCCATCTGGTCACCGTCGAAGTCGGCGTTGAACGCGTGACACACGAGCGGGTGCACCTGAATCGCCTTGCCCTCGACGAGCACCGGCTCGAACGCCTGGATGCCCAGGCGGTGGAGCGTCGGTGCGCGGTTCAGCAGCACCGGATGCTCGGCGATGACCTCCTCGAGGACGTCCCAGACCTCGGGCGTCATCGAGTCGACGTACTTCTTGGCCGCCTTGATGTTCTGGACGGACTTCCGCTCGACGAGCCGGCTCATGATGAACGGCTTGAAGAGCTCGAGCGCCATCAGCTTCGGCAGACCGCACTGGTGCAGCTTCAGGCTCGGCCCGGCGACGATCACCGAGCGGCCCGAGTAGTCGACGCGCTTGCCGAGCAGGTTCTGGCGGAACCGGCCCTGCTTGCCCTTGAGCATGTCGCTGAGCGACTTCAGCGGGCGGTTGCCCGGGCCCGTGACGGCGCGGCCGCGGCGGCCGTTGTCGAACAGTGCGTCGACGGCCTCCTGCAGCATGCGCTTCTCGTTGTTGACGATGATCTCCGGCGCGCCGAGGTCCAGGAGCCGCTTGAGGCGGTTGTTCCTGTTGATCACGCGGCGGTAGAGATCGTTCAAGTCCGAGGTGGCGAAGCGCCCACCGTCGAGCTGCACCATCGGGCGCAGCTCCGGCGGGATCACCGGCACGGCCTCGAGGATCATCCACTCGGGGCGGTTCTGCGAGCGGATGAAGGCCGAGACGACCTTCAGGCGCTTGATCGACCGCTGCTGCTTCTGACCCTTGGAGGTCTTGATGATGTCGCGCAGCGACATCGCCTCCTGCTCGAGGTCGAGGTCGCGGAGCAGGTCGCGGATCGACTCCGCACCCATGCCGCCGCGGAAGTAGACGCCGAAGCCGTACGGCGAGCCGAAACGATCCTTGAGCTCGCGGAACAGCTGCTCGTCGTTGACGACCATCTTCGGCTCGAGATCGCGGAAGAGCTGCCACGTCTGCTCGAGGCGGCGCACCGAGTCGACGGCGGCCTCGCGCGTGTCCTCACGGCGAGACTCGATGTCGAGGTACATCTCGCGCACCTTGAGCGCCCACTGGATCAGCGAGTCGAGGTCTTCCTTCTGGATTTTGCCGTCCGTGCGAAGACAAAGGTCATTTGTCAGCTCGCGAATGTCCTGGCCCTCTTCCCAGGTGTCGACAGCGTCCTTCAACAGGCCGTTGCCGAGCTCGCGTGCCTTGTCCAGGTTCTTCCTGTCGACCCCCGAGGCGAGAGCTGCGTCTTCCTCGTTCAGCTCCTCGCCGGTCAGGAGACCGTCCACCACACGATGGATGTGCTTCGTGATCGCGCCCTTCTTGGCGCCGGTCGCCTTACCCAGCTCCTTCTCGAGCGGCTGAATCGCCGCGAGGATCTGCTCGGCGGCTGCAGCCACCTGCTCGAGCTCGCGCGGCGTGAGCTTCCGGTCGTCGCGGATCGCGGCGTTGCGGACGAGCTCGCGGATCTTCTTCGCGTCCTCGGTCGTGATCTGGGGGACGAGCTCCAGGAAGAGCCCGCCGACGAGCTTGCGCGCGTCTTCGAGCGGCGGCAGCGCGGACTCCTCGGCCCACGTGGCGAGGCCACGCGTCCAGAA
Organism: Gaiellaceae bacterium; assembly: GCA_045805985.1. Taxonomy (GTDB): domain Bacteria; phylum Actinomycetota; class Thermoleophilia; order Gaiellales; family Gaiellaceae; genus PALSA-600. The sequence goes on along the minus strand of JBJMKA010000012.1, from coordinate 119,960 downwards.
GTCGTCGTCTTCGTCGAAGCCCTTCTCCTTGCTCTCCGAGAAGAACGCGCGACGGCGGGCCAGCCGCTTCTCGAGGTCGGCGAGCTGCTCGTCACGGTCGACGTAGATGCGCTCGCCTTCCGCCTTGACCTTGTCCTCGAGGTCGTTCAGATCCTTCGCGCGCGCCTCGTTGTCCACGAACGTGACGATCGACGCTGCGAAATAGAGCACCTTCTCGAGCTCGCGCGGAGCGATGTCGAGCAGGTAGCCGATGCGGCTCGGCACACCCTTGAAGAACCAGATGTGCGAGACCGGCGCGGCGAGGTCGATGTGGCCCATGCGCTCGCGGCGCACCTTCTGCCGCGTCACCTCGACGCCGCAGCGCTCGCAGATGATGCCCTTGTACCGGACGCGCTTGTACTTGCCGCAATAGCACTCCCAGTCCTTGGTCGGACCGAAGATGCGCTCGCAGAAGAGACCGTCACGCTCGGGCTTGAGCGTGCGGTAGTTGATCGTCTCCGGCTTCGTGACCTCGCCCGACGACCAGTCGCGGATCTGCTTGCTCGACGCGAGACCGATACGGATCGCGTCGAATTCATTGATGTCGATCAAGTGATTCCTCGCCTACTTTCTTCAGGTCGTCGGATCTTCAAAAACACTGCTTCGTCAGTCTTCAATTGGTTCAGCGTCGGCGTCGTCGGCTGCACCGACCGGCTCCGCGTCCTCTTCGTCTTCCACGGCGCCGAGCTCGATGCCGTCCAGATCCTCGAGGGACTCGTCGGCCGGCAGTGCGAGCTCGCCGTCCTCATCGACGCGGTCCTGGCCTTCCTCGGCCTCCTGCGCCGTGGGCTGCCTGGCAGCGGCGCGCAGTGAGCCCGGAGAAAGATCGATCCCCAGTTCCTCTGCGGCGCGGAGCAGCTCGTCGTCTTCCTCGCGGACCTCGACCTCGCCGCCGTCCTCCGAGATGACACCGACGTCGAGCGCCAGCGACTGCATCTCCTTCAGGAGGACCTTGAACGACTCGGGGATCGACGGCTCGGCGATGTTCTCGCCCTTGACGATCGCCTCGTACGCCTTGACCCGCCCGACCGTGTCGTCGGACTTGATCGTCAGCATCTCCTGCAGCGTGTACGCGGCGCCGTACGCCTCGAGCGCCCACACTTCCATCTCGCCGAAGCGCTGACCGCCGAACTGTGCCTTACCTCCAAGCGGCTGCTGAGTGACCAGGGAGTACGGGCCGGTCGAACGCGCGTGGATCTTGTCGTCGACCAGGTGGAGCAGCTTGAGGATGTACATGTAGCCGACCGTCACGGTCTGCTCGAACGGCTCACCGGTGCGGCCGCTGAACAGCCTGACCTTGCCGGAGGCCTGACGGCCCTCGACTGCCTTGGTGTCGACATCGAACTTGATTGGGCTTTCCGAGTTCTGCTTCGTCCAGTCGACGAGGGCCTTGTCGACGTCCGCAACCGTGGCGCCGTCGAAGACGGGCGTCGCGATCGGCGTCGGCTTGGGTGCGTTGATCACCCGGCCGGCGTTGCCATCCATCGGCAGGACGTCGTCGTCGGCGAAGACGCCGTGCGCCGCGGACCAGCCGAGGTGCGTCTCGAGGATCTGGCCGATGTTCATCCGGCTCGGCACGCCGAGCGGGTTGAGCAGGATGTCCACGGGGCGGCCGTCCTCGAGGAACGGCATGTCCGACTCGGGGACGATCTTCGAGATGACGCCCTTGTTGCCGTGGCGGCCGGCGAGCTTGTCGCCCTCCGAGATCTTGCGCTTCTTCGCCACGTAGACGCGGACGAGCTCGTTGACACCGGGGCTGAGGTCGTCGCCGTTGTCGCGCGAGAACGTCTTGACGTCGATGACGACGCCGCCCTCGCCGTGCGGGACCTTCAGCGAGGTGTCGCGGACCTCGCGCGCCTTCTCCTTGAAGATGGCGCGGATCAGCTTCTCCTCGGCGGTCAGCTCGGTCTCGCCCTTGGGCGTCACCTTGCCGACGAGCAGATCGCCCGAGCCAACCTCGGCGCCGACGCGGACGATGCCGCGGTCGTCGAGGTTGCGGAGCGACTCTTCCGAGCGGTTCGGGATGTCGCGCGTGATCTCCTCATCGCCCAGCTTGGTCGAGCGGGCGTCGATCTCGTACTCGTGGATGTGGATCGAGGTAAGCACCTCGTCCTTGACGAGACGCTCGGAGAGCACGATCGCGTCCTCGAAGTTGTAGCCCTCGAACGGCATGAACGCGACGAGCAGGTTCGCGCCGAGCGCAAGCTCTCCGTGGTCGGTCGAGGAGCCGTCCGCCAGCACTGCGCCGGCGGCGACCTTGTCGCCCTGGCGAACGATCGGCCGATGGTGGATCAGCGTCCCCTGGTTCGAGCGCATGAACTTCGTCAGGTCGTACTCGTCACGGGTGCCGCGGCCCTCGACCACGACGTGCGTTGCGTCGAGCTCGATGACGGTGCCGGCGTTCTTTGCGACGACGACGTCACCCGAGTCGACCGCGGCGCGATGCTCGACGCCGGTGCCGACGAGCGGCGCCTGCGGGATCATCAGCGGCACGGCCTGCCTCTGCATGTTCGCGCCCATCAGTGCGCGGTTTGCGTCGTTGTGCTCGAGGAATGGGATCATGGCGGTCGCGATCGACACGATCTGCGCCGGGGCGACGTCCATGAAGTCGATGTCCTTGGCGCCTGCGATCACGGCCTCGCCCTCGGACGAGCGGCACAGCACCTGCTCATGCTCGAACTTGCCGTTCTTGTCGACAGGCTCCGAGGCCTGCGCGATTGTCCACTGCGCTTCCTCGGCTGCATCGAGGTACGTGATGTCGTCGGTCACCTTGCCGCCCACGACCTTGCGGTACGGCGTCTGGATGAAGCCGAACTGCGAGACGGTCGCCATCGACGCGAGCGAGCCGATCAGGCCAATGTTCGGGCCTTCAGGCGTCTCGATCGGGCACATGCGGCCGTAGTGGGTCGGGTGCACGTCGCGCACCTCGATCGGCGCGCGCTCGCGCGTCAGGCCGCCGGCGCCGAGCGCCGACAGGCGGCGGCGATGCGTCAGCCCATCGAGGGAGTTCGTCTGCTGCATGAACTGCGACAGCTGCGACGAGCCGAAGAACTCCTTCAGCGCGGCGACGACGGGCCGGATGTTGATGATCGTCTGCGGCGTGATCGTGTCGACGTCTTCCGTCGTCATGCGCTCGCGAACGACCCGCTCCATGCGGTAGAGACCGACGCGGAACGCTTCCTGGATCAGCTCGCCCGTGGTGCGCAGGCGGCGGTTGCCGAAGTGCTCGTACTCGTCGAGCTCCGAGCGGATCGGGTCGCGGTTCATCGAGATGCCGTCGGCCGCGTAATCCTTCGACTCGTCGTTGAGGCCGATCAGGTGTGGCATCGCGACGAGCTTCTGGACGAGCGCGAGGATGTCCTGAGTCGTCAGGACGCGCGTGTCCTCCGGGACGTCGACGCCGAGCCGCTGGTTCAGCTTGTAGCGGCCGACCTTCGTCAGGTCGTAACGCTTCGGATCGAAGAACAGCGACTTGAGCAGGTTCCGCGCGTTGTCGAGCGTCGGGGGCTCACCGGGGCGCTGCTTCTTGAAGACCTCGATCAGCGCCTCTTCCTCGCGCGTGGTCGCGTCCTTGTCGAGCGTCTTCTCGATGAAGTGCGAGTTGTCGAACAGCTTGAGGATCGCTTCGTTCGTCGACGTGTCCAGCTGGAAGCCCGTGGTCGGATCCTCCGCCGGCAGCGCGCGCAGCAGCGTGGTGATCGGGAGCTTGCGCTTGCGGTCGATGCGGGCGTAGACGACGCCCTTCTTGTCGATCTCGAGCTCGAGCCACGAGCCGCGGCTCGGCATCAGGTTCGCGGTGAAGACCTGCTTCGTCGCGTCCTTCGGCTCCATCAAGTAGGCGCCCGGCGACCGCACGAGCTGCGTGACGATCACGCGCTCGGTGCCGTTGATGATGAATGTCCCCCATTCCGTCATCATCGGGAAGTCGCCCATGAACACCGTCTGCTCGCGGATCTCGCCCGTCTCCGTGTTCACGAAGCGGACCGTCATCGAGAGCGGCGCCTGGTAGGTCAGATCCTTTTCGCGGCACTCCTGGATGGAGAACTGCGGCTCACCGAAGCGGTACTCGCCGAACTCGACGGCGAGCGTTCCGGTGTAGTCCTGGATCGGGGAAATGTCGTCGATGGTCTCCCGAAGACCTTCATTGAGGAACCAATCGAACGACTCCCGCTGGATGTCGATCAGGTTGGGGAGGTCGAGGACGTGCTTGAGGCGGGAAAAGGAATGACGCGCGCGAGGCGCTGTGACCGTCTTGGCCAAGTAGAACAGCCTCCCTTACTGGCTATGAGGTGAGGGGCGAAGCAGAGATAGAAAAGAGGTGCAAAAAGGCGTGCGAATTAGGGCGTGTGCGGACGTCAGCGCAACCCTCCACTGTAGCGGAGGCGTCCCTCCAGCCGCAAACAGGCGGCGAGGGACCTGTTGGGCCAACGAAGGGCAGAATATCAGGACCGCCCAGGCCGCTGCTGAAGCCAAAAGCCGGCCTACCTGGAGGCCCGCAAACACGGGCCTCCAGGGTCAACCAGCGGGACCGGGAGCTACTTGATCTCGACCGAAGCGCCGGCCTCTTCCAACTGGCCCTTGATCGTGTCGGCCTCGTCCTGCGCCACGCCTTCCTTGACGTTCTGCGGGGCCGAGTCGACGAGATCCTTGGCTTCCTTGAGGCCGAGGCCGGTGACGGCGCGGACGACCTTGATCACCTGGATCTTCTGCTGGCCCGCTCCGGTGAGGACGACGTCGAATGCCGTCTGCTCCTCGGCCGCGGCCTCGCCGCCACCGCCGCCACCGGCGGCCGCGACTGCAACCGGAGCGGCGGCGGTGATGCCCCACTCCTCTTCGATCTTGTTCTTCAATTCGACCAGCTCGAGCACGGTCATCGTGCCGAGCTGCTCGAAGACGGTGTCAACAGCCGCCATGGCTATGCCTCCTGATTTTCAGTGGGTTCGGATTCCGTTGCGGGCTCTGCTTCCGCCTCAGGGGCTTCCGGCTCTGCAGCCGGCTCCTCTGCGGCAAGCGCCTCTTCCGCTTGTGATGACTCATCACTAACGGCAGGGGCACTGGTGTCGCCCTGCGCCTGCAATTGCTCAATGCGAGCATCAAGCAGGCCATAGAGGTTCTGCAACGGCGCATTCACGAGTGCGGCGATTGCGGAGAGCGGCGCGACGATCGCGCCGAGCACCTGGCCACGCAGCACATCGAGCGGCGGGAGCTTCGCGAGCTCCTCGACGTCCGATGCAGAGATCTCGCGGCCCTGCATGACGCCGCCGCGGATCTCGAGGACCTTCGTCTCGCGTGCTGAATCTGCGAGCGCCTTGGCGACGGCGACCATGTCGCCGTCGGCTTCGATGAACGCGATCGCCGACGGGCCCTCGAGCAGCGCGAGCAGCGCATCCGCCCCGGCGGCCTCGGCCGCGCGGCGGGTGAGGGTGTTCTTGACGACCGAAAGCCGTGCCCCGTTCTCGATCAGCTTCCCGCGGAGGGAGTCGATCTGGGGCATGGTCAGGCCGCGGTAGTCCGCGACGAAGAGCGTCTCCGCAGTGCGGAGCTTCTCCGTCAACTCGGCGACGACACGTTCCTTGTCCTCTTTCTGCATTTCACCTCCTCTTTCATGAGTCGAGCCCGCACAGCGGCGGGCTCGAAGGAGGTGGTGCAACAGTTCTCCCAGGAGGCCGCCTCGGCTGGACTTCTGCCGGCTGAGTTCTGAAACTCAGCGCAGCTGCCAACTGTCTGTGGCGACGGGCTTGTTACCTAGGCCGTAGCTTCCACGGCCTCCTGCTGTGACACAGCATCAAGCTCGTCCGCAATGTCCCTGGTCCGCGTCGGATCGACGTGGATCCCGGGGCCCATCGTGGACGTGAGCGTGATCTTCTTGATGTACCGCCCCTTCGACGCCTGCGGCTTCGCGCGCACGATCTCCTCGATCAGGGCGGCGTAGTTCTCCACGAGCGAGCGCTCGTCGAAGGACTTCTTGCCGATCGGGATGTGCACGTTCGCGCCGCGATCGGTGCGGTACTCGAGCTTGCCGGCCTTCGCGTCCTTGACGGCCTTCGCCACGTCGAACGTGACCGTGCCCGTCTTCGGGTTCGGCATCAGTCCGCGCGGACCGAGCACACGGCCAAGACGGCCGACGTTGCCCATCTGGTCCGGCGTCGCGATGGCGACGTCAAAGTCCGTGAAGCCCTCTTCGATTCTCTTCGCGAGGTCAGCCGAGCCGACGACGTCTGCGCCGGCCTCCTCGGCCTCGCGAGCCTTGTCGCCCTCGGCGAAGACGGCCACGCGCTGGGTGCGACCGGTGCCGTGCGGAAGCATCATCGTCCCGCGCAGCTGCTCGTCGGCGTGGCGGACGTTCAGACCCAGGTTCAGGTGCACCTCGACCGTTTCGTCGAACTTGGCGTCCGGCGCGTCCTTGAGCAGACGGATCGCCTCGACCGGCGTGTACGCCTGCTCGCGGTCGATCGCGCCGCGGGCCTGCCGGTAGCGCTTTCCGTGAGCAGCCATTACCGCTCCACCTCTACGCCCATCGAGCGGGCCGTGCCGGCGATCACGAGCATCGCTGCGTCGAGGTCGCGGGCGTTCAGATCGGGCATCTTCGTCTCGGCGATCGACTGCACCTGGGCGCGCGTCAGGCGGCCCACCTTGCTCCGGTTCGGCTCCGCCGAGCCCTTGTCGAGCCGCAGCGCCTCCTTGATCAGGACGGCGGCAGGCGGGGTCTTCGTGATGAAGTCGAAGCTCCGGTCCTCGTAGACCGTGATCTCGACCGGGGTGATGCGACCGTTCTCCTGCGCGGTCTGCGCATTGAACGCCTTGCAGAACTCCATGATGTTGACGCCGTGCTGCCCGAGCGCAGGGCCGACCGGAGGCGCAGGGTTGGCCTGTCCGCCGGGGATCTGCAGCTTGATCAGTGTGAGAACCTTCTTCGCCATTTCAGTCCTTTAGTCGAGCTTCTTTACCTGGTCGAAGCCGAGCTCGACCGGAACCTGGCGCTCGAAGATGTCCACGAGCACCTTGAGCTTCTGCTGATCGGGGTTGACGTCGACGATCTCGCCGTCGAAGTCGGAGAGCGGGCCGCTCGTCACCTTGACCGACTCGCCGAGTGAGTACTCGATCGTGGCGCGGGCGCGATCGCCGCCGGCGCTGGCGCCGGTCTTGAGGATGCGGTCGACCTCTGGCTGCGACAGCGGCACGGGCTTGGAGCCTGCACCGACGAATCCGGTCACGCCGGGGGTGTTCTTCACGACCGTCCAGGCGTCGTCGTTCAGGTCCATGTTCACGAGCACGTAACCCGGCAGGACGCGCTTCTCGACCTGGACCTTCTGGCCGTCCTTCGTGTCGATCACCTGCTCGGTCGGCACGACGACACGGCGGAACCGCTGGCGCTGCCCCATCGACTCGATGCGGTGCTCCAGGTTGGCCTTGACCTTGTTCTCATGGCCGGAATAGGTGTTGACGACGTACCAGCGAAACATTTCAGTCCTTTGGCTACTAAACCGGGCTATTGACCCAAGAGAAAGTTGGAGACGACGGGCTTCCAGAGGAGATCGTTGAGGTAGAGGTAGGTGCCGACGACCACGCAGGCGATCAGCACCACGACGGTGCCCTGGATCACCTGAGCCTGGCCGGGCCATTCCACCTTCTTGAGCTCTGCCCAGGACTCCGCGATGAAGTGCCCGCGGCGCTCTTCCGGCTGCGCGGGCTGCGCCCGCACGGTGGGGTGGCGCTCTGAGCGCGCGTCGGCCATCGCCTAGCGCGTCTCCCTGTGCGGGGTGTGCGTGCCGCACCAACGGCAGTATTTGCGGAACTCGACGCGGTCCGGCGTGTTCCGCTTGGACTTCATCGTCTGGTAGTTCCGCCGCTTGCACTCGGTGCAGGCGAGCGTGATCGCAACTCTGACTCCGGTCTTGGCCATGTCTCTCTCTGAGTGATGTGGTTGACCTCAGGACTTGAACATCAGGCACGCTGACGCACCGCCCTGGGGCCGCGGGATTGTAGCGGGACCGGCCCTTAACTGCGGCGAAGACGCTCGGCCAGCGCACGACATAGAAGTCGCGGGCGTCGTCGCCCTCTTCGAAGATCGAGTCGCGTGCCCGGGTAGGCGGTCGCGTCCTCCTGGCGGCGGGTGAAACGAGTAGCGGCGGGTGGGCTCGAACCACCGACCTTCGGGTTATGAGTCCGACGCTCTAACCAGCTGAGCTACGCCGCCACGCAGTACATCGTAAAGCCGCGCCATTTTAGCGGCGTCCGGATACGCCTGAGACGTCCGCGCTGCGTCCTACGCTTGCCCGGTGACCGAGGTGGAGATGTGCTGGCGCTGCCCAACGCCGATGGAATGGCGGCACGGGACGTGGCAATGCCCGCTGTGTCGTTTCAAGCTGGGCTGCTGCGAAGGCGACCCGCAGACCGCGTGCGACATCCAGGAACCGCTCGTACCTGACGCGTACCTCGCGCAGGCGCGAACCAGGTCGGCACAGCGCGAAACTCCCGAACCCGGTTCGCGCGCATCGTGGCGGGCAAATGTGCCGAAGGCTTCTGCGGCGCGAATCAGGTTCGGTTCAGAGGGTTGAACCTGATTCGGCGGTGCCCGGCGCGCCGCGTCGCCGGTGGCGGGCAGGCCGAACCAGGTTCAGGAGTTTGCGGTGGGCGGTGTCGCTAAGGTCGAGAGCATGGCGGTGATCGAGGCAATCGAGCTGCGCAGGACCTACCAGACGACGACCGGCGTCCTCCGCCGGAAGCGTCTCGACGTCGAAGCCGTGCGGGGAATCTCGTTCGGCGTCGAGCGCGGCGAGCTCTTCGGCCTCCTCGGGCCGAATGGCGCCGGGAAGACGACCACGATCAAGATGCTGATCACGCTGCTCCTCCCGACGAGCGGCCGGGCGCGCGTGCTCGGCCACGACGTCGCCGAGGACGCGCGGGAGGTACGGAAGCGGATCGGCTACGTCTTCGGCGGCGACCGCGGCCTCTACGAGCGGCTCTCGGCCTACGACAACCTGCGCTACTTCGCCGAGCTGTACGGCGTCTCCGGCCACCGGCAGCGTCAGCGGATCGACGAGGTGCTCGAGCTCGTGGGGCTCAAGGGCCGCGAGAAGGAACGGGTCGAAGGCTATTCGCGCGGCATGCGCCAACGGCTCCACATCGCCCGCGGGATCCTGCACGACCCCGAGGTGGTCTTCCTCGACGAGCCGACGATCGGGGTCGACCCCGTCGGTGCACGCGACCTGCGCCAGATGATCGCCGACCTGATCACGGTCGGAAAGACGGTCCTGCTGACAACGCACTACATGTTCGAAGCCGACGCGCTGTGCGACCGGATCGCGGTGATCGCGAAGGGCGAGATCGTCGGCCAGGGCACGCCCGCCGAGCTGAAGGGCAACGTCGCCGGCGGCCGCGTGACGGAGATCGAGGCGTTCGGGGTGGACGACGCCACCGTCGTTCGGCTGCGCGCGCTCGGCGGTGTGACCGCTGTGACCGTCGAGGAGCAGGACCAGAAGCAGCTCCTGATCGTGCGGACGACCGGCGAGCGCGAGCTGACCCAGCCGCTGCTCGCGGAGCTCGACGGCGTCGAGGTCGGCCGCGTCGCCTCACGCGAGCCGACGCTCGAGGACGCGTACATCGCGCTCGTCACCGCCGGGTGATCGGGATGAACGTCCTGCGGCTCATCTGGAGCGGGTTCGTGATGAACCTGAAGATGCTCGGCACGTCGAGCTTCTTCCTGCTGACCTCGACCGTCCAGCCGGTCATCTTCGCGACGATCGCGTACTACATGTTCAAGTCCGGCGGCCGGCCCGGGACTCTCCTCTACGCGGCGCTCGGCGCCGGGATGATGGGCGTCTGGTCGACCACCCTCTTCGGGTCGGGCGGGATGATCCAGTGGCAGCGCTGGCAGGGCACGCTCGAGCTCGGAGTCGGCGCGCCGCCGCCAATGGCGCTCGTCTTCCTGCCGTTCTCGCTGGCGAACTCGTTCACCGGCCTGTACTCCCTGGCCGCGACGCTGATCTGGGGACGGATCGTATTCGGCGTGCCGCTCCACTTCGCCCACCCGTGGCTCTTCGCCCTCGCGCTCCCGGCCACCGTCATCGCGCTCGGGTTGATGGGCCTCGTGCTCGCGTCGACGTTCGTCCTCTACCGCTACGCGAACGCCCTCTCGAACCTCCTCGAGTACCCGGTCTGGATCGCGTCGGGGCTCGTCTTCTCGACGGCGATCCTCCCCGCCTGGACGCATCCGATCTCCTGGGCGCTGCCGCCGTACTGGGGCGTCCTCGCGCTGCGTCACGCCGCGCTTGGGGGCGAAGTGTGGGGCCCGCTCGCAATGCTGCTCGTCCTCGGCATCGTCTCGATCGCGATCTCCACGTACACCTTCCGCCTGTTCGAGCACCTGGCCCGGGCACGCGCGACCCTCGCGCTGACATGACTCGCTGGCTGCGCATCTTCTTTGTCGGCGGAGCAATCGCCTATCGCGGGCTCTTCAACTGGATCCGCCCCGCGATGTACATCCCCACGATGCTGGGGAGCCCCCTCTTCCAGCTGATCTTCTTCACGAAGCTCGGCCAGTACGCACACGCGCAGTCGCGTGACTTCTACATCGTCGGCAACTCCGTGCAGGTATGTGCGATGTCATCGGTGTACGGGATGACGATGTCGGTCGCCAACGAGCGCCAGTTCGGAACGCTCGGGCCTCTGCTCGCCTCACCCGCGAACCGCGCGGCCGTCTTCCTCGGGCGCGGCCTGCCGGTGCTCGCAAACGGGCTCTTCGTCTCGCTCTTCACCTTCGGCATCGGTGCGTTGTTCCTCGGGTTTCGCCCTGGGCTTGCATCCCTTCCCGCCCTCGCAGCGATCGTTTTCGTCACCGTCGCGTCCTGCACCGGGTTCGGGATGCTGCTCGGTTCGGTCGGACTGCGAGCAAAGGACGTCTTCTTCGCCGCGAACCTCGCCTATTACCTCATGTTGCTCTTCTGCGGCGTGAACATCCCGCTCGACGCGCTGCCCGGCTGGATGAGCTTCGTCGGACGCTGCCTCCCGCTCACGCACGGCATCGCCGCCGCGCGTGAGGTTGCAGCGGGCGCCCCGCTTACCCAGGTGGCAGGGCTTGTCTGGACCGAAGCCGGTATCGCGGCCGCGTACGCAACCGCCGGCTTCGTGTTCTTCCGGTACCTCGAGCGCGCATCGCGTCGCAGCGCCGTGCTCGACGCCTACTGACCGTCTTCAGGCGATCAGGCGGTCGCGCAGCGCACGGGCCACGGCTTGCGTGCGGGTGTCGGCGTCGAGCTTGTCCATCGCCTTGCGGACGTGCGTGCGCACCGTCTCCGCGGAGATGAAGAGCCGTTTGCCGATCTCCTCGTTCGCGAGCCCGTCCGCCAGGAGGCGCAGGACGTCGCGTTCGCGCTGAGTCAGCTCCGGCAGCTTGTTGCCGATCGACGAGACCGCAAGCGTCCCAGCGAGCACGGGATCGACATAGGTGCCGCCCGAGGCAACCGACTCCACCGCCCGGAGCAGGTCGTCCATCGGCGCTTCCTTTAGTACGAACCCCCGGACGCCGACATCGAGCGCCTCGGTGAGGAGGGCTCGATCGCCATAGCCCGTGTAGAGGAGGACCGAGGTCTCGGGAGCCGAGCGCCGGGCGACCCGCGCCAGGTCGATCCCGCCGAGCTTGGGCATCCGCACGTCCACGAGCGCCACCCGTGGCTTGCGCTGCTCGATCCGCTCGAGCGCCTCTTCCCCATCGCGGGCGCGTGCGATGACCTCAATGCCGCCGTGCGTCAGGAATTCGACGACTGCTTCGAGGACGGCGGGGTGGTCATCGGCGACCACACAGGTGATCGGAACCTGCACGGAATGGCTCACAGAGGCATCCCCGATTTGGGGATCACCGTTTTGGGGGATGGGTCCAGCACACCTCTAGGGATATCGGCACTGCCGGGTCCTGCCAATAGTTGTCGTGTACCCGAAGGGAGAAGGTCGATACGCATTTGCGGCCCAGCATCACACTTTCAGCCGATCTCGCGCGGCAACATGAGCTGATCGAGGCCGCGATCGCGGTCAACGACGCTCCGACGCTCGACGAGGGCTTCCAGGTCCTGGCCGATGCCGGGATCGCGTTGCTCGACGCCGAGCGGCTGTCGGTCGTCGTCTGGAACGACAATCTCACCATCGGCACGATCGTCGCGGGCGCAGGCACGGCGAAGGCAGCGATCGGCGCCGAGATTCCGGCCGACGAGCACACCCTTGGGGCGTTGCTCACCGGCGAGCCAAGCGTCGGCCCTCCCGTCACCGACAGCCTCCCCCCGCCGGTGCTGGCCGGGCTCGAGAGCGTCGTGACCGTCGTCCGCGTGCCGTTCGTCGTCGAGGCTGTCCGCGCGACCTTGCACACTTCTTGGCACAGCGCGCTCGATGACACGGACGCGGCACAGGCGGCCGCGACCTTGCGGACGCTGACCCGTCTGACGACCCTCGCCGAGCGCTCGTTGCGAGAACGGGAGCAGCAAAACTTCGATGCGATCCTCGACGGCGTCGCAGATGGCGTCGTGCTGAGCTCCCCTGCGCGGGTCGCGCTGAACGCCGCCGCTCGGCGCATCCTCGCGATCGCCGAGCCCCACACCTTCAGCATCGCCGACCACAATCCGCGGCACCTCGACGGGACCCCCTACGAGATCTTCTCGGACCGCATCCCGGGCCACAAGACGATCGAGAAGGGCGAGGGCTCACACTTCCGGATCCGTGCAACGTCGCTCGACGGCCGCGAGCTCGTGCTCGACGGGAGCGTCTCCCCCGTCGGCGGAACCGGCGCGGCAATCGTCTTCCGCGACGTCACCGACGAACACCGCGAGAACGTTCTCAACCGGCAGACGCTCGAGGCTGTCTTCGACGCGATGCCGACCGCGATCTCCATCGCCGATCCGCAAACCCGCAAGCTCGTGACCGTGAACCGCGCCTTCTCGGAGCTCGTGGGGCGTCCCGTCGAGCAGATCGTCGGCCTCACGCCGCCGTTTCCCTGGTGGGAGCCGGGCGAGGACTTCGAGAGCAGCTTCGTCGCGGCCGAACGGGTCGAGCGCATCTACCGCCTTCCGGACGGCAGGCCGAAGCCCGTCCAGATCTCGACGCACGCCGTTCCGGGGGAGGACGGCGAACCGGCGCTTCTGCTCGCCCTGATTCGAGACACCAGCGAGGAACGACGCATGCAGCAGCAACTCGTGCAGAGCGGGAAGCTCGCCGCGATCGGTGAGCTCGCCGCCGGCGTTGCGCACGAGATCAACAATCCACTGTTTGCAATCCTCGGGCTGACAGAGTTCCTCCTCAAGGAGGCGGAGCCAGACTCGAAGGCTGTTCAGCGCCTGGAGCTGATCCAGCAGACCGGCCTCGAGATCAAGGAGATCGTGCGCGCGCTGCTCGACTTCGCCCGGGAGAACGCCGAGGAGCGCCATGTGGTTCCCCTCGAGGACGTCGTCCAAGCGACGGTCGACCTCGTGCGGCGCACGAACGCCCACAAAGGTGTCGAGCTCGTCGATTCCTACGACGCATCGGCTGCGCCCGTGACCGCCAGCCCCAACCAGCTGAAGCAGATCTTCCTGAACCTGATCGCCAACGCACGTCAAGCGATGCCGAACGGCGGCACCGTGAAGGTCGACGTCCGCCAGGACGGCGACTGGGTGATCGCATCCGTGAGCGACGACGGGCCCGGGATCGAGTCCGCCATCCTCGAGCGGGTCTTCGAGCCGTTCTTCACGACGAAGCGCCTTACCGGCGGGACCGGGCTCGGCCTCTCCGTCAGCCTCGGCATCGCCGAGGGCCACGGCGGCAGCCTGACGGCTTCGTCGGAGCCCGGACGTGGCGCGACGTTCACGCTCAGGCTTCCGCTTGCCGAAGAGGAGGTGACTGCATGAGTCGCATCCTGGTAATCGATGACGAGGACGTCATTCGTGGCCTCGTCGTCGAGATTCTCGAGTCCGTGGGCTACGAGGTCACGAGCGCCGAGAGCGCGGAACGCGCCCTCACCCTGCTCGACAAAGCGGACTTCGACCTCGTCGTCAGCGACGTGGTCATGCCCGGCCTTTCAGGCCTGGAGCTGCTCGAGGCGGTGCGCGCCCGCCGGGCCTCGCTGCCGGTCGTCCTCGTCACCGGCGCCGGCACCTACGACACGCTCAGTCAAGCCCTGACGCGCGGCGCCGCTGGTCTCGTCACGAAGCCCTTCGCGCACTCGGAGCTGCAGTCGGCCGTGGCCGATTCACTGAGCCGCGCCGCTCGAAGCCGGGAGGAGCTGCGCGAGCGGCTGCTCGCCCCCACGCTCGCGAGCGCGCTGGCCAATGCGATCGAAGCGCGCGACGAGTACCTCCACGGTCACTGCGAACGGCTCGCAGCGCTCGCCGTGCGCATTGCCGAGCTGCTCGGATTTTCCCCGGAGGAGGTTGAGACCGTGCGCCTGGGCGCGATCCTTCACGATGTCGGCAAGATCGGCATCCCCGACCGGGTGCTGCTCAAGCCGGGGCCGCTCGACGACGAGGAGCGCCGCATCATCGAGACGCATCCGGAGATCGGCGACAAGCTGCTCGAGCCACTTGACCTGCTCGCGGGCGCCCGCCCGGTCGTACGCCATCACCACGAGCGCTGGGACGGGGCGGGCTACCCCGACCAGATCGCAGGTGTCGCGATCCCGCTCGGCGCGCGCATCGTTGCCGTCGCCGACTCGGTCGAAGTGATGTCGTCGCGCCAGCTCTACCGTCGCCCCCGCACACCGGATCAGATCGTGGACGAGCTCAAGGCCGCCCGCGGCAAGCAATGGGACCCAGAGATCGTCGATCTCGTGCTCGCACTGATCGACTCGGGCGAGCTGGACCTGAGCGCCGACGGCCTGCGCCTGCTCGAGCAGACCCCGGTCAAGGTCAGCGCGCCGGGCATGTCGGTGCTGCTCGTGGAAGACGACGACGATCACGCCTTGCTCGTGACCCAGGTACTCGAGCGGGCGCTCGAGGGTGCGGTGGTCTCACGGGCAGGCAGCGTCGCCCGCGCCGCCGAGCTTTCCAACGGGTCAACGTGGTCGCTCGCGGTCGTCGACCACAACCTTTCCGACGGGCCCGGCCTGCAAGTGCTCGACGCACTGCGCGCGAGCGACCCGACCATGCCGATCGTGATGCTCACCGGCCAGGGGTCGGAAGAGAACGCGATCGAGGCGTTCCGCCACGGTGCATCGGACTACGTCGTCAAAGGCGGCGGATATCTCGACGCGCTCGCAGCCCGCGTGCGGGGACTGGTGACGGCGACGTGACGATGCCAACTGGAGGTGCACACATGAATGATCCCCACTGCCTGATCGCCGACGACCACCCTGCCTTGACGTCGGCGGTCGCCGGCTATCTGTCCGAGAACGGCTTCGAGATCGTCGGGCCGGCTTCCGACGGCCGCCGCGCCGTCGCGCTGATTACGGACACGAAGCCCGAGCTCGCACTCGTGGACTACCGCATGCCGCGTCTCTCCGGCGCCGACCTCGTGCGTGCGCTACGCGAAGCCTCACCCGATACTCGAATCGTCGTCTACACGGCCGACGGGGACGAGCGGCTGGCACGCGAGGTGCTGGACGCCGGCGCCTTGGCGCTCGTGCTCAAGGAGGCACCTCTCGCCGATCTCGTGCGCGCGCTCGAAGCGGCTCTCAACGGCAGCTCGTACCTCGACCCCGCACTCGTGAAGAACCATGTGACGACCGTCGGGAAGACGCTGACCCAGCGCGAGCTCGACGTGCTTGCTCTGCTCGCTGAGGGCCTCCGGCACGAGGACATCGGCCAGAGGCTCGGAATCAGCTCCGAAACCGTGCGCACACATCTCCGCAAGGCCTCTGACCGACTGGGTGCATCCACCCGCACCCAGGCGGTCGCAACCGCAATGAGGCTCGGCCTGATCGCGTGAACGACCCCACGCTCCGCGCGCTCGTCGAGCGCCAGCTGGAGATCGCCTCGCTCTCCGGAGAGGTTCACGCGGTGATGCACGCGATCGTCGAGCGGTTGCTCGAGCTCCCGCTGGCCGACGGCGCCTCGATCTCGACCACTGCGGAGGGGATCGCCCACTTCGAAGTCTGCCTGGGGGCCGACGAGCCGCTGCAGGACCGGACGTGCCCGCTCGAGGAGACGCTTGGCGTGGAGTGCGTCCGCACCGGCGAGCTGCACGTGCTGCGCGGCTCCGACGGCGCCGACATGGAACGTTCGCTGACGGCGAACACCGGGGCGGTCGTGCTCGCGCCAATCGTCTACGACGGAGACACCCGCGGGATCCTCGGCGTCCGCAGTGCACACCCCGATGCGTTCGGCAAGGACGAGATCGAGACGACGCGGCTGCTCGCACAGTCCGCGGCAATCGCTCTGCGCAACGCGGCCGTGGTCGAGCAGCTCGCCGACAGCGAGCGTCGGTACCGGGAGCTCTACGATCAGTCCGCCGACGCGACGCTCGTCACCGATCTCGACGGGAACCTGCTCGACGCGAACGAAGCCGCTGCGGCACTCCTCTGGTACACGGTGGACGAGCTGCGCGCAATGCATTCGGGCGAGCTCGTCGAACCAACCGAGCTCGAAGCAAAGCCCCTGCGCTTCCCGGAGCTCGAGGACCGGCGAGAGCTGCGCTCCGAGCGCCTGTTTCGACGCAAGGACGGCGCGTCGATCGACGTGGAGTATTCGGCCCGCCTTCTCGACGATGGGCGCGTTCACACCTCGCTGCGCGACATCACGCAGCGGAAGCGCAACGAGGACCGTCTTCGGACGAGCCTGGGACGGTTGCACGCAATCGTCGAGACGCAGCAGGAGATCTCCGCGCTCGAGCTCGACCCGGATGCGGTAACCGCGGCGATCGTCGAGCGCGCCCAGCGCCTCGCCGGTGCGGACGGCGCCACGCTGCAGTGGTTCGACGGAAACGATTCTGTCTTTCATCAAGCCTCGGGCGTCGCGGCAGCTTTCGTCGGCCTTCGCCTCGACCGCGCCGCGAGCCTCTCTGGCATCGCCGCACTCAACGGGGAGCCCGCGTACTCCCCCGATACCCTGAACGATCCGCGCGTCGACGCGGACGCGTGTCGCAAGCTGCAGGCACGTTCCCTGATCTGCGCGCCGCTCTATCGCGAAGCAAGCATCG
This sequence comes from Gaiellaceae bacterium, assembly GCA_045805985.1. Lineage (GTDB taxonomy): Bacteria > Actinomycetota > Thermoleophilia > Gaiellales > Gaiellaceae > PALSA-600. Next base: position 102,830 of record JBJMKA010000012.1, on the reverse strand, counting down.
TGGGAATGCTCTCGGTGATGGGAACCGAGCCCGACGGCTTCGACGAGCTCGCCGTCGAGACGACGCGGTTGATGGCCGAGTTCGTCAGCACTGCCATCCGGAACGCCAACGAGCTCGAAACGCGCAAGATGCTCGCGCACGAGCTGCGCACGCAGGGACAGGTCGTCGAGCACATGCAGACCGCCCTTTGGGTCTGGGCGCTCGACAACCACGACGTGTATCGCCTCGACTACGCGAACGCCGCCAGCGAGCTCGCTACGGGCGTGGCCGCCGAGGCGATCGTGGGCGCCACCCTCGAAGAGGTCCTGCCGGCATCCGACGGAGGACTGATGGCGATCTTCGAGCGCGTGCGCACGAGCGGCGAGCTGGTGGACGCGGGTGAGGTCGAGTACAGCGACGCGCGCATCGAGCGCAGCGTGTTCTGGATCAAGGCCTTTCCGCTTCCGAGCGAACGCATCGCGATGACGTTCGAGAACGTCACCGGGATGGTGCGCGCCCGCCGCGCGCTCCAGGAGAGCGAAGGACGCTTCCGCAGCGCCTTCCACTCCGCCTCCCTTGGCATGGCGCTGACAGCGCTCGACGGCAACTTCGTCCAGGTGAACGACCGCCTGGCTCAGATGCTCGGTTACGAGCCCGCGGAGCTGTCGAAGCTCAGCGTGCGCGACGTGACCCACCACGAGGACATCGACGTCGACATGCGCCACGGAGAAGAGCTCGCGCGCGGAGTGCGCGACTCGTATCAGCGCGAGAAGCGCTACGTGCGCAAGGACGGGTCGGTGATGTGGGCCGACCTTACGGTCTCGCTCGTTCGCGGGTACGACGGCACACCGACGCACGTCGTCTCGCATATCCAGGACATCACCGCGCAGCGCGAAGCCAACTTGCTGTTCGCGGCAACGTTCGAGCGCTCGGTGGTGCCGATGCTCGTTGCCGACGACGAGCGTAGGCTCGTCGACCTGAACCAAGCGGCCGCGGACCTGCTCGGTGTCACGCGCGACGAAGCGGCCACCGCGCGCGTCGACGACTTGTTGCCCCATGTGCCGGTTCCCGAACTGTGGGACTCCTTCAAACGCGAAGGAACCTGGGAGGCCGAGGTAAGCCTTCGGCGGTCGGACGGCGGCGAACGCCGCATCGAGTTCGTCGCCACCGCGGACGTGCGGCCGGGCCGTCACATCGCCGTCGTGCGCGACCTCACGCGCACGAAGGAGTTGGAGACGCAGCTGCGCCAGGCGCAGAAGATGGAGGCTGTGGGCCGGCTCGCCGGCGGTATCGCCCACGACTTCAACAATCTCCTGACCGCGATCTCCGGGTACAGCGAGTTCCTGATCGAAGGCCTCGACGACGAGCGCCTCCGCCGCCATGCCGATGAGATCCGCAAGGCGGCCGCGCGTGCAGCGTCGCTCACCGGCCAGTTGCTCGCGTTCAGCCGCCGGCAGGTGCTGCAGCCTCGCGTGCTCGATCTGAACTCGGTCGTCTCCGACATGGACATGATGCTCCGCCGCCTGATCGGCGAGGACGTCGAGCTCATCACCATGCTCGACCCGGACGTCGGCCACGTTCGCGCCGACCCCACCCAGGTGGAGCAGGTGATCGTCAACCTCGCCGTCAACGCGCGGGACGCGATGCCGAACGGCGGATCGGTCACGATCGAGACCTCTGACATGCGCACCGGCGAGGGAGACTTCGTCGAGCTGCGCATGACGGACACGGGCGTCGGCATGTCCGAGCTCGAGCGTCAGCAGCTCTTCGACCCGTTCTTCACGACGAAGGAAGGTGGTACCGGCCTCGGCCTCGCGACGGTCTACGGGATCGTCGAGCAGAGCGGCGGGACGATCGAGGTGGACACCGCTCCGGGGACCGGCTCGTCGTTCCGGGTCTGGCTGCCGCGGGCGGAGGCCCCGGCCGAGCTTCCCGCCCCGCTGCCCACGGTCGCGGCGCCGCATCGCGGCGACGAGACGATCCTGCTCGTCGAGGACGAGACGGTCGTGCGGCAACTCGTGGCCGAGATCCTCGAGAACACCGGCTACACCGTGCTGCAGGCCGGGGACGGCCCGTCTGCGCTCGAGCTCCTGCGCAGGCACCCCGATCAGCTGGACGTGCTCGTCACGGACGTCGTGATGCCCGGGATGAGCGGCCCCGAGGTCGCGCATGCGGTCACCTCGATGCGTCCTGGGACGCAAGTGCTCTACATCTCCGGCTATACCGACTCGGCGATCGGCCACCACGGCGTGCTCGAGCCGGGGATCGCGTTTCTGCAGAAGCCGTTCAGCGCCGACGACCTGGCACACAAGGTGCGGGCGCTCCTCGACGAAGCGGCCGTTCCCGTCGACTAGGTTCGAGAGGTTTGCGGCCGCGCATCAACTCATGAACCTGGTTCGGCCTGTACCTCGGCGGCAAGGAGCAAGCGCCCGGCACCGCCGAATCAGGTTCAGACCAAGCCCGACCGAACCTGGTTCGCGCCGTCATGCGCTGGGCCCGTCGCCGACGCAGCGCGCGCGAACCAGTTCGAGAGTTTCGAGAGCAGCTCCAGGTTCTTTGCGTCGACTAGGTTCCCGCGGGAATGATCCCGCCGATCCTTCGCGAGAACGAGAACTTCCGCCGGTACTTCGTCGGTCAGTCGATCTCGATGCTCGGCGACCAGATATCGCTGATCGCGCTGCCGTTGACGGCGGTGCTCGCCCTGGACGCCACGCCCGGGCAGATGGGCGCGTTGCTCACGACCGCGCTCATCCCGAACCTGATCTTCTCGCTGCACGCGGGCGTCTGGGTCGACCGGCGCGGCCGGAGACGGCAAGTGATGCTCGCAACCGATGTCGGGCGTGGCCTGCTGATCGCGACGGTGCCGGTCGCCTACGCGTTCGGCCACCTCACCTGGGCGCACCTCTATGTCGTGGCGTTCGCGTCGGGAACACTCAGCGTGTTCTTCTTCGTCGCCTACGGCGGGTTCTTCCAGGTCGTCGTCCCGCGCGAGGACTATGTCGCCGCGAACTCGCTGATCCACGGCAGCCGGGCGTTCTCGTTCCTGGCAGGCGCGAGCGTCGGCGGGGTTCTCGTCCAGCTCCTCCGCGGGCCCTACGCGCTTGCGTTCGACGCCGTGTCGTACATCGGGTCGGCGTTCTTCCTCGGGCGCATCGACGCGGAGGAGCCGCCGGGCGCGCCACACGAGTCGGGCGGGCTGATGTCGGGTGTCAGCTGGATCCGGCACAACGCGGCCATCCGCGCGGAGCTGCTCGGCGTCGCGACGCTCAACCTCTTCAACTTCATGTTCTTCGCGCTGTTCCTGCTCTACGCGACGCGCGACCTCGGCGTACGTCCCGCGACGCTCGGCATCGTGCTCGGCGCCGCCTCGATCGGAACCCTGGCCGGCTCGTTCGTGACGGCACGGATCTCGCGGCGGATCGGAGTCGGCCCGACGTTCATCGTGGGCTGCTTCCTCTTTCCCGCGCCGCTGATCCTGGTCCCAGCTGCGGGCGGTCCGCACTGGTTCGTCCTCGCGTTGCTGTTCGTCTCGGAGTTCTTGTCGGGCATCGGCTTGATGCTGCTCGACATCATGGCCGGGACAATCAGCGCGGGCACGGTGCCAACCGCATTGCGCTCGCGGGTCTCCGGCGCCTTCATGGTCGTGAACTACGGCGTGCGCCCGCTGGGAACGACGCTCGGCGGGATCCTCGGCACGGTGATCGGCGTACGCCCCACCCTCTGGATCGCAACCGTCGGCGCGCTGCTCGGCCTGCTCTGGCTCATCCCCTCGCCGATCCCGAACCTGCGTGATGTGCCGGCGGAGGCGCCGGAGTGAAGCTGCTCGCCGCCGCCGCGCTCGTCCTCAGCCTGACCGGCGGGACAACCTCCGCGCCGACGCTCGCGGGCTGTCCCGTCTTCCCTGCCTCGAATCCGTGGAACCGGACGGTCGACAAGCTGCCGGTCGCAGCGAACTCCGCGCAGCTGATCGCATCGATGGGCGTCGGCGGGACAGTGCACGCCGACTTCGGCAGCGGGCTCTACAACGGGTCGCGCATCGGCATTCCGTACGTCGTGGTGCACGGGACATCGACGCCGAAGTCGCGCGTCAGGTTCGACTACGCGGACGAGAGCGACAAGGGCCCGTACCCGATCCCGGCGAACGTCGCGGTCGAGGGTGCGCCCCAGCACGCAGATCAGGGTGACCGCCACGTGCTGATCGTCGACCGCGACGCGTGCCGTCTGTACGAGCTCTCCGGGATGTCGAGGCACGACGGCCAGTGGTCGGGATGGTCCGGCGCGATCTGGAACCTGCACTCGAACGCGCTGCGGCCGGCGGGGTGGACGTCCGCCGACGCGGCGGGGCTGCCGATTCTGCCCGGGCTCGCCCGGTGGGACGGCGACGCCGCGACCGGCGCGATCAGGCACGCGCTGCGCTTCACCGCCGAGCGCACACGCCGGGCATACATCTACCCCGCCCGCCACTACGCGAGCAGCCTGACTGATCCCGCACTGCCGCCGATGGGTCTGCGCGTCCGCCTGAAGGCGCGCGTGAACATCGCGACTCTCCCACCACAGGCGCGCATCGTCGCGCAGGCGATGAAGACGTACGGGCTGATCCTCGCCGACAACGGCTCCAACTGGTACGTCGGCGGCGCGCCGAGCCCGAGGTGGTCAAACGATCAGCTACACACGCTCGGCCGGCTGACCGGCGCCGACTTCGAGGTCGTCGACACTTCGAGGCTGCGGCCGTAGGCGAACCTCGAACGCCGTGCCGGCGGCACTGCTCTGCACGCTCACGTCGCCGCCCATCGCGGTTGCGAGCTGCCGCACGATCGCCAGGCCAAGCCCGCTCCCGACCGGGCGATCCTTGCCCGCCTTTTCGTAGAGATAGAAGCGCTCGAATGCGTGCGGTATGTCTTCAGGTGGGATGCCCGGCCCGGTGTCGGTCACGAGCAGCCGGCCAGGCTCCACGCGCACCGTGACCGCACCGCCCGCGGGCGTTTCTCGCAGTGCGTTCTCGACGAGGTTCGCCGCGACCTGCAGCAAGCGGTCTGCGTCGGCGTCGACCCACGTCTCGTCCCCCTCGGCCCTCAGCACGACGTCGAATTCCCGCGCGGCGGCTTCGTGGCGGCGAACCGCCTCGCGGGCAACCTCCGCAAGATCGACCGGCTCGCGTCGCACCGAGAACTCCCTGCGATGCATTCGCGCGAGGTCGAGCAGGTCGCGCACGAGGCGCTCCAACCGGCTGGCCTCGAGCGAGATGATGAGCGCGGCTTCCTCCGGCTCGAACGTGCCGTCGGCGAGCCCCTCCGAGTAGCCGCGGATCGCCGTGAGCGGTGTCTTCAGCTCATGGCTGACCGAGAGCAGGAAGTCGCGCTCGGCCTCGCGCGAGGCGGCGAGCTGCTCGGTCATCTGGTTGAACGCCTGGGCGAGCGAAGCGAGCTCGGTCATTCCGCCTGTGGGAAGCGGCTCGTGGCTGTCGTCGGCCGCAAGCGCCCGCGTTGCGGCGGCGACCCGGCGGATCGGACGCGCGATCGAACGTGCGAGCACGAACGACAGCCCTGCCGCCAGGACGACGCCGGCGAGCGCGGCAAGCAGGAGATCGCCGAGGAACGGACGCCACGCCGCCGCACTTGCCGGCCGCAGAAGCAAGAGCCCGAGATGCGGCAATGTGCGGTACGAGTAGAGCTGCTGCGTTCCCTCGAACGTGACGTCACCGTCGCTGCTCTTGTTCACGTCGGGAACCAGGGTGCGGAACGAGCGCCGTGGCTCGATCATGATCCGCACACCGCCGACAACCTCGTTCCGACGTTTGTAGTTGACGTTCTTGCGCCGCTCCTGCGCCAGGTCGTCCGCGCGCCGGGCGATGCTCGCCGCCTGCGTGCGGTCAACCTGCCGACGGGTGAGGACGGCGCCGATCGCGATCGTAAGTGCGAGCGTGAGCGCGAGCGCGGCGAGCGTCGCTGCGAACAGCCGCGCCCGCAAGCTGTTCATCTCGGCTCCGTCGCGCCTACGTCGTTCATGGCGAGATGGCCTTGTATCCGGTGCCGCGCAGCGTACGGATCAGGCCTGGGCGGCCGAGCTTGCGGCGTAGCTGCGCGACATGCACGTCGACGGTGCGCGTCCCGCCGGGATACTCCTGTCCCCACACGCGGTCGAGCAGGAGGTCGCGTGACACGACGACACCAACGTTGGCCATGAAGAAGGCGAGCAGATCGAACTCCTTGGCGGTCAACTCAATCGGCTTGCCGTCGACGGTGACGTCGTGCGACTCGCGATCGAGCGTCACGTCAGCAAGCACGAACGTGTCGCGATGCTCCTGCGGCTCGGTACGCCGGAAGATCGCCTTCATGCGTGCGACGAGCTCGCGGGGCGAGAACGGTTTCGTCAGATAGTCGTCCGCGCCGACCTCGAGTCCGACGATTCGGTCCGGCTCCTCGTCGCGCGCAGTGAGCATGAGAATCGGCACCTGCGACTTGGTGCGGATCTCGCGACAGACGTCGAACCCGTCCTTCCCCGGTAAACCGATGTCGAGCAGCACCATCCGCACCGGGTGACGGTCGAGCTCCGTCAGCGCATCCTCACCCGATCGCACCCAGACCACCCGGTAGCCGTCGCGCATGAGGTACGCGCGGACGAGCTCTCCGACTGAAGGCTCGTCTTCGACGAGGAGAACTGTCCCCGCCATGGCCGAAGCGTATTAGAACGACGCGGCGCGCACGCGAACGGCTGCGCCGCCGTCCACTCGCAACGTCGTGGCGGTCATCCGCCGCCGGAGGTTGGAGATCGTCCCCGGGCCGCCGTCGACCGTGACGATGGTCTGGACGTTCAGCGGAATCACGACCGTGACCCCGGCGCCCTCACGCAGGGTCAGCTGCGTCGTCGTGATCTCGGTGATCTTCCCGCGATCGACGATCAGCGTGTGCGGGACCTTCTTGATCGTCACGTTGAGCTCGGCATGCGACCAGGTCCCGGGAATGCGAGGGATCTTCGGAGGCGCGCCGCCTCCGCCGGCGGCGGCGGAACCGGCGCCTGCCAGGAGAGAGAGCACAGCAACGAGGACAGCGAGCTTGCGCATCGTCTGACTATCCCCCGACCGGGTCACGCCGCCATTGCGCGGAGGTAAGGCCGACGTAAAACAGGAGAGCCGCCGGCGTTCGCCGGCGGCCCTCATTCCCTTGCTCGGTTGAGCTTGCCGTCGTGCTGTTCGAGCCAAAACGCGCCGCGGTCGGTGGGTCAGTTGGCACCTCAGCCCGACCTCACCCGTCAATGTGCCTTCGACCTGCGTTTCTCGACTCGAAATCTTGTCCCCTCCGTCGGACGGCGCCCACGGAGGTAAAACGCCGTATCTCCCGAACGGGATTCGCGCCGACGCTCGAACCTCCTTCAGGCCCCGTTGGGGCGCCCAGGCATCCATCCATCGCGCGGGACTACTTGACGAGCGTAAGCATCTTGAACATCGGCAGGTACATCGCGATGATGATCACGCCGACCATCAAGCCGACGCCGATCATCATGATCGGCTCGATGATGCTCGTCAGCGTCTCGATCGACGCGTCGACCTCTTCTTCGTAGAAGTCCGCGATCTTCCCGAGCATCTTGTCGAGCTCACCGGTCTCTTCGCCGACCTTGATCATCTGGGAGACCATCGGCGGGAACACCGGGTTCTCGACCAGCGGCTGCGAGATCGGGACACCCTCGTGCACACGGATCTTGGCCTCGATCAGCGCGTTCTCGACGACCCAGTTGCCCGAGGTCTGCGACGTGATCTCGATCGCCTTGATGATGTCGACGCCGGCAGCGACGAGCGTCGAGAAGGTGCGCGAGAAGCGCGCCATCGTGATCTTCAGGACGACGTCGCCGATCTTCATCGGCAGCTTCAGCTTGAAACGGTCCCAGTTGCGGCGCCCGTGCGCGGTCTTGCGCCACTTCTTGAAGCCAAACGTGCCGCCGATCCCGAACGCGATGATCAAGTACCAGTCCGCCTTGATGAAGTTCGACATGTTGACGACCCATTGCGTGAGGGTCGGCAACTGGCCGCCGAGGGTCAGGAAGATCTTGGTGAAGAACGGGACGAGAAAGAGCAGCATCCCGATGAGAACGAGGGTCGCGAAGATCAAGACCATCGTCGGGTACATCATCGCGCCCTTGACGCGGCTCTTCAATTTCGTCTCACGCTCGATCTGAAACGCCATGCGGTCGAGCACCTGGTCCAGGATCCCCGCCGCCTCGCCCGACTCGACCATCGAGACGAACAGGCGCGTGAAGATCTTCGGATGGCGGTCCATCGCCTGGCTGAGCAGCAGGCCTCCTTCGACATCAGCCCGGAGCTCGCCGATCACCTGCGCCAGGTACTTGTCGTCGGTCTGCTCCTCGAGGATGACGAGCCCGGCGACCACGCTGAGGCCCGCCTCGATCATCGTCGCGAACTGGCGCGAGAAGATCTGCAGCGACTTTGGCTTGATCTTCTTGAACGCGTTCTTGACGCCGTCTTCGCCGACCGACGGCAGCTCCTCGAGACTCTCGGCGAGCAGCCCGCGGATCCGCAACTGCTCGCGCGCGGCGGTGACCGACGGAGCGTGAATCTCACCGTCGGAGAGAAACCCCTGGGCGTTGATGGCGGAATAGGCGAAGGCGGCCATCTGTCCCTCAGCTATCGGCGGGCGGGAAAGCGGGCATTAGCACGGCGCGCTTCCGGGCGGGTTGGCCGTCCCGCAGTCGAAGGTCGAGATCTGCCGTACCAGCACTCGTGAATTGGCGGCCCCGTCGCGCACGAGGATGCCGACCTGCTTGTACGCGCGCACCACGGTGGTAGCCGGGACCAGCTTGATGTAGGTGTCGACGTAATAGGTGTGGCCGTCAGGGGAAGCGGCGCCGCTGACGGTTCTGTGCGCGATGCACGGGTTGATCCCGTTCGCGGTGAAGAAGAAGGACACGCTGGTCGACCCCGAGGTGGCGGTGCAGCTCCAGGGACTCGTGTTTGGGTTGTTGCGCGGGCCGGTGTTGCCACACACCGGTGTCTGTCCCGCCGGGCAGTACACGGTGTTGGCGACGTAGATGCCGGTGGTCGGCGCAGCCGCGGTGTCCAGCCCGATCGCGTCGTAGGTCATCGACCGGTAGAGCTCCATCTGCTGGTTTGCCAGTGCCTGCCCGGTGCTGGCACGCGAGGCCCGCCCGAGGGCGGCGGCGCCCGCGCCGAAGGCGCCCACGAGCGCGAGTAGAGCGATCTGCAGGACGACCATGGCGATGAGCAGCTCGATCAGGCCGAACCCTTGCTCCGAGGCGACGTGCTGGGCGTTCCTTTTCATCCGGCCGAAGGGGTCGAGAGCAGCACGAGCTTGTAGCGCCGGCCGTCGCTCTGGTTCTCGAGGGTGAGCGCCTGTCCGAGGTGGAGCGTGAGTGTCGCTTCGCCGGTCGCGTACGAGCCGCCGACGATCGCAACCTGAGCGGTGTCCCGCGTCCAGGCCACCAGGCGGAAGACGGGCTTCCCCGCCGGGAAGGTGCCCTGGCTCGCGACGTGCGCGACGATCCCGTTGACCGAGATTGCCGCGGTGGGTTGCTGCGCACCCGTGGTCGCGGTGGTGGGCGCGGTCCCGCCGGCCTGCGCCGGCGGCACGACCGTCGTCCCCGGGACCGCCGGCGTGGTTGTTGTGGTCGTCGGGGCACTCGACGCAGATCCGGCGTTCCCGGTCGGCACCTGCGGCGAGAAAGGATTCTTGCTCGCGAAGACGCTGAACGACACGAGCTGGCCATCCGCAGAAGGCGGCGGGACGTCCGTGTCGACGAGCTGCCCGCTCGCTGCCGAGGACGGGGCGCTTGCGCCGCCCGCGAGGTTGGGCAGGCTGCCGGTTGTCGAGCTGGTGCTCGTCCGAACCGGCGCGGGCGGAGCCTTGGTGGCCTTCATCACGGACGGGATCTCATAGGCGGCCACCAGCGCGAGCACGAGGACACCCACGACCGCGGCCACCTTGGCGCGCTTCTCGCGCTGCTTGATCGGATCGACGCGTTTCTTCTTGGCCATGGCTACGGCGTCGCTCCCGCGGCGGTCGCCCCGGCCGGCGGCAGCGTGCCGGTCGAGGGAGTGGTCGTCGTGGTAGTCGCTGTCGTGTCGGTCGACGTCGTGTCGGTCGCCGTCGTATCCGTGGTCGTCGGCGCCGCCGCGGCGGCCGGCGCAGAGGCGCCGTAGACGTAGGCGTTGACGAAGAGCTCGGCGGAGATCTGCGGGAATCCGTTTGCGGGCACGTTGAACGTCAGCGTGTCGACATTGAAGAGCCTGCCGCTCGCGTCGAGTCGCCCGCTGTGGACCGAGACCAGGTTGCGCAGGCGATAGAGGAAATCGCTGAGCCCGTAGAAGTCGCCGTTGAACAGCAGGTGGATCCGGTCGGTCTCGTACGAAGTGCTCGGCGCGTCGCGGCTGGTGCTCGGCTCGATCAGGTCGAAGGTGATGCCGGCCGAGCGCGCGAGGTCGCTGAGGGTGAGGATGATTCCCGGCATATCCGGCCGGTCCGGCATGGCGCGAGCAAGCTGGAAGAGATCCGCCGTCTGGATCGTGGGCGGGTGCAGCGCCGCGCGGAGCTCGATGCGCCGCCGGTAGATCTGCGCCTGGACGGCATCCGCCTGCTGTTGCACCTTCGCCGCCTTGGCGCCCTGGGGGGAGACGATCCCGACATAGCCGGCGACGGCGAGGAGCAACAGGCCGAGCCCGATCGCGCCGAACTGGAGCCTCGGGTCGAGGGCGGCGAGCTTCCGCTTCACGACGAGGCCCCTGCTGTGCGCACGTTGCCCTGCAGCGTGAACGTCACCATTCCGCCGTGGCAGTTGCCCCCGCCGGCGCCGGCGCCGCTGGAGGCGGACTTGCCGAGCGTCACGCCCTCGAGATCGGGGACGAGCGAAAGGCGGGCGAGAAACCGTGCGACGGAATCTTGCGAATAGGTACAGCCGGTGACGGTGAAGCCTTGCGGCAGAGCCGCGGCCGCAGCCGTCGTCGTGAGGGCCGGGTTGAGTGCCGGCGCGAGCGCGTTCAGCGTGAGGAGCCACACGTCACTCGGCACGACCTGTGAGACCTCTCGCAGCAGCCTGTCCCAGGCGACTCGCTGGCCGAGGGCGGTCGCGAGCGCGGTGATGCGCGTCTGGCGCTGCTGCGGTAGCTGTGCGACCGCCGGCGATGCGGCCGCGGGCGTGGGCATCGCGGCGTACTCCGCCTGGCTGCGGTCGAGTGCTCGCTGCTTCTTGGCAGTGCCGGCGCTCGCGGAGAGGAACAACACGGCGATCACAGCCGCGACGAGGACCGTCCCGACGCAGCCGACGAGCACCGGGAGCGGAGGCACCTTGCGGCCCTGAGCCGCGTTGTCCCTGGGGAGAAGGTTGACAGCGCGCACGTCAGTCCTCGATCCCGAGGCCGATGGCAACCGTCAGCGAGCCGATCGCGTACTCGGGCTCGCGAAACTTCTTGGGAATGGCGACTCTGTTGAGCGGATCGCCGACGAAGACGGGGACGCCGATCAAGCGGTGCAGCTCGTCGGCGAAGCCCGGCAGGTGCGCCGAGCCGCCCGTGAGCACGAGTTGGCCGATCCCGAGCGAACCGGGCTGGTTCTGATAGAAGCGCAAGCTCGCCACGAGCTCCCGCGCAAAGGACTGAAGCTCACGCATGACAGCCTCACGGGCCGCGCCCAGGGCCTCGGGAGCGACTCCCTCCGGCGGCTCGGACTGCGCGACAAGTGAAAGCACGTGCTTGATCGGAGTCGCCTCCGACGGGGTCATGTCGAGAGCACGCGCAATTGCGACCGACACGTTCTGCCCGCCCCAGCCCAGCACGCGCGTGAACTCGCAAACGCGGCCGTCCGAGACAGCGAACGTCGAGCGGTCGTGACCGACGTTGACCACAACCTGCGCACCGGTCGCCGATACCGCGTCGGTCGCCCGCGGCTCCGCCAGCGCGCGCAGCATGGCAAAGGCCTCGAGGTCGATGCCCGCGACACTGATCCCGGCCTTCTTGCAGGCGAGGACGTAGCGCTCGACAAGCTCGCGGTAGGCAACGACGAGCAGGACGCGCCGAACGGTCTGTCCTGTCTCTTCGTCCGTCCACTCGGAGAGCAGCTGCCAATCGAGCACGGCTTCCTCGAGCGGGATCGGCAAGGTCTCCTGCGCGCGGAACTTGATCGCATTCGCGAGCTGCATCGAGTCGTCGATGCCTGAGATCTCGAAGGTGCGGACGCCGATCCGGTTGTTGGCGATCCCAAGCCGAACACCCTTCTTCGGAAGCTTGTGCTTCGCGAACAGCTCCTTGAGCGCTTGCGCGAGCGCTTCGATGTCACGAAGCTCTCCGCCGACGACGACGCCGTCGGCGAGGGGCACGCGTGCGATCTGGAGTAGGTGCGGCGCGCCGCCGGTGTTCGAAACGCGTGCGGCGGCAACCTGCGACGCCCCGATCTTCAGCCCGACGATGTCGCTCTTCGCGCTCTTGGCCTTCTGCTCACGCGGCTGCTTGGGCCGCTTCGGGGCATTGGGCTGCTTCGCCACTTTCGGCTTCCGCTCGAGCTTCAGCTCGCGCTTCCAGAGCGGCGGCTTCTTCTCTCTTGGCTCCTTCGGGGCCTTTGGCTCTTTGGCGGCCTTCGGCGCCTTCGCAGCCTTCGGCTGCTTCGATCCGCGGCCGAGGGACAGCTCCTTCTTCCAGAAGGGTGTCGACTTCGCCTCGGGCGGCGCTGCCACTGCGGCCGGCGCCACGACCGGTTCGCGGGGCGCAGCGTCCGATTCGGCCAACGGCACATGTACCGGCGGGGGGCCGGAGACGGGCGGCGCCACGATGGCCGGCATCTCGTCCGGCAAGTCGTTGGGGTCGAACGACGTCGTCAGCCAGCCGTAGTCGCCCTTTGGCGTCGGGAGCTCGGCCGGGGCGGGCTGCTGGGCCGCCTCCTGCTCGGCTGCCACGCCAGGCTCGGCCTCCGGCGGGACGGCGGGCGCCTCGCCCTTCGGCTTGCGCCGCAGGGAAAGCTCCTTCTTCCAGATCGAGTCGGACACGTCGGGACTAGCTTCCGGAGACCCGCAGCCCGCCAAAGACGGGCTCTGCCGGCGTGACGGGGGCGCGACCGTTTTCTTCCGCAGCGGGAGCGTCCGGATCCGCGAATCCGGCGCGCTCGAGCAGGCCTTGGAGCTGCTCGGGCCGCGACGAGCGCGAGAGTCCGATCTCCATCGTGATGACACCGCGGATGATCAGCTCGGCAAGGGACTGCTCCATCGTGACCATCCCCTTCGCGGTGCCGGTCTGCATGACCGAATAGATCTGCTCGACCTTTCCCTGGCGAATCAGGTTCCGGACGGCATCGTCCGGCAAGAGGATCTCCAAGGCCGGTACACGGCCGGCCCCGTCCGCAGTCGGCAGGAGCGCCTGTGTGACGACACCCTGCAACGTGCCGGCGATCTGCACGCGAACCTGCTCCTGCTGCTCGGGTGAGAACACGTCGATGATGCGGTCGATCGTTCCCGGCGCCGACTGCGTGTGCAGCGTCCCGAAGACGAGGTGACCTGTCTCCGCCGCGGTCATGGCGGTCGCGATCGTCTCGAGGTCCCGCATCTCGCCGACCAGGATCACGTCCGGGTCCTGGCGGAGCGCACCGCGCAGGCCCTCGGCAAATGACGACGCATCCACGCCGATCTCGCGCTGGTTGACGATGCAGCCTTTGTGGCGGTGCAGGAACTCGATCGGATCTTCGATCGTGAGAATGTGGTCGTGGCGGGTCCGGTTGATCTCGTCGATCACCGACGCGAGCGTCGTCGACTTGCCCGATCCTGTCGGCCCGGTGACGAGCACGAGTCCGCGGGGCTTCTCCGACAGCTGATGCAATGACGATGCAAGACCGAGCTCTTCGAGCGACTTGATCTCATTCGGGATCAACCGGAATGCCGCGCCCAGGGTCTCGCGCTGAAAGAAGACGTTCACGCGGAAGCGGGCGACGCCGGGGATCGAGTGGGCGAAGTCGAGCTGCCGTGCGAGCTCGAGACGCTTTTGCTGTTCGGTGGAGAGGATTCGGTAGAGCAGGTCGCGTGTGTCGTCCGCGCTCATCGCCGCGACACCGTCGAAGCGCTGCAGGTGACCGCGCAGGCGCACGACGGGCGGCGCCCCCACCGTCAGGTGGAGGTCGGACGCGTTCAGCTGGACCATCTGCTCGAGCAGCTGGTCGATCGAGGTGACGTCGCTCACCCTGGCGCTATCGGCAGGGCGCTTGGCTGACTTGAGGGACTGGCACGTGGGTTTGCGCCGTTGGGCGCGCGCAGGGATGCCTCGTTCGAGCTAACCCGTGGCGGGTGAGGCCCAAATCCCTCCTTCGGGGGGGTGCCCTCCCCCGGCACCGGCCGATAGGTCACCTGCCACCCGGTAATCCCTCATGCTTGGAAGGAGCTACGAGGAAATGTTGAAGAAACTGCAGATGCGGCTCAAGAGTGACGAGGGCTTCACCCTCATCGAGCTCCTGGTCGTCATCATCATCATCGGGATCTTGCTTGCAATCGCGATCCCGTCGTACCTGAGCTTCAAGAGCCGCGCGAACGACACGGCTGCGCAGGCAGACATCCACGCGGCAGTGCCCGCCATGGAGGCCTACAACTCCGACCAGAACGGCACCTACGTGGGCGCGAACTTGACCCTGCTCAAGGGGTACGACGCCGGCATCAAGGACGTCTTGGTCAAGAGCCCGACCGTTTCGAGCTACTGCCTCGAGTCGACCGTCGGCGGGAAAGTCTGGCACCAGAAGTTCGGCACCGTGGCGACGAGCCCGGATGCGAAGCCGGTCGCAGGCGCCTGTACATAAAGTCCGCCCGACCAGTAAGCGAAGAAGCCGAAGGGCGCGGGAAACCGCGCCCTTCGCGTTTCTTGCGAACCGCGAACGACGACGTCCGCCGCAGTTAAGGCTCGCGCCCTTGCTGCCGATAGGAATCACGTGAGCACCTCGTCCCATCTGCGCGGGATCGTGATCGCGGGCGCGCTCGCCGCTGTCGCGCTCGCCCTCGGCTTCGTGACGCTCGCGATGAACCAGACCGCTTCCCGCGCTGCGTCTCGCCCGATCGCCCCGCACAAGCTGACCCATCACGCCAAGGTCGCGTCCCCGACCGCCAAGGCGTCCCCCGCGAAGCCGAAGACGCCGGCGGCGCGGAAGCCGAACCCGAACCTCGTCGCGGCGCTGGAGGCGGGGCTGCCGCGCTCGGTGGCGCGCGCGCTTGTCGCCCATCCGGTCGTCGTGGTCCAGCTCACCTCGCAGCACGACGGGGTCGCGAAGCTTGCGCTGGGCGAAGCGCGCTCGGGTGCCGCCCTCGCAGGCGCCTCGTTCCTCGCGGTCGACGTGGATGCGAACGGCGGCGCCGTCGCGGCGCTGACACGGCTCATCGGCAAGTTGCCGATCGCGCCGGCCTCGCTCGTGTACCGGCGGCCCGCGACGCTCTACGTCACCCTCGCCGGCTTCAACGACCGCACCACCGTGCAGCAGGCGGCAAAGAACGCCGCCTCTCCCGCGATGAGCACGACCACTTCGGCGGCCACGAGTTGACGGAGATGGCTCCTCTGGCCGCCGCGGGAGGGAACGAGCTGTTTGTGCGCGTCGCACGGAAGGACGGGCGCTCCGTGGCCGTCCTGCGCGCAGTCGACTACGGCGCAGAGTGCATCGTCGAGACGGAGGTCTTCCCTCCGAACGCAATCACGGCGCTCCGTCCAGGCCCGTACAAGTTCGCCGATTCACGCGAAGCCACGGCCTTCGTCACCGAAGCCGTGGAAGCGTTGATGTACCTCGGCTGCGACGTCCAGGCCGCCTAAAACCGGGGTCAGACCCCGGACGTCTCGCCGGCGATGCCGCCCGCCGAGCGGACCATCGCATCGCGCACGAACTCCGCGTATTGCAGGCGTCCAGTTCGCCCGCCGCCAAACCAGCCGAGCAGCGCCTCCGTGTGGAGGAAGCGCGGAGACGGCTCGAGGCCGACTGTCGCTGCGTAGCTGCTCCACGGCCACTCCTCCGGCGAGCTGCGCCAGCCGCTTCGCACCGGGTTCAACGCGACGTATCGCGCTAGAGCGAGAACATACGCCTCGCTCCACGCCATCCGATCCCAATAGCGTCGCTCGAACAGCGCGCCTTCGCGGCCTTTGACCCGATTGAACCACTGCGCGTAACGACCCTTCAGGTACTGCATACCGTCGGCCAGGTTGCTGTGCGGTGTATCCAGCACCAGATGGAAGTGGTTGCCCATGAGGCAGTACGCGTGAAGCCGCCACCGGTAGTTGGTCACCGTCGAGCCGAGCAGATCGATGAAGATCTCGTGATCCCAGCGCACGACGCCGAAGATCGGTTGCTTGTCGACTCCACGCGATCCGACGTGGTAGATCGTCTCGGGCTGTTGAACTCGAGGCTTACGCGGCATCGAGTTCGACGTTAGCGGCGCCCTGGTGACCGGCGAGGCGCGGGAGAGGAATGTCACTGAATAGTTGCGATCGTCATGGCGAACTGAGACAGCGAACACCAGGTATGGGGTCTGACCCCGGTTGTAGCGTCCCGGAGTATGCGGCTGGCGTTCCTCGTCCGGCACGGACAGTCGGCGTTCAACGTCGACGGCGTGGTCAACGGCGATCCCGCCCGCGACCGCGGGCTCTCGGCGCAAGGGGTTGAGGAAGCGCGGCAGCTCGCCGGCCAACTCGCCGGCGTTGCGATCGACGTCTGCATCGTCTCCGAGTTCCCGCGTGCGCAAGAGACGGCGCGTCTCGCGATCGCCAATAGGGGCGACGTCGTTCTCGAGGTCGATCCTGACCTGAACGACGTCCGCATCGGCGAGCTCGAGGGCAAGACGCTCTCCGACTACCGCGCCTGGAAGCGCGCTCACCGGCATGCCGAGCGCTTCCCCGAAGGCGAGAGCCTCGACGATGCCGCACACCGCTACGGCGCGGCGTATGACCGCATGCTCCGCCGCGCCGAGGACACGATCCTGTGCATCTGCCACGAGATTCCGGTGCGGTACGCCGTCAACGCAGCCGGCGGCTCGGACGACCTCGATGCACCGATCCACGCGATCCGCAACGCCACGCCGTATCTGTTCGACGCGGCGGGGCTTTCCCGTGCGGCCCGCCGCCTGCTAGAGACTTGATGTGAAACGCACGCGCACTCGCGGCTGGTGGCTCAGACGCGGCGCATCTCGCCGTGCCTTCGGCTCCGCTATGCCCTGCGCCCGACCCGAACGAGCTGCTTGGTCTGAACCATCCCCGCAAGCACGCAGTTCCACATCAAGCTCTACGTGGTGACCCGCGCCAGCTCTTCGACCGAGGTGAGACCAGCGGCGACCTTCGCCAATCCGTCGTCCCACAGCGTGCGCATGCCGATGCTCATCGCGGCGCGTTCGATGTCCTCGCGCGAGGCCTTCTGCGAGGCCAGAGCGCCGAGCTGCTCGTCCATCAGCATCAGCTGGAAGACGCCGATCCGGCCGCGGTAGCCCGTCTGGTTGCAACGCGGGCAGCCGCGCTTGCGATAGAGCACCCTGCCGTCCGTCATCGCCGCGATGTCAGGCGAGACCTTCGCTTTGATCAGCTCGTCGACCGACGGCGTGTACATCTCGCAGCACTGCGAGCACAGCTTGCGCGCGAGCCGCTGCGCGAGCACTGCTGTCACCGCCGAGCCCGTGAGGAACGGCTCGACACCCATCTCGTTGAGCCGCGTCAGCGCGCCCGGTGCGTCGTTCGTGTGCAGCGTGGAGAGCACGAGGTGCCCGGTGAGCGCGGCTTCGATCGCCATCTTGGCCGTCTCGCCGTCGCGAATCTCTCCCACCATCACTACGTCCGGATCGGAACGGAGGATCGAGCGGAGCGACGCGGCGAACGTAAGCCCGGCGCGGACGTTGATCTGCACCTGGTTGACGCCCGGCAGCCTAAACTCGACCGGATCCTCGACCGTGATGATGTTGATCTCGGGCCGGTTCACCTGTGTCAAGCCGGCGTATAGCGTGGTCGACTTACCCGATCCGGTCGGCCCGGTGACGAGGAGTGCGCCGGTCGGCCGCATGAAGATCTCCGTCAGCGTCGCCTGCATGTCGTCGGAAAGACCGAGCTCGGCGAGCGTCGGCACCTTCTTCGACTTGTCGACGAGGCGCATCACGATCGACTCGCCTTCGACCGTCGGCAGCACCGCGACGCGGATGTCCATCATGCGTCCGGCCGCCTGCGCGTTCAGCGCGATGCGACCGTCCTGCGGCTTGCGCCGCTCGGCGATATCGAGCTTCGCCAACACCTTGAGACGGGTCGTCACACCGGCCGCCAGGCGCTTCGGGATGCGCTGCACTTCGTGGAGCACACCGTCGATGCGCAACCGGACGACGAGCGAGTCCTCCTGAGGCTCCCAGTGAATGTCGGAGGCGCCGTCCTCGGCAGCCTGGAAGATCACCGAGTTGACGAGCCGAACGAGCGGGGCGTCGGAGATGCCGTCGTCCGCCTCGAGGTCGTCCGCCTCGTCGCGCTCCTGGTCGTGGGCGAGCTGCTCCTCCTCGAGTGCGGCCTGCGCACCGAAGGACTCGGAGGCCCGAACGATCCTCCGGATCTCCGCCTCGACGTCGTCGCGCGTCGCGACTGCGAGCTCGACCGTGAGGCGCGTCGCGATCCGCACCTCGTCGATTGCGTGGACGTTGCCGGGATCCGGAACCGCCACGCGGAGCACGTTGCCGTCGACGGCGTACGGGATCGCACCGACCCGTTCGAGGACGTGAATCGGAACCTGCGCGGCGGCGGCGGCGTCGACGCCCATTTCCGCGAGGTCGACCAGGGGAAGCTGGTAGCGCGAGGCAAGCGTCCGCGCGATGCCCTGCTGGGTCGCGACGCCCTCGTCGACGAGCGCCTGCGCGAGCGAGCCGGCGGCGCCGGCGCGACCGCGCGCCAGCGCGAGCTTGTCTTCCGGGACCAGCGCGGTGGCGGCAAGCAGGTCCGCGAGGAGCTCCGCCTTGGCGTTGACGCCCGGGACCTCCGCAGGGCGAAGCGCGCCGCCCTCGAGGGGCGGCGTGTCGTTGCCGACGCCTGGCGCGGTCCGAAGGGTGTAGTCGTCGCTCATATCCCTCTTTCGAGGTATCGGCAGAAACTGCCGGGTCCTTGAGGTTGCGCACCCCCACCCGGGCTCCTCCTCGAATCCCTCCTCCGAGGGAGGAGGACTAATGGAGCAGCTTTAGATACGCGTCGACGAGCGGGTCACCCGCGAACAACGCGACCAGGCCACCAAGCGCCAGGAAGGGCGCGAAGGG
Organism: Gaiellaceae bacterium; assembly: GCA_045805985.1. Classification (GTDB taxonomy): domain Bacteria; phylum Actinomycetota; class Thermoleophilia; order Gaiellales; family Gaiellaceae; genus PALSA-600. Next base: position 83,624 of record JBJMKA010000012.1, on the reverse strand, counting down.
GATTGCCATCTTCCGGGCGGCGGCGCCGTGGCGCGCGAAGAGGACCGCCGACGGCACGAGCGCCGCGAGCATCCCCGCGAACAGCGCCACCGGGACCGTCCGACCCACAGCGAACCCGAGGAGTAGCGCGAGCTTCACATCGCCCATCCCCATCCCCCGCGGATAGGCGAGGGCGGCCAGAAAGAGAAAGAGCGAGGCGCCGAGACCCGCAGCGAGCCACTCGACCGATGGATGGAGAACGGTCTGCGCCGCGAGCATGATCGCCGCGGCGGGGAGCACGATCCGGTTCGGGACGATGCGGCGGTCGATGTCGATCGCCGAGAGGACAACCAGAACGGCGCAGAAGAACGACGCGACGGCCGCGTCCCACGACACACCGAACTTCCAGAAGCAGCCCGCAACGAGGAGCGCCGTCGCGAGCTCGACGGCGGGGTAGCGCCACGAGATCGCCGTGCCGCAGTTGCGGCACCGGCCACGGAGGACGAGCCAGGAGAGCACGGGCACATTGTCGTACCACGCAATCGCCTGCCCGCACTCGAGGCACGCAGACGGCGGATGGACGACCGAGCGGCGGACCGGCACCCGGGCGACGACGACGTTCAGGAACGAGCCGACGGCGAGCGCGGGAACGAAGGCGATGCCTGCGGCGGCGAGAGCCACCGGCTAGCCCGAATAGCTCGTGGGGGGGTCGATCTGCGCGTAGGCCGTCGGATTGGACGGCATGCCCTGCGGGACGATGGTGATCGACGGGAACGACGTCGTCACGGACTGGCCGAGGATCACCTGCAATCCGACCAGCGGCCCGTCGACGTTCGACGTGGTGCCGATGTCGATGTTCCCGTTCGCAAACACTGCACCCTGGAAATGTGCGCTCACGAACTGCGCGGAGTCGCCAATGTCGACCTGCCCGCCGGTCCGCTTCGCGACGAAGCAGAGCAAGGTGGCGTTCGGGTTCCAGCCCTGCGCCGGTGAAGTCTGATAGGCCCGCTCGTCACATGCGCCATTGTAGATCGCACCGCAGAGGCTCGAGTTCTTCACGAGCAGCGTACCGCCCAGGTAGATGACGCCCTGGCCTGTGTACCGGTTCACCGCGCCGTTGCTGATGAACACGCTGCCGTCGATGTACACCGTTCCCTTGATCGTGAGTAGCTTGGTCGTGTTGTTCCACGACAGCTCGCCGCCGGTCGTTTGGCACCGGTAGTCGTAGCCGGGGGTGAGATCTTGCGGCGCGATCACGCTGTTGTCCTGGAAGGGAAGCTTCTGCGCGTCGGTCGCCGCCGGGTCCGTAGGGGCGTTGGTGTCGAACGTCAGCGGGCTCAGCGGTGCCTGGCCGTTGATCGTCTGGCACGGGAAGAAGGGGCCCGGGCTCGCGTTGAGGTACCAGTTGTCCCATTGCGGGACGGGTGGCGAGAGATTCGCCGGCGGCGTCGCGTCGAGCGTGGTCGCCCAGAGCTTGTCCAGGCCCTGGACCGTCGCGGACCCGTTCCAGTTGCACGGGACGTGGGTAGCGCTGGCGGTGCAGCCGTTGACGATGTGCGCGTCGCTCAGTGGGAGCACGGAGGTCCCCGCGTAGTTCTGTTGGACGTTGTTCATGATCAGCCGGCCCTTCACGACAAGTGGCCCCTTGACGATCGAAGAGGTGTTGAACAGACAGAGGTTTCCCTCGACGTAGAACGGCGACGCGACCTGCACCGAGTTGGTCAGGCTCTCGTCGCACGTCGGTGGCGTGCTCGCCGGCTTCGTGGCGTAGATGTAGTTCCAGACAGGAGTGTTCAGCGGCTGCGTCAGGGTGGGATGGACCCCCACCGTGACGCTCAGCGTGCGGACCGAGTACACCGTCGCGGCCGCATGAACGTTCGGATTGACGACGTATCCGGTGGACGTGATCGTCCAGACGCCGCTCACGCTGAGCACGCCCTTCCAGATCACATAGCCGTTGGAGTAGGTGTCCTTGATCACGCAGTCGGGGCTGGTGCTCGTATAGGTCCTGCCCGCCATGCCGCAGAAGACGTTCTTGTCGAGGGCGTTGTTCCCGATGCCCGTGGCGGGATCGGGCGGCGAGCCGAGCACGGCCATCGCGTTGTTGATGCCCGCTTCTGCGAGCCGGTAGGCGCCGTCGCGCGAGAGCGAGAGCTGCGACGAATCCTGGTTCGACGTCGTGTAGTAGATGACACTCGTTGTCGAGATCGTCAGGACGATCATCACCAAAAGCGAGAGCGCGAGTGCGATGCCGGATTCGTCTGTGAGGCGTTTCAGCACGTCGCCACTCCTCCGCACGTACGCGGCCCGTTGCGGAAGGCGATGTCGTCGACGAGCCGGTAGGCGTGCGTCGCGCCTGCCCGATCGACGGTCAAGTCGACGTGCAAGCGCGGAAGGGCGTACGAGGCATCCTGTGTCGCGATGAAGGTCGCGCCGGTTCCCGCTCCGATGGATGTTGCATGAGAATTGGGCGGCAGGTACGCAAACAGGTTCGCGGCCGTCAACGACGTCGCCATCGCTCGTAGGGAGCCGGTGCAGCTCGACGCCACGGTGCGCGAGAGCACGAATCTCGAGCCGCTCGCCGCCGTGCACCAGGTCACCGAATGCGTACCCGAAGCGCATCCGTCACTGGACTTGTACAGCGTGACGGAGTTCGTCCAGGTGTTGTACGTCGCGGGCGTCGAGATCGTGCATGCGTTATGCACGTCGCGGCGTAGCCTGTCGAGGGCAAGCCTGCTGTCCACCTGCGCCTGAACGCGCTGGTTCTGGTCCGAGGAAGCGCGGATACCCGACGTGAAGAGGCTGACGACTCCTCCGAGAACGACGGTCAGGATCGCCATCACGATGACCATCTCGATGAGCGAATAGCCCTCCTCACGCGCGATCCCCGTTGTCACCGGCCCCTCGCTTCGACCTCAGCGAGCGCCTGCCGGGCGAGCGCAGTGCTGCGGGCGCCGATTCCCCAGAGCGCCCACACACGCTGGTCGGCTGCAACCAACGTCCGCAACGCCTCCGCTCCATGCCACCAGCCCAGCTCGGCGCCGGTGACGATCCACGCGTGCTGGTAGAGCCAGTGCTTGACGTTCGCATCTGTCGCGCTCGGATGGCGTTTCAGCCAGACCAGCAGCGCCTTGGCACGGTCGGTGAGGGGCATCTCGGAGAGCGGTTCGCGACGGGCTCCCGGGACGATGAATGCGGGCGGACGCTTCTGCGGAGGGCGGTTCGGGGGAGCGGTACTGCGCTTCGGCGCCGCGACCTTGGCCGGCCGCGTCGCGGGCTTCGTCTTCTTTGCCCGCGGGACGGTGTTCACTGCAAGGTCCGCGAGCTTGACGGCAGTCGGCGTCACGGAGGAAACGTCCTCCGGCACGCCGCGCTGGGCCCCGGTGCGCGCAAGGTGAAGAACGACGAGCGGCGCGCCGGTGTCGATCACTCTGGTGCCCGGAGCCGGTGATTGGGAGACGACCGTGTTCGACGCGAACCCGTGCACCGGGCCGGCGGTCCGGAACGAGAAGCCTGCATCGCTGAGCATCCCCTTCGAGAAGACGAAGGCTTGGCGGCGAAGATCGGGCACGACGAGGACGGTCGGCGCGGCTTGGGCAACTTTCGGAGCCGGTGCCGCGGCAGGCGTTGCGCCCATTCGCTGTGCTGCGGCGAACGTCAACGCGGCCGTGGCAAAGAGCCAGACGGCCGTCAGGGCGAGCAAACGCGGAACGAACGAGCCCATCGCAGTCATTCCTTCGGCACGCGGCCGTCCGAACTCAACCCCCAGATGCGGTGAAGTAGACGACCTGGTCGGAGGGGATCGAAGCGCTGTCGAGGCCGCGCGCCAGGCTTTGCGAGCCTCCGACCACGGCAAAGACCGGATTGGGCGCCGCGTTTGTCTGCACGGTGTCCAGCCAGGTGAAGGCCGTGCCGGCGAACGACTGGAACCAGGCCTCGTCCTGCGGGTAGCCGGTCGCAGGCTGGAGCTGGAGATGAAGATGCGGGCCTTCGGCATGGCCGGTGTGCCCGACCAGGCCGACCGGTTGACCGGCGGCCAGAGACGCGCCGGACAGGATGGCAGGCTCGAGGTAGGAGAGGTGGCAGTACGTCCAGGTGAGACCGTCGGTGGTGGCGATCGTGAAGCCGATGCCGCAGCTCCCGACCGGCGACGGCCACGCCTCGGTCACCGTGCCGTCGGAGAGCGCGTAGAGCTGCGACCCCTCGGGAGCCGCGATGTCGGCGGCGGGATAGTCGTGATGGGTGTGCCCGACGTGCACGACGCCGGGGCCGCCGCCGACCGGAAAGACGTAGCCGTTCGAATAGGTCGGCGAGCCGAGCAGCGACCCCGTGCCCGGGGCGAAGGAGGTGCTCGCGGCCTGGTCGCGCGCAGTGGCCAGCGCGTCCTGTGCGGTTTGCAGCTCGACCTGGCGGGCGCTCACGTCTGCCCGCGCGGCCTGCACGCGGTAGTCCGCGAGCGACGCTGCTTTCTCTGCGTTGAGGCGGTCGGTGAAGCTCTGCTCGGACTGGGCCGCCGCAAGAAAGGTGTCCGCGCGCGACTGCAGGTCGGCGAGCACGGCCTGCGCGTCGAGGAGGCGCGCGTTCGCGGTGGCAACCGCTTGCGTGGCGCTGCCGAGCTGCTGCTGCGCGCCGTCGAGCGCGTTCGAGAACGTCACGCCGCCGCCTTCGTACTGCTGCGCGAGCTGCAGCACCTCGTCGACGTACCACTGCGCGTGGTTGTAGGCGAAGACCGCACCCGCGATGTCGGCGGTGCCGCCCGTCGCAGCGAGATAGCGCGCGGCGGAATAAATTGCGTCTTCGGCGCTCCACGGATCCGCGATGCCGTCACCGTTCGCGTCGACCCCCCAGCGCGACCACGTGTCCGGCATGAACTGCATCCACCCGATCGCCCCGGCCGAGCTCGGGCCCATGTTCTGGCCGAAGTTCGACTCGACCTTGTTGATTGCAGCGAGCACCGACCAGGGCACGCCGTAGGCCTGCCCCGCCGCCTGCCAGATCGGTTGCAACTGCTGGAACGTGAGCTGCTGCGACTGGGCCGGCGCAACGAGCAGCTGCGGAAATAGAACGGTCGAGAGGTTCGGCGCATCGGCGCTCGGGAGGGGGCCCGCCGAGGCCGATGCGGCGGCAGCCAGCGCGACGAGCGCCACCAGCAGCAGGCGCTTCATCAGTCCCCCAAGGGAGCGAGACGGAGCCCGAACTCGGGCTCGGCCTCGGGTTCCGCTTCGGGCTCCTCGACCATCGCCGACGAAGACGCGTTGTGGTCGAGCCCGGCAGCCTGTGACTTCTCCGCGTGCTCGAGCGCGACCATGAAGTCGTGGCGGCTGCTCGATGCGTTCGCGGCGACATCGCGATCGATCGTCCCGTCGAGCACCTTGTCGATCAGCGCCTTCTGGAACGTCTGCATCTTGAAGAATTCACCCTCGGCGATCGCATCGGTGATCTCCTCCGGTTTGTTCTCGCGGATCAGGTCGGCGATGCGCGCGTTGGTGATCATGACCTCGACCGCGGCGACGCGGCCGCCGCCGAGACGCGGCAACAGCCGCTGCGAGACGACTCCGCGCAAGACGCCGGCCATGATCGACCGGATCTGGATCTGCTTGCCCTCGGGGAAGAACTCAATCATGCGGCCGATCGTCTCGGCGGCATCGACCGTGTGCAGTGTCGAGAACACCAGGTGGCCGGACTCGGCGGCCTGCAGCGCCGTCTGCGCCGTCTCCGCGTCACGCAGCTCGCCGATCAGGATCGTGTCCGGATCCTGGCGGAGCGCCCGCCTGAGCGCCTGGCCGAAGTTCTCCGTGTCGAGCCCGACCTCACGCTGGTTGACGATCGACTGGTGGTCCGGGTGCAGGATCTCGATCGGGTCCTCGATCGTGACGATGTGCGACTGTCGCGCGCGGTTGATGTAGTCGATCATCGCGGCGAGCGTCGTGGTCTTACCGGAGCCGGTCGCGCCGGTCACGAGGACGAGCCCGCGGTGCTCCTCGGCGAGCTTGCGGATGCCCTCCGGGAGACCGAGGTCGTCGAACTGCGGCACGGTCTTCGGGATCACGCGAAAGGCGAAGCTGGTCGCGCCCCGTTGCCGGAACGCGTTGACGCGGAAGCGCGGAAGATCGCCCGAGGTGTAGGCGATGTCGAGGTCACCGCTCTCGTGGTAGAGGTCATAGCGCTGGGGCGCGATCTCGGTGATCGTGCGCAGGTACGCATCCAGGTCAGCCTCCGTCAGCGGCTCGGCGCCCTCGAGCGCCGCGACGGAGCCATCGCGGCGCAGCATCGGCGGCCGGTCGAGCTTCAGGTGGATATCGGACGCGCCGGTATCGACGGCACGCCGCAGGAGATCGTTGAGTTCCATACCGACCCTGGTGTCGGCAGGAAGGGCGCCGTGCTTTAGATGCGCCGGCCGAGAACGTCCAGGGCCCGCAGGGGCAGGCGGGCCAGGCCACGCTGCTCGGTCGGCGCCGAGAGCTCCCCCAGGAGCAGCCGCTCGACCGTCTGCCAGAGCAGCTGCGTCCGGGCGATGCGCCAGGAGAGACGGGGCCAGCGGTCGAGCGCCCGCTTGAGCTTCCACGAGGCGTTGTGCAGCGGCATCAGCGCCGCTTCGACGGCTGCCTCGTAGGGCTCCAGAGACGAAGCCCGCCCCCCGAGCAGGTCGAGCACGGCTGCAGCGGCGAGCTTCGACGAGACGAAGCACTCGTACATGCCGTCGCCGGAGACGGGATCGATCAGCCCGGCGGCGTCCCCGACGAGCAGCGTTCGCTCGCCGGCGATCCGCACTCCCGGGCGGCGCATCGGGAGCCGGTGGCCGCGGATGCTCTCGAGCTGCTCCGGGTCGAGATCGTGCGCGACGCAGACGCGCGCGAGGTGCTCGCGGATGCGCGGACCTTCGCTCTGCCACGCCCCCACACCGACGTTCACATGGTCACCCTTCGCGAACACCCAGCCGTACCCGCCGGGGATCGCCCCGAGCTCGATCACCGCGCGATGTCCGTAGCGCTCTCGCGATACAACGCCGTAGGGCACGTTGCCTTCGTATGCGACGCCGTGCACGATGCCCTCGCCGAGGCCGAACGCCCGCGCCGTCTTCCCGTTCGCCCCGTCCGCGCCGATCACGACGTCGGCAGGCGCATTCGCCACATCGATCGTCGTCCCCTCGCGCACCTCGACACCGCGGGCGCGCGCCGCATCGAGCAGGAATGCGTCGAGGCGGCGGCGTTGCGTCATCCGGATCACGGGCGTCGCCGTCCGGTGCTCGACCGCGTCGCCGTAGCGGAAGCGGAGCTCGACCAGGTCGACCTCGGCTTCGACGACCGGCGAGGGATCGACCGGGCACTGCCGGACGGCGCGGACCGTCAGCCCGCCTCCGCATGGCTTGTCGCGCGGGAACGTCGCCTTGTCCACCAGCAGCACGCTCGCCCCCGCCTCGGCGAGCCGGTAGCCCGTCGTCGATCCAGCGGGCCCTCCGCCGACCACGAGCACGTCGAAGTGCTGCATGACGTTGAGGCTACAATCCGCGACCCCGGGGGTGTGCCCGAGCGGCCAAAGGGAACGGGCTGTAAACCCGTCGGCTCAGCCTACGGAGGTTCGAATCCTCCCGCCCCCACCATAGTTTCCTTATTCAAACCAGCACGGCGAGAGGCGCCTATGGCGCCTCTGTCGTCGTTCCGCGGGCAACCCGCAAGGGCTCAAACTTCGTGCAGGCTGTCGTCAGGTGCGACGACGAAGACTGGCCACGGAACGCGCGCCCGCAACGCGCGATCGCTGCTGGAAGGCTCTGAACTGTGCGGATGTGAGTGAACGAACGCCACGATGCGACCGCCGGATTGTTCTATGGATCGTTCGACACGTCTGAGCTCGAGCTCGTCGATCCAGAACTCGCCGAAGCCGCCAAGGTTCTCAACACGGTGGAACTCGACTTTGTGCCCGCGCTCGAACACGAGGCCGCAGACCTCGGTGCCGGCTGCGCCGGCTCGGGCAAGCCAGAAGGCCGCGGGCAGTTCCAGCGATCGGTTACGCGCCAACGAAGATGATCAGCCCGAATCCACCGAAGGCGACCAGCGCCGCACCGATGACGAGAATGGCGCCGAAGGCGATTAGTGCTCCGTTCCCGGTGACGGCTCCATAGATGATCAGCCCGACGCCGACGACCGCGATCGCGATCAGAACTACAGCTGTGATGGGATCCTCACCGCGCATGCCCCGGTGTCCGATCTCTTCTGTGCGGCGGGCGTGCTGATACAACGCGCCCTTAGCCGAGGCCATCCCGGTGACGATTCCACTGTAGGCATCGACGAGCGTTTCGGGATGTCGACTGGTCACCAGCGGCCGATGGTGACAGTCCTGCGGCAGATAGAGCCGACCTGGCCAGATGGTTGCGTGCGCGGCGTCGGGCGAGAAGAAGCGTTCGACGCTGACGCGCCCAAGTTGTCCAGCCTGGCGCTCCAGTGCGATGCCGACCTCCTCGGTGCCTCCGGACAAATCGGGGCGCTCCAGGACGATCCGCTGTTCGCTCAGCCGCAGGCTCAGCTCGGTTTCACGGACGAGTGACGCTGCTTCACGCAGCAGGTCGGCAATGTCGTCGCCGTGCTTGTGGCCGGCCTCTTCAACCTGCTCGTCCAGTCGAGTCGCCAGCGCCTCTGAATCGAGCCCGTCACCGGCAAGGCCTCGCAGCGACCGGTAGAGCTCCCCCGTATCCCGTAGCTCGTTGGCTGTCTGTAGGCCATGCGCGAACAAGAGACGCGTGGCGGCCTCTGCGTCATAGGCCCTGTCGGTTATTGCCTCGGCAAGACCCGGGCACTCATCCCGCTCGTCGCGATTCATTTGCTCGACCGATTGCAGCAAGCTTCGATAACCGCGCAGCTGCTTAAAGGTGCTCTCCACTGCGGCCAGCCGGTTTGCGTCGGCCTGCGGGTCGCGGAGGATTTCAGCACAGCTGCCCGGGCGCCTGTGGTGTCTCATCGCGTTCTCCATCAGAAAACCTCCAACGTGCCGACGGCGAAGAAGCGCTTCGCGATCGCCTCGAGCCGGACGTAGCTCGTGAACGCCCCGCCGACTTCTGGGACGCGTGCGAATGGCCGTGAGAGATGGCGCACGCCGTCCTGAGTGGCTCGCTCTTGGAACTGCCGGAGCTCAGGGTCGCTTGCCCACACCGGCGTGACGCTCGCATCGAGATTGACGGCCCATGGGACTGGATCTGGCGGGCCGAGGTCGGCATTCGCCGGCGTGAGCGTTGTGCCGTCCCGGACCAAGACGACGCGGTCAGCGATTCCTTCGGCGCGACCGGCCAGGACGAGGAGATCCGCACGTCGATCAGGGTGTGGCTCAAGCGCCACGGTCTCGAGTGAATCGAGCTGGAGGTGACCGTAGACGTCGGCGTCCTCGTTGTGCTCATTGCCGTCTCGCTTCACCTTGATGCTCACCCGTCGGGTCATGCCAACGGAGCGATCGAAGCCGCCGATGTTCCACTGGTGATGCAGTACTCGCTCGACGGTGAACTCGTTGTGGATGACGCCGTAGTCGGAGCGTCCGATGAAGTAGCCGACGCTTTCGATCGTTCCGGCGCAACCCGGGACGAGATCGAAGGCTGCGCATACGGCCTGATGGGTATCGGGGTTGCCGACCGCGAAGACGCGAACGTCGAAGTCCGGCAGTTCCGGTACCGACGTGTTGCCGGCATTCCGTCCGACAACTGAGATCGTCGGGGTCAACCGCAACTGTGGCACTGGCGCAATGATGGTCTCGAGCTCACCCTCACGGTCCGACAGGAATGCGTCGTAGATGAGTTTCGCGTCCCCGTCCCCTGGCGTCACGGTCACCTTCGCGCTTCGAAGATCAAGGAGCACGTCAACGCTTCGCTGCTGTGGATGCGACTGCGATGCCAGCCGACCCTCGAGCGAGGCGCGCACGCTGCCGACGCGATGGAGCGGTACTAGCGGAGCCTCCCACAATGCGAAGTCCGCATATACGAAGCCGTCCCGCAGACCGCCTATGGCCTCGGTATGTGAACTCTCGAGAAACATGGCAGTCGGAGCGACAGGGTCGGTCTCTGCCGGTTGCCGTGCCTCGTCTGCGAACGCACTGGGGCGCGACGCAAATAGCGGAGGGCCAACGTCAAAGGGTCGTGAACCGGGCCGGAACGGTGGCAAGGACGGTGGCGGCGGTCCATACACGGACAGCACGCCTTCAAAAACGATGGTGACGCGATCGCCATCGATCCGCAATCGTGCTGGTTCGAGCGCGTAGCCCACGCCGTAAGGCTGGGCGGGCACCGGCGCGAACGACTGCCACCACGGATCGGACAGGGTCGCAAGCAAAGGTTGCAGCGCGCTCGCCAATCCCGCGCCCCAACGTCTCGCCACGACCTCAATGGGTTCAACTTGCGCCGCGTAGAACCGCAAGCAATACGCGTCCGCTACCTCCACGACGCTGGAAAACCCACCGACGACGCGGCCAACGTCAACGAACACCGGTGAACCGAGATCGACCGGGCCGAGAACGCCCGAAGGCCGGCGGATCTCCTTGCGCACCCGCGGCAGCACGTTTGCCGTGCCGGCCAGCCAAGACTCCTGAGCCAGAGTGGACATAACTTCCTCCGTCCCTCGTGCCGCAGCCAGTAGTTGCGGGATACCTACTCCTCTGAATGACTGAAGTCAAGTGTCGCGAGATCTCCCGCCCGGCTGCCTATCAGTTACTCCGGCCGAAGCCTCGGGCACGAGCTGCCACCGCGGCCGCCTTTTGCGCGGGCGCGTCGCTTCCGAGAGTTGACGGTGTGAGTCGGCGACGGCGGCGCGCTCAGCGGTTCGTTCGCGATCAGCGGGTCAGGTTCGCCGGGCGGTTAACAGTGACGCGTCGGAACCCAGGTGGGGAACGTCGCGCGCGCACTAACCGCTCGGTAGCCGACGTAGCCGTGGTTCGAGAAGGCAAAGCGGTAGGAGCCGGCTGCACAGAGGGACACGTGTGCCGGCACGCCGGTGCGGAGGTGCAGGACGCGGCCGGCGATCCGGAAGGTCATGGCCGTCGGCGCGGTAAGTGTGAAGGACAGCGTGCCGGGCCGGAACACCCGAACGTGGCCAGAGGGTGAGAACCAGCCGTCGGCGAGCCCGCCCACACTCGCCGCGAGCTGCGGCGTGCGCGCAGAGAGCCACGGCCCGTTGAAGCGCTCGGGCTCGACCGGGACGAGCGCCGCTCCGCTCTGGTCGAGCACGACCTGGCCGGTCACGCCCGCCAGGGCCCCGGTCTCCGTGACGTGCGTGGAGCTCGCGGCGAATACATCCGGCTTCGGCGCACCCGGGAGCAATGCCAGCCGCGCTGCGCCGCTGTTCCAGAAGAACTGCTCAAGGGCGCTCGTGCGGGCGCCGCCGGATACGACCGTTGCCTCGCCCTTGAACCAGTCAGCTCCGGCGGGAATGAACGACGCCTTCACGTTGCGCGAGTTCTGCACGTCGAACGACGTTGCGAACACGGACGCCGCGACGCAGAACGCGACACCCAGTGCAGCGACCACGTACGTCGCGCTCCGTGACGCGCAGGCGATGGAGATCAGCGAGAGCAACGCCGCGACTGCGGCGACGAGCAAGGCCCCTCCACCCCGCGAGCCCGCTAGCGCTTCCACCTCGAGCACGCCGGTGAGGAACAGCGAGTGGGCGTTGCCCCCTGCCGTAGCCCAGCCCGAGAGCGGCACGATCGCCGACACGAGGAGCATTCCGGCGGCGATGAGTGCGTGCGCGCGCCGCCATGGCCAGCGGCGGTCGGCGTGCAGCGCAAAGCCGAGGAAGAGCAGCGGGAAGAGATAACAGCCATAGCGCTCGTGCGCCAGGTCGCTGTGGCCGTACAGCGTCGTTTCGGCGGAGACGGCGACCGCCGAGGTTAGTGCGAAGACGCCGAATGCACGCTCGAGCTCCGATCGCGGACGCACGAACGCGCCGCCGAGCCCGAGCAGGCCCGCGGGCACGACAATCCAACCGGCTGCGTAGGCAAGGACGAGCGCATTGCGGCCGACAGCGTCGGGGCTGACCAGATGGAACGCGGAAGGCGCGTGCTTGTAAAAACCGAGTCCTCCTGCGAGAGCCACGACGATCGCAAGCGCGAGCCCGCCCACGACAACGCGCTGCTCACGAACCCGGCGCAAAAGCAGCGCGGCTGCGAGATAGGCGATCAGGAGCACAGCGAGCTGCATGCGTGCGAACGCCGCGAGCAGCGCGAACGCGAGGAATGCAGCCTGCGCCTGCCTCGTCGGTCGCGCAAGTGCAACCGAACCGGCGGCGACGGCGGCGATGAACAGCGGATATGCGAAGGCCTCGGAGAGCACCCAGCCCGAGTAGCCGACGTCCGGGACCGCGAGAGTGAGCACGGCCGCTGCGAACGCGACGCCGCGACCGACGCCGAGTCTCCGCGCGGTCCACCAGACGGCGAGAGCCGCCGTCGAGATCGCGACGGATTGGATCAGTTGCGTGACGCGGTAGCCCGTCTCGAGCGAGCCGAACCACCAGGCGGGTGCCGTCAGGATTGGCTGGAGCAGCGCCGGGAATTGCGCCACGTGACCGCGCACGGCGGGGAGGTGGCCATGGGCGATCGAGCGCGAGAGCGCCGCGTAGATGCCCTCGTCCGGGAAGTAGTTGGGTGTCGCACGGAACCATGCCGCCCAGGTCCGGGCGACGATGCTCACGACGAAGAGCCCACCTAGGGCGAGCTTCCAGGCCATGGCGCGATCGAGCACCACGGCGCGGCGGGCCGTCAGCGAGAGGCCGATCTCCACGAATGCTCGCATCGGCAGCTGCGTGTCGCAGCTTGAGAGAATGCGGCAGTGGACGAGCGCGCGGTCAACGACCTCCGCCGGCTGGCAGAGCTCGATTCTGAGCTCTCACAGCGCGCGTCGGCGTTACGCGTGCTCGACGAGCAGGTGGCTGCGCTCCGAGGGCAGGCGGAGGCGATCGACGCCTTCTTCACCGCCTATCCGGAGGAAGAGCCGCGCCGCCGCGCCGAGCTGAATGGTGCGCAGGAGGAGCTGCCGCGCCGGCGGGCGGAGCTGGCCGAGGCCGAGCGCATGCTCGCAGCGGCGAACGCCGACGACGCGCGGATCCACGCCGAGCATGCGGTCGCACGCGCGCTGGACCACATCGCCGTCGCCGAGACCCGGATCGAGCGCGCGCAGTCGGCTTACCAGGAGCTCGAGCGCGACGCGGCGGCTTTCCCACGCGAGCTGGACGAGCTGGAGGCCCGTGCGCGGAGAGTGCCGGACGTCCCACAAGTGTCAAGCTCGCTCGTCGAGTGGGCCTCACGCGCGCACGCGGAGCTGTTCGTCGCAGCGGGGCAAATCGACGTGCAACGCGAGCGCGTGATCCGCGAGGCGAACGAGCTCGCGTCGATGCTCCTCGGCGAGCCGACCTACGGCGCGACAGTTTCACAGGCCCTCGCCCGCGTCGAGGGTTTGACAACTCCACAGAAACGCAAACACTAAGCACAATGTTCGAAATAGGGGCCAGCCTCGCTGCGGCACGGCGAGAGCGCGGGCTCGGCGTGCGCGATGCCGAGCAGCTGACCTGCATGCGCGCGAAGTACCTGACGGCACTCGAGGAGGACCGGTTCGACGAGCTTCCCGGGCGGACGTACGCGCGAGCGTTTCTCCGCACGTACGCGGCGGCCCTGGGGTTGCAGGCCGATCGCTTCGTCGCCGAGTTCGACGCGCAGCAGCCGGAGCCCGAGGAAGAGGACGACGTGCGGGAGTTCCGGCCGCGGCAGCCGATCCGCATTCCCACCTCGATTCCGGCACTCGCGGCGGTGGCCGTCTGCGCCTTGCTCGTCTGGTCTGCCTGGACCGGCGACCAGACGCTCAACCCGACGGTCCAGCCGCCGGCGGCGCCGGTCGCGTCGGCGGCAGTGAAGGGTCAGGCCAAGATCCGAGTCGCGCCCGCAGCGCCGGCCGCGACCGCCGTCGTGGTGCGCGCAACGCTCGGGCCGTGCTGGATCGAGGCGCACCGCGGCAGCGAGTACGGCCCGCTGCTCGCACGTCGCACGCTCGTAAAGGGAGAGACGGCCACGTTCGCGGCCCCGCGGGTGTGGTTGCGCTTGGGGGCGCCGTGGAACGTCGTCGTGAGGCGCGGCGCGCACGTCGCACGCGGACTCTCGGCAACAGGACCGTCGAACGTGACGCTCTAGACCTGGACGTCGCCGCCCGGCCAGGTGTCGGTGAGCAGGTAGCCCTCGGGAAATGGATCGTCCGCGTCGACGTAGAGCTCGGTGATCCCGGTGATGAAGGCACTGCCGCGGATCGCGGGAACGATCGCTCTGTAATCGCCGATCGTTGACTCCTCGACGATGCGGCCGTCGAACGTCGACCCGATTGCGGACGCGTGCGTCATCGTGTCGCCGACGTTCATCAAACCGCGGGCGTGAAGCACCGCCATGCGTGCGGAGAGGCCCGTGCCGGTCGCGGACCGATCGAGGCGGCCAGGAGCGACGACGACGGCGTTCTTCGTCACCGCACCGGTGCCCTGCCAAGGCTCGGCGATCTGGACGATGCTGACACCCGCGATCTCGGGATTCTCCGGATGCACGCACGGCAGCTGTTCGCGCGCGGCCGCGCGGATCAGCTCACCGACGCGCGAGAGCTCGCGCGCCTCGTGTGGCTCGATCGCGAAACCGAGCTCCGCGGCGTCGGCGATTGCGTACCACATGCCTCCGAACGCAACGTCGACCGTGATCGTCCCCAACTCGTCGATCCTGAGCGGTGCGGCGAGGCGCTCGGCGAACGATGGAACGTTCGTCAGCTCGACGCTCTCGACGCGTCCGCCGCGGCAGGTCGCGCGGACATCGACGACACCGGCCGGGGCCTCGAGGCGGAGCGTCGTCTCGGGCTCGTGCATCGCCACGCGTCCCGTCTCGAGCAGCACCGTCGCAACGCAGATCGTGTTCGAACCCGACATCGCGGGGTACTCGGTCGGCTCCATGATGATGAAGCCGGCGGCGCAGTCCTCACGTGTTGCGGGCACGATCAGGTTGGCGTGGGTCGCGACGGAACCGCGCGGCTCGCGGAGCAGAAAGCGACGCAACGAGTCGTCCCTCTGCAGCGCCTGCATCTGCTCGAAGACGGTCGCGCCGGGCGGAGGCGCCACTCCGTCGACGACGACGTTGCCGACCTCCCCGCCGGCGTGGCACCCGACCACGGTGATCGTGCGCCGCGAACGCATCGAACGACCTTAACCGGGCGCGGCTAGAATCCGGCCCTCGCCCTCTTAGCTCAGTTGGTAGAGCACCTCCATGGTAAGGAGGGGGCCGACGGTTCGAGTCCGTCAGAGGGCTCTGCAAAAGCGCCGCACGTCGGCGCTTTTGCGTTCACGTCGACTTGCAGATTCAGCCGCGTGCGGTGGGTATGGAGCCGTTTATGGAGCTTTCGCGTTCAGAACCGCGTCGCGCAGGGCATTCCTAGTCGACCGGGGAGCGTTCCCGTCGTTCGCCGAGCGGGAGAACAGCGCTAGTCAGCGCGTTCACTCGGACAACGCTTAGGCAAGCGCGGCGAAGAGCGAATAGAGCCGACGCTGGATCGTCTCCTGCTCAACCTTCGCCCCAGCAACCGTGATCACCGCCCGCAGCGGTTCCAGCGCCGCCGCGTCGCCGGCATAGCGCTCCAGCTGACCTTCGTCCCAACGGTTCAGCGCCAGGCGTTTGCGAGCCGACGCGAACAGCTCCGGCGTCATACCAGTCGGCTCGAGCGCGACACCGGCCCGCTCCTCGACCAGCCGAGCGATGCGGATGCCGGCCGGGTCGAGGTCGAAGACGGCATGGAAACGCAGCTCCGGCTGGAGCTCGGCCAACCGGCGCACGAGCGAGACCTCGGCCGGGGGCGGCCCGCCGGGAACCCAGAGCACGAGGTAGTCCAACTCGGCCAAGTCCAGGAGGTGGCGGAAGGTCTCGCGGTTCTCGACCAGGATCACGCCGCGCAACAGGCCAGCGAGCGAGAGCTCGACCTCGTCGATCTGCGACGCCCACAAATCGCCCTCGCCGTGGCTGAGCGCTCCGCGCAGCTCGACGATGCGGTCGTACTTCGCGACCAGCTCCTGAAACGGCCTCTCGAGCAAGCGATCGAGCAGCCCTCTACGGCGGTCGGTCCAGGCCTTCGTGTGATCGATTTGCCCGGCCAGCTCGCGGGCCCCCGGCCGCACGCCGTGCTCGGCCAAGTCGCTCAGGCGCTCCCCCGCGCGCAGGACGAAGGCGAACGACGGCCAGTCCATCCCACGTGGCGGTCCATCGGCGAGCGCTGCTCGTAGCGATTCGACCGTCAGCTCGCCGTCTAGTTCCGCGCGGAGGACATCGGGGTCGACGATGCCGAGCCACGGCCAGACGCTCTCGTCGACGCGGAAGCGGTTCGGCCGCCAGCGTCCCTCGCGGAAGCGGTCCTCGACCAGGAGCCCGGCCTCGCGCACCAGTCGCTCAAGCAGCTCACCCTCAGCGAGGATCGGGGAAAAGTCGCGGCCGGAGTGGCGGCGCAGCGTCGACCAGCGCCGCCAGCCCCGCCCGCCCTCGCGCAGGACCCGCATCGCCATTCGCGCCTCGTCGCGGTCGAGGCGGGTGAGCAACGGCTCAGGGTCGGCGGGTGCCAACGGCGTCCGCATGCGCGAGATCGGCTTGGGCGCATAGCGCACGCGCGGCTGCTCGATCAGGCGGTAGCGGATGCCGTCGCGCTCCTCGACTCGCTCGACGCGGACCCGTGCCGCCGCCGCCCGAGCGAGCGTGCTCATCCGCGCTCGCGGCCAGTGATCGGGCTCACGCCGTCACCGACGAGCTCAAGCTGCGGCAAGCCGCGCGGGCGGGGCTCGGGGAGACGGGTGAAGAGCCGAACGGCCGGCGCGTAGGCATCGCCCGGCCGGCGCGGGAAGAAGGCCAGCTGCTGGTCGCACCAGGTGAGCCGTCCGGCCTCGGCGTTGGTCGGCGTCGCGAGGATGAACTGGACTCGCGACTTCAGCGCCTCCATCAGGTCGGCCACGGCGTCGATGTTGCGCGAGTCAAGGTGGGCCGAGTGCTCGTCCATGATCAGCAGGTCGGCGGCGCCCTCGACCGACATCGCCGCCAGCAGTAGGAGCAGCGAGATCTTCGCCTTCTCGCCGCCCGAGTGCTTGCCGCTCTTGTAGGAGCGCTTGGGCTCGCCAGCGTGGTGCGCGACGCGCACGTCGAGGGCGGACTCGCCTTCGATACTCGACGGCGCCAGCTGGAGCTCGCCCTCCATCCCCGCCTGCGTGCAGACGTCGCGGAAGCAGCGCCCGAGGGCATGCACGGTCTCGCGCACGTGGCCGTCATAGCGTTCCTTCGCCGTCGCCACTTCGACCTCCACCTGCTCGAGCACCTCGCGCTTCCCGCTGAGGAGCTCATCGATCTCGGCCACGATCTCGGCCTGCTCCTCGCGCTCGGCAAGGACGAGCTCGCTGCGCTCCTCCTCGCTGAAGCCGTCGAGTCGCGTAGCCAACAGCTCGAGCTCATGTCGCAGTGCGTCGATCGTCGGCAGCTCGCCGAGTGCCTCCTGCGCGGCCGTCAACGCCCGCTCGCCAAGTTCATCCTCGAGAGCGGAGACGCGGCGCTCCGCCCCCTCCCAGTCGCGCTGTCTCTCCTCGCGCGATTTCGTCAGCTCGTCGCGCTGCTCGCGCCGCCGTCCAAGCGCGCCCTCCTCTTCGCCAAGCCGGGGCAGTATGTCGGCGACGGCGTCGCTGGCGCGCGTCAACGCGTCGAACGCCCCACGCTGCTTCGCGTCCGCCGCGCGCCAAGTCTCGTGCGCCTCGTCGACGACCGCAGCGGCGGCAAGTCCTCGCGCGAGTGCCTCGGCGTCTCGCCGCCGCGTCGCGGCCGCCTCGGCGAGTCGCGGCAGCTCCGAGGCTGCGTACGCCAAGCGCTCGTCGATGCTGCGCAACAGGTCCTCACGCGCGCGACTACCTAGGACCACACGCTCCGGCGCGCGGGCGGCGGCCCAACTCTTACCGCGAACGACGCCGCTTGCGTCGACGCCCTCGCCTTGCTCGACCAGCGGGCGGTCGATCTCCTCGAGGTAGCGCAGCGCCTCGGGTAGCTCGCGCGAACTGGCGAAGACTCCCCGAGGTGCGCCGCCGCCGGCTGCGGCCAATGGCAGACGATGGCCATGCTCTCGCGCCAGGGCGACCGCCAGCTCAAGCTGTTCCTCGTCGACGATCAACGTCCAAACCCCGTCGGCGAGCGCGGCCTCGGCCGCAACGAGCTCGTCGACCTCGAGCCTCTCGGCGAGGAGGACGTTGTCGATTCCGGCGCCAGCGAGCAGCGCGCGGAACTCGTCGAGTCCCCGCGGCGTCACCGTATGGCCGGCGCGAAGCTCGTCGCGCTCGATCTCAAGACGCCGCTTGTCCTCCTCGAGCGCCGCCCACGCGCCCTCGGCCTCGCGCGCTCCGCGCGCGGCGTCTACGACCCGCTGCTCGTCGAGCGTCTCGTTGTCGGTGAGCAGCACTTGGGCCGCGCTCAATGCCTGCTCGTGGGCGTCGAGCGCGGCCTGTGCCGTGGCCTCGGCGGAGACGGCCTCGGTCAATGTCCTCTGCGCCTGGCGCTCGCTGTCGCGAGCTTGTGTCGCGGCCCGCTTCGATTCCGCGAGCGCCTGTTCGCGCGAGGGAATCTCGATCTCGAGCTCGGCGAGGTCGGCTTTGGTGCGATCGAGCAGTTCGCGCCGGGCGTCGCGGTCACGGCGGGCGGCGTGGAGGTCGACCTGCAACTGACGGCGCTCGGCGGTCGGCAGCTCGAGCTCCTCGACCTCCCGCCGCCGCCGCTCGGCGCCGGCGTACTCCTCGTGGCGAGCGACGAGCCGGTTAAGGACCTCCAACTGTCGGCGCTCGGACTGAAAGCGGTCGCTAACTTGTAGGTAGTCGTCCTTCGTCTTCGCGAGCTTGGCCCGCGTGCGGCGGAAGTCGTCAAGCG
This sequence comes from Gaiellaceae bacterium, assembly GCA_045805985.1. Classification (GTDB taxonomy): domain Bacteria; phylum Actinomycetota; class Thermoleophilia; order Gaiellales; family Gaiellaceae; genus PALSA-600. The sequence continues at coordinate 64,733 of JBJMKA010000012.1, read as the reverse complement.
TCTGCTGCTTGCCGGTCAGCTCGAGCATGCGCTTCAGGAGATCCTCGGGACTGCCGTCGAGCGTCTTGTCGGTCTCGCCCTGCTGAATGGAGATGACGCCAACGAGCGCGCGCGAGACTCCGGCCGCCGACAACAGCTCAGACCAGCGGCGCGGGCCGAACCACTGTGAGCGACCTAGCTCGTCGAGCGCGTTCAGCTCGTCCTCGAGCCGACGGCCGTCAGCGCCCCAGGTGATGGCGCCGGGAAGGATGGTGTAGCGGCGCCGCTCACGCGTCAGCTCGCAGATAGCGGTCACATGCGCGCTCTGCTCACAGCCGCGCCCGGCGTCGGCGAAGACGCGACCAGCACGGCCGGCGCGCTCGGGATTGGAGAAGATCGCCTTGACGTAGGCGCGATCGGCGCGACGAGCGGCGTCGCCACCGCCGTCGAAGATGTAGTCCGACGGCTTCTGCTTCAGCTCGTCGACCCCGAGCATGAGCTTGGCGGCGTCAAGTAGGCAGGTCTTGCCGGTGCCGTTGGGCCCGGTCGCGACGTTGATCCCATCGATCGTCAGCTCGACCGCGTCCGGCCGCAGCGGCCCCCAATGCACGACCTGGAGCTGCTCAATCTGCGGCATCGACCCGCTCCTTGACCTCGGCGACGCGCCGCTGGAGGAAGCGGCGCAGCTTGAAGTCGCGCAACGCCTCCTTGCCCCGCTCGTCGGCGACGATCTCGTTGAGCGCGGACAGATAAGGCCCCGGATAGAGGCGCTTGTCGTGCTGGCGGACGAAGTGCATGTTGCGCAAACGTCCGAGAATCGAGCGCACGTACGTGACGTCGTAGGGGAAACCGCGCTCGATGTCCTCGAGCGCGACGGACGGGGTCTCAGTTCGGGCGACGCCGCCGCCATGGCGCGGCAGGTAGCGCAAGTGGAGATAAAGCGCGGCCAAGACGGCCAGCTCGGCCTCGTTCAGCTCGAAGATGGGCTCGAAACCCTCTTCGAGCGTGCCGTCGCGCCCACGCGCCACCCAGTAGCCGTCGCCGGCGGTGAGATCGAGGCCGACGGCCCCGAGACGATCCCGGACTTCGGCGACGAACTGCTCATCGTCGAACTCCGGCCACACCGCTCGTTGCAACAGTCCCTGCGCGAGCAGGCGCGCCGCCTTCTCCGCCGACCTCATCGCCGCTCCGGCCGCAGCGTCGTCTTCGAGATGCGCGCGACTCCACAACGGCGCGGCTCCTCGACCTCGAGCGAGAACTCAAGCTCCGGGAGCGGCACGCGCCGGCGCGTGTAGGCGTCAACGAGCGCGTTGTGACGAGCGACCGCTGTCGGCCAGTCGCGCTCGATCACGACGTCGGCCGCGGTGGCCGGCGCGTCGAGGGCGACAAGCTCGATCTCGAGCAGCTCGGTCGCATCGGGCTCGTGCAGCGGCTGCTCGCGCGTCAGGCGCTCCGGTTGAGGGAGCGGCGGCGGGGTCGGCCGCTCCTGCCCGACCTTCTCGGCCAGCAAGCGGAAGGCCGCGGTCGCCGACAGCCACGGCACGAACGGCGGAGCGGCGACCAGCGCATCGACGAGCGCCGCTAGGCGCGACGGCTCGGCCTCGGCGACGAACTCGCGGATGTCGCCACGGTCGATGCGCGCGCCGCCGCGCATCAGCTCGTCGGCCTTGCCCGTCAACCAAGCCACGACATCGGCGGCCAGGCCGCCGAGCTCGGCGATCAGCGCCAACGCCTGCTGCTCGAGTCGCATGAAGCGCGCGTCGCCCGAGTGCTGGAGGCGGAAGCTCTCGTGCTCGAGGAGCAGCTCCTGCATGTCGCCGACGTGCTTGCGCACCTGCTCGGCCGCTTCGAGCAGCGAGCCTTCGGACTTGTCGTCGATCAGCCGCTCGAGGTCGTCGAGATCGGCGCGCAAAGTCGCGACGGCCGAGGCGAAGCTGGCGACGGCGGCCTCCTCGCGGCCGCTGATGCGACTGAGCGAGATGGCGACCGAGAGGTATTTGATCAGTCGCCGCGGATCGATCTCGGGCAGTGTCAAGGCGTCGACGACCGCGCTCAACACCCGCGCCTCCGGCGTCAGGCGGTAGATGGCGCGGCGAGAGTCGTAGTCGAGGACGCCGTCGGCTCTAAGCTCGCGAGCTAAGAAGGCAACGGCTGTCGGGTCGAGCCAGCCGACGGCCTCTTGCAGCTGACGGATGCGCCAGCGGCCCGAGCCATCGGTCTGCAGCGTCTTCAGGAGGGCGACCTTGTAGCGGCCCCGCCTACCGCCGGCGACCGCCGGGAACAAAGACAAGAACGGCATCGCCCGATCGACCTCGGGGAGCGGAGTCCGCTCCTCGGCGAGCAGCAGTCGCGGCTCGTAGAGCGCGTCCGCTGGCGCCTCGTCCTGCTCGGTCTCCTCGGTCTTGGCGGGCTCGACAGGTTTCGTCGACCGATCTCCGTCGAGGACCCGCTGAAGATCGAGCGCGCTCACGCCATCGCGTGGCGCAACCTCACCGTCCGCGGCGGTCGTCGAAGACTCGCGCCCCTCGATTGCCATGCAACAACAGTAACTCGCCGCCCCGACGACTCCATCCGGCCCGAGCTGTAGCGTGAGGAGTTCGCCCCCGGATTCGCGGGCGCTCCGGCTTTCAGGCGACTGGCCTCGTCGTCCGCGCAGGAGCGGGCACGGTTGATAGCCAGTCAGCGGCCAAGCAGAGGGGCGCAAGCGTGCCGCCAAGTTGGCTCGATCGCACAAGCGATCGGCGTCTCGCCGCGAAAGACCGGCGCACTCCCTTCTTGCCTCCTACTGCCGGCACATGGGACGCGGCAAGCGGAGACGACTTCCGGGGCTCACGCTGGCCGTGGCGCAACCCCCTCCGGGAAGCGATGGCGCCGATCAAGCGCCTCGCGAGCACGGGTCGGCGATCGAATACGCCGAGGGAACGCGCTCGTGCACCTCAACGGTCAGCTGCACCGCGAGGACGGGCCTGCGATCGAGCACGCGAACGGCTCGCGCGAGTGGTGGCTGAACGGCAAGCGCCACCGCGTCGACGGTCCGGCGATCGAGCACGCGAACGGGATGCGCTCGTGGCGCCTCAACGGTCAGCTCCACCGCGAAGACAGGCCTGCGATCGAGCACGCGAACGGCTCGCGCGAGTGGTGGCTGAACGACAAGCGCCACCGCGACGACGGGCCGGCCGTGGAATACGCCGATGGCTCGCGGTCGTGGTGGTCGAACGGCGAACTTCACCGTGAGGACGGACCTGCGATGGAGCACGCGAACGGCTCGCGTGAGTGGTATCGAAACGGCAAGCTCCACCGCGAGGACGGACCGGCCTGGAATACGCCGATGGCACGCGCTCGTGGCGCCTCAACGGTCAGCTGCACCGCGAGGACGGACCGGCGATCGAGCACGCGAATGGGACGCGCGAGTGGTGGCTCCACGGCGAGCAGCTTTCAGAGAGAGAGCACCGCGTAGTCGGCGCCGCGAGTGTCGTCGTCCGTCCAGGGCGCCGCGCTCGTCTCGGTGCGCTCGCCTCGTAACGGGCTTCCAAAGGCCGACCGACACTCCCGCGCGCGAGATGCACTAATAGAGAGGTGTCGACGCGACCCCGCGAGCCGCTCGGATGGGCCAACTGGCGGGCGCATCTCGATGGCGAGCCGTCGCTCGGCGCGATCGAGGTCGGCTGTTACACCGACGCCAGCCCAACCGGGCAGCTCGACGCCGGCCTCGGCCCCCTGCAGGTGATCAACACCGTCCCCGGTGACCGGCAGATCGGCCTCGCGAACATGGCGATTGTGCTGCGCGTCGAGGTGCACCAGAAGCTGGAGCCGGGTCGTGTGTCCTGGTCACGCACGACCGTGCGCAGCTACACCGGCGCCGATTTCGGCGACGAGTTCGCCGCGCTTCTCGCGCTCGCACTCGGCATCCGCTGCCGCTCGGGCGGGATGATCCGCAACTTCGAGCCCGGCGACGAGCGCGGACAGCCGTACGAAGGTCAGCACGTCCGCCCCTATCTCCCGCCGCCACGCTTCCGCCGCGCACCGGTCCTCCCCGGCCTCGCCCGAGAGGTATCGCTCGACGACGCCCGCGAGCTGCTCGAGCGCTACCCGCGCGCGAGCCCGCGCAAGGTGGTGGCGCTGGTGCGCGACTCTACGAGCAGGCCGTCTGGATCGCCGAGGCTGACCCGGACTTCTCCTGGCTGCTTCTCGTCAGCGCCGTCGAGACCGCTGCCGCCGAGGTCCATGGGCCGATTCCGCGCGGCAAGAAGCGCCACCCTGTCGGGTCCACCCAGCGGTTCGTCAATTTCGTCCGCGACTACGCTCCGCCGCCGCCGGCCCGGCGGCCACTGCACGGCCAGCTCGACTGGTCACGGATGGAGCAGCACGCGCGGAAGATCTACCACTGGCGCTCGCGTGCGCTGCACGACGGCATCCCATTCCCAAGCCCGATGTGTCTGCCGCCCCGCGACTACGAGAACAACGGCGTCGTTGAAGAGGCGCCGACCGGCTTGGCCTCGGCGACGGGAGCGACTGTCTGGAAGCGCGCCGACACCCCGATGATGCTGGCGACGTTCAGCTACATCACGCGCCACGCGCTGATCCGCTGGTGGCGTCGCACGCCGCGGCGTTGATGCGGCCGCGTCGGCGACGTTCGGCCGCGAGCGTCCTACAGGCGCGCCGCGTCGATGCCGACGGCGACGAGCTCGGCCGCTCGGTCGACGACCGTCTGCTCGAGGCCGGCCTGTTCGTACGTCTCAATGAACGCGCGCCGCACGACGACCGTCGCGGCGCGACCGTCGTCGAAGTCGACCTGCCAGCCCTGTGAAACCTCGGCGAACAGCGGCACGAGCTCGCCGTTGCCGAGCACGAGCGTAGAGTCCGTCAACCGTTGCGTGATGCGCCCAATCATCGGACGGAAGTGTAGAGAGGCGTTCGGCGCGCACTCGGGGCCAGCAGCTTCAGGCCGGCACGACGACCAGCGACACGCGCGAAGACGTCACGCGTGAAGTCGTGCTCGTCGCCGAACTCGACCTCGGGGTGCGCCGACGTCCATACGCGACGCGCGCGGCAGCGCCGGCGGGCCCATTTGTCGAGCGACTCACGCTATGCCGTCGCGACGCGCAAGGCGACGCTGACGTCGGGGTAGCCGCTCGGGCTGAAGATGACCACTGCCTCCCCCTCCGTCCCGCCGACCCAGTCGCGCGTCCCGCCCCAACGCAACCCGAGCTCGCGCATGACTCGGCCGATGTCGGCCCAGGCCTTAGGCGTGAACTCGAGCGTCCAGGTGGCCCTCAAGGACCCGTCGTCCCTGATCTCGTTGAAGTCATTGATCAGCAAGCCGATCGCGTGCGCCATCCACTCGCCCTCCGGCACGCGCGGGTCGACGTGGATGACCCCGTTGCCGCTCTCGATCTGTAGGCGGTGCTCGTTCCAGTCGAAGCTGAACCTGAGCTCCTCGGCGATCTTGTTCGACGAAGTCAGGCCCTGGATCTTGACCGCGGCGATCCACTCGTTCTCGGCTCCGCGTCGCATCACGGCCTCGAACGACGACGAGCTCGTCGTCTCTCTGACGACGAAGTCGATCTGGCGGACGAGGAAGTCGGTCCGCGTGAACGTGAGGGTCCGAACGAGGGTCCGCGTCTGGGTCATGGCGTCGCCTCCCCGAGCTCGAAGTCGTCACCGAACTGCTCATGCAGTGACCGCGTCAGCTCCTGGCGCATGGCAGCCAGGCGTTCGGGACTGACGGCGGGTCGTCCCGCCGGCACGACGTGCGCGGTGCCGTCGATCACCGCTGGTGGCAGGGCGAGCTGCTGATCCTCCGGCGCGGGCAGTTCCCGGCGAGCCCGCGCCAGCGCGGCAGCCTCGGGGAAGTCGGCCGCCGGCAGGACGCCGTCGTGAACGGCGAGGACGATCACCTCGCGCACGAGCACGCGCACGGTCTCGACCTTCACGGAGATACCGGGCGCAGAGTGCAGCTGCAGCTGGCGCATGACCTCGACCTGCACGGCGCGCTCGACCATCTCGCGCGTGGCATTCTCGATCCGCCGCTTGACGATAGAGTAGATCTGCCGGGTCAGCCAGAAGCCGGTGCCGACGCCGTCCATTACCGGGCCCCCGCCGGTTCGCGCGACGTCGACGGGGACGGCCTCATGTCGCGGGCGAGCTCGATCATCACCCTCGAGTCGAGCGCGCGCGCCGGGTAAGCGCTCGACAGCGCCTCACGCAGCAGGCGATGGCGCAGGTCGGAGAAGGTGAAGCCGACCCCTTCGCCGCGGGGCCCGGTGAGCCGAGCGAGCCGGCGCAGATCGCGATCGTCGATGCGCGTTCCGGCGAGATCGCCGCGCAGCAACGCCAACCGCTCCTCGTACATCGGGCGCACGAACTCCTCGCTGAGGACCGCACGGCGGGTGATCGCGCGGTCGAGCGCCTGTGAACGGTTGGTCGAGAGGAAGACGAGGACGCGGCCGCGCAGACGCGTGAGCTCGTCGAGCCGCTGGATCAGCGTGTTGACCGCCACCTTGTCCTCATGGTGGATCTGCTCTTGGTCGCGGGTCTCGGCGAGCGAATCGGCTTCGTCGATCAAGAGGAACGAGAGCCGCGACTCGGCGTCCGCCGTCACCTCATCGAAGGCGCCATTGATGAGCAGGCTCATCTCGGCGACGACGCCAGTGCCGCGCACGCGCGTGCTGAGGGCGCGGAAGACGCCGGGCTGGCCCAGCTCCACGACCAGCTGGTTTGCGACCGCCTTAGCGGTCTCCGTCTTGCCGCAGCCGACGTCACCATGGAAGAGCACGAGCGGGAGGACGTCATCCATGGCCGCGATCAGGCGGATCTCGCGGCCGTAGTGGCGCCTGCTCCAGTCGCGTAAGCCATCGCCGTCAACGAGCAACCGCAGCTGCCGGCGCAGTCGCGCGTAGCGCGGCTGGAAGCCGACGAGGCGCCGGGTCGTCTCGCTCAGGCGCTCGTCAGGGAGCGCGATCTCGATCTCGAACAGCTCGGGCAGCGGAGGCGCCTGGTTGAGGTCAATCACGCAGCGCCTCCGAGTAGGAAGCTCGCGGAGGGACGAAGCGCGCGCCAAGGGGAGGACGTCGGCTGTCGCCGGGACGCACAGCCTCTAGTCGAGCAACCGCGCATCGGGCCTCCGTTTGGGACCGATGTGATCATAGCTACGTACTGCGGTTGTGAGCAAATGCGAATCCCTGATCCTGCGGATAAGGGATTGACGCCTAGCTGCCGAAACGGATCAAGGTCACCTCGTGAACTTGTAGAAAACCGCGACAGCCGGTGATTTGATACGAAGCCGCGCCACCGCCGGATACCAGGAGGAGTGAGCCATGCCAGTCTCTACCGAAGCACCACTGCGGCTCCCGACCGAGACAAAGGAGAAGGTGCAGCTCCTCGCGGCGCTACTCGGGCTGCGACAGGGCGAGCTAGTGACCCAAGCGATCGACGAGTACATCGCGTCGCACGCAGACGAGCTCGACCAGACGGTCGTCGCGATTCCCGCCAAGCTCGGCGTCCCGCTCAACTCGATGCGGCGTCGCTGAGCGCTCCGCCCGACCAACGCGACGTTCGATCACAGACCTTGGCGCTCCGGCGGTCGATGGCGCCAGTGCGCGTTCCGCTCGCCGCTATTCCGCTCCTGGCGGGTGGCCGTTCAGCTCAGCAGCGACGGCGGCGAAGCTCTCGAGTGCGGTCGTCAGGTTGGCGACGATCTCTTCGGCGATCACCGCCGGCGCGGGCAGGCTCGCCGCGTCCTCGAGCGACTCGTCCTTGACGTCCGCCCAGATGTCGAGGTTGAAGCCGGGGCGCCCCGCGAGCTCCGCGTAGGCCCAGCGCTTGAAGTTCTCAGCCTCGACGCGCTCATGGCGGCGGCCGGGCTGGTACTTCGCGACGAAGTCGTCGAGATCAGGCCGCGTCAGCTGCTTCGTCTTCAGCGTGAAGTGCTGGTTGGTGCGGAAGTCGTAGACCCAAAGCTCACTCGTCGCCGGCGTATCCGTCGTCGCGCCGGGGCGGCGCTCGAAGAAGACGACGTTGGCCTTGACGCCCTGGGCGTAGAACAGCCCGGTCGGCAAGCGCAGCAGCGTGTGCACGTCGCACTCGTGCAACAGCCGGCGGCGAATCGTCTCCCCCGACTCCGCCCTCGAAGAGGACGTTGTCGGGAACGACGACCGCGGCCGAGCCGCCGATGTGCAACATCGAGCGGATGTGCTGCAAGAAGTTGAGCTGCTTGTTCGAGGTCGTCGCCCAGAAGTCGGGGCGGCTGATCGCCAGGTCGCTGCTCGACGCCTTGCCGTCCTCGCCGACCACCGTCATCGATGACTTTTTGCCGAACGGCGGGTTGGCCAGAACGACGTCGTAGTGCTCGCGCGGCTCGGCGGCGAGCGAGTCCTTGACCTCGATGCACGGCTCGGCGTCGACGCTTGCGCCGCCGATGCCGTGCAGGAACAGGTTCATCGCGCACAGGCGGGCGGTGTTGTCGACGACCTCGACGCCGTGGAAGGCGTGGTCGCGGAGGAACTTCTTCTGGTCGCGGTCGAGCGCGTGGTGATCAGCGATGTAGTCGTGAGCGGCGAGCAGGAACCCGCCGGTGCCGCAGGCCGGGTCGGCGATCGTTGGCTCGAGGGGCATCGGTTCATCTTGCTTGAGGGTCACGCTCAACGTAGAGGCTGACGCCGGCCGGAGAAGGCCGCTACGCGCCGCCGCGCACGTCCTCGGGGCCGACGTCGAAGTCAGCTACTTGACGTGTCGTCGAGTCGACGCATCAGGATGCTTGCGAAGCCGAGATACTCAAGGGTTCGTTGCGGTCGAGCTGCGAGACCGCTTCGTGGGCTTTTGGATTGCGGATGCCGCGCGCCGCGCCCATGAACAAAAACCTGAAGCCCTCCTGCTCATCCTGTCCGCTCTGACCGCCTTCGACGCGCACGTCTATGGGTGGCGGGTCTCCGGCAAAGGCTCGGGCCATGAGGTCCTGGCCGCTCCCAGTCAATCCGGACTGGGAGCGAACACGCAGCTCGACGCGCTTAAAGGCTTCGAGGATGGCCGATGCGTAATGGCCGTCCGTGAACAGTTCTCCTGCCGCTGCGACGATCTCGGGATGAAGATTCTCGAGAGTGAGACGCCGAACCGGAGCGACGCGGAGGGGTGGTGCTTTCGCCCACGTCACCTCGGTGTGCCGCATGTGCGCTCCGCCAACGTTGTAGACCTTGGACGGTTTCAGCGAGTCGCCGGTCGAGACCTCCGCGCGGATCTGCCACGAGCACGATGTCTCCTTCGTAGACCGGAGCATCGACGTCGAAAAAACCGGTCTCGGGCTGAATATGCGCGCGGACTTCGATGCGCGTTTCTTGCTCGGTCCCCTCGGCGTGGACGATCGTGACGGATTCCGTTCCTGCCCGCTGGAGAATGCTCATCTGGCGCGATCGTAGACAAGTTGTTAAAGAACCCGGACTACACGCCTCGGTCTCCTCGCAACGCGCATGGCGTGGAGGTACCACCCTACGATGGCGCGATGGGCTCGATCGGTGAGCAGACTCGTCGCGGTGAGACGCCGCTGCTTGTTCAGGCCGGCCGCGATCGGCCGGTGTTCCGAGGAATCGGAACGGGCCGCGACCATCGCTGTGTCGACTGCAATTCGCTCCTCATAGAAAACGTCACAGACGGCAGCGTCTTTGATCTCCGTATCCAATGTGCGTCGTGCGGGCGGATCGCTGAAGCGCCGAGTGCGCCGCCCGGGCGGGGCCTCGGAGGGATCTTGCGGGTTGTGGCACGCGATCACCGCTTCGTCGGCACATTCGTTCTCAACATGGACGAGGTTGTGGTTGGCGAGGGAGCGATGCACCGGCGACAGCGTGAGACCGGCCAGCGTCCGGATGAGGAGTCACCACAAGCCATGCTGGACATCGCTGGCATCGAACGCATCGTCCAAGACGCCCGCTCGACCTTCGCCCCGATTCTCGACGTCGCTCTTCCGGCATCGCGACGCCAAATCACAAGGAGGCATCGGCTTGTTCGCCTGATTGATGCAGTCGAGAGGAACTTGCAGGCCCTACGACAGGGTGGTGTCGAGGTCGACGTCCGCTCGATCATCATGCTTCAACGCGCGATCAACGGCTTTCGCAGCTGGCAAGGCGATCCCGGGATGCCTCGGCTCATCGAGGAGAGCAAGCAGTCGGAGGCGTTCGAGCACAACTCAGTCCTGCTTCAAGTCGCGACAGTGTTCGAGCACGCACGCCTGGGAGCCGAGTTGCTGCCACCGGGACAGACGCGCACAGCCGACCTGGCGCTTCGCGTCTCGGCGACTCACCGGATCGAGATCGACACCAAGACGCCGCAGGCACTTCAGTTACCGGCCGCGGGGTTCTTCCGGCTCATCCCGGCGCGCACCACGCTCAAGTCGGCGTTGCGCCGATCGCGGGGCCAGTTCGCGACGTCAGGGATTTTGGTCATTGCTGGTGAAGCGTGGCCGCACGGGATCGATTCATACGCAACGGCAACAGAACAACTCCTCAGCGCACCGCTTGCCGCTGTTGCAGGTGAAGAAGCAAGACTTCACTACCAGCGATTACTTGGCCGCTCTTGGTGTCGACCGGCTACGAGGAGATCGCGGACCGCGAATTTCGGGCTCGGCTCTACCTTCGCTGGATCGCCAACCCGCGCTACACCGGGCCCCTCGACCTCCAACTCCATCGAGAGTTCGACGGACCGTTCAGCCTGAGGATTCAATCAGGGATTACAGTCGATACCGAGGTCCCCGTCGCGGACGACGCCGATGAGACCGCACCATTCGCGAGCGAAGGCGCATCGGACCCGGCACGGTTCCGGCTGTTAGCCGATGGCGAAATCGAGGTCGATGGCACAATCGCCAACGCCGGACCTCCGGCAAGAGGTGGCGGCCGCACTGCCGTCTGGCAATTCGGTGAGGGCTACCGGCCGCCGGCAGACCGAGAGTTTGACGTCGCCTGCGAAGGCGGATTCACGGTCGTCACCGTCTGCCGCGATGGCCGGCTACTAGCGGATCCAACCCTTGGCTGGATTAACCTCCATGGCGTCCGATACGCGGCCGCATAAAGACCCGCGGAAGCGGCCGCCCCTGTGTTGTCGCGCTTGCGAACAGATCGTGGATCAGGTGTGGAACAACGGGGTCGCGAGCGAGCGCAGCCGGACGCGAACCGACCATCGGTTCGTGCGCCATAGACAGGTCGCATCCGTCGTCATACGCTGCCTTCGTTGCCTATATGTGCAACACGGTAAGGAGGGGGTCGACGGTTCGAGTCCGTCAGAGGGCTCTGCAAAAGCGCCGCACGTCGGCGCTTTTGCGTTCAGGCCGACTTGCTCGTTATCGAACGTGCGGTGGGTATGGAGCTCTTTATGGAGCTTTCGCGCTTCCGTCCGCCACTATTCCGCCGCCGGTCGCCTCTAACGCGACCGCCTGCCTCGGGGGCTCGGCTACCCGTCGATCGCAACATCGCCGCACCGATGCTGGCAACCGCGGCGAGGAAGCGAGCAGCGGTAGCTCCCGTGAGTGGGGCGCGAGTGGGTTAGCCCCGCCAATGACAACCGTGATCTCATGCTCGTTAGGCCGGCTCAAGGTCTTCGATCGAGACTTCGAACTCATCAGACCTGGCGACGGCGATGTCCGAGCGAACGTCGAGATGTGCACGAGCGCTTATCGTCGCGTCGGCCCAGACGTAGCGCTCATTCCAGTCATCGTCATAGACCTCAACCGGGCTGTCGTCTGGGGCGTGGATGATCTCGCTCTTTTCAACGAAGAACTCGAACGAGCCTTGGCCTTCTGCGGCGAGGAACATGACAAGCCGCCCGTCAAGAAGATCGGCCGACTCAAGCTCGAGCGAGTCGGAGTCGAAAGCGCGCAGCGAGAACTCCTCAACTGAAACGCCGAGGTTCCAGTCCTCGATCGCATCGAAACGCCCCGGCGTCCAGGAGGCCTGGAAGCTGATCGCGGCGATAAGCGCGGCCTTGCGAGCTGGGTCCTCAAGGATCGCCCGCGCCGCTTCGAGTGCTTGCTGGGCGGGTGTGCGCAGCTCAACGAGAAGCTGATGGATGGTGTCGACGCGTCGAACGCTCTCGGCAGCGATTCCTCGATCATCGAGATCTTCAAGGAGAGCCGGTGCGAGCTTCGTCGAATCATCTGGGTCGCCGAAGTCGCGGCTATTTGCTGAGACGAGGATCACCTCGTCTTCAGTGGCCCGCTCGATAACGGTCAGCCAGACGAAAGCATCGGCGACACCGCGCCCGTCTTCTTTGAAGGGCGCCCGTCGAGTCGCTGCCCACTCACCGACAAGCTCGGTCTCCCCCGGCGCATCGGCGATCTCACATCCATCGCCCGAGAGCGTTGCCCGCAGGCCCGCCTCATAGGCGGCGATGAGCGCGTCCTCGTCGAGGAGCGGGAACTCGGGAACGGGAAGCCCAAGCGCCTGGAGGTCAGACCGATGCGTCGAGAGCTCACGCCGGACGGCACGGATCGATGGCTTGAGCCGGTCGGGATATTGCCGCACAGCCTCCTCGACGACTACGCCCGGCACGACCACCGTCCAGTCCCCAGCCGCCGCACCGCGAAGCACGTCTCTCATCAGCGTCCGGGAGGCATGGACGTCGCGGTGAAGGACGGTCGTATCGAAGACGATGATCACGGGGAAGATTTTGCCGGGAAAGGCCTCCGAGGCGCGTGCCTGGTTTGTAGAGGCACCTGTCTTGATCGCGGCTCTTCCGGGAAGGAGCGAGCCGAGATGGCCAAGCGGCGCCGCCCGACAGTTCTTCTTGACGAACACGTCCACGACGAGATCGCGATCCCGTTTCGCGAGGTCGGCTTCCGGGTGATCTTCGCTCGCAACGATCGCCGTTACCGGGGTCGCGACGAGCACGACTACATCGGCGAGCTCTATGCGGCGAACGAAGTCTTCGTCACAAGCGACTTCCAGTTCATCCGCTGGATCCTCCATGAGCACGGCACTCGCCATGCCGGGCTTGTCATGCTCCCGCGCGGAACAGATGAGCTACGGGAGCTCTTCGCCGCTGTCTGTGCCGGCTGGATGTGGGGATCAACCGACCGAAGCCCAATCGCCCTGCGCGGCAAGATCCTCTTCTGGAGCTACGAGGGCCTACAGCAGGTTGACGATGAGAGCAAGATCAAGACAGCGGTCGGCGCTCATCTACTAATCGAGGAGATCTAGTCGCGCCACGACTGCCCACGAAGCTCATCGAGGCTGTGAACCGGCGTCCATGCCTCGAAGTCATCGCTTCTTGCAACCCGCATCTCGCGTCTTGCTAGATCAACTGCAGCCGCAGCGGCGAATAGATCATCCGGCTCGAACTCCCACTCGAGCATCGCGCGATTTGCGGGGCTCGCGAGCCAGTCGCGGCTCATCTGGCGGCGCCGTGAGGGTGTGAGCCGCGGGATTGCGCCCGGCCGCAGGCTCCCTTTCACCTCAAGCGCGACAACAGCGTCATCCGGAGTGAGGAAGAGAAGATCGACGCCATGGATACCGGGTGTCGTGATCTGGTCGAACAACGTGTAGCCGGCTTCGACAAAGACGGCCGCGGTGACCGCCTCGCCAACTTCGCCGATCACCCGGCAGAAGTGGCCGCGCCTCTCTAGTGGCGGAATTGATGCAAAGCCGTCGCGTTGCGCGCGCCGGACGAGGGCGTTGTGCGGGTCATCTGTTGCGAGCGCCTCGTCAATCACGCTCTGCGGAAAGGCGATCGCCTCGGCTTGACGTAGCGCATGACGAAGGGAGCGTACCGGGGGCATCTTCGAAAGCGTCGCAGCTTGACGCGGTTAGGAGAAGCGAGCTCGCAGGGCTTAATCGCGACGTTGCGGAAGCCAGGTTGATGCGGATGCCTTTTGGGCCGAGGCGATGGCCCAAGAGCAGCCCACCCTGGCCATCAGCTATCGGCAGTGATCCAACCGCCGTACGCGTGATCGTGGAGCATTTATGGAGCCAAGCGGGCGCAACCAGTGGCAACCGATGCAAATGGGAGGGCCGCGGAAACGGCTCAAATAGGCCGATCGGCAACCGGTGGCAACCCACGGCAACCGTTTCGCAGCGCATGGTAAGGAGGGGGTCGACGGTTCGAGTCCGTCAGAGGGCTTACAAAAGCCCCGCCACGGCGGGGCTTTTGCGTTCAGGTCGACTTGCTCGTCGTCGATCGTGCGGTGGGTATGGAGCCGATTATGGAGCTTTCGCGTCGGCGAGGGGGCCGGCCTCCGCGAGGAACGCGTTCACGTCGGCGGCGAACTCGCTGTGGTGCTGGAAGAGAAAGCCGTGGGCCGAGTCCGGGTAGATCTTGACCCGCGCGTCCGGGAGGAGTCCGGCCAAGAGGTACGAGTAACGGGGCAGGATCATCGGGTCGCTGTTGCCGTTGGAAACGAAGACCGGGAGGTCGATCGCCGCGACGCGCTGGAGCAGCGAGTGGTTGGGAATGCCCCACGCACAGACTGCGTCGTACTGCGCCTGGCGCGTCTGCCACGTCGTGGGTTCGTCTCGGTCAGCTGTCCGTCCGCCGAAGATGCGCCCGGCGGCTTGCTCGCCTGCTTCGCGACTCGTGTTCGTGGGGGCGAAGAAGACGGAGATGTATCCCTGCGGAGTCGTCTCCGGCGCACCGACCGCGCCGATGACCTCTGGTGCCCAGCCGTGCATCCCCGCTGCGCCCTGTGGTGCGGTAGAGGCGAGCACGACGCGCCGAAGCAGGTCGGGACGCACGAGTGCGATCTCCTGTGCAACGAAGCTGCCAATCGAGAAGCCGAGCAGATCGACTCGCTGAAAATCCATCGCCTCGAGAAAGGCGATCGCTCCGAGGGCCATCGCCTCGACGGTGTTCGGCGTCCTGCCGGTCGTGGCGCCGACGCCGAGGTTGTCGAACGTGACCACGCGTCGATCCGCGGCGAGGGCGTCGATGAGAGCGGGGTCCCAGTTGTCGAGGTTGCCGCGGAAGTGCTGCAGCAGGACGAGCGGCACCGCGCTGTCCCCTGTGTCGCGGTACGCGTACTCGATCCCGTTCTCGCCGGTGACTCGTTGCGTCGAGGCGTCGGTGTACCTGGTGGGCATGTCAGTCCTTGCTTGTTCGTGAGTACTTGTCATGGCCTGCCTCTCGTTTCTATCTAGTCCCTGCACGATCACTGCTCTGTTCTCTGACCCATGACGCCGCCAGAGCCGTCCACGCGGCGGCGTCACCCGCGCCGTTTGCCAAGCCGAGTCCGTGTGGACCGTGGGCGAAAACATGGACGGCATGTGGAACATCGTGGGCGGCGAGCGCGGCGGCGAGCCGGTACGTGTGCTCTGGCGGCACGTACTCGTCCTCGGCTGTGTGCCAAAGAAAGAACGGTGGCGAGGCGCGCGTCACCAATGCGTCGAGTGAAGTCGCCCGCCTCAGTTCCGGCGTGGCATCTTCACCCAAGAGGATCAGACGCGACGGCCGATAGGTTTCGGTCTCCATCGAGGTGATCGCGTAGCCGAGAACGGCGAAGTCCACGGCCTCATCTCGGTCAGCGCCATCGGCGAGCGCGGCCAGCCCGGCGAGATGTCCGCCCGCCGAAAACCCGATCGCGCCGATCCGCGTTGAGCCACCGTCGCGCAGCCGGCGAATCTCAGCGCGCAGCGCGTTCAGTGGCGCGGGGTGTCGCGCCATGAGCGGGTAGCGGAACACGCTGGCCGCGACGTGCAACTCTTTGAGCCACCGTGCGATCGGCTCGGCTTCATGGGCCGCATGTTCTGCGTAACCGCCGCCCGGCAGGACGATTACGTGCGGGCTCGAGCCGGTCAAAGATTGGACGCCTGCCGTTGACCGACTGCCTCGGCGGCCTTCTCGATGAGATCCGTGACCTCTTGCGGATGCGAGACCATCGCCACGTGGCTTGCCGGCACCTCGACGGTGGTCGCGCTCATGCGGGATGCGAACAGCCGCTCCGCGTCCGGCGGAATCGCCTCGTCGTTCTGGGCGACGAGATACCAGGACGGCAGCGACTTCCACGCAGGCACGCCCATGACGTCGGTGAACGCGGAGGACGCGAGCGCCTGCTGCACCGCGTACAGGACCCGTGCCCGCGCCGGCTCGACGTCTCCCGCGAAGTGGTTGACGAAGTCGTCCTCCGAGAGCCAGCCGAAGCCGCGTGCGTCGGTGAAGAGATGGGCGAGCGCCGGCGTCACCGGCCCCTGCGACAGAAGCGCACCAAGCGACTCGCCCTCGTCGAGGCCGAACGCGGCGACGTAGACGAGGCCGACGACGTTCGCTGCGTCCGGTCCGAGGGCCGTGATGATCTGGCCGCCGTAGGAGTGTCCGACGACGATCGTGGGGCCGTCCTGGAACTCGAGCACCTGGCGCAGCCGCGCGACGTCGTCGGCGAGCGAGCTGAGCGGGAACTGCGGCGCTCGGACCTGGAAGCCGTCTGCCTGGAGCTGCTCGATGACGCCACTCCAGCAGGACCCGTCGGCCCAGGCGCCGTGGACAAGAATGATGTTTGGCCGACCGTTCACTGGTCGTTCACTCCCTTCGTTGAGTTGTGGAACGACGAGTGTCGCCAACCGGCGCGCCGATGCGCATCACACGATCCTGCGATTTGAAAGCTGCTCGAAGGGTGTTGGGTATGCTCGCCGGGAGGAGCGGATGCCGACAGTTCCAGCGCGGGAGTTCCATGGACGCGACGCGGAACTCGCGCTGGTTCGGGGCGAGCTCGATCGCCTCTCCGACGGGGCCGAAGCAGTGGTCGTCATCGAGGGCGCCGCGGGCATGGGCAAGAGCCGCCTGCTCGCCGAGGTCGCGGCGATCGCTCGCAGCCTCGGCATCAGAGTCGGCCGCAGCGCAGCCGATCCGAGCGAGACCATGGTCGAGCTTGCAGGACTGCTCGCAGCACTGTTCGACGGAACAGAACCGCTACTCGACCCCGCCGCGCTCACCACTCTTCATGCACAGCCCGAGCAGCGGTTCTGGTTGCTACGAGACCTGCAGCAGCTGCTCGAGCGCGCAGCTCTCGATTCGCCGCTCCTGATCTCGATCGACGACTCGCACTGGGCAGACGGCGGAACGGTCGCGGCGCTTCGCACGCTGCCGATGCGACTGATGGGCTTGCCGATCGCTTGGGTGATCGCGCTTCGCCCGCCGCGCGAAGCGACACCGCTCGTACGCGCGCTCGAACGGCTGAAGCACGAGGGGGCGCGCACGATCGCACTCGGCCCGCTCAATGACGATTCCGTCGCGCTTCTGGCGGCTGACCTGCTCGCGGCGCAGCCCGATCAGTCGATCCTGAAGCAGTTGGCGGAAGCCGACGGTAACCCGTTCCTCCTCGTCGAGACGCTCCTCGGACTGCAGGAAGAGGAACGGATCCGCGTCGTCGACGGTCGCGCCGAGCTGATCGACGGCGGGCTGCCGCGCCGTGTGCACCAGAAGATGCGCGAGCGGCTGGGCCGGCTCTCCGACGAGGCGAGCGATGCCGTGACCGTCGCCGCTTCGCTCGGCCGCACGTTCACCTTCGACGAACTGGCGCGCACGCTCGGCCGGCCGGCCTCGGATCTGCTCGCGCCGATCGGAGAACTTCTCGAGGCGAACCTGCTCGTCGACCGCGACGAGAACCTCGCATTCTGGCACGACATCACTCGCGAGGCCGTGCGCGCCAGCGTGCCCGCAACCGCCCGCCGCGCCCTGGACCGGCAGGCCGCTGTTGCCCTACTCGAGGCCGGCGCCCTACCGGTCGAAGTTGCCGGGCAACTCGCGGCCAGCGCCGAGATCGGTGACGAGGTGGCGATCACGACACTCCTCGATGCGGCAAAGGCGTTGCTCACGACCGACTCCGGTACCGCCGCACAGTTCGGACGGCGCGCCCTCGAGATTGCACCGGGCCACCATCCACAGCGCGGTGAGATCGTCGGCACGACGGCGATCGCGTTGCACATCGCCGGCAACAGCGAGGAAGCGATCGCGTTCGCCGACCGCGCACTCCGCGAGACGCTCCCCGCGCTGCAGGAGGCGGAAGTCCGCCTCAGCATCGCCGGCATGTTCGCGATCTCGCCGGAGATCAGAATCGGGGCTGGACGTCTCGCTCTGAACCTCGCCGACCTCCCCGAGACGCTGCGAGCCCGCCACCTCGCCTGCCTCTTTCACAACCTCGTCACCGCCGGCCGCCTCGACGAGGCGCGTGCAGTGCTCGGCGAGACGCGCGCAACTGTCGAGGCTGCGGATGACGCTCGAGCGGCGTTCACGCTGCGCGTCGCCGAGAGCGCGCTCGAGTACACCGACGACCGATTCGGACGATCACACGAGCTGATCACCGCGGCCTACCGCGACGGGATCTTCGCCGGAGACGACCAGCGGTTGCGGCTCGCGCATATGTGGCACGGCGAACTGCTGAGCGTCGCCGACCGATACGAGGAGGCGCTCGCGATCGCCGCCGACGGCCTCGCCGCGGCTCAGCGCGACCGGCAAGGCTGGGCCTATCAGATGTTCGAAACCTGGAACGGCCGCACGCTCCTCCGGACCGGACGGCTCTCCGAGGCAGCGGCCGTGCTCGAAGGCCGCTTCGCACACGAGGACGGAACCCACGCAGCTGGAGTGCTCGACGCCGCCGGCATCGTGGCGCTGGGGCGGCTGACGATCCACACCGGCGACAGCCGTCAAGCCCGCCGACTCGGCGACATCGCGCAGGTCATGTTCGATCAGGGCACGCCCGCGGTGCGGCGCCACGCAGGCTGGCTGCTCGCGATCTTCGCGATGGCAAAGGGCGACGCCGGCGCGGCACGCAGCTGGCTGCGCGAACTGGCCGACCCGGACGGCCGGGCGCTCCCGCCGCGGTTCCCATTCGACATTGCCGACGAGGTGTTGCTCGCGCGCGTCGCGCGCGCAACCCACGACGACGCGCTCGCGCAGCTCGCGCTCTCTACCACCGGGCGGCGAGCGGAGCTGAACCCCGGCATCCACTCGATTGCCGCGACGGCGGCTCACGTCCACGGTCTGCTCGAGCGAAACCAGGCGGATCTCCGCGAGGCGGTCGCTCTCTTCGAGCGCACACCGCGGCCGCTCGAGCTGGCGTCTGCACTCGAAGACCTTGGCGCCGAGCTCGCCGCGACCGACCGCGAGGCCGCCGTCGACATCCTCGGCCGTACCCTCGCTCTCTACACGGAAGTGGGAGCGACGTGGGATGCCCGCCGAGTCCGCAGCCGCCTGCGCGAGCTCGGCGTGCGACGCCGCCTCGTCACCCCCGAGCCCGAGACGAGCGGCTGGGCGGCGCTGACGACGTCGGAGCTCACCGTCGCACGGCTCGTCGCCGAAGGACTGACAAACCGAGAAGTCGCCGAGCGCCTCTTCGTCTCGCCACACACCGTGAACAGCCATCTCCGCCACGTGTTCTCGAAGCTCGGGATCAACTCGCGCGTGGAGCTGGCGCGACTTGGGCGCGATCACGAGATGGCGTGATCGTGCGATGCCGCGGGCGCGGCGTCGTGAGAGTCTCGACACGGCCGGATGAGCAGCGACGCGATCATCGGGCACGACGGGAAGCCACGCTGCGCCTGGGCCGGCGGCGGCGATACCGCGTTCGGCCGGTACCACGACGAGGTCTGGGGTACTCGCACCTACGACGAGTCCGCAATGTTCGAGGCGCTCACCCTGGGTGTGTTCGAGGTCGGGCTGAGCTGGTCGGTCGTGTTCGGGAAGCGGGACGCGTTCCGGAAGGCATTCCGGGACTTCGACATCGCCAAGGTCGCGGCCATGACGGAGCGCGACGTGGATCGGCTGGTACTAGACGCTTCGATCATCCGTAACCGTGGCAAGATCCAGGCGACTGTCGACAACGCCCGCGCGATGATGTCCGCGTCGCCGAGTCTCGCAGCGCTCGCGAAGTCCTACGAGATCACCCGCAAACGGGCGCCGCGGTCCATCGCCGACCTGCCCAAGTCGACCCTGCAGGCGGAGGCATTCGCGAAACAGTTGAAGTCGCAGGGGTACCGATTCGTCGGGCCTACGAGCGTGTACGCGTTCATGCAGAACGTGGGCGTGGTCAACGACCACGTCCACGGGTGTTTCCGCGCGACCGACTACCGCGCCACGGTCCGCAGCCGCTGAAGTTTTTCAATGAGATGGCGTGATCGTGTGATGCCGCGCACCCCAGCGACATGACAGCCTCGAGCGGTCATGCCGATGATCGACGTCTATGCCGCCGAGGGCACCTTCACCGACAAACACACACTCGCGCAGAACCTCGCGCGGGCGGTGATGCGCTGGGAGCAAGTGCCGGAGATACCGCTCTTCTCCGACAACACGGCCGCCTTCATCCACGATCTTCCCGCCGAAGCGATCGCCAACGCCGCCGGCACCGGCAACTACATCCGCGTGCAAGTCCTCACGCCCGTCAACGTCCTCGACCGCGACAAGCAGCTCGGAGTCGTCAAGGAGCTGTCCGAGATCGTCGCCACCGCGGCCGGCGACCCGAGTTACGTGGAACGGACTTGGGTGCTGATCACCGAGTCGCCTGAAGGCGGCTGGGGCATCGCCGGCCATGCGAATACGAACGCGGACATCGCCGTCGCTGCCCGAGCCGCGCTCCGATGAGCGCCGAGGGGGTTTCGCCGGTCACTACCTACTTCCGCGTTTGCGACGGCGTGCGAGTGAGGTTCGCCGATACCAAGGCGGACTCGGACATCACCATGCTGCTGCTGGCGCCATGGCCCGAAACCCTCTGGGCCTTTCGTCGCATCTGGGACCGCGTCTCGGCGGTCGGACGGGTGGTCGCCATCGACCTGCCGGGATTCGGCCACTCCGATGGTCGCCCGGAACTGATTGCCCCGGACGCCTCCGGCGCGTTCTTGGCTCGTCTGATCGACGAGTGGGGCCTGGGAGCTCCGCACGTCGTCGGCCCGGACGTCGGCACGGCCGCTGCGCTCTTTCTTGCCGCGAGGGCTCCCGAGCGCGTCGCGAGCTTGACCGTCGGCGGCGGCGCGGTCAGCTTCCCGATCGAAGCGGGCGGCACGCTCAAGGACACCATCGAGGCGCCGAGCCTGGACGCGGTGCGCGCGCTGGATGCCAGGACCAACATCGGCTACGCAGTCGAGTTCGGTGCCGCGAGCGACAGCGAGCCCGAGGTCCACGAGGACTATGTCAGCGCCTACGACCTCGGGCGCTTCGCGGAGTCGGCCCGCTTCGTGCGGCATTACCCCGAGCAGAACCCCGTGCTGCGCGACCTGCTGCCGACGATCACCACGCCGACCCAGATCGTGGCGGGACGCGACGATGACCTCGTGCCGTGGCCGAACAATCAGTACCTCGACGACCTCCTCCCCAACAGCGAGATTCACCCTCTCGACGCGGGTCACTTCGCGTGGGAGCAACGACCGGAGGAATACGGCAACTTGGTCGCGGACTGGGTCACGGGCGGGTACCGACGGGTCGCAGCGAACTAACCCCCGCGTTGCCGCAGTCGGGGAGGCGCAGCGGCGAGACGTTTCAAGTCGCCCGCGCGCGATCTGTTCTCGCGTTCGGCGACCGTCCCCGCTTACCTCGCCAGCCCGGGCGCGTGGAGCATTTATGGAGCCGAGCGGGCGCAACCGGTGGCAACCGGTCGCAAATGGGAAGGCCCTAGGAAGGGCTCAAATAGAAATAGGGCGTTCGGCAACCGGTGGCAACCCACGGCAACGGTTTCGGATGGTAAGGAGGGGGTCGACGGTTCGAGTCCGTCAGAGGGCTTCAGCTTTCTTCCTGCTCAGTAGTTCCTTTTGCTGAGCGAGGTGATGGCGCGATTTGCGGCCGCCGTCCACGAAACGTCCACCGGCACCTGGCCCTGCTGCACCACCTTGGAACCTCCCTTCAACGTGGATGCGATCCAGATCAAGCGGGCCGTCTTTGATCCCCTCTCGAATCGAGAATGGCACCACCCGGTCTCTGCGAAAAGCCTCCAAATGCGGGATGTTGAGCATCCCGATTCGGGACGACTATCATCCCGATTATGGATCTTGAAGATCAGGCCCAAACCGACCAACTGTTCGCCGCGCTCGGGGAACAGCTCGAGGCGCAGGGAGCGAGGATCGAGCTGGTCGTGATCGGCGGCTCCGCCCTGCTCGCGATCGGTCTGATCAGCCGCCCGACCCGGGACGTCGACATCGTCGCGCTCCTCGAGCGACCCGCGCCCACTCCCGGAGGCGCTACTGGCGGCGCGTGATCGGGTTGCCCGCGACTTCGGCCTGCCGGAAGGCTGGTTGAACCCCGGCCCGGCAAGCTTGCTCGACTTCGGCCTCCCCGACGGCTTCCTCGAACGGCTCGAGAGCCGCAGCTACGGCCCGACCCTGCAGGTGCATTTCGCGAGCCGGTTCGACCAGATCCACTTCAAGCTCTACGCGATGGCCGACGGCACCGCCGGCAAACACGAAGCCGACCTGCGCGAGCTCAACCCGAGCCGGGACGAACTCGTGACCGCCGCACGCTGGACACAAACCCACGACCCATCGGAGCCGTTCCGCGAAGAACTGCTCAAAGCACTCGCCGCGCTCGGAGTCGAAGATGCAGCTCGAGACATTTAGAGACACCGTCGGCAACGAACTGACCGCCTTCGCTTGGGAGCAGTGGAGCCAACTCGGCGTCTTCGCGCCCAGTCACCGCAGCGACCGCGTTGCCGCCGACCCTGAAGCGCTGCTCGTCTTCACGCTCGAGATCGGCCGCCGCGACCCCCGTCTGCTCGACGAGGTACTCGACTGGCTGCTCACCAACGAACGGTTGATCAGCGTGCAGCGACTGCGAAATCTCGCAACCGACAGCGACGATCGCCAACTTGTCGAAGCAGCGATCGGCTGGGTCGCCCGCTGGCAACCGAAAGGCCGCTTCGCACCCCGCACTACAGAAGCCGGCAACGACGAACCAACGCCCCTCTTCCGGACGCTCTCACGCGACGTGCGCACCCCCGACCCCGCATATCTCGCAGCAGGTCTACTCAAACCAGACACCGACCCGAGCCACAAATCGCAAGCCCCGGACACAACCCGGCCGATCAACTTCGCCTTCCGCCTGCGCCTGCTCTTCGGCGTCAGCAGCCGCGCCGAGGTGATCCGCTACCTAATCACGAACCCTGCGCCCGACCCGTCGGCGCAGATGATCGCGGACGCCGCCGGCTTCGCGAAACGAAACATCAACGAAACCCTCACCGCCCTCACAGCCACGAACCTCGTCACCGCCTTCGAACTCGGCAACGAACACCGCTACTCACTCAACCGCGTTCTCTGGGGACAACTGTTCGGCTTCAAACAAAACAGCTGGCCGACCTACCGCGACTGGCCACGTCTCCTACAAGCCCTCCGGCGACTGAGCCGCTGGCTCGACGATCCCCGGCTCGACGAGCTGTCGCCCTACCTGCTCGCGAGCGAAGCGCGCACGCTGATGGAAGAACTCGAGCCTGCCTTCGCGGCGACCGACGTGCCGCGGCCAACAGCGTTCGCGTTGCCCGGCGAGCAGTACTGGCAGAGCTTTACCGAACGTGTGCGGGAGATCACCGGCAGCCTCAACACCTGGTTCGGCTAGCAGCAGCCGCGCGGGCTAGCCTCGCTCTGATGACCCTTCCTGACGACGACCTCCTCGCACAGCTGCAGGCGCCCGATCAGCGCGCGCTCGTCTTCAGCCCGTTCGGACTCGGAGGACGGATGGAACCGGCCGCCGCCGCGCGGTTTCAAGCCGCATCGATCGAAGCTGCAGTCCTCGTCGACGACGTGCCGCAGGGAATCCGCGACTACTAGGAACGGGTCCGGCGACTCCACCAAACACGGCGTCCTCGAATACGAGTTCTTCACCGCGGCAGCCGATCTGGCGCTCTTCGTCCTCGAGGGCAGCCTGCGCCGCCGCTTCATCGATTACTACGAAGGTCGCGTCCCGGTCATCGGGCGCCGCGGCAGGGTCAAGGGCCGGGCTCATGAACTCACGGTCGGCACGTTCGACGATGTTTGGGCGTCGGCGCGCGAGTGGGATCTCGCAGTTCCCGGAGGATCTCGATCAAGGGCAACGACTCCGGAGGCGCGTCGGCGCCCCCGTCGCCGATCTGCCGCGCCAGCGCGAGGTAGGACCCAGTCAGCTCCGGGTTCTGGGTAAAGCTCAGATCTGTGAGAACGCTCGTGTTCGGCCTCATCCGTGTCGAGATCGTAGGCCGGTCACCCAGGCTCCCGGCGAGGCCTGTCGCTAGCTGGCGAGAACGCGGCCGATCGCTGTCCGTGCGAGCTCGGCGAACCCGATGTAGAGGTGAGCTAACCCGGAGGCAGCGTCAAGGAAGGCAAGGCGCCGGTCGCTCTCCGTGAAGCGGTCCTGTCCGAACGCGGCTACTTGAGCGCTCCGCTTGTCCCAGTGGATGAGGTCGCCGTACTCGTAGATGCGAATGAGTTCCGCGGGGGTGTCCTCTTCCACGTAGAGGAATGCACGCAGTTGCTCTTCGGCTGCGAGCCTCTCGCGTATCACCTGGTTGAGAGACTTCCGCTGCAAGGTGTTCGCCGCGGAACGCCACCGGCGAGGCGCGCGGGTACCTGCACATACCGAGTACTTCCGAGCAGTGCTACGAGCCGCTCGGCCAAAGGGAAGCCACGAGAGATCGGAGCCAGCCGTCAAGGAGTCCTTACGGACGAATGCGGATGATCGTCTTTCCTGTGACCCGGTCGGTCGGGTTGAGGGCCGCGACGGCATCGTCGAGGGCCGCGACGTTGCCGATGTTCGTCCGCAGTCGTCCGTCCCGCACCCGCTGGACAACCTCACCCAGTTGGGCACGATCGGACTCGACAACGAAGTCGATCGCCAGGCCGTCAGCGGGCCGCGCCTCCGGCGGCCCGACGACGGACACCACTGTTCCTCCGGCCCGGATCAGACCCGCGGACCGCTTCCCGATGTCGCCGCCGATGACATCGAAAACGAGGTCGACGCCGCCGACGTCCTCCAGGGCGTCGTTCTCGAGGTCGACGAACTCCTGCGCACCGAAGTCGAGCGCCGTCTGACGGTCGGCGGCGCGTCCGGTACCGATGACGTAGGCGCCGGCCTCACGTGCGAGCTGCGTCACCATCGACCCGACTGCGCCGGCCGCGCCGTGCGCGAGGACGCTCTGCCCCGCCTGAAGGCGGCCGTGCTGGAACAGACCCTGCCAGGCAGTGAGGCCCGAGATCGGCAGGCTCGCGCCCACCGTGAAGTCGACGTCGCCCGGCAAGGGCGCGAGGTTGCGTGCCTCGACGGCCGCGTACTCGGCCAGGGTGCCGTCGCGAGTCCAGTCGGCGAGACCGAACACTCGCTGTCCCACCGAGAGTCCCGTCGTGCCATAACCGACGGCGGTGACCACTCCGGCCAGCTCGTGCCCAGGGATCGACGGTGTTCGGTCACGGTCGAGGCGATCGGTCCAGGTCGAGGGCCACGCCATCTCGGTCGGGACGAATCCCGACGCATGAATCTGAACGACGACATCGTTTATCGCTGCCTGCGGCTCGGGCCGCTCCACCAGCGTCATCCCGGCCGTTCCCGCAGCCTGGTTCGTCACCACGATCGCCTTCATCGTCCGCCTCCCTGTGTCGAGTTCTCGCGTTGGATGGAGCATGTATGGAGACCAGCGGGCGCAACCAGTGGCAACCGGTCGCAAATGGGACAGGGCCAAAAACGGCTGAAATGAGCCGATCTACGGTAAGGAGGGGTCCGCGGTTCGAGTCCGCGAGAGGGCTTCAGGAAGTTCCTGCTGATCAGCTGCTTTTGTCGTCTGATGAGGCGACAGAAACGAGGCTCAGCGTCCACCGAGCGTCCACGAGCCGCCGCCGTCTTCTCGTACGAGAGCGCGAAGTCGTGTTGTTGAGCGGCCTTGCCGGTCGCTGGTGCGACGTCCACGCAACGTCCACGGCCCGCTCGAGCGCGAGCGCATCGAGGAGGGCGACTGCGTGTTCGCGGCTGTCGAGGGCGAGGTGGCCGTAGTGACGGTCGATCATCGCGATGCTCGAGCCCATGAACCGGGAGACGGCGAAGACGGGTATGCCTGCGCGGAGCGCGAAGGTGGCGTAGGTGTGGGTTGAGCACTGTTCCCTACGACAACCGGCGTCCACCGACCCCCGCCAGCAACTGACCGTACAGCCGCTGCAACCGCAGAGGACTCACCTCCGCCAACGCAACGTCACCAACAGCGGGAACGACATGGCAGCGAAGCAGCGACTCATACCCCCTCATGGTCACAGACCGCACACGAGCACGGACATGAACCAGCCACTGGTCAAGAAACCCGACCAGCGACAACGGGCAGGTGTCCCGACCATCGGCTGCGTAGTCACCAGCAGCATCAGCAAAGACACATCTAGCTTCATACCGGTGGAGAATCCAGCCCAACGAGGCCGAAGCCCTGTGACGCGTTCAGGAGAGGCTGGTCACCCAGGGGGTGGCGGTGCGCGCCCAGACATCCTCTCCGTGTCAAGCCGGCTCAGTTTTCTACGAGCTGCAGCGTCTCGATACATCGGCGCCTCCGACGGCGCTAGCTTCGCCAAGGCTCGCGAACCAAGTGGTCATTGACACAACCGTGCCAACGTGTGATTCTCGCGGCGCCGTCGATGAAATCTTGAGGGGACGCATCTGAGCGTTGCTGTCACATCGCGTGTGGCCGTCACCGGCGTCGTTACTGCCGCCGGGACGAAACTCGGCGTACCCGATCTAGTGGTCGAGGCGGAGCACGTTTCGGGTGGCGGCGCAACTTCGCGCCTGGCGTCGACCGCGACCGACGGTCAGGGTGCATTCAGCATCGACCTTCCATGTCCGCGTCGTGGTGTTGATGCTTTGTTCCGCGCGCCGGGTTGGAACGTTCGGCTCGTCGTCCTCGCACCTGAGGTAGGCGGTGCCGAGGTTGAGCGGAGGGTGCTGTTCCGTTCGGAGACCCGCCGTGGTGTGGTCGGCGACGAGTCGTTCCGGATCGCTATCGAGCCCGAGACGCTCAAAGGCTCCGACATTCCGCCGCCGATGCCGCCGACGACTCCGGCTACATCGGCTGCCGACGCGATCGCAGAGATGCGCGATACCGCCGCCGTCATTCAAGAGGCGAGCGATGGGATCTTCCGGGAGAGGCTTGAGACGGTCGTGGGTCGCCGGGAGCTATTCCGGGACACAGCGCTCGACAAGCTGCGTGCGGATCTGTCGACAGTCTCTGACAAGGAGCGTGCCTCCGGCCGGTTCGTTCCCAATGACGATGCCATCGAGGACGTTCACCGGGCCGCGATGGTCACAGACGTGTCTTCGCTTGCCGAGAAGGAGGCCGATCCCGACATCGGGGCCACGGTCGGTAAGGTTCTACTGCCGAGTCGCCTTCTTGTTGCGCCGCAGATCGCGGACGCCCTCCTAAACGGCGGCGATCAGGTCGTAACCGTCACAGAAGACGAGCTCGAGGAAGCCGTCGGCTTCGGACTCGATAAGCCGCCGGTTGTGTATCGCCGACATCTCGAGCCCGACCCGTGTCGGCCTCGCAGCGATGCGGACTGCTGCCTGGACGGGGCGTCGGACGGCAACGGGGGCGCCGACGAGTCTGACGATCCTGTAACGAACGGCGACGGTTCGACGGATGCGGATGGGTCAACCGACAGCGAAGGCTCGGATGGCGATGGCGACTCGGATGTCGCTGGGGCGAATGTCACCTTCGACAAACAGCGGCTGATTTCCAATCTGTTCAGTCGCCAGACTTCACCCGAGGATCCGGTCGAGTTCGGTTCCGGCGCGAGACTCGAGGGACCGCTCACGGCGGGTGGCGTCTCGGACGTGATCAGCGGCGTGACGCTTGCGCCCGGGCCCGCCGATGTCCCGGCGTTCTACGACTTCCACGACCTGCAGGTCGCGTTCGAGCCGGTTTGGCAGGAAGCGCTTGATGACCGGTTCCTGAGAGACGTGGGTGCCGCGTACGACCAGATTGTCGAGCACGGCGGCGAGCCAGCTGTGGATCGAGTCGGCGGACTGCTCGGTGGTGGACCGTTGCGCTTTATCGACAGCTTCCTCGACGTTCTCGACGACATCGGCGCGGCGGCGAACTCCGAGGTTCCGCCAACGGTGGCGGCTGCGGTCTACATCTCGCTTGAGGAATGGCGTGCACTCGGTTCGACCGCTCGCGCACAGCTGAGCACGCTCGCCTCGCGGATCGAGACGCTACGAGAGAAGGTGATCGAGGCGCTCGACCCGGACAGCATTGACGACATCAACGTTTTCAACCTCGGCGAGATGATCCGCGTCGCGAACACCAAGGCGTCGATCGCGTACCGCGCGCAGATCGAGCTGCTCGCGGCGGACGCCGAGCGACTGGTCGCACACGCGCGGCGCCTGCTGCTCGACCGAGAGTCGAGGGAGCCCTTCCGTCCGACGCACGAGGTGATCGACAAGCTTCGCTCGTCGCGCGGCACCGCCTATCCGTTCCGCTTCTTCGCCGCCAGCGCTACGTATCGCAGCGTCAACTTCGGGCTGATGGTCACGTATCGGCAGTCCTGGACGCCGGTCTCATACCAGGTGGGCGAGTTGGTCAGCACGATCCCGCTGGCGCCCCGCGAGATCAGGCGGTTCTCGAAGAAGACCGTCGTGCGCACCAAGCGCTCGCGCCAGGAGGTCGAGTCGAATCTCGTTTCCCGCCGGATGGAGTCAGAGGAGCGCAGCCGGGCGGAGGCGGAGATCGTCGCACGGGCGACCGCGAAGACGAACTTCACGCTCACCAAGAGCGGGACGGTGAAGATCGGCGAAGATGGACTCGGAGGCGAAGCGACGACCACCAGCGGCTTCACCCGTGACGCGGAGCAGCACTCGGAGTCGGTCAAGAAGGAGTTCCGCGAGGCGGTCCTCAAGAGCGCAGAGGAGTACCGCAGCGAACGAAAGGTCGAGGTCTCGACCGAGGAGTCGTTCGAGTCGGAGATAACCGAGTCGGGCGAGATCCAGAACCCGAACGACGAGATCCCCGTCACGTTCCTCTTCTACGAGCTGCAGCGGCGGTTCCGAGTGGCGGAGAAGTTGCACCGCCTGCAATCCGTCGTTCTCGTTGCGCAGGAGGTTCCAGCCCCGTCAACGATCGACGCAGCGTGGCTTGTCCGACACGACTGGATTCTCAACCGCGTCCTGCTCGACGACTCATTCCGGCCGGCGCTGACGTTCGCGTCGACGTCGATGATCAGCGACGAGGTCGTGCTGCAAGAAATGCGTCAGGCGCTCTTCCGGCAACGGAAGCTCGTCGAGGAGCTGAAAGAGGACGTCGCGGATCGCCGCGGTGCGGCGGGTCTCCGTTATCAGGCGCTTCAGCGCCAGATCGAGCGGACTGCGTCATCAGCGGGGTCGGGTGGTGGCGGCCTGTTCGGCGGACTCGGAAAACTGGTGGGCGGTGTCCCGCTGGTCGGCGACCTCGTGCAGGGCGGACTCGATCTGCTGAGCGGCGGTGGCGGCGGCCCATCGGAAGCCGCGCAGATCCGCGAAGGCGCCGCACGTGATGCGTACGATCGCGAGCAACGCGAGGAGGAGCAGCTCTCGTCGCGCCTGCAGAACGCCGTCTCCGCGCTCGAAGCCCTGCAGCGCGAGTTCACCGGGAGACTCGGGGCATTCCTGACGCAGGTCGCTCAGGTCGAGCGGCTCAGCACCCATGTCGTCCAGAACATCTCCTACTACATGCAAGCGATCTGGGCCTACGAACCAGACGACCAGCGATTCCTCCGACTTCGCAACGTCCCGGTGCCGGTCTTCACCAAAAACAAGGCAGCTCGCCGCTACATCATCGACCCCGACGCCATCCGCCCGCTCCTCGACCGCCCCCTCGTCGCCATGCGGCGAGTCGACGTGCTCACAGATTTCGGAATTCTCAATCCGCCCGTGCAGCCTCAGCAAATCGAGACGCAGCCGCTCTCCGAGATCGCCGACATAGGACGGCCGCTCGGCTTCCTTGGCAACTACATGATCTTCCCGATGGTCGAGTCGAACCCGATCACCGAGTTCATGATGGACCCGTACGTCACCGCGGCCGAAGGCGAGTACGGCCTCACCGACCCCGACCCGCTCGGAAACATCACGCTCGACGAGTTCTGCGAATACGTCTGCTGTCTCAAGCGGCACCTCGAGGAAGCGGCGAACGAGGACACCGGCGGCGACGACGTCGCAGACGACAGCGGCGACAGCGTGACCTTCGAGGATCTCAAGCCGGAGTTACGGGCTGCCTTGCGCGACCTGCTCCAGCGCTCGCTGCGCAACAACGAGGAGGTCATCGTCCCATCCAACAGCCTGTTCATCGAGGCTCTGCCAGGAGCGCACTCCATCATGGAGACCTTCAAGCTTCTGCATCGCCAGGTCGACGTCAAGATCGCGCAAAGCCGGCTGCGCGAGTTGGAGATCGACAACATCCGCCAGGCCCAGCGCATCCTCGAGGACGAACTCGAAGATCCCGACATCGAGGCGAAGTACGTGTTCGAAGGCGGAGGCACCGGCGCTGTGGTCGCACCCGCCCCTCCGGCCGGGGGCACGACCCCTTCAGGCTAGGCGCAACCCTTCGCGGAGTCCCTCATGGGCGACGACATCGTCGGCAGCTTCGATCTCACCAAGAACATCAACCTGAAGGATCCGGAACTGCTAAAGACGTTCCGCGACATCCTCGAGCGAAGGGCAACCGGCTCGCTCAGGGCGCGTGGCGCGTCGAACAAGATCAAAGAGGAAATCGGCGAGCGGCAGGCTCTCGACCGGCTGAGCCGACGCTTTCCCGGCGCTGTGGAAGCAGTCGTCGCCAAGCGAGCAAACGGCGTCCCGATCCTCGACGCGGTTCTCCGCAAGCCCGACGGCGGGTTCGTGATCGTCGAGTCCAAGTTCAGTTCCGCCGGGCATGCGACGCTCGGCCGGACGAACAACCGAATGTGGTTGCCGACCAAGAACGGCTGGAAAGAGGTGATCCTTCGGCGCGACACCGTGCAGATGTCGCCGAAATGGATCCAAGACCGGCTGATCGAACTGCGTGAAACGGGAGACAAGATCGCGCGGCGGCTCGCCGGTGAGCTCGAGCACGCGCTACGCGAGGGCCGCGTCAACGCGTTTGTGATCACAACAGACAGCACCGGCGAGGTGCTGAACGTCGCCGACCGGACGACCGAGCTGCAGAAGGCCTACATGCAGCCCGGAACGAAGGTTCCAACAGGCGGTGCCTCCGCCGTCGAGGCTGGCGCCGAGCGCGCAACGGCAGCCGGAACGCGCGCCGCCGGCGCAGCAGAGGCGACCGTGCTTGAAGCCGGAGAGGAGGTCGGTGAGCGAGCGGTCTCCGGACGCATCGCCTCTTCCCTCGCTGTGGAGGAGGGCGAGACACTCGCCCGTGGCACGTCACTGGTCGCACGCGAGGCAGTCGAGGTCGCAACGCGCGAGACCGCGCTCAAAGGTGCCGTCAGCGTCGTCGGCCGCGTGCTTGTCGCAGGACTCGTCCGGGTGCTCGCCATCCTCGACGTCATTGGATGGCTGCTGCTCGCCGTCGACCTCGTCAGTTTCATTTGGGACCACTACAAGGAAAGGGCCATCAAGCAGGCGGTCGAGCAAGGCCTCAAGACCAACATCCCGGCGGAGATCATGAAAGGGCTCGAACAGAGCAAGAACGAGATCGCTCGCTACTACGCCCGCAGTTGGCTGAATAAGCACACGAAGGGACCTGTGTTCCTCTATCTGAGCCCTCGGCTCGTTGTCGAGGGCGGCTACGGCAACGACGGCTTCGCCTACACAGCGCGAGCCCCGGCGAAGGTCATCGAGAACGACCTCGTCTCGACGACGTTGCTCAAGCCGGCACGACGCGAGACCTACGACGGCGGAACCTCCTACCAGGAGATCGAGATCAGATGGTCAATGGCCAATCCAATCTTCACGCCGTTCGAGATCTATCTCGCCTTCACCGAGTTCTTTGTCGAGCATCTCGTCGACAGCTGGACGATGAACTACGTCGACCGGGTCAAGATGAGCCCGAAGGTCGTCTCCGACTTCCACCGCGCGGTCGAGTTCCTCGCTGAGATGTCGGCGACCTTGAAGTACGAGCCCTGGTTCGGCTGGGTGCCGTCTGATCAGGCCATCTCCCAGAGAAGGGCTGCGATCGAACGTTGGGAGGCCCTACAGCGTCTTTCGAAGCAGATCGAGAAGGAGCTCGTTCCCCGCGTCGCCGAGCTGGAGAAGCAGAACCTGGTCAACCCCAAGACGGTTCGCTGGGACGCATTGACGTCACCACTGCGGAGCGAGCTCGACCCGCTTGGCGAAGACTCGCTCGCTCCCAGCATGCGCACCATCGCTGTCGACATGCGCTACTTCGACTCGAAGTACCTCGAATACGAGAGGTTCGAGACTCTCCACGCGAGGGAGAAGGCCAAGACAGCTGGAACGAGTGTGCTCCTGTCGTTCATGGGTGGGTCGATCGAGGCGCAGAAACAGGTCGACCTGAGGGAGTTCCTCAAGCCGGTTCAGAAGTACCTGCCGAAGTCACTTGTCCCGCCAGAACCGTGGTATGACCTCACCGGGATCACGACTGGCAATCTCGTGATCAGCCCGTAGCAGCGTCGTCGAAGTGCCAGCGGCGTTTGTGAACTCTCGAGCGCTACCGGCAGCTCTTCAACACTGTCCGACCGCACGAGGCGCGCGCCCGCAGATGCCCGCTCGACGTCCACCTCGGAGCCATCAACAACGATCAGACCACCAAGTCAAGCGAGCCGAAACTCTGCCACTTTCGTGAAGCAGGACACTTAGGCTCGGGGGAACGCGCACGCGAGATGCCCACGTGCCGATCGTAGATGAGCGTTACTACGACGAGTTCGACGAGGCTCGGTCTGCTCGTTCGTGGTCACCCTCGCCGAGCGGCGCATCCGCGACTGCCGCGCAGCGCCAGAGGCATCCGGGACTGCTTCCTGACCCAAGCGCACAGCGAACTCGACCCCCTCTCTACAGAGAAGGGCTCATCTCGGAATCGCTCACGCCGGTCCCGCTCAAAACGCTCTAACCATCAGACATTGCGGAACCCTGCATGGAGCATTTATGGGAGCCCAGCGGGCGCAACCAGTGGCAGCCGGTGGCAAATGGGACGCGCTCGAAAACCGCTCAAATAGGCCGATCCGCAACCGGTGGCAACCCGCGGCAACGGTTTCGGAGCGCATGGTAAGGAGGGGGTCGACGGTTCGAGTCCGTCAGAGGGCTTTGCTGGTTCGCCTGTGGCGCCTGCTCGCGTCGCCATTCCCGCTCCTGTCGGCGCATTCCGCGTCCGCCTCGGCGAGGGCTCTCGCGATTGCTTCGCAATGCACCGGCTCCAAGCGCGGGTTCGTCTGCAGGAACGCAATCCGCCGGAGGAGCGAAAGACTCTCGTCCATGAAGCCCGGCGGGTAGTCGCGGCCCGATGAATCCGACCACGGGTTCCGACGCGGATCGATGCCGGCGTGCGCGATCATGGCGCGGAATTCGGCCGCCCAATGAGCACCGGTGGTGGGGAGATAGCGATCTGTGCTCATTGCCCGATAGCAGTGTTCGATCTCGCCTCCGGCGAACAGTTCGCGTGACGTCGTGACATGCCTGATCCCGCATGCCCGGACGGCTTGTGCGAAGGTGCGGCAGGTGTCTTCGTCGGGGAAGATGAGCGGAGTCATCCAGCCCGAGTCCCCCGACGGATCGTTCCCGTGGACACGGCGGTACGTGCGCGCCGGCCCCGCCAGTTCCATGATCAGATCTCGTGCCTCGCGCAGGCGACCGAGGAGTTCGTCGAGGCGCTCGATCTGCGCCAACGCCACGGCTCCCGTCAATTCATTCATTCGGAGACCGGTCGCAGGCATGATCCGATCCGTCACGTCAAGCGTTCGCTTGCGGGCCGGGAAGGTCCTGCCTCCCGTGTAGAGGACCGCGAACTGATAGACAGCGTCCGAGTTCGTCGCGAGGAAGCCTCCGTCCCCTGCGGCTATGAACTTCATGAACTTGGTGCTAAAGGCTGCCACGTCGCCGATCGCACCGAGCCGACGGCCGCGGTAGCTCACGCCAA
The DNA here is from genome assembly GCA_045805985.1 of Gaiellaceae bacterium. Lineage (GTDB taxonomy): Bacteria > Actinomycetota > Thermoleophilia > Gaiellales > Gaiellaceae > PALSA-600. Next base: position 30,823 of record JBJMKA010000012.1, on the reverse strand, counting down.
CGGCTTGCGCGTTGTCCTCGAGCAGTGCAATCCCGTGTCTATCCGCAAGGGCTCGCAGCGGCCCGAGGTCGCACGCTGTGCCGAAGAGACTGACCGCCATGACGGCCCGTGTCTGCTCCGTTATGTTTCGCTCCGCGTCGGCAACAGAGATGCCGAGCGTCTCATCGACCTGAGCAATGACGGGAACCGCGCCGCACAGAATGACGGCGTCAGCGCAGCCCACCCACGTCACAGCAGGCACGATGACCTCGTCTCCCGGCCCGACGCCGAGCGCAAGCAGCCCGGCGGTGAGCGCGGCCGAGCCGGAAACCGTCGCATGCACGTGTTTCACGCCGAGCAGCGACTCCGCCGCCTGTTCGAAACGCGCAACGAACGACCTTGACGCAGGAACCTCGTACCTCCAGAGCCTCTTGCTTCGAAGCACCTCGAGCACGTAGCGCTCCTCCGCCTCCCCGATCAGTTCCGCTCCCGTCCCGGTATATGGGACGTCCAAGTAGTTGGCGAGACCCGCGGACCTCAGGGCGCGCGCGTAGCGATCCTGCCCGAGTGCATCCCGGATGATGGACAGCACGACGGACACGACCGGCAGGGGCGCTGCACCGGTGAGCTGGCGAACCACGTCCGCGACCTCAGCGTCGTCTCTCGTGACGAACGCCTTGCAGAACGCGCTGTGAGCCTCGTCATCGCTCATCGCGGCTACGGCGGCCGCCCCTAGGTCTTTGACGGCCTGACGGACCTCCTCACGGGATCCGTGATCGGCGAGAGCGGCGAGGGCGGGCTGCAGCTGTTTGAAGTCCATGCTCCGCGCGCGAACCGTTAGTTCTCGCCGGAGGCGAGGGCAGGCACTCCGGCATGGGCTGTCGGCTCGCCTTCGTGTACCGGCTCTCGCAGCAGCAGGACGTGTCCGGCCGGATCGGCAAACCGTGCGAGCGGCCCGAGCGGAGTCTCGTACGGTGAATCGGAGAACACGATCCCACGCCGCGATAGATCCGCGACCGCCTGAGCGAGGTGCGCGACCCGAAACACCATCACAACACCGTCCGTCCCAACCGTCGCGACCCGAAAGCGCTTGTCGTCACTGTCGACGTGGTGAGTCGTGAGCATCGTCGTGCCGACGTCGTACTTGATGACGCCGCTCTCGACATCGCTCGGGACCCGGCGACACGCCCCGCCTTCGACTACGTCGAGTCCCAGACTGGTGCCATAGAAGTGCTCGGCAGCCTCCGGCTCGCTGAAGAACAGAAACACGTATGCGATAAACGCATCCGCAAGGTCATCGCCTGCTGCGTCAACCTTGAGCGCCCGAAGTACGTCCCCGCTCGGGCGGCGCATCGCACCCTCCGACGACTGGTAGAGGGAAAACCAATGGCCGTCCGGGTCGAAGAAATCCGCCGTGATCCCAATCGAGTACTCGAGGGTTCGGGAGAACCGTAAGCCGCGAGTCTCAAGGGCGTCATGGCAGCGGGCGAAGTCGTCGACCATGAACGTGATGTCGGCCGACCTGTCGAGCCCATCCTCGAGCACAACTCCGTGCTCGGCGGCCGGCAAAAGGCAGAGCTGAACATGCCCCGCCGAGTACAGCGCCGCATGCGAATCGACCGCTCGCACTCTGAGTCCCAAGGTGTGTTCATAGAACGGGCGAGACGCCGCCAGGTCCGAAACGAACAACTCGATCGTGTCGAGGCTGAGGCCGGGTTGTGCCACTGGTACGGGCGACATAACCAGCGCGCGCAGCGCGGTACTTCTCTTCCGTTGCCGAGTCGAACCCGGGTGTGCGCGCAGCTGCGACCTCAGTGGGCGTCGGCGACTGCGGACGGGACGCGACGACCGTTGGCCCAAGCCGCGAGCACCTCCGCCTCTCGCTCGGGTACGAGGCCCGCGCGGCGGGGTTCGGATTCCGGGCGGGAGCGATCCCAGTCGAGCGTGTCCCGGGCTGTCTCCACGAGCGATCGGAACTCGAGTCCGTCCCGCAGCGCCTTGCGACAGTCGGCGGTGCCGGCATCCGGCGCGCCGGGCATCCACACCGGAAGCTCCATCCGCGGCTTCACCCCTGCCGACAGCAGGAACCGTTCGTCGACCCACGTGAAAGTGGCATCGCTGCCGGTCGCGTCGCGGCAGGCCTCGAGGAACGCCTGCATGGTCAGCGTCGAGGCAGGCCCGGTGGCGTTGTAGGCGCCATGCAATCCCGCCTCGACTGCGACAAAGATCCAGGCAGCAAGGTCCCGCGCATCGATCAGCTGCACCGGGACGTTCGGGTCGCCCGGCGCGAGCACCTCCCCGCCCGCGGCGATCCGCCGGGGCCAACACGTGAAGCGATCGGTGGGATCATGAGGGCCGGCGAGAAACCCGGCACGCACGATCAGATGCTGCTCCGGCATCACGGCGTCGAGCGTGCGTTCGCACATCGCCTTGTGCAGCGCGGCCGTTTCGGGAGTCCGTGGCGGGGCGCCGCCGCCCTCGAAGATTCGCAACGGCGCACTCTCCTCGAGACCGCGAACGAACGGGAAACCCTGGTACACAGCCAAGGTTGAGACGAACGCATAGTTGTCCACCGAGTCCACCAGACGTTCTGCAGCGGCTCGAACAGCGTCCGGCTGGTTTCCCGAGGTGTCGATCACGGCGTCCCAGCGGCGCCCGTCGAGTGCGCCGATGTCCTCATCCCGATCGCCCCGCAGCTGCTCGACCTCCGGGAACGATCCTGCCGGGGTGTGGCGACCCCGATTGAAGATTGTGATCTCGTGCCCGCGCTCGACGCCCGAGGTAACGAGATGTCGTCCGAGGAATACGGTGCCCCCGAGAATGAGGACCTTCATCGGGTACTCGCCGTCGTAGTCGCGACACCGTGCCTGGGCCGCTCCGAACTCTGGGCTCCGGGACCGCCTTCGACGATGTCGTAGCCGTTCTTCGACGGTGACACTCCGCGCAGTATCAACCCGGCGGCAGCGAAGAGCTCGCCGAATTCGGCCGCGGTGCGCTCACGACCGTTGCAGCCGACGAGCATCAGGAGATCCATGAGCTTGCCGGGGGCGAATGAGTTCCCCTTCGGAATCACGAACTCGATCACGAGCACAACGCCGGAAGGAGGCAACTGGCGGGCGCAGTTCGCCAGCACCCGAACAGCGTCCTCGTCGGCCAACCCGTGCAGCACGCTCTTCAGGATGTAAGCGTCTCCGGCGGGGACCGCGTCGATGATGTCGCCACCAACCGCGGTGCAGCGGTCCACCACGCCGGCCCGCTGAAACGATTCCCGCGCCTGATCCAGCACCCGCGGCCGCTCGACGAGGACTCCTCTCATCGTCGGGTGCGCGCGGAGGATCGCCGCCAGAACCTCGCCGCTCCCACCCCCCACGTCGACGATCGTCTCGACCCCGGAGAAGTCGCGCTCCGACAGCGCACGCGCGATCGGCGCCGTGTGGCGCGACATCATCTCCCGGAAGATCGCGCCGGACTCCTCGTCCTGCTCCAGGTACTCGAAGAACTCTGTGCCGTACAGCGACTCGAACGCGGGCAACCCCGTGCGCACGCTCCACTCGAGGCGACCGAACGCCTGGTAGCTCACGCCACCGGACCACAGCGCAAACGACCGCACAGACTGTGGCGTCCCCGACTGGAGCGGCTCGGCGAGAGGGGTCAGCTCGAAGCGGCCGTCCGCGCCCTGCGCGAAGACCCCGTGGGCCGCGAGGGCGCGAAGCAGGCGGAAGAGCGATACGGGATCGGCGCCCGCGACTTTTGCGAGCTCGTCGCACGGCTGCGGGCCATCGCGCAGGAGGTCGGCAATCCCAAGCTTCGCTGCGACGAAGATCGCCTGCTGGAGCTGGTTGCCGAGCAGCATCTGTCCGAGAGTCCTGGCAGGGGACGAGGTGGGCGCGGCGTCCATGGAGCCGTCGTATCGCTGCCCACGCGCGATGTCTTCTCGCAGCTTGCTCTTGCGGTTCCCGAATCGGGAGCCGCGGATCGCAGGTGAGCAACCCCTGAGAAGATCCGATTCCAGCGCCTGGCTAGCGTCAGGGCTGTCGTTTTCCAAGAAGGAGTGGTCATGCCGCCGGTTGGTGCTTCCGTTCAGAAGAAGAACAAGGCCCTCATGCTGCAAATGCTCGAGGCGTTCAACAAGCGCGATGCAACTGTCGTCCCGAAGTTGCTCGATCCCAAGGCCCGCTCCAAATCGACCTTCCCCGGCAACCCGGAGATGACGAAGATGCCAGTACAGAAGCGCTTGGTCGAGGAGATCATGCGCACAGCGGGAGGCGGCGGGACGGGCCCAATCGCGTTCCCGGACGGACAGTACGCGGTGAAAGAGCTGCTGGCGGACGGCGACAAGGTGATCTTGATCTGGGAGATGACCGGGACGCATCAGGGCGAGATCCTCGGCCGGCCGGCCACCGGCAAGAAGGTGACAGTGTCCGGCTACGAAGTCGTGCAGTTTGCGAAGGGCAAGATGGTCTCGCACTACGACAACCACGGGACGCAGACGGTCCTCGAGGTGCTCGCCAAGGTCGGCCAACTCGACGCCCGGATGATGAAGCAACTGGGGTTCGCGCAAGGCTAAGCCACCGGACCCCGCCCGATCAGCCCGTCAGGGCAGCCTGCGCCTCGGCGAGCGCGACCGCCCGCCCGGCCTCCATGCGCTCGCCGAGGGCGTGCATCACGAAGGGCACCGCTTCGCGACCGAAGTCGACACTGCCGGCCACCGACTTCGCCGTTCCCTCGAAGACGAGCAGGGCCACGATCGCCATCACGAAGTCGGAGGTGCCGACGATCCGGTGGCGACGCTGAATGTCGAACAGCCCGCCTACGAACCCCGCGACGCTGAACTCCTCGATCGACGCGCCCGAGGCGCGGGTGACGAGGCGACAGACCTCGCCTTCGAACACGCGGTAGTCGAGATTCGACGGCACGTACGACGCCGTCTCGACGGTGATACGCGCGCAGCGCCTACCGTCGTCCGAGGCCATCGCGAGGAAGAACTCAGCGAACGTCAACCGCGTCTCCGTCGGTAGCTCGGCGACGAATCCGAAGTCGAGTAGCACAGCCTGTCCATTTGGGAACAGGAAGAGATTCGCGCCGTGCAGGTCGCAGTGGACGAAACCGTCGATGAAGATCATGCGGTATAGCGCGCGGAGCGCAGCGACCAAGGCCGGCAGGCAACGCTGGTCACGGGAGGCGCGCTCGACGGGCAAGAGCTCCATCGTCAGCAGAGACTCGCTCGAGAGCTCGTCGACGAGCCGGGGCACGACGATGTTGGGATCGTCCCGCATCGCCGCCCGGATGCGCCGGTTGGCGTCGCCCTCAAGGCGAAAGTCGATTTGCCGACGGAGCCCCGTGCCGAACTCCTCGAGCGCCTCAACGAGCGGGAGCCGGCGCAGCGGCGGCAGCAGCCTCAGCATCCGGGCGCCGATTCGAAGCAGCCGCAGGTCGAGGTCGATGCGCCGTGCTACGTCCGGCCGGCGGACCTTGACCGCGACGGGCGTGCCGTCCCGGAGAGCCCCGCGGTAGACACACGCGACGCCGCCGCAGGCGATTGGCACCGGGTCGAGCTCGGCGAACACGTCCGCGGGATCAACGCCGAGCTCGCTACGGAAGAGCGGCCGCACGTGGTCGAACCTGGCCGGCCCGACTCGATCCTGGAGTCGCTCGAGCTCGAGCGCTGCGCACTCGGGCAGCAAGTCACGCCGCGTGGCGAGAATCTGGCCGAGCTTGATGTAGGTGGGGCCGAGCCGCTCCAGCGTCCAGACGGCGGCATCCGCAACGACCGAGGCACGCGGTCGGCCACGGTTTGCTACGAGCGCGATGCCGAGTCGGGCTGTGCCGCATCCAAGCAGCAGCGCGGTCTCGACGGCCCGGCCGGCGAGACCGCTAGGCATGTGTCGTGGCGGAGACCGGTATCCCACCGCTCGCCAGCGCCGCACCCGAGGCGAGCGCACACAGCTTCGCGAACGCGACATCGCGAGGCAGGTGGTTCAGCCCGCAGTCGGGAACGGCGACGATATCCGGTCCGTCCAGCGCAGCGCCGACACGGTCGAGTGTCGCCGCCACCTCGTCCGGCGTCTCGACACGATGCGTCTGGACGTCGACTGCACCCACGCCGTACGCGCGTGCGCGCGGAAACTCGCCCAACGGCGACAAGTCCTCGACGCCGACGCCCGAGAACGCAAGCAGCACCTCATCGACCTCGGCGCCTTCGAGCACGGGCAGGATCTGCTCGAACGGCGCCGGGAAGATGCGCAGCCCGAGGTGCGCCGACGGGTCGGTGTTGAAGTTGCCCTGACAGAGATGGAGCGCCCGGCGCGCGCCCGTCACGCCCTCGAAGCAGCGGTTGATGCAGGCCGTCGCCCACTCCTGGTCGTCGGCCAGAAACCAGACGATCGGCTCGTCGAGCTGGACGACGTCGGCGCCGGCGGCGTCCAGCCGCCGAAGCTCGGCATTCGCGACGTCGGCCATCGCCTCCGCGAGCCCTTGCCGCGAGCCGTAGTGCTCGTCCCACGCGACCGTCGCAAACATGTGCGGACCGGTGAGCGCGACTCGCGTGGGCCGCTTGGTCGTCGCGCGGAGGAAGGCCAACTCGTCTACAAGCCCGAGGTCGGCCTGCTCCAGCTCGCCAATGACGACCGGAGCGGGGAGAGCCGCGTCGGGCGCGACCGGCGTCACGCCGGTCTTCTCGCGCAGCTCACCGGAGAACCCCGGGATCATCGCGGCGAAATGGTTGATCATCGCGTTTGGTGGGCCGAAGCGATTGTCGTCACGGCGGAAGAGCTCGCCGTCGCTGACGACGTCGATGCCGGCGACCTCCTGATCGTGCACAGCTGCGCGCGCGGCACACGCCTTTGCGTCGGCGAGCGCCTCCGGCGCGAGCGCGCCGTTTGCGACGGCCCGTGCCACCACCTCGTACCAGTCCGGAACGCTGTACGAACCGACCACTGTCGACTGGATGTCACTCATCACCTATCTCCTTTCGCTTGCGCCGACGAGCTCCGCATCCCGCCTGGTTTGGGTGTGGGGCGCAGAAACCGCGAGTCGAACGACGAGGGCGAGCAGGTCGTCGGCGAGTGCTCCGAGGCGCATCGAGATCCCATCGCTCCTCAACCCGTAGCGGTCATCGACGCGGAGATAGTCGGCGTCGACCGTCACGAGCTGCCGCGGGAGCGCGAGCCCACGCGTTGCGCGGACAACGCAACGAAGATGGTCGAGTGCCTGTGTGCTCGGGAAGGAGCCGCTGTGCGAGAGGAGTGCAACCGGCTTTCCCTCGAGCTCGCGGGACGAGAGGTTGTCGAGCGCGTCCTTCACCGCTCCCGAGAACGAGCCATGATAGAGCGGCGAAGCAACGACGAGACCGTCCGCCTCACGGGCCGCGCCGGCGAGCATCCTGGCCGCTTCATCGACTGCACCCGCAGGCACGATCGGCGTCACGGGACGTTGCGCGATGTCCCACCGCCACGTTGTCGCGCCGCGAACGGCGAGGCTGCGTTCGGCGGCGCGCAGGAGCGCGCTCGTGTGCGACGGCTTTGCATGACTCCCGCCGATCAGCAGGATGTGCGGCTTGGAAGTCATGGCACGGCCACTGCGTACGGAGCGAGCGCGGCTTGGAGCTCAGGTGGGACAGGCGTCGCCTCGAACCCGTCCGCGAGCCGCCGGAGGCATGCGACGTCCTGCTCGCCGCGGGCGACGAGATCGCCGTCGCGGAAGTATTCGAAGCGCATGCCGATCCGGCTCTCGGAGAGCTTGGCGAGCGTCATGCGCACGAGCACGCAGTCGAACGCATGCAACTCTCCGTAGTACTCGCACGAGCACCGCGTCGTCACGAGCGCAAGACCCGCAGCGAGATCCGCGAGCAGCCCGGGCGCGCGGTCGCGGAGAAACAGCTCGCGGCAGTGTCCCTGCCAGCGTAAGTGGTTGACGAAGTAGACGTTGCCGACGACGTTCGTCTCGTCGAACGTCACGACGTGCTCGTAGTCGAACGTCGCGCTCATTCCGGATCCTCGACGAGGAACGCAAACGCGAGGCGCGTATCGAACCCTATGACGCGATCGGCGAACGTCGCGACAGGGGCGCGCCCGGCGCGCACCAGCGCCCAGCCGTCGGCCGGCGCACCAGCAAACGTGAACGGCTCGCCTTGCGGGCGGCCGGTCTTCCGGGAACACTCGGCGGCCGCCCAGACTCGCGTCGCGCTGACGTCGAGCTCCTCGCCGAGCTCGCTGGCGAGCGATCGCGCGAGGGCGAGACGCTCGTTGCCGAGCAGATCGCGCCAGAGCTCCTCGCCGCGCGGCCGCGCTTCCTCCACGTCGCATGCCACCGCAGCGTCGCCCGCGACCGCGAGTGTGAGCGACTGCACGTGCGCCGCTGAAACGCCGCCCGTGTCTGCCACGGGGCGGCCGTTGGCGGCGCGCTCGATGCGCAGCGGTCGCCCGGCGGCTGACGCGATCGCATCGTCCGTGTCGCCGTCAGCCACGACAGAGAGGCCGACCGAATACCCGGAGAGCTCCGCGACGCGCCGCTCGAGGTAGGGGACGAGCAGCGGTGCCGGCCACGGCGCCGGCACGGGCGTCGCGCCGACGCGACGGAGCCTCAGGCCCTGCCACCGCTCGACGAGCTCACCCTGGCTGTCGCACACGTCCATGTCCCAGACGAGCGTCGTGCCGTCATCCGATCGCTCGCAGGCGCTCACGAACACGGCGCTCGCCGGACGACGCACGAACGCGATCCGGTCGGCACCGGCGGGCAGGACACGCGTACCCGGGATGCAGGCCTGCAGGATGTGGATGAAAGCATCGCGCGCGCCGGGGTCGCCGAGAACGAGCGGTGTCGGCAGGTACGCCCGGAACCATTCCGAGTCGCGCACGTCTATTTCTGCGCTGCAGGAGCGGGCATGCAGGGTGCGGTAGCGACGGAGACGCCGGAAACGCGGACCGTGGAAGAGCAGCGTGTCGTAGACGGTGTCCGGGTCAATGTCCACGTGATGCGCCGGGGTCGCCCCGTGGACCGGCTCGCTCTCCTCCACGGCATCCGAACGAAGCGTTGCCCGAAAGTGGTCCGCCTGGAATGCGGTCTCGTCGCTTCGGATCGCCGCCTCGACCGTTCCGTCCTCTCGCCGCAGCGCGGCGATGCGAATCGTGCGCTTCCCGTCGGGCGGGATTGTGATGGGCCGCTCGAGCTCGAGGTCCACCACGGTGTGCGGCGTCACGCCGAGCAACGTCTCAGCCGCCTGTGCCATGGCCTCGATGCCGAGCACGGCGGGCAGCAGCGCCACTCCGTCCAGGCGGTGATCGGTGAGATACGGGTCGGTTCCGAGGTCGAGCTCAGCCTCGGCGACCAGCTCGATACCCGGATAGTCGACGAGCCGCCGCTCGAGAAACCGCCGGAGCTGCGTCGGTTGACAGTCAAGCTCCACCGTGCGGGGCAATCCGAAGCGTCCTACGGCGAGCACGGACCGCGGCAGGCCGGGAGCACGGATCAGCCGTTCGAGGAGGGCAATGCCGTCGGCGAGCGGGACGGCCTCGACGCCGGCGCGGGCGAGCGCGTCGATTGTGCCGAGCCGCTCGCCCATGCCTGCGCCCGCCCAGACCGACCAGGCGACGTCGAGACAGCGGCAGTGCTGCAGCCGGCCGGCGAGCTCTTCGACCGCCTCGCGCAGCCATTCGTTCGCGAGTGCGTAATGGCCCTCCCCGGCAAGCCCCATCGCGCCGATCACCGACCCGAAGGTCACGAGCAGCCGCAGCTCGTCTTCGTCGATCGCGGCCACGACGTTCTGGAGCCCGGCTACCTTCGGCCCGAGAGCATCGCGGAACGCCGTCTCGTCGAGGTCATGAACCAGCGCCGGCACGTTGACGCCCGCGCCGTGCAAGACCGCCGAGACCGGCCCGAGCTCCCGCTGGGTACGGCGGACGGCTTCGCGAACCGCGTCCGCGTCGGCGACGTCGCAGCGCGTGTAGAGGAACCGAACGCCGGCCGCCGCGAAGCGGCGCAAGTTGGCCGCGAGGGCGGGGTCGCGGTCGGGATCGGACCTGCCGACGAGCGAGAGAGTGAGGCCGTGCTTGCGCGACAGCGCGAGGGCGCACTCCGCGGTGATCCCCTTGCCGCCGCCGGTGACGAGGGCGACCTCGTTCGGCCGCAGTGGCCAATCGCCGTCCGCCACCTCGAGTGGCCGGAGTATGGGCACGCGTCGCTCAGCGCCCTTGAGCACGACCTCGGCGAATCCGCGCGCGGACTCCGCTTCGAGCTCGGCCGCAGGGAGCGACGACACGTCTTCGACACCGATCACGCAACAGGGGATCCCGGTCTCGAGCTGGAGGGTTCGGGCGAAAGACGCCGCAACGTTCGCCTGCTGCACCAGCGCGAAGCGCGCCGCGCGGCGCTCGACCACCGCACGCGCCGCCTCGACCAGCCGCGCCGGCACGGCGTCGGTGCGGTCGGAGAGGACGAGCACGACCCCTTCCTCTCCTCCGGGGCCTGCGAACGCCTCGCCGGCGGCGGCGACGAAGGGATCAGCACGGTCGCCGACGAGCGTCCAGGTCGTCGGCACTCGCGGGGCGGCGTCCCCTTCGCGTGGCACCAGGATCCGCTCGTAGGCGCGAACCCACGAGGCGATTCCGTCGACGCGCGCGGGCTCGGCTCCTGGGGCCGTCGCTGCGCACCGGTCGAGCGCCTCGGCGATCCCTGCCACGGTGGCAGTGGCGAGCTCGCCCGGCGCAGCCGGCGGCGCGACGCCTAGACGGCGTGCTGCGGATGCCACGACCTCCGCGACGACGATCGAGCTGAGGTGCAGATCGGCGAGCAGCCGGGCGTCCGGGTGAACCGAGTCCACGGGCAACTCGGCCCGCTGGGCGACGAGTGCTCGCACCGTGGCCAGCGAGTCGCCCGGCGCCGGCTCGGGGTCCTCTTCCTTGCGCGCCACGGGCGCGGAAGGGACGGGGACATCGTCCGCCGGCGCCGACTCACAGGGGTTCGCGAGGAAGCGATGCGCACGGAGTGGCCGCACGAATCGGTCTGCGTAGAGCGGAGCGACGTCACTCACCGCTCCGGTTACGAAGAGCGCGCCTGCTGCGAGCAACGCCGGCCGAAGCGACCGGCCTCCGACATCGAGCGCGACGGCGGGCACACGGACGCTCTGCGCGGCAAGCCGCTGCAGGATGCGTCCCGGCCCCACCTCGACGAAGAGATCGACGTCGCCTGCGGCGCGCAGCGCAGGCAAGAAGCGGACCGGCGAGGTGACCTGCCGTACGAGCAGCTCGCGCAGGTCGGTCTCCGGCTCGAGCGGCGCGCCGGTGACTGTCGAGACGACCCCTGAATGCGCCGGCGAGATTGACATCGCCGCAAGCTCCTCGCGGAGCGGCGGCCCCGCCGCCGCGACGAGCCGCGAGTGGAAAGCGTGGGAGACGTCGAGCCGTGTGACGGCGACGCCCTCACGCTCGGCCCGGCTCCTGACGACGCGCAGGGACGGTTCGTCGCCCGCGACGACCGTCTGCCGCGGGGCGTTCACGCCGGCGACCACAGCGCCCGTGCCACTGCAGAAGCTGGCCGCGGCCGGCTCGTCCACCGCCAGGCCGACCATACCCCCGGCCCGATCGGCGAGCGCGCTCATCGCGCGTCCTCGGATTCGCGCCAGTTGCAGCAGCGCATCGGCGTCGAAGGCTCCCGCCCAGTGGAGCGCGCTCAGCTCGCCGAGGCTGTGGCCGATCGCGACGTTCGCCTCGACGCCGAGTTGCCGCAGCAACGCGAGCCCGGCCAGCGAAGACGCGACGATCGCAGGCTGCGCATATGACGTCTCGACGAGATCCGCGGCAGCCTCGAGCCCGGCCTCCTCGATCGCCCGGCGCACGCTGTCGAACCGGCGGGCGAGTGCGCCGCCGTCAACGCCCACGGTGACCGCCTGGCCCGAGAAGAGAAAGCCGATCCGCGCCGGCCCGGAACCCACGGCCACGCCCGCCTCCTCGTCGACGAGAAGCGTTTCGTCCCGTCCGAGCGCCGTCGCGGCCCGCTCGAGGGCCTGCTCGAGCTCGGCCGGCGTCGACGCGAGGATCGCGGTCCGGACGTCGCCGCTCTCGAGGCGTGTGAACAGGTCGTGCGCAACATCTCCGAGCTCCGAGAAGGAGAGCGTGTGCGCGGCGACCCGCAGCTGGTCGACGGCCGACGCGACTGCTGCGCGCGTGCCGGCGAACAAGAAGAGCTCGGCGTCCTGTGCGGAGCGAGCGAGGCGGCGGGTGTCGGCGTCCAACCTGCGCCGGCCACGCGCAGCCGATACGCGCTCGAGCACGACGTGCGTGTTGACACCGCCGAATCCCATCGCGCTGACGCCGGCCTGAAGACGCGCGCCTTCCGGCCACGATTCCGCCTGACGGACGATGCGCAGCGTCGCGTCCTCGCGACGAAGCTCCGCACGCGGCTCCTCGCACGCTGTCGTGGGCGGAACGACCTCTTCGCGCAGCGCGATGGCCGCCTTGATCAGTCCCGCGATGCCCGCCGCCGCCTTCGTGTGACCGATATTTGCCTTCACCGACCCGATCGGCGCTCGCACCGTCGTGCCGCGTACCGCGCGCACCTGTGAGAGCGCAGCGAGCTCGGTCGCGTCGCCGATCGCCGTACCTGTCCCGTGGCCCTCGAAGAGACCGACCAAGCCGATGTCGAGCCCGGCTCGAGCGTAGGCACGCTCGAGCGCGAGGACCTGCCCTTCAATCTCCGGTCGCGTGATGCCGCCGGCACCGTCTGACGAAACACCCCAGCCGCGAACGGCCACAGCAGGCTCGATGCCGTCGGCGATCGCGTCCTCGAGACGGCGCAGCACGACGAAGCCGCAGCCTTCGCCCGGCCAGAATCCCTCCGACTTCTCGTCGTAGACGCGCATCGCGTCCGCCGCAAGGGCACCCGCTTTCGCAAATCCCACGAGCTCGAACGGGTCGAGGCTCAGGTCGACGCCGCCGACGAGCGCAACGTCGGCGTCTCCGCGCTCGAGCGCGGTCGCGGCGGTCGCGACGGCGAGAAGCGAGGCCGCACATGCGCCGTCGACCGTGTAGCCACCGCCCTTGAGATCGAACGCGTTGCAGATCCGGCCGGCGATCGTGTTCGAAAGGGCACCGGCGAGCGTTTCGTCGTCGACCTCCCCGAACGGCGCCTTGAAGTCGCCTTCGAGCTCGTCCAGGAACCGCCCGCGCTCGGACTCCACCATGCGTGTTCCGGCGAGCCGCGCCGCAACGACCCGGCGTACGTAGGGCCACCGAAGGCGGAGCGCTCGTGCCCGCGAGAACTCGCCGGTGAGCGTGTTGCCCACGACGACGAGCGTGCGCTCACGATCGATGCCGGTGCCCTCGGCGTAGCCCGCATCCGCCAGTGCGTCCGCCGCGACGTCGAGTGCCAGCCAGTGCGCGGCATCGGCGGCGCGGAAGCTCTTCCCCGAGATCCGGAAGCGCACGCGGTCGAACTGCCAACCGTCGAGCACTGCCGCTTGCACGGCGTACGCACGGTCCGGGACAGCCCGGTCGGCGGAGAAGTAGTCCTCGACGCGCAGTCGCTCGTCGGGCAGGCGGCGGAACGCACGCCGCTGTGCGAGCACGTTCTCCCAGAGCTCATCGGGCGAGGCCGCGTCAGCGTATCGGCACGCCATCCCGACGATTGCGATCGCGCTCATCGTGCCGGGTGCAGCGACCGCGCGAGCGCGCCCTCTGAGACGGGCTGACGGCGCGCCGCGAGCGCCACGATGTAGAGCCGGGCACCGCGCAGCGCGCAAACGATGGCGAGCGCGAAGAAGAGTCCGAAGACGACGTGGAGCGACACGAGCAGTCCGTACGTCGCAGCGGTGGCGAGACCGAACACGACCTGCGGGCGGCGCGCGAAGGGCGTCGTGCCCGGGTCGGTGATCATGTAGTTCGTATAGATGACGAAGACGAGACCGGTCATCGGCAGCAGCGGTGCGACGAATGGGGTGCCGAATACCGCGGCTCGGATCAGCGCCTGAGCGGCGAAGCCGCCGACCCACCCGAGGATGAGCGGCCCCTTGAGCGTGAGCTTCGCGTTCAGCATCGTCCCGGCGCCGAGGATCGCGAGCGGGACGATCCAGTCCCACGCACCGTAGAGGTTCTCCGTGAACTGGTAGGGCGGCGAGATGCCGACCCACGGGAACACCAGCAACGTGGTCACGATTCCGATGTTTGAAGGGTTGAGGAAATGACGCGGGCCGGTCGGCGTTGGCACGCGCAGCACGAACTTCGAGCCGATGCCGACCGCGGTCGCGAAGACGATCGGCATCAGGCGCGCGTTCGGGTAGACGAGAAGCGCGATCGAGAGCGCGGTGATGTGCGCCGGGAGCAGGTAGTGCACAAAGCCAGCTCGGCCCCCGCCGCGATAGCGCGGAGGACGGTGGCCCGCCCAGGCATCGAGTGATTCGAGCGCAAGGTCGAGGGGGTACGCGGTGGCGAGCGCGACGAGCGGCTGCGCCCACGAGTCCTCGAAACCGAGCAGGAAGGCGCCCGCAATCGTGAACGCCGTGAGTGAGATGGCGAAGCGGCGGAGCGCGGCGTCGCGCCGCTCGAGAGGCGTCATCGGGGCTGTCCTTGCGCGAGGACGATCGTGTGCCAGCCGGGCCGCAGCCGGAAGGTCGCCCGCCAAACGACGCCGAACGTGTCGCGCCAGACGATCCTCACGGGAAGGTGGGCGACGGCCTCTGCGCCCAGACCGAAGAGGATCTCGGGAGCGCGCACGCTCGCGTGGCCGTTCCCGCCGTCGATCTGGCCGACCAGCGTCCGTCCGTTCGCGAGCCGCAGCGACACCCCGGCGCCGATCGCCGGTCTTGCCAGTAGCCCCCCGGGCAGGCCGGAGACTTCGCGCGTCGCCGAGGCGACGCCAACCGGCGGCAGCAGAAGGCGTAGGCCGAGGTAGTGCTTGCGGCCGGGCGAGGCGTTGACGTAGAGGTAGGACGGCGCCCACTGGTCGGCGACCGCGAAGTCGAGCCGGCCGTCGGCGTTCACGTCGGCAGTCGCGATCCCGCGGCTGACGACCGTGGCACCGAGCCCGACCCGGGTCGACAGGTCGACGAAGCGTCCGGCTGGGCCGGGCACGAAGAACGCCATGTGCTGATGACCGCTGAGGTCGTCGCCGGGCGCGAATCGCGGCCAGACGGTCGCGTGGTGGATCAGCGTGTCGTTCGCCATCGCCAGCTCTTGCAACTCGGGCCAGCGATCGACCTTGCCGGCGAGGAAGCCGGTCGCCTGCACGATCTCGTTCGCGCCGCTGTCGGCGAAGTCCCCGATCTTCCCATCCCAGCTCCAGCCACTGCGCGAAATGCCGAGCGGCTCGCTCTCGTCCGTGTAGGGCGCGTGACCATGGGCGAGACCCGATGTCGAGCCTTTGGCAATCCAGGCGAAGTTGCTCTCTTCGAGCGCGAACTGGGTGGTGATGTTGCCGACGAACATGTCGAGCCGACCGTCACCGTTGAGGTCGCCGAAGTCGATCCCCATGCCCTTGAACGAATCGCGTCCGAGGACCTTCGAGGCGGGCGTCGTGAGGCTGCGTGAGCCGTGGTCGATCGTGAAGCGGACGTGACCCGGCGTCGAGTCGTTGCGCAACAGCACGTCCGGCCCGAAGTCGTTCGCGAAGTAGAGCTCCGGCCGAAGGTCGCCGTCGAGGTCGGCCGCGCCGATCGCCAGAGTCCATGCGTTCGCAACGTTGGGCGGAAGCGCGCCAGGCGCCTCGACGAAGCGACCGCCCGGCCGCCAGAGAAGAATTCGATCGATGCCGCCGTTCCGCCCTCGCGACATGGAGTTCTGCATCTGCATGGCGGGATCGCGTCGGGCCGACGGGTCGAGGACCCGGGCGCCGTCTGGGAAGTAGTTGCCAACGATCAGATCGGGATTCCCGTCGCCGTCCACGTCCGCGGATGTGATCGTGTCCGTGTACCAACGGCCGCCCTTCGGAACGAGCTCGCGGCGAGTGAAGCCGTCCGGGCCAAACGGACGATTCGGCCGCCGAAGGAAGAGGATCGGCGTCCTGCCCCAGTAGTAGACGAGCAGATCGATGCGGCCGTCTTCGTTGAAGTCGCCCGGCAAGCAGCCCATCGGCGCAGTCGTCTGCGGGTCGTAGCGCAACGGGGCGGCCGCGAGCACGAACGGGGCGAAGCGCCGGCCCGTCATCGGCGCCGGCGCCACGGTGACGGCGTTCGACCGCGGATCGACAAGGCAGATGTCGTCCGGCTTCCCGTTTCCGTCGAGGTCCGAGAGCGACACCGCGGCTCCGACCGAGGAGATCCACCCTGAGATCGTCTGCAAGGACGGCTCGACGCGACGCGACGTCTGGAACGGCTTCGCTGCCACGGGCAGCGTCAGCTTCCGGAACGCGAACTGGCTCGCCAGCCGGTCCTGCTCCGCCGAGCTATAGGACGGAAGCCGCGTCATCCAGCCGCACACGAGCACGAGCACGAGCACCGCTGCACGCACGCTGTTCCTGCGCGTGAGCTCCTTCATGCGAGCTCACTGCGGATCGCTGCGCGCCAGCGCTCATAATGGGCCGCCGAGTCGCCAGGGCCGATCTCCGCGAGCGCGCGGTCCGTCAGCTCAGCGAGCTCGGTCACTCCGGCTCCGGCGAGCGCCTCGCAGCCCCTCGCCACGTGCGGCACCACGTTTCCGGCACGCACCCGCGCTCCGGCTGCGAAGGCGGCACCCTGCGCGGCATCGGCGCGATACACGCCGGCGAGCGTCGCAAGCCGGCGCAGTGAAACATCGTCGACAGCACCCGCGTACGTCGCTGCGAGCCCGACACCGCTCCACAGGTCTGCGCGCCGCTCCGGCTCGAACGAGGAGATGGTGTCGGCGATGCAGACGGCGTCGGCCGCACACACGAACCAGAGCGCGCGGCCGACGCCCTGGTCGAAGACCGCGCGCTCTCCGCCGCGCAGGCGGCGCGGCGGCCGGCGCTCGCGGACGACCCGGTCCGTCGAGAAGTACGCCTCGTGGAACCCATAGCCGTCGAGCGCGAGCCAGCGCAGGAGCGGATCGAGCGGAAGGTGACCCCACGGTCGGCGGTGAAGCCGGGCGAGCGCCCACCCGCAACCAACGTGGACCATATAAACGTGCCGGTCGGCTGAGCCGGCAAGGAACGCGCCGATCCGTCGGCCGCGCAGCAGCAGATCGAGGAGCGCGAGCGCCATCGCTGCTCCCTCGTAGGCAAAGCCGCGCTCGGCGGAGTCGACAAGCTCAAGCTCGGCGCGCAACTCGTCACCGGCGCCGTGTGCGAGCGCCGCGTGGTAGCCGTGCACGAAGCTTGCACCGTGCAGCTCCAGCTGCTGCCGCACCCGGGCAGGGCACGACGCGAAGCCGCGTCGGGCGAGCTCCGTCTCGCTGGGATCGATGCGCAGGAACCGTACGAGGCGCCGCTCGACGCGCGATCGGCGCCCACGGAAAACGCCGGCCGGACCATCGCTCGTCACCGTCGTCGCCATCGCTACATGGATCGAAACCGCGCCGACTCGGTACGCCAACGTCCATAGGGACAGTTCTTCGGATATTCGCCACCGCCCTTTCGGGAATCGACGCTGCCTGGGCGTGCGATAAACCGGTGCCGTTTGTGCATCAGTCGTTGACAAGAGGATGCACTTCTCCGATGATGGTGACTCCAACGCGGAAATAAGGTCCTGCTGCGGCTGACGTGATTGTGGAGGTGTCGTGCCCGGCGTCCGCGCTACCGGCCAAACGAAGCCAGCGGTCGACGCGGTCCTCGTACCATGTCGGCGCGTGGGTGTGGTGCACGAGCACGGCGTGTTGCGTCGCGGTGTCGCAGACTGTCTCGACGAGGAAAGTGCGCTCGAGGTCTCGTTCGTCGTCGCCGAGGATCCGCCGCACGAGCCGATCGACGCCGCCGTCGTCTCTTGCTCGGCGCTCGTCGCACATTCCTTCGACTGTGGGGTCGTCGTCTTCGACATCGACATCGATGGGCTCGGCGGCGCCGAGGCCGCGCGCGCAGCGGCGCTGTTGTCTGTGGGTCATGTGACGGCGGAGCAGCTCGTGGCGTCCGTGCGTGCAGCGGCCGCCGGGCTGGTGGTCGGGCTGCGCCACGGAACGCGCGACCAGGGACTGCGACTCGACGAACGGCGGATCACAGTCCTGCAGATGCTCGCGTCAGGCGAGACGACGAGGGCGATCTCGTCGAAGCTCGCCTACTCCGAGCGCACGATCAAGAGCCTGATCCGCGACCTCGAATACGAGTTGAGCGCGAGCAACCGTGCGCAGGCGGTCGCCGAGGCGATCCGGCTCGGCATCATCTGACCGGTTCTGCTCGATCGTGCGGACTGCTTTGCCCGAAGGACGGTCTGATCGGCCGTTGCGCGTTCGGACGGCACGCTGCACCGTCGTTCTCGATGACTGCGTTCGGGGTGGCGCCTCCCAAGCAGATGACGGTGCAGCGCGATCGCCAACGCGCTGTCGAGCGCGTGATCGAAGCGATGACGGAGCACCTCGACAAGCGGTTCTCGCTCGAGAAGTTTGCGTCGATTGCGCTCTTCAGCCCCTATCACTTCCACCGCGTGTTCCGGCAGGTGACGGGGGTCCCGCCCGGGCACTTCTTCACGGCGCTGCGAATCGATCTGGCGAAGCGGCTGCTCCTGACCTCCGACCTCAGCGTGACCGAAATCTGTTACGCCGTCGGGTACCTCAGCCTTGGGACGTTTACGTCGCAGTTCACGCGCCTCGTCGGCATCTCGCCTCGGCGACTGCGCAGGCTGATGCACTCCGACGACTGGACAGGTCTCGCGACGCTCGAGCTACCGCACGTCGACCTCGGCGCGCAACCCGCCGTTCGCGGACGCATCGCCGTCGGGCATCACGAACCGGCCGCGCTCGTCGCGGTCGGGCTCTTCCCGAGCCGGCTCGCGCAGGGACGCCCAGCGGGATGCACGCTTGCGAGTGCCCCGGGCGAGTACGAACTCTCCGCCACGCGCGCCGGCGTGTTCCACGTGCTGGCGGTATCGCTCGGCCCTGACGGGCACTGGAACGACCTCACCCTCGACGAGTGCCACACGCTGGTCGCTGCGACGGCGACGCCCGTGCGCGTGCACCTTGGCCAACCGGTACACGTCGACCTGGTGTTGCGCCCGCGTCGCGTTACCGACCCGCCGATCCTCCTGGCGCCGGCGCTATTGCTTCAGCGGTCCGTCGCGGCGGCGTGAGCGCAACGGCAGAGAAGTACGCAACGCGCGCGCCTGGTATTGCTCGTGCCACAACTCGACAGGAGGAGAAGCTCGTGAGTGTCAGCATCTATCGCAACGAATCCCTGGTCGAGCTGGGGACGTACTACACCGACGCGGAGTCGGTCGACGACCTCGTCGCGGCCGTGCGCGAGAAGTGGGCCCTCCTACGCGAGAAGGACTTGGCCGGCGACTACCCAGTCGACATTCTCGTCAGCGCGGACAACGGCGAGACGCAAGTAGTCGAGCTGTTCCGCTGGCGGACGCTTCATCATCGCGCTGAGTTCCTCGTCGACGACCGGTGTCGCGAGGCACAGAGCCGCATCGATTCACTCGTGACCCGCAAGATCGAAAGCGGCAGATACACCGAGGCAATCCGCGGCTTCAACAGCAACTTCCCTTCGATCGGCGGCACAGAGCTGCTCAAGGGCGTGTGCTCGTGCTCGCTGACCGTCGACGGAATGGTCGAGGACTTCCCGCTCAGCGTGAAGAACGGCATCGTCCTCATGCACCGCAGTCCCAGCACCGACTTCGACGGTGACGGCAAGAACGAGATGTACTTGCACATATTCATGCACGGTGGCGAGCTGGAGGTCGCCGGCCTCGGTCCGATTCGCGTCACGCAGAACTTCGACGTGCCGAACAACGGCATCGTCAAGTCGAATGGCGAGGGCGCGAACGACTTTCCGGGCAAGGCCATCTGGCGCGTCGGCTGGAAGATGCAGACGCCGCTTGGTTGGCTGATGACCGACCCCGCGCAGCCGCTGATCTTCGGCCCCGCGGACGTGTCGCACTATCCGCCGGTGGGGACGCATTTCCACTCGACGACAGGTCCGGTCGCCTTGCTCAAGGTGGACACCGGTGAGCGGGTCGGCACGCTCACCCCCGGCGAGCTCACGGCGTTCGACATCGTCGTGACGAAGGACGACGAGGTCTTTGCCGAGTACCCGAACCGGCCCGGCGACATCCTCGACGTACTGGCCGAGCACCTCGAGGCGCTCGCGGCCGTCTGACACTGCACGAATCACCGGTCGGTGCCTCTCGGCGAGGGGCGCCGACCTCGGGAGGCGGAGCGCTTGATCGGAAAACTGCGACTGGTGATGCTGATGGTCTCCGACATGTCGAGAAGCGTTGCGTTCTACCGCGACGTGCTCGAGCTCGACGTCGAATACGAGTCGGAGCCGTGGTCGCAGGTGCGCGCCGGAGACGTCAGCATCGGGCTGCACCACTCGTCCGAAGGCAGGTCCATGAACCAGGACGGCGGCGCCGAGCTCGGTTTCTACGTCGACGACGTACAGATCGCGCTCGACGCGGTGCGCGAGCGGGGCGCGGAGGTCGTCCAGGAGGTGAAGCACGAGGAGTGGGGCGTGCTCGCAGTCATCAAGGACCCGGACGGCTACACCATCCAGATCCTCGAGCTCGAGCAGCACTGACGCGATGACGGTGCTCGCGCCCCGAGAGCTGTCACGGCCGCGGCGCGGGACCGTCTCGCACTGGCAGGCGTTGCACGGTCGCTACAGCGCCGGCACCGCACACGTGCCCGCGACCGCGGACGTCGTCGTCACAGGCGGTGGCGTGATCGGCATCGCCGTCGCCTACTGGCTCGCACGAAGGGGCGTGCGGCCGCTCGTGCTCGAGGTCGACGACATCGCCGCCGGTGCGAGCGGCCGCAACGCAGGCCTCGTGCTCGCCGGCCGGTCGCAGCTCGAGGACCCGAGGTTGCTCCGCGCAGTGCTACAGGAGGAGGAGCTCGATGTCGGCTACGCGGAGCACGGCCACCTCGCGCTCGCCGCCTCGGCGACGGTGCTCGCGGCGTTCAAGACGGAAGCCGCTGGGCGTCCGGCCGGAGCGCCGCCGCTCGCCGTCCTTGACCGCGCGGACTGCGAGGACCTGCTCGGCCTCGAGCTCGCGCCGCGGTTTTGCGGCGGCCGCTGGCTGCCCGGTGCAGCATCGGTCGACCCGGTCGCGGCCGTGCACGGCCTCGCCGACGCAGCCGTGAGGCGCGGGGCAGCGATCGTCACGGCCGAGGTCCGGAGCCTCGAGCCGCGCGCTGCCGGCGGCGTCCGCGTCACCACGGACCGGGGCGACGTCGACGCCGGCGTCGCCGTCGTCGCCTGCGGCATCGGCGCCGCCCGGCTGGTTCCGCTCGCCGGCGCCCTCACGGCGCACGAGGCGCAGATGCTCGCGACCGAGCCGGCGCAGCGCGTCTTCACCATCGGGCTCGCGGTCGACTGGGGCTCCACCTACTGGCGGCAGACCCACGACGGCGTGATCATCCTCGGCGGTTCCGCGCCGCTGACCGGGTTCCTCGGCGATGCGTTCCCGAGCCTCAGCGTTCCGGCAATCGCCAGACGTTGGACAGGCGTGATGGATGTGACCGCCGACGGCCAGCCGCTCGTCGGCCGCTGGCCGGCCGCCAGCGACCGGTGGCTCGCCGCGGGCTTCGGCGGTCACGGATTGCCGCCGGCGCTCGGAGTCGGGCGCGCGCTCGCGGAGTCGATCCTGGACGGGCGCGAGGTGCCCGAGCTGGCGCGCTTCGCCCCCGGCCGCGTACTCAAGGCGGCCCGATGAGCCTCTGCGGGGCACCGATCCTCTACCTCTTCGTTGACATCTTCGGGCTGCCGCAACAACGCGAGCTGCTCGAGTCCGTGCTTGGCCTGCCGGTGATCGAAGTGGAGCCGCACCTACCGCACCACCGCCACGGCGTCGTCAAGTACGACGCGGGCGGACTGATTCTTTCGCTCAACCTCTCGACGGAAGGGAAGTTCCGCAACCAGGGCTCGGATGGCCTCGTCACCGTGCTGTCGCTCGAGCTGCCGCGCGAGGCGGACCTCACCCCCTACGGCCGCCTCGACGCCGACCTGTTCACCGATCCGAGCGGCCACCACTACCTGCTGCGCGTGGGCGCAGGCGCCCCGGTCGTCGAGGAGATTCGTCTCGGCGTCCGGGACCTCGAGGAGTCGCTGGACTGGTATGGCGGCCTGCTCGACCTCCTACTCGTCGCGCGCGACACCGAGACGGCCCGGTTCGCGACGGGCAGCGTTGACCTGGTTCTCGAAGAGCGTGCGGCCGCCGTCGACGGGGCGCCGCCGCGTCTGACGACGAGCCTGGTCGTCTTCCACACGAGCACGATCGAGGCGACGCATGCTGCGCTGGCCCGGCGGGGCGTCGCGCTCGGCAACACGCACCCCGCATACAGCGACATTGGCGGGACCTCCCGCTTCGACGACCCGACCGGTAACCGGCTCTGTCTCTACGAGCCGTCGGCGGAAAGCTTGACGTGGGGCAGCGGATCCACGGTCATGGAGATCGCGGCCGGCAGAGGCCGCACGCCATTGAAGGAGGGAGCAAGATGATCGCCGACACCAGAGTCATCTACCTCTTCATCTACGTGCGTGACCTGGAACGGTCGCGCGCGTTCTACGAGGGAACGCTCGGACTGCATGTGATCGAGGAGGACGACGACTCGGTGAAGTTCGATGCGGGCGAGGTCATCCTCGCGCTGAATCGCGCCGCCGACTACGGCATCACGCTCCCGGAGGGTCGCGACAACTCCACCGACATCGTCTTCCTCGTCGACGATCTGCGGGCGATGCAGGCGTCGCTCGAGATGCGTGGGATCGTCTTCATCCCGGCCGTCTGGTACTCCGTCGGCGGGATCGCCGACTTCTACGACCCGGATGGTCATTGGCTCACGCTCTACGAGCCGTCCGAAGAGGCGATGGGCTGGCCGAGCGGGCGGCGCATCGCCGCCGTCAGAGCCGCGCGTGAGAACCGAAACGGCGGCGCGCCCATCGCGAGCACGAACACGCGTGCCTCGCAAACGGGCGAGCTGACGCTTGCGGGCTACGAGCTCTTCTACGTCTTCTTCTTCGTCCCGGACGCCCACGAGGCCGAGCTGTTCTACAACCGGGATCTCGGGCTGCGCGACCTCGAGGGCGGGCCTTGCAGCCAGCAGACGAGCGGTGATGAGGAAGGGGTGATCAAGTACGACACGGGCGGTCTCTTGTTGACGACGCATTTCTTCGACGGCAACCGCAACGAGATCGAGGTTGCGGAGCACGGCTGCCCGCCGCGTGACCTCGACGTGCAGCATATGAAGGGCACGGCGCCCGTGTTCTACGTTTCCGACGTCGAGGGCGCCGTCGCATCCGTCGACACAAAGCGCCCCGGATTCGCCAAGGTCCGCCACCTCGACATCGGTGTCGTCGCCACGTGCGAGGACCCCGGCGGCCACATGTTCTTTCTCTACGAGCCGTCGGAGGAGGCACTGGAGATGCCGAGCGGCCACAAGATCCGGGAGATCCTCGCGACCCCGCTATGAGCCTGTGCTCGTGAGCGCTCGTGTCGGATGAGAACGGAGTCGCCGCCGGCCGCTGGTACCGGGAATTCCTTGACGAGCGCTTCTGGACGAGTGCCGGGCAAGCCGACTACGGCGACGAGCTGAGCGGGCTGGTAGCGGAGGCCGGCGGCAAGCGCGTGCTCGACATCGGGTCCGGCGTCGGCGCGCGGGCAATCGGGCTGGCGGCGCGCGGCTACGAGGTCGTCGCACTCGACGTCTCGCCGTGGGCCGCGGCCGAGGCCGCACGCCGGGCACGGGCGGCGCAGGTGCAGGTGCGGTGGCTGGTCGGCGATCCGCTTGCCCCCGGAGCCATACCCCCCGGCCCGTTCGATACAGCGCTCTGCATCGACTGCATCGGCTGGGGCACGGACGCCGACCAGTTGCGGCTGTTCCGGCAGCTGCGTCGCGTGCTCTCCGTCGGCGGGCTGCTGATCGCCGGTCATGCGCCAGCGTGGCTGGGCCTCGAGTGCGCCCGTCGGGTCGAGCAGGAGCTGCGCATCTACACGCCTGCTGAGCTGCAGACGCTCGTCCGCCGGGCCGGGTTCGACATCGTCGCCGACGGCTCGTGGCTGGTGGCGCGTGCCCTGCGGGCGCCGCCTGAGTCGCTCGCTGTCGCCTCTTGGCCGACACCCGCGCGTCCCGGGCTCGACCTGCGCTATGCCCCGGACGAGGCGGAACTGTTGACGCCGGCACCGCGCGAAGTTTGGGAGTCGCTCGTTCGATCGGCGCCGGCCGCAGGCGCCGACATTGTCGGCGGCTATGCGGTCGACGATCCGTACGGCGCCGAACGGGGCGCGCTGGTCGTCGGCGGCTACGTCGGCCAGCACATTCGGGCAAGCCAGCTGACGTTTGCCGCAGGCGTGACGTCGCTCCTCCACGACCTCTGCGGTCTTGCCGACGGGGGCCGGATCCTTGCGCCGGCGTTCGTTCACGGCGATCTCGAGTCGTGGGCAGCCGCCGACGGCTGCGATGTCGAGCTGCTCGACGAACCTGCCGACGCCGACGCAATCCTTGGGGGCCTCGCGGCGCGCCCCGCCCTCGTCCACCTCGACCGCCCGACGTTCGCGGGCGACCTGCTCGAGCTCGACGAACTGGAGCTGATCGCTGCGCGCGCGGCCGAGGTGGGAGCGCCCGTCGTCGTCGATGAGAGCGCCCTCCCGTACCTCGGCGGGCCGGCGAGCGGCGCGACGCTCGTGCAGCGCACCGACAACCTTGTCGTGCTGCGCGGCTTCACCAAGGCGTACTCCCTCGGCGGCCTACGGGTCGCCTGGGCGGTGGCGTCGCCGGGGGTTGCGGCGCGGGTCCGTGAGCTGGTTGCGCCGCTCCAGGTTGGCGAGCTCGCGCTGCAAGCGGCGCTCCGGCTGCTCGCAGAGGGCGACGTGTTCGCACGACTCCGCGCCCGCGCGGCCGAGGTGAAGCCGGAGGTGATCGCGCTGCTCGAGCACGCCGGCCTCGACGTTCGCCCTGGCCGGCCGGAGTTCCCGTGGGTCGCCGTCACGGATCCGGACGGCGCGGCGGCACGCGAGCTGGAGCGGCGACGCATCCTGCCGCTCCAGCCGGTGCGCGCACCGCAGGCGACCGAGGGAACGGGAAGCGTGCTTCGGCTGACGCTCCCGCTTGCGGAAGACCGGCTCGACACGTTCCGAAGGCTGCTGCGCGAGCCCGGCGACCACGCGGCGGTCGAGCAGTCGAGCAACATGTGAGAAGCGACGCCGTCGGACCGTGACGATCATCCCACTGCCACCACGACGAGGAGGACGGGGCGAGTGACGATCACGCAGGAGTCCGAACGCAGCGACCACTCGACGCTGGCCGACGCCAAGGTCGCATATCTGATCGTGTACGTCGAGGACATGGCGTGTGCGCGCGCGTTCTACGAGCAGAAGCTCGGGCTCCGCCCGATCGATGCGGATGCGAGCTACGTGAAGTACGGCACGGGGGCCGTGCGGCTCTGGCTCCGGACCGCGGGCGAGGATGGGATCGCGCTTTCGACGGACACCGACGACTCGTGCGACATCGTCTTTCTCGTCGACGATGCGAAGGCGATGCGCAGGGCGCTCGAGCAGCGCGGGCTCGAGATCGCACACCAGCGAACGTACGGCGTCGGCACGGTCGTCGACTTCTACGACCCCGACGGCCACCGCCTGATGGCGTACGAGGTCTCCGAGCACGCGATGACGACCGCCGTTGCAGACAACCTGCGCGACGTGTGGCGCTCAAGCGGCAAGGGTTCCGCGGACAGACTGATCGGCACACCGGCCGCCGCCGTCGACGAGCAACTCGCGGATGTCGGTCTCGATGGAAAGCCGCTGATCTACTTCTTCCTCTTCATCCGCGACCTGCACGAGGCGGCGGACTTCTTCGAGCGCCGGCTGGGGCTCGACGTGCTCGACCGCACGCATTGCTGCAGCGACAACTGTCTCGACGGGGAGCCGGGGGTCGTCAAGTACGACGGCGGCGACATCATCGTGTCGACGCACCACATGCACGGCCATCACAGCGTCCTCGATGACGAAGGGCGGCCGTACGCCGCGCGCGACTACGACCCGCACTTCGCGAAGGGCATCGCGACAGTGTTCGACGTTGAAGACCTCGACCGCGCCATCGGCGAGCTCGAGGCGCGCGGTGTCCACTTCCGCGACGAGTTGATCCGCTCGAGCGACGGCACGCTCGCCGGCTTCGAGGCTCCGACTGGGCATCTCTTCTACCTCCACCAGGTCGCAGCGCGTTAGCGCGCTCGCCGTCTCGCAGCGGCCGGCGCTCGCCGCCTGCATGCGGCATCTCGGCATGCTCGGCATGCTCGGCGGCGCGGCATGCGAGCTAGAGATCGACGGCGACGGCCTGGGTGGCGACGAGCTGGCCCAGGCCCGTTCGGGCCTCGTCGCCGAACATGGCGGCCGCCTCGGGCTGCCGGTTCCGTCGTCTGCGGCGGCGATCCTGGCCGCACAGGGCACACTCGCCGTGCAGCTCGCGCGTCGCCGCGGGCTCCCGTTGACCGGCGTCCGGACATCGGTGCTCAACGGCGCGCTCGTGTTCCTCTCGCATCGGCTCCCCATCGCGACCGCCGCCGCCCCGCCGACCGACCCGGAGTTGACGGCGGCCGGGCCTCCGTTCGCAACCGCCGACGGCGCATGGGCAGAGATCGAGGTGCTCCGGTTCGGCGAATGGGTGCGGCTGTGGACAGAGCTCGGCGTGCGCGACGCGCCGCTCGACGCCGCGTGGTCCTCGTTCGCACTCCGCTACCTCACCGGCCGCTGCCCGTTGGCACCTGAGCTGCACGCCGCCACTCGGCGGCGCTCGCTCGACGAGCTGCGTGCGGTCGCGGCGCCGCTGGGCGTCGTCGTCGCACGCTTGCGCACCAAGGCGGAGGTCGACGCCGCCGATTACGACCCGGCGCCATGGTCGTTCGCCCGCACAGGCCGCCACTCCCCGCGCGCGACTGCTGCGGGTGACCTTCCGCTCGCCGGGCTGCGCGTCGTCGAAGTTGCCACGCGGCTGCAGGGGCCGCTCGCGGGCCTCCTCTTGCGCCAGCTCGGCGCGGACGTGGTCAAAGTCGAGCCCCCTGGGGGTGACCCGGGCCGCACCGGCACGTCGCCGTTCGGCCGCGCCGCCTACCTCGCCTACAACCGGAGCAAGGAGGTGGTCGAGTTGGATCTGAAGGCGACCACGGGCCGCGCCGCGCTGCGCGAGCTCGCCGGCAGCGCAGAGGTCTTCTTGCACAACTCCCGCCCCGGTCGCGCCGAGCAATCCGGCTACGGAGCCGCCGAGCTGACGGCGGTCAACCCGGGCCTCGTCTACGCGCACGCATCGGGATGGGGCGATGCCGCCGACGCGCCGAGCGAGATCGCCGGCGACTACGTGGTCCAGGCGCACGCGGCGTGCGGCGAGAGCCTCCGCCTCCCCGGCGAGCCTCCGTTCCCGTCGCGCGTTACGCTCGTCGACGTCACCGGCGGCCTGCTGGCCTGCGAGGGCATCCTCGCCGCTCTGCTCTGGCGCGAGCAAGACGGCCATGGACGCATCGTTCGCACGTCCCTGCTCGCGGCGGCACTCGAGTTGCAGCGCCAGGCGCCTACGGCACCGAGGCCGTACAGCGGTCAGGCGTGCACGGACCTGAGGGCGTTGCCGCACGATCCGCTGGTCGCGCCTCTCCTCGAGCAGATCGACGAATGCATGTGGGCGCCCGCCGCGCCTTGGCGATTCCGCTCCTAGGCGTTCGCGGTTCGCAGCCTCTTCGGCGCGATCAGCTCGTACGAATCGTCGATCAGCTCGAGCGCGAGCTCCAGCGCCTCGTCGTCCTCGACCGTCACGCTCACCCACCCGAAGCGCCCCACGTATTTCGCCCGGTGCACGTACGAAAGCTCGAGCAGCGGCTCGAACTCGTCGGGGGGTGCTTTCACCGTCAGGCCGACGCCCGAAGACTCGGGATGCCCGAGAAAGACGAACACCTTGCCGTTCACCTTGAACACGGTCTCGCCCCACGGATGGTCTTCCACCGCTTCGGGCTTCTTCCGTGCGTGGCCGTACAGCTTCTTGAAGCGTGGGTCCGCGGTCCGCCTCGCCATCAGCCTGCCACCAGTTCGGACAGGCTTCCGACCGCGGTCTTGCCGAGCGGGGTGCGAGGGATGCGCTCCACAAGGCGCAGCTCCTCCGGGAGCTTGTACGGGGCCAGGTCGCCGGCGAGCAGCGTTCGCAGGTCGGCAAGGGTGAGGCGGGCGCCGGTCCTGGGCACGACGCACGCACACACGCTCTCGCCCAGGATCGGATTCGGCACCCCGATCACCGCGGCATCGCGGACATCGCCGCACCGCAGCAACGCTGCTTCGACTTCGACTGGATCGACCTTGAGCCCGCCGCGGTCGATTTGGTGCTTCAACCGACCGTGGACGAACAGCCGTCCCTCCTCGTCGAGCCGGCCGAGGTCGCCGGAGTAGTACCAGGCGTCGCCGTTCGTGTCGCCGTCCCTCCAGTAGCGAACCGGAAACACCGCCCGCGAGAATGCGATCTCCCCCACCTCGCCGACCGGCATCGGCTCCCGCTCGGAGCCGACGATCGCCACCGACTCCGTCGCGGGCCGGCCGACCGCTCCAAGGAGGATGTCGTCCTGGTCCTTCGTCGCGACGCCGATTCCCTCGCTGGAGCCGTACATGATCACCAGATCGACGCCGAGCCGCTCGCGGATCGCTCGGACGAGCTGCGGCGAGAAGGCTGCGGCGGTGCCGATGCCGAGGCGCAAGCTCTCGACGTCGCCCGCGTCTTCGAGCCGGTCGAGGACGAGCCGGAAGTGGGCCGGCGCGCCGTTCAGCACCGTGACCTGCTCGTCGCGGACGGCGGCGAGCACGCCGCCGGTAGAGGGGCGATCGAGCAGGACGAGCGTGCCACCGCGGAGGAGCCCGGCCATGGCCGTCAGCAGGCCGAACCCGTGGGCAAGCGGGAGTTGGACGAGGTGCACGTCGTCGGGCTCGAAGCCGAGCCAGCCGCCGAGACGCGTCCAGCGTCCTGCGAGGTTGCCGTGCCAACCGATCGTCGCCTTGGGCGCGCCCGTCGTGCCGGAGCTGATGAAAACGAGGGCGGGGTCGGACGGCGCCGGCGGGGCGGCGGGCGGAGCTCCGCCCGCGGCGACGAGGTCGGCGATCGACGGACAGCCCGCTCTGTCCTGCGCGTCAAGAGCGATGACCGTCAGGTCCGGGTGCGCCGCAAGCAGCGGCGCGATGGGGCCTGTGGGCTCCAGGACGAGCATCTTCGCTTCGGTGAGCTCGATCACGCGAGCGAGCTCGGGCAATGTCGACTCGAAGTCAAGGCCCACATGGACCGCGCCACAAAGCCAGGCGGCGGCAAGCGCGGCGACGTGCTCCGGCCGGTTCGACGCGGAGCAGACGATCCGGTCGCCGGGCCGCACGCCGAGCCCCGCGTACCCGGCCGCGATCGCAACTGCGGTGTCGCGCAGGTCCGCGTATGTCGTCGCCTGGCCCCGATGAACGAGTGCAGTGCGCCCCGACCACGTCTCCCATGCGTCACGCAAAGCCTCGGCAAGGGTCGCGGCGCTCATCCCCACACTAGAGTAGTGGTGTCAGAGGAACTTTTTCTTCTCGGCGCTTGCTCAGCTCGAACCGCGCCGCCTAGCTGTAGGACCCGAGGACGTTGTTCCGGTTGAGCGCGTGTAAGCGCTCGATCGGGGCTTGGCGGCCGAGGCTGCGGTGTGGTCTTCGTCGATTGTAGAAGTCGAGCCAGCCGGTGAGCGCGCGGCGGCGTTCGTCGCTGTCGCGGTAGATGGCGCCGTAGGCCCAGCCGCCGAGCATGGTGCGGATGAAGCGCTCCGCTTTCCCGTTGGTGCGCGGCCGGTAGGGACGGGTGCGGAGGTGTTTGATCCGGAGCGTCTTGCAGGCGAGCGCGTGGATGGCGGACCGGTATGCGTTGCCGTTGTCGGTCATCAGTCGCTCGACGCGGATCCCGAACGCGGCGAAGTGCGCGATCGCGCGATGCAGGAAGCCGACCGCTGTCGTGGCTTTCTCGTCCTCGAGCACCTCGACGTACACGAGCCGGGTCGCGTCGTCGATCGCGACATGGACGTACTCCCAGCCGATCCCGCGGCTACGGGTGCGCCGGTCGCCGTTGACGCGGTGGCCCGGCCTTCCGATCCGGCCGAGCTTCTTGACGTCCACGTGGACGAGCTCGCCAGGACGTTGTTTCTCGTAGCGGTTCGGTGGCTCGAGCGGCTCCAGCCGCCAGAGCTTGCCCAGCCCGATCCGGGTCAAGATCCCCGAGACCGTCGAGACCGGCATCCCCAACGTCTCGGCGATCTCCGCACCGGTCATCCGCAACCGGCGCAGCCCGGCGATCACAGCCACACGCAGCTCGTCTGTCCGCAAAGGCACCGAAGCCGGCGCCGAGCACCGATCCAACAGACCCTGCTCGCCTTCCTCGCGGTACCGGCGCCGCCACTTCGAAACCGTGCGCACGCTCACGCCGGCGGCCTCGGCCGCCGCCGCGAGCGTCCAACCCTCTTGCCTAACCCGCTCGACCGCCAGGCGGCGGCTGTGCGGACAGGCCCTCGCGTTAGCGTGCAACTTCATCCGGATCCCCTCCTTGGAGCTGGTGGCTTGGCAGCTCCAGCCTCCAAGGAGACCCGGATGGAACAACGCTCTCAGGAACTACAGCTAGTGCGGTGGCAGCGTTGCGCGTAGATTCATCGCGGCCGGGGCTGAGCGTCAGCGCCGGGCGCGGATCGTCCGCCCGGCAGCACTCAGGTTCGGACTCGCGAACTCGGGTCGGAGCCTTGACGCGTCTCAGAACGTCATTCGACTGTTGATGACTTTAGTTGATTTCGAGGT
>JBJMKA010000011.1:0-51940 GCA_045805985.1 Gaiellaceae bacterium | reverse complement strand
CCGACTCTCTCGGCCCCGAACAGCGGATGCGTCCAACCACACGGAGAACCCTCGAACCATCTATGCGGCGCCGCTTGCCGGTGACCCGCGACGCTAGACCGAGGCAGCTCCCGACGGTTACCAGTCATGCCGTCCCGACCGGCGAATGTCAGTCTGATCCACCGTCGCTGCCAAGGACCATCCGCTGCTCCGGGCCGAGAGCAAACCCATCAACCCGAGCCGGACCCCTTGACCTTTTGCTCCATGTCAGATGGTGGAGCAGAATGCCCCCGTGAGTCAGCGACGCGCGTCGCCAAACGAGCGTATGCGGAATGACCGCCGAGGCAAGGACGTTCACTCGAACATGGTGAAAGAGCTGAGGATCGCGCTGACCGTCCAGAACTACGAGGAGGCGCTCGCGTTCTACCGCGACGCCCTAGGGCTGACGCTGCTCGAGGAGTGGAAGGCGCCGGGCACAAACGGCGCGCTCCTGGAGGCCGGCCGCGCGACGCTCGAGATCTTCGACGAGGGCCAGGCGGCGATGGTGGACGACGTCGAGGTGGGCCGTCGCGTCTCGGGGACCGTCCGCTTCGCGCTCGAGGTGGAGAGCTCCGCTGCGGTCGCCGACGAGCTCGTACACGCCGGGGCCCGGCGCCTCGGCGAGCCCGTCGTGACGTCGTGGGGCGACGTGAACGTGCGCGTCGAGGCTCCCGACGGCATGCAGCTCACGCTCTTCACCTCGCACGACACATGATCGACCTGGAGGGGGTTCGCGCCGACACGCCCGGCGTAGAGCACGTCGCGCACTTCAACAACGCGGGGTCGGCGCTGCCGCCCCGGCAGGTCCTAGGCGCGGTCGTCGGGCACCTGCACCGAGAGGCGGAGATCGGCGGCTACGAGGCCGCGGCCGAGCGGCGAGACCGGTGGGAGCACACCTACGACGCACTCGCTCGGTTGATCGGCGCCCGTCGTGATGAGATCGCCGTCGTCGAGAACGCGACGCGCGCCTGGGACATGGCGTTCTATGCGTTCCCGTTCCGGCCGGGCGACCGCATTCTCACGGGACATGCGGAGTACGCGTCCAACTGGATCGCGCTCAAGCAGGTGGCCGACCGGGCCGGCGCGAGCATCGAGGTCGTGCCGGACGACGAGCGCGGACAGATCGACGTCGCAGCGCTCGAGCACATGATCGACGAGCGCGTGAAGCTCGTCTCGCTCGTCCATGTCCCGACGCAGAGCGGGCTCGTCAATCCCGCGGCGGAAGTCGGCCGCGTGACGAGCGCCGCCGGCGTGCCCCTGCTCCTCGACGCCTGCCAGTCGGTCGGACAGTTCCCGGTCGACGTCGAGGCGATCGGCTGCGACATCCTCTCCGGCACCGGCCGCAAATTCCTGCGCGGTCCGCGCGGCACCGGCTTCCTCTACGTGCGGCGCGACCTGATCGAGCGGCTCGAGCCGCCGTTCCTCGACATGCACGCCGCGGACTGGCAACCGGACGGCAGTTATCGCATTCGCGACGACGCGCGCCGCTTCGAGAACTGGGAGACCTACTACGCGGGCAAGATCGGCCTGGGCGTCGCCGTCGACTACGCACTCGAGGTCGGCGTCGAAGCTGCGTGGCAGCGTATCCGCGAGCTTTCGTCACGACTGAGAGCCGCGCTGGCGGACATCCCGGAGGTGACGCTGCTCGACCGTGGAGCCGTCCTGGGTGCAACCGTCACCTTCACCCTCGCCAGCGTCGCGGCGGGAGAGGTGCAGCGGCGGCTCGCCGCCGACAACGTCAACGTGTCGGTGATGGAGGCAGCGTCGGCGCAGCTCGACTTCGGCGTGCGCGGGATCGCCGAAGCGGTGCGCTCGTCGGTGCACTACTACAACACCGACGAGGAGATCGACCTGCTCGTGGACGCCGTCAGGCGTGCGGGCGGAGAAGCGCGGCGCTCGTGAGGGAACGCCGATTCTCGGCTCAGTCGCTCCGCCAACTCCGAGCAAAAGCCTTCCACCTGGTTACACGGCAAACCACGTTGAGACCGATGCACGAACCTGGTTTGCACTTCAACCAGGTTCACGGGTTCACCCGCGGCCGCCGGCAGCTCGGACGGCTTCCGGCAACCATCTAGAGTCGGCTCATGGAGCCGGTCGACCGCTCGACGATCTGGCCGTACGACGAGCGGGGCGAGCCGGGCCGCTTCTTCTACTCGCGCTACAACCATCCGTCGGGCGTCGCGGCCGAAACCGACCTCGGCCGACGTGAGGACGGGGACGCGTTGCTCTACGCGTCCGGGATGGGAGCGGCGATGACGGTGTTGCTCGCCTTCGCGAAGCCCAGCGCAACGGTCGCGCTCGCCGAAGGCGCCTACTACGGGACGAGCAAGCTGCTCGGGCTGCTCGAGCGCTGGGGGATCTCGTACGTCGAGTACGACCAGACGGGCCCGCCGCCCGACGCCGACATCGTCTGGGTCGAGGCGCCTGCGAACCCAGTGCTGACGATGCCGAGCTGGGAATCGCTTCGCAGGCACCGCGGCCTGATCGTCTGCGACGGGACGATCGCCACGCCGGTCTATCTCCTCGCCCTCGACGAGGGAGCCGACATCGTCCTTCACTCGGCGACGAAATTCCTGACCGGGAGCCACGACGCCCTGCTCGGCGCGACCGTCACGCGTGATCCGGCGAAGACCGCACGCCTGCGCGACTACCGCGGAAACGCCGGGATCGTCGCGGCGCCTGACGCGGCCGCCGCCCTTCTGCGCGGGCTCGAGACGCTCGACGAGCGGATGGCGCGCCACACCGAGACGGCGACCGAGCTCGCACGGCGCCTCGTTGAGCATCGGGGCGTCTCGAACGTTCGCTATCCCGGCTTCAGCGGCGTGATCTCCTTCGACGTCGAGGACGCGCGCGTGGTCGAGACCTCGACAAAGCTGATCCTGAACGCCACCAGCCTGGGCGGCGCCCGCTCGACGATGGAGAGCCGCCACCGCTGGGAGGGAGACCGGATTCCTCCCGGCTTGCTGCGCCTCTCGGTCGGGCTCGAGGAGGTGGAGGCCCTCTGGGCCGACCTCGCGCAAGCTCTCGCCGCCTAGATGGGCCGAACGGCCCACCTCTTGAAAGTGTAAGACCCATCATTTAGAATAGGATTACGTAGTTTCGGCCCCGCTCTGGCGGGGGACCACGTCGAAGCCGAGGGCCTTCATGAACCTCCCCGTCACCGGACTCCGGACGCGCCTTGCCCGACGCGCCCGGTCCGCCTGCTGAGAAAGGAAGGATCTGTGGCCACACAGACCAAGACGCGGACGGCGCGGAACACCGCGAGCAAGGCCGGCGCCGCCCGCAAGAACGGAGACGGTGCGGTGGTTGCCGCAGCCGATCTCCAGCCACTCCTGGAAGCGCTGCGCTCCGGCGTGCGCGGCGAGAGCGGCGTCCGGCTCGACTCCCGCAAACGCGGGATCGTCGGCCAGCTGAACAAGGCGTTCAACGAGCTCGCCGCCGCCCGCGAGGGGATGACCGACGAGATCATCCGCGTCGCGACGGCGATCGGCCGCGAAGGCCGCCTCACCGACCGCG
Source organism: Gaiellaceae bacterium (assembly GCA_045805985.1). Classification (GTDB taxonomy): domain Bacteria; phylum Actinomycetota; class Thermoleophilia; order Gaiellales; family Gaiellaceae; genus PALSA-600. The sequence continues at coordinate 48,406 of JBJMKA010000011.1, read as the reverse complement.
CGGAGCTGAAGAAGGCGCAAGGCACGTGGCGTGCCAGCCTCGCCGCCGTCAACGCGATGGTGGACGACCTCTCGCGGCCGACCCTCGAGGTCGCGCGGGTGATCGACGCCGTCGCCGAGGGCGACTTGTCGCAGAAGATGCAGCTCAAGATCGAGGGCCGCGCCGTAAAGGGGGAGTTCCTCCGCATCGGCACCACGGTCAACTCGATGGTCGACCAGCTCTCGTCGTTCGCCGACGAGGTGACGCGCGTGGCACGCGAGGTCGGCACCGAGGGCAAGCTCGGCGGCCAGGCGCAGGTGAAGGGCGTCTCGGGGACGTGGAAGGACCTGACCGACAACGTGAACGGCATGGCGACGAACCTGACGAACCAGGTGCGGAACATCGCCGAGGTGACGACGGCGGTCGCGAGTGGAGACCTGACGCGCAAGATCACCGTCGACGTCAAGGGCGAGGTGCTCGAGCTCAAGAAGACGATCAACACGATGGTCGACCAGCTCTCGACCTTCGCGGACGAGGTCACGCGCGTCGCGCGCGAGGCCGGAACGGAGGGCAAGCTCGGCGGCCAGGCCGTCGTGAAGGGCGTCGGCGGGACCTGGAAGGACCTGACCGACAACGTGAACCTGATGGTCTCCAACCTGACGACGCAGGTGCGCGGCGTCGCTCAGGTCGTCACCGCCGTGGCCGACGGTGACCTGAACCGCAAGTTCACGATCGAGGCGAAGGGCGAAGTTGCGGCACTCGCGGAGACGGTCAACGCGATGGTCGACCGGCTGCGGGTCTTCTCCGCCGAGGTGACGCGCGTGGCGCGGGAGGTGGGCTCCGACGGCAAGCTCGGCGGCGCCGCCGAGGTGGAAGGCGTGTCGGGCGTGTGGCGCGGCCTGACGGAGTCGGTGAACGGCATGGCCGACAACCTCACGCAGCAGGTGCGCAACATCGCCGAGGTGACGACCGCGGTCGCGCAGGGCGATCTGACGCGGAAGATCACCGTCGATGCGAAGGGCGAGATCCTGCGCCTGAAGAACACGATCAACACGATGGTCGACCAGCTCTCCTCGTTCGCCGACGAGGTCACGCGCGTCGCGCGCGAGGTGGGCACCGAAGGTCAGCTCGGCGGCCAGGCGAACGTGAAGGGCGTGTCGGGCACCTGGAAGGACCTGACCGACAACGTGAACTTCATGGCGACCAACCTGACGACACAGGTGCGCGGGATCGCGAAGGTCGTGACCGCGGTCGCCGACGGCGACCTGAACCAGAAGTTCACGATCGAGGCGCGCGGCGAAGTCGCATCGCTCGCCGACACGATCAACGCGATGATCGACACGCTGCGCTTGTTCGCCGACCAGGTGACGGGCGTGGCGCGCGAGGTGGGAACCGAGGGCGTGCTCGGCGGCCAAGCCGACGTGCCGGCCGCTTCAGGTACGTGGAAGGCGCTCACCGACAACGTGAACTCGATGGCGAACAACCTGACGACCCAGGTGCGCAACATCGCCGAGGTCACGACGGCGGTCGCCCGCGGCGACCTGAGCCGCAAGATCACCGTGCAGGCGAAGGGCGAGGTCGCATCGCTCGCCGACACGATCAACACGATGGTCGATCAGCTCTCCTCGTTCGCCGACGAGGTCACGCGCGTCGCCCGCGAAGTCGGCGTCGAAGGCCGCCTCGGCGGCCAGGCCGAGGTGCCCGGCGTCTCGGGCGTCTGGCGCGGACTGACCGACAACGTGAACCTGATGGTCCGCAACCTCACCGATCAGGTGCGGAACACCGCAGACGTGACGACGAAGGTCGCCAAAGGCGACCTGTCCGAGAAGGTGACCGCGGACGCCGTGGGTGAGTTCCTCGTCCAGAAGAACACGATCAACACGATGATCGACCAGCTCTCGGCGTTCGCCGCCGAGGTGACACGCGTCGCCCGCGAGGTCGGCTCCGACGGCATCCTCGGCGGCTCCGCGCAGGTGGAGGGGGTCTCTGGCGTCTGGCGCGGGTTGACGGAGTCGGTGAACGGCATGGCCGACAACCTCACGCAGCAGGTGCGCAACATCGCCGAGGTCACAACGGCCGTCGCAAACGGCGACCTGAGCCGCAAAATCACCGTGCAGGCGAAGGGCGAGGTCGCAGAGCTCGCCGACACGATCAACACGATGGTCGTGCAGCTGAACGCGTTCGCCGCTGAGGTGACGCGCGTCGCCCGCGAGGTCGGCACCGAGGGCCGGCTGGGCGGTCAGGCGAAGGTCGAAGGCGTCAGCGGGGTCTGGCGCGACCTGACCGAGAACGTGAACACGCTCGCCGACAACCTGTCGAACCAGGTGCGGAACATCGCCGACGTCACGACCGCGGTCGCAAACGGCGACCTGACGCGCAAGATCACCGTTGACGCACGCGGCGAGATCCTCGAGCTGAAGGACACGATCAACACGATGGTCGACCAGCTCTCCTCGTTCGCCGACGAAGTGACGCGCGTCGCCCGCGAGGTCGGCACCGAGGGCCAGCTCGGCGGCCAGGCGAACGTGAAGGGCGTGTCGGGCACCTGGAAGGACCTCACCGACTCGGTGAACTTCATGGCGAACAACCTGACGACCCAGGTACGGAACATAGCCGACGTGACGACCGCCGTCGCCAGCGGCGACCTGACGCGCAAGATCACGGTCGAGGCCTCGGGCGAGGTCGCCAAGCTCGCCGACACGATCAACACGATGGTCGACCAGCTCTCCTCGTTCGCCGACGAGGTGACGCGCGTCGCCCGCGAGGTCGGCACGGAAGGCAACCTCGGCGGCCAGGCGAACGTGAAGGGCGTGTCGGGCACCTGGAAGGACCTGACCGACTCGGTGAACGAGCTCTCGTCGTCACTGACGACACAGGTGCGCAACATCGCCGACGTGACGACCGCGGTCGCTAACGGCGACCTGTCGAAGAAGATCACCGTCGATGTCCGCGGTGAGGTGCTCGAGCTGAAGGAGACCATCAACGCGATGGTCGAGCAGCTGCGCGCATTCTCGTCGGAGGTGACGCGCGTGGCGCGCGAGGTCGGCTCCGAGGGAATCCTCGGCGGCCAGGCCCGCGTCGAGGGCGTCTCCGGCGTGTGGGCGGACTTGACCGACAACGTGAACTTCATGGCGTCGAACCTGACGACCCAGGTGCGGAACATCGCGGACGTGACGACCGCCGTCGCCAGCGGCGACCTGACGCGCAAGATCACCGTCGAGGCCTCGGGCGAGGTCGCCAAGCTCGCGGACACGATCAACACGATGGTCGACCAGCTCTCCTCGTTCGCCGACGAAGTGACGCGCGTCGCCCGCGAGGTCGGCACCGAGGGCATCCTCGGCGGCCAGGCGAACGTGAAGGGCGTGTCGGGCACCTGGAAGGACCTGACCGATAACGTGAACACCCTCGCAGACAACCTCTCGAACCAGGTACGCAACATCGCCGACGTGACGACCGCGGTCGCAACGGGCGACCTGTCGAAGAAGATCACGGTCGACGTCCGCGGCGAGATCCTCGAGCTGAAGAACACGGTCAACACGATGGTCGATCAGCTCGCGTCGTTCGCGGCGGAGGTCACACGCGTCGCCCGCGAGGTCGGCACCGAGGGCATCCTCGGCGGCCAGGCGAACGTCGAGGGGGTCTCCGGCGTGTGGCAGGGCCTGACTGACAACGTGAACACGCTCGCCGGCGCGCTGACGACACAGCTCCGCGCGATCGCGGAAGTGACGACCGCCGTGACGAACGGCGACCTGACCCGCGAGATCAACGTCGAAGCACGCGGCGAGGTGGAGGAGCTGCGCGACAACATCAACCAGATGATCACCAACCTGCGTGTCACGACCGAGGTGAACGCGCAGCAGGACTGGCTCAACACCAACATGGCGCGCTTCAGCGGCATGCTGCAGGGCCAGCGGGACCTGAAGCAGGTCAGCCGCCTGATCATGAACGAGCTGACACCGCTCGTCGGCGCGCAACACGGCGCGTTCTTCATGTCGGAAGGAGACGCGGACTCCGAGCCGCAGCTGCGGCTCGTCTCGAGCTACGCGTACAAGCGGCGGAAGGGCATCGCCAACGTGTTCGGCTTCGGTGAGGGCCTCGTCGGCCAGGCGGCCCTCGAACGCAAGCCGATCCTGATCACGCAGGCGCCGGAGGACTACATCACGATCGGCTCGGGCCTCGGTGAGTCCGCGCCGGTGAACATCGTCGTCCTCCCTGTTCTCTTCGAGGACCAGGTGATGGCCGTGATCGAGCTGGCGTCGTTCACCACGTACTCCGATGCGCACCTCACGTTCCTCGAGCAGCTCTCGGAGACGCTTGGCGTGGTGCTGAACACGATCGTCGCGACGATGCGGACGGAGCAGCTGCTCCAGCAGTCACAGGGCCTGACCCTCGAGCTGCAGAGCCAGTCCGAGGAGCTGCAGTCCCAGCGCGACGAGCTCGAGCGCACGAACCAGGAGCTCGAGGAGCAGGCACGCTCGCTGAAGACATCCGAGGAGCTCCTCCAGCAGCAACAGGAAGAGCTGCAGCAGTCGAACGAGGAGCTCGAGGAGAAAGCGGCGCTGCTCGCCGAGCAGAACGCGCGCATCGAACAGAAGAACAGCGAGGTCGAGACCGCACGGGCCGAGCTCGAGGACAAGGCGGAGCAGCTCGCGCTCTCGTCCAAGTACAAGAGCGAGTTCCTCGCCAACATGAGCCACGAGCTGCGCACCCCGCTCAACTCGCTGCTCATCCTCGCGAAGCTCCTCTCGGACAACCAGGAGCAGACGCTCAGCGAGAAGCAGGTCGAGTTCGCGCGGACGATCTACAACGCAGGCTCGGATCTGCTCGAGCTGATCAACGACATCCTCGACCTCTCGAAGGTCGAGGCCGGCAAGATGGACGTGAACGCGCAGCCGGTCGAGCCGGTGGCGGTGGCGGACTTCGTCGAGCGGACGTTCCGGCCGGTTGCCGATCAGAAGTCGGTCGAGTTCGAGGTGAAGCTGAAGGCCGGGCTGCCCGCCTCGATCGTCACCGACGAGCAGCGGCTCCAGCAGGTGCTGAAGAACCTGCTCTCGAACGCGTTCAAGTTCACCGAGCAGGGCTCAGTCACGCTGACGGTCTCCCCCGCGCAGAAGGGAACACGCTTCGGCGAGGAGACGCTGAAGACCGCGGACACCGTCGTCCAGTTCCACGTGAGCGATACCGGGATCGGGATCTCGGACGACAAGCTGAAGCTGATCTTCGAGGCGTTCCAGCAGGCCGACGGCACTACCTCCAGGCGCTATGGCGGCACCGGGCTCGGGTTGTCGATCTCCCGCGAGATCGCCCGTCTCCTGGGCGGCGAGATCCGGGTCGCATCAGAGCCGGGGAAGGGCTCGAGCTTCACGCTCTTCCTCCCCGGCGTCGCGCCCGAGCGCGAGCACAGCGACGTGATGCCGCCAACCCAAGCGCTGCGGACGCTCGACACCGGTCCCGAGTTCGATCCGTCACTCCTGCTCTCGCACGAGCCCGCGATCGAGGACGACCGGGCCGAGATCGCGGACGGTGACCGCGTGGTGCTGATCGTCGAGGACGACGAGGACTTCGCGAGGACCGAGCTACAGGTCGCGCGCGACCGCGGCTTCAAGGGGATCGTGGCCGTTCGCGGCGACGAGGGTCTCGCCCTCGCGCACGAGTACAAGCCCGACGCGATCATCCTCGACATGCGCCTGCCGGTCCGAAACGGCTGGGACGTCCTCGATCACCTGAAGCGCCACCCGGACACGCGCCACATCCCCGTGCACATCGTCTCGGGCGGCGTGGAGAACGGCGCCGTGCAGGAGGCGCTGCGCGCCGGCGCCGTGGCCGTCCTCGAGAAGCCGGTAGAGCATGAGCTGCTCGATTCGACCTACTCGAAGATCCTCGAGTTCGTCGAGCGCGCGACACGCCGCCTGCTCGTCGTGGACGACGACGGCGATCAGCGCACGGCGATCATCGAGCTGATCGGCAACGGCGAGGACGTCGAGATCGTCGCGGTCGGCTCGTCGGAGGAGGCGCTCGAGCAGCTCGACGACGAGCAGGGCTTCGACTGCATGGTGCTCGACCTGAAGCTGCCGAAGATGAGCGGGTTCGCGCTGCTCGAAAAGGTGAAGACCGACGAGCGGTTCCGCGGGTTGCCGGTGATCGTCTACACGGGCCGGGATCTGACCCGACGCGAAGAGACGCGCTTGAAGAAGTATGCGGAGACGATCATCGTCAAGGACGTCCGCTCACCCGAGCGGCTCCTCGACGAGACCGCGCTCTTCCTGCACCGCGTCGAGTCGAAGCTTCCGAGCGAGAAGCGCCGCATCCTCGAGCAGCTGCACTCCTCCGACGAGGTGTTCACGGGCAAGCGGGTGCTGATCGCCGACGACGACGTGCGGAATGTCTTTGCCCTCGCATCGGTGCTCGAACGCCAGGGGATGGAGGTGCGGTTCGCGGAGAACGGCAACGAGGCGATCGCCAGCCTGCAGGCGGACCCGGAGATCGACCTCGTCCTGATGGACATCATGATGCCGGAGCTAGACGGCTACGAGGCGATGCGTCGCATCCGAGAGGAGCCGCAGTTCGCCAAGCTGCCGATCATCTCGCTGACTGCAAAGGCGATGAAGGGCGATCGCGAGAAGTCGATCGCCTCGGGCGCCTCCGACTACATCACCAAGCCGGTCGACACCGACCAGCTGCTCTCGCTGATGCGGGTGTGGCTGTACAGATAGAGCATCAGCCGTCGTCGCCCGCGGGGCGGCTGGAGACCGAGGCACTCGAGCTCCAGCTGCTCCTGGAGGGCATCTATCGCCAGTACGGCTTCGACTTCCGTGAGTACGCTCCCGCGTCCCTCAAGCGTCGCGTGTGGCGGCGCGTGCACGCGGAGCGAGCCGGGTCGATCGCCGGCCTGCTCGACCGCGTGCTGCACGACCCGGAGGTGATGGAGCGCCTGCTCCTCGACCTCTCGATCAACGTCACGTCGATGTTCCGCGACCCGACCTTCTACGCCGGGTTCCGCGAGGCAGTCGTGCCGCTGCTGCGGACGTATCCATTCACGCGCATCTGGATTGCCGGCTGCTCGACCGGGGAGGAGGTCTATTCGCTCTCGATCCTCCTGCACGAGGAGGGCATCTACGACCGGACGCGGATCTACGCGACCGACATCAACGAGGCGGTGCTGGAACGCGCGCGCGAAGGCGTGTTCCCGCTCGCGAAGATGAAGGAGTACACCGAGAACTACATCCGCGCGGGCGGCAAGCGGGCGTTCTCGGAGTACTACCTCGCGAAGTACGAGGGTGCGCTCTTCGATCGCAGGCTCACCGAGAACGTCGTGTGGGCACCGCACAACCTCGTCCAGGACCGCTCGTTCAACACGTTCAACGCGATTCTCTGCCGCAACGTGATGATCTACTTCGACCGGGCGCTGCAGAACCGCGTGCACGAACTGTTCTACGACAGCCTGGAGCACCTCGGGATCCTCGCGCTCGGCCACAAGGAGTCGATGCGCTTCACCGGCTTCGAGCACGTCTACGAAGAGCTCGACGCGCACGAGAAGCTATACCGGAAGGTCCGATGACGACGGCCGAACCGCACAGCCTGGTCGCGATCGGCACTTCGTGGGGCGGGCTGGATGTGTTGCGAGACATCCTGCGCAACCTGCCGGCAGAGTTGGACGCCGCAATCGTGATCGCGCAGCACCGCTCCCCGGATTCGCACCCGACCGCATTCCGGGACTTGCTCGGCGCAGTGTCGCGACTGCAGGTACGCGAGGCTGCCGACAAGGATGCGATTCGCCCGGGCACGGCGTACATCGCCGCGCCCGACTATCACCTGCTCGTCGAGCCCGGCTCGGTGTCGCTCTCGACCGACGAGCCCGTGCTCTTCGCGCGTCCGTCGATCGACGTGCTCTTCGAGACCGCGGCGGAGTCATACCGCCACCGGTGCATCGGAGTCGTCCTGACCGGTGCGAACGACGACGGCGCGCACGGGCTGGCGCGGGTGGCGGAGCTCGGAGGCACCGCGATCGTCCAGGATCCGGCAACCGCACAGCGGGACGAGATGCCGCGGGCGGCCCTGCGGGCGACGCCCTCGGCACGGGTCGTTCCGGTCGCCGAGATCGCGCCCTTGCTCGTCGATCTGTGCGGGCTTGCGAGAGTGCCGGCGTAGTGGCTCCCTCGCTGCTCCTCGTCGACGACCGGCCCCAGAACCTCCTGGCGCTCCAGGCGATCCTGGAGCCGCTCGAGCACGAGCTCGTCACCGCCACCTCGGGCTCGGAGGCCCTGCGGTGCCTGCTGCACCGGGACGACTTCGCCGTGATCCTGCTCGACGTCCAGATGCCCGATCTCGACGGCTTCGAGGTCGCCGAGGTGATCAAGCAGCGCGAGCGCACGAGCACGATCCCGATCATCTTCCTGACCGCTCTCTCCAAGGAAGAGCGGCACGTCTTCCGCGGGTACGAGGTCGGCGCGGTCGACTACGTCTTCAAGCCGTTCGACCCGGAGATCCTGCGCGCGAAGGTCGCGGTCTTTGTCGAGCTGTGGGAGAAGAACCAGCAGATCCGCTGCCAGGCCGAGCAACTGGCCGAGCAAGAGCTTGCCGAGCTCCGGCGGGCAAGCGCCGAGCGCTACCGGCAGCTCGCCGACGCGATGCCCCAGATCGTCTGGACGTCGGACAGCGCCGGCAACGCGACGTACTACAACCGGCGCTGGTTCGAGTACACCGGGATGACCGACGACGAGATCGACGCAGTTGCCTGGTCTCGCGTCACGCATCCGGACGACCTGCCGGAGACGATCGCACGGCGGGAGCAGACACTCGCCGATGGGAGCGTCTTCGAGGTCGAGTACCGGTTCCGGGCCGCCGACGGAACGTATCGCTGGCACCTTGGGCGCGCGGTGCCGATCCGGGACGAGTCCGGTGAGATCGACTTTTGGATCGGCACGGCGACAGATATCGACGATCGCAAGCGGATCGAAGAAGCTCAGCGGTTCCTGCTCGACGCCGGCACGAAGCTGTCGCTTTCGCTCGACTGGCGTGCGGGATTGCAAGAGGTCGCGCGGCTGGCCGTGCCGCGGGTTTCCGACTGGTGCGCGGTGCACCTGCTCGAGGAAGACGGGACGATTGCGACGCTCGCGCTCGAGCATGCCGATCCGGCCAAGCTGGTCTTCGCTCAGGAGCTGCAGGAGCGCTACCCGCCGGATCCGGCGACCAAGCGTGGCGCAGCCGCGGTGATCCGCTCCGGCAAGACCCAGCTGATGCCGGAGGTCCCCGCTGAAGCATTCGCGAGCGCGGCGCACGACGAGCTGCACGAGCAGCTGCTGCAGCAGCTCGGGGTGCGCTCGTTCCTGTGCGTCCCGATCTCTGCCCGAGGGGAGACGCGCGGCGCGATCACGTTCGTCACCGCAGAGTCCGGGCGGCGCTTCGCTGACTTGGACCTGCGGATGGCGGAAGAGCTCGCCCTGCGCGCCGCAGCCGTGATCGAGAACGCGCAGCTCTACGAAGAGGTCGAGCGGCGGGCACGGGCAGCGCGCGCCCTCGAGACGATCGCGGATGGGGTCGTCCTGCTCGACAACGACGAGCGGATCCTGCTCTGGAACAACGCCGCCGAGGCGATGACAGGACTTGCGGCAGCCAACATCATCGGCCGGCCGGCGCGCGAGGCACTTCCCGGATATGCGGATCACGTCGTCGACGTGGACGTCGACGGACGTCCCCAGACGGTCCTACTCGAGATCGACGGCCGTGAGCTGTGGCTGTCGTTCTCCGCCGTGCGCTTCGAGGAGGGCACGGTCTACGCGTTCCGCGACCTGACGGAGGAGCGCGTGCTCGAGCAGATGCGCTCGGACTTCGTCGCCACGGTGTCGCACGAGCTGCGGACGCCGCTCGCAGCGATCTACGGCGCGGCCGTGACCCTGCGTCGCCCCGACCTCGAGCTCGAGGAGGAGATGCGCGGCCGTTTGTTGGACGTCGTCGCCGACGAATCCGATCGGCTGGCGCAGATCGTCAACGACGTATTGCTCGCGAGCCATCTCGACTCCGGGCAGCTGCAGCTGCGGATCGAGACGGTGGACGCGGCCAAGGTGACCGAGACGGTGATCGACGCGGCCCGGACGCACCTTCCGGAAGGGGTCACGCTGACCCTCCGGACGCGGAAACGCCTCCCGCCCGTGGCCGCCGACGAGCAGCAGTTGCGCCAAGTGCTCGTCAACCTCGTCGAGAACGCGGTCAAGTATTCGCCCGACGGCGGCCCGGTGGAGGTCAAGGTCTCGCGCGGCGAGCGAGGAGTCCGCTGGGCGGTCTCCGACCGGGGCCTCGGCATCCCGGCGTCGGAGCGACGGCGCGTCTTCGAGAAGTTCTATCGCCTCGATCCGAACATGACCCGCGGCATCGGCGGCACCGGCCTCGGCCTCTACATCTGCCGTGAGCTGGTACGGCGCCTCGACGGCCGCATCTGGGTCGAGGGCGCGGGAGGCGAGGGCAAGGGCTCGACCTTCTTCGTCGAGATCCCGATCGCCGACCGCCCAGCCCGCGAAAAGCCGCCCGTCAAGACCGCCGCGTAGCCGCTCGAAACTCTTGAATCTGGTTCGGCTGACACCGAATCAGGTTCAGCCAACTCAACAACCTGGTTCGGCCTGCGCGCCACCGGCCGCGCGACGCGCCGAGCACCGCCGAATCAGGTTCAACCCCCAGAACCGAACCTGATTCGCGCAACCCGCGAACAGACGCCACTGCCGGACGCGCTGCGCGCGAACCAGGTTCGAGAGTTTCTCGAGGACACCAAGGGGTCGAGGCTCGAAGCCGGAGAGGGGATTCGAACCCCTGGCCCTTCGATTACAAATCGAATGCTCTGACCAGCTGAGCTACTCCGGCGCAGCTCACATGGTACGTCGCCCTGAACCTGATTCGGCGAAGCCGAACCAGATTCAAGAGTTTCCCGGACGCGCGCGGATCGACGTCTACTGAAGGACCTGGCGACCCTGCTGGTGCGTCAGGATCTTGCGCTTCACTCGCTGCAGGGCGTTGTCGATCGTCTTCGTGTCGCAGCCGAGCTCCTCCGCCATCTGCTCGTAGGACGAGCCCTCCAGGTAGAGGCGCAGCGCGTCCGACTCGAGCGGGGACAGCGTCGTCGAGAGACAGCCGACGAGCGACTGCAGCTCCTCCGTCGAGATCACCTTCACCGAGGGGTCGTTGACGGCCGGGCCCGGCAGTGCGTCGCCGAGCGTGCAGTCGTCGCCCTCCTGGCCGGCGGGCGTGTGGCTGAACGACACGTACTGGTTCAGCGGAGCGTGCTTGAACCGCGTCGCGGTCTTGATCGCCGTGATGATCTGGCGCGTCACGCAGAGCTCGGCGAACGAGCGGAACGACGTCTCCTTGTCGGGGCGGAAGTCGCGAACGGCCTTGTAGAGGCCGACGAGGCCCTCCTGGATCAGGTCTTCCGAGTCCCCACCGGCGAGGAAATACGAGCTCGCCTTCAGCCGGACGAAGGACGTGTAGCGGCGCATCAGCTGGTCCATCGCGACGGTCGAGCCGTTGCGGGCCTTCAGGACGAGCTGTAAATCCTCAAGCTCTCGTTGAACCTTCTGAGGAGACTTCTGGGCGTATGCGGTGCGGACGGACAAGGCGGAACCCCCGGTATTTGACTGTTTTTTGGCTGAGACCTCCGTCCTGCACCGCCGAAGTCTCACCCTGAGGTTGAGGTAAATCTAGCAAGGACCCGCAAGGAGCACAAGCCCCAATTGCACTGGACCCGCTTACTCGCCTCTCCGCAGCTTCTCCAACATGTCACGGGTCGCCTGGTCGAGCTTCCCCGCAAGGCCTTCCGGACGCTCGTCGCGATGCTCCGCGTGCTCGAAGTCGCGGAGGAAGATCTGCGAGGACACCTTCGCCACCTCGATGCCCGAAGCCCAGCCGACCGTCGAGTCGCTCGTGACGAGGATGACCTTCTCGCGGTCCCGGTGGTCGGCGGCCAGGCGCTCGAGCAGCGTGTCCGCATGGGCGGCAAACCGCACCTCGAGCGGACCGCGGGTCACGTCCTCCCCCACGCCGTCGAAGACGACCACCCCGCGCGCGCCCCGGACGGCGACGTAGCTCGCGAGAAGGTCGACCAGTTCGCGTGCGTCCGCGAAGGGCCCGGCGTGCAAGAGGTTGTAGCCGTCGAAGAGGTAGAGCTCACCCACGCTGATCGTCAGAACGCTGCCGACGCGCTTCGTAGAGCAACACCGCCGCCGCGACGCTGACGTTCAGCGACTCGACCGCGCCGGCAAGCGGGATCGAGACAAGCGCGTCGCACATGCGCTTGACTAGCGGGCGCAGTCCCTTGCCTTCGGCGCCGAGCACGATCGCGACGCCGCCGGTGAGATCCGTCTCCCACATCGACTGCGCAGCCGGCTCGCCCGAGGCGCCGTACACCCAGAAGGCGCCGCCCTTCACCTCCTCGAGGTACCGCGCGAGGTTCGTGACCACCGCAATCGGAATGTGTTCGACAGCCCCGGCCGACGCGCGCGCGACCGCAGGTGTGACGACCGCTGACCCGTGGGCAGGGACAACGATCCCCGTTGCGCCCGCGCCCTCCGCCGACCGGGCGACGGCGCCGAGGTTGCGGGGGTCGGTCACCCGGTCGAGCACCGCCAGCAACGGCTTCTCGGCCGCGGCGAGCTCGTAGGCGTCGGCATAGGGATAAGGAGCAACCAGCGCCAGCACGCCCTGATGGTCCCGGGTCTCCGCCCGCTCGGTCAGCTCCCGGTCGGCCTTCGGCTTCGGCCGGATCTCGTCCAGCCAGTCCTCCGACTTGACCGCACGCTCGGTCGCCCAGACCTCCAGAACCTCACGCCGGCCACGCAATGCCTCGCGCACGGCCCGCCGTCCGTAGACGAGGTCGGGCATTAAATCCGCACGAGGTCGTAGCCGTCGGGACGGTCCCGCATCTCCCAGCCGGCAGCTGCCAGGTCATCCCTCAACCGATCGGCTGCCTCGAAATCGCGCTGGGCACGCGCCTGGACTCGTTGCTCCGCGAGCTCGACGACGTCGGCCGGCGCCTGCACTCGCTCCGCGAGCGACTCGAGGCCGAACAGCGCCAGGCCCCGGCGCAGCAGCTCGAGCTGCCTGCTCGAGGCCCAATCGTGCAGGACAGCGAGCGCGGCCGGCGTGTCGAAATCGTCGTCCAGGGCGTCTGCGAAGGCCTGCCAGCCGCTCTCGTCGTGCTCGGCGGCGCTGCGGGTGAACGCGTTGCGCAGCGTCTCGAGGCGCGCTGCCGCCTGCATCATCGTCTCCTCCGAGTAGTCGATCGGCTTGCGCCACGAAGCGGTGAGGAAGAAGACGAGAATCGTCTCGCGCCCCCACTTGTCGATCGCCTCGCGGATCGTCTCGACGTTCCCGGATGACTTCGACATCTTCTCGCCGGTGAACTGGAGCATCCCGTTGTGCGCCCAGATCTGCGCGAACGGATGGCCGAGCGAGCGCGACTGCGCAACCTCGTTCTCGTGGTGGGGAAAAACGAGGTCGAGCCCGCCGCCGTGGATCTCGAATGCGGGCCCATAGATCTCCTCGGCCATCGCGGAGCACTCGATGTGCCAGCCGGGGCGGCCGCGGCCCCACGGCGACTCCCACCACGTGTCCTCGGTCGCCGGCTTGTTCGTCTTCCAGAGCGCGAAGTCGCGCGGATCGGCCTTGAGCGGGCTGGGCTCCTCGCCCTGCTCGACCTGGTCGGGCTTCTGGCCCGAGAGGCGGCCGTACTCGGGGAAGCTCGCGACGCGGAAGTAGACGTCGCCGCCCGCAGGGTAGGCGTGCCCGGTCGCGACGAGCTCCTCGATGAAGCTCACGATCGCCGGCACCGACTCCGTCGCCTTCGGGAGATAGTCGGGCATCCCGAGCCCGAGGTCACCGGTGTCCTCGAGGTACCACGCAGTCGCGCGCTCGGCGAGCTCTGCGCTCTTCCCCGGCGCCGCGTCGTAGATCCTGTCGTTGATGTCCGTGATGTTGTGGACGAGCGTCGCGCTGTACCCGGTCGCCTTCAACCACGCTCGGAACCACATGCCGATGACGAACGGCCGCGCGTTCCCGACGTGCGCGCGCGCGTACACGGTCGGGCCGCAGACGTACATGCGCACGGGACCGGGAGCCGCGGGCAACTCGACCAGCGAGCGAGTGTAGGTGTCGTAGAGGCGCATCCGATCAGGTTAGTGCGCGCCGCAACGCCTCGTCACGAGGCAGCGCGCGTAGCACAGCCCACAGCTCGGGCCCTCGCTCGCGACCGGTCAGCGCGACCCTCAGCGCCTTCAGGTTCCCGCCGACCGCTTTCAGCTCGCGCACGATCGTCTTCGCCTCGTCCTTGTCGACGTTCTCCGGGAACCGGGCCCGCAGCTCGACGAAGCGCGTCAGCGTCTCCGGACTTTGTGATGAGTCAACACTTGGCGGGTCGAGCACGGACGACGCGAGCTCCCGCGCCTCGACGAGGTCGTGCGCTCCGCGCATCACCGCCGCCGCTTCCCCCGGCACACCGACCCGCGCCGCCAGATCCTCGTCGGAGAGCTGGGCCAGGACGTCGGTCGAGAGCGACCGAATGCGGTCGAGATCGAGGTGCACGTCGTGCTTCGGGAGATCGAGCTCCTCGAGGTAGGCGCGCACCGCCTCAGCCGGATAGCCCGCATCGCGCAATGACGCGACCGTTGCGCCCTCGGCGCGCTTCGAGAGCTTCTTCCCGTCGTCGCCGACGACGAGCCCGTGGTGAATCACAACGGGCGGCTCGTTGCCGAGAGCCCGGTGCAGCGCGGCATGCAGCTCCTCGTTCGCGCGATGATCGGAGCCGCGGATCACATGCGTGATCCCGAAGTCCAGATCGTCGACGACGCTCGCCAGGTGGAACGTCGGCGTGTCGTCATCACGCCAGAGCATTACTCCGCCCTCGAACCGCTGCGACAGCCCGGCGGCGCGCGCCGCCTCCAGATGCCGCTCGGCGCGTTCGCTCTGCCGCAGCGGACCTTCGTCCCAGTCGATGCCAAGCCAGCGCAGGTCGTCGAGGATCGCTTGCTCGCCCCCAGGAAGGTTCCGGGCGGCGTCCGTGTCGTCGATCCGCAGCAGCATCCAGTCGCCGAACCGGCGGTTCGCGACCGCACTCAGCGCGTTGCCGACATGGAGCGTGCCTGTGGGGCTGGGAGCGAACCGGACGCGCGTCACAACGCGAGGTTAGATGGTCAGTCCGCGAGAACAGGTGCTGTCGGGCGATGCGACGGGATGAAGCGCGCCAGCACGGCGCCGATCACCGCGATCCCAGCACTGACCCAGAAGGCTGCGATGAACGCCGACTCGGCGGGCACGTGGGTGCCGGCGATCGTGTCGGCACTGACGATTGCGGCGCCGACCTGTCCGCCGATCACCGAGCCGATCGTTCGCATGACCGTGTTCATGCCGGTTGCGACGCCGGTCTCGGACGGCCGCACGGCGTCGACGATCAACTTCGCCATCGCGGCGAACGCGAACGGGACGCCGATCCCGATGAACACCATGCCGAGCGAGATCTCGAGCGGATGCGTGTGGAACAGCGCGAGCGATGCGATCCCGACGGCCGCGAGCACCATCCCGAGGATCAGCGGCAGCCTCGAGCCGTACCGCGTGCCGAGACGTCCGGCGATCGGACCGGCGATGAAACCGAGCAAACCGCCGGGCAAGAGGTAGAGGCCGGTCGCAGTCGGCGACAGACCGAAACCGTGATGGATGTTGCCGCCGCGATGGGTCTGCATCAGTGACGGCAGCAGCACGAACGCGCCGAACATCGCGAAGCCCGTGAAGATCGCGGTCAGGTTCGTGAACAGGACAGTGTGCTGCATCATCATCCTGATGTCGACCATCGGCGCCTCGACGCGCAGCTCGGTGCGCACCCAGAGCCACGCGAGCACCGCGCTCGCGACGAAGAGACCGACCACTCGGCCAGAGCTCCAACCCCACGTCGGCCCCTCAGTCATCGCGAGCAGGAGCGAGATCAGGGTGGCGGAGAGCAATGCCGCGCCCACCCCGTCCACCTTCGACGGCGTCTTGATCGGCGACTCGGGCACGAAGCGCCAAACCCCGATCGCTGCCGCCCCGACGAACAACGCGCCGACGATGAACAGCCAGCGCCACGATGCGTAGTCGACGAGCGCCCCGGAGAGCACGAGGCCCAGGCCGCCGCCGATCCCGAGAATG
Source organism: Gaiellaceae bacterium (assembly GCA_045805985.1). Classification (GTDB taxonomy): domain Bacteria; phylum Actinomycetota; class Thermoleophilia; order Gaiellales; family Gaiellaceae; genus PALSA-600. Next base: position 32,269 of record JBJMKA010000011.1, on the reverse strand, counting down.
GCCGAGACCAGGCCGACGCCCGCGCCGACCTTCTCCGGCGGAAACTCGTCGAACACGATCGCGAACGAGAGCGGAAACACGGCGCCGCCGAAGCCCTGGACCGCGCGGAACACGATCAGCGACCAGATGTTCCACGCAAAGATCGCCGCGACGCAGCCTGCGAAGAAGACGAGCAGACTGACCAGCAAGAACCGTTCCTTGCCGTACTGGTCGCCTAGCTTTCCGAGCACGGGCGTCGCTACCGCCGAGACGAGGAGAAACGCGGTGAAGAGCCACGTCGCCCACGCGGTCGACGTGTGAAGATCGCGCTGCAGGCTCGGCAGCGCGGGAAGAATCATCGTCTGCTGGAGGGAGTACGCGAGGCCGGCGAGCGCGAGGATGCCGAGCGTGACGTTGTAGTGCTGGCGCGCCTCGCCCACTCCAGGACTCTAACCAGGGGTGTCTGACTCGGCGTGCGCCTCAGCGATAACTAGTCTCGGGGAACGATGAATGCCACCGCCGGGGTGCAGTACCTACGGGCGCGCCCGCGCCTGGTCAAGGGAATCCAGCTCGTACTCCTCGCCCTGACGGTCGCGTTCTGCGTCTGGGCCGTTCGCGATCAGTGGTCGAAGGCAGGACCACTCCTCGCCGACGCGAGTCCCGCCTACCTTGCGCTCAGTCTCGGAGTCGTCGCCATCTACTACCTGGTGTTCATCCTCGGCTGGATCCGGATGCTCGATGCGTGGGACATCCACGTTCCCTATCGCGTCGGGCTGCAGGCCGAGATGGTTTCAATGCTCGCGAAGTACCTACCCGGCGGCGTCTGGACACCTGCCGCCCGTGCAGTGGCGTTGCGTCGCTATGCGGGCATCACCGACACACCCACGGTGCTCGCGTCGATCCTCGTCGAGGCCGCGCTCTCCGCGATCTCCGGCGTGATCGTCTTCGTCCTCAGCCTTGCTTGGGTGCGTGACGTGAACGCACCGCTGTTGCCGCTCGTCGGCTTTGCAGTGCTGCTCGCCGCCTTGCTCCATCCGCGGATCTTCCGGCCGTTGTTCAACAAGCTGCTGAAGCCGTTCGGCGCGCACAACCTCGAACCACTGCCATTCCCACTGACGCTCGGACTGCTGCTCTTCTACTGCGGCACGTGGGTGATCGGCGGCTTCGCCGTGTACTTCATGCTGCGCTCCGTCGGCGCAGAGGTCGGGCTCGAAACCATCCCGTTCCTGGGCGGTGTCTCCGCCGTGGGCGCGATCGTCGCGGTCCTCGCGTTCTTCTCACCGTCGGGCATCGGCGCGCGGGAGGCGTCGATGTACGGGCTGCTCCTCGCGGTGACTACGTCCGGTGCGGCGCTCGGCGTGACGCTGATCAACCGGCTTGAGATCACGCTCGTCGAGCTGGCCCTGTTCGCGGTCGGCGTCGCGACGTGGCGGCTCGGACGTGCGAAGCGGAATTCGCCTAACTGACGCGGTAGGAACGGGTGTCGACCCGCGAGACGACAGCGTTGTGGGAACGCACGAGCAGCTTCCGGCCGTCGGCCGTGAGTGCGAGCCGCGTGTTCCAGAGCTCGCTCGACGACGGGCTCCAGGTGAGGTCGATGCAGACGGCGAAACGCCGGCTGGTGTTAAGCGCGTGGATGAACGGCTTCCCGCTCGGGCGGTTGTACAGCGTGTAGACCCACGCGCCGCTCTTGGACGTCGCACGCGAGACGGGGTAGCCCCGCATCGTCTCGCCCTCGCCCTTCGCGACCACCGCGCGACGAACCAAGGCGCGTTTGACGAGGTCGTAGGCGCGCACGACGTACTGAACGAGGTCGGACGTGTTGCGGTGTTGGATTACGTAGAGCGTGTGACGGTCGGGCGAGACGGCATCGAACCCGAACTCGCCGGGAAGCGTGATCGTCTCCGGCACCGACAACTTCGGCGTACGGACGATCAGGAATGAGCTCTCTGCGCGCAGTCCTTGGTACGTCACCGGCTGCGTCAGAATGAGCAGGCGCCCGTCGGGGGACAGCCCGCCGGCGAGCCCGACGCTCGTCACCGCCGGGATGCCCCATGCCCCGTCGACGTGCAGCTCCGCTGTGACGGCTCCGTGGCTGATCGCGCGGATCGTGGTCCCACCATCGGCGCGCGACGCGGTGTAACGGACGCTGTGGTCGGCCGACGAAACGGTCGCCGCAAGGCCGGGCCACGGCCCGACGGCGCCCGCGGCGCCGGTCGCCGCCAGTGAGGCGACCGCGACGACGAGTGCTGCCCACCAACGCATCGAGATGAATACGGCCGGATGGCACCGAGAGGTCCCTCTAGGCTGGGCAGGTGACGACCAGGGTGGACGAGTGAGTGACCACGGCTGGTTCGCCGCCTGGATAGTCGTCGGGTGTGCACTTGCCTTCGGCGCGATCTCATTCGCGGTCGGGCCGCTGGTGTTCATCCCGGCCGCGGTGATCGCGGTGCTGATGGTCCGGTCGCCTGCGGCGCGGCCCTTTGCCTACGGCGCGCCGATCGGCGTCGGCCTGCTTCTACTCTTCGTCGCCTACATGAACCGCGAAGGTCCCGGCACGACGTGCTGGGAGGACGGAACCACGATGGGTTGCGGACAGCACCTGAATCCGCTGCCGTGGTTGTTGCTCGGGGTCGCGTTCGTCGTTGGCGGATTCGTCGCCTACCGGTTGCGCCGCCCCTGAAGACCGGAACGTGATTCTCAGGCGGCTCCCAGGTTGCTCTCAGATAATGGGAAGGTGACAAGTTCCGGGAGCACCCCGCGCCGTGTGCTCGTCGTCGACGACGAGGCGAACATCGCCGAGCTCGTTGCGACCGCGTTGCGGTACGAGGGCTTCGAAGTTCGGACCGCGGCAGACGGCGCGAGTGCCCTCGCAGCGGTGCGCGACCTGGCGCCCGACCTCGTCGTGCTCGACGTGATGCTGCCGGACGCGAGCGGCTTCGAGCTGCAAGCGCGGATTCGCGCCGACGGGCAGCAGGTGCCGGTGCTGTTCTTGACGGCGCGCGATGCGGTCGAAGACCGTATCCGCGGGCTCACGCTGGGCGCGGACGACTACATGACGAAGCCGTTCAGCCTCGAGGAGCTCGTCGCCCGTGTGCACGCGGTGCTCCGCCGAACGTCGACTGAGGCGGCTGTGTCCCACCGTCTGTCGTTCGCGGATCTGGAGCTGGACGAGGAGACACGGGAGGTTCGCCGCGGCCCACGTCGCATCGAGCTCAGCCCGACAGAGTTCTCTCTGCTCCGCTATTTGCTCTTGAACTCACGCAAGGTGCTGTCGAAGGCGCAGATCCTCGACCACGTCTGGCAATACGACTTCGGCGGCGACGGCCGCATCGTCGAGACCTACATCAGCTACCTCCGCAAGAAGATCGACCAGGACGGGCCGGCACTGATCCACACGCGCCGCGGGGTGGGCTACTCGCTGCGAATGCCGGAGGAGTAACGGTGTCGATCCGACTCAAGGTGACGCTTGCGACCGTCGCAATCGCGGCGCTCGCGGTTCTCGCGGTGGACGTGACGACCTTCCTTCTGTTGGGCGAGTACTTCAATAGGCGCGCCGACACGAACGTGCGACAGGTCGCGAAGACAGCCGTCGAGGCCTTGGGCAGCGGACAGCGCCTGACCCTCGATACGTTCGCGGGCGCGGACCGCGTGGTGCTCGTCGAGCTGCAAAGCCCGCAGGGCAAAGTGCTGCAGCGGGTGGGCACATCCGAGGCGGCTCAGGTCCAGATCCCCGCCGACCTCGTTACACACCCGGGACGTTCTCGGCAGATCGAAGTGGCCGGGCACCGCGGCCCCTCGTTCGAGGAGATCGCGGTGCCTGCCAAAGGCAGCACGGTGATCGCCGTCGTCTCGGTCAGGAACGAGGTGAGCACGCTCGCGCACCTGTTCCGGCTCAACTTCTTCGTCGGTGGCGCCGTGCTCGGCCTGCTGGCGCTCGTCGCGCTGGTCGTGCTGACGCGCAGCCTGCGCCCGTTGCGGCAGATCGCGGAGACGGCGGATGCGATCGCCGCCGGCGACCTCGCGGCGCGGGTCCCGCCCGCTCCGAAGCGCAGCGAGATCGGCCGAGTGGCAACGGCGCTCAATCGAATGCTCGGAGAGAACGAAGCAGCATTTGCACAGCGCGACGCGACCGAGGATCGGCTCCGTCAGTTCCTTGCCGATGCCTCGCATGAGCTGCGCACACCACTCACGTCGATCCGCGGTTATGCCGAGCTCTTCCGGCGCGGCGCGCGTGAGCGCCCCGAAGACCTCGCCACGGTGATGCGCGCGATCGAGGACGAGGCGGCACGGATGTCGCGGCTCGTCGAGGATCTTCTTCTCCTGGCACGGCTGGACGACGCGCGCCCACTCGAGCGCCTGCCGGTCGCGCTGGACGACCTCACCGAACGGGCGATCGAAGGGGCACGAGCTGCGGAGCCGGATCGCGTGATCCAGTTCGAGTTCGCGGAGCGGCCGCTCATGGTCGAGGGCGACGAGGGCCGCCTGCGTCAGGTGCTCGACAACCTCCTGGCCAACGTGCGCCGGCACACGCCTGCGGACGCTCCCGCGTACGTCTCGCTGCGCCTCGCCGGAGATCACGTCCTGTTGACCGTCGAGGACACAGGGCCGGGAATCGCGGCCGCAGATCGGGAGCTCGTCTTCGGGCGGTTTGCGCGACCGGACGCCGCCCAGGGCCACGAGCCCGGAGGTGCAGGGCTGGGGCTCGCAATCGTTCGCTCGATCGTCACCGCGCACCGGGGCGCGATCAGCATCCGATCGGCCCACCCGCACGGCGCGATCTTCGAGGTTCGGCTTCCCGTCCGCAGCGACTCTGGGGAACCTCCCAGCTAGCGCTCGGGTTGGTATCAGCCTCGGCTGGTTCTCTGGAAGCAGGCGCGTTGCGCGCCACATGCCAAAGGAGAAACCTGATGATCGAAGCTCACAGCCTCACGAAGCGCTACGCGGAACAGACCGCGGTCAACGACCTCTCGTTCACAGTGAAGCCCGGCATCGTGACGGGGTTCCTCGGCCCCAACGGCTCGGGGAAGTCCACTACGATGCGCCTGATTCTCGGCCTGGACGCGCCGAGCCAGGGGGACGTCACGGTCAACGGCAAGCACTACGCCGACTTCCCGGCGCCGTTGCACGAGGTCGGCGCGCTCCTCGAGGCGCGTTCGGTGCACACCGGACGCTCCGCGTACAACCACCTGCTTGCCCTGGCACAGACGCATGGGATCCCGCGCAGCCGCGTCGAGGAGTTGATCGAGCTCGTCGGTCTCGATTCGGTCGCGAAGAAGCGCGCGGGCCAGTTCTCGCTCGGCATGGGCCAGCGGCTCGGCATCGCCTCGGCGCTGCTCGGCGACCCGGAGGTCGTGATGCTCGACGAGCCGGTGAACGGCCTCGACCCGGACGGCATCCGCTGGATCCGCGATCTGATGAAGACGCTGGCGGCGGAAGGCCGCACGGTTTTCCTCTCGTCGCACCTGATGAGCGAGATGGCTCTCACGGCCGACCACCTGATCGTGATCGGACGCGGCCGTCTGATCGCCGACCTCTCGGTCGACGAGTTCATTCGCCGTCACTCCAAGAGCATCGTCGTGGTCCGGTCACCACAGGCCACGGAGCTCGAGGAGCTGATCGCAGGGCCCGACGTGACAACCAACGCGGTCGAGCCCGGACTGCTGGAGATCCAGGGACTGACCGCCGAGCAGATCGGGGACGAAGCAGCCGCCCACGACATCGTCCTCCACGAGCTCGCATCTCGTCAGGCCTCGCTCGAGGACGCGTTCATGGACCTCACCCGCGACGAGGTCGAGTTCCACGCCACTACATCCACCTCCGATGAACGTGAAGGAGCACTCGCAGCATGAGCGCCGTCACCACACTTCCACTGAGAACTCGGAACCACACAGGCCGCGTCACCCAACTGCGTGTGGCGCTGTCGGAGTGGACCAAGCTCCGCACGGTCCGCTCGACGCGCTATTCACTACTCGCGGCCGTCGCGATGACGATCGGCTTCGCGGTCATCCCGGCGCTCGTGAACGCCAACCGCTGGAACAGCATGAGCCTCGCTGACAAGGCGAGCTTCCACCCGTTGGAGACGAGCTTGATCGGCGTCACGATCGCCCAGCTCGCGATCGGCGTGCTCGGCGTCCTCGTGATCAGCGGCGAATACTCGACGGGAATGATCCGCTCGACGTTCGCCGCCGTCCCCAAGCGGCTGCCGGTGCTTTGGGCCAAGGCCGGCGTGTTCGGCCTCGTCACGTTCGTGCTCGCCCTGCCCTCTACGGTGATCGCGTTCTTCGCGGCGCAGGCGATCCTCAAGGGGCACAGCTTCAACGGGCATGACATCGCGCTGTCCTTCTCCGACCCGGGCGTTGCACGGGCCGTGGTCGGCGGCGCCCTCTACCTCACGGTTGCCGGCCTCTTCGGGCTCGGCCTGGGAGCGATCCTCCGCAGCACCGCCGGGGGTATCTCGGCCTTCGCCGCGATGCTGTTCGTCCTCCCGCCGCTGATGAACGTCCTCCCGTCCAGTTGGAACGACGCGATCTCGCCCTACCTCCCGAGCAACGCCGGGGCCGCGATCATGCAGACGGGCTCGCCTGCCCACACGCTCGCACCATGGACGGGCCTCGGGCTGTTCGCCGCTTACACGGCAATCGTGCTGGCCGTCGCGGCACTCCAGCTCAGGCGGCGCGACGTCTGAGAGATACCACCACATTCCGGCGCCCGCCCCCAGGGCGCCGGAACTAATTCAGGGCGTTGCCGGAGGCCGCATCGAAGAGCAGCATCCGCTCGGCGGAGATCTTCAGGCTCACCTGCTGATCGGCCGCGACAGTCGTCGTCGGGCCGAAGCGGGCGACGAACAGCTCGCCGAGCGAGCCCGCGGTCTGCTCTTCCTCCCCCGCCTCGACCTGCTCGCGGCGCTCGACCACCTCGAGCGCATCGGAGCGGAAATGCACGAGCGTCTCGGGCCCTAGGCTTTCGGTGAACGCGACCTGCGCCGCGATCCCGTCGCCGTTCGCGCTCAAGAAGTCCTCCGGCCGCACGCCGACAACCACGTCTCCCGTCCGTCCGGAGACCAGGCTCCGCGTTGTGTCGGGAAGCTCCACGCGATGCGATCCGAGCAGAACGGCCCCTCCCTCGAGCCGGCCGCGCAGGAAGTTCATCGCGGGGCTGCCGATGAAGCCCGCGACAAAGGTGTTCGCGGGGTGGCTGTACAGCTCAGCCGGCGTGTCGACCTGCTGCACCACGCCCTTGTTCATGACGACGACGCGGTCGCCGAGCGTCATCGCCTCGGTCTGATCGTGCGTCACGAAGATCGTCGTGACGCCGAGCCGCTTGTGGAGGCTGATCAGCTCGGCGCGCATCTGCACGCGGAGCTTGGCGTCGAGGTTGGAGAGCGGCTCGTCCATCAAGAACGCAATCGGGCGACGTACGAGCGCTCGTCCGATCGCAACGCGCTGGCGCTGCCCGCCCGAGAGCGCGCGCGGCTTTCGATGCAAGAGGTCCTCGATCGACAGCAGGCGCGCGGCTTCCTGCACGCGCTGCTTCGCTTCGTCCTTCTTCACACCCTGCTGCTTCAGCGGGAACCCGATGTTTTCCGCGACGGTCATGTGCGGGTAGAGCGCGTAGTTCTGGAAGACCATCGCGATATCGCGCTCGACAGGTGGAAGGTCGTTGACGACCTTGTCGCCGATGCGGATCTCGCCGCTCGTGATCTCCTCCAGGCCCGCAACCATCCGGAGCGCCGTCGTCTTCCCGCACCCGGACGGACCGACGAGGATCAGGAACTCGCCGTCTTTCACGTCCAGCGTCAGGTTGTCGACGGCAATCGTGCCGTCGTCGAACTGCTTCGTGACCTCGGTGAACGCGATCGTTGCCATCAACTGACCTCCACAAGCTCGCCGGGACGCACGAGCGGCAAGAGCTCCTCCGCGCGTGCTGCCGTGATGAAGAGCGGAATCTCGTCGAGCGGCACGGGCCGCTCGACCACCGTACGCCCTCGCAGCCGCTCGCCGCTCCACGCGTCGACCCAGTCGCCCTCCGGCAGGTAGGTCTTCCATGTCGTCGCGCCCTCTTCGCAGACGGGCGAGACGAGCAATGCGTCGCCGAGCAGGTACTGGTAGGGGAACTCCCAGATGCGTTCGTCGCCCGGCGCCTCGAAGAGCAGCGCTCGCAGCAGCGGCCGCCGCTCCGACACCGCGAGGCGGCCCTCCGCCGCGAGGTACGGAATCAGGCGTTTGCGCAATTCGGTGAAGCGGCGGAACACGCTCACCACGTCCGCGTCGCCGGTCTGCTCCGCGACGTTCCAGGGCGTACGGTCCCGTGACGGAGCTCGATGGTGGTTGAACTCCGAGTGGTACTGCATGATCGGCGACAGGGCCGCCGCAGCGGCGCTGCGCAGATAGAGCTCCGGTGTCGGCACTTCGCCGGAGAACCCGCCGAGATCCCAGCCCCAGAAGAAGACGCCGGACGCGCCGGCGGACAGGCCGGCGGTGATCGACGCGCGGAACGCCTCCCACGTCGAGTCCTCGTCGCCCGCCCAGTGGCACGGCACGCCGCCGGAGCCGGTGTAGCCGGCGCGGCTGAACGTCACCGGAGCGAGTCCGTGGTAGGCCTCCCCGTAGAGCACCGGATAGCGGTTGTTCGTCTCGCCGCCGTGCGTTCCGTCTGCATAGACGAGATCAGTGCCCCACGCGTGCTCGCCCCCATCGGTCTTGAAGCCGTCGATGCCGACCTCTTCGACCAGGTAGCGGCGCTTGGCGAGCCACCACTCTGTCGCGTCGGGATTTGTGAAGTCGGGCATCAGCGCGCCGGGGAACCACCAGCCGCGGTTGCGGTAGGGCCTGCCGTCGCGGAGGCGGACGCAGTAGTCGCGCTCGATCATCGTCTGCCGATCGAGGCCAGCCTGCCCGCGGTCGGACTCGACAAGCGGGATCTGCCAGAGCAGCACCTTGACGCCGCGCTCGTGCAGGTCGTCGACCATGCCCTTCGGATCGGGCCAGCGGCCGTGCTCGGGGAACGTGAAGTCGGCGAGGCGATGCGGGCTGCCGTCCGGGTGTGGCTTGTACGCCGCGTCGTTGAAGGCGACGAACGTCTCCTCATCGCTCCACGCCTCGATCACGATCACGCCCGTGTCGATCCCTTCGCGCTCGGTGCGTTCCACCTCGGCCAGCACGCGTGCCTGGCTGTTCCATTCGTTGCCGCTCATCCAGAGGCCATAGATCCAGTCCGGCGGCGCGGTCGCGGGGACGGCGGCGAACGCGCGCAGCACGGCAGAAGGGTCACCCTCGAACAGGCGAAGTGCGATCACGGGCTCGAGCTCGCCCGGCTCGAGATCGACCTCGATCCGCAGCAGGTGCGGATCGGATGCACCGACGTCGAACCAGCAGCGCCGTCCGGTGTCGACGTGAAAGCCGAAGCCGCCGCCGACCACAATCGCGAACGGCATCGGCAGATAGCTGCGCGCGCCCTGGCCCTTGTACTGGTCGAAGACGGCGGTGTCGACGCGGCGGCCACGCTGGTCGAGTGCGTCGAAGCGCTCGCCGAAGCCGACGACGCGCTCGCCGGGCTCGAGCCGGAGGGCGAAGCGGAGCCGGTAGCTGAGCCGTCCGTCCGTGAGCCACTCGACGCTGCCCGCGACGAGCCGATCGATCGGCAAGCCGTCCAGCGACAGCGTGCCGCCCTCCGCGCTCCACGTGGTGGGCGCGATGGCGAACCAGGGCGTGCTCTGACCGTCCGCGGTGAAGCGGTAGCACAGCGGCACGCCAGGTGCCTCGGCGGCCCACGAGACGCGCCCGGGCTGCTCGCCGAGCCGCGCAACTGCATCGCCGAGGTGGCCGTCGTCGACCCGCGGGGCGGCAACGCCCCAGACCGCATCCACGTCGGGCACCGCGTCGCCGCGCAGTCCCGCGTCGATCACTTGAACCGCTCCGTCCACGTCGAGCTCGAGCCGCACTGACCCGACGCCACGATCGGTGGTCGCGCGCAACTCGAACGGCTCGCCCTGGAGCGGCCGCAACGGCACACGCTGATCCGGCTCGACTAGGTATGCGTGGCCGCGCCCCTCCGGACGATGCCGGATCACGTTTCTTCCTCCCGGATCAGCAGGAGAGCCCACGGCGCGAACGCAGGAAGCTCGACGACGTCGTGCCGCCCGTCGAAGCTCGACTCCAGCCGCGCGAGCCCCGGCGCCTCGTCCGGCTCGGCGAAGTCGAAGCGCGGTGCGTCGCGACGCACGCGCTCGACGGCGACGCGCACACCGCTCACCGGCGCCGACGGGCGCTTGGGCCCGTCCCAGAGGTCGTCTTCCTGCGCCGAGAGATCGATCAGGCTGACGAGGAGCCCCAGCTTTATGCGGATCACCCGCGCCCAGAGCGCGCCCGGCTCGCAGTCGATCGACACGGGCACCGGCGCCTCGACCCTGACCTCCAGGTTCTCCCCTGCCAGGTGGGTGTGCGTGACGTCGACGGACTCGCGGTCGAACAAGAGGTCGCCGTAGCGCACTGCGAAGTCGTAGCAACGGCGCGCCAGGTCGCTGCTCGGGGCCGAGATCTCCTTGTTGCTCACGTAATACGCCTCTGTCAGCACGTTGCGCTCTTCGCCGTGCAATAGCACCGAGCCGCCGTGCGAGAAGACGACCGCGTGCTGCAACCGCTCCGCTGCGCTCGCGGCAGCCTCGTCGCCGCGATACGAGGACAGGTACGCGGCGAGGATCACCGCCTTGTCGGGCGCATACGACCGAGCGGTCGTGACGATGTCCGCCAGGTGACCGAGCCGCACGGACGGCGCCCACACTTCGACGTAGATCGCGCTCTGCGTCGCTCGCGCGGTCGCCCAGGTCGGGAAATCGTTGACGTTGTTGAAGATCATCCGTGCATCGGGCACCTCGACTGCCAGCCGCTCGAGCAGTGCGGGGAAGGCATCCTCGAGCTCGACGACGCTGCCGTCATTCCGCAGCGCCCGCTTCGGGGCGCCGTACTGGTCGAGGTGGAAGCCCTTGAACTCGACCGCGTCGAGCGCCGAACGGAGGTCGTCCACAAAGTGCGAAACCCAGCGCTCGTTGGACGGGTCGACGTTCCAGAGGAAGTCACCGAGCATCCAGGGCGTGCCGTCGGCACGGAAGAGCCCTTCGTGCTCCCACTCCGGCCACGCCTCCTTGCCGACCGCGTAGACGGCTGCGTACGCCATCGGCAACGAGCCGGCATTCCCGAGCGCAGACGCGAGTCGCCGTATCGTGTTGAGCGAGATCGTCTGGCCGAGCGCGTCCTCGAAGTCGTCCTGCGGCGGCACGAGCCGCGCGTGGCGGTACATCCAGTCGTAGAACTGCACGGCGTTGAGGTGCAAACGGCGCACGTTGTCGATCACGCCCTCTGTGTCGCGGCCCGCGTCGTAGCGCGCGACGAATCCGTAGCGCGCACGAGCAAGCGGATCGGCGAGCACGTCGAGCGCGGTTGTCGCGCCACCGCCCTCGACGCCGTACCCGCCTTCCGGCTGCGCAGCGAAGCGCGCGACACCGTCCACGGGCTCGACCTCGGCGACCTTGCGCTCGAGCCGCCAGAGCGAGACGGTCGCAGCGTGACCGCGCACCTCGACCTCGACCGGCTCGCCGGGCGCGAAGGTCGCCTTCGTCGGGATCAGCTCGGTCATCGTGCGCGCGCCGCCTCGGCGATCAGGTACATCGCGTGCGACCACAGGAGCGGCGTCGCAACGGCGCCCCAGCGCTGCACCCAGGGCGCGACCATCGACGGGTCCTGAGACGCGTCCGTCACCTGCTCCGGCATGTCGCCGTTCGGCAGCGCGCGTGCGCGCACCCAGTTCTGCGCGGCCTCGGCGGCCGCGGCGTTGCCGGTGACCGCGTCGTGCCACGCGAGCGAAGAGGTGAGCAGCAGCCACTCGCCGCCGCCGAAGTAGGTGTCGCCGCGGAACCGGTAGACACCGCCGTCCGGGCCCGTCAGCTCGCGCCGGATCCCCTCCGCGGTCGCCTGCATCAACGGATCGTCTGCGGCGACGACACCGAACGGGACGGCAAGCCAGGCGAGGCTCCCGTCGAGGCGGAGGTCGTTCGCACCGCGCTTGAACCGGCCGGCCGACACGTACCGCGCGAGCAGCTCTACGCGCACCTCCTCGGCGGCGGTGCGCCAGCGATCGTCGCCGAGCAGGCGATGGGCGGCCGCAAGCCCGGCGTAGACGGCGCCGAGCGTCGACGCGTGCTCGCCGCCGTCGAACTCCTCCCAGCAGTTGAAGCACTTCAGCCGCCAGCTAGCCTCGAGGTAGGCGGCGACGAGCTCAACTGTCGGCTTCAGCTCGGTCGGAAGCTTCTCCTCCGGAAGGTGCTCCTCGAGCGACCAGAGCCACATGCCGTACCCGTCGACCTGGAAGTTCGGCCACGGGTCGTCGTCCTCTGGAAGCTCGAGTGCACCGTCGAGCGTGTAGCGCGCCGGCGGCATCGCTTCGGGCGGAGGCGTCTCGCCGCTCGCGACGCGGTTGGTCGCCGAGGCGATCATCGGGCGGTGCGCCTCGATGCTGCGCACGACCCAGCGGTGCCACGCTTCCGCTGCGGCTTGCTCATCGACGACGTCGAGCGCATGCGCGCAGAACGCGCCGTCGCGCAGCCAGGCGTAGCGGTAGACGGTGAACGAGGGACTGGCGATGAACGCCCCCGACGACGCCTGGCCCGCCTTCAGCACTTCGATGCTGCGGGGAATCAGCGGGTCCACGAGCTCCCGCTTCAGGTCGGTCGACGTGGACATCAGCCCTTCAGAGCCCCGGATGCGATGCCGCTCACGAACTGCCGCTGGAAGGTGACGAAGATGCCGAGCACCGGCAGGATCGCGATCAGCGAAGCCGCGAAGACGAGGCCCCAGCTCGTCTGGTGCTGGCCCTGGAAGAGCGCGATCGCGATCGGAAGCGTCCGCCGGTTCGGGTCGTTGATCACGGTGAGCGCCCAGACGAACTCGTCCCAGCTCGCGAGGAAGGTGAAGATGGCGACCGTCGCGAGCGCGGGCCGCGAGAGCGGCATGATCAGCTGCCGGTAGCGCGCCCACGGGCCGGCGCCGTCGACGACCATCGCCTCTTCGAGCTCGCGCGGGATGTCCTGGAAGAAACTGCGGAGCAGGAACGTGTTCAGCGCGAGGTTCATCGCCGTGTAGAAGAAGACGAGGCCCCAGAGCGAGTTGAGAGCGCCGATGTCCCGCGCGAGCAGGAACTGCGGGATCAGCAGCATCATCGTCGGCACCATCAGACCAATCAGGAGCAGCCCGAAGAGTAGGCGGCGTCCCGGGAACTGGAACCGCGCGAACGCGAACGCCATCATCGACGAGAGCAGCACCGCGAGCACGGTCGTCGCAGTCGCGACGATCAGCGAGTTCACGAAGTAGTGCCCAAACTGATTCGAGCTCCACGCCTCGCGGTAGTTCGCGGTCGTCGGATGGTTGGGGATGAACTGCGGCGGCAACTCGAGCACGAGCGCGTTCTGCTTGAACGACGTCGCGACCATGTAGGCGAACGGCAGGATCATCACCACCGCCCCGGCCGTGAGCAGCGCCAACCGCGCGCTGATCAGCAGGCGGGCGCGACGCTTGTTGCCGACCACCATCAGGAGCCGTCCGACGGTCGACGGAACAGGCGCAGCTGCACGAGCGAGAGCGCGAAGACGATCAGCGTCAGCATGAAGCTGATCGCAGAGCCGTAGCCGAAGTCGAGGAACGAGAACGCCTGCAGGTACATCCATGTGAGCAGCACCTGGGTCTCGTCCTGGGGACCGCCCTGCGTCATCAGGTACACGGAGATGAAGACGTTGAACCCGCCCATCACGAGCAGGATTGTGACGAACGCGACCACGGGCCGAATCGCCGGCAGCGATACGGCACGGAAGCGTGCCCAGGCTTTTGCGCCGTCGACCGCGGCGGCTTCCTTGAGCTCGCGCGGCACACCCTGCAGCGCGGCGAGGAAGATGATCATCGACCAGCCGACGCCCTTCCAAATGCCAAGGATCCCGACCGCGACCATCGCCGTCCAGCGCTGGCCGAGCCAGTCGATGTTGTGGCCGGTGACGTGCGTCGCGTCGTGCAGGAACCAGTTGAACAGCCCGCCGTCGGTGATGAACAGGTAGCGGAAGAGCAGCGAGACGACGACCCAGCTGGTGACGACGGGCAGATAGAAGAGCGTGCGGAAGAACGTGCGCGCCGGCAGGTGCGCATCGAGCAGCACGGCGATCACGAGGCCGATCACGATTTGGGTCGGCACGGTGAAGGCCATGTAGAAGCCGGAGTTGACGAGACCGCGCCAGAAGACGGGGTCGTGCAACGCCTTCGTGTAGTTGCCGAAGCCGATGAACTCGCTCGGCGTGCCCGGCGCGATCGCCCAGTGGTAAAGGCTGATCTGGAAGGCGCGCGTGATCGGGTAGAGGATCACGAGCGCGAACAGCGCGAATCCCGGCGCGAGGAAAAGGTACGCCGCGATCACATCCTTGCGCCTGCGGCGCGAGAACGACCGGCTGATCGGGCGCAACGCCGAAGCGCTGCGCCCGAACAAGCCTGTCTGGGGAGAGCTAGAGGAGAGCGTCAATCTGCTTCGCTGCGCTGTCGAGCGCCTGCTGAACAGTCTCATCGCCCTTGAACGCCTTCGCGAGCTCGGTCTCGAGGACCTTGTCGATCTGCGGCCACTTCGGCGTCGGCGTGCGAGGCCGTGCGGTCGCGATCTGCTTGAGATAGACGGAGTAGTACGGGTGGATCTTGACGAGCTGCTTGGTCAAGTCCTTCAGCACCGTCATCTGACCTGCGCGTGCCATCTGGTTCTGAGCCCACGGGCCAAGCATGAACCGCATGAACTCCTCGGCGGCGGCCTTGTTCTTCGACGACTTCGTCATCACGACGTCCTCACCGCCGACGACGCTGACGCTCCCACCAGGGCCTGCGGGAATCGTCGAGTTGGCGAGCTTGGTGCCGGATGAGGCGAGGATCGAGAACATCCACGGCCCGTCGAGCGTCGAGACGTACTTGCCCTGGGTGATGCCGTCGTAGGTTCCGAGGCCGCCACTGCCGCCCAGGATGATGTTCGGCATCTCACCGGCCTTGTACATGTCGACGAGCATCTGGATGCCGGCCACGCTCTTCGGCCCGTTCAGGTAGCCCGACGCCTTGGTGTAGTTGCTGTTCGTCAGGCTCCCGCCCGCCGACCAAATCCACGGCAGCAGATTCCAGCCGCTCGTCCCGCTCTCGGCATAGAAGTAGAGCCCCTTCGCCTTCGCGGTCGCCGCGTACTGCTTCAGCTGCGCGAACGTCTTCGGCGGGCCACTGAGACCGGCCGCCTGGAGCGCGGTCGTGCTGTAGTTCCACGTGCGCGTGTTCGTGTCGAGCGGGAGCCCGTAGTAGTGACCCTTCCAGTAGTTCGTCGCGAGCGGTCCCGAGAAGACCGTCGCCGTGATCTTCTTGAAGTCGGGCAGGGTCTTGTCGAGGGGCTCGAGCACGCCGAGGTTCGCGAGCTCCGGGACCCAGATGATGTCGGAGCGAACGAGATCCGGGAGCTGCCCGCCGGCGATCCCGGTCACCAGCTTCTGGTGCAGGCTGTCGTACGGGATCGCGACGTCCTTGACGACGATCCCGGGATGGGTCTTCTGGAACTGCGGGATCAGCACCTTCTCGAGCCGTTTTACTTCCGGCCCGTCCGAGCTATACGCATTCCAGAACGTGATCGTGGTGGTCTTCTGCGAGCCGGTAATGCGCGCACCCGCGGTCGCCGCGGTGACCGCGACGATCGTTCCGAGGACGAAGACGACCAACATGCGACTAAGACGCATCGTGAACCTAACCTCCCTTGGGGAATTACTTGGGCGACGCCGCGGACGATGGGCCCGCGGCGCGACGTGATGGAGCCGCTCGGTGGTCGTTCAGGCGACCACCCCCGCCGCAGGCGCGACGGCCTCGAGCCGCGCACGAACTGAATCACCCTTGTCGTTGTCGAGAGGGGCGCCGAAGGTCGAGCGCAGGACGAGCGTTGCGGCGCCGATTGCCCACTTCGCCTCGTCCCACGGGTCGACCTCGACCGGAACAGTTCCCAGCGGTGGAAAGATGTTCGTCTCGTACGCCGCCGCGAACGCCTCGCCGAGATACGGCCATGCCTGCGTGCCCTCACCGCTGACGAGCACGAGCTCGGGGCCGAGCACGTTTACGAGATCCGCGACGGCACGACCGAGCTGCGTGCCGGCATCGTGAAAGATCTGCCGTGCCTGGAGCTGGCCTTCACGAGCGAGCTCACGCAGCCGCTCGATGCCTTGCTGTTCATCGAGCAGGCCCAACCGCCGCGCTTGGGCAATCAACGCCGGGTCTGCGACGACGGTCTCGAGGCACCCATGCTTGCCGCACGTGCAGACAGCTCCGTCCGCGACGGCGGTCGTGTGGCCGAACTCGCCGGCGCCGCCGCCGAAACCGCGATAGATGTCTCCACCGGTGACGATGCCGAGACCGACGCCGCGCCCGATGGTGACAGTGAGGAAGTTTTCGACATCGTGCCCACGGCCGTACAGTCGTTCGGCCACGGCGAGCGTGTTGACGTCGTTGTCGACGAAGACCGGCAGGCCGAGTGCTTCCTGCACGACGTGCGCGAGCTTGACGTCGCGCCAGCCGAGGAGCGGCGAGTCGAGCCTGCCCGTCCGGCCGTCGAAGACGCCGGCGACGCCGAGCCCGACCCCGAGCAGCGGCGGATCGCCTGGGAGCTGGCGGATCCAGCCGCCCAGGAGCTCGGTCAGCCGGTCGATCGCGCCGTCACCCGTCGGGTCGAACGGCGCCTCGTAGTGCTGCACGAGCCGGGCCTCGAGGTCGACGCGAACGCCGAAGACGTGGTCCGGCGCGATCTTGACGCCGAAGGCACTGGCCGCGCCACCGACGAGCTCGAGGAGGAGCGCCGGCCGGCCGCCCTTCGACGGCGCGCGCTCCGCGACGCGGACGAGCCCCTGGTCGAGCAGCTCACGGGTCACCGCCGTCACGGTCGCCGGGCTCAGGCCGAGGGTCTTCGCGATCTGCGTCCGCGCGATCGGCCCGGCGGTGACGATCATCCGGAAGATCGCGGAGCGGTTCAGATCGCGCGTGTGGCCGGACGTGGCGGTGCGGTAGCTGCTCATTAGTTCAGGATCTAAATTTATTCGCGAGCGAAAGTCAAGCCTGAACCGGTCTGCGGGCCGCAAGTCCTCGGAAATACGCCGCCCGGGCGATTCGTTGATCTGGCAAGTAATGACCGGGATCTTTTTCGACACGCGCTCCGAGGCCGGCGGCTGGCGCCCCGCCCGCTGGGTGATCCCGCTCTTCTCGCTCGCCGGGCTCGTGCTCGTCCCGTGGATCCTCTTCCTGATCCGCAGCCTGCCCTCCACCCACGCGGCGGCTCACTGGGACATTGCATGGGCGGGCTTCGATCTTGCCCTGGCGTTCCTTCTGCTCGGCGTCGCGGTCGCCGCCTGGCGCCGCTCGCCCTGGCTCGAAGGCGCGGCGACCGCCGCGGCCGCGCTCCTGGCAGCCGACGCCTGGTTCGACGTCCTCACCTCGTCGACCAGCGTCGAGCGGCTGGTGGCGATCGCGGAAGCGGCGCTCGTCGAGTTGCCGCTCGTCGCGCTGCTGCTCCTACTCGCTCGCGATGCGGAGCGGGTTCTCTCCCGCGTCAGTCGTAGTTCCGGATCAAACGAACGCTGAGCGCGAGCATCACTGCACCGAGCACGGCAACCACGCCGAAGCCGGGCAGGATCTTGCTCCACACCAGGTCCTCGAGGATCAGGGAGCGCAGCGCCTCCATCACGTAGGTGACCGGATTCAAGGTCGCCGCGATCTCCATCGGCCGCGTGAGCAGGTCGCGCGGCACGAAGTTCGGCGTGAGGAACAGCAACGGAAAGAAGATCAAGCCCGCGGAGTTCGTGGCCGCTGCACTCCGCGTCTTGAGCGCGATCAGCTGCATGAAGCCGCTGAAGACGACCGCCCAGAGCGCGGCAAGGCAGACGAGCAGCACGAAGCCGAAGATGCCGCTCGCCACCGTGATCCCGAAGACGAGCCCGAGCAGCACGAGCGCCGTCGCGAGCAGCACACCCTTGACGGACTCGGCGATCAGTCGGCCGAGCACGATCGCCGTTCGCGGAATGGGCGTGGCGCGCAGCTTGTCGAAGTAGCCGCCCTCGATGTCCTCGACCAAGAAGAGCGCCGCCGATCCGAACGAGGCAGCGAGCAACAATGAGCTCGGCAGTTGGAACGCACCGTAGCCCTGGCCGTGCAGGAACGCCGTGGACTTCGACGGAAAGATCCGTGCGGCCTGGCCGACGTTGACGACGAGGAAGAAGAGCGGGATGAACAGCGTCGGCAGCAGCGCCTCAGGTGTCCGCCACGCCTCACGGAGCGCACGCTGTCCAAGCACCCAGGCCTGCGTCACGCCGAGACCTCCTGAACGTCGCCGGCGACGCGCGTGCGTCCCGTCGCATCGAGGAACACGTCGTCGAGCGTGGGATCGCTCCCCAACCCTCGGCGCTCGCGCAGCTCGGCCTTGAGCTCAGCGGGCGTACCCTCGCGAACGATCAAGCCGCCGTCGATGATCGCGATCCGGTCGCAAAGCTGGTCGGCCTCCTCGAGGTATTGCGTCGTGAGGAACACGGTCGTGCCGCGGCCGTTGATCCGCCGCAGCTCCTCCCAGACGGTGAGGCGACTCGCT
Source organism: Gaiellaceae bacterium (assembly GCA_045805985.1). Taxonomy (GTDB): domain Bacteria; phylum Actinomycetota; class Thermoleophilia; order Gaiellales; family Gaiellaceae; genus PALSA-600. Next base: position 13,624 of record JBJMKA010000011.1, on the reverse strand, counting down.
GGGTCCAGCCCGGTCGTCGGCTCGTCGAGGAACAACACGTCGGGCTCGTGCACGAGTGCGGAGGCAAGGTCGAGCCGGCGCTTCATCCCGCCCGAGTAGCCCTTGATGCGGCGGTCGGCCGACTCCTCGAGCTCGACCAGCGCGAGCAGCTCCTCGGCGCGGGTCGCGGCCTCGCTCGGGGACATGCCGAACAGCCGCCCTTGCAGCACGAGCAGCTCGCGTCCAGTCTGACGGGCGTCGAGCCCGGCCTCCTGCAGGGCCACGCCCATCCGGCGCCGCGCCTCGTCGGGATCGTGGGCGACGTCGACACCGGCGACGAACGCGTTGCCGGAGGTGATCGAGAGCAGCGTCGTCAGCATCTTCACGGTCGTCGACTTGCCGGCGCCGTTCGGTCCGAGGAAGCCAAACACCTCGCCGGCCTCGACCCTCAGATCGACGCCTCGAACCGCCTCGATGACTTCCTTGCCCGCGTAGTGCTTGACCAGCGCCTCGGCTTGCACGGCGGCGGTCTTGCCATTTGTCGTGTCGCTCATGGAGCGGTGAAGCTAGCGATGGCGTCGGGCGGCGTCTTCTCCAAACGTGCTGGATTGCTACCCGAGCGGGAGCAGCGCGCCTTCGTGCTCGAGCAGGAAGCGCTTGAGGTGCAGCCCGCCGCCGAAGCCGGTCAGCGACCCGTCGGCGCCGATCACGCGGTGGCAGGGAAGGACGAGCGGCAGCGGGTTCTGACCGTTCGCCGCGCCAACCGCGCGCGCCGCATCGGGCCCAAGGCCGAGCCGGCGCGCCTGCTCCCCGTAGCTCACGGTCTGGCCGTAGGGAATCGACGCCAGCGCAAGCCAGCACTGCCGCTGGAACTCGGTGCCGTCGAGATCGAGCGGCACGTCGAAGTCGATCAGCTCACCGGCGAAGTACGCCGCGAGCTGGGCGGCCGCGTCGTCGAGCACGGCGCAGCTGTCGTCTGCGAGTCCCTTCGACGACCAGAGCACGCGACTGAGCCCGGCGTCGGAGCCAAGGAGGCCAAGCGTCCCGATCGGTGTGTCAACTGCGCGGCTGGGCATCGGCTTCATTCTCTAGGCTCGGCTGGATGAGGGAGAAGCTCCTCCAGTGGTACTCGTACAACGGCCGAGACCTCCCCTGGCGTGAGACGAGCGATCCATACTCGATCCTCGTCAGCGAGGTGATGCTGCAGCAGACCCAGGTCGAGCGCGTCATCCCGCGCTGGCACGCCTGGCTCGAGAGATGGCCCACGGTCGATGCACTCGCCGTAGCTTCCGCGGGTGACGTGATCGTCGAGTGGCAGGGCCTCGGCTACAACCGTCGCGCGCTCAACCTGCACCGCGCCGCGCAGCACGTTGCCGCGCGAGGCTGGCCCGATGACCTGACCGAGCTGCCCGGCGTCGGCCCCTATACCGCCACGGCCGTTGGCAACTTCGCGTTCGGGCGCGACGTGCTCCCGATCGACGTGAACGTGCGCCGCATCCAGGAGCGGACCGGCGAGCCGTTCGACGGTTCCTGCACGCAGGCGCTCTTCGACCTCGGCGCGACGATCTGCCTCGCGCGCATCCCGCGTTGCGGCGCGTGCCCGCTCGCGGCGGCTTGTCCCTCACGCGGGCAGCGCTACGAGCCGCTGCGCAAGCAGTCGAAGTTCGAGGGCTCGTTCCGCCAGCGCCGCGCGAAGGCGCTGCGCGCGGTCGCGGCCGGCGAGCAACCGGTGGACGGCGACGCCCTCGTGTCGCTCGAGCGCGACGGGCTCGTCGTGCTCACCGGCGGCGTCGCCTCGCTGCCCGCCTAACGCGCGGCGCGCTCGAGCAGCGCGACAGCGTGCGCCGCAAGCCCTTCGCCGCGGCCGGTGAAGCCCATGTGATCCATCGTCGTCGCGCGCACGTTGACCTCGCCGCCCCCGCACGCCTCCGAGAGACGCTGTCGCATCTCCTCGCGGCGACCGGCGATCTTCGGCTCCTGGCCGATCAGCACGCAGTCCGCGTTGACGAGCGTCCACCCCGCCTCGCGCACCTGCCGGTAGGCCTCGCGCAACAGCTCGAGGCTGTCGGCGCCGCGGTACTGCTCGTCGTCCGAGGGGAAGAGCGAACCGATGTCGCCAAGACCGGCGGCGCCGAGGACCGCATCGACGAGCGCATGCGCGAGCACGTCACCATCCGAGTGGCCCGCGAGACCGCGGTCGAAGTCGAAGCGCACGCCGCCGAGGACCAGCGGCACGCCACGTTCGAGCTTGTGCGCGTCGACGCCGATCCCGACCCGGAAGCTCATACGCTCAGCTTTGCAGCCACGAGGCCACCCGGCCGAGATCAGCGGGAGTCGTCACCTTGAGCAGCCGCTCGTCGCCGTCGACGACCTTGATGCGGCCGCCGTTCGCCTCGACGAGCGAGGCGCAGTCCGTCGCACTTTGTGATGAGTCATCACTAAGTGCGTTCAGGGCTGCGCGGAGGACGGGTGCGACGAATGCCTGCGGCGTCTGCACCGTGACGAGCTCGTCGCGCGGGACGGTCTCGACGACGCTGCCGTCGCGCACGCGCTTCACGGTGTCCGCGAGCGGCAGGCCGGGGACCGCGCCGTCGAAGCCTTCCCCGAGGGCTGTGATCACCCGCAGGATCACGTTCTCCGGCACGAGCGGCCGTGCTGCGTCGTGCACGAGGATCACGGCTGCGTCCTCCGGCACCTCGGCGACGCCGGCGCGCACCGATTCGGTCCGCGTCGCGCCGCCTGGCACGCACGCGCTCACCTTCGAAGCCCCAAGCTCTTCGGCGAGGAGGATCGCCGGCTCCTCCCACTCGGGCGGAGCGACGAGCACGATCTGGTCGATCCAGCCGCTTTCGTCGAGGCGGCGCAGCGGCTCCGCCAGCAGGGGGAGATCGCCGAGGCGGACGAAGGCCTTCGGTCGGTCTTCCCCAAGCCGCTCTCCCCGCCCGGCGGCGACGAGCACGGCCCAGACGTGTGCACCGGCTGGGGTCGTTTCTCCGTTCATGCCGAGCGAAAGTCAAGCACTGCAAGGACGCAGGGAGCCTCGGTAGCTTCAGCTACCGAGGCGACCGAGGACGCCGCAGGGCGCCGACTTGCAGCCGGCAGGGACGCGGAAGGCGGCCCCTGCCGGTGCACCCAATTACCTGCGCGCGGTTGCGGTCTTCTTCGCGGCCGGCTTCTTCGCCGTCGCGATCTTGCGCGCAGTGGTCGTCGCCTTGGCAGGAGCCTTTTTCGCTGCCGCGGCGGGCTTCGCCGCCGGCTTCGCGGCCGTCATCTTGGCAGCCGCAGCGGTCTTCTTCGACGACGCGGCGGCGGCCTTCTTCTCGGCAGGCGTCAGCTTCGGCTTCGCACCCTCGGTCAGCGTCTCTTCGAGCCACTCGAGGGCTTCGTCCTCGCTCATCGTCTTCGCGTACATGAGCTCGGAGGCGAGGATCTTCTTCGCCTTCACGTACATCTGCTTCTCACCTGTCGAGAGGCCCTTCTCGCCATCGCGGAGTGCCAGGTTGCGAACGACCTCGGCGAGCTCGTAGATGTCGCCGGTCTTCATCTTGTCGCGGTTGTGCTTGAAGCGGCGGTTCCAGTTCTTGGGCATCTCGGTGCCGCCCGAGGTCAGGTACTTGACGACCTTCTTGACCGCCTCTTCATCGATGACCTTCCGGAGACCGACGCGCTCGGCGTTGTCGGCCGGAACGTTCACAGTCATGTCGTTGTGCAGGATCTTGATCGTGAGGTACTCGCGCTTCTCGCCGAGAACCTCGCGCTTTTCGCGCTTTACGACCGTTCCTGCACCGTGGTGGGGATACACCACCTTGTCGCCGACCTTGTACAAATGCGCCTCTTTCCGTCTACTGTCGCGAAAGAGCCGGCGGCCCAGAAGGCTCCACCGGCGAGGCCACCATCTTAGCAGAAACCCTGGAAAAGCGGGGTTTTTGGGAAAATCCCTGCTAGCCCTGAGATTTTGTCAGGCCGGCGCCGAGCGCCTGCCTCAGGGTCTCGCAGTCGGGCCCGAGCACGATCGAGCTGCCGAACTTGCGGCATTCCTCCAGGCGACGGTCGGTCTGCGTGGCGGCCCGGAGACGGCCTGTCAAGCCGATCTCGCCGAAGGCCGCCAGGCCCTCCCTCACGGGGACGCCCTTCGCCGCCGAGGCGATTGCGAGGGCGATCCCGAGGTCGGCGCCGGGCTCGTCGATCCGAACTCCGCCGGCGACGTTCACGAAGACGTCCGCCGTGCCGAGCGGCAGCCCGGCGTGGCGCGAGAGCACCGCCACGATCATCGCGAGCCGCTTCGGATCCACGCCCGTGCCCACGCGGCGGGGCATCGCCAGGTCGGTCGGCGCAACGAGCGACTGAATCTCGAGCAGCAGCGGCCGGGTGCCCTCGAGGGTGCAGGCGACGGCTGCCCCGACCTCGCCACCGTGCGTGTGGCCGAATACCTCCGACGGATCCGGAACGCCGACGAGGCCTTCGCCGGTCATCTCGAAGACGCCGATCTCGTTCGTCGAGCCGAACCGGTTCTTGACCGCCCGCAGGATGCGGTGGGCGTGGTAGCGGTCGCCCTCGAACTGGAGCACGCAGTCGACCAGGTGCTCGAGCACACGCGGACCGGCGACCGAGCCGTCCTTCGTGACGTGGCCGACGAGGAACGTGGCGACGCCACTCTCCTTCGAGACGCGGAGCAGGCGGCCGGCCGCCTCGCGCACCTGTGAAACCGAACCCGGCGCGGAGCCGATCTCCTGCGACCAGATCGTCTGCACGGAGTCGATCACGCACACGGCGGGGCGCTCCCGCTCGAGCGTCTCGCACACGACGTCCAGCTCGGTCTCGGCCAGGATCTCCACGTCGTCGCAGCCGCCGAGGCGCGCCGCGCGCAGCTTCACCTGCGCGACCGACTCCTCGCCGGTGACGAGCAGCGCGCGCCGGTCGCGCGACATCGCCCCGAGCGCGCTCAGGAGCAGCGTCGACTTGCCGACACCCGGCTCACCGCCGACGAGCACGACGGAGGCGGGCACGAGGCCGCCACCGAGCACGCGGTCGAGCTCCGGCACGCCGGTTGGGATGCGCTCCGCCTCCTCGGAGACGACGTCGACCAAGCGCAGCAGCGGGCGCGCGGCCACCGGGGCCGCTCCTGCACGTAAAGAGCGCGTGCCGCGCGCGGGAGCGGCCTCGGCCAGCATCGTCCCGAACTCACCGCAGCCGGGGCATCTCCCGAGCCAGCGACCGGACGACGTCCCGCACTCGGTGCACACATGCTGGAGGGCCGCCGGTTTCGCCACGGTGGGGACGGTACTCACAGGTCCCGACGGCAACCGTGCCGGCTCTGGAACGATCCATCCCCATGAGATACAGACAGCTCGGAGACAGTGAACTCAAGGTGTCGGAGATCAGCCTCGGCTCGTGGCTGACCTACGGCGGCGGAGTCGGCGACGACGCGGCGCGCGCATGCGTCGACGCGGCGTTCGAAGTCGGCATCAACTTCATCGACACGGCGAACGTCTACGCGCGCGGCGGCGCGGAGGACTTCCTCGGCGACGTCTTGCAGAACCGGCCGCGCGACTCCTATGTCCTCGCGACGAAGCTCTACTTCCCGATGGACGACACCGGCGAGAACCAAGGGCTCTCGCGCACACAGGTCGAGAAGCAGATCGACGACTCGCTCCGCCGCCTGCGCACCGACTACGTCGACCTCTACCAGTGTCATCGCTACGACCGCAACACACCGCTCGAGGAGACGATGGCCGCGCTGACCGAGGTCGTGCGCTCCGGCAAGGCACGGTACATCGGCTTCAGCGAGTGGAGCGCTAAGCAGATCCAGGCCGCGCTCGACCTGAGCCGCGAGCAGGGCTACGCGAAGTTCGTTTCCTCACAGCCGCAGTACTCGATGCTCCACCGGGATCCGGAACGGGACGTCTTCCCGCTCTGCAAGGCCAACGGCATCTCGCAGATCGTGTGGTCACCGCTCGCCCAGGGCGCGCTCACCGGCAAGTACAAGCCCGGCGCGCCGCCGCCCGAGGGCTCGCGCGCAACGAGCCGGCAGATGGGCGGGATGATGAGCAACTGGCTCGAGCAGGACGTGCTCGATACGGTGCAGCGCCTCGTACCGGTAGCCGACCGCCTCGGGATCACGATGGCCCAGCTGGCGCTCGCCTGGGTGCTGCGCGAGGAGAACGTCGCCTCGGCGATCGTCGGTGCCTCCCGCCCGGAACAAGTGCGCGACAACGCCTCTGCCTCGGGGATCGAGCTCGACGCGGCGACCCTCTCCGAGATCGACGCGATCCTGGAGAGCTAAGTTCCCCAGGGATGCCGCGCCGCAAGCTCCGCTCACAGGGAGAGGTGGTCGAACGCAGCCGGGCGCTGGGCGACGAGCTGCGCGCGGCGCTCGCGAAGCTTCCGAGTGAGGATCCCGCGGTCGTGGACGCGATCTGGCGCGGCGAGGCGCTCGGCACGCTCCTCTGGGCGCTGCAGCTCATGGAGCTGCCGGCCTACGACCAGCCGTTCGACGCCGAGGAGGTAGCCGCGGTGCAGCTCGACGAGGCCGACCTTCGCGACGCCGAGGAGATCGAGCTGGAGCGCGACTCGGCGCGGCTCTGGCACTGGCGCGCCCGGACGACGAGCCTGCAGGCGGCGGGGGCGCTCGAGCTGCCCGAGCGGTACGCCACCTTCGACCAGCTGATTGCGGCCACCGCGATGCGCGGGTACGAGCAGGGCGTGCTGCCCGCGCCCGTGCGCGGCGACTTCCGGGCCTACGGCAAGGTCTACCGCCACCTCGAGCCCGAGCAGCACGCCGAGGCGCTCTCGATCGCGGTCGAGCGCCACCACGCGCTGAACTGGCTGTGCGGCGCAGGCGAGACGTGGGACGATGTCCCCCTCGACACCTGATATCGAGATCTCTATTGTCTAGCGCCATGGAGCAGGACGAGAGGTTGGAGCGCTACGCCGAGCTCGCGGTGCGCGTCGGCGCGAACGTCGAGGCGGGGCAGAACGTGTTCATCCAGTCGCAGATCGAGCACGCACCGCTCGCACGCGCGCTGACCCGTGCGGCCTACGCCGCGGGTGCACGCTATGTCGACGTGACCTACCGCGACCAGCACATCCGCAAGGCGATGATCGGACTCGGTCCCGACGACGCACTCACCCACACGCCCGGCTGGACGAAGACTCGTGCCAAAGCGCTGAAGGGCGCGGCACTGATCGCGACGACGGGCGACCCGGAGCCGGAGCTTCTCGGCGATCTCGACGGCGAGCGCGTCGGCAGGGCGCAGATGAGAGAGGTGACCGAGATCATGCGCGGCCACATGGTCGCGCGGGCGATCAACTGGACGGGGGTCGCGTACCCGAACGCCGGCTGGGCGAACAAGATGTTCGGCGAGCCGGACGTCGAGCGCCTCTGGGAGGCGGTAGCGTCCTGCACGCGCCTCGACGAGCCCGACCCGGTTGCCGCGTGGCGCGACCATCTGGCCCGGCTCGAGCGTCGCGCAGCCACCCTAAACGAGCGTCAGTTCGACGCTCTTCGCTACCGCGGTCCCGGCACCGACTTCACGATCGGGCTCCTCGCAGCGGCCCGCTGGATGTCGGCGCTCTTCCGCACGGCGAGCGGGCGCGACTACGTCCCCAACATGCCGACGGAGGAGATCTTCACGACGCCCGACCGTCGCCGCGCCGAGGGCACGATTTCGTCGAGCCTGCCGCTCGCGCTTCACGGCGACATCGTCAAGGGACTTGAGCTGACGGTGAAGGATGGGAGGATCGTGAACGTCGACGCCGAGCACGGTGCCGAGCTCGTTCGCAGCGAGACCTCGAGAGACGAGGGCGCGTCGTACTTCGGGGAGCTCGCGCTCGTCGACGGCAGCTCGCGCGTCGGCAAGACGGGCATCACGTTCTTCGACACGCTCTACGACGAGAACGCAACCTGCCACATCGCGTACGGCTTCGGGATCCCCGAGACGTTCGAGGGCGAGCCGGGCGAGGGCATGAACGTCTCGAGCGTGCACACGGACTTCATGATCGGCCGGCCCGAGCTCGAGGTCGACGGTCTGGCAAAGGACGGCACCGCTGTCCCGATTCTCCGGGACGAGACCTGGCAGCTGCCCGAATGACAGACGTGGGCTCGGCGGAGTCGCAAACAACTCGCGAGGACCGGTACGCGGAGCTTGCAGTGCGCGTCGGCGCGAACGTGCAACCGGGTCAGCTCGTCGACGTGGTCGCACGGGTCGATCACGCCACGGTCGCAAGAGCGGTCGCGCGGGAGGCGTACAAAGCCGGCGCCGCCTACGTGGACGTCTACTACAGCGATCAGCACATCCGCCGCGCGCTGATCGAGGGCGCCGCCGACGAGTTGCTCTCGTGGACGCCGCCCTGGCTGCTCGAGCGAGCGGTGCAGGTCGGTGAGGAGCGGGCGGCCGTGATCGCCCTTACCGGCGACGCCGAGCCGAATCTCCTGGCCGACCTGCCGGGCGACCGGGTCGGCAAGGCCCGCATGCTCGAGCTGGCGGAGGAATCCAACCGGCAAGTCAACGAGCAGCTGAACAACTGGACGGTGATCGGCGTCCCGAACGCGGGCTGGGCGCAGCAGATGTTCGGCGAGCCGGATCTCGAACGGCTCTGGAAAGCCGTCGAGTTCACCGTGCGCTTGGACGAGGACGATCCTGTGGCCGCGTGGCGCGCGCATGTTGCGCGGCTGGGCAGCCGCGCGAAGACGCTCAATGAGCTTCAGGTCGACACGATCCACTTCAGGGGTTCAGGCACCGACCTCCGCGTCGGCCTGCTGCCCGAGTCACGCTGGCAGGGCTGCGAGTCGCTCACCGCGGGCGGCATTCCGTACGTCGCGAACATGCCGACGGAGGAGGTCTTCACGACGCCTGACCTTCGGCGCACCGAGGGCTTCGTCCGCTCGACGCGACCACTGGTTCTCCATGGCCGGATCGTCAAGGGCCTCGAGGTTCGGTTCGAGGGTGGCCGCATCGTCGAGGTGAAGGCCGAGGAGGGCGCCGACGTGATCCAGGGCCAGCTCGAGACGGACGACACGGCCGCGTATCTCGGCGAGATCGCGCTGGTCGACGGCACGTCGCGCATCGGCCAGACGGGGCTGACCTTCTTCGACACGCTCTTCGACGAGAACACGACCTGTCATGTGGCCTACGGCGGCGCGTACGCCGAGACCGTCGAGGGCGGGCTGATCGAGGGCGTCAACGTCTCGAACGTGCACACCGACTTCATGGTCGGCGGCCCTGAGGTTGAGGTCGACGCGGTCACCCGCAGCGGCGCCGTCGTACCACTGCTCCGCGACGACGTCTGGCAGCTCGAGAGCTGACCCCGAACCTGTTCGCGCGCACGGTACGGCGGACGACGGCGTCGGCCGATGGCGGCGCGAACAGATTCCGCCCGCGTCCGATCTGAACCCGGATCTGGACGCAGCTCGTTCGCTCAGTTGTAACGCGGCGCCTGTGCCGCAGCCTTCCCTCGGTGCCTGGCACCGATGCGGGCATCCCACCCGAGTGAGGGTCATTGTGCGGACCGCCAGCCCTCGCGGCAAGGCCTGTGCATGACTTGTCACAGTCTTGTGTCGGTGCCTGGCACCGAGGGGAGTTCCGAGTTCGCTCTGCCGGCCGTCTTCGGTGGTTTACGCTTTCGGCATGAGCGCGGTTTGCACGCACACCGACCGGATCGAGATCGTGGAGCTCCCGGAGCAAATCGCAGGCTGTGAGGATTGCCTGGCGAGCGGCGGCCGCTGGGTGCACCTGCGCATGTGCATGACGTGCGGGAAGATCGGCTGCTGCGACTCGTCGCCAAATAAGCACGCGACCAAGCACGCACACGAGGCCGACCATCCCATCTTCCGCTCGGCCGAACCCGGCGAGGACTGGAGCTGGTGCGTGATCGACGAGGTCGCCTTCGTCGTCACGCCCTAGGCCTGACTCTCGCCGGGCCTGACGAGACCGCACTCATAGGCGGCGACCACGATCTGCACCCGGTCGCGCACGCCGAGCTTGGCAAGCACACGCGTCACATGCGTCTTCACGGTTGCCTCGCTCAGATAGAGCTCCGCGCCGATCTCGGCATTCGAAAGGCCACGCGCGATGGAATTCGCGACCTCGAGCTCGCGCTCCGTCAGCTCGCCGAAGGGATCCTCGCGATCGGCGGAGGTGATGCGAGCGCGCTCGACGTGCTCCTCGAGCAACCTGCGCGTCAGCGCCGGTGCGAGCAGCGCCTCGCCACGACTCACGACCCGCACGGCGTGGAGCAGATCGGCCGGCAACACGTCTTTGAGCAGAAAGCCGCTCGCCCCCGCGCGGAAGGCTTCAACCAGGTAGTCGTCGAGATCGAACGTGGTCAGCACGAGCACGCGGCCCGGAAACGCCGGGTCGCGGAGGAGCAACCGTGTTGCCTCGATCCCGTCGAGCTCGGGCATGCGCACATCCATCAGGACGACGTCCGGCCGGGTTTCGCGCGCGAGCTCGACAGCCTGACGCCCGTCCTCGGCCTCACCGACCACCTCGAGCTCCTCGTCGCGCTCGAGGATCAGGCGGAACCCGCTGCGAACGAGTGCCTGGTCGTCGGCCAGCAGAACCCGGATCACGTCGGCAGCACCGCGCGAACGACGAAGCCGCCACCGGCCCGCGCGCCGACGTCGAGCGTCCCTCCGTAGAGCGCAACCCGCTCGCGCATCCCGACGACGCCGTGTCCACCGTCCCCACTCGGGCCGGAGGCGGAGCCGTCGTCGGAAATCTCGACCTCGAGCTCGGACGGCCCATACCGCAAAGCGATCCGGGCCCGCGACGCGCCGCCGTGCTTGCGGGTGTTGGTGAGCGCTTCCTGGACGATTCGGTACGCAGCAAGGTCGAGACCTGGCGTCAGGGGGCGCGGCTCTCCGACGACTTCGAGACCGACGTCGAGCCCGGCTGCGCGCGCCTGCCCGAGGAGCGGTTCGAGCCGTGCGACGCTCGGTTGGGGGTCGAGCGCGAGCTCGTCATCGGCCGTGCGCAAGATGCCGAGCAGGCGGCGCATCTCGCCGAGCGCCTCACCAGCGGTCGAACGGATCGAGCGGAGCGCTGCACGCGCCTGCTCGGGATCCTCCTCGACGAGGGGCTCGGCCGCGCCCGCCTGGACGACGATGACGCTCACCGAGTGTGCGATCACATCGTGCAGCTCCCGTGCGATCCGCGCCCGCTCTGCGCGAAGCACCAGCTCGCGCTCGCTCTCGAGCGTCGCCACACGCGACTCGGAGCGCTCCGCACGCAGCGAGCGGTGTCGCACCACGAGCCCGACGACCGCTGCGACGCTGAACCAGAGCCAGTCGAAGACGATCTCGCCGGGTTTGCGGAAGGCGGGCACCTCTACCTCGGCCACGAGCAACGTGCCGAAGGGCAGTGCGAGCGTCGCAAGCGGCGTTGCCCGCGACGCGAGCGTGTAGCTGACGATCAAGAGCGGGAGGAACCCGGCGAAGAAGAGCAGGCGCACGGGCGTCACGGCTCCGACCACGGGTACGGGCAGCGCAACCAAGAGCGCAACCAGGACTGGCCGCGAGCGCCGCGCCACCAGCGGCAGCGTCATCGCGGCCCCCATCAGCGCGGCGATCGTCGCCGAGCCCTGGCCGAGGCTTGTCCGGAAGGGAACCCAGGCCTCGGCCTGTCCCAGGCCGAACAGCACGCTCGCGAGCGCAAGGTCCTCCGCGCGCAGCGGACCGATCCGTGGGACGCGCATGCGGTGACCGTAGACGACGACCCTCGCTCGCGCATCCATCCGAGGTCGCAGGAAGGCGCGACCCGAGTCGGACGGGATCGCGACCCCGCGCCGATGACGCGGTGCCGGCTCGCTCGTACCGTCGGGTGGGTCAGCAAATCGAACGGAGGCCACAATGAAGAAGCTCGCAATCGTGCTCGCCGCCCTCGCGGCTCCCGGCGTCGCCGCGGCGTCCGGCACTACGCTTCACCTGACGGAGAAGCAGACCTTCCAGCAGTACGTCGACAAGGGCGCCAAGGGCGAGAGCCCGGGCGACATCCGCACGTTCGGCGGAATCGTCTACCAGGCCGGCAAGCGGGTCGGCCACGACCGCATCCGGTGTGTGGTGGGCGCAACCTGCGACAGCCAGGTATGGATCACCGGCGGTTCGCTGATCGCCAACGGCTTCGTCGTGCGCGGACCGAGCTTCACCGCGAAGATCACGAGCGGCACCGGCAAGTACAAAGGCGCGCGCGGCACCGTCAGCGTCGTCGGGGGACCGACGACGAAATACACCGTCCGTCTCACCGGCTGACGAGGCCAAAGGTGGCATGGCCGGTGTCAGACACAGGCACGAAAGGCGCGCGGAAGTGTGACGACGATGAATACGGCCATCGGCTTCGGGCCTGAACCCAGGTGCTCCAACGGTCCGCACCGATTGTCCCCGACGGCCAAGGCCGGTGTCAGACACAGGCACGAAAGCCGCGCGGAAGTGTGACGAGAGTGGAATAGAAAGGGCCGGCTTGCGCCGGCCCTTTCGTTATTCCGTTACCTCGGCGATGTCTTCCGGCGGCGCGTCGGGCGCGGCGGAGACGCCGATCGCCTCGGGGGGCGCCGGAGGCACGACCGTGATGTCGACTTCCTCGTCACTCTTGCGGGCGACCAGGATCGTCGAGCCGGGCTCGAGCGAGCGGCCGAGGACGTAGTCGGCAAGCGGGTCCTCGATGTACCGCTGGATCGCGCGGCGGAGCGGCCGGGCGCCCATCGCCGGGTCCCACCCCTTCTCGACGAGCAGGTCCTTCGCCTCGTCCGTCAGCTCGATCGTCACCTCGTGCTCGGCCATCTGCACGCGCAGGCGGTTCATGAGCAGGTCGACGATCTGGAGGATCTCCTCCTTCTGCAGCTTCGGGAAGACGATGATCTCGTCGATGCGGTTCAGGAGCTCGGGACGGAACACCTTCTTCAGGTCGCCCATCACGCGGCTCTTCATGTCGTCGTAGGTCAGCCCGTCCTCGTTCGACATGTTGAACCCCAGCGAGACGTTCTTCGAGATCGACGCCGAGCCGATGTTCGACGTCATGATCACGATCACGTTCCGGAAGTCCACCTTGCGGCCCTGCGAGTCGGTCAGCTTCCCGTCCTCGAGGATCTGCAGGAGGATGTTGAACACGTCCGGATGCGCCTTCTCGATCTCGTCGAAGAGGATCACCGAGTACGGCTTGCGGCGCACGGCCTCGGTGAGCTGGCCGCCTTCGTCGTAGCCGATGTAGCCCGGGGGCGATCCGACAAGGCGGGACACGGCGTGCTTCTCCATGTACTCCGACATGTCGATCTGGATCATCGCGTCCTCGTCTGCGAACAGGAACTCGGCCAGCGTGCGCGCGAGCTCGGTCTTCCCGACGCCTGACGGGCCGAGGAAGATAAACGAGCCGGTCGGCCGCTTCGGGTCCTTGATGCCGGCACGCGCCCGGCGGATCGACTTCGAGACGGCGATGATCGCGGCGTCCTGGCCGATGACGCGCTTGTGCAGCTCCTGCTCCATGTTGACGAGCCGCTGCGACTCGGCTTCGGTGAGCTTGAACACGGGGATGCCCGTCCACATCGAGACGATGTCGGCGATCTCTTCCTCGCCGATCTCCGGCTGCTCGGTCTGGTCCTGCTCGCGCCACTGCTCCTCGAGCTCCCGCTTCTTCTGCGTGAGCTTGCGCTCCTT